>JAUMAX010000011.1:0-6559 GCA_032116115.1 Porphyrobacter sp.
CCTTGACGTATTGATCGGTCAGCTTCTGGACCTGCTCTTCGGAACGCTTGCGATCGTCCTCGGAGATTTCCTTCTTCTTCTCGTCCGTCTTCAGGCTTTCCATCGCATCACGGCGCACGTTGCGGATAGCGATCTTGGCCTTTTCGGCATATTGGCCCGCCAGCTTGGCGAGCTCCTTGCGGCGCTCCTGCGTCAGATCGGGGATCGGCAAGCGCAGGGTCTGGCCGTCGATGATCGGGTTGAGGCCGAGGTTGGCATGGGCGATGCCCTTTTCGACCGGGATCATGTTCGACTTGTCCCACACCTGCACCGAAAGCATGCGCGGTTCCGGCGCAGAGACGGTCGCCACCTGGCTCAACGGCATCATCGAGCCATAGACTTCGACCACGACGGGATCGAGCAGAGTGGTGTTGGCGCGGCCTGTGCGCAGACCCTGGAGATCGCTCTTGAGCGCTTCCACAGCGCCCTTCATCCGGCGCTCGACATCGGCCTTGTCATATTGCGGCATGGCTGGGGTTCCTTCGGTTCTATCAGCTGTCTTGCACGATGGTCTGCACGCCCTCACCCGCAAGAACGCGGGCAAGGTTGCCTTTCTCGCGGATCGAGAAGACCACAATCGGGATCTTGTTGTCACGGCACAAGGCCACGGCAGAGGCGTCCATCACCTTGAGATTGTCCGCGAGCACGCGGTCGTAAGTCACGGTATCGAAACGCTCGGCCTGCGGGTTGTGCTTGGGATCGCTGTCATAGACCCCGTCGACACTGGTGCCTTTCAGCAGCGCATCGCACTTCATTTCCGCCGCGCGCAGGGCTGCGCCGCTGTCGGTGGTGAAATAGGGCGCGCCGACGCCTGCGGCGAAAATCACAACGCGACCCTTTTCCAGATGGCGTTCGGCACGGCGGCGGATCACCGGCTCGCACACCTTGTCCATCTCGATCGCTGACTGCACGCGGGTCTGCACGCCCAGCTGCTCCAATGCGTTCTGCATCGCCAGCGCGTTCATAACGGTTGCCAGCATGCCCATGTAATCGGCCTGCGCGCGGTCCATGCCCTGCGCAGCGCCCGCCATCCCGCGGAAGATATTGCCGCCGCCGATCACGAGGCAGATTTCGAGCCCCGTTTCCTTGGCCGCTTTCACTTCGCCTGCAAGGTCAGCAACAAACTTCGGATCGATCCCGAACTGCTGATCCCCCATCAGCACTTCGCCCGACAGTTTCAGAAGGACGCGCTTGATCGTGGGGAGGGACATGGACGGGTGGGCTCCGGCTGGAATCTCGGGGGAGGAATCTGGGTGCGCCGCACTTAACGGGCAAAGCGCGAATGCGCAAAGGGTAAGCTGGGCGCAAAGGGCAAGCTGGGGCAGCTTTCAAGGAAACGGCCGCCGCAGCATCATGCTGCGACGGCCGTCCTGTATCCCTGGCTGGAAGATCAGCCCTTGAGCGTGGCTGCGACTTCTGCGGCGAAGTCGACTTCTTCCTTCTCGATGCCTTCGCCGAGCTGGAAGCGGGCATAGTCCTTCAGCACGATCGGGGTGCCGGCGGCCTTGCCAGCCTGCGCCACGAGATCGGCGATGACGGTCTTGTTGTCCATCACGAAGATCTGGCTGAGCAGGGCGTTTTCCTTGGCGAACTTCTTCACCGCGCCGTCGACCATCTTGGCCTGCACGTCTTCGGGCTTGCCGGTTTCGGCAGCCTTTTCGGCAGCGATCTTGCGCTCGCGCTCGATCACTTCAGCGTCGAGCCCGTCAGCGTCGAGCGCCATCGGGAAGGCGGCGGCCGCGTGCATGGCAAGCTGCTTGCCGAGCGGTTCGAGCACGTCTGCGCCCGCTTCGCTTTCCAGCGCGATCAGCACGCCGATCTTGCCGAGGCCTTCGGCAGCGGCGGTGTGCATATACGAAATCACAGCGCCCTTCTCGACCGAGACGTTCTTGATGCGGCGGATCTGCTGGTTTTCACCGATCGTCGCAACGTTGTCGGTCAGCTTGTCCGACACCGTGCCGCCGTCAGGATAGGCAGCCGACTTCAGCGCTTCGACATCATCGGTGCCAAGTTCGAGCGCGACAGCGGTGACGTTGCGCACAAAGCTCTGGAACTGGTCGTTCTTGGCGACGAAATCGGTTTCCGAGTTCACTTCGACTGCGACGCCGCGGGTACCGGCAACGGCGACGCCGACGAGGCCTTCAGCCGCAGTGCGGCTCGACTTCTTCTGCGCGGTGGCGAGGCCCTTGGCGCGCAGAGCGTCAACCGCAGCTTCGATATCGCCGCCCGCTTCGGTCAGCGCCTTCTTGGCGTCCATCATGCCAGCGCCGGTGCGCTCGCGCAGCTTCTTCACGTCAGCGACGGAAAAATCGGCCATGAGAAATTCCTTTTCGTGTGTTGTTCGGGCGCCCGGCCCTGCCGGTCCCGGATGGGAGGGCAATGCCGGGCGCGCTAGAGGGGTTATGTGACGGGTGATTGACGACGGCCGTCAATCACTCGCGCAAAAATCAGGCTTCGGCGTCTTCCGCAGCCGGCTCGTCAGCGATGACAGCTTCAGCCGGGGGTTCCGCCATCGCGCCGAAATCGCTCGACACGTCGGCCTGGAACTTGCCCTTGCCGGCCAGCGCCGCTTCACCGATGGCCTGGCAGTACAAACGCACCGCACGGCTCGCATCGTCGTTGCCCGGAACCGGGAAAGCGATGCCCGAAGGATCGACGTTGGTGTCGAGGATACCGATGACCGGGATGCCGAGAACGTTGGCTTCCTTGATCGCCAGATCTTCCTTGTTGGCGTCGATCACGAACATCACGTCCGGAATGCCGCCCATGTCGCGGATGCCGCCGAGCGACATTTCCAGCTTCTCGCGCTCACGGGTGAGCTGGAGAACTTCCTTCTTGGTGAAGCCCGAGACATCGCCCGAAAGCATTTCTTCAAGGCTCTTGAGGCGACGGATCGAACCCGAGATCGTCTTCCAGTTGGTGAGCATCCCGCCCAGCCAGCGGTGGTTGACGAAGTGCTGGCCCGACATGCGGGCGGCTTCAGCGATCGGCTCCTGCGCCTGACGCTTGGTGCCGACGAACAGCACCTTGCCGCCCGAACGCACGGTCGATTCGACGAAGTCGAGAGCGCGCGCAAACAGCGGCACGGACTGCGACAGGTCGATGATGTGAACACCGTTGCGCGCGCCGAAGATATACGGCTTCATGCGCGGGTTCCAGCGGTGGGTCTGGTGGCCGAAGTGAGCGCCGGCCTCGATCAATTGCTGCATCGTGACGACAGGTGCCGCCATAGGTAATTCCTTTCCGGTTGTTCCTCTGGAAGACTGGAACCGCGAGTGCGGATGTCCCGCAAACGGCACCGGTATGTGCGCCTTCCATGTGAATTTGCCGCGGACAGCAGGCCGTGTGCCTGTGCCGAAGCGAGCGCGCCCTTAGCCCCGTGCCGCAACGAAATCCAGTCCCGATTGCGCAGGGTCGAGAAAATTCGTCCTCGCACCTGCAAGAAAGGCGCTTGACAGCCCGGAACAGGTAGGGAACAAGGCGTAAGAACAAAGAACGAACAATTCAGGGGATACTGCCATGCTCGCTCTCGCCATTACCGTGCTGTTCACGCTCACCGGGATCATCGCTGCGGCTGTGATCGCCGACAGCCTGCTCAAGGCGCGTGCCGCCTATGCCCGGCTGATGCGTGAAGGTGATGTGATGCGCGCCGGTCTGGCGCTTCAGGCAGCAGCAGTCGACATGCAGCTGCGCCCGTCCGCTCGTACTCTTACGCCGCGTCGCCACCAGACGGCGCGCCGCCGGACGCTTCAAGCCTGCGCCGCTGCTTGATCCGGCCATATTTGACCAGCCCGTAAGGCATCAGCGCCAGATAGACGATGCTGATCGCTGCCAAGGTCCACCACGGCTCGACCAGCAGGGCGGCAAAGGCCAGACCCGTAAAGGCAATCAGCGGCAGCCGGACCGAGCGGCGCGGCCGCAGCGAAGCCCAGCTCAGAGTCGCCATGTTCGAGATCATCAGGGTCGCGATCACTGTCAGCCACAGCGCCATCAGCACAGGATCGCGGAACAGGGCGTAGCCGGTCTCGTGCCATAAGTAGAACGGGGTGAAAGCCAGCCCCGCCCCCACCGGCGCAGGCACTCCGGTCAGGAAGCCTGCCGATTTGTGCGGCTGATCGTCAAGATCGATGCGCGCATTGAAGCGCGCCAGCCTGAGTGCGCAGCAGATCGCAAAGGCCAGGGCAGCAAACCAGCCAAAGCGCGGCCAGTCCTGCAAGGACCACATGAACAGGATCAGCGCCGGAGCAACGCCGAAGGATAGCGAATCCGCAAGGCTATCGAGCTCGGCGCCAAACCGCGACTGCGCATTCAGCAGCCGCGCAACGCGGCCATCAATCCCGTCGAGCACGCTCGCCAGCACCACCAGCCCGATCGCAAAGGTCCACTGGCCCTCGGTCGCGTAGCGGATGCCGGTCAGGCCCGAACACAGCGCCGCCGCGGTAATCGCGTTGGGCAACATCGCCCGCAGGGTCAGCCCGCCGCCGGGATTGCGCACCGCGCCGCCTTCATCCTCGTCCTCGGCGGCCTTGGGGCCGAGCCGCGCCGGGAAAAACCGCGCGCCCGGAATCTTGCGCGGGCCGCGCTTGACGGGAGGTCTGCTCATTGGGCGATCCCTTCGATCAGCCCGCGCTGGCCAATTTCGGCGATCACGGTCTCCCCGGCAATGGTGGTCTGGCCGATCATCACCTTGGGGTCAGTTCCAGCCGGAAGATAGATATCGACCCGGCTGCCGAACCGAATCAAGCCGACCCGCTGGCCCTTGGCGACGATGTCGCCCGGCTTCACGAAAGATACGATCCGCTGCGCCATAAGCCCGGCTATCTGTGTAAAGCCGATCTTCAGTCCGTCTGTCCGCTCAATCAGGATATGCTGGCGCTCGTTCTGTTCGCTCGCCTTGTCGAGTTCGGCGTTCATGAACTTGCCGGGAATGTAGACCACCCGCCGCACTGTCCCGCCGGCGGGCGTCCGGTTGATGTGGACGTTGAACACGCTCATGAAGATCGACACCCGCGTGACAGGACCGGAGGGCAAACCGGCAAAGCCCGAGCCGTCGTCGATCTGCAATTCCAGCGGCGGTTCGACCTCCTCGATCAGCGTGACGAGGCCATCGGCGGGAGAGATGATCGCAGCATCGCCTTGCGGCACCACGCGCTCGGGATCGCGGAAGAAGGCGAAGATACCAACCGACAGCAGCAGCAACGGCCAGCCGATGATTTCCCAATCGAGTACGAGCAGGAAGAACAGGCTCGCGGCAACCGCAATCAACCCGAACTTGCGCCCCTCCGGATGGATCGCGGGCCAATCCCATCCCGCCTCGCCGCGGCCTTTGTTATCGAGGATTTCGCCTGCCATCGTTTCGCTTCTAGGGAGTGCGGCGCGTGGCCGCAAGCAAGTCGGCCCTCAACTCGCCTTGCGCACAAACACCGTCCCCGCAGAATAGCCCGCGCCGAAGCTGCAGATCAGCCCCGTATCGCCCGCCAGCAGATCGTCGCTGTGCTGGTGGAACGCGATGATCGAGCCTGCGCTGGAGGTGTTGCCATAGGTGTCGAGCACGGTCGGGCTTTCGTCCTCGTTGGCCTCGTGGCCCAGAACCTTGTGGGCGATAAGCCGGTTCATGCCCGCATTGGCCTGATGCAGCCACAGGCGGCGCAAGGCTTCAGGATCGAGGCCGAGCCGCGCGGCTTCATCAAGGATCATCTGCGCCACCATCGGCACGACCTCCTTGAAAACCTTGCGTCCCTCCTGGACGAACAGCTTGTCGGCAGTCCCGGCGTTCTCGGGCGCCGCGCGGTTCAGGAAGCCGAAATTGTTGCGGATGTTGTTCGAGAACACCGTCTTCAGCTTCGTGCCGAGAATTTCCCAATGCTGAGCGGGCGCAATGGCGGCATCCTCGACCAGCACAGCCGTCGCCACATCGCCGAAGATGAAGTGGCTATCGCGGTCGCGCCAGTTGAGGTGGCCGGAGGTGATTTCGGGGCTGACCACCAGAACGGAACGCGCATGGCCGGCGCGGACATAATCAGCCGCCGTCTGGATGCCGAAGGTTGCCGAGGAGCAGGCGACATTCATGTCGAAGCCAAAGCCCTCGATCCCCAGCGCCTGCTGGATCTCGATCGCCATGGCCGGATAGGCGCGCTGCATGTTCGAGGCGGCGCACAGCACGGCGTCCACATCTTCCGGCTTGCGGCCCGCACGCTCCAGCGCCTGCTTTGCGGCGGCCACGCCGATCTCGGCCATGACCGAGATTTCGTCATTGCCGCGTTCGGGCAGGCGCGGACACATCACCTCGGGATCGAGGATCGGAGCCTTGCTCATCACATGGCGCGACTTGATCCCGCTCGCCTTCTCGATGAACTCGACCGAGGAATAGGCCAAAGGCTCGGCATCGGGATTGGCCGCATTGTGGCGGTCGACGAAAGCGTTGAAGCTCGCCACCAGCTCGGCATTGGTGATGCTCTCTTCGGGCGTGAACAGGCCGGTGGCGGAGATGACCGGGCGGCCAGAAAGGGGGGCTTGCATT
>JAUMAX010000012.1:0-45685 GCA_032116115.1 Porphyrobacter sp.
CAATTGCCGCTGGGTCTGGCCATGACCGAACGCGACGGGCGTTTCCTGTTCGGGAACGAGGCTTTCCTGCGCTCGGTCGGGCGCGAAGGGCGCGGGTTGCCGCAATTCCCGACCGATCTCGTGGTGCACGAGGACAAAGCTGCCCTTTCCGATGCGGTGCGCCGCCACGGCCGCGGACCGGCGACCAGCGGCGATGTGGCTGTGCGGCTGGTGGGGAGTCCGGAGGAACCGGTCTCGCTCGGTCTTGCAGGCGTGCGGGGATTGGGAGAGGCGGCGGTGCTGCTCAGCCTTGCCGATACCTCGCAGGAAAACCAGCTGCGTCGTCAGGTCGCACAGGCCACCAAGATGCAGGCCGTCGGCCAGCTTGCCGGCGGGGTCGCGCATGATTTCAACAATGTGCTGACCGCCATTATCGGCACCTGCGATCTGATGCTGCTCCGCCATATTCCGGGCGACAGCGACTATGACGATATCCAGCAGATCCGCGCCAATTCCAACCGCGCCGCCGCGCTGACGCGGCAATTGCTCGCCTTCTCGCGCCAACAGACTCTGCGGCCCGAGATCATCCAGCTGCCGGATGTGGTGAGCGAGGTCAGCCCGCTGATCAAGCGGCTGCTGGGCGAGAAGATCACCTATTACGTCCAGCATGACCGCAATCTGGGGCCGGTGCGCGCCGATCCGCAGCAGCTGGAGCAGGTGATCATGAACCTCGCCGTGAACGCCCGCGATGCGATCCAGTCGCGCGGAAACGGGCAGGGGCGGATATCGCTCTACACCCGGACGTTGCAGGCCAAGCAGGTCGTTCAATTGGGCTCGGAGGTCTTGCCAGCAGCGGACTATACAGTCCTGATCGTGCAGGACACCGGCGGGGGCATTCCGCCCCATGTGCTGCCCAAACTGTTCGAGCCGTTCTTCACCACCAAGGAGCAGGGCAAGGGAACCGGCCTCGGCCTGTCGACCGCCTACGGGATCGTCAAGCAATCGGGCGGGTTCATCTTCGCCGACAATATCACCGACAAGACTGGCCATCCCACCGGCGCGCGGTTCACGGTCTATTTCCCCGTCCACCGCGGCGAGATGCCCAAGAAGCGTGCGCCTGCGCCGCTGGTATCGTCGGACTGGTCGGCAGGCGGCAAGGTGCTGCTGGTCGAGGACGAGGATATGGTCCGCGCCGTCGCCGAACGGGCTTTGGCGCGCGCCGGTTATGAGGTCACCGCCTGCGCCAACGGCGAGGAAGGCCTTGCCGCGATTACCGAGGGCAAGACCGAATTCGACATTGTCGTCAGCGACGTTGTGATGCCCGGACTCGATGGCCCCGCAATGGTGCGCGCCATCCGCGCCACCCATCCGCGCCTGCCGGTGCTGTTCATGTCAGGCTATGCCGAGGAGCAGCTGCGCCGCGATATCGACATCCCCGACATGCACTTCATCGCCAAGCCCTTCAGTGTTGCGTCGATCGGCGACAAGGTCGGCGCGGTGCTGCGGGAAGCGCGGGCCGAAGCGGCGGCAGAGGCCTAAGCCAGCCCGCGCAGATTTCGGCAGGAAAGCGCAGCATTCATCTTGGATAAAGCCGCCAAGTCGTTCATCCTCGGTCCCGGAGACAGAGAGGGGACGACATGGATATTCGCGCGATCACTGCGGGCTTCGGCCTATCGGCAGCGGTGTGGCTGGCAGCGGGCGCTGCGGCGCAGACATCTCCGGAAGCCGAGGCGACCGCTCAGGGGGATGTTGCGCTCACCATCTACAACAACAGCCTCGCGCTGGTGCAGGACGTGCGCCAGATCGCCATCGCCCAAGGCAAGGCCCGGGTCGAATTCCCCGACGTCTCGGCCCAGATCCAGCCCCAGACGCTGAGCTTTGCCGCAGCCAACACCACGATCATCGAACAGAACTTCGATTACGACCTGCTGACGCCTGAAAAGTTGATGGAGAAGGCCGTCGGCCAGACCGTCACGCTGCTGCGCACCAACCCTGCCACCGGCGCCGAAACCCGTGAGCGCGCCACTGTTCTTTCCGTTGCGGGCGGCACGGTGCTGAAGATCGGCGACCGGATCGAGGTGCTGCGCGATGATGGCCTGCCGGTGCGCGTGATCTTTGACCGCGTGCCGCCGAACCTGCGCGCGCGGCCGACGTTGTCGGTCAATCTCGACAGCACCCGCGCCGGCACACGGCCCGTTGCGCTGCGCTATCTCACCAATGGCCTCGGCTGGAGCGCGGATTACGTCGCGCTCTACAACGAGGCAGGCGGCACCATCGACATGCAGGGCTGGGTGACGCTCACCAACTCCACCGGCACCACATTCCATCAGGCCGATACCGTGCTGGTGGCAGGCAACCCCAATGCGAGCGGGGGGCCGCGCAATTTCGGCCAGAGAAGCTACACGGATCGCGGCATGACCCGTGCCGGAACCGAAGCGGCGAGCCGTGAGCGGCTGGGCGATTTCTACCTCTACCCCATCAGCGGCCGCACCACGGTCGCCAATGCCCAGACCAAGCAGGTCAGCTTCCTCGACGTGCAATCCGTGCCTGCCCGCAAGGTCTATTCGCGCGGCGTCTACTGGCAGCAGAACGACGAGCAGCCCGAAAATGTCGAAAGCCGCATCGCCTTTTCCACCTCGCGCGATCAGGGCCTCGGCGATGCGCTGCCTGCCGGCACGGTGCGCTTCTACCAGCGCGACAGCGAAGGCACGCCGCAGTTCATCGGCGAAAAGGCGATCGACCACACCCCGATGGGCAGCGACCTGTCATTGGTGACAGGCGAGGCGTTCGACATCACGGTGAAATCCGAAGTCGAAAAGCGCGAAACCATCACCAGCGACGAATGGGAAAAAAGCGCGCGCTGGCGGGTGGTCAAGGACGGCAAGGTGACGGAGGAAGTCACCATCGAACGGCCCAAGACCTATTACCGCACCGTGATGCGCTACACCCTCACCAATGCCAAGGATACGCCCGTCGAGGTCGAACTCACCCAGAACGGCCTGAACCGCAGCTGGTGGTCGAACGATTACCGCGTGACCTCCGAAGACATCAAGGGCGAGCAGCTGAACGATGACCAGCGGCGCTACACCGTCCCGATCCCGGCCGAGGGTGAGCGGGTCATCCGCGTCACTTACGAAACCCGTTACTAGGGCGGCGGCGATGCGGCGGGCCGCAATCTGGCTGACCGGCGCGGTGGTGATCGCCGCGCCCCTTGCCGCGCGCGAGGTGGTGGACGCTTCTGCGCCGACCGATCTTGCTGTCACGATCTACCGCGACCCCGACCGCGGCGTGGATGATCCGCTGGAGGCCGAATACCCGCAAGGCCTCGCCATGATCTCCGAGACGCGGCGTGTGACGCTGCCCAAGGGGGAATCCACCATCCGCTTTGACGGTGTGGCCGAAGGCATGATCGGCGTTTCGGCCATTGTCACCGGTCTTCCCGGCGGCACGATCGAGAAGAACCGCAACGCGCAGCTCCTGTCGCCCGCCGCGCTGGTGGACGGGACGCTCGGCAACCGGGTGACGATCACGCGCATGAACCCGGCGACCGGCGCGCAGGTGAGCGAACGCGCCGTGGTGCGCACCCGCGCCGATGGCGGGCTGGTGCTCCAGACCGGGCAGGGCTTCGAGGCGGTGCAGTGTTCGGGCCTGCCCGAAACCCTTACCTTCGACCGCGTGCCTGACGGGCTTTCGCCCAATCCGGTGTTCTCGGTCGACACCCGTTCGCCTGAAGGCGGCACCTATGATGTGACGCTGACCTACCTTGCCTGGGGCTTTGACTGGCAGGCCAATTACGTCGCCACCATGAAAGACACCACTCTGAAGGGCGGGGGGCAGGGCAAGAGCGGGGAGTTCGACCTCAGCCTGTTGAGCTGGCTGACGCTGGTGAATGACAACGGCCAGAGCTTCGATAACGCCCGGCTCCAGATCATTGCCGGGCGGCTGAATGTGGACAGCGATTACGAAAGCCTCGCCGATCCGCCGGTGGCAGAGGAGTTGTGGCTGACCTGCTACCCGCTCGGAAGCACCAGCGGCGGGCTGGTGCCGCCGCCGTCCCCGCCGCCGGTCTTGTACGCGCCGGAGATGGCCTATCCCGCCCCGGCGATGATGGAGATGGATGATCGCACGATCATCGTCACTGCCATGAAGCGCGTCGAGCGGGTCGAATCGGTATCGGTCGTAACCGCCGAGGAAGAAGACTTGGGCGACCTCAAGCTGTTCCGCGTGCCCGAACGGGTCAACGTGTCGGCCAAGGGGATGAAGCAGGTCGCCTTCCTCAACAAGGACGCGGTCAAGGCGCGCTATCTCTATCAGGCGGGCGAATGCGATCCGTGGGACTGGGCTGATGACGAGGATGAGGAGCCCAAGCCGGCCAGCCTGCTGCTGGTGACCAAGAACGAGGTCGCCAAAGGCCTCGGCATTGCGCTGCCGCAGGGGGCGATGACGCTGTTCGAACCGACCTCGCGCGGAAGCCAGTTGGCGGGCGCGGTGAACTTGCGCGATTATGCCCGCGGGCAGGATATCGAGCTGGAACTGGGGGCAAGCGCGCAGGTCTTTGTGCGCTGCGGCGGGGCGCTGGACGATGCCCCTCCTGATGGCCCAAAGTGGACCAAGATGCGCGCCCGGATCACCAACGCCAATCCGCACACGATCACGATGCGGCTGCGGGTCGGCTATGCGGGCGAATACGACATCCGCTTCCCGCGCCGCACGGTCGAGGTGAAGAACGGTTACCAGACGGTCGAGGTGACGGTGCCGGCCAATAGCGAAGGTGTTTTCGACTGGCAGCACCGCGAGGCGACGGACGAGTAGGGCGGGCGGCGCGTTCCGCCGGAAAATAATTTTCGTTCCCTACTTGTTCCGCGAGAACAAATCCGATACATGGGCTCCACCGGGCGGCGGAAAACTGCTTTGCCGCCTCTGGTCAATCGAAGGAGCGCGTGCGATGGCTACCCAATTGAAATTGGTGGAAGAGGACAAAAAAGCCGTGGATCGTCAAAAGGCTCTCGAAGCCGCGCTTGCACAGATTGACCGCGCTTTCGGCAAGGGTTCGGCCATGAAGCTGGGCTCGAAGGAGACCATGCAGGTCGAAGCGATTTCGACCGGATCGCTCGGTCTGGATATTGCTCTCGGCATCGGCGGCCTGCCGCGCGGCCGGGTGATCGAAGTTTATGGTCCGGAAAGCTCGGGCAAGACCACGCTGGCGCTGCATGTCATCGCCGAAGCGCAGAAGATGGGCGGCACCGCGGCTTTCGTGGACGCGGAACACGCGCTTGATCCGGTCTATGCCAAGAAGCTCGGCGTCGACATTGACGAACTGATCGTCTCGCAGCCCGATACCGGCGAACAGGCGCTCGAAATCGTCGACACGCTGGTGCGTTCCAACGCGATCGACGTGCTGGTGGTCGATTCGGTCGCGGCTCTGGTTCCGCGCGCGGAAATCGAAGGCGAGATGGGCGATTCGCACGTCGGCCTTCAGGCCCGCCTGATGAGCCAGTCGCTGCGCAAGCTGACCGGCTCGATCAGCCGCTCGCGCTGCATGGTGATCTTCATTAACCAGCTGCGCATGAAGATCGGCGTGATGTACGGTAACCCCGAAACCACCACCGGCGGCAATGCGCTGAAGTTCTACGCGAGCGTAAGGCTCGACATCCGCCGCACCGGACAGATCAAGGACCGTGACGAGATTACCGGTAACGCAACCCGCGTGAAGGTGGTCAAGAACAAGGTCGCCCCGCCGTTCAAGCAGGTCGAATTCGACATCATGTACGGTGAAGGCATCTCCAAGATCGGCGAGATCATCGATCTCGGCGTGAAGGCCGGTCTGGTCGAAAAGTCGGGGAGCTGGTTCTCCTATGACAGCATCCGCATCGGGCAGGGGCGCGAGAACGCCAAGAACTACCTCAAGGAACATCCCGAAGTTTGCGACCGGTTGGAAGCTGCGATCCGCAGCCGCACCGATCAGGTTGCCGGGGAGATGATGACCGGGCCGGACGCGGACTCGGACGACTGATCCCCAAGCGGGCGTATGCCCGGGACGTGTCCCGCGTCCCGGCTGTCCCACCAGCGCCCGAACACCCGGAACGCCGGCTTGTGCTTTTCCCCAAAGCGCAGGCCGGCCTTTCGCATTTGCGGGCGCGAGGAGCTGGTGCGCGCGTCTTGCTGTGACACGCCTGCAACGTTTGGCTTGCGCTTGAATGCGCGCTCCATTGCGAAATCCCTGCGCTTTGCCTAACTGCAGCGCCATGACATCGACGAACGAAATCCGCCGCTCCTTCCTCGACTATTTCAGCAAGGCTGGCCACACCGCCACGCCGTCGGCACCGCTTGTGCCGTACAACGATCCGACGCTGATGTTCGTCAATGCCGGGATGGTGCCGTTCAAGAACGTGTTCACCGGGCTCGAAACCCCGGCGTCCCCGCGCGCCGCGTCCTCGCAGAAATGCGTGCGTGCGGGCGGCAAGCACAATGATCTCGACAATGTCGGCTACACCGCAAGGCACCACACCTTCTTTGAAATGCTCGGGAATTTCTCCTTCGGCGACTATTTCAAGGAGCAGGCGATCGAGCATGCCTGGACCCTGCTGACCGGCGAATGGGGCCTGCCCAAGGACAAGCTCACCGTCACGGTCTATCACACCGATGACGAGGCCCACGCCCTGTGGCGCAAGATTGCGGGGATGCCGGACGACCGCATCATCCGCATCCCGACATCCGACAATTTCTGGTCGATGGGCGACACCGGACCCTGTGGGCCTTGTTCCGAAATCTTCTACGATCACGGCGACCACATCTTCGGCGGCCCTCCCGGCAGCCCGGACGAGGACGGGGACCGCTTCGTCGAGATCTGGAACCTCGTGTTCATGCAGTACGATCAGCAGGCCGACGGCACCCGCCGCGATCTGCCCAAGCCCTCGATCGACACCGGCATGGGGATCGAACGCATCGCCGCGGTTCTGCAAGGCGTCCACGACAACTACGACACCGACACGTTCAAGGCGCTGATCTCGGCCTCGGAATCGCTCACCGGCGTTGCCGCTCAGGGCGAACAGGCCGCCAGCCACCGCGTGATCGCCGATCACCTGCGCTCCACCAGCTTCCTGATGGCGGACGGCGTGCTGCCGTCGAACGAAGGCCGTGGTTACGTTCTGCGCCGCATCATGCGCCGCGCCATGCGCCATGCGCACCTGCTCGGCGCGTCCGAGCCGCTGATGCACCGCCTCGTTCCGGCGCTCGTCACCGAGATGGGCGCGGCCTATCCCGAGCTTGCCCGCGGTCAGGCGCTGATTGCCGAAGTGCTGGAGCGCGAGGAAACGCAGTTCCGCCGCACGCTCGACAAGGGCCTGAAGCTGCTCGACGAAACCACGGGTGACCTTGCCAGTGGCGGCGAGCTTGATGGCGAGATCGCCTTCCGCCTCTACGACACTTACGGCTTCCCCTATGACCTCACCGAAGACGCCCTGCGCGCGCGCGGGATCGGAGTCGACAAGGCCGGGTTCGACGCTGCCATGGCGCGCCAGAAGGCCGCCGCGCGCGCCGCATGGAAGGGCAGCGGCGATGCGGCATCGGGTGAAATCTGGTTCGACATTGCCGAGCGTGAAGGCGCTAGCGAGTTCACCGGCTATGCCGCCACCAGTGGCGAGGGCCGGGTGGTCGCGATCGTCAAGGGCGGCGCCGAAGTCGCCAGCGCCGCAGCGGGTGACGAGGTGGTGATCCTCACCAACCAGACCCCCTTCTACGGCGAAAGTGGCGGCCAGACCGGCGATGCTGGGACGATGGCGAGCCTTTCCGGGCTGAAGGCGACCGTCACTGACACATCCAAGCCGCTGGGCCGCTTGCACGCGCATCAGGTGCGCATCGATGCCGGCGCGGTCGCCGTCGGCGACAACGTCCAGCTTGACGTCGATGTCGAGCGCCGGGATCGCATCCGCGCCAATCACTCGGCGACGCACCTTGTCCACGCCGCGCTCCGCAATCGCCTTGGCGGGCACGTGACCCAGAAGGGCAGCATGGTCGCCGAAGACCGGCTGCGCTTCGATTTCTCGCAGCCCGTCGCGCTCACGCCGGAAGATATCGCCGCGATTGAAGCCGATGTGAACGCCGAAATCCGCGCCAACGAGGCTGTCAGCACCCGCCTGATGACGCCCGACGATGCTGTGGCAGCTGGCGCGCTGGCGCTGTTCGGCGAGAAGTATGGCGATGAAGTGCGCGTGCTTGCCATGGGCCGCTCGGGCAAGGAGGGGCGCAATTATTCGGTCGAGCTGTGCGGCGGCACCCATGTGCGGGCAACCGGCGATATCGGCGTGTTCCGGATCGTCTCGGAAAGCGCGGTGTCTTCGGGCGTGCGCCGGATCGAGGCGCTGACCGGAGAGGCTGCACGGGCATGGCTGGTCGGACGCGAAGAAGCGCTCAAGACAGCGGCCAGCGTGATCCGCGCGACCCCCGAGGACGTCCCGGCCCGTCTCGCGGCGCTGCTGGACGAACGCAAGCGGCTCGAAAAGGAGCTGGCTGAGGCCAAGAAGGCGCTGGCGCTGGGCGGCGGCGGTTCGGGCGGCGCGGCTCCTGCGGCGGACGAGACCGTTGCGGGCGTCACCTTCAGCGGACAGGTGCTCGAAGGGCTGGACGCAAAGGAACTGCGTCCGCTGCTCGATGCCGCCAAGCAGCGCATGGGCAGCGGCGTGGCGGCGATCATCGCGGTCAATGACGGCAAGGCGAGCATCGCCGCAGCTGTGACCGACGATCTGACAGCCCGTTTCAGCGCGGTCGATCTGGTGCGCGCGGGTGTGGAAGCGCTGGGCGGCAAGGGCGGCGGCGGTCGGCCGGACATGGCGCAGGGCGGCGGGCCGGATGGCAGCAAGGCGCCAGACGCGCTGGCGGCGGTAAAGGCCGTGCTGGCGGGATGATGCTTCGCGGTGCCAGCGGTGCGGCGGCGATGCTTGCTCTTGTGCAGGCTGTGCCGCCCGCAGCGCAGGACCGGACCGAGGTGGTCTTCGACGGTGATGTCTTCGATGTGACGGGAGCGGGCGTGCTCGACCTCGGCATTCTCGATGACGCGCTCATGCCCTATCGCCGCGTGTTTGATCAGGGGCGCGAGCGGCTCGGTGTCGACGTCACGATCGATGCTGCCGGCGTGGTGCAGGACTGCCGGTTTGATGCGAACGAGAAGCTTGTGCCTGCGGGAAAAGCGCTCTGCGCGCAGGCGCTGCGGGTGGGGCGGTTCCAGCCCTATCCGGGGCTGGCTCTCGATTACACCCGTGCAACCTACCGGCTGAGCATTCGCAGCCACACCGGCAAGCCTGCCAAGGGAGAGGCGACCTTCCGCATGTCCACGGCCTATCCGTTCGAAGGGCGGCCCGTGACCTTTGGCAGCTACACGATCCCCCCCGAAGGCGAGCGGCTATCGCTCGCCGATCTTGAATACCGGGAGATGACCTACCCGCGCGACGCTTTGCAGAACGCGATCGAGGCGCAGGTGATTGTTGCTGTGACCTTCGATGAAGAGGGCCGCGTCACGACCTGCCGTCCGGTCCGTTCAAGCAACACAGCGCGCATTGCCTATGACACCTGCCGTGAAGCACGCCACGGTTTCAGGTTGCGCGCGGCACCCGATGCGCGGCCCTATGTCTGGGTGACGCAATGGCGGCTCGCCCAGGATTAAGCCTGCACGCTGGTTGAGGTCCGCAGCTTGGGCTTTTCGCTCAGGCCCCCGTCACGCTCCAGCTGTTCGCGGAATTCGTCGCGCTTGGCATGGATCGAAGCGATCACCGGCCCCATCGCCACGCCGATATCGACCAGCACGGCTTCCGACAGCTGGAGCGAACTCTCCAGCGTCTCCGGCACTGCATGGCTTGCGCCTGCGCGGTACATCGCAGCGGCGTGATCGGTGTCACGCGCGCGGGCGACGATCAGCAGATCGGGATAGGCATTGCGCAGCTTTGTTACCAGCCTTTGCGCCAGCACCGGTTCGTCCATCGTCAGAACCACCGCAGGAGCAACCTCCACGCCCAGCCGCGCCAGCGTGTCACCGCGGGCGGCATCGCCGAAAATGGCGCGATAGCCGTCGCGCTTGGCATCGGCGATGAGATCGGGGTTGGAATCGATCATCACGTAAGATTTGCCGTGGGTCTGCAACATGTCCGCGATCAGCCGGCCGACACGGCCGCCGCCGACGATGATCGTCCGGGCTTCGTCGCCGTCATCCTCGGGCGCGGGCGCACCGACCCCGTCCACCCGGCGGGCGATCATCGCGCCCAGCTTTGCCAGCAGCGGGGTGATGGTCAGGCCGATGGCGGTGACGGTCTGCCAGAAGCGTGCGGTTTCCTGATCGACCACAAGGGCGCTCGTCGCGGCGGCGAGGACGATCAGCGTGGTTTCGGACGGCGAGGCCATCATCACGCCGGTTTCCGCCGCCGTGCTGCGCCGCGCGCCCATCAGCCGCAGCAGGACGCCGGTCACGGTGGCCTTGAACAGCAGCACGCCCACCACCGCCAGCGCCAGAGCACCGATCTGCTCGCCGATCTCGACGAGATTGATGCTCATCCCCACCGTGATCAGGAACACGCCGAGCGCGAGGCCCTTGAACGGCTCCATGATCTGTTCGACCTCGGTGTGATATTCGGTCTCGGCGATCAGCAGCCCCGCGATCAGCGCGCCGACAATGGGCGACAGGCCGACCAGCGCGGTCGCAAGGCTCGCGCCGATCACCACCAGCAGCGATGCGGCAAGGAACAGCTCGGGGTTCTTGGTGCGCGCGGCCTGCGCGAACAGGCGGGGGAGAATCATGCGGCCCGCGATCAGCAGCACCGCGATAACCAGCCCGCCTTGCCACAAGGTCTCGACCATACCGGCCCAGCCTTCATCCGCCGCGTTGGGGGCAAGCGCGCCGAGGATGAAGATGATCGGGACGATCATGATATCCTCGAACAACAGCATCGACAGCGCCGCCCGGCCGACCGGGGTGCGGGTGCCGGAAATCGGCAGGACGATGGCGGTGGAGGAGAACGCGAGCGCAAAGCCCAGCGCCAGCGCGCCGGTCCAGCTCATGCTGCCTGCCAGCCCGAGGAAGGCGGCCAGTGAGCTGCCGATAATCAGCAGTTCCAGCGCTCCGAGGCCGAACACCAGTTTGCGCATCTGCCACAAGCGGTTGAACGACAGCTCCAGCCCGATGGCGAACAGCAGCAGCACAATGCCGAAATCGGCAAAGGGCGTGAGCGATTCCGGATTGCTGATGGTGACGTAGTAGAGCCAGGGTATGGGCTCGACCAGCGAGCCGAGGCCGTAGGGGCCGACCAGAACGCCGATCAGGATGAACCCGATGATCGGCGTGATCCGGAACCGCGCAAAGACCGGAATCACGATCCCTGCCGCGCCCAGGATAACCAGCGCGTCGGACAGGAAGGGAGAGAGGGTCAATTCGCCAGCCACGCCATAGGCCTAGCCTGTGCGCGTGGTGCTGTCACCCGCTGCGTAGCCTAGCGTTCTTCGCCCAGCGGGTCCTTGATATTGCCGACGCGTTTGTCCCATTCGATCCGGTAAAGGTCGAACCGCCGGTCGGCGAGGTTCTGCACCGTGCCTTCCGCCCGCGCCCATGAAAGATCGGCAAGATTGACGTCGCTGATGGTCAGCGTCTCGACATTTTCGGAGGCTTCGGCGGCGATCCCGTCACGTGCGAAGGGGAAATCGCAGGGGGTGAGGATGCAGCTCTGGGCGTATTGGATATCCATGTTGGCGACATTGGGCAGGTTGCCGACATTGCCGCTCATCACGACGAAGCACTGGTTCTCGATGGCGCGGGCCTGCGAACAGTACCGTACCCGCATGTAGCCCTGACGGCTGTCGGTGCAGAACGGCACGAAGATGATCCGCGCGCCTTCGTCCACCAACCGGCGGGCGAGTTCGGGGAATTCGCTGTCATAACAGATCAGCACGCCGATCGGGCCGCAATCGGTGGGGATGGCGTCGATGGTGTCGCCGCCCTTGATGTTCCACCAATAGGCCTCGTTGGGGGTGGGGTGGATCTTTTCCTGCGCGTGGATCGATCCGTCGCGCAGGCAGACATAGGCGACATTGTGGATGTCGCCGTCAGGCATACGGGTCGGGTGCGATCCGCCGATGATGTTGATGTTGAAGGCGAGCGCCATCTCGGACAGGCGCTGGCGGATGCGCGGGGTGTAGTCGCTGAGCGTTTCGATCGCTTCGAGCGGGGTCAGCTCCTTCGGCTCGGCCGAGAGCAGCATGACGGTGAACATTTCGGGGAAGACGATGAAATCCGCTTCGTAATCCGCGGCGACATCGACGAAATATTCGACCTGCTTCATGAATTCGTCAAAGCCGCTGACAGCGCGCGATTGCAGCTGACAGGTGGCGATGCGCACGCTTTCGACATCGCGCGGCAGGCGGTGCTTGGGCGGGGAATCGCTGTCGACATAGGGGTTGCGCCAGATCATCCGCACGGCATTGCCGCGGCTCGCCTTGTCCTCGGGCAGGTACTTGGGGAGGATGCCCGCAGGCTCGAACCCGTTGGCCAGCTGGAAACGCAGCACCTGATCGTGGATGCGGTTTTCGCTCACCAGTTCGAGATATTGCTCCGGCGTCTCGGCACGGTTGGTCTTGCGGCGCTTGGCGCGGGCGTAGCCGGGCATCCGGCCGCCAAACACGATACCGGTGAGGTCGAGGCGTTCCGCCAGCGCGCGGCGTTCCTCGTATAGTCTCCGTCCCAGCCGGGTGCCGCGCACAGCCGGATCGACGCACAATTCATAACCGTAAAGCCAGTCGCCGGTCGGGTCGTGGCGGCTGCCGAAGCCGTTGCCGGTGACCTCGTCCCAGGTGTGGTTCGACAGCGCCACGCGCTCGTCCAGCCGCATCGAGGCGCAGTAACCGACCACCGCGCCATCGAACAGCGCGACAAAACAGCCTTCGGGGTAGTTGTTGATCTGCCCGCGAATTTCGCCCTGCGTATAGGCGGGCAGATCATCATAAGCGCGGCGCACCAGCTCGCCGATCTCCCGCACGTCCTTCAGTTTGGCCTGTCGGATTTCAAGGCGCGGGGTGGATCGGCTTGCCATGGTGTGTGTCAGCCAGGCGTCAGGCCCAGCTTGCCATTTCCTTTTCGAGGTTCTGCGCGACCGTTTCGAAGAACTGCTCGGTGGTCTGCCATGCCTGACCCGGGCCGATCAGCAGCGCCAGATCCTTGGTCATGTGGCCCTTTTCAACGGTCTGGACGCAGACCCGCTCAAGCGTTTCGGCGAACTTGACCACTTCGGGCGTGCCATCGAACTTGCCGCGATACATCAGCCCGCGGGTCCAGGCGAAGATCGAGGCGATCGGGTTGGTCGAAGTCGACTTGCCCTGCTGGTGCTGGCGGTAGTGGCGGGTGACGGTGCCGTGAGCGGCTTCGGCTTCGACGGTCTTGCCATCGGGGCTGAGCAGCACGGAGGTCATCAGGCCGAGCGAGCCGAAGCCCTGTGCCACGGTGTCCGACTGCACGTCGCCGTCGTAGTTCTTGCAAGCCCAGACGAACTTGCCCGACCACTTGAGGGCCGATGCCACCATGTCGTCGATCAGGCGGTGTTCGTAAACGATGCCCGCTGCCTTGAACTGTTCGGCGAAACCTTCGTTGTCGAACACTTCCTGGAACAGATCCTTGAAGCGCCCGTCATAGGCCTTGAGGATGGTGTTCTTGGTGCTGAGATACACCGGCCAGCCGAGGTTGAGGCCGTAGTTGAAGCTGGCGCGGGCGAAATCGCGAATCGAATCATCGAGGTTGTACATCGCCATCGCCACGCCGGCGCTGGGGAAGTCGAACACGTCGAGGTCGATCTTGGTGCCATCGTCGCCGTCAAACACCAGCCGCAGCTTGCCCGGGCCGGGGATCAGCGTGTCGGTCGCCTTGTACTGGTCGCCAAAGGCATGACGGCCGACCACGATGGGGTCAGTCCAGCCCGGCACCAGACGCGGCACGTTGTCGATCACGATCGGTTCGCGGAAGACCACGCCGCCAAGGATGTTGCGGATCGTGCCGTTGGGCGACTTCCACATCTTCTTGAGGCCGAATTCCTCGACGCGCTGTTCATCGGGAGTGATGGTCGCGCACTTCACGCCGACGCCATACTGCTTGATGGCATTGGCGGAATCGACGGTCACCTGATCGTCGGTCGCGTCGCGGTTCTCGATCGAGAGGTCGTAATACTTCAGATCGATATCGAGGTAGGGCAGGATCAGCCTTTCGCGGATCCATTGCCAGATGATGCGGGTCATCTCGTCGCCGTCGAGCTCGACGACGGGGTTGGCGACTTTGATTTTGTCCATGTGTGTTGCCCTATCCTTCTTGCCCCGTCTTCGCGGGGCTAAATGTGATCGACAGGAAGCTTTGATCAGATCCCAGGAGGGGCTTTAGCAGAGGAGGGCAGGCTTGCAAGCGCCGCACATGCGAATGAAACGCAACAGCCGATGCAGCAGACGCAGGACACAAAAAAGCCCGCCGGTGAAGGGCGGGCTATCTCGGATCAGCCGATGGTGGGCGTAGCAAGGATTGAACTTGCGACCCCTACGATGTCAACATAGTGCTCTACCACTGAGCTATACGCCCACACCATCGGATGTGTGCCCCAACCGGGGCGGAGGCGGCCCTTAACGCAAGCCCCGCAAGGGTGCAAGCGATTCGAGCCAGTGAAACGTCAGACCCGCGCCTGGCCGGCATCTTCGAACATGCGTTCCACTTCCAGCACCAGATCGCGCAGGTGGAACGGCTTGGACAGCACCTTGGCGGTCGGCTGTTCGCGGCTGGCGCGCAAGGACACAGCGGCAAAGCCCGTGATGAACATCACCTTGGTGCGCGGGGAAATCTCGGCACAGCGCTGGGCCAGCTCGATCCCGTCCATTTCGGGCATGACAATATCGGAAAGCAGCAGGTCATAATCGCCGGTTTCCAGCAAGGGCACGGCGTCAGTGCCGCGGTCGACCGCGCTGACTTCATATCCGGCATTGGTCAGCGCGCGCTCAAGGTAGGCGCGCATGGCGTCTTCGTCCTCGG
This sequence comes from Porphyrobacter sp., assembly GCA_032116115.1. Lineage (GTDB taxonomy): Bacteria > Pseudomonadota > Alphaproteobacteria > Sphingomonadales > Sphingomonadaceae > Erythrobacter. Next base: position 15,011 of record JAUMAX010000012.1, read on the forward strand.
CGAGCAAGATGCGGGGGGTGCGTATCGCTGTCATGACAGGCGCAATAGCAGCTTGGACTTAAGAAATCTTTGTGCGCCGTGCGGATCATATCCGCTACGGTGCGGATTGTGGCGGGAGGCCGGTGCGGGCCGGCCCGATCAGGCTTTGACAGGGCAGCGCAAACCCGTCAGCAAGGCAGGCGGAATGATGCCGCCCTCCCGCTCCTCCCGGCCAGATCCTGCCGCTGTGCGCACCTCCTCGAGCGGCGGTGTAGTGCCGGGTCTGGACAATGCGCCCGCCTTCACGCTGAGCACCCCGCCGCGCCTGCGGCTGCCGGTGCTGGTCGCGGTGCCACATGCAGGGCGCACCTATCCTGCGGCGGTGACGGGGCGGATGCGCGATGCGACGTTGGCCCAGTTGCGGTTGGAGGATCGCTATGCCGACCGGCTCGGCGTCGCTGTCGCGCGCGAAACCGGGGCTGCGCTGCTGGTCGCCCATGCGCCGCGCGCCTTGCTCGATCTCAACCGCGCCGAAGACGATATCGACTGGGACATGATCGAAGGCGGGCGCGCCGGTGCAACTGTCCCTGCCGATCAGGCACAGCGGAGCAACGCCCGCGCCCGCAGCGGGCTGGGGCTGGTGCCGCGCCGCCTGCCCGGTTCCGGCGAGATCTGGCGCGGACGGCTCGCTCCGGCAGAGCTGGACGCACGGATCGAGGGTATCCACCGCGCTTATCACACTGCCCTTGCGCAGACGCTGGCGCAGATTCGCGCCGAATGGGGGGCTGCGCTGCTGATCGACCTGCATTCCATGCCGCCGCTGCGCGCAACCGATGGCGAGACGCGCGCGCCGGTGATCGTGCTGGGCGACCGGTTCGGGGCGTCGTGCCAAAATGTGCTGATGGGCAGGGCGCTGGGCCATCTTGAGGCGCGCGGCGTGCCGGTGGCGCACAACCGGCCCTATTCGGGCGGCTATGTGCTCGACCGTCACGGGATCCCGCAGGACCATGTCCATGCGATGCAGATCGAAGTGTGCCGCGCGACCTATCTCGATCGCCAACTGGCCGAGCCCGGGGCAGGCCTGCCCGTGGTCGCCGAAATGCTGACGGCGCTGGTGCGCGAACTGGGTGCGGAAGCCGCGCTGCTGGGCGGGGCCGGGGGCTTGCGTCAGGCCGCAGAATAGGGCCCGGCCCGGATACAAAAACGGGCAGGCAGCGCCTCGCTACCTGCCCGTCTTGCCTGCGGCGAGGCCAGAAGCGTTGCCGCTTCGGGCCTCGACACAATCAGTTGAGTGCCGGCGCGGGGGCGCCCTGCGAATTCATCGGCACCTTGCCCTGCGCCAGCTGACGCTCGAACAGGCCGCGCATCAGGTTCAGCGAGAACAGGTGCGCATAGATCAGCATCAGAATGCCGTTCTTGGCGAGTTCTTCCAGCTTGTCGGCCGGCAGTTCGCGCAGCTTGGCCTCGTCCACCATGCGGAAGCCGCGATAGATGAACGGGGTGTCGGGCATGTCATTGCGGGTGATCGCGATTTCGCCGTCCATCATGATGTCGAGCTTGCCGAGTTCTTCCATGAACTGCTTGGTGCGCTGACCGGCTTCTTCGAAACGGCGGCAGAATTCGAGCACGCCCTGGGTGTACTCGGTCGGCTGACCCGCATCGTCGAACAGCGCGAGGCCTTCGTCCATCTTGCCGATCAGGCCGGCGCTGGGATCGAAGCACAGCGACATGTCGTCAACGCCCGGCTGAAGCTTGGCGAGGATGAAGGGGTAACGGCGCGCATAGGCGGGGATGTAGATCAGCTGGTTGATCTTCATGTCGTCGCCGACGAAGGTGTTGACGCCTTCGTTCAGGCCGAACAGCGCGATCGGCAGCGGGCTTTCACCGGCGGTGAAGACGATCGGGAAATCGCGCTGGGCATCGACGAACTCGTCCGAGGTCAGCGGGATCGCATGGGTCGTAGCGAGATAGGCTGCGCTTTCGAGGGTCCCGGCCTTCCAGTCCGCGTGGTCACGGCTGTTGAGCGGCAGAAGGTCCTTGTAGAACAACGGAAGTTGCGGTTGCGGCGCGCTGGCCATGACGTCGTCTCCGATCAGAAAAAATGGTGATTGATCCCCTCAGCGGATCATCGCCCCGCCGAAAGCGCGGCCCTTAAGCGTTTGCGGGGTGTCGCGCAAGCGGGCAGGGTCAGCGAGGCGCGGGGTTTGGCAGCAGTTTCCCCGGATTGAGCAGATTGTGCGGATCGAGCGCCTGTTTGACCTGCATCATCACCGCCAGCGCGACAGGATCGTGCAGGCGGGCCAACTCGCCCACCTTCATCTGCCCGATCCCGTGTTCGGCGCTGATCGAGCCGCCCCATTGCGTCACAAGATCATAGACCCGCGCGCTTACAGCCTTGCCGTCTGCCTCTTCCCACACGCCCCGCACCGCGCCTTGGGGGGCGAGCACATGAAAATGGACATTGCCGTCGCCCAGATGACCGAAGGCCACCGCGCGCGTGCCCGGGAAGGCAGCTTCGATCTGCGGTGATGCGGCGAGGATGAATTCCGGCATGGTCTCGACCGGCACCGAAATATCGTGCTGCATCGCCGGGCCGATGGCGCGTTCAGCCGCCGATATCCCGTCGCGCAAGGCCCAGAAGGCTTCGGCCTGGGTATCATTGGCCGCGATCACCGCATCAGCGATCAGCCCTTCGTCCAGCGCCTCGGCCAGCGCCGCCTCCAATGCCTCGCGCAAGACCGCGCTGTCGCTGGCGGGCGAAACACATTCGATCAGCGCGTTCCATGCGTGGCGTCCGGCCAAGGGCGCGCGGGCGGCGGGCTGATGAGCGAGCACGCTTTCAAGGCAATGGGCCGGCACCACCTCGAACCCTTCGAGCGCATCGCCCAAGGCACGCTCCATCCGCCGCAGCAGCGTGCGCGCTTCAATGATGCCGCCGAGGCCCACCCAGGCCGTCGCGCGGCCCACCGGCGCGGGGAGCAGCCGCAAAGTTGCCGCCGTCACGATCCCGAGCGTGCCTTCGGAGCCGATCAGCAGCTGCTTGAGGTCAAACCCGCGATTGTCCTTCTTGAGAGGGGTCATCAGATCAAGCACGTCGCCCGACGCCAGCACCGCCTCAAGCCCCAGAACCTGCGCGCGCATGGTGCCGTGGCGCAGCACTTGCGTGCCGCCGGCATTGGTCGAAATCAGCCCGCCGATGGTCGCCGAACCCTTGCCGCCGAGCGTCAGGGGAAAGCGCATCAACGCCGCATCGGCCGCGTCGTGCAGTGTCTGGAGGATCACGCCTGCCTCGCACACGATCTGGCCCGCCTCGGCATTCAGGCTGCGGATCGCATCCATGCGCCTCAGGGAAAGAATGATGGCGGTGCCGCTCGCGTCCGGGGTTGCGCCGCCCGCCATGCCGCTGTTGCCGCCCTGCGGCACGATCGGCACGCCATGCGCGGCGCAGAGCCTCGCCAGCGCGGCGACCTCTGCGGTGGAGGCGGGTGAGGCCAGGGCCAGAGCCCGGCCGGTGTAGCGCCCGCGCCAGTCGGTCAGCCATGCATCCATCCGCTCGGGATCGGTGGTCAGCCCGCGCGGGCCGAGCAGATCAGCCGCTTCGGCCAGAAAAGCGTCTGATGCCGGAGCAGGGCGAGGGGGCGGGGCAGGGTGATCCATTGTTGCCTCTATGCCACAGTCGCCAGCGAATATGCCACCCCATTCCGGCGAGCCTGTCAGGCAGTTAAGGCACGGTTCAATCGCGGCTGCTAGGCCGAGGCGCTCGGGACTGCGGCGAAAAGCTGCTGTCTGTCGCCCGATCGTGTCCGCCAGAGGAGAGTTCTTCCCTCATCATGCACAGCCTTTACGCCCTCGCAGCGCCGCTCGCGCTGTTGCTGCCGGTCGTGGCAGAAACGGCTGACGCGCCGGTCGGGGCTGCGCAGGTGGCGGTGTCGGCTCCGCAATGCGAGGCGGCATCGGCGGCGGAGGAGCCGGTCGATCCGGCACGCATCAATCCGCTGTCTGCCATGCGCCAGTCCTCGGTCGTGCAACAGGTGCGGATCGAACAACGCGTGGTCGTGCGCATTGCCCCGCGGCCCCCGGCCGCGCGCCAGAACCTGCTGGCCGATCTGCCGCAGCGCGAGGTTGCGCCCCGCTTCGAAGAGCGCGGCAAGGAAAAATGCGTCGCCCTTGACGGGATCGTCGGCGTGCAGACCGGCAGCGGCAACCGGCTGGTCCTGTATCTGCGGGACCGGCGGATGATCTCGGTCAATCTCGAAAAAGCGTGCCGCGCCCGTGACTTCTACTCCGGCTTTTATGTCGAGAAGAACAAGGACGGGCGCCTGTGTGTCGAGCGGGACAAGCTGCAATCGCGTACCGGAGCGCGCTGCGAGGTGGAGACCATGCGCGAACTCGTCGAAGTGCGCGCTTGATCAATCGCGCTGCTCCTGCGCGATTCCTTGACTTTTGCGGCCATTTGCGGGAAAGGCGCCGCAGCCCGATGCCGCGCTCAGCGCGCGCACGGCGATAATCCCGGCAGCAACCCTGCCCGCAATTCTCGGACACCACACACCGCATGACATTCGCCGATCTCGGCCTTTCGCCTGAATTGCTCAAAGCCGTCGAAGACGCGGGCTATACAACGCCGACCGCGATTCAGGCGCAGGCGATCCCGACCGTGCTGATGATGCGCGACCTGATCGGCATTGCCCAGACCGGCACCGGCAAGACGGCAAGCTTCGTGCTCCCGATGATCGACGTGATGGCATCGGGCCGCCGCCGTGCGCTGATGCCGCGTTCGCTGATCCTCGAACCCACCCGCGAACTCGCCGCACAGGTGGCCGAAAACTTCGAGAAGTATGGCAAGAACCATGATCTCAAGATGGCGCTGCTGATCGGCGGCGTGCAGATGGGTGACCAGTTGAAGGCGCTGTCTGACGGCGTCGATGTGCTGATCGCAACGCCGGGACGCCTCATGGACCTGTTCGAGCGCGGCAAGATCATGCTCAACGGCTGCGAGCTGCTGGTGATCGACGAGGCGGACCGGATGCTCGACATGGGCTTCATCCCCGATATCGAATTCATCTGCTCCAAGCTCCCCGAAACGCGCCAGACGATGCTGTTTTCGGCGACCATGCCTGCGCCGATCGAAAAGCTGGCCAAGAAGTTCCTCAACAACCCCAAGCGCATCGAAACCGCCCGCGCGGCAACCACCAATGCCGATATCACCGCCTTCAAGGTGCCGGTGAAGTCGCGTGCCAAGAAGGACACGCTGCGCTGGTTCCTCGAAAACGATCTGGTCGAGAACGCGATCATCTTCGCCAACCGCAAGACCACTGTGCGCGAGCTGAACCAGAGCCTTCACCGCTTCGGCTTCCGGTCGTCCGAGATTCACGGCGACATGGACCAGTCGAGCCGGATCAAGGAACTTGACCGCTTCAAGGCGGGCGAGGTCAATATTCTGGTGGCGTCGGACGTCGCGGCCCGCGGGCTCGATATCAAGGGCGTCAGCCACGTGTTCAACTACGACACGCCGTGGCACCCCGATGATTACGTCCACCGCATCGGCCGCACCGGCCGCGCAGGCGCCAAGGGGCGGGCCTTCACCTTCGTGTCCGAAGAAGACGCCGAAGCGATCAGCAATGTCGAAAAGCTGACCGGCAGCGCGATCAAGGTGTTCGGCAAGGAAGACGTGCGCGTCGATCTTTCCGAAGTGATCGCCAAGGCCGAAGCGGCCAAGGCACAGGCTGAGCCCGAGGCACCGGCTGATGATCGCGGCGAAGAACGGCAGGAGCGCAAGCCCCGCCGCGCCAGGGGCGAGGGGCGCGAACCGCGTGAAGCCCGCGCTCCCCGCGAGGACCGCGAACCGCGTGCGCCGCGTGAAGAACGCGCTCCCCGTGAAGAACGTCCGCGCCGTGATAAGCCCGCCCATCGTACCGACCGTGTCACCGCCACCGACGACCGCAAGCCGCGCCGTTACCGCGAGGACGACGAACCGGTGCCCGCAGGCGAATGGAATGGCCCGCGCCCGGGGTTTCTCGACGTAGGGTTTGGCTGAGGCCTAACCCACGACCTTCACGAACGAAGCCAGCACCCGCTTTTCGCCGACATCTTCGAACCGGACGGTCAGCATATTGCCTTCCTGTTCGATGACACAGCCCATGCCCAGCCGTTCGTGGCTGACCATCGTGCCAATGGCGATATCGCTGCGCGCTGGCCCGGCGAAGCTGGTGGCAGGGCGGGTGCTTTCGCGCAGCCGCGCAGGCTTTGTCTCATAGCCTGACGTCAAAGCCCGCTGCCAGCCGGGGCCGCGCATCTGCGCCTTGGCAGGGTAATCGCGCGCGACATGGGCGAAGGGGTCTTCCTGCTCGCTCCAATTGGCGCGCCATAGCGAAGCGCCCCCGGTCAGCGTCGTTTCCTGATCGATGTGTTCTTCGGGCAAGTCTTCGATGAAGCGGCTGGGGATGCTGCTCACCCATTGGCCATAGATCCGGCGGTTGGCGGCGTGGAGAATGGTGCAATGCCGCCGCGCGCGGGTGATCGCGACATAGGCGAGGCGGCGCTCCTCCTCCAGCGATGCCAGCCCGCCTTCGTCGATCGCGCGCTGCGAGGGGAACACGCCTTCTTCCCAGCCGACGCAAAACACGTTGTCGAATTCCAGCCCCTTGGCGGCGTGGATCGTCATGATCGTGACCGTTTCCTCGGCATCGGAACGGTCATTGTCCATGACCAGACTGACATGTTCGAGGAAGTCGCCGAGCGTTTCGTATTCCTCCATCGCGCGGGCGAGTTCGGACAGGTTTTCGGCCCGGCCTGCGCTTTCAGGGGTGCGGTCGGCGGCGAGCATGGCGTTGTAGCCCGATTCCTCCAGCACCAGCCGGAGCAGATCGGAAGGTGACATCGTTTCGGACGTTTCGCGCCAGTGCAGGAACTGCCGCATCAGCCCGCCGATGGTGATTGCAGCCCGCTTGGGCAATTCGTCGCTGTCGGCCAGTTGCAGCGCGGCGGCGGCCAGCGGCAGGCCGGTGCGACGCGCGTGGCTGTGCATCTGCTCCAGTGCCTTGGCGCCAAGCCCTCGCTTGGGCTGGTTGTGGATCCGCTCAAACGCCAGATCATCCTGCGGCTGGGCGATCAGGCGCAGATAGGCGAGGGCATCGCGGATCTCGGCGCGTTCATAGAAGCGGAAGCCGCCGATGATGCGGTAATTGATCCCGATCTGGATGAAGCGGTCTTCGAATTCGCGGGTCTGGTATTGCGCGCGCACAAGGATAGCGATCCGGTTGAGCGCCGCGCCTTCACGCTCCAGCCGCTCGATCGCCTCGCCCACCCGGCGCGCTTCTTCCGGCGCATCCCACACGCCGATGACTTTGACCTTGTCGCCGCCGTTCACCTCGGTCCACAGGGTCTTGTCGTGACGCTGCGAGTTGGCCCGGATCAGGCCCGATGCCGCGCCAAGGATGTGCGGGGTCGAACGGTAGTTCTGCTCCAGCCGGATGACCTCCGCGCCCGGAAAATCCTTCTCGAACCGCAGGATATTGGCGACTTCCGCCCCGCGCCATGAATAGATCGACTGGTCATCATCGCCCACCACGCAGATGTTCTTGTGCTCCTGCGCCAGCAGCCGCAGCCACAGATACTGCACCGCGTTGGTGTCCTGATATTCGTCCACCATGATGTAGCGGAACGCGCGCTGGTAATGGCTCAGGATGTCGCGGTGCTGCTTCAGGATGTTCAGCATGTGCAGCATCAGGTCGCCGAAATCGCAGGCGTTCAGTGCGCGCAGCCGCTCCTGATACCGGGCATAGAGCTGCGCTCCCTTGCCATTGGCATAGGCTTCATTCTCGACCGCATCGAGATCGGCGGGGTTGAGACCGCGGTTCTTCCAGCGGTCGATCAACCCGGCAAGCTGGCGCGCGGGCCAGCGCTTTTCATCCAGCTCCGCCTCGGCGATCAGGGCTTTCAGCAGCCGCAGCTGATCGTCGGTGTCGATGATGGTGTAATTTGCAGCCAGGCCGACCAGTTCGGCATGGCGGCGCAGCATCTTGGCGCAGATCGAGTGGAACGTGCCGAGCCACGGGATGCCTTCTGCCCCCGGCCCGAGATGATGCGCCACCCGCTCGCGCATTTCGCGCGCGGCCTTGTTGGTGAAGGTGACGCACAGGATCTGCGAGGGAAAAGCGCGGCGGGTCGCGACCAGGTGGGCAAGGCGCGCAGTCAGCGCGGCGGTCTTGCCCGTGCCTGCGCCCGCAAGCATCAGCACCGGTCCTTCGGTGGCAAGCACAGCGGCGCGCTGCGCCGGGTTCAGCCGCGCTGCGTAAGCGGGAACAGAATCGTCCGCCGGGACGGGGGAGGGCAGGTTCGGACTCATGATAAGGTGCGAACAGGTAGGGAACAATTGCCGCAGGGGCAAGCGATGAGGCGCGGCTTTGCCCACAGTGTGCGGCGGGCCGCCAATCGGCTGGCCGCTTTTCAGCCACGATTTCCGATGGGTGGTTCCTTCGGCAGGATGTCCGGGCCGGGCGCGGGTTGCCTCCCCTTTGTGCTGCCCCATACTTGGGCTGTCCGGTCAGCAGGGGACTGAGCGGCCGGACACAAGCACGCGCGTTCGTAATGCTTGGGTCAGACACTATTGGAGATACCCATGCACAAGCATCTGAATACATTCGGCCTCGCGGGCGCGGCATTGGCGTTGGCGATGGCTCCGGCCATGGCCGCTGGTCAGGATCAGACGACGCCCGAGCCCTTGCCCGGCACTATGCCCGGCACCATGCCGCCACCTGCAAGCGAAACGCCGGCACCCGCGCCCATGCCGGCTCCTGAACCGACCGCCGAGCAGCAGGCCCGGGTCGCAACATGGCCAGCGGACAAGCAGACGGCCTATTCCGCCCTGTCGCCCGAAGCCCGGAACTACTTCTGGACGCTTCCGGAAGATCGGCAGGACATGTTCTGGCGCCTGACCGACGAGGACAAGGAAACGCTGGCCAAGCTGAACGATTCCCAGCGCGAGATGGCCTGGGGCCAGATCAAGACCAAGCTTGACGGCCTGAGCAGCTAATCACGCGCAGCTAGGCGATCGCTTCAGGGGGAGCCGGGTCAGCATCGGCATTGTCCAGCCGCAACAGGCTGAGCTTGCCCTTGCCGACCCGGCGTTCTGCGTCGAGCATCAGGCCCTTGACCGCGACATCTTCCTTGAAGCCGGTTTCGACCGCGATCCACGTTTCCGGCCCGATCCATCCGAGCCTGAGCAAGCGATCCAGCGCCACCTCGCCCGCGCCCGACTGATAGGGCGGATCGGCGAGGATCAGGTCGAGCGGCGCTTGGGCTGCCCGCAATTGCATCACCGAAGCCGTCTCGACCCGCGCCCGGGCCTGCGCGCCGAGCGTGGCGACATTGGCGCGGATCACGTCCACCGCCGCGCGGTCCTGTTCCACGAACAGGCAGTGCGCCGCGCCGCGTGACAGGGCCTCCAGCCCGAGCGCGCCCGAGCCTGCGAACAGGTCGGCGACCTGCAGCCCCTCGAAATCGCCGAGCCTGCTGGTGAGCATCGCAAACAGCGTCTCGCGCGCACGGTCAGCCGTGGGACGCGTGCTGTCGCCCTTGGGGGCAGCGAGTTTCCGCCCGCGCCATTCGCCTGCGATGATCCTCACTTGCGCGGACCCCGCGGCGGGGTGTTGCCACGCGTCGGAGCCGGACGCTTGCGCGAGCCTGTGCCGGAACGGGGTGCGCCGGGGCCGCTACGGGCGCCCTTGCGCGGGGCATTGGTCAGGGTTTCCCTGCCCTCGCGCGGCGCGGAGCGGGGTGCGGGACGGGGGTCGGGCGATGCTGCCGGGCCTCTGCGCTGGCCCTTTTTGGCAGGAGCAGCATCCTTGTGCGCAAATGTCGCTGCATCGGGGCGGTCTTGCTTCGCATCACGGGGCGCGGGGCGCGCCGAGGGACCTTTGCGGGCCGGAGGGCGGGGCGGGCGCGGCGCTTTGACCGGGGCGGCAATCGCGATCTTGTCGGCCTTCTTGACTCCGCCGCGCGGGATCGGTGTGCCGGTCATCTCGGACAGGAAATGCGCCACCGGCTTGCCGGTCAACTCGACCGCCAGCCCGCGCGGCAGATCGCCGAGGTTGAACGGGCCGTAACCCGTGCGGATCAGGCGGTTGACCTGCAAGCCGAGATATTCAAGCACGCGCCGCACTTCGCGGTTCTTGCCTTCGGTGATGGTCATTTCGATCCACAGATTGCGCCCGGAGGAACGCTCAAGATTGGCGTCGATCGAGCCATAGCGCACGCCGTCAATCTCGACCCCGTCCATCAGGTCTTCCAGCTGGCCCTGCGTCACCATGCCGAAAGCGCGGGCGCGGTAGGTGCGCGGCACTTTGGTGGCGGGCAGTTCCATCGTCCGCTTCAACCCGCCGTCATTGGTGAGCAGCAGCAGGCCTTCGGTGTTCAGGTCGAGCCGTCCCACCGGCATCAGCCGCGGCGTGCCTGCGGGCAGGGCATTGCGCAGCGCGGTGTAGATCGTCGGGCGGCCCGCCGGATCACGCTCTGCGGTCAGCAACCCGGTCGGCTTGTGGAAGGCGAACAGCCGGGTGGCCTCGGCCGCGGCGACGGGATTGCCGTCCACCGTCACGCCCTTGAGGCTGGCAAGGATCGTTGCGGGCGTATCGAGCACCGTGCCGTTCAGCGCCACGCGCCCTTCGGCGATCATCCGCTCGATCTCGCGGCGGCTGGCGACACCTGCACGGGCGAGCAGTTTGGCGATGCGGTCGCCTTCAGGACGATTTTCGGAACGGGGGGGCAGGGTCGGCATGGGCGCGCGCCTAGAGCATTTCTTCAGGAAATGCGACCAAGGATAACACGTCTCATGATGCCGCCCGCAAGGCCTCGGCCACAATCTGGTCGAACCGCGCGATTCCGCCTTCCAGCGTGCCGAGCGTGATGTGGCTCACCGCGCCGGACGATAGCCCCTGCTGGCCCAGTTCGGCGGCGCGGAAATCTTCCGAGGCAAAGACCCCGCCATCGAGCAGGTTCCAGCTCTTTTCCCAATGCGCCAGGGCCTTTTCGGTCGCCGGAGCCTCGGGGATCAGCATGAAATCCTCCACCAGCGTGCAGTCGGCCGCCTGCGGCATCAGCACCATCACGTTCACATAATCGGGGCTGGGGACGATGATCGTTGCGGGCAGCAGTTGATAGGCGAAGGTCACCACCCGCCGCAGCGCCGCCATGTCGGTAAGGTCGATGTTCTCCATCTCCTCCAGTCGCCCCACGGCTGATCGCTGGTGCGGGCCGATCTGGTCGCCTGCGGTGATCCCGTCCTTGAAGAACGGGCCGATGGTGCCTGCATGGAGGCGGGTGACGTGATAGCTTTCAAGGAAGGCATCCATGATGAGCTTCCAGTTGCCCTTGACCGTGTGGGTCTTGCGCCGGAACAGGTGAGCGCTGCCCAGACCGAAGGCATCGAGATCATTGCCTAAATTCCGGGCATCGCTGAAATCGGCACCTTCTGCGGGCGCAAACCAGATCAACCCGCCTGCCTCAATTGTGGGCAGCCGGACGAGGCCATAATCCGCCTTGTCCAAGCCGGGGAAGGTTTCGGGCCGGGGCAGGGCCATCAGCCCGCCATCGAGCCGGTAGGTCCAGGCATGATAGGGGCAGACCAGCCGTTTGGCACATTGCACTTCGCTCCCCTCGACCAGCCGCGTGCCGCGATGGCGGCAGACGTTGAGGAAGACGTGGGCCTTGCCCTCATTGTCGCGGGTGAGGAGCAGCGGGCGGCCGGTGGCATCATGCGGCACGGCCATGCCGGGATCGGGCAGCAAGGCAGAAGGCGCGATGACCTGCGGCAGGCGGTCGAACAGCGCCGCTTTCTCGCGCGCGAAGTGATCGGGGCAGGTGTAGTTGCTGGCCGGAACCGTCTGGATCGCGCCCGCCTGTCGGCCCACTCCGCCGCGGATCGCCTCGGCCAGCGCCAATTGGCCCGGCGTCGGGCGCAAAATGGGCATATCTGTTGCTGCGGCGTTCATCGCTCTTTTCTCATCCTCTCGTCCGTGCTGAGTGTGGCACGAAACCGGGCCGGTGCAAAATCCGTCCCGCCAGCATGGGATCGTCAATGGCCGAAGCCACCTCAGCACCCCCCTCGCGCCTGTCGCGCTGGATGACCCTTCTGGCGGCGCTGCGCCATCCCAAGACAGGCTATGTCCTGCTGTTCGGCTTTGCCAGCGGTCTGCCCTATGCGCTGCTGCTCGGCACGCTCTATGCGTGGCTCACCGACGCACAGGTCGATGTCGAGACGATGGGCGTGTTCTCGCTGATCGGGCTGGCCTACGCCTTCAAGTTCCTGTGGTCGCCCGCGCTGGACCGCGTCGATTTGCCGGGCCTGCGCCGGCTGGGCAAGCGCAAGCAGTGGATCGTGACCGCGCAATTGCTGCTGGGCGGGATATTGGTGACGCTGTCCCTGCTCGATCCGCTGTCGTCGCTGGGCGTGTTTTCGCTGCTCGCCGGAATCGGGGCCTTTGCTTCGGCCACGCAGGATGTGGTGATCGACGCCTGGCGCGTCGATGTCGCGGACGAGGTGGCGACCATCGACATCCTCTCGACCGTGTTCCAGATGGGCTACCGCGTTGCCGCGCTGGTGGGCGGCGCGCTGGCGCTGTTCATGGCCGAGCGGATGGGCTGGCCGACCGTTTTCGCCAGCATGGGCGGCATCCTGCTGTTCGTCGGCTTCCTCGGGTTGTTCGCGCCGGATGCCGAACGCACCGTGGCGGCGCTGGCGGGTGAGCGCGAAAATCTCGGCACGCTGCGGCAGGCCGGCCAGATCGAGCCGCGCACCCGTGCGCTGGCGCTGGGCGCGGTAGCGCTGCTGTGGGGCTGGGCGCTGGTGACGGTGCTGGTGTTCATGGTGCGCTCGCTGGCGGCAACGCCCGAAACGCGCCCGGACTCAACCGAGTTCGTGACGCAAATGGGCCCGCTGATCGTGATCGCGACTGTGGTGATTCCCGGCCTGATTGCAGGCTGGCTGGAGTCCATGCGCAAGCAGGGCCGCCATGTCCTGACCGCCGATGCGCCCGCGCGCACCGCCTATGACACCGCGCTCGACCACGGTTACCGCGCGCTGATCCTGCCGCTGGCCGAGATCATCGGGCGGCTGAAATGGGCAGCCGTGCTGGTGATCGCGCTGGTGCTGTCCTACCGCATCACCGACGCGATCTGGGGCAGCTTTGCCTACCCCTTCTACCTTGGCGAACTGCAATACACCAAGGACGAGGTCGCGATTGCCTCCAAGTTCTTCGGCGTCGGCGCGCTGATTGTCGGGCTGGCTTTGGGCGGCACCTTGCTGACCGTCATCGGCCGCATGACCACCCTGACGCTGGGCGCGGTGATCGCGGCGCTGACCAACCTGCTTTACGCCGACCTCGCGTTGGGCGGCGCGCGGATGCAGGCGGCGAGCGACCTGATCGGCTTCACCTGGCTCGCCGGGCAATTCGGCGCGGATGATCGCATGTCGCGGCTGATGCTGACCATCGGCGCGGAGAACATCGCGGTCGGTATCGCAGGCGCGGCCTTTGTCGCCTACCTCTCCAGCGTGGTCGCCAAGGGCTATAGCGCGGTGCAATATGCGCTGCTGTCGTCGCTGACGATGCTGGTCGGGACTTTGGGCCGCCCGGCGCTGGGCCAGATGATCGAGGAGCGCGGCTATTACGACGTCTTCATCCTGACGACGCTGATCGGGCTGTTCGCGGTTGCGCTGTGCGTGATTGAATGGGTGCGCCAGGCGCGGTCAGGCCGACCGGAGAACGCGCCGCCGCCGGAGCCGGAGCTGGTCTGATCGCCCGCCTTATGACGTGAGGGCTGGCGGGGCTTTCCTACTCAAACCGGCGCGGTCACATTGGCCCGCATGACACGCCTCTTTCCCCGCCCGGTTGCCGATCGCAAAGCAGGGCTGGCGGGGCGGGAAGTTTTCTCTTCCTGGAGAGTGTCTCATGTGTCTCCAACACGAGAGCGGGCGGGTGCCTTAGTCGGGCAGCTCGTCGTTCAGGCGCAGCACCTCGCCTGCGAGGTAGAGCGATCCGGCGATGAGGATCGGCAGGCCGTCATCAGGGATCATCGCCATGGCGCTCGGCACATCGGGGGCAGGGCGGGCTGCCGGGCCGAAGGCGCTTGCGGGGTGCCAGTCATGCCCCGGCACCGGCACGGCGGTGATACTGGCGAGGGTAGGGCCGAGTGGGCCTATCAGCGAGGCAGGGTCTTTCCCTTCGATCATGCCGATCACAAGGTGCAGGCGTTGACCCGCGAAGTGCTCGCCCAGCATTGCACCCGCTTGCGGGTTGTGGCCGCCGTCGAGCCACACCTGGCGCTTGCCGGTCACCGGGCCGGGGGCAAGGCGCTGCATCCGCGCGGGCCAGCGGGCGGCAGCGATCCCTGCTGTCATCGCCGCTTCGCTCACCGCAACCCGGTTTTGGAATCGCAGCATCGCCACGGCGAGGCCGGCGTTGAGCACCTGATGGCGACCCGGCAGGCCGATTGGCGGCGTGTGGAAATAGGCCGCCTCGCCTTCGCCATAGATCAATCGGCCATCGCCGCCGCCGGTCTTCGCGCCCCAGCTTGCATTGCGCGCGATGACAGTGGTGCCGACCCGTGCTGCCACCTCTGCAATCGCGGCAGTCTCGGCGGGTGGATAGTCGAGCGTTACTAGCGGAACGCCGCGCTTGGCGATCCCCGCCTTCTCGAACGCGATGCGCGCCATCGGCTCTTGCGGCACGCCGTCCTCGGGCGCGAGGAGGAAGCGTTCGTGATCGAGACCCAGCGCCGCGATCCCGCAGGCCGCCAGCGCCTCGGGCTCCAGCACATTGGTCGCATCGAACCGCCCGCCCATGCCGACTTCGACCACGCAGACATCGGCGGGTGTGCGGCTGAAGGCGAGGAAGGCGGCGGCGATGGTGACTTCGAAGAAGCTGGGGCCGAGATCCTCGCCTGCATCGAGCACCTCCGCCAGCACATCGGCCAGCATGGCGTCCGAAATCAGCTCACCCGCCAGCCGGATCCGCTCGTTGTAGCGCACAAGATGGGGCGAGGTGGTGACGTGGACCTTGTAGCCCTCCGCCTCCAGCATCGCCCGCAGGAAGGCGCAGGTCGATCCCTTGCCGTTGGTGCCTGCGACATGGAACACCGGCGGCAGCTTGCGATGCGGATTGCCGAGCCGCTCCATCAGCGCGGCAATCGTCTCCAGCCCGAGCCG
This sequence comes from Porphyrobacter sp., assembly GCA_032116115.1. GTDB lineage: Bacteria > Pseudomonadota > Alphaproteobacteria > Sphingomonadales > Sphingomonadaceae > Erythrobacter. The sequence continues at coordinate 30,189 of JAUMAX010000012.1, forward strand.
GCCTTGCGGCAGGCTCAGCGCAGCGAGGCGATCAAGCTGGGCTTGAACGCGCGGGTCGTCAGACCGACCGAAGTCGCGCATGGGGCGTTACGCAGCCTTCACCGGGGTGAGGTAATCCAGCACCTGACCCAGTGTCGCCTTCAGCTCGTGACGGGGGACAACCATGTCGACCATCCCGTGCTTGTGGAGGTATTCGGCGCGCTGGAAGCCTTCGGGCAGCTGTTCGCGGATCGTGTCCTGGATCACGCGCTGGCCCGCAAAGCCGATCAACGCGCCCGGTTCGGCAATGTGGATATCGCCGAGCATCGCGTAGCTAGCTGTCACCCCGCCGGTAGTGGGATCGGACAGCACCACGATATAGGGCAGCCCGGCCTGCTTCAGCCGCCGCGTCATCACAGTGGCGCGCGGCATTTGCATCAGAGACAAGATCCCCTCCTGCATCCGCGCACCGCCTGCCGCTGTCACGACGACATAGGCGCAGCCGCGATCCAGCGCCTTTTGCGCGCCCTCGCAGAAGGCCTGCCCCACGGCCATGCCCATCGAGCCGCCCATGAAGCTGAAATCCTGCACGCCAACCACGGCGGGGCGCGTTTCGATGAAGCCGGAGCCGACGACAAAGGCGTCCTCATGCGGGTTCGCCGCGCGCGCGGCCTTGAGGCGGTCGGTGTACTTCTTGGTATCCTTGAACTGCAGCGGGTCCTCGGTGACCTTCGGCAGTGGCAGCGTCTCGAAGCCCGGATCAAGCAGCAGCGCCAGCCGCGCATCCGCGCCGATGCGCCCGTGATGCTCGCACTTCGGGCAGACAGAGAGGTTGTCCTCATACTCCTGCACGAACAGCATTTCCTGACACGAGGGGCACTTGATCCACAGATCCTTTTCCGTGGAGGTCTTCTTCTCGGCCGAGAAGCCCATCGAATTGCGGACGCGGGTGAACCAGTTCATGCAGGCTGCTCCTGTCGGGCGGTGTGGACCGCGTGGGCGAGGGCGGAAGTCAGTTCCTTTAGCTTGGCGGGAGCCGCAGCGCCATATTCGCCGCAAATTTCCACCAGCGCGCTGCCGACGACCACGCCGTCGGCCACCTTGGCGATGGCGGCGGCCTGTTCGGGGGTGCGGACGCCGAAGCCGACTGCGATCGGCAGATCGGTCGATTGCTTCAACCGCGCCACGGCTTCCTCGATGCTGGCCTGCACCGCCTGTTGCTTGCCAGTGATCCCGGCGACCGAGACGTAGTAGAGGAACCCTTCCGACCCGGCGAGCACCTGCGGCAGGCGCGCGGCGTCGGTGGTGGGGGTGGCGAGGCGGATCGGGGCGATGCCCTTGGCACGCAGGGCCGGGCCGAGCGCGTCGTCTTCCTCGGGCGGAATGTCGACGCAGATCACGCCGTCCACGCCAGCCGCCGCAGCGGCCTCGGCGAACCACTCGGGACCCCGACGCACCATCGGGTTGGCATAGCCCATCAGCACCAGCGGCACATTCGGGTGCCGGGCGCGGAATTCGGTGGCGTAGCGCAGCACGTCGGCGGTCTTGGTGCCCGCGCCCAGCGAGCGCAGATTGCCGCTCTGGATCGCTGGGCCATCGGCCATCGGATCGGTGAAGGGCATCCCAAGCTCGATCACATCCGCGCCGGCTTCCACCAGCGCATCGAGATTGGCCGCGGTGTCGCCATCGCCTGCGGTGATGAAGCAGACGAGCGCGGGGCGGGGAGCGGCGAAGGTTGAGGAGAGGCGGGTCATGCGGGCTTTCGATAAGCGCTGAAGTAGATCGCCATTGTCAACGAGACGACGGCACATTTTAGCAGGGTTTCAGTCCAGTCAATTTGCGTGTCGGGGGAAATGACCACGGCCAACGCGTAGACCCCCACCATCACCATGAAAATCAATGGCATCCGCTTCATGGCGTCAAGGGGACGAAGCCGCAGTTGCCCGCGTGACATTCGCACCATCGCATCGATAGCAAGAAATATCATCCCGGCGACAATAGACAGCCCACCGACGGCCATCACGCCAACATTATCGCGTCCAAGGTAATTCCACAGGAATGCGGACGCAAAGCCAAGGCAAATGATGATCCAGCCGGCTGTCCTCAAAGCTCGACCCCCAGACGCTCCGCGACGGTGAAGATGTCCTTGTCGCCGCGCCCGCACAGATTCATCAGTACGATGCTGTCCTTGGGCATGGTCGGCGCGACCTTCGCCACGGCGGCGATGGCATGCGAGGGTTCCAAAGCAGGGATGATCCCCTCGGTGCGGCACAGCAGCTGGAAGCCTTCCAAGGCCTCGTCATCGGTGACGGCGGTGTAATCGACGCAGCCCGATTCCTTCAGCCACGCGTGCTCCGGCCCGATGCCGGGGTAATCGAGGCCCGCGCTGATCGAGTGGCCTTCGGTGATCTGGCCGTCTTCGTCCTGCAGCAGATAGGTGCGGTTGCCGTGGAGCACGCCGGGCGATCCGCCGAGGAGGCTGGCGGCGTGTTCATCACCGTCGAGGCCGTGGCCCGCCGCTTCGACGCCGAGCATCTTCACGCTCGGATCATCGAGGAAGGGGTGGAACAGCCCCAGCGCGTTCGACCCGCCGCCGATGCAGGCGACCAGCAGATCGGGCAGGCGGCCCGTGCGGCTGAGCATCTGCGCGCGTGCTTCCTTGCCGATCACGCTCTGGAAGTTGCGGACCATCTCGGGATAGGGGTGCGGGCCTGCCGCGGTGCCGATGATGTAGAAGGTGTCGTGGACATTCGCGACCCAGTCGCGCAGGCCTTCGTTCATTGCGTCCTTCAGCGTCGCGCCGCCGCTGGTGACGGGGATCACCTCCGCGCCGAGCAGCTTCATCCGGAACACATTGGGCGCCTGCCGCTTCACGTCCTCGGCGCCCATGTAGATCACGCAAGGCAGGCCGAAGCGCGCGCAGACCGTAGCGGTGGCGACCCCGTGCTGGCCCGCGCCGGTTTCCGCAATGATGCGGGTCTTGCCCATGCGCATGGCGAGCAGGATCTGGCCGATGCAATTGTTGATCTTGTGCGCGCCGGTGTGATTGAGCTCGTCGCGCTTGAACCACACCTGCGCGCCGCCCAGCTCTTCGGTGATACGCGGCGCAAAATAGAGCGGCGAAGGGCGGCCGACATAATGTTCGAGCAGGTCGTCGAATTCCGCCTGAAACGCCGGATCTGCCTGCGCCTTGCGGTATTCGCGCTCCAGATCGAGCACCAGCGGCATCAGCGTTTCGGCTACATAGCGTCCGCCGAACTGGCCGAAATGGCCGCGATCATCAGGCTGGGTGCGGAAGGAATTCGGGTGCGTGTTCATATGTGGGCCGCTTTGCAGAAGGCAGTGATCTTGTCCACGTCCTTGATACCGGGAGAACGCTCGACCCCGGAAGAAGTATCCACCAGCCGCGCGCGGGTCAGGCGGATGGCCTCACCGACATTGGCGGGGGTGAGGCCGCCTGCCAGCCCCCAGGCGAGCGGCGCCTGCCAGCCGGCCAGAAGGCTCCAGTCGAACGCCGTGCCATTGCCGCCGGGCAAGCTTGAGGCAGGCGCATCGAGCAGGACGCGGTCAGCCGCGCCCCGGAACCGCGCGACATCGGCGAGGCTGGCGGCATCCCTCACTGCCATCGCGCGCCACGCCTCGATCCCCGTTTCCGCGCGGAAGCGGGCGAGGGCGTCGGGCGTTTCGCTGCCGTGAAACTGCACCACATCGGGCGCGACAAGGCGCACCGCCTCGGCAAGGCTCTCGGGCGAAGGGTTTACCACCAGCAGCACAGCCTTGACATGCGCAGGCACCAGCGACCGCAGCCGTGCCGCATCGGCGAGGCCAAGGTGGCGCGGGCTTTTGGCAAAGTGGACAAAGCCGACATGGCTCGCCCCCGCACGCACGGCGGCGGCGAGGGTTTCGGGGGTCGAAATCCCGCAGATTTTCACAAGTGTGTGCGCCATCCTGCGTCTCTAGGGCGACCGCGCTGCAAGGTGAAGGGCGAATTGCTTGATTGAAAACGCCAGTCGCGGCACTGTGGAGGTCAAGGCAGGGAGGGGTTTGCGCATGATTTTTCGTCTTCTTTTGGCGTTTGCAGGCACGCTCGCGCTGGCGGCGTGCAATCCGGGCGCGCAGCTCGAAGACGCGCAGCAGCAGATCACGCAGATTCAGGCGCTCTATAACGCGGGCGATGCGCGTGGCATCTACCGCCTGGGGGGCGACGCGTTCCGCAAGGCAGCCCCGGTCAAGCAACTCGAAGCAATGATGACGCTGTTCAAGGTGCGGCTCGGCGCTATCGAATCGAGCAAGCAGAGCGGTTTCAACTCAGGTTTTCACAATGGCATCACCACGACAACGGTGGTGATGCAGACCCGCTTCGCTAAGGGCGAGGGCAGCGAGACCTACCTGTTCCACGGCAGCGGCGAAGAGATGGAACTGGTCGGCTGGACCGTGAATTCGCCGCTTCTGGAGCTGAGCCCGGATGATCTGCGCAAGCTGACAGATGGCAGCGAGGCGCAACCGCCGGTGCAGGCCCGTTAAGGCCTATCAGAGCGGCTTTTCCAGCACCACAAACGTGATCGGCGGATCGCGCAGGACGGGGAAGGGGCGGGTCTCTCCGGTGAAGGCATAGCCGCGCCGTTCGTACCACGCGATCAGCGCCGCGCGGCTGTCGATCACGGTCATTTCCATCGCGGCGATGCCGAGGGCGCGGGCATGGTCTTCTGCCGCCCCGAGCAGTTGCCCGCCGAGCCCTGCCGATTGCAGATCGGGCGCGACGCACAGCATCCCGAGATAGGCGAGAGACGCGTCCTTGCGTGTTACGGCCACGCAGCCCGTCAGGCTATCGCCATCCCGTGCGGTCAGGATCGTCACGGCGGGGTCTGCCAGCAACGCCTCGATCTCGCCCGGCGCGGTCCTTTCATCATCGAGAATATCTGCCTCGTGATTCCACCCGCGCCGCGCCGAATCGCCGCGATAGGCGGCTTCCAGCAGGGCTTTGAGCGCGGGGGCGTCAGCGAGTGACGCGGCGGCGATGGTGGTCATGGTGCTCAATCGTTCTGGATCAATCGCAGCAGCGTCCCGTCCGGGTCGATCAGATAGGCGATCGTCAGCCCGCTCGGATCGGGGGCGGCAGGGTGATAGCGCGGGATGCCTTGGCGGGTGTCCGGCACGCCGCTGGCTTCGACCTGACGCATCATCGCGCCGAGATCATCGAGCCGGATGCAGCAGCTGAAGGCTGACTGGTAGGGGTCGAGATCGGGGTAGGGGAAGAATTCCAGCGTAGCCTCCCCCCGCGACAGGATCATCCAGCCGTCCGAGCGGTAATCCTCTTCAAACCCGAGCTTGGCGTAGAACGCCGCTGTCGCCGCGAAATCGCGGGCCGGCAGGTTGGGGGTGGCGTGGTCGGTCACGGCGGGAGCCTAAAGCGTCGCCTCGATCGCGCGTGCTGCGGCCTCCGGATCATCGGCGCGGGCGATCGGGCGGCCGATCACCAGCACGCTTGCGCCGTTGTCGCGGGCCTGGCGCGGGGTGACCACGCGCTTCTGGTCGCCGGTGCCGCCGCCAGTGGGGCGAAGGCCGGGGACGACGAAGAAGCCGTCGCGCCACGCCTTCCTGACCATGCCGACCTCCTGGCCCGAACACACGATCCCGTCCAATCCGGCCTCATGCGCGAGTTCTGCCAGCCGCATCACCTGCGTTTCGGCACTGCCATAGACGCCGGTTGCGGTCAGATCACCGGCATCGAGGCTGGTCAGCATCGTCACCGCCACCACCTTGCAGCCTTCTGCCGCTGCTGCCTTGGCATCCTCCATCATCGCGCGCCCGCCACTGGCGTGGACCGTGATGATCGCGGGCTGATAGACGTGGATCGCCTGCACCGCCTTGGCGACGGTGTTGGGGATGTCGTGGAACTTGAGGTCGAGGAAGATCGGCAGGCCCAGATGGGCGATTTCATGCACCCCGTGCGCGCCGTGGGCGCAGAAGAATTCGAGACCGAGTTTGACCCCGCCGATATGCGCCTTGACCTTGTTCACCAGCGCCTTGGCCGGTTCGAGGCTCGGCACATCGAGCGCGAGATAGACCGGATTGCTCACTTTGCGCTGCCTCCATCAGAGCCGCCATCCGCCGGGCTCAGCGGATCGGGGCTTTCTCCCGGCTTTGTGCCGGACTTGTCCACAGGTGTATCCACCGGCAGCATGGCCGGCGCCTCGGCTTCGCGCTGGCGGGCCATGGCCGCGTTCTTGAGCGAGGTCTCCAGCGCGCGGATGCGGCGATTGAGACCCCAGGTGACGCTGCGATGCAGTGCCCACATCGGCACGAAACCCGCCGCAAAGGCCAGCAGCGCCAGCACCGGCACCTTGGTTTCCAGCACGAGGTTCTGCCACAGGGTCAGTTCGACCGGCTGCCAGTTGTAGATCGCAAAGATCAGGAAGCCGAAAGCCGCCAGAATCCACAGGATGGTGCGCAGGATCTTCACGAGGATTGCCTCTCCCGATGGCTCACAAGCATCGTGAACCTAAGCAATTCCCGCAGTGAGTCCAGCATCGCCGCCGTCAAGCGAACACCCGTGCGAAGATCGTGTCGACGTGCTTGAAGTGGTAGCCGAGATCGAACAGCTGATCGAGCTGTTCAGGGGCAAGGCGCGCGGTCACATCGGCATCGGCCTTGAGCAGGTCGAGCAGGTTCAACGCGCCGTCAGCCTCCCACACCTTCATCGCGTTGCGCTGCACCAGACGGTAGGAATCGTCGCGCGTCAGGCCCGCCTGCGTCAGCGCCAGCAGCACGCGCTGCGAATGGATCAGCCCGCCCATCCGGTTGAGGTTCTTCTCCATGCGCACAGGGTAGACGAGCAGCTTGTCGACCACGCCGGTCAGCCGCGCCAGCGCAAAGTCGAGCGTGATGGTCGCGTCCGGGCCGATGTAACGCTCGACCGACGAGTGCGAGATATCGCGCTCATGCCACAGCGCGACGTTCTCCAGTGCCGGGGTGACAGCCGAACGCACCACGCGGGCAAGGCCGGTGAGGTTTTCGGTGAGGATCGGGTTACGCTTGTGCGGCATGGCCGAAGACCCCTTCTGGCCGGGGGAGAAATACTCCTCGGCCTCCAGCACCTCGGTGCGTTGCAGGTGGCGGATTTCGGTCGCGAGGCGTTCGATGCTGCTGGCGATCACGCCCAGCGTGGCGAAGTACATCGCGTGGCGATCTCGCGGGATCACCTGCGTGGATACAGGCTCCACCGCCAGGCCAAGCTTTTCGGCGACATATTCCTCGACCGCCGGATCGACATTGGCAAACGTCCCGACTGCGCCGCTGATCGCGCAGGTCGCGATTTCCGCGCGGGCCGCCACCAGCCGCGCGCGGCAGCGGTCGAACTCGGCATAGGCCTGCGCCAGCTTGAGGCCGAAGGTCACAGGCTCGGCATGGATGCCGTGGCTGCGGCCGATGGTGGGGGTGTATTTGTGCTCTTCCGCGCGGGTCTTGATCGCTGCCAGCAGCGCATCCAGATCGGCCAGCAGAAGGTCGCTCGCCCGCGCAAGCTGCACCGACAGCGTGGTGTCCAGCACGTCCGAGGACGTCATGCCCTGATGCATGAAGCGCGCTTCTTCGCCCACTTGCTGCGCCACCCAATCGAGGAAGGCGATCACGTCATGCTTGGTCACAGCCTCGATCGCGTCGATCGCGGCGACGTCGATGGCGGGGTTCGTGGCCCACCAGTCCCACAGCGCCTTGGCGGCACTTTGCGGGACAACGCCGAGGTCGGCGAGCTTCTGGGTCGCGTGCGCCTCGATCTCGAACCAGATGCGATATTTCGCCTCCGGTTCCCACAGGGCGGTCATTTGCGGGCGGGCGTAGCGGGGGACCATTCTCGACTCCGGTGTGGCTGGCTTGGCGCAGCGCCTAGGCAACGAGGGCGGTCAAGGCAAGCGCACCGCCCTATTGCTGCGTGATGAGCGCCGGATCGATTTGCGCCATCACCCGCCCGGCGGCGGCGCGGGTCATGTGGCTTCCGTCCCAGTAATTGAGTTTGCCGTCCTGGATCAGCAGGCACCGCCCGGCCCGGCAAAGGGGGGCGGCGGCATCGATATAGGTCACGCGGGGGTCGCGGGCGGCCAGCTGGCGCAGGTGCGGATTGGCCTCACGCCCCTCGGCAAGGGAGGCAGGGTAGCTTTCGGGGCAGGTAGCATTCCGGAAGGCCTGACAACGGAGCCAGCCGTGTTGCATGAGTGGCCCCGCCGCCCAGGCGGTGGGTGAGCTGCCGACGAGGATCACCCGCGTGCCGCGCGGCAGGCGATCAATTGTGCGCGTCACCGCCGCCAGCAGCGCTGGTGCGGCCCTGTCAGTGCTACGGCCGATCGCGGTGTCGGTGTCCGTGTCATAAAGCTCGCGGTCCCAGCGCTGCGCCCAGATCACGGTTGTGATCCCGCGCTCCTGCACCAGTTCCTCAAGCCGGTCGGGCAGGGCATTGCAGGCCTCACCCTTGGCGCTGCCGGACTGCCAATTGGAAACGCCGTCCGCCGACAGACAGCCGTTCTCCGTCAACAGCGCTCCAGAGCCAAAGCGCCCCGTGGCGGCAGGGTAATATTGCCCGGCGTGGCTATCGCCATAAAGCACGAAGCCGATCGGGCCGCTCTGGGTGATGACTTCGGTATCGAGCGCGCCCTTGGGCCGCAACCCGCCCAGCCGCTGCGCCTCGGCAGCGGACTGCGGCAGCAGTTGGCGGGTGAAGCCGAGCGCGCCTGCGGCCAGCGGGGCTGCCAGCACGGCCAGGCAAGTGGCCGCCAGCAGGGCGGGGCGGGCGAGCCACTGGCGCGTGCGCACCGGCTGCTCGATCCAGCGATAGGAAAGGAAGGCGAGTCCCACCGCTGCAGCCACCGCCGTCACCAGCGCCAGCGGCGGCAGCGGTCCGAAGTAGAGATATTGCACAAAGGCAAGCACCGGCTGGTGCCAAAGGTAAAGTCCGAAAGAGATCAGCCCCAGCCACGCCAATGGTGCGAGCGCCAGCATCCGGCCGGCGCGGGTCTCGCACGAAGCGAACAGCAGTACCAGCGCGGTGCCGATTGTCGGGAGCAGAAACAGCGGGCCGGGCGCAAGGCCTTCGGGGTCGATCAGGATGAAGCCTGCGATGATCAGCCCCACACCCGCCGCCGCGAGTCGCCCGTCGGCGCGCGGACGGCGGGGCAGCAGGGCGCAAGCCGCGCCCAGCATCAGCTCCCACATCCGGGTCGGCAGCAGATAGAATGCCGCCAGCGGCTCGCGCGGCGCGAGCCACAAGGCCAGCGCCAAGCTCGCAAGGCCTGTGACCATCACCAAGGGCAGTATCGCCCCCGGTCGCCACCTCCATGCCGCCAGCAGCATCAATGGGAACAACAGGTAGAATTGCTCCTCCACCCCCAGCGTCCAGGTGTGGAGCAAGGGTAGACTGCCCTCGGCCCCGTCGAAATAGCCGGTGCCGCGCGCGAAATGGATGTTGGAGGCGAACACCGAAGCGGCCACCAGCGCCTTGGCAAATTGCGCGAAGTCTTCGGGCGTGAGGATTGCCCATCCCGCAAGCGCGGTAACGCCCAGCATCGCCGCCAGCGCAGGGACGATTCGCCGCAGCCGCCTCTCCCAGAACCGCCACAGGCTGAACCGCCCCGCAGCCAGTTCGCCGGCGATGATCCCGGTGATCAGAAAGCCGCTGATGACGAAGAACACATCGACCCCGGCAAAGCCGCCGGGCAGCAGATCAGGTGCCGCGTGATGCAGCACGACCGGCGCAATCGCGAGCGCGCGCAGCCCGTCAATTTCGGGGCGGTGGCCGGGCGACGCGCCCGGCAGCGCGGATGCGGTCATCAGATCAGGCCTTTTGCCCTGAGGCTGGCATGCCCTTCGCGCCCGATGATCACGTGATCATGGACCGTCACACCCATGTGCCGCCCGGCTTCGGCGATGCGCTGGGTGATCTGGATATCAGCGCGGCTGGGTTCGGGGTTGCCTGACGGGTGGTTGTGGACAAGAATCATCGCGCTCGCCCCCACGTCCATCGCGCGGCGGATCACTTCGCGCGGATGGATTGCGGCTTCGTCGATCGAACCGTCGCCCACATGGTGATCCTCGATCAGGCGGTTCTTGGTATCGAGATAGAGCACCCGCACGCGCTCAACGGTCAGGTGGGCCATGTCGGTGGTGAGGTAATCGATCAGCGCCTGCCAGCTGGCGAGCACGGGCTTGCCCATGATTTCGCCCCGCGCCATGCGCCGCGCTGCCGTGGCGACCGCCTTCAGGGCAGCGGCGCTGTTTTCACCCAGACCCTTGACCCGCTGGAGCGCCTTGGGATCGGCATTCATCACCCCGGCAAGGCTCCCGAACTGGGCGAGCAAGGCCTTGGCGATCGGCTTGGTGTTGCCGCGCGGGATGGCGGCGAACAGGAGGTATTCCAGCACCTCGTAATCGGCCAGCGCCTCGGCCCCGCCGGTCAGCAGCCGGTGGCGCAGACGCGCACGGTGTCCGTCACCTGCGGCCTTTCCGGCATCGAAATCGGGCACGGCATTGTCGAGAAAATCGAAACTGTCTTCAGCTTCCGGCAATGCGACCCTCCGGAGAAGCGTTGAACCTCGTGCCTCATTGCAATGGGACGATGATGCGCGCAAGGGTTGGAGACGATGCCGGAGGCAGACGCGCAAGCTATGGACGGGCCACAGGGCGGCAGCAGGCAGCAGCGGCGGACGCGCCGTTGGCCCATGCGCACGTCCAGCCGCATTGCGCTGGGTCTGGCAGCGTTGACGCTGGTCGGCGGCAGCGCGGCGTGGATGACCCGCGAGCGAATCGCCCAGGATCTGATTGATGATTACCTGACGGATAACGGCGTTCCGGCGACTTATGATATCGTAAGCATCGCCCCGCGCCAGCAGGTGATCGAAAATCTCGTGATCGGTGATCCGGCACGGCCTGATCTGACCGTAAGGCGGATGGTGATCGAGACAGGTGTCGGCTGGGCCGGGCCGGAGGTGCGGCGGGTCAGCATCGAAGGCGCGCGGCTGTTCGCGAGTATGCGGGGCGGTACATTCAGCCTCGGCGCGCTCGATCCGCTGGTGTTCACAGGCTCGACCGAGCCGCCAGCGCTGCCCGCCATCGACGTGCAATTGCGCGATGCGCGCGCGCTGCTGGAGAGCGATTACGGCCGGGTGGGGGTGAAGCTTGAAGGGGCGGGCAGGCTCGATAGCGGATTTGCAGGCACCCTTGCGGCAGCTGCGCCGGGCATCGGGGTGGAGGGTTGTCGGGCCGAGAGTGCGACGATCTATGGCAAGCTCACCACGAACAACGGCACGCCGAAGCTGGATGGCCCGCTGCGGCTGGGCGGTCTGGCCTGCGGGGGCGCAAGCCTCGCACAGGCCGATATCGGCACGCTGGTCAGCCTGACGCGCGATTTTGCCGGGGCCGAGGCCGATTTCCGGGTTACCGGCGCGCGCGCCGCCTTTGCCGGGATGACAGGCGAGGGGTTGAGCGGTTCGGCGCAGGTCAATTGGTCGGAGGGACGGCTGGCGCTGGGCCATGATCTGGCGCTCGCCGGTGTTGCCAGCCCGCAGGGCCGCCTTGCGCGGCTGGGCGCCGAGGGCAGCTGGCGCGGGGCGGCAAATGGTGCCAGCGGGCAGTGGGAAGGAACCTTGCGCGGCGAAGGGCTTGCCCCGGGACGCGATCTTGCCGCCAGCCTGCAATCGGCCGAGCGCGGGCTTGAAGGCACTTTGCTTGCCCCCTTGCTGGCAAAGGCGCGGGGAGGCGCGGTGCGCGCGCTTGATGGTGCGGGTTTCCGGGCCGATGCGATCCTGCGCCATAAGGGTAGCGATGCCTCGTTGATCGTCCCCGAGGCCAGCCTTGCTTCGCGCAGCGGCACGCGGGTGCTGGCGCTGTCACGGCTCAACGGCAAAATCGGGCCGCAAGGTGTTTCGGGCCTCGCCGGGAATATCCTTGCAGGCGGTGAAGGCCTGCCCAACATCAATGGCCGGATTGCGCAGGAGGCGGGTGGGCGTTGGACGGCGCGGCTGGCGATGGCGGATTATGCCGCAGGCGCGAACCGTATCGCCATCCCGCGCCTTGCCCTGAACGGCGGCCCTAGCGGGGATTTTGCCTTCGAGGGGCTGGTCACCGCCAGTGGCGATCTGCCGGGAGGAGGGGTGGACGACCTCGCCCTGCCGCTTGAAGGCACGTGGTCAGGCACGCGCGGGCTTGCGCTCGGCACGCGTTGCACGCCGGTGCGCTTTGCCAGCCTTGTGCTGTCGGGCCTTGCGCTGAAACGGCAGGCCCTCACGCTCTGTCCCGAAGGCAAGGCCCCGATGCTGGCCTGGCGCGATAGCCTCAGCCTTGCTGCGCGCACCGGCCCGCTCGATCTTGAAGGCACCCTCGGCGACAGCCCGGCGCGGCTTGCGGCAAGCGGCGTTGTGTTGCGCTATCCGCAACAATTTGCGGTGCAGGGCCTACTGGCACAGATCGGCAGCGGCGACAGCGAGACGCGCCTTGCCTTCGCCAATCTCACCGGCTCTCTGGCGGGTGAGATCGCCGGAGCATTCGACGGCGGCTCTGCGCGGCTGGCGGCGGTGCCGCTCGATCTCAATGCCATGGCCGGGCGCTGGCGCTTTGCCGATGGTGCGGTGCAGGTCAGTGATGGAGCTTTCACCCTGACCGACCGCCCGACCGGCGCGGAGGCTCGGTTTGCGCCTTTGGGTGCCAAGGGCGCCACGCTCACTTTCGCCGACAACCGCATCATTGCTGACGCCGTGCTCCGACATCCCGAATCAGGCCGGAGCGTGGCCAGTGTCGCCATCACCCACAGTCTCGATACGGCCGCGGGATCGGCGCGGCTGTCGGTGCCGGGAGTGGTGTTTGACCAGGGCTTGCAACCCGACGATCTGACCCCCCTTGCAGGCGGCATTATCGCCCTTGCCAACGGAACCGTGACGGGCAGCGGCCGGATCGACTGGACGGCTGATGCCATCACCAGCACCGGAACGTTCGGCACCGACGGGTTTGATTTCGCCGCCGCCTTCGGGCCGGTGCGCGGGGTGGCGGGGGAGGTAACCTTCACCGATCTCCTCAATCTCACAACCGCACCCGACCAGCGCCTGCGCATCGCCGCGATCAACCCGGGGGTCGAGGTGCTGGAAGGAACGGTGCAATTCGAGCTGAAGGATGGCACGCTGCTGTCGCTGGAGGATGCGCATTTCCCCTTCATGGGCGGCTCGCTGGTGATGCGTCCGCTGGTGATGGACTTCAGCCAGCCCGAGGAACGGCGCTACATCTTCGAGATTGTCGGGCTCGATGCGGCGACCTTCGTGGCAGAAATGGAACTCGCCAATCTCAGCGCAACCGGGGTGTTTGACGGCACTGTGCCGATCGTTTTCGATACCAACGGCAATGGCCGGATCGAAGGCGGCTTGCTGATCGCGCGGCCCGGCGGCGGCAATGTCGCCTATGTTGGGGAACTGACCTACGAGAATCTCGGCGCAATGGGCAATTATGCCTTTTCCGCGCTGCGCTCGCTCGATTACCGGCAGATGCGGGTCGGGCTGGGCGGCGATCTGGCGGGCGAGATCATCACCAGCTTTGATTTTGACGGCGTGCGGCAGGGGGCGGGGGCAAGCCGCAACTTCGTGACCCGCCGCCTCGCCAAGTTGCCGATCCAGTTCCGGATCAACGTGCGCTCGGAAACCTTCTCGCAGCTGGCATTGATCGTGCGCGGCTATTCCGATCCGCGCGTGTGGGTCGATGAAGGGCGGGTCCGGGTCGAAGATGGCAAGCTGATTCTCCGCGGCCGCCCGCCTGTGCCCGCGCCAGTCCCGGCACCCTCTCCGGCGGCGCCTCAGCCTTGAACCGTTCAACCTCCAGAAAGCGACACCCTGCCATGACGCGAGTGAAATTGACCCGAACCCGGCGCAATGCGACAGCCTTCCCAAGGATCGCATCGGCAGAGGGACGCAAAGTGAAGGCCACGGTTGCAATGGTGGGGCTGGCAGGGATGCTGACGGGGTGCATCAATATTCAGGCCCCCGACAAGCCGATCGTGATCCAGCTTGATATCAACATCAGGGCTGACATCGTCCATGCTCTGGCAGAAGACGCGGCCAATACGATTGACGAGAACGCGGACATCTTTTGAGGGCCTTCCGCTTCGCTACTTGAGGCCCGAATGATCCGGTTTTCCTGAGGAGGAACGATAATGCGCAATGCAATTCTGGCCGGAATGATCGCTCTTGCGGCGGCAGGCATGGCGGCAAGCCCGGCGATGGCGCAGCGCGATCCGGCCTATGCCGCCGCGCGCGCTGCGGGCAAGGTGGGCGAGCAGCCCGATGGTTATCTGGGGATCGTGGGCGCGGCTGACCCCGCCACGCAGCGCTTGGTTGACGACATCAACATCAAGCGCCGCGCCGTCTATGCCGAAAAGGCAAAGGAAAAGAAGACCACGATCGAAGCCTATGCGCTGACCTCGGGATGCGAGGCGATTGCGCGAACCGAGCCTGGCGAGAAATATCTGACGCCCGATGGCACATGGCAGACCCGCACCGCTGCCGCTCCGGTCCGGGATGCGCGGTGTCTGTAGATTTGTGCAGGTGCACAAAACGCAGGCGACCTGATGTTGACACTTATCAGCCCCCCTTCTAAGGGGGCGGCGCCCTCGGCGGGCACCTTGTTGCACATGGCTTGGCCTTGCCTTTAAAGACCATGACATGAGCGACGAGAAACCCGCCCGAGAACCCATTCACGAGGATGCGCGGATCGACGCGCTCGAAGCGCGGCTCAAGGCCGCACGCGAGCGCGAAGAACAACGCAACCGGCCAGCGGTGAAGGGAACCGATGCGAATTACCGCAGCGGCAACCGCGCACTGGCCAGTCTTCTGGGCGGGATTATCGGCGGCCTGGTGATCGGCTTCGCGGTAGACGCGCTGTTCGATATTGCGCCCTGGGGTCTGTTGGCAGGATTGTTCCTCGGAACAGCGTCGGCCTTCAGAAGCATCATTTTAGGCGCGAGTGCGCGTCCCGAAGATGAGGCCCGGCGGCCCGATAGCGAGGATTGAACCTTCGCTACACCCCGCCAAGCCACGTCAAGGGGCGCGTTTCATGTGAAACATTTGGGGATCTTTCGATCGTGGCAGCCGAAGAAGGCAAGGTCGATCCGATGAAGCAGTTCACAATCGAGCCCATTCTGGGTTCCGATTGGCAGCTGGCTGACGGGTTGAGCATCGCGTTCACCAATTCCGCACTGTGGATGGCGTTGACCGCGATCCTGGTGACGGTGTTTGTCGCCGGCGGCATGAAGCGCGAGCTGGTGCCCGGGCGCTGGCAGATGGCGGTCGAGACGATGACCGGTTTCATCGATGATCTGCTCGAAGCCAATGTCGGCACGGCCGGGCGCAAGTATGTGCCTTACATCTTTACCCTTTTCATGTTCATCCTGTTCGGCAACCTGCTGGGTCTGGTGCCGGTCGGGCTGATCCCCTCGGTTCATGCCTTCACCTTCACCAGCCACTTCACTGTGACCGGCGTGCTGGCGATCATGAGCT
>JAUMAX010000013.1:0-36988 GCA_032116115.1 Porphyrobacter sp.
ACGCTGCAAAAGTCGCTCGAGAGCGCAGGGAACCACATCGGCGCACTGGAAGCCGAGATCGATGGGCTTTCGGCTGAAGCGGCACGTCTGCCCGAGCTCGAAACCGAGCTGGAAACCCTGCGCACCCACCAACCGGCTCTGAATACCGAGATCGAGACGCTTCGGAAGTCTCTGGAGAGTGCCGGGCTGCACTCCGGCTCGCTGGAAGAGGCAATCGCCAAACTCTCGGCCGAAGCGGCGCGTGTGCCGCAACTCGAGACCGAGCTAGAAGCCCTGCGCGCACGTGAACCTACCCTCACCGCCGTAATCGAGACCCTGCAGAAGTCTGTCGAGAACGCGGGGGATCGCGCCGGTGCCCTCGAAGCTCAGATCGTGAAGCTCTCGGCCGAAGCGGCGCGTCTGCCCAAGCTCGAAACCGAGCTTGAAGATTTGCGCGATCGCGAACCGGCCCTCACCGCCGAAATCGAGACGCTGCAAAAGTCGCTCGAGAGCGCAGGGAACCACATCGGCGCACTGGAAGCCGAGATCGATGGGCTTTCGGCTGAAGCGGCACGTCTGCCCGAGCTCGAAACCGAGCTGGAAACCCTGCGCACCCGCGAACCGGCCCTCATCGCCGAGATCGAGACATTGCAGAAGTCTCTGGAGAGCGCGGGGCACGATGCCAATGCTCTCGAAAGCGAAATCGCAAGGCTTTCTGCCGAAGCGGCCCGCCTGCCTGATCTCGAGATCCAGCTCGAAAGCCTTCGCGCCCGTGAGCCGGCACTTTCCGCGCAAATCGAGACGCTGCAGAAATCGCTAGACGATGCTGGAGAACAGGTCAGCGCACTCGAAGCCGAAGTTGCCGACCTTGCGGCAGAGGCAAAGCGCATTCCCGAGCTCGAAACCGAAATAGAAGCGCTCCGTTCCCGCAAGGACGAACTCACGTCCGAGATTGCCGACCTCGAAAAGCGGTGCCTGAATGCTGGCGCCGAAACCGAAGCGGAGCGCAGGCATCGTGAACAGGCCGAAGAACTCCTGCGACAAGCGGAGCGCGAACTCCACGAGGCGGCTCAAAAGGTCGCGGATTATCAGGACCAATTGGCCGTGGCACAAAGCACCCTGGCGCAAAGAGCGGAAGAAATTGCGCAGCTTTCCGTCGAGTTGAGCAACACCGCCAAGGCGGCGTCTGAGGCGGAAGCCAGCTGGGCCAACGAGCACGAGCTCCGTCTCGTCACGCAACGCCAGCTCGATGATACGCAACAAGCACTGGCGCAGAAGGCCGATGAGATTGCGCAGCTTTCCGAGGAGTTGAGCAACACTTCCAAGACCGCATCGGAAGCGGAAGGGGGCAGGGCTCAGGAGCATGAGCTCCGTCTCGACGCGGAACGTCGTCTTGAGGCCGCGCAAGGCATTCTGGCACAGCGAGCCGGAGAGATGGCGCAGCTTTCGGTCGATTTGATCAACACTGTAAGGGCAGCATCGGAAGCGGAAAGTGCGAGGGTCAAGGAGCACGAGCTGCGTCTCGACACCGAACGCCGCCTCGAAGACGCGAACGAGGTCGTTTCCGAGCTTCGATCGCAACTTCAAGCGAACCAGCACGAAGCGGCCATTGCCTCGAAGAAGCTTGGTTCCGAAATCACGCTGATGACCCGCCTCCTTCGCGACGAGAGTGAGGCGCTGACGTCGGCACGGGGCGAGCTTGCCACGGTCACCAGACAGCTCGAGCACGTGCAGCAAGAGAGCGCCAACATTCAGGTACAGCTGCGCCAGGTCGATCAAGCAGCGCAGACCGCAGGACGCGCACGTGCCGAGTTGGAGCAGAAGCTTGCGCAACATCACAGCGAGACCGCCCGCCTGACGACAATGCTGGTTGCGGAGAGCCAATTGCAGCGGCAATCTCAGGAACGCGCAGAATCGGCGGAGCGCAGTCTCGCGAAACTGCGCAGCGAGATGACCGCGCTTGCGGAAAAAGCCTCGCGGCTTGAAGACAAGTCAAGGCGAACCGACGAACTTCACCGCATGGCAGAGCAAAGGCTTGCCAGCCACCTCAATCAAAATGCACGACTTGTCACTCAGGCCAATGCAGAAGCAAGCCGTGCGGAAAAGGCCGAGCGTAAGGCGTTGTGGCTGAGCGATTTTGCGCAAGCATCGCAGCGGATGCCGAAATGGTGGGTACTGATGCCGCAATCGTGGCAACGCGAGAGGCAATATCGGCGCTACCGCCGTGCGAACCTCTTCGACCGTGATCAATACATCAGGAACAACCCGGACGTTGCCGAAGCCGGGCTTGATCCCTTGACGCACTTCATTCTTCACGGCCTAGACGAGGGACGGAGCTGGGAGGATTAAAGCTGACGCAGCGTGGCGTTCGTCGGCGCGAAATGATTAGGTGCTAAGCGCCGGCGACCTTAGGGGCACCTCAATTATAAGACCTAAAGATCGGACCTCTTGTTATGGTGCCCAATGTGATCAAGCCCGAGCTGCCCCAGAAGATGTGTGGTGGCGGCCCCCGACATGACAGGCCAAACGGCGCGCACCGCCCTGGTCGCAACGGGCTCAAGATCGGCTCGGTGAGGAAAACCGGCCGCCATCCTCGATTTCTCGCGGTCTGAGGCGCGCGACCCATGAAGGTACTGCTCATCGGGGGTTGCGGGTTCCTCGGCTCGCATGTGGCCGACAGCTTGCTGGCCCATGGCCATCAGGTGCGGATTCTGGACCGTCGACCCGAAGCATTCCGCCCGTCGCTCGAAGCGGTCGAGTACATGTTCGGCGACTTCGGCGATCGGGTCACGCTTGAGGCAGCTGTCAACGGCGTCGATGCAATCATGCATCTCGCGAGCACCACGGTGCCACAGACTGCCAATCTCGATCCGGTGGCCGACATCGAGGGCAATCTGATCGGGACAGTCCGCATGCTCGAACTTCTGCGGGCGCATCCTGTCCGGAAGTTCATCTACCTCTCGTCCGGCGGGACCGTATATGGCGTGCCCCAGACCGAACTGGTCGACGAGAAGCATCCCCTGCAACCCATCAGTTGCTACGGCATCGTGAAGGTCGCTGTGGAGAACTATCTTCATCACGAGCATGTTCTGCATGGGCTCAATTACGTCGTTCTGAGGGCTTCCAACCCCTATGGGCCACGCCAGGGCGGCGTCGGCATTCAGGGCATAATCGGCACCCATTTGTGGAAGGTCGCGCGTAACGAACCGATGGAAATCTGGGGCGACGGAACCATCGTCCGGGACTTCATCCATGTCGCCGATCTGGCGGAGCTGAGCATCACCGCGCTGCAATCGGATGCCACCGGATCCTTCAACGCCGGCAGCGGAGTCGGCACTTCGGTCAATGCCATTGCGTCGGCGATCGAAGAGGTCGTCTCGCGCGACGGGTGGCCGCGCCCGCCGGTCGTCTACAAGCCCGGCCGACCCTATGACGTACCCAGAATCGTTCTCGACATAGCGCGGGCCAAGGAGACCTTCGGCTGGGCGCCAAGAATTGCCCTTGATGATGGGCTGCAGGACAATTGGGCCTGGGTGCGGGCACAGTCGGGAATCGAAAAGCAATAATCATAAAAAATTCCGTTTCCGATCAGACCGAAAGGGCCGGCGAGTTTGGGGTGAAAAATAATCGGGCACGCTGAAGGCAGTGCCGTAAGACGGGCGTGTTCCGGAGCTGACGAGTCGCGACTGCGACGCGTAAGTTTCGGCTTCAGGGGGTAAAGATTACTGTGTCTAATCAGCGGATAACCGTCGGGGAAACAACCTGCGAAGTGCTTGGCCTCCCCGGCGCGGGCGGAACCTCTGTCGAAGTGGAAAGCCCGGTCCTTGAACTCCTTCGCCGGTCCTTCCTTGACGCAGGCACCCTCGACCACGCCCGAGGGCACATCGTCATCCTGTGCGCAGATATCGATGCGCCGAACCTGTTGTTCGCAATCGGCAATGCTAGCCCTGACTCGGTCGGTGTGCATCGGACCGCTTCCGGCCGGGTAAGCTTCCTCGTTCTGGGCAGTGCCATCGTCGCCAACCCGATGTTGCCGAAGCTCGTTGCCTATGCACACGAGCTCGCGTTTGACGATGATCACGTCCTCGATCTCATTTCCCGTATAGTCCTCCCGGCGTTCCAAACCCGCGAAAGCGCGCCGGCCCGGGAGATGCAAATCGACCCGGTGGCGCAGGAAAGCGACTGCGCCCTGCAGCCTGCACCCGAGGGCGAGAGCGGCGAGGCCGATTATGCCGCGACACAGGACAGCCAAGTGGTCACTCAGGCCGTGGTGGAAGCCAGCGGTGCCGTCGATCTTGCGGTCGCGGGCGTTCCCGGCGCCGAAGACCAAGCGACGCAAGACACCGCCAGCACCCCCGAAGATCCCGTTCGATCAGCCTTCGATGCGTCGTTCTATACTCAGGCCTACAGTGAATTTCTGAGCGCGGAGGATGATCCCTTCGAGCATTACATGACGATCGGCTGGAAGCAGGGTCTTGACCCCAGCCCGGTGTTCTCGTCCAGCTTTTACCTGGAGAGCAATCCCGACATCGCCGCAGCAGGCGTGAACCCGTTGGAGCACTGGGTGCATTATGGGCGGTCGGAAATGCGTCGCCACGCCCGCTTCCGCCAACGCGTCAACCTTAGAACCGCGAGGCCCAAGGTTTCCGCCATTGTCCCCAATTTCAACCATGGCGCTTATCTGGAGGAGCGGATCCATTCCATCCTGAACCAGACTTACGACAACATCGACATCCTGATCCTCGATGACTGCTCGAGCGACAACAGCCGAGAGGTCGTCAACGGCTTCGTTGAGAGATATCCGGACCGCATCCGAACCATCTTCAACGAGGTCAATTCGGGAAGTGTTTTCCGTCAGTGGCGCAGAGGCGTGGAGTCCACCGACGGCGAAATCGTCTGGATCTGTGAAAGCGACGATTTCTGCGAGCCGGATTTCGTCGAGAACCTCGTCAAGTACTTCAAGGACGACAGCGTCAGCATCGCATTCGGCCGCATTCAGGACACCGACGAGCACGGTGTTTTTCGCGGGACGCTCGATGCCTTTCGCGAGGGTGCCGAAGCAGGAATCTGGGGGGAGCCTGTCGTCCGTCCGGCCGCAGCCTGGTTTGCCAACGGTTTCGGGGTGAACAACGTCATCGCCAACGTCGGCGGGTGCCTGTGGCGCCGTTCGCACATTTCAGAAGCGACGTGGCGCGAAGCCGAAACCTTCAAGGTTGTCGGTGACTGGTTTCTCTACATCGAGATCGCCCGAGGCGGTCAGATTGCCTTTGAACCCAAGGCCATCGCCTATTTTCGGCGCCACGATGACAGCACATCGTTCAAATCCTATGTCCGTCCGTTCTTCTATGAAGAGCTCGAGCGGCTCATGCTCAGCCTCCGCTCGAAATGGGATATCCCGACACAGACCGTCGCCAAGTTCCACGGCAAGGTCGCGGAGCTGTACGAAATGTTCCATCTCGAAGCGGAGTACGGGCCGCTCGAGAAGTACTGCGATCTGGGCAAACTCATGGCGGTCGAGCGTTGCCGTCCGCACGTCCTTATCGCCTTCTACGGCTTCATTCCCGGAGGCGGCGAAAGCTTTCCGATCCATCTTGCCAGCGGCCTATACCGGGCCGGGTGGCTGGTTTCGGCACTGATCTTCGAAGGGGACGACGTCAACGCCGCCATGCGCGCCTCGCTCGACCCGGGGATTGCCGTTTATGATTCCACCTGGGTCGACGAGTACGGAGCCGACAAGTTTCTCAGGGATGCCGGCATCGACATCATCCACTCGCACAACATCACGTCCGAGATCGCGTTCTACGATACCTGGAAGATCAGCCATCCCGTCGGCTATCTCGCGACACTCCACGGCTCTTACGAAGCTCATGGGCTCACCGACGAGATGCTCGCGGCGCTGGATGCTCACGTGAATCACTTTGTCTATACGGCCGACAAGAACCTCGGTCCGCTCGATCCCCTCGGGCTGCCCGGGTCCCGGACCAGCAAACTCGCGAACTCGATGCCGATCGATCCCGAACCTTTTCTGCAAACCCGCGCCGAACTGGGTATTGTGGAAGATGCCGTGGTCTTCACGCTTGTCGCCAGAGGGGTTCTGCGGAAGGGTTGGCGTGCGTCGATCCTGGCATTCCTTGAGGTCCGCAAGCGCAATCCCGGGAAGGCCATGCATCTGCTGCTTTGCGGAACCGGCGAACTGCCCGACCTCTTGGAACCCATCTACGGAGGAGATCCGGACATCACGTTCCTCGGATTTCAGTCACGTATTCATGGCCTTTACCGGTTGACAGATGTCGCGATTGTGCCAACGCGCTTCGCGGGGGAATCCTTCCCGCTCTGCATCATCCAGGCGCTTCAGGTTGGCGCGCCCGTGATCTCGACACGAGTAGGCGAAATTCCCTACATGCTGACCGACGCGGAAGGGAAAGTGGCCGGCATATTGATTGACGCACCGCGCGAGACCGACAGGTTCGTCGAACACCTCGCCGATGCGATGGAGCACATGCTCGACCCCGTCGCCAGGTCCGAAGCCGCGCAAACAGCCAGCACGCTGGGCGAAGGCTACGACATGGAGAAACTCGTCGAGACTTACGGACATCTGTTCAACGGAATACTTGCCGAAGAGCAGGACAAGGCGAGCCGATGGGCTAGCAATGATATCGGGGCATAAGGGAATTATCGAGATGGCGAGTTCGAACGAACAGGGGGCGTTGGGCATGGTCTCCGACGAGGAAGTCAGGGACTTTCGCGCGAGCGGCGCTTTCGACGAGCAATGGTATCTCGCTGAATACCCTGACGTCGCCCTGACGGGGCTCGATCCAGCACTTCACTATCTTTGGCTCGGCATGCGCCTGGGGCGCAAGCCTGCCCCGCCCCATGACGCACCCGGTCAATCAATCGTTCCTGCGGCCGATCCGGTCCCATCGGGCAACGAGAGGCTGTACGAAAAGGCCTGGCAAAGCGGCTTTGCCGTCGCGTGCGGGGAGCGATCCCCGCATTTCGCGCCCCGCGCAGTCTCGCAAGTGGAGGTTCCTCCCAAGACCCCGACGATGATTGCCTTCTATCTCCCACAGTTCCACCCGTTCAAGGAGAACGACGAATGGTGGGGCAAGGGGTTCACCGAATGGACAAACGTCACCAAGGCCGTTCCCCAATTCGAGGGGCATTATCAACCCCGCCTGCCGCTCGATCTTGGCTTCTACGACCTGCGAAGTGTCGAAGCCATGCGGTCTCAGGTCGAACTTGCCAAGCTGTACGGGATCGGCGCGTTCTGTTTCCATTACTACTGGTTTGACGGCAAACGACTTCTGGAGCGGCCGATCGAGAACTATCTCGCGGACGGAGGCGAAACGCTCACGCTCCCGTTCTGCCTGTGCTGGGCCAACGAGAACTGGACCCGGCGCTGGGACGGCGCAGAATCGGATGTCTTGATGCAGCAGAGCCACTCGCTCGAAGACCACGCGCGAGTGTTCGACGATCTGTGCCGCTACTTCAAGGACTCGCGCTACCTGACGCTGGACGGCAAGCCCATCATCGTCGTTTATCGACCGGGCATCATCAACGATCTCGACAAGATGGTCGCGATCTGGCGCGAAGCCGCGAAGGCGTCCGGGTTCCCCGATATTCACCTCGTGGCGACGAACTCTTTCGGTTTTTCCGATCACCAGTCCATCGGTTTCGATGCACTGTGCGAATTCCCTCCGCACAATGTGAGCGCGATCAACAAGCATGACTCGCGCAATTGGTACAATCCGGACCACGAGGGCTACGTGTTCATGTATTCCGACATCGCCGACTTCTGCGTCGATCGGATGAACAGTCTCAATACCACCGAGCAGGCCAAGACCTACTACCCGACCATTATGACCGGCTGGGACAATGAGGCGCGCAAGCCTGGACGCGGCCACGTTTTCCACGATTGCACGCCACCCAAGTTCCACCTCTGGCTCGACGCTGCGATGCACTTCGCGGCGAACAACCACGATGCAGGCGATGGCCTTGTCTTCATCAACGCGTGGAACGAATGGGCGGAAGGGACCTATCTGGAGCCCGACCGCAAGTTCGGCCATGCCTACCTGTGGGCGGTGCGTGCAGTGCTCGAGGAGCGATTGCAGACCGACCCCGAGATCGAGAGCTATGTCGCCCGCGCCAATGCCGCTGCTGGCGATCGGACCTCCGACGGGGCCATCTGCCTGCACCTGTTCTATCCTGAGCTGATCGACGAAGTGGCTGGCCTGATCCGCCCGCTCGCCGAGGCGGGCGTTCACCTCGATCTGCTGCTGTCGGTACCGCGTACCTGGGCGGCGGGCGATGTGCAGCGGGCGATCGAAACGTTGGCACCGCGCAGGACGCTGCTTGTGAAAAACCGCGGCAGGGATGTGTTTGCGTTCCTCGAGGCGGCGCGGGAAGCACACAGGATGGGCTACGTCTACGGGTGCAAGATCCACTCCAAGAAGTCCCCGCACATCGCCGGTGGCGAAAGGTGGCGCGCGAGCATCTACGACGCCCTGCTTGCCCCGGACCGTGCTGCTGCAGCGACAGAACTGTTCCGGCAGCAAACGCGCTGCGGCCTCTACGCGCCCCAAAACATGATCTGGAGCTGCCAGGAAGCCGAGGCGATGGGCGAGAACCGCGAGAACGTGAACATGCTGCTCGGCGCGATCGGCGCGGATGCCGGCACGGTGGACCGCTTTGTAGCGGGCACGATGTTCTGGTTCAGGCTCGATGCGCTGCGCACGGCTCTCGACCCCCGATTCGATGCTAACTGGTTCGGCCCCGAGCTCGGCGCGACCGACGGGACGATGGCGCATGCATTCGAGCGTTCCTTCGTCCCGATCATCGAGAGCAACGGTTACGAACTCTCGACCTTTGACGCGAAGATCTTCGATCCGCATCGCTAGGCAGCAGCACGGGTTGGCAAGATCGAGCGCGCTGCGCTGGTGATCTTGCCACCCGGCTGCGATCGACCTCGAGGAGGGATGCGACACAGCACGATTGGGCAGTCAGACCAAGTTTTCGGTCAAAACATCTTCATCATTCAGGAAACCGAGGTGCGGTTTCGGCCATAGTCACCACATGCCTCTGATCCCTGTCTTGCATCCGATCATCATTTCAGGCCAGCTGCTTGCGATCACAGGCCCGGCCTTCCCAGACCCGAATGCAAGCTTCGGCTGTCGGCTAACCTGCTGGAAATTGAGCGACGTACGTTGGTAAAAGGCCGATTTCATGCATGGCGGCGGTTGGTCAGGGGCCTGTACCTGACCCTCAGAGTTCACCTCGATGCGCTGCTTGGTGCCCCGAGTGCATATGTGACAGCGGCGAAATGGTGGCTGCTGCGCAAGCGGGTGAGGGCCCGTGGCCAGTTCGCACCGCTCCTCGGCCGATCGCCGCGGGCTTACGAATTGTGGGCCATGCGCGAAGAAAGATGGTCAGAACCCGTTGTCAGGCCACCCGTCGACCGGGTCCTTGCCCTGATCGCAGCGAACGGCGACGAAGCTGCACTCGCGCCGACTCTGGCCAGTCTGGCTGCTGCCGAAGTGGAAGCGATAGTCTTAGGGGCATCGCCGCAGGACGCGCTGCATCGCCTTGCCGAAGGGCTGGGCGAGGGTAAGAGCCTGTGGCTCATGCCGATCCTGCCTGGCGACGTGCTGGCGGCGAGGGCGGGCGCCCGCTATCGGTCCCACATCATGCACGCGTCAAGCTCTTGCACAATCATCTTCGCCGACGACGATATCATCGACGAGCGGATGCGTCGCAAGGCGCCTCATTTCAAACCCGACTGGAATAGCGAACTCTTCGCTCACCATGACTTCCTGGTAGGCGCATGCATTGTTCGAGCAGATGGGGCAGCGATCCGCAAAGCCTCGCAAGACCCGCAGTGGGCTCGCAGCCTGGTCGCTTCTGTCACGCGCAAGGGAACCATCGAACATCTCCACGCGGTGCTGCACCATCGCGTCTCACGTCCGCCTTTGCAGATCCGGGCGGAGCCACTTCGCATTGCTGCGCGCTTGCCCTCCATGAGCGTCATCATCCCCACCCGCAACCGGGCGAACCTGCTGCGAACCTGCATCAGCGGGCTGCGCGCCACCCGCTATCCCGCGCTCGAGATCATTGTCGCCAACAACGACAGCGACGAGCCCGAGACCCTCGCCTATCTCTCGGAGCTTGCCGATGAGGGGGTGACGATCCTCTACCAGCCGGGGCCATTCAACTATTCGACGATCAACAACCATGCAGTCGCGGCGGCCACGGGCGAACTCTTGTGCCTGATGAACAACGACATTGAAGTGCTCTCGCCCGATTGGCTCGCCATCATGGCGACACAGGCAATGCGGCCCGAGGTCGGCGCGGTGGGGGCGCAGCTGCTCTATCCGGACGGGCGGATCCAGCACGCGGGCGTGGTGATCGGGGTGGGCAATGCCGCAGGCCACGCGCACCGCTTCCTCCATCCCGAGGCCGAAGGCTATTTCCGCCGTCACGCGCTGCCGCAATTCGTCTCTGCGGTGACGGGAGCGTGCCTTGTGGTGCGCAGGGAGAAGTTCCTCGCGGTCGGAGGACTGGACGAAGCCAATTTCGCGGTCGCGTTCAATGATGTCGACCTGTGCCTCAAGCTCAACGCGCGCGGCTGGCAGTCCTTCTACGAGCCGCGTGCGGTGCTGGTGCACCACGAATCGGTGTCGCGCGGGCTCGACACCGATCCGGTCGGCGCTGCCCGCTTCGCCGGCGAGCTCGCCGCGCTCCAGCGGATCTGGCGCACCCATGAGATCGTCGATCCCTACCACCACCCGATGCTGAGCCGCGCCTCCGAGCAGTTCGCGCTCGATCTCACATCCACGATAGTGCGCCCGTGACCGCGCCGCTCGCCCTACCCCAAGTGACACTTATCGCGGCGACCTCGATCAATGTCGAGGCGACCCTGCTGGCGGTCGAGGCGTGTCAGGAAAAGGTGCGCTTTGCCGCCTGCAAGCTGCTCACCCACCAGCCCCCGGGACGCACCGTCCCCGGGCTGGAGGTGGTGATCACCCCGCGGCTGACGACCTCGGAGCAGTATTCGCGGTTCATGCTGGAGGGATTGATCGAGCATGTCGACACCTCGCACTGCCTGATCGTGCAGTGGGACGGGCACGTTGTGGACCCCAGCCGCTGGAACCCGCAGTTCCTCGAACACGACTATGTCGGCGCATCCTGGCCGCAATTCGGCGACGGGCACGATGTCGGCAACGGCGGCTTTTCGCTGCGCAGCCGCCGTCTGCTCGAAGCGTGCCGTGGCCCGCAATTCACCCCGAGCCACCCGGAAGACGTTGCGATCGGGCGTCTCAACCGTCCGTGGCTCGAAGCGCAGGGCTTGCGTTTCGCGTCCCGCGAGCTAGCTGATTGCTTCTCTGCCGAGCGCGCGAGCTCGTTGGAGACTGCCTTCGGCTTTCATGGGGTGTGGCACATGCCGCACCTGATCGGGGCCGATCGGTTCTGGGAAATCTATCGCGGGCTCGAGGACCGGCATTCGGTCTATCACGACGGGGCCGCGATCATGCGCCAACTGGCAGGCGCGCCGCGCGGGCTGCGGCGCTGCGTGCAAATGGGATGGGACGGGCTGTGGCAAGCAATGCGACGACGGACGGGTCAGGCATGAACAATCCGCTGCCCGGGCTGCCCCTGATCGAATCCCCGCTGTTCCAGGCGCTGGCGGGCGAGCTCGGCCTGACCGAGGACGAACAGCGCATCGGGCGCGACCTGTGCGAATACGGCTATGCCGTGTTCGACTTCCCCGATCCCGAGATCGACGCGCGCATCGAGCGGATCAAGGCGCGGCTCGGCCCGCACTACGGGGTCGATTTCGCCGACCCCGAGGCCAACAAGACCCATGGCGAGCGGCGCATCCAGGACGCCTGGCAGACCGATCCCGACGTTCAGGCAATCGCCGCCAACGAGGCCGTGACCATACTGCTCAGCAAGCTCTACGGGCGGCAGGCCTTTCCCTTCCAGACGCTCAACTTCCCCGTCGGCACCCAGCAGGAAGCCCATACGGACATGGTGCATTTCTCAAGCCTGCCCGAAAAGTTCATGTGCGGCGTGTGGCTAGCGATGGAGGACATCCACCCCGATGCCGGGCCGCTGTTCTACTACCCGGGCTCGCACCGCTGGCCGGTGATGAGCAATGCGCTGATCGGGCGGCGCGGGTTCGAGACCACGCTCAATTCGGCGCAGGATCCCTTCGGCGAGGCATGGCGCACGTTGTGCGCAGCGCAGGGAGCGCAGGCGCAGACTTTCCTCGCGACGAAGGGTCAGGCGCTGATCTGGTGCGCCAACCTGCTGCACGGCGGCAGCGCGCAGAACGATGCGCGCCTCACCCGCTGGTCGCAAGTCACGCACTACTATTTCGAGGACTGCATCTACTACACCCCGGCCTTCTCCGACGAGGCGCTGGGCAAGCTGCATCTGCGCCAGATTTCCAGCATCGGCGACGGGAAGCACCGCCCGAACCTCTATCAGGGCCAGCCCGCGGAAGCTGCATTGGCGCCGGTTGCGGGTTCCGCTGGAAAGCCGGGCGGTTTTGGTTCAAAGGCACGGCGGGCCCTGCGCCGCACGTTCGGGCGCTGATAGCGTCGCAGCGTGACGGACGCTGGCAGGTCCCGGGATCGGCGCTGGTTGGCGCTCAACATGGTTTGGAATGACAGCGATGAATTCGATTGACGCTCGCGCCTTCGGCAAGTCCGTGATGGGCCGGCTGCTCCTCGCAAGCGTGGCGGCGGTGGCCCTTTCGGGCTGCGCGACGCTCCCCACCAGCGGGCCGACCGGATCGGACATCCGCGGACAAATCGCCAAGGATGCCGGCAAGATGGGCATCACGCTGGTGCAGGTGCAGACCGTCAACGATCTGCCCCAGCCCCCCGCCCCGCCCGCGCCCTTCCGTCCCGACTACACCCCTGGCCCTTCGACCGAGCTGATAGGCCCGGGCGATGTGCTCAACGTCGCGATCTTCGAGACTGGCATCGCGCTGTTCGGTCGTTCGGCCTCGATCCCGAACGAGGGCAATCCCAGCTTCGACCCAGCTTCGCGCGCGGAGCGGTTCCCGCCGCTGCGGGTCAGCGACCAGGGCACGATCAGCATTCCCTATGTCGGGCAGGTCAACGTCGCAGGCCGCACCACCCGCGAGATCGAGGGGATGCTGCGCCAGGCGCTGCGCGGCAAGTCGCAGAACCCGCAGGTGCTCGTTTCGATCGCCGAGGGGCTGACCAATTCGGTGATCATCGGCGGCGACATCGCGCGGCCCGGCCGTCTCGTCCTGCCGACGAACCGCGAGCGGCTGTCCGAGGTGATCGCGCTCGCTGGTGGCAACAAGGGCGAGATCCGCGACCTGATCGTGCGCGTGTCGCGCCGTGAGGAAATGCAGGAGTGGCGGCTGAGCGACGTGCTCGATAACCCCGCGCTCGACCTGCGCATCTATCCGTCGGACCGGATCACCCTGATCCGCCAGCCGCGCAGCTTCACCGTGCTCGGCGCGGCGGGTCAGTCCAGCCAGTTCCCCTTCCCGGGCGCCAAGGCCTCGCTGATCGAGGCGATCGGCACGGCAGGCGGGGCCAACCCCAACACCGGCAATGCACGGGCCATCTTCGTCTTCCGCATCGACCGCGACGAGACCGGCAAGGAGATCCCGGTCGTCTATCATTTCAACATGATGCAGGCGAGCTCCTACATCCTCGCGCAGAAGTTCGACATGAAGGACAAGGACGTCGTCTATGTCGGCAATGCACTCGCCAACCAGCCGTCCAAGCTGATCCAGGTGCTCAGCCAGCTGTTCTTCCCGCTGGTGGCGCTGCAGCAAGCCGGAGCGATTTGACGCGGCGTTGAAGGAATGACCGCTTCCTACAACTCGGCGCCCTTGCTGTTGGATATCACGCGCCAGATCTGGCGGCGGTGGGAGGGCGTGCGGCCGACCGGGATCGATCGGCTATGTGACGCTTGGCTCGCACGCTATGCCCCGCGTGCGCAAGCGGTGATCATCACCAAAGGGCGTCAGGTGATCCTGCCGGTAGCGGCCTCGCAGGCGCTGTTCACAGCTCTTGCGGCGCCGAAGTCATCCGTGCGCGCAACCGCGATCTTCCGCCGCAAGCTAATCGCTATCGGCCTTCGCTGGGGCTGGTGGTGGCTGCGCGATCTCGACGGCAGGGGCAGGTTCTGGCTTAACGCCGGCCATACCGGCCTGCACCATCTTGCCCTTGGCGATTGGTGCGACCGGGCGAATGTCCGTCCGATCTACCTCGTCCACGACCTTATCCCGATCACGCATCCGCAGTTCTGCCGGCCGGGAGAGGACACAAAGCACGCCAACCGCATCCAGACAGTGCTGAACACCGCCACCGCAGTAGTCGCGAACAGCCTCCACACGCGCGACACGCTGGCGCGGTTGGCGCAGGAGCATGGCAAACCCACCCCGCGATCCACCATCGCCTGGCCCGGGTGCGACAGCCTGAGGCGCAGCCGCCTGACGCAAGAGGATGGGGAGCCCGGTCCTGCCACTTTCGTGGTGCTCGGCACGATCGAGGCGCGCAAGAACCACGCGCTGCTCCTTGCCGTATGGCGGCACCTCATCGAACGGCTCGGCGAGGCCTGCCCGCGCCTCGTGATCGTCGGGCGGCGCGGGTGGGAAGCGGATGACGTCTTCGCGCTGCTCGACACCCATGACTTCAAGGGCAAGGTGGTCGAGGCCGGTGCGCTGGACGATGCCGCGCTCGCTAGCGTCCTCGGGCGTGCCCGCGCGCTGCTGTTTCCGAGCCACGCCGAGGGCTTCGGCATCCCGCTGGTCGAGGCGCTTGCGGCAGGCATTCCGGTCATCGCGAGCAATCTCGATGTCTTCGCGGAGGTCGCAGGCGATATCCCCGAGCTGTTGCCGCCCGGCGATCTCGAAGCGTGGATCGCCGTGCTCATCGACTATGCCGATGTCGACAGCCCCCGGCGCGCGCGGCAGATGGCGCGTCTTGCAGACTATGCGCCGCCGACCTGGGAGGAGCACTTCGCCAAGGTTGATGCGCTGCTCGAAGAGCTGTCATAGCCCGGGGGCGGGCTACTTGTGCCGCCCGAGCAGCCGGTTGGTCTTTCCCGCCAACCGCCGCACCGCCACGACAGCCCGCGCGTTGGGATCGAGCTTCACCTGGCTCCCCGTCAACCGCCGCACCAGCACTTCGGCGGGGCACGGCAAGTTGGTGAGCGGATCGAGATAGCGCGGGTAGAGCAGCAGCGCAGCGGCGACCAGCTCGTCGAGCGTCCGGCGCCGCGTGCGCCGCGCGGGCACCTCGCCGAGATCGGTGGTGAGGCCCCACCCGGCATAGAAGGGCGCACCGTGGACGGTGACTTTCTTCTCCCGCATCAGCGCCTCGAAGCCGGCGAGCGAGCTGTTGACGTGGAGCTCGTCAACCATGTCGATCAGGCTCGCCATCGGCGCTTCGGTCTCGGCC
This sequence comes from Porphyrobacter sp., assembly GCA_032116115.1. Classification (GTDB taxonomy): domain Bacteria; phylum Pseudomonadota; class Alphaproteobacteria; order Sphingomonadales; family Sphingomonadaceae; genus Erythrobacter. Next base: position 15,429 of record JAUMAX010000013.1, read on the forward strand.
CGGTCGGCGAAGGCGGCCATGTCGCTCGCGCTGAGGAGCCCGCGCCGGTGTCCGGCGAGCACATCGGGGTGCGGCTTGTAGATCATGTAGGCATCCGGCCCCGCATGGGCGCGCGCGCGGCGCAGCAGCTCGAGATTGGAGGCGAGCGCCCCGCCGCTGGTGACGGCACGGTCATCCTCGACCTGCCCGGGAACGAGGACATGCCAGCGCTTGCCCCCCGGACGGGTCAGCGCAAGGGGCGCGGCACTTTCATATTTGGAGAGCCCCCCCGCAATGATCGCCGCGCGAAGGGCGGCGGCGCGCGCGACCAGTTCGGGGGCGAGATCGGCGTTTTGCAGCAGCTCTTCGAGCGCGCTCGGCTGCTTGGGATCGAAGTGGACCCCGCGGCGATCGACGATGATCGAGAGCGGCGGCACGCAATCGGCGCCGAGCCCGGCGGAGCGGATGAAGCCATCCTCAACCTCGAGCACCGGCCGGTTATTGAGCGCAGCCTCCTGCGGCTTGCTGAGGCGCGAGCGCCAGACTGCCACATCGTCACCCGGCGCGAGGGTGGGGACGCCGCGATGGAACGGCGTCTCGTGCCCGTTCCAGAGCAGGGGCGCGACGGTCGGGCGCTTCCAATGCGCCATGCCGAGCACCGCCGCGATGCTGCGATTGCCGTCGATCAGGCGGCGCCAGAAGCCGCAGAGTTCGATGGCTTCGAGCGGCGTGATGGCGTCACCGCTGAACGGGTCGCTCCAGCGCCAGCTGGTGAGGTGATGCGCGACCAGAGCCTCTGGGTCGATGGGCTGCGGCGAACCGTCGGCGCCCGTCACGGTCAAGGGCTTGCCCGCTGCCAGCGCCAGCACTGCACGCGGATCGCCGGCCGGAAGGACAACCTCCTCGGCGGAATCGAGCAGCGCCCAGGGATCGGCCTCGGCAGGCCAACTGGCGGCATCAAGCCGGGCGGGGCCTGCGAGCTGACGCCCCCAATAGGTGCCGCCGACCCGGTGCTCCGCCAAGGCCGCCAACACTTCCTGCGGCTCTCCCACAGGGTCACCGCTCGGCTGCGCGAAAGCGCCGGCCCTCGCGCCGGGGAACGGCGGGATGGCGAGGATCGGCGCGGACGTCATGTCAATGGAGCGCGGCGATTGCCACGAGGTCGGACAGCAGGGCCTCGAGCTGGTCCAGCGGCACCATGTTGGGCCCGTCCGACAGCGCGGAATCGGGGTCCGGGTGCGTTTCCATGAACAGCCCATCGACACCAACGGCCATCGCTGCACGCACGAGCGGGGCGACGAACTGGCGCTGACCGAGCGAACGGTCTCCCCCCCCCCCGGGAAGCTGGACGCTGTGGGTCGCATCGAACACCACCGGGCAGCCCATTTCGCGCATGATCACGATCCCGCGCATGTCGACCACCAGGTTGTTGTAGCCGAAGCTGGTGCCGCGTTCGCACAGGGCGATCTGCGGATCGTTGATGCCCGCCTCCTTAGCCGCCGTCTGCGCCTTGGCGAGCACCGCGCCCATATCCTGCGGGGCCATGAACTGCGCCTTCTTGATGTTCACCGGCTTGCCGCTGCCCGCCACGGCCATGATCAGATCGGTCTGGCGGGCGAGGAAGGCCGGGGTCTGGAGCATGTCGACCACCTCGGCGACGGCCGCCACCTGATCGGGCAGGTGCACGTCGGTCAGCACCGGCAGGCCGGTCTCGGCGCGAACCTTCTCGAGCACCCGCAAGCCTTCCTCGATCCCGTGGCCGCGAAAGCTGCTGACCGAGGTGCGGTTGGCCTTGTCGAAGCTCGCCTTGAAGATCACCGGCATACCAAGCCGGTCACCGATTGCGCGCAGCCGCTCCGCGATGCCGAGGCACAGGGTCTCGCTCTCAATCACACAGGGGCCAGCGATAAGAAAGGGCGGCGCTCCGGCGGAGCGCTGCAGGGGCGGCAACATCAGGAGTCCTCCACTTGAGCGCGGCGCACCAATTGCGCCTCGATCAGCGGAATGTCACTCGGATTGTTGAGCTCGATCATGTCCCACGCCGGGGCCGGGCACACGGCGACCCCGACAGGGAGACCCGCATCGAGGAAGCGGAGCTGTTCGAGCCCCTCCTGCAATTCGAGCGAGACCGCGCCGTGGGCGAGGTATCCGGCCAGCGAGGCGGGGCGATAGGCGTAGAGGCCGAGGTGCAGAAGCACCGGCTCGCGCGGAGTGGTGCCCGGCGCAATGTGCGGAATGATCGACTTGGAGAAGTAGAGCGCACGGCCCGCCCGGCTGCACACCACCGTGGTCCCGCCGACCCGTCCCGCGGCTGCATCGGTCTGGAGGTGGTCGAGGACGGCAGGCGTGGCAGGAACGGCGACGGTCGCCATCGCGAGGTCGGGTTCGGCCTCGAGCAGCGCGACCACCGCTGCGACCATCGCGCTGGGGGTCAGCGGCGCATCGCCCTGAAAGTTGACCACGATTTCAGGCTGCTCCGCCAGTTCGGCAAGTGCGGCGGCGCAGCGTTCGGTGCCGTTGGCGCATTCGACCGGGGTCATCACCACCGTCATGCCCTGGCTTTTGGCGAAATCGGCGATGCTGTCGTCGTCGGTCGCGATGACGCAGGCAGCCTCGGGGCCTAGCGCCCGGGCGGCGGCAAGGCCTGCTTCCCAGGTGTAATGCAGCGCGGCCCGTGCCACGCCGTCGGCGCCGGTGAGCGGCGCGAGGGGCTTGGCGGGGAAGCGGGTCGAGGCGAGCCGCGCGGGGATGATTATCTGGACGCGGGGCATGGCCTCACGGCACGAGCGCAGGGGCCGGCGCAGCTGCGATGTCGTAGATCTGCACCGCGCCGATGGGGACCTTCGGCTGCCGCTCGTCCACCACGAACAGCACCGTGATCCGGTGGGTGTTCATCGTCTCGAGCGCCTCCTGCACGCGCGCGGTGCGGAAGATCGTGCGCGGCGCGTGGGTCATGACGTCGGCCGCGGTGCCGAACACGACATTGCGGGCGTGGCGGCGCAGGTCGCCATCGGTGATGATCCCGACCAGCGCGCCCTCGTCATCGATCACGCCGGTCACGCCGAGACGCTTTTCGGTCATGGTCACGAGGACCTCGTGCATCGGGGTCTTGAGCTGCACCAGCGGCAGACGGTCGCCTGCGTGCATCACGTCCTCGACACTGCGCAGGAACAGGCCGATCTCGCCGCCCGGGTGGAGCACGCGGATGTCCGAACCCGAGAGGCCGCGCGCGCGCATCGCCGCCACGGCCAGCGCATCGCCCAGCGCGAGCATCATGGTGGAGGAGGTGGTCGGCGCGAGGCTGGAGGTGCAGGCTTCCTCGACCGTGGGCAGCAGCAAGCCGAGATCGGCGGTGCGCATCAGCAGCGAGTTGGGGTTGCGCGACACCCCTATCACCGGGCAGCCCATCGCTTTGGCGTATGTGCACAACGGCTGCACCTCGACTGTGGCGCCGCTGTTCGAGAAGACGATCAGCACGTCGCCCGAGCTGATCATGCCGACGTCGCCATGCGCAGCCTCGGCTGCGTGGATGAACAGCGCGGGCGTGCCCGTCGCCGCGAGGGTGGCGGCGATCTTGCGGGCGACATGGCCCGACTTGCCGATCCCGGAGACGATCACGCGCTGGTGGCAACCGAGGATCATGTCGACTGCACGCACGAAGTTTTCGTCGATCTGGTTCTCGAGCTGGTGGAGCGCATCGGCTTCCATGCGAATCACGCTGCGACCGACGGCGAGGTGATCGTCATGGAGCGGCGCGGGCCCAAGTTCCTTGACTTGGGCGTCCAAAGGCAGTTCCTTAAGCAATGAACCCTCCATCACACTTCCACTGCTCGGCGCGACCTCTCTCAATGCGCAGTGATTGACCAGGCCGACCGTGCTTTTTCGCAACATTATCTTCGACCTGGATGGGACACTCATTGATAGCGCCCGGCTGTCGGGTGCCATCATTGATCTGATGCTTCAGGGCCGCGGCGCGACGCATGCCGCAGATCGCGCGCTGATCCGCGAAATGGACGCGGTGGGCGGGGCCCCGATGATCGCGACAGTGATGGGCGAGCACTCTGTCGACCCCGTGGCCGAGATCGAGGAATTCCGCGCGATCTATCGCACGATTGCTGTGCCCGAGGACCTTGCCTTCCCCGGCGTTGCAGAGACGCTCGGATTGCTGCGCGACGCTGGCATCGGCCTTGCGATCTGCTCGAACAAGCCGCAGGTCCTGTGCGACAAGATCCTCGGCGACCTTGGCCTTGCCGACCATTTCCGCGTGATCGTGGGAAGTGCCCCCGACCGGCCGCGCAAGCCCGCGCCCGACACGGCCCTGCTCGCGCTCGAAGGGTTGGGAGCCGGCGCGCAGGAGACGCTCTATTGCGGGGATTCGGCGATCGACGTAGCCACGGCGCATGCCGCCGGCTTGCCGGTGGTGCTGGTGCGCTGGGGCTACGGCACGGCGGCTGCACTTGACCAAGACGCGCGAATCCCTGTGATCGAGACGATGTTCGATCTGGGGGGCGCGATCATGGGACATGGCAGATTAGGCTTTCCGTCCCGGTGAGATTCGGGTGGAAAAGATGCGGTCCCAGATCATCCCGGTGATCGCAAAGTTGCCTTCGACCTTGAAGTGATGGTGCCGCATATGGTGCACTTTGAGCGCGTTGCCCAACCGTCCCTTCATCGGCAGCTGGTGGCAGGCGAAATGCACAAGGTCATAGGCGACATATCCGGCCATGAAGCCGAACAGCACCCAGGTGCCCTGCGGCCCGATCGCCGCGAGCAGCGCAAGCCAGATCAACCCGCCCACGGACACACTGACGAACGGCGGCATCAGGTTACGCAACGGATCGTTGGGGTGCGAATGGTGGTTGCCATGGATGATGTAGACGAACTTCTTGAGCAGCTCCGAGCGCGGCTCGAAATGGAAGACGTAGCGGTGCAGCGCATATTCGGTCGCGGTCCAAACAACGACCCCGACGAGCATAAGCGGAACCGCCCACCAAGTCTGCGCAGTCATCCAGCCGGTGACGGCGATGGCAGGGAGCAGCAGGGCCCACAGAAAGGCGAATTCACGCGCCGAAACGAAAGTGAAACGCTCAATCCAATCGGCCTGAAAGAGCCTTGCACGCTGGTTGGAACCACGCTCCGGCAAACCATTCAACATGACCAACACCTGCCCCGAGCGCGGCCTTTGGGCCAGCGGCTTTCAACAACCCTACACGATGTGCACATTCTTAGTGACTGAAAAATACATCACCCGGTCGCGCCTCCACCACGGCTCGTCGCGGAAATTTGCGCTGTGATTCGTGCGGTGTCAGCTTCATACCGCAGTTGCGAAGTTAATACAGGACTCTAGGCAACGGTAATGCAGAAAGACTCCGGAGAGGGACCGAAAAGGCACACTCTCGTCACCGGTGCCTCGGGGGCGCTGGGGCGCGAGATTGCGGTGCGAATAGCCCGTCCCGGCATGCGCCTGACGCTATGGGCGCGTAATCCTGACAGGCTCGAGGAGACCGCGGCGCTGTGCCGCGCGCGCGGCGCTGAGGTCATTCTGCAGTGCATCGACATTGCCGCTTCTCCCCCCATGCTGGCTGTGCTCGCGGCGCGCGACGCGGCCCATCCCTTCACCGCTGCCTATCTCGTCGCGGGGCTCGGCGACACCCGCCCGCCGGGGGCAGTGGTCGAGGACCCGGCGCAGGTGATCCGGCTCGGCCAGACCAACTTCGTCGCGCCCGCCGCGATGGCGGCGCTGCTCGCCGAACGGATGGCAGCGCGCGGAGCCGGGCGCATCGGTGTGATCGGGACGGCAGCGGCCTCGCACTCGCTCCCCTTCGCGGCAAGCTATGCGGGCAGCAAGGCGGGGCTTGCGCGCTACACCGATGCGCTGCGGCTCGCGGCGGGGCCCCACGGCGTGAGCATCACCCTGGTCTCGCCCGGGTTCTTCAATACGGGCGGCCCGCCGCGCCCAGGGGAGATACCCGCGAGCCGGGTCGCCGAACGCGCCATCGCGGCACTCGAAGCCGGCGCGGCCGAATGCGTTGTGCCGCGCCGCTTTCTGCTGCTGCGCTGGCTAGACCGGTGCCTGCCTCGCCCCTTGCGTGACCGCATCCTGCTCGCCCTGCGCCTCCCCTGAGGCGATCGCGGCCAGCAGGGTGTGATGGAGCTCGGCCGGGGTGAGGTCGGCCTCGCATGGCCCGACCGTGAGCGGAGAGCCATCAGCGTCGAAGCGTAGGATCACATAGGGCGTGTGGCGCTCCTGCCCCGGCTCGCTCGCGCCGGGAATGCTCGGGCGGTGATCGCCGAAGAAGCACAGGGTGACGGGACGCCCCAACTTTGGCAGCTCAGCCATCAGCCGGGACAGCATCGCATCGCTGTGCCGCAGCAGCTCGACATAGGACGCGCCAAGCGAGGCGCCCCCGTTCGCTCCCGCAGGCCAGGGGCCGTGGTTCTCAATGGTCACCGCATAGATCAACCCGGCGCGCGGGGCATTCGCGGCAAGATCGAGAATGCGCTCGGTGATCGCCGCATCGGTGACATAGCGACCCTCGCCCGGTGTGGGCGGTGCGAAGCTTTCTGGCCCGACCAGCGTGCCGAAGCCGCCCGGCGGCATGATCCGGTCACGCCCGTAGAAGCGAATATCGTGCGGGTGGACAAACCAGGAGTCCCACGCCTCTGGCGCGAGCCGATTGGGCAGCGCCCAGCTCACCTCGCCCCGGGCGGTGAGAAAGGGGTCAAACCGCCGCGTACCGAGCTGATCCTCCCCGCGCCCGAACAGCACGCCGTATTCGGTGCGCATGGTGTAGGCGCCGAAGCCCGAGACCAGCAGCCGGCCCGATTGCCACGCGAGGCGGCGCGCCTCGGCGAACCCCGGCAGCGCGGCGGCGGAATCGCCGAAAAGTTCGGCGGGGTCAGTGAAGGATTCGCACTGGACGATCACGACTAGCTGTCCTGAAGCTCCTCCGATCGGGGGAGTAGGACAAGGCGGCGGGTCGCTGGTGCCGCGCCAGTCCCACCATTGCGCCAGCATTGCCGGGATCAGGCCCAGCCGCGCAACGTCGATCTCGGGATCAGGCACGGGCGCGCTGAGGCCTCGGCCGAGCGATGGCAGAGCGATGCGCAGGGCGGTGCTGCTGACTAGAAGCAGCACCCCACCCGCCAGCCGCGGCGCGAGCGCGGCGTTGGCGAACATCGCTATGATCGCAGCGAGTCCCGCAAGACCCGCCGCCAGCACCACGATCTGCCACACTAGCAAGGCCGAGACGTAGAATTGCGGGTGCTGAAATACCGCTCCGATCAGCGCAAAATCGCTCATCACGAGCGGCTCGCCCAAAATCCTGCGCTTGATGTTCGAGACGAGCGAATGCGCCGAGACCAGCCCGCCCACGCCGATCGCCGCGACCAGCGGCGCGCCGGTTAGGGTCAGCAGCAGCGCGAACACGAAAGCAGCCGTCAGCAGCAGCGTGATCGTCCCGACGAGGCTGCGCATCGGCAGCCCCGCGCGCGGACGCGGCAGCGCGAAGAGGTCGCCGAGCAAGACCGCGGCAGCCAGCGCCGGAGCCCCGATCGCCAGATCACACAGCAATTCGCTCATCGCCCTGCCTCGCGTCTTGGCCATATCATGGCGCGCGGCTATCGCCGAAAAGTGTTCAAGACCAAAACAAAATCGCGCATCAACATCGACAATGTCCTGCTTAAGCGGTTAGAATTTCATCGAACGACATGTGACAACCCTGAATGGTACCGACCTTCCGATGAACGCTGAACCCACCCCCGGGCCGTCAAAGGCTATCATGACGGGAAAGCGTCGCGTTATGCTTCTGCAAGGGCTAATGGGCCCCTTCTTCCGGCGGCTGGGGATCGCGCTGCGGCAGGCCGGGCATGCGGTCTTCAAGGTCAACTTCAACGGCGGGGACCGCGCCTATTGGGGCCTGCCCAACGGCATCGATTACCGCGGCACGCTCGCCGACTGGCCCGGCGTGTTCGAGAGCCTGCTCGAGCGTCACGCGATCACCGACGTCATGCTGTTCGGCGATTGCCGCACCCACCACATGGCCGCGCTCGAGATCTGCCACGCGCGCGGGGTGACGATCTGGGTGTTCGAGGAAGGCTATATCCGTCCCGACTGGGTGACGCTGGAGATCGGCGGGGTCAACGGCCACAGCCAGATGCCGCGCGATCCGCGCTGGTACCGCCAGCGTGCCGCGGAACTGCTCCCCGTGCCCGAGCACCGCAAGGTCCCCGCGTCATTTCGTCGTCGCGCGACCGAAGGGCTTATTTACAACGCCGTCGACGTACTGACCCGCTGGCGATATCCGGGCTGGAAGACCCATCGCCCGTGGCACCCGCTGGTCGAAGGCATGGGCTGGGCGCGCAAGATTACCAAACACAACGAGCGCAAGCGTCTGGGGATAGAGCTGCTCGAGCGCCTGCGGGCAGAGAACATGGCCTATTACCTCTTCCCGCTGCAGCTCGATTCCGATGCGCAGATCCGCCTGCACTCGCCCTTTGCGGGGATGATCGAGGCGATCAAGCTGGTGCTCGAATCCTTTGCCGCGCACGCACCGGCGGACGCGCGGCTGGTGGTCAAGGAACACCCGCTCGACAACGGCGTGCGTGACTGGCAGCTCGAAACCGCCGATCTCGCAAGGCGCTTCGGCATCGCCAACCGTGTAGACTACCTTGCTTGGGGCGATATCGAGGCAATTGCCGAAGACGCGCTGGGTGTAGTAACGGTCAACAGCACCGCCGGGACGCTTGCGCTGGCGCAGGGCGTGCCGGTGGTGGTGCTCGGCAAGGCAGTCTATGATCTCCCGGATCTGACATTTCAGGACGGACTCGACCAGTTCTGGATCGAGGCGACTGCACCAGATGCAACCACCTTCGCCGCCTTCCGCCGGGTACTAATTGACGAATGCCTAATCCCGGGTGGATTCTTTTCGGACGAGGCGTTGGCAAAGGTGGTGGAACACGCCATCGCACGCTTTGAAGGCCGAGCGGTGTTGCCGGACTGATCTTGTAGGGGCAACCGTTGCGCACGATAGAAACACGGACGGGGTGGACATGATAGATATCGCCCTGTTCGAACACGCCATGGGCACGGCGACAATCCAGACGATTGTCGGATTGCTCAGCCGCAACTGGTGGGTCGGAGGCGCGCTTGCATCGAGCTACTTCATCGGTCGGGAAGTCGCTCAGGCCGAGTATCGTTGGATAGAGCAATTCGGGACAGGCCTGCGCGCCGACATGCCGTGGCACGCGGCCTTCGATCCACGCGTGTGGAAAAGTGCGGACCAGATCGCTGACTTGATCGCCCCGGTGATCGTGACCCTTGCCATTGCATTGCTGGTACGAGGCTGGAAGATCTGCGGCGAAGCAGCCGGTCCGGCGAGGTCTTGACGAACCGTAGCCGCCTCTCTACCGCCCTAACCCGACAGTGGTATGGCTTAGTTTGTGAGGAAGTGTCAAAATCTGAAGGTTTTAGGGAATTTTTGATCCTGTCTGCCACGGGCAATATGATTATAAATTACGTCGTGCGACGGACATCCAAGGCACTGTTTCGAGCATGGATATCAACATCAGTAGGGTCCTTTTCGCTCCGATTTGGGTGCTTCAGCTTGCCACCGGAGCTAAGAGCTTCATTGACAATCCGCTGATCGGATCGCGCAAACTCAACGCGCGCGGTTTGCATTGCGCGCGGGTCAGGCTAGCAGATGCAATGAGCCAGTGGCGAAGGCGACGCCTTGCTGGCCAAGTTCGGCCCGAATGGCGCGAGGCCTTCGATCGCGACGGCTTCGTGGCGATCACCGACGTTGTGCCGCCGGAAGAATTCGCGGCTTTGCGTGATGCGATCCTTAGCTATGTTGGGCCTGCTCGGGAAATGCGTCAAGGCGATGCAATCACCCGGCGTATGGCTGTCGACCCGGCCATGCTGAAAGCCGTTCCCGGTCTTCGCCACCTGTTGCAACGTGACGATATCACGGCATTGTTCCACTATGTGGCCAGCTTTAGGGTAACTCCGTTGCACTACATCCAGACGATCGTCAGCAAGGTCGGTGGAAATGAACCCGACCCGCAAGAGACGCTGCACGCAGACAGCTTTCATTCCTCGCTCAAGGCCTGGCTTTTCTTCAATCCTGTTAGCGAGGGTGGTGGCCCGTTCACTTACGTTCCCGGGTCGCACCTGTTCACGCCGAAACGCCTCGCATGGGAGCGCGAACGCAGCCTCGCTGACCACCGCGCGATTGATCGCCTCTCTGCACGTGGCTCGCCGCGCATCGACGAGGATAGTTTGGCCACCTTGGGCCTGCCGCGTCCTCGTGCCATTGTGGTACCCGCCAATACTCTGGTAGTCGCCGATACAGTCGGGTTTCACAAGCGCGGCGCCCCCCAGCAACCTGGCGAGCGGGTGGAACTTTGGTCCTATGCGCGGCGCAATCCATTCCTTCCCTGGCTGGGCGGCGACCCGAGCAGCCTGCCCGGCATCGCCGAGCGCCGCGTTCCTCTGGTGTGGCTGGCGCGGGACCGTCTTGCGAAATGGATTGGCCAGCCGTGGCAGCCGGTTGGACGGCGCAGACCTGTCGATCAGCAGTAGCTGGAAGCCGATCGCGAATAGCTGAAGTGTGAAGTGTAAAATTTTACTTGGCCACTCCCGGGATTTTTTTGCTATTTCTTTAACAGATTTGGGGCGACTCCACTTTAGCATCAGGTAATTTCACACCCGGAGCAAGATAGTCGTCTGTGAAAAAAGCTGAAGGCATTCGAAACGGGTGATAATTAGAGCGAAGTGCATTTAATCTGAAACGTATACTGCCACCTTGTGGTAGCCGTAAAGAATGTAATTTGCAATTCGGGTTAAAATAGATTCCACGGGCGACCTGTTTTGATGCATCAGACAGTCGTTATTTCAAGATTTTCTATGGGAAGCTAAGCCGAAAGCAAGTTGAACTGATCGCGTGGACACTACAGAAAAAATTGGGCCATGCGCACATTGCGTGACGAAGAAACATTGCCTTAGCGCCCGCCATTCTGGCCATCGTCGAGATAAAACGTGCATAAAATCAGATATATCATAGCCCATCTACTCGGCGTCCACGACGAACGAGCAATAAACGGTACCTGGTGGGAGATAGACATGATTTTGGTATTGCTACTTGGTTCCTTAATTGCCGGCGTGATGGCTTTTGCTAGATTTTGACCTGGACCTTTTATTCGGCGTCACAGCGTGCGGATGATCCCCGAAAAGTCGGTGCCTGCATTGTCCTTCGCAAAGGCTTCGTAGATCGCGCGGGCATGGTCGCCGAGTTCGACCTTCGCCCCCGCTGGGCTCGCGGCTTCCATAGCGAGCTTGAGGTCTTTCAGCATCAGTCCGGCGGCGAATCCGCCCTGATAATCGTTGTCCGCAGGTGTCTTGGGACCCACGCCGGGGACCGGGCAATAGGACGTCATCGACCAGTTCTGGCCGCTCGAAACGCTGGAAATGTCGTAGAAGGTCTGCGGATCGAGCCCGAGCTTCTGCGCCATGGCAAAGGCCTCGCAGGTGCCGATCATGTGGATCGCGAGCAGCATGTTGTTGCAGATCTTGGCCGCCTGCCCGTTGCCTGCCGCGCCTGCATGGATCACCGCCTTGCCCATCGCATCAAGGATCGGCTGGGCGCGGGCGAAGGCCTCGTCACTGCCGCCGACCATGAAGGTCAGCGTGCCGGCGCTGGCGGCCGCGATTCCGCCCGAAACGGGGGCATCGACCATCTGGTAGCAATGCGCCTCGGTTACGGAAATCACCTCGCGCGCGGTGGCGACGTCGATGGTCGAGCAATCAAGCAGGATCGCGCCTTCCGGGGCGTGGCCGATGACATCGTCCCAGTAGACCTGCTTCACGATCGCGCCGTTGGGCAGCATCGAGACGACCGCCTCGGCCCCCTCGCAGGCTTCCCTGGCGGTGGCGAAGGTCTGGCACCCCGCCTCGCGCGCGGCGGCGAGCGCGGCTTCGCTGAGGTCGAAGGCGCAAACTTCGTGGCCTGCCTTCACAAGGTTCGCGGCCATCCCGCCGCCCATGTTGCCGAGGCCGATAAAGGCGATTTTCATAACTGTTCCCCTCACTTGTCATCCCAGCGAAAGCTGGGACCTAGGGCCATCTGGCGCAGTCCTTGCCGCACCAGGCCCCAGCTTTCGCTGGGATGACGGCTAGGCTTAACGCCCTTTCCACTGCCCTTCGCGCTTCTCGATGAAGGCGGCCATGCCCTCGGCCTTGTCTTCGGAAGCGGTGAGGATCTGGAAGATCCGGCGCTCCACGATCAGGCCCTGATCGAGCGTCATTTCAAACGCCGAGTTCACCATTTCCTTGTTGGCGATCACGGCCATCGGCGGCATTGCGGCGATGGTCGCGGCGGTCTTGAGCGTCTCTGCGATCAACTCCTCATGCGGCACCACGCGCGCGACCAGATTGCTGCGCTCGGCCTCTTCGGCGGCCATCATCCGGCCGGTGAGGCACATTTCCATGCTCTTCGACTTGCCGATCGCGCGGGTCAGTCGCTGCGAGCCGCCCATGCCCGGCGCAACGCCGAGCTTGATTTCGGGCTGGCCGAACTTCGCCTTGTCCGACGCGATGATGAAGTCCGCCATCATCGCCAGCTCGCACCCGCCGCCCAGCGCAAAGCCGTTCACCGCTGCGATCCACGGCTTACGGGTCTTCTTGACGATCTCGGCCGTCCACGGGCTGAAGAAATCGTCGAGGAAGAAGTCGGCCGCTGGTTTCTCGCTCATTTCCTTGATGTCCGCGCCGGCAGCAAAGGCCTTGTCGCCGCTGCCGGTGAGGATCGCACACAGCTGCGTCGCGTCTGCCTGATAGGCGGCAAAGGCGTCGATCAGCTCGGCAAGAACCTGCGAGTTGAGCGCGTTCAGCGCCTGCGGGCGGTTGATCGTCAGCAGCGTGACGCCCTTTGTGCCGCGAGCATCGGTTTCAACCAGAATCGTTTCGTAGGTCATGTCATCCCTCGTCGCCCCTGCAAAGGCGGGGGCCTATCTGACGTTGCAGCTTCGCAAACGAAGCCTAGCTGGATTCCCGCCGTCGCGGGAATGACGGATTAGTTAGGCAGCGGCGCCCACTCCTCACCTTCGGGCAGGGGTGCGAAGATTGCATCGAGCAGATCTTCGGTCACTTCCTCGGGCGTGGCCGGGTCCCACTTGGGGTCATTGGTCTTGTCGACGATCACCGCGCGCACGCCTTCGGCAAAGTCAGGGCGGGTCAGCACGCGGCTGGCGATGCGGTATTCCATCCGCATGTTGTCGGCAAAATCGGTCAGAGCGGCGCTCTCCGCCAGCTGGCGCAGCGCGACCTTGCAGGTCTGCGGGCTCTTGGTGCCGAGCGTATCGCGCTCCTTCATCGCCCAGTCGTCCCCCGCATCGGCGGCGGCTTCAAGGCTGGCGAGGATGTCCTCGTAGCTGTCGGAGTGGAAATGCTTGGCGATCTTGTCGGCATTGGCCTCGATCCGCGCCTTGGGCGGGGTGCCGACGGGCTCGCTGAGGATGCCTGCAATCCGGTCAGGGTGGTCATGGATGCGGGCCTTGATGTCCGCCAGCATGTCATGCGGGACGTAATGCGTGGCAAGGCCGGTCCACAGGCACTCGGCCCCGTCCAGCCGTGCGCCGGTCAGCGCAAGGAACTGCCCGAGCCTGCGACCCAGCCGTGACAGATACCAGCCGCCGCCGACGTCGGGGAACAGGCCGATCCCGGTCTCGGGCATGGCGAAGCGGGTGTTCTCGGTCGCCACGCGGAATTTCGCAGGCTGGCTGATGCCGACGCCGCCGCCCATGGTGATGCCGTCCATGAAAGCGACAATCGGCTTGGCATAGGTGAACATCTGGTGGTTGAGCTGGTATTCGTCATGGAAGAACTTGCGCCCGCTCGTCCCGCCATCGTTGAGCGCCGAGTTGCGCAGAAAGGCAATATCGCCGCCGGCGCAGAAGCCCCGCCCCTCGTCATGGTCCAGGATCACCGCCTTGATGCTGTCGTCCGCCGCCCACTCGGTCAGCGCGGCGCTCATCGCGTGGCACATCTCCAGCGTCAGTGCGTGCAGCGCCTTGGGGCGGTTGAGGCTGATATGGCCGATCGGGCCATTGGTGCGGATGAGAACGTCGTCGGTCATTGCCCCGGGTCTTTCGGTTCGATCAGGTCCCAGCGGTTGCCAAAGGGATCGCTGAAGACGGCCACTGTGCCATAGGTTTCGTGGCGCGGCTGCTCGTGAAACGTCACCCCTGCATCGACAAGCCGTGCATGGGTGCCTGTGAAATCATCAGTGTGAGCGAAAAAGCCCACGCGCCCGCCGGTCTGGTTGCCGATCGCGGCGGTTTGCGCATCGTTGGCCGCTTTGGCCAACAAAAGCCGCCCGCCATCTTTGCCGCCCACCACGACCCAGCGCTTGCCACCGCCCATGTCGGTATCCTCGATCAGATCGAAGCCGAGGGCGCCCGCGAAGAACGCGATGCCAGCGTCGTAATCGGGCACCACCAGCGTTGTCAGGGCAAGCCGGACATTGGTCACTGGCGCAGCAGATCCCGGCCCACGACCATGCGCATGATCTGGTTGGTGCCTTCAAGGATCGAATGAACCCGCAGATCGCGCCAGAAGCGTTCGATCGGATAGTCCTGAAGGTAGCCATAGCCGCCGAACAATTGCAGCGCCCGGTCGACCACGGACGAACCGTTATCGGTCGCCAGCCGCTTGGCCATGGCGGAAAAGCGGGTCTTGTCGGGCGCGTTGTCGGTGACTTTCGCCGCCGCCAGATACAGCAGCGCGCGCGCCGCCTCCAGATCGGTGGCCATGTCGGCGAGCATGAACTGGGTGTTCTGGAATTCGGCGACCGGCTGGCCGAACTGGGTGCGTTCCTTGGTGTATTTGATCGCTTCGTCGAGGCAGCGCTGCGCCCCGCCCAGCGAACAGGCGCCGATATTGAGCCGCCCGCCATCCAGCCCCATCATCGCGATGCGGAAGCCTTCGCCCTCACCCCCGACGAGGTTCTCCACCGGCACACGCACGTCTTCAAGGATCAGCTGCGCGGTCGGCTGCGAATGCCAGCCGAGCTTTCTCTCGTTGGCGCCGAAGCTGACGCCGGGCATGTCCTTTTCGATCACGAGGCAGGAAATGCCCTTGGGCCCATCCTTGCCCGTGCGGACCATCACCGCGTAAATCTCGTTCGCGCCCGCGCCCGAGATGAACTGCTTGGTGCCGTTAAGGACGTAGTGGTCGCCGTCCCGCCGTGCCGTGGTGCGCAGCGCGCTTGCGTCCGAACCGCTGGAAGGTTCGGTCAGGCAGTAGCTGGCGATTTTGTCCATCGTGATAAGGTCAGGCAGATACTTCGCCTTCACCGCTTCCCCGCCGAAGCGGTCGATCATCCATGCGGCCATGTTGTGGATCGAGATGAAGGCGCTGGTCGAAGGGCAGCCATAGGCCATAGCCTCCATGATCAGTGCGGCCTCCAGCCGTCCCAGCCCGATCCCGCCCGATTGTTCCGAGACATAGATCGCGCCGAAGCCCAGTTCGGCGCTTTCCTTGATGATGTCGCGGGGGAAGATGTGCTTTTCGTCCCACTCGGCCGCATGGGGCGTAATCCGGTCGGCGGTAAAGCGCTGCGCAACCTCGCGGATGGCGAGTTGGTCTTCGGTGAGTTGGAATTGTCCGTGCATGGCAGGTGCTCTAGCCGCCTTGTTCGCCGCCGAAAAGAGCGGGCCGGGATCAAGGCTTAGGGAAATTTGCTAGGCCTGCGCATTTGTGCCAAATCCGAAGGCTTAAAAGGGGCGTATGTATCAGAATGATAACCGCAACCCCGACCTTGATCTTCGTCTATAACGCCAATGGCGGCGTGCTGTCGGCGCTCGGCGACATGGTGCACAAGATCGTCTCGCCCGCCACCTACCCCTGCTCCTTGTGCGCGCTCACCTATGGCCCAGTGTCGATGCGGGGCGAGTGGCGGCGTTTTCTGGACGGGACGGGATTGCCGAGCCTGTTCCTCTACCGCGACGAGTTTCGCAGCCAACTCGACGCGCGCAATCTGGCCTTGCCGGCAATCCTGCTGGGCGGCGAAGCGCCTGTTCCGCAAGTGCTGGTAAGCGCGGACGAGCTGGGCGCGCTGCCGGACTTGCCCGCACTGATCGCCCTGATCGAAGCGCGACTGGCGGCGCGCGCGGCCTAGCGGAGGCTGCACTCGTCGGCTTTGCCGGCCTCGGCCGCAGCGGCAAAGCGCGCTGCATCGGGGGCGAGGCGGCGGATCAGGATCACGCCTTTGGTGGTCGGGCTGACGATGGTCCCGTCTTCGGCTGCACTGCCGGGCGGGAGCAGCCGGACGCTCACCTGCTGGCCCGTGCCGCGCAGCGTGGCGAAGTTATCGGTCTGCGCATCGAAGAAGGCGAGCGACTGGTAATCCGGCCAGGCGCCCATCCTGAGTTCAAGCACACGCGCAGGATCGCTCAGATCATACCGGCACAGCGCGTAATAAAGATCGGGCGAGGAGCGCACGATGCTCTGGGCCTGCGGGGTGACGCGCGCGGGCGTCGTGAAGCGGTGGAGCGCAACGCCGCGCTCCTCCAGCGCATCCATCGCGCGGGCCATGATAACGGCCGGTGCAAAATGCAACGTCAGCGCGTGGGCGCCCGCTGCGCTACCCGCCAGCACCAACAGGGGGCCAAGCCAGCGCATCATGCTGCGCCCTCACAGGAAAGCCGCGCGAGCCGGGGCGGATCGAGCGCCGTTTCGGGATCGGCGAGCAGCGCCGCGTCAGGCATGTAAAGCCGCAAGGTCAGATCGAAGGTTCCGGCGCTGCGGCTCGAAATCCAGTGGACCGCGCCTTCGGGCTTTTGGGGGGCGATCACCGCTTCCCACGGGCCGTCGCCTGCGCGTTCCGCGTCAATGCTGAGCGCGCTGTCGGTGTTGGCGGGCAGCATGCTCTGCGCGTCGTAGAGCGTCACAGACCACCAGCCGGCCGGCATGGCTCCGCCCGACAGGCGATAGGTGCAGGCTTCGCGCAAGGGCGCGCCCGCATCGTCGAGAGAGCGGGTCAGATAGACCGCTTCGCTCTTCGCCAGCGCCAGCAACCCATGCCGGGCAACGCGGGCGCGGGTGTAAGGATCGGCGGCCTTGGACCCGATCGCGAAATCGCTGCGCCACCCGCCGACATCGACATCGCCGAACGCAAGGCTGCGCCCCGCAGGCCACAGGCCCGCCATCCACAAGGCGCTGCCAAGCCCGAGCGCACAGCCCGCCACAATCGCCGCCAGATAGGCGAACGCCCGGCGCATCAGTCTTTCACCACGGCTTCGGCTTCAATCTCGATCTTCCATTCGCGGCGGCACAGCCACGCCACCCCGGCCATGGTGGCGGCCGGACGCGCCTCGCCGAAGAAGCGCGCATGGACAGCGCCGACCGCATCCTGATCGGCAAAGTCGGTGAGCAGCATCCGCGTGCGCACCACGTCAGCCGCGCTGCCGCCGAGTTCCTCGATCGCTGCGACGATGATCGTGCAGACGCGCGTCGCCTGGGCTGCCGCGTCGCCGGGCGTGGTGGAGCCGTCAGGCTCGACGGGGCCGGTGCCGGCGACGATAATGCGATTGCCCTCCCGCACCGCGCGGGCAAAGCCGAAGATCGCCTCGTAAGGAGAACCCGACGTTACCCGGCGGCGCGCCGCACCATCGCCGCTCATCCGCAGGTGATCTCGACGATGGTCATCTTGGCATCATAACGCACGTTCACCCGGTCTTCGCGGTAATCCATCGTCCAAGCGGCATTGGGCGCCCCCCAGCGCAAGGAGCGTGCACCGCTATCCTTGAGCACTGCTTCGCCGCGCGACTGGGTTGCCTCGCGCCCGATATGGGACTGCGCGGATGCGGCGTTGCACACCATCGGGACGGGCGGGGGCGGCACAGGCTCGGTGCCGTCCGGGCTATTGTCCTCGATGCTCACGATACAGCCCGACAGAAGGATGGTTGCCAGCCCTGCCATCACCGCGCGCTGCACCGATCGTGTCTTCTGCATCATTTCCCGCTCCCGCCGATAGCTGACGGAAGGGACGCTATCAGGCCAACGAAGGCATGAAAAGCCGGTACGCGGGAGAGACTGTCAGGCGGCCTGAGCAGTGGGCGCAGCCGCTACCGAAGCAGCGGCTGTCTCGGCCAGATCGTCTGCCTTCAGCGGCCTTCCGACCAGATAGCCTTGCGCATAATCGCAGCCGAGCTCGCGCAGGAAGGCAAGGCATTCAGGCTCCTCGACGCCTTCGGCCACGACCTTCAGGCCCAATTCGTGCGCCAGCTGCACCGTGGATCGCACCAGCATCGCATCGCCCCGGTCAACATGGGCATGGGCCACAAACATCCGGTCGATCTTCAGTTCGGACAAGGGCAGCAGCTTCAGATAGTTCAGCGCGGATTGGCCGGTGCCGTAGTCGTCCATCGAGATACGGATGCCGGTCGCGCGGAACCGTTCGAGCGTGGCAATCGCCTTGTCGACATCCTCGAACTGCGCGGTTTCTGTGACTTCCAGCGTGATGCGATGCGCAGGCACGCCCGCCCGCTCGATGAGCGCCAGCGCGCGGTGGGCGAAGCTTTCCGATGTCAGCAGCGTGGCCGACACGTTGACAGCCGCCCCGATGGTCAACCCGCGATCGCACCAGCCGCGCATGTCGGCGAAAGATTGCGACATCACGGCCAGCGTCAGATCGTCGATCCGCCCTGCCTCTTCAAACAGCGGGATGAAGCAATCGGGCGGCAGCAGCCCGCGCTCCGGGTGGTTCCAGCGCACCAGCGCCTCGACCGAATCGATCGCCTGCGTCTTCAGGTTGAGCTTGGGCTGATACAGCACCGCGATGCTGCCGTTGCGCAGAGCCTCTTCAAGCTCGCCGAGCAGCGAGAACTGCTGTGAGGCGGCCTCGCTCGCATCAGCCGCATGCAGCCGCCAGACCTTCCCTGCCTTCTTGGCGAGGCTGGCCGCATGGGCCGCATGGGTGGCGCAATCGCGGCCGCTGTAATCGGCCACCCCGAAGGTCAGCGACACGCCGAGCCTGCGGCCATCAAGCTCGAACGGGCTGCGCATGATCGCCCGGATACCGGCCAACTGGGCCTCAAGCTCATCCATCGGCAGGGACGAGACCCATGCCAGCGTGCGATCTTCGGTGCGATAGACCACGCAGCCGCCAGTGGCGACCTTGACCCGCTCGGCGATCCGGTGAAGCAGAGCGCCGAGGCTTTCGCTCCCATTCTCGACCGCGAGTTTCAGCGTATCGAAATCGTCGATCTGGGCGGCGATCACAAAGCGGTCGGCCGCGTCCTGCGGGCGGGCATCAAGGCCATGCTGGTTGGGCAGGCCGCTTGCCGCGTCGATCTGGCGGCCCTGCGCGGCCAGTCGCTGGGTCAGCGTGATGTAACGCACCGCGCCTGCAACGCTCAGCAATACCAGTGAAGGCACGATCTCGAACCAGTAACCGCCCGTAAGCCGGGCAAGGTTCCAGACCACGATCAGCATCACGATCGCTCCGCCTGTCTGCCACAGCGCCAGCCGCCGTTTCTGCGCCCCGAGCACGGCAAACGCGAGCGCGGCAGCAAGCGCCAGCGGCAGTTCCCAGGACGCATAGACCGGCACGCCGCTGGCGAGGGTCTCGGCGCCGAGCGCATGAATCACGACCCCCGGGGTCATGCCGTAGCGCGGCACGGCATACTGATCGCCCAGCTCGACTGCCGATGCACCGATGACCACGTCCTTGCCCTTGAGGCTTGCGGGCGGGACCAGACCATTTTCCACCGCAATGAAGCTGTGACGCGGAATGGTGGCCGGATCGATCGCGAAGTCGATCGGATAGTATTCATCGGCAGCACCGGCGCGCCCCGCGACCAGGGCCGAAATCGAAGGACGAACGGTCGCACCGGTCACGGTACCAAGCAACAGCCGCCGGAACAGCCCGTCGGGGTCGGGCTTGACCGATACCGAGGCAAGCAGCGCCTGTTCACGCAAGGCCGGGATGGGCAGCGAATCCAGCTGACGCCCGTCGTCGGAGCTCGCGGTTTGCGCGAACGTCGCCAGCGCCACTGGCGCGCGGGCGGCGGCGATGGCTTCGGCAAAGGCGCGGTCGCCAGCGGCATCGCCTTTGCTGGAGAAATCGACATCGAAGCTGATCGAGCGCGCACCGGCGCGATCGAGTTGCTCGACAAGCCGTGCATAATGATCACGGGGCCAGGGCCAGCGCCGGATGGCCGCCATGCTTGCCGCGTCCATTTCGACCACATGGATCTGCCCGCTCGCGGGACGGCTGAGCAGCGCGAAGGCGATTTCCTCGATCTGGTTTTCTGCCGGCCGGAATGCACCAGCGATGGCCGCACAGGCGATCACCATCGCAAGCGCGGCGGACATGATCGCGGCGGTCAGCCGTGTGTCAGGCCGCTGTGAAAGGGAACGGGCTGAGATCATAGTTGCGGCGAGGCAGCGACCGGAGCCTGATCTTGGCGAGCACCGGAGATCAGCTCAACGCGAATATCCGCTTCGCCGCCGAGCCTCACGCGGCTCTGGTTCGCACCGCCGCCGCCATTGCGATTTCCGTTGCCGTTCCCGTTGCCGTTTCCATCGTCGTCGCCGTCGCCGTCGTTGCCGTTTCCGTTCCCGTTGCCGCCGTCGTCGTCCTCGCCGTTTCCGTTGCCCCTCCCGTTGCCGCCGTCGTCGTCGTTTCCGTTTCCGTTGCCGCCGTCGTCGTCGTTGCCGTTTCCGTTTCCGTTCCCGTCGTCGCCATCGTCGCCGTTTCCATTGCCGTTGCCGTTGCCGTCGTTGCCGTTCCCGTTCCCGTCGTCGCCGTCGTCACCGTTTCCATTGCCGTTGCCGTCGTCGTCGTCGTTGCCGTTCCCGTTCCCGTCGTCGCCGTTGCCATTGCCGTTGCCGTTGCCGTTGCCGTTGCCGTTGCCGTTGCCGTTGCCCGGGTCGTCATCGTTGCCCGACCCATTGCCGCCGTTGCCGTTACCCTGGCCATCGTCGTCATCGCCACCCGACCCGTTGCCGTTGCCCGGCCCATCATCATCGTCACCCGACCCGTTGCCATTTCCATTGCCGTTGCCCGGCCCATTATCATCGTCGTCCGAGCCGTTGCCGCTGCCCGAGTCGTCATCGTCGCCCGACCCGTTACCGTTCCCATTGTTCCCACCGCCGGGTTCGTCGCGGCCATTGCCGTTGCCAGGGCCGTTGCCGGGACCGACATTTTCGCCGCCATTGCCTTCGCCGCGACCGCCCGAGTTGCCGAGCGGCGGATCACCCGCGCGGCCCGTATTGTCTGCCACCACGGCTGCCGCCAATACCGCGACCTCGCCAGAGACAAAACCGCGCGAATACTCGCCAAGATCACCCGGCGTGCTAGCCACCGCCTGCTCGATGCGAGCCTGTCCACGGCCGGACTGGGTTGCCGGTTCCGCCGTAGCAGGCGCGGGGCTTGCTGCCGCCGGAGCCGTAGCAGGCCGCGCCGGCGAATCGAGCACGCGCTGCCCTTCCCCCTCGATCACCATCCGCAGCGGGTCAGCCGCGGCAATCATCGCCGCAGCGCCCGGCCGGATCAGTTCGCGCACGCCGCCATCGCGGG
>JAUMAX010000014.1:0-178633 GCA_032116115.1 Porphyrobacter sp.
GCCGGAAGCACCGAGGGCAAGGACGTCGCCTACGTCGCGCGCGATGTCGAATCGCTCTATGCCGAGGCGCAGAAGCGGCTCGACAAGGGCAACACGCTGCAGGCCGCGGCGCTGTTTGACGAGGTGGAGCGCCAGCACCCCTATTCGCCCTGGGCGCGGCGGGCGCAGCTGATGAGCGCCTTCAGCTATTACATCGCGCGCGATTACAACAAGGCGATCGGCAATGCGCAGCGGTTCCTGTCGATCCACCCGGGCAACAAGGATGCGCCCTACGCCTATTATCTGATCGCGCTGTGCTATTACGAGCAGATCAGCGATGTGAACCGCGACCAGAAGATCACCGAACAGGCCCAGACCGCACTGCGCGAGGTCAACCGCCGTTTCCCGCAGACCGAATATGCGGCCGATGCGCGCCTGAAGCTTGATCTTGTCGCCGATCACCTTGCGGGCAAGGAAATGGAGATCGGGCGGCATTACCAGCGCATGGGCCTGTGGCTCGCTGCCGATATGCGGTTCCGCAACGTGGTCGAAAAGTTCGACACCACCAGCCACACGCCCGAGGCGCTGTTCCGCCTCACCGAAAGCAGCCTCGCGCTTGGCGTGCCGCAGGAAGCGGTGAAGTATGCCGCTGTGCTGGGCGCGAACTACCCCGGCTCCGAATGGTACGAGCGTGCCTTCAAGCTGGTGGACAAGAACGCCGCCGGCGTCACCGCGTCCTGATCGCAGGGTTGCTGGCTGCCGCGCCCATTTTCTCCCGGCATAGACCCGCCGGTCCAATCCCGAGCGCCAAAGCCCGCCACCGCGCGGCCGCGCTTCTGTCACATCAACACGCCGCGCTGCAATCCGCACCCCGGCAGGAGCATTCCGCATGAAAGGCTACAAAGCGCCGAGTTTCCAGGACAGGGCTTCGGCTTCGTCACAGGCGAAAGAAAAGGCTCTGGCCAAGTTGAAGGCCGCGCCCCAGCTGACCGCCGAAGAACTGGCCCAAGCCGCCGCCCGCCGCGCCGAACGCGAAGCTGCGGCCGAGGCCAAGGCCGCCAAGGCCCGCGCCGCGCGCGAAGCCAAGCAGGCCGAGGCCGAGGCCAAGAAGGCCGCAGCCAAGCAGGCCGAAGCCGAGCGTGAAGCCGCCAACGCCCCGCCGCCCAAGCGCAGCGAGGAAGAGCTCAAGGCCGCCCGCGATGCGCGTTACGCCGCGCGCAAAAGCCGCAAGTGAAGCTGCAGAACTTCGACGTCGCAACCTTCCTGCGCGACCACTGGCAGCAAAAGCCGCTGCTGATCCGCTCGCCATGGGACAGCTGGTCCAACCCGATCGATCCGGACGAGCTGGCTGGCCTCGCCTGCGAGCCACTGGTCGAATCGCGCATTATCACCCGGCGCGATCACGCGTGGGAGCTGGAGCACGGGCCCGTCCCCGAAACCCGCTTTGCGGCAGGCGAGCGCGATCCGTGGACGCTGCTGGTGCAATCGGTGGACCACCATTTGCCTGAAGTTGCTGCCCTGATCGAACCCTTCCGCTTTGTGCCCGACTGGCGGATCGATGATGTGATGGTCAGCTATGCCGTGGATGGCGGCGGGGTGGGCGCGCATTTCGATCATTATGACGTGTTTCTGGTGCAGGGGCTGGGCCGCCGCCGCTGGGAAGTGGGCGCGCTGTGCGATGACGACACGCCGCTGCTCCCGCATGACGGGCTGCGGTTGCTGGCGGAGTTCGAGGCGACCGAGGAATGGATCCTCGAACCCGGCGATATTCTCTATGTCCCGCCGCGCTTTGCCCATCGCGGCACGGCGGTCGGCAATGATTGCATGACCTATTCGGTCGGCTTTCGTGCGCCCTCGCGCGCCGAGCTGATCGAGGCCTGGGCCGATGATATCGCCGCAGACCTGTCCGACACGGACCGCTACACCGACCCGCATCTGGCGCAGCAGGACAATCCCGGCGAGATCAGCGCAGCGGCGCTTGACCGGCTACAGGGCATGATCGCCGAGGCATTGCAGGACCGTTCCCGCTTTGCCCGCTGGTTCGGCCAATACAACACCGCGCCCAAGAACCCCGAGATCGATTGGGGGCCGGACGATCCGGCGCAGCCTGACGAGATCGCGCAAGCTTTGGCAGATGGCCATATTCTGGTCCGCAATCCCGCCAGCCGCTTTGCGTTCACGCGCGACGGGGCATCGTCTGTCATGCTGTTTGTCGACGGACATTGTTTTGCCGTTTCGGATGAAGCGGCAGCTTTCGCGCAGGCGATCTGCGCCGAGACCGCGCTTGACGTGGCTGCGGGGCTTTCGCCCGCCACGCTCGAACTGATCACTGTGCTGTTTAACACCGGCAGCCTCGCGTTCGAAGACGAGGATTGAGCGCGCGGGGTTAGACAGTGATCTGGGTAAATTCGCCCGGTGCCAGCCCCCCGACCGTCCAGTCCCCGATTGACCAGCGTACCAGCCGCAAGGTCGGCAGGCCCACTGCCGCTGTCATGCGCCGCACCTGCCGGTTGCGGCCTTCGCGGATGGTGAGTTTCAGCCAGCAATCGGGGATCGACTGGCGCACCCGGATCGGCGGATCGCGCGGCCACAGATCGGGCGGGGTGATGGCTTCGACCTCGGCCGGCAGGGTCATCCCGTCCTTCAGCGCCACGCCCTTGCGCAAGGCCGCCAGCGCATCGTCCCGCGCTTCGCCTTCCACTTGCACCAGATAGGTCTTGGGCAGCTTGAACCGCGGATCGGCAATCCGCGCCTGCAACCGTCCGTCATCGGTCAGCAGCAACAACCCCTCGCTGTCGCGGTCGAGCCGCCCGGCGGGATAGATGCCCTTGATGGCGATGAATTCCGACAAGGTCGCGCGCTGCGTCGGCGATTTTGTGTCGGTGAATTGCGACAAGACGCCGAAGGGTTTGTTGAACAGGATCAGCCGGGCCATGTGTGTGCCCATAACGCCGGGCGGGCGTTATGTCTTGCGGGGCGTATCATGGCTTTGCGAGTGGCAGCTTTTTCAGGTTTTCAGCCATAATCTGCCTTTCGGCTTGCGACCCCGTTGTCGTCATTTCTTCCCTCGTCGCCCCGTGCTTGACACGGGGCTTGGCTACTTTGCCGACGTATCGGTTGCGAACCATCTTTCCCAAAGATCGCCCCAGTCCGGATTGTCCGTCTCGATCAGCGTAAATTTCCATTCGCATCGCCATTTCTTGACCAGCTTCTCCCGGGCAATCGCCTGTTCGATCTCTTCATGGCGCTCGACATAAACGAGCCGCGTCTTCGCAAAATCAGCGACATGGCGCGAGCCCGCCCCCTCGCGGTGCTGATACACGCGGGCCAAAGCATCCGAGGTGACGCCGACATACATCCCGCCGCGATAGCGGTTCGCCATGCTGTAGACCCAGCCGCCCTTTTCCATCGGCCCAGTATTGCGGCGACGGCGGAAAAAGAAAAGCCAAGCCCCGTGTCAAGCACGGGGCGACGGTGTAGGGGGTGGCAGCAAGCCACCCACTTTCGGTCATGGCGGAATTGGTTGCCAACTCCGAAAAGCAGACCAGTCGCATTGCAGCGCCTGCGCCCGGGCTTGGGGATTGGCCGTTCTTCCGCAGGTGACGCGGGGCAGGGTGTGCGCTATCTGTTCCGCCATCCATGCTGACCCGCCTGTCCATCCGCAACATTGTGCTTATCGAGGCGCTCGATCTTTCCTTCGCGCGCGGGCTTGGCGTGCTGACGGGGGAGACGGGGGCGGGCAAGTCGATCCTGCTGGATGCGCTGGGGCTGATTCTGGGCGACCGGGCGGAGACGAGCCTTGTGCGCGCGGGTGAGGACAAGGCGAGCGTTACTGCCAGCTTCGAATTCGCACGCCTGCCAGCTGCCATTGCCGCCGCGCTCGATGATGCGGAGATCGCCATCGAGCCGGGCGAGCCGCTGCTGATCCGGCGGCAGGTCAAGGCTGATGGCGGTTCCAAGGCTTTCATCAATGACCAACCCGCCAGCGTCGCCCTGCTGCGCGAACTTGCGCCTGCGCTGGTGGAACTGCACGGCCAGCATGATGATCGCGGGCTGGTGAACCCGCGCGGGCATCGGCTGCTGCTGGATCGCTATGCCGGGACGGACGTGGCCGGGCTGGAGCGGGCCTATGCCGATTGGGCCAAGGCCGAAGCCCAGCTCGCCGAAGCGCGCGGGGCGGTGGAGCAGGCCAAGGCCGATCAGGACTTGCTGATTGCGCATCTCGCCGAATTGGCCGCTTTGGAGCCGGTCGCGGGGGAGGAAGCGCGGCTCGCTCTGACGCGCGCGGATATGCAGAAGGGCGAGAAGCTTTCGGGCGAACTGGAAGCGCTGCGCCATGTGTGGGACGGATCGGATTCGCCGCTCGCAAGCCTGCGGGTCGCGGCGCGCAAGCTTGACCGGATCGCCGAACAGCACCCGCTGCTGACCGAGGCCTTGGCGGCGCTGGACCGCGCGGTGATCGAGGCGAGTGAGGCGGAGGACAAGCTGCGCCATGCCGCCGAGGCGCTGGTGCATGACCCGCATGAATTGGAGCGCGCCGAAACCCGCCTGTTCGAACTGCGCGCGGCGGCAAGGAAGCACCGCTGCGAGGTCGATGATCTGCCCGAACTGGCCCGCACCATGCGCGCGCGATTGGACGCGATCGAGGGCGGGGAGGCGCGGCTGGATGCTCTGGAAGCCGCTGCCAAGGAAGCGCGCACCGCCTATGTCGCGCTGGCCGAGGTGGCGCACGCGGCGCGGGTGGCTGGCGCGGGGAAGCTCGATGCGGCGGTGGCGGCAGAGCTTGCGCCGCTGAAGCTCGATGCTGCGCGGTTCCGCACGCAGGTGGCAACTTTGCCGGAGGAACGCTGGGGCGCGAGCGGGATGGACGCGGTCGAATTCCTGATCTCGACCAACCCCGGCGCGGATTTTGCGCCCTTGGGCAAGATCGCATCGGGCGGCGAATTGTCGCGCTTCATCCTCGCGCTGAAGGTCGCGCTGGCCGAGCAGGGCGGGGCGGCGACGATCATCTTCGACGAAATCGACCGCGGTGTGGGCGGGGCGGTGGCTTCGGCCATCGGCGAGCGCTTGGCGCGGCTGGCGGCGCAGGAAGGGCAATTGTTGGCGGTAACCCACTCGCCGCAGGTGGCCGCACGCGGCGGGCAGCATTACCTGATCGCCAAGGCGTCGAGCGGGATCGTGACCAAGACCAGCGTCGTGCTGCTCGACCACGCCGGACGGCAGGAGGAAATTGCGCGGATGCTTTCAGGGGCGGAAGTCACGCCCGAAGCCCGCGCGCAGGCGGACCGGCTGCTGGAGGGGGTGTGAGGCTTATCACCCTGACCCTTTTGCTGGCGGGCCTATCCGCTTGCTCGCCGCCGGTCATGTTCAGCGTTTCGGTCGACGAGGATATTCGCGGCGGCACTCTCACCCTCAACGGGGCCAGTGCTCCGCTGATGCCCAATATCGATGGCGCGCACTGGGCCAAGTGGGACGGATCGGACGCGAGCGGCACGATCGAGGTCGTCTTTCCCGACGGCGCTACCACTGTCTGCGAGGTTGGCTATGTCACTCACGGCATGATTGATGTGCAGACTTACGTGGTTGCCGATCGCGTGTGCTCGCAGGTTGTGGGAGACTGAACTTGCCCCATGCGCAGGTTGCTATTGATGCTGGATGGGGCCTGATGATGCGGGGCAGGGGGGTAACCCGCCTCCTCCCACTCCTCCTCCTCGCCGCCGCCTGCACCCCCGCAACGCCTGCGCCCGAGGAGGCTGTGATGCCCGTGCAACCCAACAATGCCACCTACGGCACCGACGCCAACCTCGCCGCGTCCAAGCCTGACGCGATCCTCCGCTATGCCGACCACCCGCGCGGGTTTGCCGAGTTGCGCCTGCCGCAAGGGGAGGGGCCATTCCCGCTCGCGGTGATCTATCATGGCGGGTGCTGGAAGACCGGGATCGCCAGCCAGGCCTACATGGCCCCACTGGCAACCCGCTGGCAGCAACTTGGCATCGCCACGCTCAATGTCGATTACCGCGAGGTTGGCGATGGCGGGGGCTGGCCGGGCTCGTTCATTGACTGGGCCGCATCGGCCAAGCTGATCGACCAAGTCGCGGCCAAGCACCCCATCGACCGCGCCCGCGTCACGCTGGTCGGCCACTCGGCAGGCGCGCTTCCCGCGCAATGGCTGGCGACCTCGCAAGGGGCAGACGGCCCGGTGGGCAAGCGTGCTGCGCTTACAGCCCGCGCCGCGATCATCCTCGACGGGCCGGGCGATGTCGGGGCGGAACGACCCGCGTTCGATGCGCTGTGCCAGTTCTCCGCCGTCGATCCCTTCATGGGCGCCGCACCCGATACAGCGCCCGCGCGCTACGCAGCGATCTCCCCCGCCACCGCCGCGCCGCAGCTGGCGCAGATCCTGTTCGTGCAGGCCAAGCTGCCTGCGCCGTCAGCCGCCACCCAGACCGCGCTCGGCGCGGGCGGAGCCAAGCTGGCGGTGCGGGAGAATGTGGGGCAGAGCCATTTCGCGATCATCACCCCCGGCAACCCCGCCTACACCGCCAACGAGGCGGCGATGCTGGCGGTGATGACAGGCGGCGAATGATCCCGTTGCCCGCCGCATTGTCTGCGCTATGCTGCGGACAATCTCAGGGGGAGACAACCATGAAGCCGATAATTGCCCTCGCCGCGCTCGCCGCCGCACTGGCCGCCTGCGCGCCGACCGAGCCTGTCGCAAAGGCTCCACCCGCGCCCGACACGCGCTTCGCGGTCACCGATACGACCGACTATGATCCGATGACGGTCAACACGCTCCCCGCCGCGCCGCCGACGCTGAAAGTCGCCTATGGGTCCGCCTCTGCGCGGCAATATGGCGAGCTGCGGATGCCCAAAGGGAAGGGGCCGTTCCCCCTCGCGGTGATCTATCACGGCGGGTGCTGGGCTGGGATGGGCGGCACCGCCAATGTCGGCGCGCTCGCCAGCTTCCTTGCGGCGAATGGCGTGGCGACCTGGACGCCGAGCTACCGCGAGCTGGGATCGGACGGCGGCTGGCCCAACACCTTTGCCGATTGGGCGCAGGGGCTGGGCTATGTGAAGACGCTGGCGGATACCTACCCGCTCGATCTGACCCGCATCACCGTGATGGGCCATTCCGCCGGAGTAACGCCGGTGATGTGGCTGGCAACCGGCAACAAGGGCGATGCCGTGGTGTCAGGCGAATTGCCGCAGGTGCGCGCCGCGGTCGCCATCGACGGGCCGCTGCGCATTGCGGATTTCGTCGGCGTGGACGCGGCAGTGTGCGGCCAGCCGGTGATCGCGGGCATGATGGGCGGCACCCCCGCCGAGGTTCCGGCGCGCTATGCCATGCTCGATCCGCTCGCCAACAAGCCCATGGTGCGCAAGCTGATGGTGGTGGACGGCGCGCTGCCCGATCCCGATCCGGCGATGATCGACGCTCTGCGCGCCCAGGGCATCGCGGTCGAAGTGATCCGCGTGGCGCAGGACCAGCATTTCAACATGCTGGTGCCGGGGACCAGGGATTTTGCCGCCATCGGTCCGTCCCTGCTTGCGATTGCGAGCGGGCGCTGAAATAGCAGCGGAATGAACGCAGCAGGCTTGAGCGAGGCGGATGCCGCCAATGAGTTGATGCGGCTGGCGCGCGCGATTGCGCGGCATGACCGCTTGTACCACGCCGAGGATTCGCCGGAGGTTTCCGATGCCGAATATGACGCGCTGGTGCGCCGCAATGCCGAGCTGGAGGCGGCGTTCCCGCACCTGATCCGCGAGGACAGCCCGTCGCGCAAGGTCGGCCACGCCATCGCCGCCTCGCCGCTGGGCAAGGTCGCGCACGAGGTTCGGATGATGAGCCTCGATAATGCGTTCAGCCCCGAGGAGGTGGCCGAATGGCTGGCGCGGATGCGGCGGTTCCTGAACCTGCCAGATGATGCCCCGCTGGCCTGTACGGCGGAGGACAAGATCGACGGGTTGTCCTGCTCGCTGCGCTACGAGAAAGGGGTGCTGGTGCGCGCCGCCACCCGCGGTGACGGGCAGGTGGGCGAGGATGTCACGGCCAATGTCGCGCATATCCAAGACATCCCGCAAAGCCTGCCTCAAGGTGTGCCCGACGTGTTCGAAGTGCGGGGGGAGGTCTATATGGAAAAACAGGCCTTTACCGCGCTCAATGCTGCGCAGCATGAAACGGGCGGAAAGCTGTTTGCCAACCCGCGCAATGCGGCAGCGGGAAGCCTCAGGCAGAAGGATGCAAGCGTCACCGCCAAGCGTCCCTTGCGGTTCTGGGCGCATGGCTGGGGCGCGGCATCGGCTGTGCCGGGCGCGACCCAGACCGAGGTTGTCGCGGCGCTCAAGGCATGGGGTTTCCCTGTCTCGCCGCTGTTCACGCGGATCGAGGGCGGCGCGGATGCTCTGATCGCGCATTTCGACGCTATCGGCGCAGGCCGTCCGGGCCTGCCCTATGATATCGACGGGGTGGTTTATAAGCTGGACCGTCTCGACTGGCAGGAACGGCTCGGCTTCGTGTCGAAAGCCCCGCGCTGGGCGCTGGCGCACAAATTCCCGGCGGAACGCGCCGAGACGGTGGTGCAGGGCATCGACATTCAGGTGGGGCGGACGGGCAAGTTGACCCCGGTCGGCCGCCTCGCTCCGGTGCTCGTCGGCGGGGTGACCGTCACCAATGTCACGCTCCACAACCGGGACGAGATTGCGCGGCTGGGCCTGCGTGTGGGTGACCGTGTGGTGATCCAGCGCGCGGGCGATGTGATCCCGCAGGTGGTCGAAAACCTCACCCGCGAAGAAGCGCGTCCCGACTTCCCGTTCCCCGACCACTGCCCCGAATGCGGCAGCGAAGCGGTGGCCGAGGAGGGCGAGGTCGATGTGCGTTGCACTGGCGGCTTGATCTGCCCGGCGCAGCGCACGCAGCGGCTCGAACATTTCGTCAGCCGCAAGGCGCTGGATATCGAAGGGCTGGGCGAGAAGACCATTGCGCAGTTCTTTGCGCTGGGGTGGCTGGAAAGCCCGGCGGACATCTTCCGCTTGGCGCAACGCCGCGCCGATATTCTCGGCCTTGAAGGCTGGCAGGAAAAGTCGGTCGACAATCTGCTGGCCGCTATCGAAGCCAAGCGCGCGCCCGATGCGGCGCGGCTGCTGTTCGGCCTCGGCGTCCGCCATATCGGCGAAACGACGTCGCGCGATCTGATGAAGCATTTTCACGAGCTCCCCGCGCTGCGCGTGCTGGCCGAGCGCGCCCATGCAGGCGATGCCGAAGCAGTGGGCGAGATTACCGCCATCGACGGCATCGGCCCCTCGGTGGTCGAGGCGCTGGGGGACTTCTTCCATGAACCGCACAATGTCGCTGTGTGGGAGGATATGCTCGGCGAGGTCACCCCGCCGCGCTACGAGGTGAAGACCGTCGCCAGCCGCGTGGCTGGGAAGACCGTGGTGTTCACGGGCAAGCTCGAAACCATGAGCCGTGACGAAGCCAAGGCGCAGGCCGAACGGCTGGGTGCGAAGGCGGCGGGCAGCGTCAGCGCGAAAACCGATCTGCTGGTGGCAGGGCCGGGGGCAGGATCGAAGCTGAAGAAGGCCGCCGAACTCGGGATCGAGACCATGGACGAGGCGGGCTGGGCGGCGATTGTCGCCGAGGCGCTCGGAGGGGCAGGCGGGGGCTGATGCACGGCCTGCGCGCGCCTCTGCCGGAGCCTGCGCGGGTCGCGATTGTCACCCCATATTGCGGCGAGCCGCGTGCGGTGCTGGCGCGGTGCCTTGCCAGCGTCGCGGCGCAAAGCGTGCCATCCGATCACTTTCTGATCGCCGATGGCGCGCCGCAGGACTGGATCGATGGCGAGGGCGTGCGGCATATCCGGCTTGACCGCACCCATGGCGATTTCGGCAATGTCGCGCGCAGCATCGGCGCGCTGCTGGCGGCGGGTGAGAGGTATGACGCGGTCGCCTTTCTGGATGCCGACAACCGCATTGATCACGATCACGTGGCGCGTTGCCTTGCTGCCGCGCAGGCCGCTGCCAGCCACCCATCGCCGCCGCGCCGGATCGATCTGGTGATTGCCCAGCGCCGGTTCGAACTTCCCGACGGCACCCCGGTCGGCGTGCCTGACGATGCCGGGCTGGTCGATACCAATTGCCTGTTCCTGCTGCCGGGCGCTTTTCCGGTGATTGCCCGCTGGGCGCTGATCCCGCCCGCGCTGGCCGCCATCGGCGACCGGATGTTCCATGCGGCGCTGGTGGCGGCAGGGTGCGAGATGGCGGTGACCGATGCGGCGAGCGTCACCTATTGCAGCCGTTGGGCCGCGCATTACGCCGCCGTGGGCCGGGCGATCCCGGCGGGCGCGCGCAATCTCGATCTGGTCGCCGTGGCTGACTGGCTCGCGGGCCTTTCCCCGGAGGAGCGCGCGATGGTGGATCATCTTCTGGGCGTTAGAGTGCGGCCGGGCACGGCTACTCAGGCGGCGGAGCAGAGGCACAATGGCTTCGGCCTGATCGGGAGCATGGCGGGCTGATGGATCTCTTGCGCGAACTCCATCCGCAGGCGCTGCGTATCGCGGGCCTGCTGCGGGCGCGGGGCGAGAAGGTGGCGGTGGCCGATGGCGCGACCGGCGGCCTGATCGCGGCCACGCTGCTGACGGTGCCTGGCGCGCTCGACTTTTTCACAGGCGGCGGCGTCGTCTATTCCTTCCGCGCCCGCGACGTGCTGTTCGCTTTGCCGCGCGAGGCCTATAGCGGGATGCGCGGGGCGAGCGCGGATTATGCCATGCTGCAAGCCCGCGCGATCCGGGACAATTTCGGTGCGGACTGGGGGCTGGCGGAAAGCGGATCGGTTGGCGGGTCTTCGCATCCCAGCGGCGCAGCTGCGGGCACGAGCGTCGCCGCGATCGCCTCACCGGGCGGCATGACCGTGACCTGTATGATCGAAACCGGCAGCGATGACCGCATCGACAATATGGCGGACTTTACCCGCAATGCGCTCGATGCCTTCGAGGATGCCTTGCGCGCGGCTGGCGCCCTCTAATCCATGCAGACAGGCGGCGCGGGTCGCCAAGTTACTGTCTGTTAGGCATGATCATGCTATTGCAGGATAGTAATTCATGTGGGGCGCTATGGCAGACTATCTCCAGAAACTGATGCGCGATCTGGAATCGCCGGTTGAAGTGCGGCGGTTCGGCTCCGGCTGGTTCGCCGGGTTCTTCGCGCTGCTCTTCGCGATCAGCGGCTTTGTCATGGTCGTCGCGCTCAAATTCCCCGCATGGTTCACCACGCCCGAATTGCAGATCGTGCGCGACTGGGGAGGCTTCCGCACCGCGATCCACGTGTTGCTGCTGTCGAGCTATGCGCTCGCATTGCTGAGCCTGTTGCTGCGGCCGAGGAAGGTGCTGGGCATGACAGCGCTCGGCATCGGGCTGAGCGCGGCGCTGCTGGGCGGCGCTTCAGTGCAGGCGGATGATGCGGGCGGCTGGGGGATGTTCTTCGGCATCGACTTCTTCATCGTCAATCTGCTGGCAACCGGGTTCATGTATGCGCCTTTGGAGCGCTTTTTCCCGCACCGGCGTGAACAGCGCCTGTTCCGCAACGAATGGCGCGAGGATCTGTTCTACTTCCTCGTCAGTTCGATGTTCGTGCAGATTCTGGCGTTCCTGTCGCTCGCGCCCTCGCAGATCATCAACGCCAATACGACGGACTGGCAGGCCTTCCGCGCGATGGTTGGCGGACTGCCGTGGCTGGTGCAATTCGCCATCGTGCTGGTCGCGTCGGACATGCTGCAATATTGGTACCACCGCCTGTTCCATAAGGTGCCGTTCCTGTGGGGCTTCCATGCGGTGCACCATAGCGCCAAGTCGATGGACTGGCTGGCAGGATCGCGGATGCACGTGGTCGAGGTCGTGCTGCTGCGCGCGGTGACATCGCTGCCGCTGTTCACGCTGGGCTTCGGCGCATCGGTGATGCAGGCCTATATCGGCTTCATCTATGTCTGGTCGTCGCTGCTGCACGCCAATGTCGGGGGCGATTTCAACCGGCTCGGCCACTGGATCGCCACGCCGCGCTTCCACCACTGGCACCACGGGCTGGAGCGTGAGGCGTTCGATGTGAACTTCGCCATCCACTTCCCGTGGATCGACAAGCTGTTCGGCACCTTCCACCTGCCCGACAACCGCTGGCCCAAGGATTACGGCATCCCCGAAGATGTGCCGCAGGGCTATGCCGGGCAGTTCCTCTACCCTTGGACCCGCACCGGCAAGAACACCGAAGAGACCGGGGCGACCCCGGCCGAATAGGCCGCGCCGATACCGACCGGTCGCAAGGCTGACGGCCCCCCAATCATTGACTTGGCCCGGCCTTGCCGCCATGGGCCGCAGCGTCCTGTTCTATCGTGGCAGACCATACACTTGCCCGGACGGGACCAATGCCAATTACCAACCGGCCTGCGCGGATTGACGCGGTTATCACATGGGTGGACGGTGACGATCCGCACCATGATGCCAAGCGCCGCCATTACCAGCCCCAGGCACCGCGCAACGCCAATGCCATCAATCCCCACCGCTGGGCCTGCAACGACGAGCTTGGCTATTGCCTGCGCTCGATTGCCAATCATGCGCCGTGGATCGGTCGGATCTGGATCATCACCGATGCGCAAAGGCCCGATCTGTCCGGCCTGCCGCGCGCTCTGGTGGACCGGATCACGATCATCGATCATCTGACCGTGTTCGCCGGACACGAGGATGCCTTGCCGACCTTCAACTCGCTGGCGATCGAGACGCTGCTGTGGCGCATCCCCGGACTGGCCGAGCACTTTGTCTACTTCAACGATGACGTGTTTCTGACCGGGCCGCTGGCGCCGGGCGATCTGTTCTGCGGCGATGCGCCGGTGCTGCGCGGCGCATGGGTTGATGCCCGCGCAATCGCCGCCGATCCTGCCAGCCGGACTGATCCGGCGCTGCTGCACCCGCTCACCCAGATCAACGCCGCCGCGCTGGCCGGGTTCGGGGCTGACCGGGTGTTCCGTGCCGCCCATGTGGTCCATCCCATGCGGCGGTCGGTGATGGAGCGGCTTTACGATCAGCACCGCGCGGCCTTTCTGGCCAATATCGGCCACCGTTTCCGCTGCGTTTCCCAGTTCCTGCCGCAAGGCCTGCACAACCATGCCTGTATCGCCGCGGGCGATGCGGTGCTGCACGGCGCGGATGATCACCTGCACCTGCGCACCGGCGCGGTGCTTGATTACCCGCTGCCGCATGTCCGCGCCTTTCTGGCGCGCGCGCTCCAGCCGCAGTTCAAGTTCCTGTGCGTCAATGATCTGCCGCAGGTCGAAGCCGCGATCCCCGATACGCGCGACTGGATCGAACGCGCGATCGCAGCCTAGCGTCGGGGCCGCCGACCCCAATCGCTCCGCCGCCGCAGCCACAAAATCGCCCAGTCACCGCGCTGGAGCCTTGCGGCCATGCGGAAGCCTGCCAGCTGCATCGCGCGTTTCACCGCCGCTTCCTGCTCGCCAGCCAGCAGCCCCGCCAGCAGCAGACTGCCGCCAGGTGTGACGGACTTCGCGAAATCGGGCGCAAGGCTGACCAGCGGCCCTGCAAGGATATTGGCGATCAGCAGATCATAAGGCCCGCGCAGGGCAAGCAGGGGATCGTCCATTCCGTCTGCGACGATCATCACCGCCTCGCCGGCACCGCCGCCCATCGGTATGCCGTTGGCCTGCGCGTTCTCCTCGACCACACCGACGCAGACCGCGTCGATATCGGTCAGGGTAATCTGCGCGCGCGACCACAGGGCCAGCGCCGCAAAGCCGAGCAGCCCCGTGCCCGTGCCGATATCGGCGATATTGCGGGCGATGACGCCGCTGGTTTTCATATGCCCCAGCATTTCGAGGCACCCGGCAGTGGTCTTGTGCTGGCCGGTGCCGAACGCCTGACTGGCGGGAATGATGAAGTCGATCAGGTCGGGATCGGCGGGGTAATCGGGCGTGTGGACATGGAACCGCCCGGCGCGGATCGGCGGGGCGTTGTGCTGGCTGAGGGTCACCCAGTCTTCGGGCGGCAGTTCCTCGACCGTGATTTTGGGCGCTTTTCCTTCGAACAGACCTGCCAGCGCGGCACGCTCGGCCTTGCCGGGCTTGCGCGGATACCAGCCTTCCAGCACCCAGTCGTCGGGCTTGTCCTCGGCGACTTCGCGGCCCGCGATGACGAGTTCGTAGTCCCAGTCGTCGATCAGGTCATGCGCCAGCAGCGCCGCCTGCACGACGGGTTTCGGGGCGAACAATGACAGCTTCCATGTGGTGCTATCGGACAAAGCTGGCTCCATTGGCATCGATCACCGCGCCGGTCATGCTCGGGGGCGCATCCAGCGCGCAGAAGGCGATGATTGCCGCGATCTCGTCAGGCGTTGCCACGCGGCCCAAGGGGATGTCGGCCAGCAACCCCGGCCCGCCGCGCGAGGCGAGGTAGTCGTCGGCCATGCTGGTGTCGGTAAAGCCCGGCGTCACGGCAAAGCTCAGAATCCCGTCCTTGGCATAGGCGCGGGCGATGGTCTTGTGCATCCCCACCATCCCGCTCTTGGCAGCGGCATAGTGCCAATGCGCGGGCGAATCCCCGCGATAGGCGGCGCGGCTGGCGACATGGACCAACCGTCCCGCAAACCCGCGCTCCTGCCAGTGCAGCACGGCACGGCGCGAAAGCTGCGCGGCGCTGGTCAGGTTGACCCGCATGGTATCCTCCCACGCATCGAGCCATTCGATATCCGACCGGTCGAGCCGGTTCGCCTCGAACCGCCCGGCATTGTTCACCACAGCGTCGATCTGGCCATCGGCAAGCTCAAGCGCCTGATCCCACAGCGATTGCACCGACAGCGGATCGCCGAAATCGGCGGCGATGATCGGCACGCTGCCGGTTTCGTGCGGCACCGCCCGAGAGGCGTGTCCGATCACCTTGGCGCCGCGCGCGGCCAGAGCCTTGAGCGCCGCACTGCCAATTCCGCGGCTTGATCCGGTTACAAGAATGTGTCCCATGCAATCGCCTATCAAGAAATTTGCAAGTCATGTCCACCGCTCGCCGCTTGCCTCGTGCGATGGGCGCGCTAAGTGGGATGCCAAATAAAGGGACCAGACGGGATCATCATGAACCAAAGACCGCTTTCTCCCCATTTGCAGGTGTGGCGCTGGGGGCCGCACATGCTGGTATCGATCCTTCACCGCGCGACGGGCGACGGCATGGCGCTGGTCGGCCTGGCTGTGCTGGTGTGGTGGCTGGGCGCGCTGGCGAGCGGGCCTGAGGCCTATGCCAGCTTCCAGTCTGTCATGGGATCGCCGCTGGGGATGCTGGTGCTGGTCGGTCTGTCGTGGGCGTTCTTCACGCACATGATGAGCGGTCTGCGCCACTTCGTGCTGGATATCGGTGCGGGTTACGAACTCGACACCAATCGCCTGTGGTCGATCGCTGCGCCGATCATCGCTGTCCTTCTCACCGCGGGCTTCTGGGCCCTGATCCTGCTGCGCTGAGGAGCGAGACACATGGGTAACGGAACCTCAATCGGTAAGGTGCGCGGGCTTGGCGCGGCGCATCACGGTCCGCATCACTGGCTGGTGCAGCGCTTCACCGCGATCGGCAATGTGGTGCTGATGAGCTGGCTGCTGGTCAGCCTGATCATGCTCGGCGACTATGGCCACGCCAATGTCGTCAAGTGGCTCTCGCAGCCGATCTCGGCGACCGCGATGATCCTGCTGGTTATCAGCCTGTTCTGGCACGCGCGCCTCGGCCTGCAGGTGTTGATCGAGGATTACATTCACGACGCCGGCAGCAAGTTTGCTGCGATCTCGGCGCTCAATCTTGCAACTATCGGCGGCGGCGCCTTCGGGATTTTCAGCGTTGCCGCGCTCGCATTCGGAGGACAGGCCTGATGGCTACCGCAGCACCTAAGGGCACCGCCAACGACGTCGGCGGCGCGCATCTGAAGGGCGCTTACACGATCGTCGATCACACCTATGACGTGGTCGTGGTGGGCGCGGGCGGTTCTGGCCTGCGCGCAACCATGGGCGCGGCTGAAAGCGGCCTGCGCACTGCGAACATCTCGAAGGTGTTCCCCACGCGCTCGCACACGGTTGCCGCGCAGGGCGGCATTGCCGCGTCGCTGGGCAACAACTCGCCCGATCACTGGACCTGGCACATGTACGACACCGTCAAGGGGTCGGACTGGCTGGGCGATCAGGACGCGATCGAATATCTGGCGCGCGAAGCCCCGGCTGCTGTTTACGAGCTCGAACACGCCGGCGTGCCGTTCAGCCGCAACGCCGATGGCACGATCTACCAGCGCCCGTTCGGCGGTCACATGCAGAACATGGGCGCCGGCCCGCCGGTGCAGCGCACCTGCGCCGCGGCTGACCGCACCGGCCACGCGATGCTCCACGCGCTGTATCAGCAGAGCCTGAAGTATGACGCGGACTTCTTCATCGAATATTTTGCGCTGGACCTGATCATGTCGGAAGTCGACGGCGTGAAGCAGTGCGTCGGCGTGATGGCGATGTGCCTTGATGACGGCAAGATCCACCGCTTCCGCGCGCAATCGGTCGTGCTGGCGACCGGCGGTTATGGCCGCTGCTATTACACGGCGACCAGCGCCCACACCTGCACCGGCGACGGCGGCGGGATGGTGCTGCGCGCCGGCCTGCCCTTGCAGGACATGGAGTTCGTGCAGTTCCACCCGACCGGCATCTACGGCGCGGGCGTGCTCATCACCGAAGGCGCGCGCGGGGAGGGGGGCTACCTCACCAACTCCGAAGGCGAACGCTTCATGGAGCGTTATGCCCCGTCCGCGAAGGACCTGGCGTCGCGTGACGTGGTGTCGCGTTCGATGGCGCTGGAAATGCGCGAAGGGCGCGGTGTCGGGCCGGAGGGGGATCACATCTACCTCCACCTCGATCACATTGACCCGAACGTGCTGGCCCAGCGCCTGCCGGGCATCACTGAAAGCGGCAAGATCTTCGCGGGCGTCGATCTCACCCGCCAGCCGCTGCCGGTGACCCCGACGGTGCATTACAACATGGGCGGTATCCCGTGTAACTATCACGGGCAGGTCGTCACCCTCGGGCCGGACGGCAACCCGGACACCGTGATCCCCGGTCTTTACGCCGTGGGCGAGGCGGCCTGCGTGTCGGTGCACGGGGCCAACCGCCTCGGCTCGAACTCGCTGATCGACCTCGTGGTGTTCGGCCGTGCGACAGGCCACCACCTGCGCGACAATCTGAAGCCCAATGCCAAGCAGCCTGAACTGCCTGCCGATAGCGCGGACTTCGCCCTGACCCGTCTGGATCACTTCCGCTATGCGCAGGGCGGATCGCCCACCGCGCAGATCCGCGCGGAAATGCAGAAGGCGATGCAGAAGCACTGCGCCGTGTTCCGCGACCAGAAGCTGATGGACGAAGGCGTGGCGAAGCTCGCCGAGCAGAACAAGCGGATGGAGGACATCCACGTCACCGACAAGTCGCTGATCTGGAACAGCGACCTGATCGAGACGCTGGAGCTCGACAACCTCATGTCGCAGGCCAACGTGACGATGGCGAGCGCCGCCAACCGCAAGGAAAGCCGCGGCGCCCACGCGCACGAGGACTTCCCCGATCGCAACGATGCCGAGTGGATGAAGCACACCATCGCCTGGTTCGACGGCTGGGGCGGGCGCGGCAGCAACAGCCGGATCGATTACCGCCCGGTGCATGAGTACACGCTGACCGACGACATCAAGTACATCGAGCCCAAGGCGCGGGTGTATTGATAGTTTCTGACTGTGGCGGTTGAAATTGCATCGACGATGTTTGTTTTCGTTTTGCCAATGGAGTAAAGTATGGGCATCAGGGGCGCTGCGGTTGTGAGTGCCGCTTGCTTGATGACGGCATGTGGTCAGCCGGTTGGCCAGTCCACAGATGCCTATAATCAATCTCCCGCAGCTCTCCCCGAGCCTGATGCGATGCTCGGGATGTGGTCATGGCAATCGGAAGACGTGAACTTTACAAATTTGGTGGGTACTTGGGTTCGGAGGCACAAGGGTACGTTTCTTGTCTCTCCCGGCAAGTCATCTGGGCAGTACGATATCTCCCTTAACTTTACCCAGAATGCTTACGTCGGAACCAAGATGGAAGAGGTGTCATCCTCTCAACAGCAATGTGTTGGGATCAAGACAGATTCGTCTTTTGCGATCCAGTGCTCAGTTGACCCGAAGACTTATCCGAACTGGACTCCAGCATCATTTAGCTTTCAATTGTCGGGGACAGTAATGTCAGGGGCGTTACTGACCGACGGGAATGTCGGTGTTTCGGCCACAAAGCTCTAGGTTGATCCAACGATCATGCTACAATGCTGAAGGATCTTAAGAAAAATGTTGGCGCAGACGCTCTTTATCCGCTCCAAATAGGGATCGGTTTGAATAGCGAATGGCGCTGAAGTCTGGCCCCAATTGCGCTTCTGCGCAGAGATATGCGGGCTCAGCGCGCGTCGCGATCATCGGTGGCTATGGAAATTTCGGGGCGCATGTGGCGCGCAGCCTTGCTGGCGATCCTGCCATTCAGCTGATTATCGCGGGGCGGTCGCTGGCAAAGGCTGAGGCCTTTGCGCGCGCGCTTGATGCAGCCAATCCGGCCGAGGCGGGGGTCTATGACCTCGCCGGGCCACGCGAGGCTCTGGCGGCACTCAAACCTCACCTCGTCATCAACATGGTCGGGCCTTACAACGGGCAGTCCTATGCCGTGGCCGAGGCGGCCATCACCTGCGGGGCGCATTATTGCGACATTGCCGATGCGCGCGAATTCGTCACCGGGATCGGGGTGCTGGATGTTGCGGCGCGGGCGGCAGGTGTCGCCGTGCTGGCGGGGGCGAGTTCGGTTCCGGCGCTCACCGCCGCCTATGCCGACGCGGCGCATGAGGAGATGCGCACGATCCGCTCCCTCGATTACGGCATCAGCGGGGCGGAGCAATCGAACGCGGGTGCGGGGACGGTGGCAGCAGTACTGTCCTTCGTAGGCCAGCGCTTCACCACCTTGCGCGGCGGCAAGATGGCCGAAGTCATCGGCTGGAGCGACCAGCGCCGCGTCCACCTCCCCGGCATTGGCGGACGCTGGTTCGGACGCGCCAATGCGCCGGACCTCGATCTGTTCGCCGCGCGCTATCCCGGCCTTCAGGAACACAGCTTCTGGGCAGGCCACGCCATCGCGCCGCTGCATTTCGGCACTGTGCTGATGGGGTGGTGCGCGCGCATCGGACTGCTGCCACGGCTTGATCGTTTCGCGCCGCAGCTGGTGCGCATCGCCAGCCTGTTTGACGGGCTCGGCACCGGCACCAGCGGGTTCTTCATGACCATCAGCGGGGAAGGGCCGGACGGTGCGCCATTTACCCGCCGCCACTGGATCATCGCTCGATCGGGCCACGGGCCGTTCATCCCCTGCATCCCCGTCATCCTGATCGCCCGCCAGATGGCCGCAGGACGCCGCTTCGACCCCGGCGCGCGGCCCTGTCTCGGCGAGATCAGCCTTGCGGAATACCGCGCGGAATTTGCCCATTTCGATATCGAGGTGACCGACGCATGAGCCCTGCGCCTTACAGCTACCGCGACAACCCCGATGTGCCCGCCTTCGACGACGCCCGCCCCGTCTTCATCTTCGATCACGTCTGCGTGCTGTGTTCGGGCGGGGTGAGCTTCATCATGAAGCATGACCCCAAAGCCGCGATCGCCTTTACGCCTGCGCAAGGCCAGCTGGGATCGGCGCTTGCGCGGCATTTCGGCATCGACTGGAACGGCAGCTACATCTTCATCCGCGGTGGCCGCGCCTTCACCAAAAGCGACGGCTATTTCGAGGTTGCCCGCGCGCTGGGCGGATGGTGGCGTCTGGGTTTGGTGTTCCAGATCATCCCGCGCGGCTTGCGCGACTGGGCCTATGACATGATCGCCCGCAACCGTTACCGCTGGTTCGGCAAGACCGCCGAGGCCTGCCAATTGCTGACACCCGATCAACGCGCGCGGCTGCTGTGACACCATTGGCTTGACGGCTCCCCCGCGCGCAGGCAGCTTGCTCGCCGATGAACAGGGGCAAGATCATCGCGGGGGCTTTGGCGGCGCTGGTAGCCGCGCCTGCCCTGTCGCAATCTGCCGCGCCGGGTCCGTTCCAGCCGCCGCCCCATACCTTGCCCTATCCCGATCTCGGCAGCGGGGAGAGTCGGGCCGAGCGGCGGCAGTCCTTCGAACTCAGTCCCGAGCTTCAGCGCGGCCTCACCGCCACGCAGATCCGCGAACAGCAGCGCAGGCTGGATGCCGCACTCGCCGCGCTGCCGCCGCAGACCCCCGGCACGCCCGACGCCTATGTCCTGACCGTCGCGCTCGACAGCGATCCGGTGTTCGCCCGCGAGGCGCGGGAAGCGGCGCGGGTGCTCGGAACACGATACGGGGCCGAAGGGCGCACGCTCACGCTTGCCGGGCCGGACGGTGCCCGCGACGATGCCCCGCACGGTTCGATCTCGGCGCTGTTGCTGACGCTCAGCCACCTTGGCACGGTGATGGACGGGGCCGAGGATGTGCTGGTGCTCTACACCACCAGCCACGGCATGGATCTGGGCCTTGCCTATCATTACGGCGATAGCGGCTACGGGATACTCTCGCCCGCCAGCCTCAAGGCTGCACTGGCGCAGGCGGGGATCAGGCGGCGCGTGCTGATCCTGTCGGCCTGCTATTCGGGCGTGTTCGTGCCGGTGCTCGCCAGCCCCGATACCGCGATCCTGACGGCGGCCGCCAGCACCCGCACGTCGTTTGGCTGCGTGGCCGAGAATGATTGGACCTTCTTCGGCGATGCGCTGATCAACCGCGCCCTGCGCCAGCCCGTCGCGCTGGAGGATGCGGCGCGGATGGCGGGGCGGTCAGTGGCGGAATGGGAGGCCAAGGCGCGCTTCCTCGCCTCGCTCCCGCAGGTCAGCATTGGGGCCGGGGCCAAGGCGTGGCTGCCCAGCATCGAGGCGACCATGCCACCCATCGCCAGCGCCCCGGTGGGACGGCCCGCTTTCGCTGAATAGCCGCAATTCTTGAGCGCTTCCTTGCAGGGTTGACCTTGTGCGGCGCTAATGTATCCAGTGGATACATTGCCAATCACAAGCAGGATTCTCCCATGACCCC
Source organism: Porphyrobacter sp. (assembly GCA_032116115.1). Classification (GTDB taxonomy): domain Bacteria; phylum Pseudomonadota; class Alphaproteobacteria; order Sphingomonadales; family Sphingomonadaceae; genus Erythrobacter. The sequence continues at coordinate 21,124 of JAUMAX010000014.1, forward strand.
GTTTGATGCCCTCAAGGCCCAGCTGTCTGCCGTCGTCCCCTTTGCCGCCTATGTCGGTGTCGAGATCACCGACATCGGCGATGGCACAGCGACGACGATCCTCACCCAGTCGCAGAATACCAGCAACCACATCGCCACCATGCACGCAGGCGCCCTGTTCACGCTGGCGGAGGCGGCTTCAGGGGCCGCGATGGCGGGCATGTTCCTTGAACGGCTCGCGGGCCTGCGCCCGGTGGCAGCGAGTTCGACCATTGATTACGTCAAGCCCGCGCGCGGGACGATCACCGCCTATGCCGAGGTCGATGGCGCCAAACCCGAACTGCTCGCCGCACTCGATAGCGAGGGCAAGGTGCGCTTTCCGATTACCGTCCGGATGGAGGATGCCAATGGCCGCGAGGTCGCGCGCATGACGGTGGACTGGCACGTCGCGGCGCTGGCCCGCGCGGCCTGATGGGGCCGCGCGGTGCCTATCACCACGGCGATCTGGCCGCTGCGGCGGTGGACGAAGCACTGCGCCTGATCGACGCTGATGCCAGCGCCAGCTTCTCGCTGCGGGCGCTGGCCGAACGGCTCGGTGTCGCGCACCGGGCGCTCTACAACCACTTTGCCGACCGCGAGGCGCTGCTGGCAGGTGTGGCGGCTCGGGGGTTCGATCTGCTAGCAGATGCGCTGTTGCTGGCGCCCGATGCCCCCCGCTTCCTCGCCGCCTATGTCCGCTTCGCGCTGGCGCGACCGGGGCTCTATGACGTGATGATGGCGCGGCGCCATACAGCGATCAACGGCGATCCCGGCTTGCGGGCGGCGGTCGACCGGGTGATCGGCGCGGCGGTGAAGGCGCTGGCGACCCCCGGTGCGGATGATGAGACTCAGCGGCGCGAGGTCATGCGCATCTGGATGATCGCGCACGGCGGGATCGGTCTCCACCGCGCCCGGATGCTTCGCCTGCGCAGCGACGCTGAATTTGCTGAGGAAATCCTGCGCATCGCCGGGTTTTAGGGCGCTGTCCGCCGCGCCGAAATAATGCGGACCGGCTCGGCAATCATCTGGCCTTTCATTACCCCCTGACCGGCCTCCGGATCGCGCGGAGCGACCTGGGCAGCGGCGACCACCTCCATGCCCGCCGTGATATGGCCGAACACCGCAAAGCCGTCGCGCCATGACGGATCGCTGGCGGCAGGATCGGCATCGAAGGCGGTCTGGTCCTCGACCATGATGAAGAAGTCGCCGTCGGCGGTGCCTGCGCCAAGGCTCGCCATTGCCAGCGCTCCGTGGACATGGCTGAGGCCGGTGGTGGTGGTTGGCTCATGGACAATCGGCGGGAGGTTGCGCTTGGGATCGCCGCGTGTGCCGCCTTGCAGGATGCCGGACGGCTGCCGCTCTCCGGCGAGGTCCATCGCGCGGTAGAAGGTTGTGCCGTCGAACCGCCCCTCCTCGACATAGCGCAGGAAATTGCCTGCGGTCACAGGCGCGCGTTCGGTTTCGAGCGCGATGGTGACGGGGCCGAGGCTGGTTTCCAGCACCACGGTGACGCTGGCGGCTTCGGGGAAGGGGCGGGCGGCGGGCCGGGCGGTGGCGCTTCCGGCGAAATCGGCCGGGGTTAGCGCCGCCGCACCGCCCGGCGGGGGCTTCACCTCGAACTTCATCAGCAGCGTGCGCTGGCAGCCGGGCTTGGGATCGGGATCGCAATTGCGGAAATTGTCGTCCGAGGCGAGGTAGAGGAAGGTCTTGCCCGGCTCCTGGCGCACCGCCAGCCCTTCGAAATTGTCGAGCCTGAGCGGCGGGGCGAGCACGGCCAGCGTCCGCGTGGTGCCGTCAGCGGCCAGTTCCACGATGGCAGCGCGGTTGCCTTCGCTGGCGTTGTAGCTGCGAAACAGCACATAGCAGATGCCGTTGGCCTTGCAGGCAGCATCGGTCGGCACGCCGCCGGCTTCGGCGATCCCTTCGGGCGCGGCGAGGTGGAACGGGGCTGCGCCGCTGTCGGTGATGCGCAGGCAATTGGGCCGGGCAGGGTCGGCCCATTCTCCGCAGGCCAGCAGCCCGCCCGGATAGGCGGCGAGCGTTTCAATCCCCGCATTGGTCTCGGCCCCCGCGATCAGCGCGGCGGCGCGGTCCTCCACCCCCGTGGCGGGCGCGGCGATGTCGGCATAGCGCCAGATGCGGTGGTCCTGCTCGAAGGCGACCAGCCACTCGCCCGAGGGCAGCCGGGTGATCGCCTCGGCATCGCCGCGCGTCTTGGACCCGATCTTGGCCCCCTTGGCATCGAGCAGCGAGTCGATGCGGAGAGCCGAGGCATCAACCAGCCGCGCGCCCAGATCCTCGGGCGTCAGGATCAGCCAGCGCCCGTCATCGGTGACGGCGTATAACTCCCCCTCGTCCCAGGCGAGGCTGGAGATGCCGCCGATTTTCAGGAAGTCAGGCGCGATTTCGATGCCGCCGCGAAAGATCAGCTCGCCGATTTCGGTCGCGCCGCCTTCGACCGACAATACGGCCGAGCTGGTGACCGGCAGGAACGGCTCGGTGGCCCATGCCGGTGGCGCGAAGGCGAGAGCGGTGAGGCCAAGGGCTGTGAGCGCGCGCATCAATGTCATTCGTCCGGGTCTATCGCCGCTTCGACGAAGCGCAAGGCCGGGTATGGCCTGTTCAGCCACGCGCAAGGTTTACAGATGTAATCGTATTGACTACAGGTGTAATCACAAAGCGAGGGAGACGCCCCGTGAACCCGTCCGACGACGATAGCCCCGGCGAACGCATCACCGATGCCGAATATGCGGTGATGGAAGTCCTGTGGGATCGCCCGCGCCAGACCGCTGCCGAGGTGTGCGAGGAGGTCTGCGGGCCACGCGACTGGAGCCTCGCGACGGTCAAGACCCTGCTGTCCCGTCTCGTCCAGAAAGGCGCGATTGCCGCTGAACCGGATGGCCGGCGGTTCCTCTACACCCCGTTGATCGCCCGCGATGCCTATGTCGGCGGCGAGTCCCGGCGGCTGGTCGAACGCCTGTTCGGCGGCTCTGCCGTGTCGCTGGTGGCGCATCTGGCGGAAAGCGAAGCCCTGACGGACAATGACCTCGCCGAGATCGAGGCGCTGCTGAAGGAGCTGCGCCCATGACCGGCATGCTGTTGCATACGCTGGTGTGGACCGGCGTGCTGATCGGGTTGGTGCTGATGCTGCGCCGTCCGGTGATGCGGAATTTCGGGCCGGAGGCAGCCTATGCGCTGTGGGCCTTGCCGCTTGCCCGGCTGGTGTTGCCACCGGTGACGCTGCCGGCATGGATGGCTCCGCGCGAGCCCGAGCCTGTCGCCGCCCCTCTGCCGGATGCTGGCGCGCTGACCGATCCAGTGGTCTGGCAAGTGGTGGCCGATGCGCCCGCCGCTATGCCAGCTCCGGTTGAAGCGATGCCGGAGGCGGGGTTCGATCTGTTCGCAACCCTCGCCGACTGGCCGATTGTCGAGACCTTGCTGTTTGTCTGGCTGGCCGGAGCGGCGGCGACTCTGTGGCTGCGCTTTGCCGCCTATTTCAACCTGCGTGATACATTGCTGGCCGAAGCCCGCGAGGTCGGGCGTGCGCCTGCCTTGTTGGGCAAGGTGCGGCTGGTCGAAACGCCTGCCACCACCGCGCCGCTTGCCATGGGCGTGCTGGATCCCGTGATCGCCCTGCCGCCCGGCTTCATGGCGCTGCCCGACCGCGAGGCCCGCGATCTGGCGCTGGCGCATGAGCTGGCCCATCACTGCGGGCTGGATCTGCTGGTCAACATCCTCGTCCAGCCGCTGTTCGCGCTGCACTGGTTCAATCCGCTCGGCCGCTATGGCTGGCTCGCGCTGCGGCGCGACCAGGAGGCGGCCTGCGATGCGCGGGTGATGGCGCGTCGCTCGGCGCAGGAACGCGCTGCCTATGCCGCGCTGATTGCCCGCTTTGCCGCTGCGCCCGGCGCCGCCCACCATGCCGCCCTGACCGCGCCGATGGCCTGTCCGGTGCTCGGCGAGAAATCGATCATCCACCGACTGAGGAGCCTTGCCATGTCCGACCTGTCCCCCCGCCGCCGTCTGGCAGGCCGCGCGCTGCTTGGCGCTGGCCTGCTGGCTTTGCCGCTGACCGCCTCGATCAGCTACGCCGCAAGCGAGAGCGTGCCGGAAGTGGCCGAGCCGCCTGCGCCGCCCGCACCGCCCGCTGCTCCCGACGCGCCTGAACCGCCGCTGCCGCCCGAAGCGCCCGAGGCTCCCGAGCCGCCGACCGTGATCCTGCTGGACGGCGAGGGTGCCGGGAATACCGAAGTGACCGAGCGCGTCTGGAAGGACGCAGATGGCAAGGAACGCCGGCTGCGCATGGTGTTCCGCGCCGCGCCGGATGGTCAGGTGCTCGCTCGCCAGCTTGAAGGAATGCAGGGCCGTGATCGGGTCGACCACGAAGAGATGATGGCGGCCCTGCGTGAAGGCCTCGCCGAAGCCGATCGGGTGCGCGCCGAACTGCCGCAGATTATTGCCGAAGCCATGGCCTCGGCCGATTCCCCCAACGCCGCCGCTGGCAGCATGCCGCGGGTAATCGTGAAGCAGGAATGCAAGCCCGGTAGCGAGGAAGTGTCCGAAACCACCACCCGCGATGGCACGCAGGTCATCTCGATCTGTCAGAAGCGTGTCTTTGTGTCCGCTCGCAGGGGTCTGGAAGAAGCCCGCGCCGAAATCGCCAATGACAAGGACATTCCCGAGGACACCCGCAAGGAGATCCTGCGGACGCTCGACAGCCAGATTGCGCGCTGGAAAGACCGGGAGGGCTAAGCCGCTCCCGGCCTGCTCCGGGTGGCTAGTTGCCTGACGGCGCTAGCACCTTGGGGCGGGCAGGGTAGGCGCAGCCCCGGCCAAGGCCCCAGCCCTTGAGAAACGCGCGCCGCGCCATTCCCGCAGTATAAGCGGCCCGCAGCAGCCGTTCATTGCCCGCAGCGCCCGTCACTTCGCGCACAACCCCGCGGAACGGCAGGATCGAGCCGACGATGCTCTGCCCGATCCGCCCTTCGCTCAGGCGGTCATTGCCGTCGGCTTCGGCAATGTCGTAATCGGCGCCCAGCACCATATCGAGGTTGGCGATTTCGGTGACGATGGCATTGCAGGTCTCCATCCCCTGCGTCGCGTAAGGATCACGCGCGGCGATCTGGAGCGCTTCGGGAATGTCGCGCGCGTCGATGTTGAGATCGCGCAAGGGGGTCTTGGCGACTTCGGTGACATCGGGTTCGGGCATGGCCTGCGCATGGGCAACGGTCCCGGCGGTGCAGGTCAGCGCGAGTATGCCAGCGTAGAGGATCGGGGACTTCATATCAGGTTCCTTCAAAGAAAACGTCGCAGGCACTGTCGTCCGTATGCTCCAGCCCCTGCCGCAACGCCGCCATCCTTTGGCGGCTGGTGCCGTGGGTGAAGCTTTCGGGATTTACGCTCTGTCCGGCATTGCGCATTAACGTATCATCGCCAATTGCGCTGGCGGCCTGCATTCCTTCTTCGAGATCGCCCGGTTCGATCAGGTCGCGGTTCTTGCCCGCCCACATCCCGGCATAGCAATCGGCCTGCAATTCCATCGCCACCTGCAGGCGGTTGGCCGCGCCCGGATTGCGTTGCTGCGCGGCGCGCACTTGCCCTGCAAGCCCGGTGATGTTCTGGATGTGGTGGCCGTATTCATGCGCGATCACATAGATCCGCGCAAAATCGCCGCCCGTGCCGGACATTTGTGCCAGTTGGTCATAGAAGCCGGTGTCGATGTAGATGCCCTTGTCAGCCGGACAATAGAACGGCCCGGCGGCAGACGTCGCGCTGCCGCAGCCCTCGGTATCGACCCTGCCATTGCGGAAAAGATCGAGCCCGGGCTCCTCGAACGGCAGCCCGGCACGCGCAAAGCTGGCCCGCCAGGTGTCGTTGAGGTTGGTGAGCGCGTTGCAGGCCTCGGTCGCATAGGCACTGCTGGTGCAGACCACCTGCTCGTCAAGCTCGCGCCCGCCGCCCGCGTCCTGACCTGCAGGGGCGGTCTGCTGCTGGACGCTCTGGACCAGACCGATGGTCTGGCCCGGATCAAGCCCGAACACCAGCGCGCCGACCAGCGCAATCACCAGCGTCCCGCAGCCTACGCCGCCTGCGCGGCCCATGCCGCCACCACCGCTGCCGCCATCGCTGGAACGGACTTTGATTCTCGACGTATCGAACGGCCCCAAACGCATCCCGAATTCTCCCTTGCCCCTGCTCGATCAGCAATTTGCTGGACAGCCGCTTGCCACGCGGCAAAAGCGAATGCCAATAGTCCGAACGTGCAGGAGATGCGGCGAATGCTCAAGAACCGGCGTGCCCTTGTGACGGGATCGACATCGGGCATCGGGCTCGCGATTGCCCGCGCGCTGGCGGCCGAAGGGGCCGGGGTGATTCTCAACGGGCTGGGCGATGCGGATGAAATCGCTGCGCTTTGCGAGGAACTGGGCGCGACCTATCATGGCGCGAACCTGATGGACCCGGATGCGATTGCCGCGATGATGGGGGAGATCGGCCCGGTCGATATCCTCGTCAACAATGCCGGGATGCAGCACGTTGCTGCGGTCGAGGATTTTGCGCCGGAAAAATGGGACGCGATTCTGGCGCTCAACCTTTCGGCGGCGTTCCACACCACGCGGCTTGCTGTGCCGGGGATGAAGGCGGCAGGCTGGGGCCGGATCATCAACACCGCCAGCGCGCACTCGCTGGTCGCCTCGCCGTTCAAGAGCGCCTATGTCGCGGCCAAGCACGGGCTGGCGGGCTTTACCAAGAGCATCGCGCTGGAACTGGCGACGCACGGTGTCACCGCCAATTGCATCAGTCCGGGCTATGTCTGGACGCCGCTGGTGGAAAACCAGATCCCCGACACCATGGCCGCGCGCGGGATGACGCGCGAACAGGTGATGAACGACGTTCTGCTCGCCAAGCAGCCGACCAAGCAGTTCGTTCTGCCTGAAGATGTCGCCGCGCTTGCGGTGTTCCTGTGCGGCGATGCGGCGCGCAATATCACGGGCGCGAATTATGCGCTCGACGGGGGCTGGACCGCCGAATGACGGCGATACCTGTCCGGCCGCTGGCGACTTGGCTGGTTACCGGGCTGGCGAGCCTGTGGCTGGCGTCATGCGCACCGCCGCCGGTGGCGATCGCGCCCGATACCACCCGGGAAGACATCGCCGCGCGGCTGATGGCCGATATCAATGTCCTTGCCAGCGACGAATTTGCCGGGCGCAAACCGGGGACGCCGGGCGGCCGGGCGACCCATGAATATCTCGAACGCCGGATGGGCGAGGTGGGGCTGGTGTCCGGCACCAATGATCCCGGTTCATACTGGCGGATGCCGGTCGATCTGGTCGCGACCGAGCCGCACACTGGTCGGCTGACTTTGGGGCAGGGGCGCAATGCTGTCACCCTCACCGAGGCCGAAGCGGCTGTCTTCACCCCGCGCCGCCGCGCGCTGGCGGCAGGCGGGCCGGGGACCGGGGTTCCGGTGGTGTTTGTCGGCTATGGCGATGGCTCGGTGCTGGGCGACGAGATGGCAGGGGCGGTCGCGCTGATGCTCGCCGATCCCGGGCGCGATGCGGCGCGGCGCGATGCCCTGTTCCGCCAGCGCGCGACGGCTGTGGTGACGGTGCTGCCCGATGCAGGCGCGCTGGCTGCGGTTCGCCGCGTCAAGGAGCGCGGCAAGCTGGAACTGGCGAACGAGGAGCTTGATACCCTGTCGGCCTATATCACCGATGCCGCGCTTGGCCGCGTTGTCGGGGACAAGCGCTGGGAGCAGTGGAAGCGCGAAGCCAAGAAGCCCGATTTTTCGCCGCTGGAACTCAATCTGTCGCTGGCCATCGAAGCGACCGCCGACCGCCGCGAGTTTCCGAGCCAGAACCTCGTCGGGATGATCCCCGGCAGCGTGCCGGGTTCGGGCGCGGTGCTTTTGCTGGGGCATTGGGATCATCTGGGCGAATGCGCGCCGCCTGAAGCTATCGACCGGATCTGCAATGGTGCTGCCGACAATGCCAGCGGCATCGCGATGATGCTGGAACTGGCGCGGCGGCTGAAGGCCGGCCCGCCGCTGGGCCGGGATATCTATGTGCTGGCCACCAGCGCGGAAGAAGCCGGGCTGCTGGGCGCGCGCGCCTTTGCCAAGGCGCCGCCGCTGCCGCTTTCCGGCATTGTTGCAGCGTTCAATTTCGACATGATGGCGGTTGCGCCAGCGGGAAGCCCGCTCGGATTTATCGGCCGCGGGCAGAACCCGGCGCTCGATGCGGCGATCCTTGATGTCATGGCCCGCAATGGGCGCGCGGTCGGCGACCAAGGTCTTGCCGACAGCTTCCTCCAGCGCCAGGACGGCTGGGCCTTGCTGCAAGCGGGCGTGCCGACCGTGCTGCTATCGACCACCTATGGCAGCCGCGCCGTGCTCGATCCCTTCCTCACCACCCGCTACCACCGTCCGGGCGACGAGGCGGGCAAGATCGAGCTGGGCGGCGCGATCGAGGATCTGCTGCTGCACGAGGAGCTGATCCGCCTGCTGGCCGACCCGTCACGCTATCCGCCGACCAGCGCCCCGCAGCCCTAGCGCAATGGGCCAAGTGCGGTTACATGGGCCGCCACGATTCTCCGGCGCGCCAAAGGCGTGGGGAGAACCCCCTCTCGGCCTTTAGAAAGTGGCGCTCATGGATATCCCGCTCGGTCTGACCTTTGACGACGTATTGCTCCGCCCGGCGGAAAGCAGCGTCTTGCCGAGCATGGCTGACACCTCCACCCGCCTGACCCGCGAGATCGCGCTCAACATCCCGGTGCTGTCGTCGGCGATGGACACCGTGACCGAGGCTGACATGGCGATCGCCATGGCGCAGCTGGGCGGGATCGGGGTGCTGCACCGCAATCTTGATATCGACGCGCAATGCGCCGCCGTACGTGCCGTGAAGCGTTACGAGAGCGGCATGGTGGTCAACCCCATCACAATCGGCCCCGATGCGACGCTGGGTGAGGCGCAGACGTTGATGCAGCTCCACCGGATCAGCGGCATTCCCGTGGTTGACGCGGGCGGCAAGCTGGTCGGCATCCTCACCAACCGCGACGTGCGCTTTGCCGAAAACCCGCTGCAGCCGGTGCGCGAGTTGATGACGACCGAGAATCTGGCGACCGTCTCGCTCGGCACGGGTCAGGAAGAAGCGCGCCGCCTGCTCCACGCCCGCCGGATCGAGAAGCTGCTGGTGGTGGATGATGCCTTCCGCTGCATCGGCCTGATCACGGTCAAGGATATCGAAAAGGCGGTGAACTACCCGCATGCCACCAAGGACGGCACCGGCCGCCTGCGCGCTGCGGCGGCAACGACCGTCGGCGATGCCGGGTTCGCCCGCACCGAAGCGCTGGTGGATGCCGAAGTCGATGTGATCGTGATCGACACCGCCCACGGCCACAATATCGAAGTCGCCCGCGCAGTCGAGCGGGTGAAGAAGCTGTCGAACCGGGTGCAGGTCATCGCTGGCAATGTTGCCACTGCCGAGGCGACCCGCGCTCTGGTTGATGCCGGCGCCGATGCGGTCAAGGTCGGGATCGGGCCGGGCTCGATCTGCACCACCCGCGTGGTGGCAGGCGTGGGCGTGCCGCAGCTGACCGCGATCATGGAAAGCGCTGCCGAAGCCGCCAAGTCGGGCGTGCCGGTGATCGCCGATGGCGGCCTGCGCACTTCGGGTGACGCGGCCAAGGCGCTGGCGGCTGGCGCTTCCAGCGTGATGATCGGTTCCATGCTGGCCGGCACCACTGAAAGCCCGGGCGAAGTGTTCCTCTACCAAGGCCGCAGCTACAAGGCATACCGCGGCATGGGCTCTGTCGGCGCGATGGCGCGCGGATCGGCTGACCGCTATTTCCAGCAGGACGTTTCCGCGATGAAGCTGGTGCCGGAAGGGATCGAGGGCCAGGTGCCGTTCAAGGGCCCGGCGTCTGATGTCGTCCACCAGCTGGTCGGCGGGATCAAGGCGGCGATGGGCTACACCGGCTCGCGCACGATCACCGACTTGCAGGAGCGCGCCAAGTTTGTGCGCATCACCAATGCGGGGCTTTCCGAAAGCCACGTCCACGATGTCGCCATCACCCGAGAGGCACCCAATTATCCCACACGCTAAGGCCTTAAAGGGCGGGGTGGGGGCATGACCCCCGCTGCACGGGTCGAGGCGGCGATCGAGCTGCTCGACACCATCATTCCGGCCGCGCGCGGCAAGGGCGCGCCGGCTGACCGGATCATCGCCGACTATTTCCGCGCCCGCCGCTATGCTGGTTCCAAGGACCGCCGCGCGGTGCGCGATCTGGTCTATCGCGCCATCCGTCTGTGCGGGCCGGTGCCTGACACCGGGCGCGCCGCAATGCTGGCGGTGGCCGGGCAGGACGAGGCCGTGGCTGCGCTGTTCGACGGCTCCCCCCATGGCCCGGCACCCCGCGCTGAAGGCGAGGAACCGGCCAAGACCGGCCTAGCGCCCAAGTGGCTTGCTGCCGCCCTGCGCGCATCGGGTCTTGGCGGACGCGAGATTGCCGCGCTGCTGGACCGCGCGCCGCTCGATATCCGGGTCAATGCATTGAAGGCTGACCGCGCAAGCCTGACGCTCCCCGAAGCAGGCGAGCCGCTGGTGACGGCGCAAGGTCTGCGCTTTGCGTCCGGCACGGCGGTCGAACAATGGGAGGCCTACACACAAGGCCTGATCGAAGTGCAGGATCTGGGCAGCCAGCTGATTGTCGAGGCTCTGCCGGTTGCGGCCGGCGACACGATCATCGACCTGTGCGCAGGCGGCGGCGGCAAGACGCTGGCGCTCGCGGCACGGCTTGGCAATGCGGCGAGCCTGATTGCGGCGGATACCGACAAGCGGCGCCTTGGTAACCTTGCGCCGCGCGCGGCACGGGCAGGAGCGGCGGTGGATCACACCGTGCTGCTCGATCCGGGCCGGGAGATGCGGGCGCTCGGGAATTGGGCGGGCAAGGCCGATCACGTGCTGGTCGATGCGCCCTGTTCAGGCAGCGGGACGTGGCGGCGCAGTCCGGAAGGGCGCTGGCGACTCGATCCGGCAGAACTGACGCGGCTCAATGCCTTGCAGGACCATGTGCTGGACCTTGCAGCCAAACTGGTGCGCCCTGGCGGCACGATCGGATTTGTCACCTGTTCGGTGCTTGATGCCGAAGGCGCAGACCGGATTGCGGCGTTTCAGACCCGTCATCCCGGTTGGCGCAGCGAGGCGCTCACCCTGCCGCTGGGCCGCCAGCACGGGGCAGGAATCCGGCTCGATCCGCTCCACGATGGCACGGATGGTTTTTTCATCGCCTGCTTGCGTTCACCATGATAGCTTAGCATCTTATGCAAGAGCCTACTGGTTCCCGTAACCAAGCCCTGAAGGAGCTTCTGATGCGTTTTGCGCCTGCTGCTGCCGCTCTGTCCCTTTGTCTGGCCATGACGGCGAGTATCAGCAGCGCAGGCGACGTAGCTACCGCCGATCCGCGTGCGGCGGCCCTGATCGCGCAAGGGCAGGCAGCCTTGGCAGCGGGCGAGACGCAGAGCGCGATTGACGCTTTTGAAGCGGCGCTGGCGGTTGATCCTTCCTACACGCCGATCTTCATCGACCTTGCCGAAGCCGCGCGCCAGCAGGGCCTGCAGGGCAAGGCGATCCGTTACTACCGCGAGGCTCTGGAGCGTGATCCGGGCAATTTCGCCGCCATTTCGGGCGAGGGCTCGGCACTCGTCGAAAAGGGCGCGCTCGAAAAGGCCAAGCGCAATCTGGCCAAGCTGCAATCGCTGTGCGGCGATAGCTGCCCTGAGACGGTGGCCTTGCAAAGCAGCATCGCACGCGGCCCTTCGCCGCGCCTAGCGATCGAGAGCTCTGCAGACTCCGCCCCCGCATCGAACTGAGGCGTCAGATCAGCGGGCGAAACTCCGCCACCAGTTCCTCGTAAACCGCGCGTTTGAACGGCACGATCAGATCGGGCAGCGCTTCGGGCGCGACCCAGCGCCATGCGTTGAATTCGGGCGGATCATGGGCTTCGAGGTCGATGTCGGCATCCGTGCCGAGGAAGCGGCCGAGGAACCAGTATTGCACCTGCCCGCGATATTTGCCCTTCCACACGCGGCCCTGCAATTCGGGCGGCAGATCATAGAGGAACGGGCGCGATCCTTGCGCGATCACCTCGACCAGATCGGGGCCAACGCCCACTTCCTCCTGCAATTCGCGCAAGGCAGCGTCGCGGATGTCCTCGCCCTTGTCGATCCCGCCCTGCGGCATCTGCCAGAAGCCGTGCGCCGAAGGGTCGATGCGCTGGCCGACGAAGACGAGGCCGTCTGCATTCACCAGCATGAAGCCCGCGCAGGGGCGGTAGGGCAGGTGTTCGTGGCTCATGCGGGGTTGCCCAGCATGAACTGCATCGCCGCGATCACGCGTTCGAGATCGCGCTGCGTGCTCGGCACTGCGCCGCGCAGGTTGGTGAAGCTGTGCGTCACGCCGCGCATTTCGATGAACACGCAGTCGCGCCCGGCGTCGACCAGCGCCTTGGCATAGGCGCGGCCCGAATCGCGGATCGGATCCAAGCTGGCGGTGACGACGATGGTGGGCGGGGCGTTGGAGTGGTCGCCAAGGATCGGGAAGCCGCGCGGGTCGGCGCGGTCAGCACCGTAAGCCGCATCGAAGAAGGCCATGGTGTCGCCGGTCAGCAGGAAGCCGTCCGAGAACGCCGCCATGCTGGCCGAGCCATTGGCGTCGGCCACCAGCGGGAAGATCGGCACTTGCAGCACCACCGGCACGGCGGCGGGGTTTGCGCCCAGCAATTGGCCGACGACGACCGTGGCATTGCCCCCGGCGCTGTCGCCGATGGTGATGATCCCGCTTGCCGTGCGGCCCAGCTCAGCCGGACTGCCCGCCACCCAGCGCGTCGCTGCCTCGCAATCGAGGATCGCGGCGGGGAACGGCGCTTCGGGGGCGAGGGCGTAATGGACCGCGACCACCGGCAGGTCGATCAGCGCCGCGATTTCGGTGCACAGCGCGTGGTGGGTGTCGAGATCGCCGATCACGAACCCGCCGCCGTGGTAGAACATCACGATCGGCGAGGCTTCCTCGCGGCTCTCGCGCGCATCGTAGAGGCGCAGCGGAATGTCGCCCATCGGGCCGGGGCAGGCGAGATCGCGGATCACCGGCAGCGCGCGGGCCGGGCGGTCGGCGATGCCGTGCATCTTGACGTAGGAATCGCGCGCCTCTTCGAGGGTCATGTCGACCAGCTTCGGCCCGTTCACGGCCGCCATCATGTCGAGGAAGGCTTTCATGTCGGGGCGGATATAGGGCGCGTCGGTCATGTCTGGTTCTCTCCCGTATGTCTTGGCGGCACCGATAGGCGAGGGCGGCCCCAACTTCCAAGCGCAATTCCACTCGCCTGATCGCCCGCGCCGCGCTAGCCAGCGAAGCGATGGACAATCTGACACATAGCCTTGTCGGTGCGGTGCTGGGGCAGGCGGGGCTGAAGCGCACCACGGGGCTCGCCATGCCCGCGCTGATCATCGGCGCGAACCTGCCCGATGTGGACGCGGCGTGTTTCTTCTGGCTGGAGGGGGCCGAGCATCTCGCCTTCCGCCGCGGCATCACCCACGGCCCGCCCGCTCTGGTGCTGCTGCCGCTGATCTTGGCGGGTCTGCTATGGGGCTTTGACCGCTGGCAGACGCGCCGAGGCACAAGGCCCGAGGCGCGGCTGCCGGTGCGGTTTGGCTGGCTCTATGCGATGGCGTTTGTCGGCTGTCTGAGCCACCCGTTCTTTGATTGGCTCAACGTTTACGGCATCCGCCTGCTGGAGCCGTTTTCCTCGCAATGGTTTTACGGCGACACGCTGTTCATCATCGACCCGTGGCTGTGGGCGCTGCTGATTGCGGGGGTGTGGGTGTCGCGGCGGCGGGAGAAGGCGGGGGCGTTTGCTTGGGCGCGGCCTGCGCAGGTCGGGATCGCGGCGGTGCTCGCCTATATCGGGGTGAATGCTGGTATCACGTTTGATGCTGAACGAAGTGGCAGCCGACTGGTCGAACATATCTATGACCTCAAGCCGTCAACGGTCGTCGGAGGCCCCGTGCCACTCACCTTTTGGGAACGGGAGATTTTCTTTCGGTACGAAGGAAGTGCCGAAGAAGGAGGCGGTGCGATATTCGGTTCAGGCCTTTACGATCTGAGGAAGGGACCAGTCTTTTTCTCACCGCGCGGTCGATCTGGCGGGGGAGATCGCCTGACATTTGCAACCCCGAAGGAACGATTCAGATGGAACTATTTGCAGTCTTATTCCGATCGTGAGCTGTCTCAGGCACAAGTTGCTGCAAAAAACGACAGTCAGGTTGACGCCTTTCTGTTTTGGTCCCGCATGCCGATAATTTATAGAAACAGGTGCGGAGATGCGTACTTGCTACATGATCAGCGTTTCAACGATGAGCGCGTTCGCGACCGCTTCTCGGTCGCGCTGCCTGATGTGAAGTGCGAGGAACTTCCCACACCCTAGCGGCGTTGCGCTCGCATCTCCCCTCCCCTCGGGGAGGGGTTGGGGGTGGGGGCTCGGCGGTTCGTTATCGCACCGGCGGAGCGCCCCTCTCCAAGCTGCGCTAGCTCCTTGCAGGAGCAAGCTTCGCTATCCTCTCCCCGCACGGGGAGAGGGCAAGTAAGGAACCCTTGTGCCTGTTACCCAACTCGTATGGCTGCGGCGCGATCTGCGGCTGGCTGACAATCCTGCGCTCTACCACGCCGCCAAGGCTGGCCCGGTGGTGTGCGTCTATGTGCTCGACGACGACGCGCCCAAGCATCACGCCTATGGCGGCGCATCGCGCTGGTGGCTGCATCATTCGCTGGCGAGCCTCGCCAAGAGCCTCGAAGCCAAGGGCAGCAAGTTGATCCTGCGCCGCGGCGATGCGGTGAAGGTTCTGACCAAGCTGGCCGAAGAAACCGGCGCGACGACTGTCCACGCCAACCATCACTACGAACCGTGGTGGCTGAACGCCGAACGCAAGCTCGCCAAGTCCCTCGACCTCCAACTCCACCACGGCAATTACCTGATGCCGCCGGGCAGCATCACCACCGGCACGGGCGGGCAGTACAAGATTTACACCCCCTTCAGCCGCGCCGTCCGCGCCGAATTCCCGCCGCGCGATGAACTGCCTGCACCCGAAAGCCTCGCCGCGCCCGCAAGCTGGCCCGCCAGCGACGACCTCGCCGCATGGAGCCTGCTCCCCACCAAGCCCGATTGGGCGGGGGGGCTGCGGGACTTCTGGCAAGTTGGCGAGGCAGCCGCGCACGCGCGCCTTGCGGCATGGGAAGCCGACGTCGACGGTTACGACGACAAGCGTAACCTCCCCAGCGTCGACAAGGTCTCGCGCCTCTCGCCGCACCTGCATTTCGGCGAGATTTCGCCGATCCAGGTATGGCACGCGCTCAAACACCACAATTCCAAGGGCTGGGATACCTACGAGGGCGAGCTGATCTGGCGCGACTATTCCCAGAACGCGATCCTGCAATTCCCTGCCTATGCCAGCAAAAACTACCGCGAGGACTTCGACCGCTTCCCCTGGCGCGATCCCGCGGCCGATCCCGCCGCCGCGCGTGATCTGAAAGCCTGGCAAGAAGGCCGCACCGGCTACCCCATCGTCGATGCCGGGATGCGCCAGCTTTACCAGACCGGGTGGATGCACAACCGCGTGCGGATGATCACCGCCAGCTTTCTCATCAAGCACCTGCTGATCGACTGGCGCGAGGGCGAAAAGTGGTTCTGGGATACGCTGTGCGATGCCGACTACGCCTCCAACGCCACCAATTGGCAGTGGACGGCGGGGACGGGCGTGGATTCCAACATGTTCAGCCGGATCATGGCCCCGCTCAGCCAGTCGGAGAAATTCGACGCCGCGCGCTACATCCGCACCTATGTCCCTGAACTGGCACGGATGGAGGAACCCTACATCCACGATCCCGAGGAATTCGGGCGCCGGCCTGCGGGCTATCCGCGCAAGATCGTGCCGCACCGCGAGGCGCGCGAGCGGGCGCTGGCTGGCCTCAAGACCCTGAAGGCGGGTTGACGAGGGCTTGCCCGCCGCCCCCGGAACCGCCTATGCCTCGCCCAGGACATAGAACGGGAGAGAGCAATGGGCGGGATCAAGCGCATCATCAGGGGCAGCGCGCCTGCGATTTTGGGGGCCTTGGCACTGGCAGGCTGCGCTTCGTCTCAGGCCGATGCGCCCCCGGTTGCCCGTGTTCCCTTTGCCGACGTCGTTCGGCCCGGTGCCGTAACGCTGACCCAGCCTCCGGCGCGCGATCCTTCCGAGTTGCAGGTGCTGTTCTGGAACGATGAACAGCGCAGCCAGCGCTTCCGCGAGATGGAGAACTGGTTCGCCGGCCACGAAGTACCCGCGCCCAGCTCCACCCGTCCGCTGCCCAAGGGCAACCCGCTGCCCCCCGCGCTTCGCGCAGAGATCACCGCCTTGATGAAGGCCACCAAGACCGCCGGGGTTATGGTGCTGGCAGATGGCAAGGTGGTGCACGAGGAATATGGGCTCGGCATGGGGCCGAAGGATCGCTGGACCAGCTTCTCGGTCGCCAAGAGCTTCACGTCCACGCTGCTCGGCGCGGCGGTGAAGGACGGGCTGATCAGCCTTGATGATCCGGTGACGAAGCATATCCCCGGCCTCAAGGGCTCGGCCTACGAAGGCGTGACCGTGCGCCAGCTCGCCACCATGACCAGCGGGGTGAAGTGGGACGAGAACTATACTGATCCCAAGTCCGATGTGGCGCAGATGAACCGCTTCGTGGTCGAATTTGGCGCTGACGCCATCGTCGCCCAGATGAAGGCGCTCCCGCGCGAGGCAGAGCCCGGCACGAAGTGGGTCTACAAGACCGGCGAGACCAACCTCATCGGCTTGCTGGTCGAGAATGCGGTCGGCAAGCCGCTGGCCGAGTATGCGCAGCTCAAGATCGTGGCAGCGGCCGGGTTCGAGGGTGGCATGTTCTGGATGGTCGACCCGCGCGGCGGCAATATTGGCGGGTGCTGCCTCTCGATCCGGCTGTCGGACTACGCCCGGATGGGCCAGTTCGCGCTAGAGGGCGGTGGGGCGCAGGTTCCTTTGGACTGGTTCGCCCAAGCGACCGACAGCGCGGTCGATTTCGGCGACAGCGGCTTTGGCTATGGCTACCAGTGGTGGACCTATCCGCAGGGCACCTATGGCGCGCAGGGCATTTTCGGGCAGGGGATCACGATTTTCCCCGGCAAGCGCTCCGGGCAAGGCGTGGTGTTCGCCTATATCGGCAACTGGAAGGAAGCGAGCGGCGGCGCGACGCGCGGCGAGTTCCTCGATCTGAGCCGGAAGGTTGCTGCCGCAGTCGAATGAGAGGGCGGCGCGCCGCCCCTCAGATCATCTGGCGATAGATGCCGACATTGCTGTAGCGTTGCAGGATGTTGTCATGGACGATCGGGCTGAGCAGTTCGGTGAACGCGCAGCCGACGATGCAATTGTCCCACCACACCACCTCGGCCTGAAGCGATTCGAGGCCGGGCAGGGTCAGCCAGCACATCTGGCCTTCGTGCATCCGGTTGATCGAAGCGGCGGAAAAGCCCGAGATCGACAGATCATGCACTACGCTCTGGAACGCCCGCCCGCCCGACGCGCGCAGGGTTGCAGGGATCGTCAGACGCGTGCGCGACCCGCAGCGATCTTCCTGCGATGCGGTGCGATAGGGATCCGAACTCTGCGGCATTGCATCAACCTTGCGTTTATATCCTGCGGTCTCTCTGGGCGGATTGGTCCGCGCGTGGACATGCGCCCACGTTCGTTAAGAGCAGGTTTCGCGGTAAGGTTAACGCGAGAATAGGGAGATTTACGCGGGCTCGATCCGCTCGCGGTGGAGACCATCGAAGCCTTCGATAAGCAGCGCAACCAGCCGGTCGGCCACCACTTCGGGCGGCTTCACCGTCATCGGGTCTTCGCCCGGATAGGCGCGGGCGCGCATTTCGGTGCGGGTTGCACCCGGATCGACAATGGCGACGCGCAAGGGGCTGAGCCGCTCGACCTCGGCAGCATAGGTCGCAAGCAGGTTATCGAACGCCGCCTTGGTCGCGCCGTAAGCGCCCCAATAGGGCCGGGGCGCAGCAGCGACGCTGCTGGTCAGCCCGATGATCCGGCCTGCCTTGGCGCGGCGCAGCATCTGGTCGAACCCGGCCAGCAGCGCATGGGTGGCGACGACATTGGTCAGCAAGGCCTGATTGAACGGCTTGGGCTCGATCTGCGAGGCGGGTGTCAGTTCGGGCAAATAGGCTGCCGCCAGCACCATGATGTCGAGCGTCTGCCAGCGCCCGGAAATGGCTTCGGCAAGGCGGGTGACGGCATCAGGCTCGGTCAGGTCGACCGGTGCGATGGTCGAAGTGCCGCCAGCTGCGTGGATTTCGTCCTCGACTGCTTCCAGCGCCTTGACCTTGCGCGACACCAGAATGACGTGCGCACCCGCCGCGGCAAGCGCCTTGGCCGTGGCGGCGCCGATGCCGCGGCTGGCTCCGGTGACAAGCGCGGTCTGGCCGGCGAGCGGCTTTGCAGTATCGGTCATAGGGGGTCAGGCAGCCTTGGGATCAGCGAAGGGAAGCTCGGCGGATTTGGCTTCCGCAAGCGCGAGGTCGGTAAGCGAGGTCGGATATTCGCCGGTAAAGCAGGCGTCGCAGAACTGCGGGCAGGCCTTGTCGCGCGCCTTCTGGCCGACGGCGCGGTAAAGCCCGTCGATCGAGATGAAGGCAAGGCTGTCGGCCTTGATGAAGTCGCGCATCGGTTCAAGGTCCATGCGCGCGGCCAGCAGCTTCGATCGTTCGGGCGTGTCGACGCCGTAGAAGCAGGAATGCGCGGTCGGCGGGCTGGCGACACGGAAGTGGACTTCGCTGGCGCCGGCTTCACGCATCATCTCGACGATTTTCATCGAGGTGGTGCCGCGCACAATCGAATCGTCGATCAGCACGATCCGCTTGCCTTCCACGAGGGCGCGGTTGGCATTGTGCTTGCGCTTGACGCTGGAATGGCGTGCGCCATCGGACGGCTGGATGAAGGTGCGCCCGACATAGTGCGAGCGGATGATCCCGAGTTCGAACGGCACGCCAGAGGCCTGGGCAAAGCCGATCGCCGCAGGCACGCCGCTGTCAGGCACCGGCACGACCAGATCGGCCTCGCACGGGGCTTCGAGGGCGAGCTGCATCCCGATGGCCTTGCGCGCTTCGTAAACAGAACGTCCGGCAAACACGGAATCGGGGCGGCTGAAATAGACGTGTTCGAAGATGCAGGGACGCGGGGAGGGGCTGCCGAAGGGGCGGACCGAGCGGATCTCGCCCGAGAAATCGACCAGCACCAACTCGCCGGGATCAACCTCGCGGATCAGTTCGGCGCCGACCACATCGAAGGCCACCGTTTCTGACGCGAACAGGATCGCATCTCCCATGCGGCCCATCACCAGCGGGCGGATGCCGAGCGGGTCGCGGCAGGCGATCATGCCTTCAGGCGTCATCACGATCAGCGCATAGGCGCCTTCGACCAGCCGCAGCGCATCGACCAGACGATCGGCGATGGTGGGGTAGCGGCTGGTGGCGACGAGGTGGATGATCACCTCGGTGTCGGAGGTCGACTGGAAGATCGAACCCTTGTTCACCAGATCGGTGCGCAGGCTCATCGCGTTCGAGATATTGCCGTTATGCGCCACGGCAAAGCCGCCGCTGGCCAGATCGGCGTAAAGCGGCTGGACGTTGCGCAGGCCCGATCCGCCGGTGGTGGAATAGCGCACATGGCCCGCGGCCATATGGCCGGGCAGCGCGGCGATGGCTTCCGAGGACGAGAAATTCTCGGCCACATGGCCAAGCCCGCGGCTGGCGAAGAATTCCTTGCCATCGAAGCTGACGATGCCGGCCGCTTCCTGCCCGCGATGCTGGAGCGCGTGGAGGCCCAGCGCGGTCGTCGCAGCAGCATCGGCCGCGCGGATCGCGCCGAAGATCCCGCATTCCTCGCGCAGCTTGTCGCCATCGGCATCAAGGAAGGGGTGAGTCACATTGAGGGGCGTCATCGGCATCACCAGACCTGTCCGCGAACCTGCCGCCGCGGCGCATGGCTCCAATGGCGATGTGACGGATCAATTACAAGTCAAAGCAGGCCTGACCGGCCCGCCTTTTTTGCTGACTGTGATATGACAGCGCAACATAAGGGGTAAGGCCGAAGCGCGGGATTGCAGGGCGGGCAGGGCCGCTCTACAGGCAGGGTTCAGCCAATAACGGGCAGCCCTCACCACCCATGCTCTCTCCCTTCGAATGGATGATCGCCAAGCGTTACCTCTGGCCCGGCAAGGGCGAGGCGTTCATTGCGCTTGTCGCCGGCATATCCGTGGGCGTTGTGGCGCTTTCGGTGGCGTTGCTGGTGGTCGTGATGAGCGTGATGAACGGCTTTCGCGGAGAATTGCTCGACAAGATCGTCGGCCTGAACGGCCATGCCGTGGTGCAGGGCTATGATGGCAAGCTGGGCAACTGGCAGTCCATGATCACCCAGATCGAACAGACGCCGGGTGTCATCGAAGCCTCGCCGATGATCGAGCGTCCCTTGCTCACCAGCTTCGGCGGGCGGGTGGAGGCGATTTTCCTGCGCGGCCAATCCGACAAGGATATCGCGGCTCTGGGCGAAAAGGTGCTGCTCGGCGATATCCGCAGCCTGCGCGAACCCGGGCCAGACGGTCTGGGCCGGGTCGCCATCGGCAGCCGGTTGGCGCAGAACCTCGGCATCCGGGTCGGCGACGTCATCACCATCATCAATCCCGCTGGCCGTGCGACGCCTTTCGGCACCACGATCCGGCAGGTCGGTTATGAAGTCGGCGCGATTTTCGAAGTCGGCATCTACACCTTTGACGAGAAGTTCGTGATGCTGCCGTTGAAGGATGCGCAGACGCTGCTGCTGATGGGCGATTCGGTCGCGCAGATCGAAGTCACGGTGGACGATCCCGACAAGGTGGGCGAAATCCTCGCTCCGCTGGCAGAGAAGTTCACCGGCAAGGCCGTGATTGCCGATTGGAAGGCGATGAACTCGGCCCTGTTCGAAGCCTTGCAGGTCGAACGCGTGGCGATGTTCTTTGCGCTGTCCTTCATGGTGCTGGTCGCCGCGTTCAACATCCTTTCGAGCCTGGTCATGCTGGTGCGCGCCAAGACCCGCGATATCGCGATCATGCGGACAATGGGCGCGACGCGGCGTTCGATGCTCAAGATTTTCGTCACCACCGGCACCACGGTTGGCGCGATCGGGACGATGGCGGGGCTGCTGCTGGGCGCGATCGTGCTGTTCTTCCGCGAGCCGATCGTCGATTTCATCGCCTTTGCCACCGGGCAGGAGATCTGGGATCCCGAAGTGCGTTTCCTCTCCACGCTGCCATCGCGCACTGATCCGTGGGAGGTGTTCGGCATTGTCATGCTGGCGCTGACGATGAGTTTCCTTGCGACGCTCTATCCCGCATTGAAGGCCGCCAATACCGATCCGGTGCAGGTGCTGCGTTATGAATAGCGGGCTGATCAGCGGAGCGCCGATTGTCAGCCTCAAGGGGCTCAAGCGCAGCTTCGAACAGGGCGGGCAGCGCATCGAGGTGCTGCGCGGGGTCGATCTGGACATCATGCCGGGCGAAATCGTGGCGCTGCTGGGGCCTTCGGGTTCGGGCAAGTCGACAATGCTGCAAGCCGTGGGCCTGCTGGAAGGCGGGTTTGAAGGCTCGATCAGTCTGGCGGGCGAACGCGCCGAGACGCTGGCCGGAGACGAGCGCACCCGACTGCGGCGCGAGCATCTGGGCTTTGTCTACCAGTTCCACCATCTGTTGCCCGATTTCGACGCGCGCGAGAATGTGGTGATGCCGCAGATGATTCTCGGCGTGGCGCGGGCCGATGCCGAGACGCGGGCGGACAGCCTGCTCACCAGCCTTGGCCTTGGCGGACGGCTGACCCACCGGCCGAGCCAGCTTTCCGGCGGCGAACAGCAACGGGTCGCGGTCGCCCGCGCGCTTGCCAACCGGCCTACGCTGGTGCTGGCGGACGAGCCGACCGGCAATCTCGATGAAGCCACCGCCGACAATGTGCTCGCCGAGTTCCTCGCGCTGGTGCGGGGCGAGGGCAGCGCGGCGCTGGTCGCAACGCATAACGAACGCCTCGCGGCGAGGATGGACCGGGTGGTGCGGCTCAAGGAAGGCGTGCTGGTAAATGGGCTATAGTCTCGGAGCTATAGCTTCGGGGCTTCAACACAGGGGATAGCGTGCCATGACGACGATTGCCGATTTCACCGTCACCACCAACCGGGGTGAAGATATCGATCTTGCGGACAAGCTTGGCACGGTGCTGCTGGTGGTGAACACCGCCAGCAAGTGCGGCTTCACTCCGCAGTATGACGGGCTGGAAAAGCTCTACCAGCAATACAAGGATCGCGGCTTTGAAGTGCTGGGCTTCCCCTGCAACCAGTTCGGCGCGCAGGAACCCGGCAATGCCGACGAGATCGCCGAGTTCTGCAAGATCAATTTCGGCGTCACCTTCCCGCTGATGGCCAAGATCGACGTCAACGGCACCAAGGCCTCGCCGCTGTATGACTGGATGAAGACCTCGGCCAAGGGGCTGATGGGGTCGACTTCGATCAAGTGGAACTTCACCAAGTTTCTGATCGGCCGCGATGGCCAGGTGGTGAAGCGCTACGGCCCGACCGATGCGCCGGAGAAGATCGCGCGGGATATCGAAGCGCTGCTGTGAACGGCGTGTCCGTCATCCCCGCGAAGGCGGGGATCCAGCCGGCTTTTGTGAGAACGGGATAAGGTCGCTGGACCCCCGCCTTCGCGGGGGTGACGAAGTGGGGTATTTCTCACCGCTGCCGGGTTGGCGAATCTGTGGCTGACCCGCATATTCGCTTGATGCCCTTTGCTCCCTTCGTCCCCTTGCGCGTGCTCTCGTCCTACTCGATGCTCGAAGGGGCGATCGATCCCAAGGAGATCGCCAAGCTGGCCAAGGAGCGCGGCTATCCCGCCATCGCCATCTGTGACCGCAACGGGCTTTACGGGATCATGGCCTTCGCCGCTGCCTGCAAGGGGGAGGGCGTGCAGCCGATCATCGGCGCGCTGCTGGGCGTGGCGCGGGATGATGATCGGGGCGGGGTCGATCACCTCGCGCTGTTTGCGCAGAACGACGCGGGCTATGACAATCTGTGCCACCTTGTTTCAGCGGCGCACCTTGATCGTCCGCTGGAGCGCGATCCGCATGTCACTCTCGCCGATCTTGAGGGCCGCACCGATGGCCTGATCGCGCTGACCGGCGCGGGCGAGGGCGGGCTGACCCGGCTGCTGGCAGAGGGCCAGCATGAGGCCGGCGCAAAACTGGCCGACCGGCTGCAGGCGCTGTTTCCGGGGCGGCTTTATATCGAACTTGCCCGCCACGGCGATCCGGTGTGCGAACAGGCCGAGGATGCGCTGATCGACCTCGCCTATGCGCGCAATCTGCCGCTGGTGGCGACCAATCCCGCCAACTTTGCCGAACCGCATATGCACAAGGCGCATGACGCCATGCTGTGCATTGCGGGATCGACCCAGATCGACGCGGATGATCGCCCGCGCTCCAACCCGCAGGCCTTCGTCAAATCGGCCAGCATGATGGAGGAGGCTTTCGCCGACCTCCCCGAAGCGACCGCCAACACGCTGGTGATCGCCCAGCGCTGCGCCTTTGCTCCGCCCTATCGCAAGCCGATCCTGCCGAGCCTTGCGGGCGACCTTTCGGGCGAGGCGCGGATGCTGGCGGAGGATTCGCGGGCGGGACTTGAAGCGCGGCTGGCGGCCTATCCCGATCTCACCGAGGAAGAGCGCAAGGTCTATTTCGACCGCCTCGAATTCGAGATCGACGTGATCGTCAACATGGGCTTTCCCGGTTACTTCCTGATCGTTGCCGACTTCATCAAATGGGCCAAGGATCAGGGTATTCCCGTGGGGCCGGGGCGCGGGTCTGGCGCGGGTTCGGCGGTGGCCTGGGCGCTGACCATCACCGATCTTGACCCGATCCGGCTGGGCCTGCTGTTCGAACGCTTCCTCAACCCCGAACGCGTGTCGATGCCCGACTTCGATATCGACTTCTGCGAAACGCGGCGCGGCGAGGTCATCCGCTATGTGCAGGCGAAATACGGCAGCGATCATGTCGCGCAGATCATCACCTTCGGCAAGATGAAGGCGCGCGCGGTGCTGCGCGATTGCGGTCGCATTCTGCAGATGAGCTACGGTCAGGTCGACCGCCTGTG
The DNA here is from genome assembly GCA_032116115.1 of Porphyrobacter sp. Classification (GTDB taxonomy): domain Bacteria; phylum Pseudomonadota; class Alphaproteobacteria; order Sphingomonadales; family Sphingomonadaceae; genus Erythrobacter. The sequence goes on from JAUMAX010000014.1 coordinate 45,401, forward strand.
CAAGATGGTGCCGAACCATCCGACCGACCCCTGGCCGCTGCCGCGCGCCTTGAACGGCGCGGCGGATTTCCGGCGCGAATATGACAACGACAAGGACGTGAAACGCCTCGTCGATCTGGCGATGCAGCTGGAAGGCCTGCCGCGCAATTCATCGACCCACGCGGCGGGCGTGGTGATCGGCGACCGGCCGCTGGCGCAGTTGGTGCCGCTGTACCGCGATCCGCGATCGGACATGCCGGTGACGCAGTTCGACATGAAATATGTCGAATCCAGCGGGCTGGTTAAGTTCGACTTCCTCGGCCTGAAGACGCTCTCGGTGCTGCGCAAGGCAGTCGATTTGCTGGAGGCGCGGGGCATCACCATTGATCTGGGCGCGCTGCCGCTGGACGATGCACAGGTCTACAACCTGATGCAGACCGGCAACACCGTCGGCGTGTTCCAGCTGGAATCCGAAGGGATGCGCCGCACGCTTAAAGCGGTGAAGCCCACCAACTTTGGCGACATCATCGCGCTCGTCTCGCTCTACCGGCCCGGCCCGATGGACAACATCCCGCTGTTCGGCCAGCGCAAGGCAGGCGTGGTGCCGATCGAATATCCGCACCCCAAGCTCGAAGGCATCCTTGCCGAGACTTACGGCATCTTCGTCTATCAGGAACAGGTGATGCAGGCCGCGCAGGTGCTGGCGGGCTATTCGCTTGGGGATGCAGACTTGCTGCGCCGCGCGATGGGCAAGAAGGTGCAGGCCGAAATGGACGCCCAGCGCGGGCGGTTCTGTGAAGGCTGCAAGGAAAACTCCGGCATCGAGGCCAAGCGCGCCAACGAGTTGTTCGATTTGATCGACAAGTTCGCAGGCTATGGCTTCAACAAGTCGCACGCGGCCGCTTACGCGCTGCTCGCCTATCAGACCGCGTGGATGAAGGCGCATTACCCGGAAGAATTCTACGCCGCGTCGATGTGCTTCGACATGCACCAGTCGGAAAAGCTCAATGTCTTCGTCGATGATGCGCGGCGTTATCCGAACGGACAGGGCGGGGTCGAAGTCCTGCCGCCGTGCATCAACGCCAGCGAGGCTGAATTCACCGTCGAGCAGACCGATACCGGCTATGCCGTGCGCTATGCCCTCGCGGGCATCCGCAATGTCGGTGAAAAGGCGATGGAGGCCATCGTCACGGAACGGCAGACGAGCGGCGCCTTTGCCAGCCTCAAGGATCTGTTCGAGCGGTTGCCGCAAGGCACGATGAACCGCCGCCAGCTGGAAGGGCTGATCTGTGCGGGCGCTTTTGACCCGCTGGAGCCCAATCGCGCGCTGCTGTTTGCCAATGCCGATCTTCTGATGGCGGTGGCCGATGCGGCGATCCGTGAACGCTCAAGCGGGCAGGCGGGGCTGTTCGGCGGTGATGCAGGGCCGGCCGAAGACCTGCGCCTCCAGCCGTGCGAGCCGTGGAGCCGCACCGACCGCATGGCGAAGGAGCGCGAGAATTTCGGGTTCTATTTCTCGGCCCACCCGGTGCAGCAATATCGCGATGTCGCCTCGGCCAATGGTGCGCGCACCTATCAAAGCCTGATGGAAGCGGGCGCGCCTGCGGGCGGGCGCGGGTCTGCGGTGATGGCGGTGCTGGTCGAAGGCATCACCAAGGCCCGCACGCGCAAGGGCGGCACCTTTGTGCGGGCGGATTTCTCCGATGCTTCGGGCCAGTTTTCCGCCGCGTGCTTTGAAGAAGCGCTGGTGCCGGATTTCGAACGCTGGGCCGCTGCGGGCGAATGTCTGCTGCTGACGGTTGAACTCGATTCCCCCAACCCCGACGAACCGCCCCGTCTGACGGTGCGCGGCGCGCGGCCTCTGGCGGCAGTCAGCGGAGCGACGCCAATGGAGCTGACCGCCGATATTGCCAGCCTTGATGCCTTGCGCGAACTCCAGATCGAATTGCAGGCCGCTCAGGGCGAACGCCCGACCGGCACCGGCGAGGTGCTGGTGCGCCTGATGCTGTCGGATGGCGATCAGGTGCAGATGCGGCTTGGCAGCAATTTTGTGCTGAATGGCGAATTGGCCGAGCGGTTGGCGGCGGTGGACGGCATCGCCAAGGTCGCGCTGGTTCCCTTGAAGAAACGCGGCAACCTGCGGCTGGTCGCCTGATCGGGCACGAAAAAAGGGGGCAGATCGCTCCGCCCCCTTTTCATTTTTCCGTCAGACGGGGTGAGGATTACATCCCCGAACCCGGGCCGTAGGTCACTTCGACGCGGCGGTTCTGCGCCTCGCGCACGCCGTCAGCGGTCGGTACGCGCGGCTGGCTTTCGCCAAAGGCCTCGCCGCCGATCTGGCCCGAAGGCACGCCGCGGCCCGTCATGTAGCTGCGCACAGCTTCGTTACGGCGACCGGCGAGCGCCATGTTGTACTGGGCGCTGCCTGCGGTGTCGGTGTGCCCGGCCAGCATCACGCGCGCCATGCCGCAATTGGCATAGGCGGTGACCGCGTTGTTCAGGATGCTCGATGCTTCGGCCGTGATGTCCGAACGGTCAAAGTCGAAGAACACGATGTAAGGGCCGGTGTTGCAGGCGGGGCGGGGCGGCGGCGGGGGAGCAACCGGACGCGGCGGCGGGGGCGGGGGTGCCATCACCGGCGGGGGCGGCGGAGGAGCGGCGACCGGCATGGGCTGGGCGCGACCACCGAAGTTGTAGGTGAGGCTCGCCAGCACCGAATGCGCGGAGTAATCCGCCCGGATGTCCCGGCCATTGGCGGCTTGCAGATCGAAGTTGTTGGCCACGAAGTAACGGTACTTGACCCCCAGATCGACATTGTCGCTGAGCACCACGCGCGCACCGGCCAGCAGCTGCCAGGCAAAATCGGTGGCGTTGTCGTCGATCACCGTGCCGACGCCGTTCACGACGACCGGCAGGTTCATGTTGGCAATCCCGACGCCGCCGCCGCCGAAGATCTGGAAACCGTCATCCTTGCCGAATTCGACCAGAGCATTGACCATGCCGCTCCAGATTTCGAGATCGCGCTCGTTCTGGACCCGCGTGCCGGAAGGAACGGTCAGGCCGCCGGGCAGGATTGCCGAATTGACCACGGTCAGGCCTTCATACCCTGCGCGCTTGTAGCCGCCTTCGGCTTCCAGCCGGAATGCGCCGAAATCGTATCCGATCACGACATCGCCATCGATGCCCATATTGGTGTCGGCAAAGGCTGCGTTGTTGAAGGTGTCGTTGCCGTTATCGATATCGACCGTCACCTGATCGTCGAAGCTGACGCCGCCATTGATGCCGATATAGGCCTGGCCTTCGCGTGATGATGCGGGCGCTGCGACGATCATCGCCGCGCCAGCCAAGAGTAATGCAGTCTTTTTCATGTTGAATCCCTCGAAAGTGGATGCCCCGCGGTGACGTAATGCCGTTCTGTGCCACGTCTGTGACACCGGGGGTTTCTGAACCGGCGAGGGGGATACCTCGCGGACACCCGGAATGTTTCATCGGGTCAGGATGAAACGTGCGCGCGATTGGGTGAAGCGATTGCCAAGGGCCAAGAGCGAAGGCATGAACAGCGAGCGCGCTGCAGGAATGCGGCGATTTGTGACCACATTGGGAGAGAGACAGACAATGGCCGGAACCAGGCTCGGGGCAATGCAGGACTGGACCATGCGGGTGACCGCGGTGATCGATCACGCCGCGCGCGAGGCGCCGACGCGCGAGATCGTCAGCCGCTGGGCCGATGGCAGCGAGACGCGCACCAACTGGGCGGGCATTCGCAGCGATGCGCTGAAGATGGCGCAGGCGCTCCAGCGATTGGGCCTGAAGCCCGGCGACAAGGTCGCCAGCCTCGCCATGAACCATTCGCGCCATCTGGTCAGCTGGTACGGCGTTGCCGGCATGGGCGGGGTGCTCCACACCGTGAACCCGCGCCTGTTCGACGACCAGCTCGAATACATCGTCAATCACGCCGAGGACCGCGTGCTGTGCTATGACGCGGCGTTCCAGCCGATTGTCGACCGGATGCGGGATCGCTGGCCCACGGTAGAACATTACATCTGCTACGATAGCGGCGCCCATTCACCTGCCTTTGAAGACTGGATCGGAGCCGAGGACGGCGATTTCGAGTGGGTCACGGGGCCGGAAACCGACCCTTGCATGATCTGCTACACCAGCGGGACCACGGGCAATCCCAAGGGCGTGCAATACGAACACCGCTCGACCGTGCTCCATGCGATCGCTGGCCTGCAGACCGCAGCCTTCAATTTCAGCGCCTCCACTGTGATGCTGCCGGTGGTGCCGATGTTCCATGCGGCAAGCTGGGGCCTGCCCTATGCCGGGGCGATGGCCGGGATCAAGTTCGTGTTCTCGACAGTGAACGATCCCGCCGTGCTGCATGAAATGATGCTGCGCGAAGGCGTGACCGACAGCGCCGGCGTGCCGACGGTGTGGCTGGCGCATTTCCAGTATTGCGATGCCAATGGCCTCGACCTGCCGCCGCTGAAGGCCGCGACCATCGGCGGATCGGCCGCGCCCAAGTTCATGATCGAGCGCTTGCTCAGGAATGGCACCCGCGTCCAGCACGCCTGGGGGATGACCGAGACTTCGCCGATCGGCACGCTCGGCGGCCCGACCTGGGACTGGGACAGCCTCACCCTTGAAGAGAAGATCGAGAAGACCGCAATGCAGGGCCGCCCGATCTTCGGCGTGCAGCTGCGCACGGTGGACCTTTCGGATATGACCACCGAACTGCCGCGCGACGGCAAGACCTCTGGCGCGCTCCAGATCCGCGGGCCGTGGGTGATCCGGCGCTATTTCAAGGCGGAGCAGGATGCGACCAATAATGACGGCTGGTTCGACACCGGCGATGTCGGCATCCTCCACCCCGACGGCACACTCCAGCTGACCGACCGCACCAAGGACGTGATCAAATCGGGCGGCGAGTGGATCAGCTCGGTCGAGCTGGAAAACGCCGCCTGCGGGCATCCCGCTGTGGCCGAAGCCGCCTGCATCGGCATCACCCACCCCAAGTGGGACGAACGCCCGGTGCTGTTCGTGGTCAAGAAGCCCGGTGCCGAGGTTTCGGGCGATGACATTATCGAACACCTCAAGCCAATGATCGCCAAGTGGTGGCTGCCCGATGCGGTCGAATTCGTCGACGACATTCCGCACACCGCGACCGGCAAGATCAGCAAGAAGGACCTGCGTGACCGCTTTGCGGACTACACGCTTGGCTGACCTGACAATCCGGCCTGCGCGTCCCAACGACGCGCAGGCCGTTTGCGACATCTATGCTGTCCACGTCGCGCACAGCACGGCGACCTTCGACACCACTGCGCCTGATGCGGCAGCATGGGCGGAGAAGATCATGGCCGTTACCGCGCGCGGATGGCCGTTCCTTGTCGCTGAGCGGGACGGGGCGGCGCTCGGCTATTGCTACGCGACCCAATTCCGCGACCGCGCCGCCTATGCGCGGACCTGCGAGGACAGCATCTATGTTGCTGACACGGCACGCGGGGGCGGGGTGGGTTCGGCCCTGCTCGCCGCCTTGGTCGAAGCCGCGCAGGACTGCGGGTTTGAACAGATGATCGCGGTGATCGGCGGGGGCGAACCAGCCTCGATTGCGCTCCACACCAAGTGCGGCTTTGTCCACGCGGGCCGGATGCGCAATGTCGGCTTCAAGTTCGGGCGCAGGCTCGATACGGTCTATATGCAATGCGATCTGACACTGGAGGGACAAGGATCATGACCTGCGAAACCTATATCGACCCCTCGCCGGTGAACTTTCAGGCCTTCAAGGATCTGCCGCGCGATACGCCGATCAATATGCTGAACCTGCTGCTGTATCGGGACTTGGCCGAATACCCCGAGGGCCACGAGCACGCGGGCAAGGGCTGGAGCGGCAAGCGGGCCTACGAGGAATATGGCAAGACCAGCGGCCCGATTTTCCAACGCGTGGGGGGAAACATCCTGTGGCGCGGCAGCTTCCAGACGGTGGTGACAGGCCCGGAGGGTGAGCGCTGGCACGACGGCTTCATCGCGCAATATCCCAACGCAGGCGCGTTCTTCGCGATGCTGAAGGATCCGGAGTATCAACTGGCGGTCGTCAACCGCACCGCCGCGCTGGTTGATAGCCGCCTGGTGCGGTTTGCTCCGGGTGAGGCGGGCGAGGGGTTCGGGTGAGGGCGCGGGCGCTTCTTGTTACGTTACTTGTCTTGGGCGGTTGCCAAGCCGAGCCCGAGACGCCGGAAAGGCCGCCGAATGTTCCCGAAGATGCGGTCTGGATCGGCGGATGGGACGGCGGCAGGTGGCACCGCTGCGTACAAGCCGGTGATCTGTTCGAGTGCACGCAGTGGCAGTACGGCGACGTCTCGACGCGTCAGATGTTCAAGCTGTGCGCGGGTGCGGATCCGTCGCAATGGCCAGCCTTCATTGCAGGTTCCCCTGCCGAACGAATCCCGACCAAACGAGGCGCCTTTGTGCTCGTCCCGGCAGGGCCCCAGCTTGTCTATCGCGGCAATGTGATCGACGAAGATCTGACGGGCAATAACCGCGAGGACTTCGCAAAGGGACGCTCAGACTTGGGGGAAGCAGACCTATCCTGCAGGACGCCAATAGTCCCCGTGGTCGAAACGGACGCTGTCACAAAGCCGTGATGCCGGTTTGTGGCACGACTGGCCTAAATCAACCGCAACTGCCCACCCACCTCCGGCGCCCGGAACCGCGAGCAATCCAGCTCGAACCGCGCTTTGCCAATCCCCGCCCGCTTGCACGCCAGTTTGAACCGCGCGCGGATCAGATCGGCCCACACACCTTGCGGATTGAAGCGGCTGTGGAAGTTGGGATCATTGTCACGGCCCCCGCGCATGTCCCGCACGATGCTCATCACCTTGCCCGCGCGTTCAGGGTAATGAACGGCAAGCCATTCGCGAAACAGTGGTGCGACCTCGTGGGGGAGGCGCAGGGGAATCCAGTTGACACTTTGCACGCCCAGCCGGGCGATCTCGGCGATGATGCCTTCGATGAATTCGTCAGTGATCGCGGGAATGATCGGAGAAATCGAGCAATGGACCGGCACGCCCAGTTCCACCAGCTTGCCCAGCGCCGCGAGCCGCTTGGCAGGGGCGGCACAGCGCGGTTCAAGCTTGGCTGACAGCACCGGATCGAGCGTCGTGACCGAGATCGACACCGCCACCAGCTTTTCGCGGGCCATTTCCACCAGCAGGTCGGCGTCGTCCAGCACCCGGTCGGACTTGGTGGTGATGGTGACGGGGTGGCGTGTTTCCAGACACACTTCGAGGACTTCGCGGGTGATCCGGTAATCGCGCTCGATCGGCTGATAGGGATCGGTGTTGGTGCCCATCGCGATCGGTTTTGGCGTGTAGCCGCGCTTCGTCAGCGTCGCCCGCAGCAGCCGTACCGCATCGGGCTTGGCGAACAGCTTTGTCTCGAAATCCAGCCCCGGCGACAGGTCGTGATAGGCGTGGGTCGGCCGTGCAAAGCAATAGACGCAGCCATGCTCGCAGCCGCGATAGGCGTTGATCGAGCGGTCGAACGGCACGTCGGGCGACTGGTTGAAGGTGAGGATCGACTTGGGGCGTTCCTCGGTCACAGTGGTGCGCAGCTTGACCGGCGGGCCGTCCAGTGCCTCCACGTGGTCGCGCCAGTCGCCATCCACCTCGCGTGCGGCAAGGCCGAAGCGGGTGGGAACCGCCCCCGATTGCGCACCGCGACCTTTGACCGGCAAATGTTTCACGTGGAACATTTACGGAACAAAGTGCCATTTCGCAACCCTCGTCATCCCGGCGCAAGCCGGGATATCGGGCGGCAATTGGTGTCTCTGTAGCTCTAGGCTCCAGCTTTCGCTGGGGTGACGTGAGAGGGCTAAACTTCCTTCAGCCGCGGCATCAGTTCGACGAAATTGCAGGGCCGGTTGCGGCTGTCCAATTGCTCGGCGAGGATGCCGTCCCAGCCGTCCTTCACCGCGCCGTTCGATCCGGGCAGGGCGAAGATATAGGTGCCGCGCGCCACCACGGCGCAGGCGCGGGACTGGACGGTGCTGGTGCCGATGCTTTTGAAGCTGAGCCAGCGGAACAACTCGCCAAAGCCGGGAATGTCGCGCGCGCCTGCGATCAGGCCAAGCGCTTCGGGGGTGACATCGCGGCCGGTCAGGCCGGTGCCGCCGGTGCTGACCACAGCGTCGATGGCAGGATCGTCGATCCAGGCTTCGAACCGGGCAGCCAGCAGCGCTGCATCATCCTTGACGATCATCCGCGCGGCGAGATGGTGGCCCGCGCCCGTCACCCGCTCTGCCAGAATGTCCCCCGATGTGTCGGTTTCTGGCGTGCGCGTGTCCGATACGGTCAGGACGGCAATGTTGATCGGCTTGAAAACCCGGCTCTCGTCAATCGCCACTTTTTTACGCTCCCGTTACGGCTCCAATCGGGCCGAGCGGGTGGTAGCAGCGCGGGGAAACTCAGGCCAGCGCCCTTGGGCCAGCGCGCGGCGGCTGGGCGATTGCACGCCGGCGGCACGCTCATACATCCAGTAATTGCGCATCACGATGGCGACATAGCCGCGCGTTTCCCAATAGGGGATGCTCTCCATCCACAAGAGCGGATCGCCCTGATCGTTGATCTCGAAATTCCATCGCCCGACGGGGGTGAGCCCGGCGTTGTAGGCCGCCATGATCTTGGGCAGCACGCCGCCGGTGGCGGGATGATCGCGCAGCATGGCCAGATGCCGCTGGCCATAGGCGAGGTTCACCTGCGGATCGTTCAGATCCTCGTATGAAGCGCCGAGGCTGAGCCGGCCCGAATGATCACGCGCGGTGCCGGGCATGATCTGCATCAGGCCGCGGGCATTGGCCGGGCTGACAGCAGAGGCGCGGAAGTTCGATTCCTGAAGGGCATGGGCAAAGGCGAGCGCCGGATCGACCTGCCACCCGCCGACCGGCTGCCAATGCGCGACCGGGAAGCGCAGGCTTGGATCGCTGCTGGTGCCGTAAGGCGCGTTGTGCGCCATGAACAGCTGGGTCGAGGGCAGGCCCAATTCGCGCGCCAGCCGGGCGAGCGCGCCATATTGGTAGGCAGGTCCGATGCGCGCTTCGTGGCGCAGCACTTCGTCTGCCAGACCCGGCCGCCCGACCTCGGTCAGCGCAACCGCAACCCGGACATTGGGCCGCTGCACCAGCTGGCTCCAGTCATCGCGGCTGAAGGGCGGCGGCGGGGCATGTGCGGGCAGTTCCACGCCAAGCTGGTCGGCAGCGAGCATCCCGTAAAGCGTCTCGTCCATCTGGGCCGCGGCGCTGAGATGCTGCTGCGCCTGCCCCGGCTCGCGGCAGCGCACAGCGGCGCGGTGCGCCCAGTAATGGCCGGCTGCGGCAAGTTCGACATTGGCCGCGCCGCCTGCGACCCGGGCAAAGGCCTCTCCCGCCAGCTGGCAATAGCCCATGCGCCATGCGGCCAGTCCTTCGACCCATGCGCCTTCTGCCACCCAATCGCCCGAGCCTTCGGCGACGGTGCGGGCCAGTTCCAGCGCGGCGGTGTCGTTGTTCTCGATATAGTGGCTCCACGCCACCCGCTGGCGCCATTCGGCCCGCGCATCGCTCGACAGCATCGGGTCGATTTCGGCGAGCAACCGCTGCGCCTCGCCCGGAGTGTCGGCCTTTATCGCTGCGAGGATCGCCGTGGCGGTAGCAGGCGGCATGGTGCCGTCATTGACGTTGCGCGGCAGGATGCGCTTGGGCGCATAGGGCTGGCGCGCAAAGCCTTGTGCGCCCGGCAAAGGCGGCAGGTCGGTGACCCCGCGCTTGGCGCCCATCTTGGCCAGCTGTTCGGCCTGCGGCAGATCGGTGCCACCTGCGAACCATCCGGTGATCTGTTCAGCGGAGACCTTGGGGCTCTTGGCGTGGGTGTAATATTCGGCGCGGACGGCCTGGGTCAGCACGCCGTCAGGGCGCTTTGCGAGCAGGCTTTCGACCACGGCCCATTGCTCGGCGTCGATCGCGGCGAAGATCTGGCGGTAATGGGCGCGCTCTTCGGGATCCAGCACGGCAGCCGTCGCGCCTTCAGCGGGGGCCGCACCATGCCAGCGCGCCACCAGATCGCCCGATTGCGCGGCGGCGGGTGCGGGCAGAGCGGCCGCTGCCAGCACCGTTGCGGTCAGCATGCGCAGGCGGAGCTTCATTGTGAGGGCGACCATTCCGTCCATCTCCGCCAGAACCGGGCCTTGAGCCGGGGCATTTCCATCAGGGAATCGAGCGTTTCGCTCGTCATTACCGGGACTTTGCCACCGGCTTGGTTGATTTCACGTAAAGCCTGATCGGCTGCCCCGCCGATCATCGTCGCAAGGCCGGTGCCGAAGGCCAGCAAACGCCTCGGGCGGACAAGGGCGATGTGATGCATCGTGACCGCGTCCATCCCGCCCGCTGCCAGCATGGCAAGATCGGCCATCGGCGTGTGGCAGGGCAGAGCGGCGGCGAGGTAGACTGCGCTTTCCTCCAGCCCCATCGCGGCAAGGATATTCGCAAGCAGGCGGCCTTGCGGGCCAGACATAAGGCGGTCGCGATCACTCTCTTCCGGCTGCGGCACCAGCACCATCAGCGCAGCGCCAGCATCGCCGCGCGGTGCAATCCGGGGATAAGCGCGCGCGGTATCGATCCCGGGGGCGGTCATCCACCAATCGCGGAACGCGGCCAGATCCTGCGGCGGCGATTCGCCCATCAGGTCGCGGCGCAGCGTGGCAGGCGGGGACGGAGCAGCGGCGGGAAGCGAACGGGGGAGCGAAGTTTCGCCGGGCATTGATGCCGAACCCGAACGGGGCGGTGTCCCTGCTGCGGCCTTTTCGGCGGGTGCAGCTACCGGCGTCTCTGCCAACCACGCCGTAGCGTCATCGGCATAGTCACAGTCGACCCCTGCCGCGTGCCACCAGGCAAGCGCCGCTTCAAATTCACGCGCTATCGAAAGTTCGGGCCGGATCATCGGGAGGTCATACTATCCAACGCGGGTCTTGACTGTCCCCAAGGGTGTTAGCAAGTGGACAGACAAGCCATATCGCCAAGCTGTGCGCCTCGCGCGGCAGAACCAACAAGGATCAGGAAAGCTTCGATGAGCGAACGTGAATCAATGCCCTGCGATGTCGTGATTGTCGGCGGCGGGGTCGCGGGCCTCGCGGCGGCGATCAAGCTCAAGCAGATCAATGCCGAGCTGGAAGTCATCGTGCTGGAAAAGGGCTCCGAGATCGGGGCGCATATCCTGTCGGGCGCGGTGGTTGATCCCAAGTCGCTTGACGAGTTGCTGCCCGAATGGCGCGATATGGGCTGCCCGATGGCGCAGACGCCGGTCACCGATAACTGGCACTGGGTGCTGTCGAAGAACGGCAAGACCTCGATGCCGCATGCGATCATGCCGCCGCTGATGAGCAATCACGGCTGCTACACCGGCTCGCTCGGCAACCTCGCCCGCTGGCTGGCCGAACAGGCTGAAGGGCTGGGCGTGATGGTGTTCCCGGGCTTCCCGGCGGCTGAAGTCATGTTTGACGAAGAAGGCCGCGTCGCCGGCGTCATCACGCAGGACATGGGCATTGCCGCCGATGGCAGCCACAAGGGCGATTACCAGCCCGGCATGGAAATCCACGCCAAGTACACCCTGTTTGCCGAAGGCGCGCGCGGCAACCTCACCAAGCTGATGAAGGCACGCTTCGATCTGGAAGCGAACTGCCAGCCGCAGGTTTACGGCCTCGGCATCAAGGAATTGTGGGACATCGATCCCAAGAAGCACAAGCCGGGCCGCGTGATCCACACGCAGGGCTGGCCGCTGACCGAGAGCGACAGCTGGGGCGGGGGCTTCCTCTACCATCAGGCGAACGGGCAGGTGGCCTTGGGCTTCGTGACCGCGCTCGATTACAAGAACCCCTGGGTCTCGCCCTATCAGGAATTCCAGCGCTGGAAGAACCACCCGGCGATCCGCGAATATCTCGAAGGCGGCAAGCGCGTGTCCTATGGCGCGCGTGCGATCAATGAAGGCGGCTGGCAGTCCGTGCCCAAGCTCGCCTTCCCCGGCGGCGCGCTGATCGGTTGTGCGGCTGGCTTCGTCAACGTCCCCCGCATCAAGGGCAGCCATACCGCGATGAAGAGCGGGATGCTGGCGGCTGAAAGCATCGCGGCGGCGATTGCGGCGGGCCATGCAAATACCGAGCTTGCCGATTACGACGCGGCGGTGCGCTCCAGCTGGATCGCCACGGAATTGCAGCTGGTGCAGAACGCCCAGCCTGCGGTGGCCAAGTATGGCGGCGATATCGGCACGGTGCTCGCAGGCATCGACATGTGGATGCGCACATTGAAGATCGGCCTGCCGGTCAAGATGAAGCACAAGCCGGATTACACCTATACGGGCCGCGCCGATCTCTACCCGAAGATCGACTATCCCAAGCCCGATGGCGTCATCACCTTCGACCGCCTGACCAACGTCGCCTACAGCTACACCAACCACGCCGAGGACCAGCCGGTCCACCTGCAGGTGAGCGACCTCGGCTTGCAGAAGGACAGCGAACTGGCGGTGTTCGGTGGCCCTTCGGCGCGCTATTGCCCGGCGGGGGTGTATGAGTGGCTTCAGGAGGCCGACGGGACACCCAAGTTCCAGATCAACTCGCAGAACTGCGTCCACTGCAAGACCTGCGACATCAAGGACCCCAACCAGAACATCAACTGGGTGACGCCGGAAGGCGGCGGCGGGCCGAACTATCCGAATATGTGATGGAGCAATGGTCCGGCGATCAATCCTTGGAGCGCTCGCGCTCGTGCTTCTGGGGTTGTGCGGCCTGACCGCCTGGTCACTGGTCGACCGAACGTCGGCCTTTACGGCGATTTGTGAGGCAGGTTTGCCGAACTTATCCCGGCCAGCTGAAATTGATCCGGACAAGCTCGGGTGCGCAATCCTTGCACCGAAATCAACCTATCGGGGGCTATTGGTTACCGGGTTCGAGGCTTCAAACTTCTCCAGCCCCGATTTCCCGAAGGTTGAAGGACGGTGGTCTGAAGATGACGGAAGGGCTTGGTACAACTGCCCGACGAGCGGCTGTGATGCGTCGCTCGATAAGCAGTTGGATCGGGAATATCTTCAATCGTGCTTTTCGGATCGTCTTTTCCAGACAGGCTTCGCGTCGATTGAGGTCGAGGGGTGGGTGACAGTGTCCGAAGGTCAATTCGGTCACCTCGGCGCTTACCCCCGCGAATTCTACGCCTCTCGTGTCCTCTCCGTCGGACCGCCACCAAAGCGGGTCATTGAGGATAGGATAGCTGGCGCTCGCAGCGCGGAGCTTTGCGACGACCCGATTGATCGACGACCGTAGGACAATAGAGCTGATGCGCGAAACCGCCTACGCCAAGATCAATCTCGCGCTGCATGTTCGCAGGCGGCGGGAGGACGGGTATCATGAGCTTGAGACCCTGTTCGCCTTCGTCGATGCGGGCGATGTGCTGACAGCTGAGCCCGCCGCGCAGGACAGCGTCACCACGTTGGGCGAGTTTGCGGGTGGGTTGGACAATCCCTTCGACAACCTCGTCGCCAAAGCTCTGAACGCCCTCCCGCGCCGGCAAGGCCTCGCCGTGACGCTGGAGAAGAACCTTCCCGTCGCGGCTGGCCTTGGCGGCGGGTCGGCGGATGCGGGGGCGGTGTTTCGGATTGTGGAGGCGCTCCACGGCTTGCCCGATGACTGGCAGGCGAGGGCGGCGAAACTTGGCGCGGATGTGCCGGCCTGCGTCCTCAGCCGTACCCATATCGGGCTTGGCACCGGCACCGAGCAGCTTGCGGTCGAGGACGACCTCGCCGGAACCCCCGTGCTACTGGTCAACCCGCGCGTGCCGCTCTCGACCGGCCCCGTGTTCAAGGCGTGGGATGGGGCTGATCGCGGAGCGCTGCCCGAAGGCCCCGCATCAATAATCGCACGGCAAGGGCGCAACGACCTCGAAGCCCCCGCCATCAGCCTCTGCCCCGTTATCGCCGAGGTGCTGGCGGCGCTGGCACAGACCGACCCCCGGCTCGCCCGCATGTCCGGCTCAGGTGCGACCTGCTTTGCGCTCTACGACACGCCCGAGGCCCGCGATGCGGCAGCGGCGGTCATGCCAAAGGGCTGGTGGACGATGGCCGGGCGGCTGCGGTGAGCGAAGCCTTCCGCCAAATTGGCACACCCACTCCCGGAGGCATCGTCTGCACCGCCGACCATGCCTCGAACCACGTCCCCGCCGACATCACCCTCGGCATTCCCGCGCGCCTGCTCCACGAACACATAGCAGTCGATATCGGCACCGAGGCCATCGCTGAACGGCTGGCCCGCGACCACGCCATCCCCGCGCATATCGCCGCCGTCAGCCGCCTCGTTTGCGATCTCAACCGCGAGGAAACCGTCCCCGGCCTCGTGCCAGAAGCCAGCGATGGCCACCCGATCCCCGGCAATGTCGGTGCGGACCGCGAGGCGCGGCTCAATCGCTTCCACCGTCCCTATCACACGGCGTTGGCCGATTGGCTGGCCGCAAGCGAACCGTCCCTGATCGTCTCACTCCACTCCTTCACCCCGCGCCTTGAAACGTCGGATGCAGCAAGGCCCTGGCAGGTCGGCGTGCTCTACAACACCGACGACCGCGCCGCGCGCATCGCTATCCCGCTGCTGGCGGCCGAGGGGCTGCATGTCGGCGACAATCTCCCCTATTCGGGGCGCGATCTCAATTACACCATGAACCGCCATGCCGAAGGGGCGGGGCGGCCCTATCTGGGCGTCGAGCTGCGGCAGGACCTGACCGCAACCCCCGCCGACCAAGCTCGCTGGGCCGCCATGTTGGCCGATGTTGCGCAAAGGGTTGCGTCAGCGCTCGCCTGAAGGCAGGGGGCGTTTCACAAACTGCCTTCAACGGGAAATCTTATGTCGCAGAAGTTTGACAAGTCGAAGCTCCCCAGCCGCCATGTCTCGGTCGGCCCGGAGCGCGCGCCGCACCGTTCCTATTACTACGCGATGGGCATGACCGAGGAAGAGATCGCCGCGCCCTTCGTCGGCGTGGTGAGCGCGGGCAACGATTCGGCCCCCTGCAACACCACCCTCAACGCGCAGGCCGATATCTGCCGCGAAGGCGTGATCGCGGGCGGCGGCACCCCGCGCCGGTTCAACACCATCACTGTGACCGATGGCATCGCGATGGGCCACCAGGGCATGAAGTCCTCGCTGATCAGCCGCGAAATCATCGCGGATTCGATCGAGGTTTCGGTCCGAGGCCATTGTTATGATGCGCTTGTCGGCTTTGCGGGATGCGACAAGAGCCTGCCCGGCATGATGATGGCGATGCTGCGCCTCAATGTGCCCTCGATCTTCGTCTATGGCGGATCGATCCTCCCCGGCACCCACCGCGGCGCGGATGTGACTGTGGTCGATGTGTTTGAAGCGGTCGGGCAATATGCCGCCGGCAACTGCCCGCTGACCGAGCTGATCGCGCTGGAAAAAGTCGCTTGCCCGGGCCATGGCGCCTGCGGCGGCCAGTTCACCGCCAACACCATGGCCTGCGTCGGCGAGGCCATCGGATTGTCCTTGCCGAACAGCAATATGGCGCCCGCTCCTTACAGGTCGCGTGATGATATCGCGGTTGCCGCAGGCAAGCAGGTCATGGAGCTTGTCGCCCTGAACCTGCGCCCGCGTGACATCTGCACCCGCGAAGCCTTCATGAACGCCGCGCGCGTGGTCGCGGCCACCGGCGGATCGACCAACGCTGCGCTGCACCTGCCTGCCATGGCGAGCGAAGCAGGCATCGACTTCGATCTGTTCGATGTCGCCGAAGTCTTCAAATCAACGCCTTACATCGCAGACCTCAAGCCGGGCGGGAAGTATGTCGCCAAGGACATGCACGAGGCGGGCGGCGTCTATATGGCGATGAAGACGCTGCTCGACGGCGGGTTCATCGACCCCAACCCGATCACCGTCACCGGCAAGACCATCGGCGAAAACCTCGAACAGATCACCTGGAACCCCGATCAGAAGGTGTTCTACGATGTGAAGACCCCGATCACGCCCACCGGCGGGGTCGTCGGCCTCAAGGGCTCGCTCGCTCCCGAAGGCGCAATCGTGAAGGTCGCCGGGATGGCGCGGCTCCAATTCTCCGGCCCGGCCCGCGTGTTCGACTGCGAGGAAGATGCCTTCGCCGCCGTCGAAAAGCGCGACATTGCCGAAGGTTGCGTGATCGTGATCCGTTACGAAGGCCCCAAGGGCGGCCCCGGCATGCGCGAAATGCTCTCCACCACCGCCGCGCTCTACGGGCAGGGCATGGGCGAGAAGGTCGCGCTGATCACCGACGGGCGTTTCTCGGGCGCGACGCGCGGCTTCTGCATCGGCCATGTCTGCCCTGAAGCCGCCGATTGCGGCCCGATCGCGCTGGTCGAGGATGGCGATATCATCAGCATTGATGCGGAAACCGGCTCCATCGAACTCGATGTGCCCGAAGATGTGCTGGCCGAGCGCCGCAAGGCCTGGCAGCCGCGCACCAACAACTACCAGTCGGGTGCCTTGTGGCGTTACCAGCAGGTCGTCGGCCTCGCCCGCTACGGTGCGATCACTCACCCGGGCGCGAAGGCGGAGACCCATGTTTTTGCGGACATCTAGCGCTCTCGGCCTCGTCGCCCTGCTGACGGCTTGCGGTGCGCCGGAAAGCCCGCCGCCGCCGGGTGACGAGGTCGAATGCGCGATCGGCGCAGGCGCGGCGCTCTCGCCCGTCTGTACGCTGGAGCGGGTGGGGGATGAGGTCATTCTCCACCACCCCGATGGCGGCTTCCGCAGGCTGATCCGTGATCCTGCCACCGGCACCCTTGCAGCGCGGGACGGGGCCGAAGCGCTGGTGCCGGAACAGGGCGGGGACGGCGCAGAGGCTTTCGCCGTCGGCGCTGACCGTTATCGCATTCCGAGCAAGCTGCTCGATCCGCCACCAAAGTGACCACCGCGCAGGTTCTCACCGCCGCCCAGATGCGCGCTGCCGAGCAGGCGCTGTTCGATGCGGGCACAAGCGTTTCGGACCTGATGGAGATTGCCGCAGGCGGCGCTGCGGAATGGATCCGGCGGATCGCGGCGGGCCGTTCTGTCACCGTGCTGTGCGGCCCCGGCAACAATGGTGGCGATGGCTATGTTATTGCTCGCCTTTTGCGAGAGGCCGGGAATTCCGTTGCCGTGACAGCGCCGCTCGATCCGGCAAGTGATGCGGCAAGGGAAGCGCGGCGACGCTGGGGCGGGGCAGTCGCCACCTCAGGGCAGGCCGAGGGGGATGTCTTCGTCGATTGCCTGTTCGGTTCAGGCCTCGCCCGGCCGCTGGTTGCTGAACATGCTCTGCTGCTGCGCGATCTTGCCGCGCGGCACCGTTACCGGGTGGCTGTGGATGTCCCCTCAGGCATCGCCAGCGATAGCGGTGCGGTGCTGAACGACAGGCTTCCCGCCTTTGATCTGACACTCGCCCTTGGGGCATGGAAGTTCGCCCATTGGAGCCTGCCGGGCCGTGCGGTGATGGGGCAGATGCGGCTTGTGCCAATCGGGATCGCCGCGGTCGAGGGAGCTTCACAGCTGGTTTATCGGCCGCGCCTTGCGGCTCCGCTTGCTGACAGTCACAAGTATCGGCGCGGGATGCTCGGGATCGTTACCGGCTCCATGCCGGGGGCGAGTCTGCTGGCCGCTGCCGCCGCCCAGCGCGCAGGCGCGGGCTATGTGAAGCTGCTTGCGGCCACCGCCGATCCGCGCACTCCTGTCGACGTTGTCACCGCCCCGCTGCCAGAGGCTCTGGACGACTCCCGGACCACCGCTGTGCTGATCGGCCCCGGGCTTGGGCGCGATGCGGCAGCCAGCGCCATGCTGGGCCAAGCGCTTGAGTGCGCGCCCGCACTGGTGCTTGATGCCGATGCGCTCATGCTGCTGCGTCCCGAAATGCTGGCCCGCAATATGCCGATGCTGGCCACCCCGCATGACGGCGAGCTTGAAACGCTGTGCCGCCATTTCGGCATCATCGCCGAAGGGCGGCGCACGCGGGCGCTCGCGCTAGCCAAGGTGAGCGGCATGGTGGTGCTGGCCAAGGGGCCGGACAGCGTGATTGCCGCGCCTGATGGCCGCCTCGCGCTCGTCCCGCCTGCGCCGAGCTGGCTTTCGGTCGCCGGGACAGGCGATGTTCTCGCCGGGATTGCGGCGAGCCGGATGGCAACGGGCGCGGATCCCTTCACTTCTGCCTGCGAGGCCGTGTGGCTCCATGGCGAGGCCGCGCGGCGGGCTGGCCCGGCTTTCACGCCTTCGCAGCTTGCCGAACGGGTGCCAGAGGCGCTAGCGGCCTGCCTGTGAGCATATCCGAACCCATCATCCGTCTCGCCGCCAAGGGCGATGGCGTGACCGCCTCTGGCCGCCACATCGCAGGCGGGGTGCCGGGCGATATGGTGGACGAGGCAGGCACCATCACCACCGGGCCGCACCACATCGCGCCTGCCTGCCGCCATTTCGGCACCTGCGGCGGGTGCCTGTTGCAACACGCGGATGACGCCGCGCTTGCCGCTTTTGTCGAGGGCCGGGTGGTGAACGCGGCGCGGGGGCAGGGGCTGGAACCTGCGGAACTGCTCCCTGTCCACCTCTCTCCGCCGCACAGCCGCCGCCGCGCAGGGTTGCACGGGCTGCGCACTGCCAGGGGTGCGGTGCTGGGCTATCGTGAGGGCGGATCGCACCGCGTGGTCGATCTGGCCGAATGCCCGGTGCTTCATCCTGCGCTTGCTGGCCTGATTGCGCCCTTGCGGGCCTTCGTGGCCGCGCATGGCCCCAAGGGCATGGTCGGGATCGATCTGACTCTCGCAGATCAGGGGGTGGAGGCGAACCTCGTCAACTTCCCGCTCGATGGTCTCGGCCCGACCGAGGCTGCGCTGGATTTCGCCCGGGATCAGGGGCTTGCGCGCCTTACCATAGACCAAGGCTACGGCCCCGAGACGCTGTGGGAACCGGAACCGGCCACAGTAACGCTGGCGGGTGTGCCGGTGAGCCTGCCGCCCGGCGCTTTCCTGCAAGCGACTGCCGATGCCGAAGCGATCATGGCTGCCGATGCTGCTGAATGGCTGGCAGGGGCGCGGGTGGTGGCGGATCTTTTCGCCGGGCTTGGCACCTTTGCCTTTGCGCTGCGGGCCAAGGAGCAGGGGGGACGCAAGGTCCTGGCGGTCGAGGCGGAGCGCGCGGCGCATCTCGCCTGCAAGTCTGCCGGAGCGATGACGGGGGGCGGTGTGCTGGCGATGCACCGCGATCTTTTCCGATCGCCGCTCCAGCCTGCGGAATTGAACCGCTTTGACGCTGTGCTGCTCGATCCCCCTCGTGCCGGTGCCCGAGCGCAAGTGGCCGAGATTGCGGCGAGCACTCTTGCCCGCGTGGTCTATGTCAGCTGCAATCCGTCAAGCTGGGCGCGCGATGCGGCGGTGCTGGCGGAGGCGGGTTTCCGGCTTGTCAAACTGCGTCCGGTTGGCCAGTTTCGCTGGTCAACCCATGTTGAATTGGTAAGCTATTTCGAGCGTTAGGCTCGCAAGCTTGCAAGGATTTGAGCTTCCAGCCAGTCGCGGTGTTCCGGCTCGACATAGGCGTGGCCCGCGCCTTCACACCGGCAGATGCGCGGGTCGCTGCTGTCCCATGCTGCCTCGAACACTTGGGCAGTGCGGTCAGCCGTGGCGATCAGAAATCGCACCGGTCCGGTGAACCCCGCCAGCCCCGATGCCATGTCCTGCGCCAGACTTGAGGGCGGCGGGGGTGGGCGCAGAGCATGGACCACGCCGCGCGCAAGCTTGCCAAGATCCACGCCGCCGCTCACCAAACGCATGACTTCGCGCGGGTTTTTCAGCTTTTCTATATACCGCGCACGGACTGCGGCAGGCGGTGGGGTGTCATCTGCCGCGCCGCCGCTTTCGTCCTGCTCGATGGTCCAGGGGTTTGACAGCACCAGCCCATCGCACCCCGCGCCGCCCGCCAGCATCAGCGCCGAGGCCGCATCGCAATTGC
The DNA here is from genome assembly GCA_032116115.1 of Porphyrobacter sp. Taxonomy (GTDB): domain Bacteria; phylum Pseudomonadota; class Alphaproteobacteria; order Sphingomonadales; family Sphingomonadaceae; genus Erythrobacter. The sequence continues at coordinate 65,390 of JAUMAX010000014.1, forward strand.
CGAAAGCGACCACCCGGGAAATTTGCGGGGCCATTGCCTTGAAGGCATCAAGAGCGGCGGAGATGTCCTTGGCAGAATGACGGAAACCGCGGTTCTCGCCCTCGCTGTCGCCGATCCCGCGGCGGTCGAAGCGGAACACGGGGAAGCCTGCGCGGGCAATCCGCGCGGCCATGTCCGCCTGCCCGCCAAAGGCGCCTGAGCGGATTTCGTTGCCGCCGCTGACGATCAGCAGTCCGGTGGTTCCCGGTGCCGTGTCGAGCGTGCCAGCCAGCGTCAGGCTACCGCAGCCGAAAGTGTGAGAAAGCCGTGTCATGGCGCTGAATCGCCGATATTTTCAGCGATAAGCGCTGCAAGCCGATCCGCTTGTTCAGCGTCCTCGTCGGGCTCGGCGCGCAGCCATAGTCCGGGGCCGCCGATGGCGCTTTGGGCAAGATCGGATTGTCCGGCGGCAAGCGACGGTTCGGCGGTTTCCAGTTCCCGGAACATTGCCGCACCGATGCTCCAGCCGCCAAGGACCAGTCCGGCCTCCCGGCCTGCCGCCATCAGGCCTTCGGATGTTTCGGCCAATCCGGCCTCGCGCGCCGAGATGGTGCGGGCACGGATCATGCCGCGCAGCAGTTTTGGCCCGGATTGCGCGGCATAGTGCCAGCCGGGAAGGCCCGCCGGGGCCACCAGCGCGCCAGCTCTGATTGTCAGCACATGGGTTGCCCGCAGGGCTTCGCCAGCTGCCACCATGCTTGCGCGCCAACCCGCAAGCGTCTGATTTTCCAAAGGAGCAAGGCTTTCGTTGCAGCCGGGCAGATCAGGCAACAGGCTGTCGATGCCTAGCGCATCCAGCCGCCGCATCACCTCGATCGTGAAGCGCCGCAGCTTGTTGGCTTCGTCGAACCATGCAGGGCAGACGAGCACCCGCGCCGGGCGGCCGCGATCGAACGCGACCAGCAATTCCTCAAGAGGCAAGCTGCCGTCTGGGGCCGGGTTGTTCCACGTGAAGATCACGCAAGGTGAGCCTGGAAGGTGCCTGAACCGGTCTAGCGGGGATCAAGCTTTGCCCGCGCAAACGCGAGCAGCCCGCCATAGGTTTCGAGCATTTCCCCATCGACATCATCATCTTCGATCACAATGCCGAGCCGGTCTTCCATTTCCGTCAGCAGGCCTGCGACCGCCATCGAATCCAGTTCGGGCAGGTGGCCGAACAACCCCGATTCCGGTCCGAAGGCCGAAGCTTGCTCCGGGTCGAGGCCCAGCACATCGGCGATCAACGCCTTGAGTTCGGTATCGAGCGCGGCTTCGCCTGCCTCGCTGTCGATGTTCGGCAATGTGGTCATTCTTGCCCAAATCCCTGTCTTTGGCCCTGGCGTATCTGGCCGTGGCGGCGGGGCTTAGCCATGCGCGGGGCCGCGTGCAAGCATCGCATCCGCTAGTCCCGGCCTCAGCCTTCGCCGCGGCGCAACATCCGCTTTGCCAGCGGGGGCCAGCTTTTCGGCTGTGCCGGGTCGAGACAATCGATGCGGAAACGTGGACGCACTTCCTCCATCCAGTCGGCCTTGTAGGCCTGATCGCCGGTGCCGAAGTCGACGAGGTCAACGCGGTCGATGTCCATCACATGCGCAAACAGCGCGGCGGTCAGGGTGGTGCCTGCCGAAAGCGGCTTGTGGCTTTCAAGATGAGCGAGCTTGTGGATGTAGGCGATTGAATTTTCGACAGTCCAGCATTGCGCGGCAACTGCAACACCCTCGGCCCGCGCGATCCCCAGACGCAGGCGGCCAGCCTTGCCCTCGGCCTCGGCGAAGGCGCGCAGCATGGCGGGCTGATCCTCGGACGGCTTCCAGCTGGCGGCATAGATCGTCTCGTAATCGGCCCAGACGCCTGCGTCGAAACGGGTCAGCACTTCGACTTCGACCTTCTTGGCCTTGCGCTTTAGCGTGGTGCGCAGCTGGCCGGGGCGGCTGTCCCAGTATTCGGCAAAGCTGCGGCCCTTCACCGGCAGGATGTGATTGATATCGCATGGTTCCACCGCGACCTTCCAGCCCGCAGCCCGGAACGCCTTCGCCAAACGATCCGCCGAGCCATCTTCGCCCGGCACAGGTTCAAGCGTTACGCGGTAACCGCGGCCCTTCAATTGCCGCGCGATAGCTTCGAGCAGGCGGTCGCCCGCTGCGCCCTCCGGCGCAAGTTCGCGCCAGGTGAAGCTGTACCAGTTGCGCAGGGGAGCGATTCGCCCGCCATTTTCGGTCAGGGCGAGGGCGGCGGCATTATCGGCATCGCTGGCTATTGCGATCAGCGGGACAAGTCCGGTCCCGGCGAGCAGCGCGAACCACTCGGCGCGGTCGAACGGCGCGGGCGTGCCGCTGCCGGTTCCTTTGGCGCTCAACGCTTGCAAGACGTTAACGCTATCGTGATACCGCGCTTCGATCACTGTAAGAGAATGCTCCTGACTATGCCGCACCAGCCCGATCCTACCTTGCGTCCGCTCGATCATCTGGCCGAACTGGCCGGAGCGGCGGGGCGTGGGACAAGCCCGGCGCTGGTGCTGCGCGAGGGCACGCTTAACCACAATCAGTTAAGACAGCGTGTTGCTCTGCTGGCCGGATGGCTGTTGCATATGGTGCCGGAGCGCGGGGGACGGGTGGCAAGCTGGGCGGCCAAGGGCGAGGTGACCTGCCTGCTGCCGCTGGCGGCAGCGCGTGCGGGGCTGGTGCATGTGCCGATCAACCCGCTGCTCAAGCGCGCGCAGGCCGCGCATATTCTTGCCGATAGCGGCGCAAAGCTGCTGATCGGGACAGGTTCGCGGCTCGCATCGCTGGAGCCGGGCGATCTGCCGCCGGGCTGTGCTGCGCTGGGTGAGGCTGAGGCGCTGGCTGCGGCGGAAGCGGCAGGGCGCGAACTGGGGCCGTCCGAGGCCGATCCGGCGGAACTTGCGGCGATTCTTTACACCTCCGGCTCCACCGGCAGGCCCAAGGGCGTGATGCTGAGCCATGCCAATATGTGGCTCGGCGCGGTCAGCGTGGCGCATTATCTCGGGCTGGCCGAGGACGACGTGACGCTGGCGGTGCTGCCGCTGTCATTCGACTACGGGCAGAACCAGCTTTTGAGCACTTGGTATGCGGGCGGGTGTGTGGTGCCGCTCGATTTTCTCTTCCCCAAGGATGTGGCCAAGGCCTGCGCGAAGCATGGCGTGACAACGCTGGCTGCGGTGCCGCCCCTCTGGGTGCAACTGACCGAGATCGACTGGCCGGAAGATGCGCGCGCGCCGTTGCGGCGTCTGACCAACAGCGGCGGAGCGTTGACGGTGGATCTGGTGAAGGGCCTGCGCGGCCTGTTCCCTGACGCTCGCCTGTTCCCGATGTATGGACTGACCGAGGCGTTCCGCTCGACCTTCCTCGATCCGGCGCTGACAGATTCGCATCCGACATCAATGGGTAAGGCGATTCCCTTCGCAGAGATTCTCGTCATCAATGACGCCGGAGATGTCGCTGCGGACGACGAGGAAGGCGAACTGGTCCATTGCGGGCCGCTGGTGGCGCAGGGCTATTGGCAGGATCCGGAGCGCACCGCGGAGCGCTTCAAGCCTGCACCGGCAGCGTCATCCTATGGCGGGATGGCGGTGTGGTCGGGCGACCGGGTGCGGCGCTCGGCCGAGGGGCTGCTCTATTTCGCCGGGCGGCGCGATGCGATGATCAAGAGCGCTGGCAACCGCATCAGCCCGCAAGAGGTGGAGGAGGCAGCGCTCGCCACTGGTCTCGTTGCCGAGGCTGTGGCGCTGGGCGTAGCGCACCCCCGCCTGGGGCAAGCCGTGCACCTGGTGGTGCGCGGGAGCGGCGATGCGGCGGCGCAAGCCGAATTGCCCAAGCGGCTCCAGCGCGATCTGCCCAATTTCATGCAGCCCCAGCACATCCACTGGCGCGAGGCGATGCCCTTGAATCCCAATGGCAAGATCGACCGCACCGCCTTGCAGGCTGAACTCAATCAGGAATTTGCCCAATGAAGCCCGTCGGCCCGATCCCCGCTGGATACGAGACAATCGCAGGCGAACTCGCCGTCGGCGGCAAGCGCGCGAGCGAATTGGTGGCCGAGGCGGGGCGCACGCCGCTGTTTGTCTATTCGCGAGCGCTGCTCGATGCCCGCGTGGCCGAATTGCGCGCCGCGCTGCCCGCGCGGGTGGGGCTGAATTACGCGGTGAAGGCCAACCCGCACCTTGCCGTGATCGGTCATATGGCGCCGCTGGTGGACGGTTTCGACATTGCCTCCTCGGGCGAGCTTGCCTTGTGTGTCGCGGTCGGGATCGATCCGCGGCGGATCAGCTTTGCAGGCCCCGGCAAGCGCGATGACGAGCTGGAAGCGGCGATTGCCGCAGGCGTAACGCTCAATTGCGAGAGCGAGGGTGAAGGCGCGCGGGCGATCGCCATCGGGCAGCGGCTTGGAAAGGCGCCGCGTATCGCGATCCGCGTGAACCCCTCTTTCGAGATGAAGGGTTCGGGCATGAAGATGGGCGGCGGCGCCAAGCAGTTCGGCGTCGATGCCGAGCGGGTGCCGGATCTCGCCCGCCACCTGATTGCCGAAGGGGCCGAATGGCGCGGGCTGCACATCTTCACCGGTAGCCAGACGCTGAGCGCAGATGCGATCATCGAAGCACAGGGCAACGTGCTGGATCTGGCCGCACAGCTGACCGACTCGATTGGGCATGGCTGTCCCAAGCTCAACATGGGCGGCGGGCTGGGCATCCCCTACTTCCCCGGCGACACCCCGGTCGATCTGACGCGCGTCGGTGCGGCCCTGGAAGAGCGGGTTGCCGACTTGCCCGCAGTGCTGGCCGCCACCGAGCTGTGCATTGAACTCGGGCGCTATCTGGTGGGCGAGGCTGGCGTCTATCTGACCCGCATCATCGACCGCAAGGTGAGCCACGGCGTCACCTATCTTGTCACTGATGGCGGTTTGCATCACCAGCTGGCCGCATCGGGCAATTTCGGCACGGTGGTGCGGCGCAATTATCCTTCTGCGATTGCAACGCGTTACGGGGAGGAAGCGACAGAGGCGGTCAATATCGTCGGCTGTCTTTGCACCCCGCTTGACCGGCTTGCCGACAATGCCGCCATGCCGCACGCAGACGTGGGCGATCTGGTCGCGGTGTTCTGCGCCGGGGCTTACGGTGCCACCGCCTCGCCATCGGCCTTCCTCGGCCATGGCCCTGCGGCTGAACTGCTGGTCTGATCCTCGCCAAAAGCCGCATGATAGCTGGCTGTTAACCCGCGCAAACCCCCTGTCCCATAGCGGGATAGGGGCCGAATTGGCGCTGTATAACTAACCAGATGTTCACCATTTCCGGCGACAAGAACCCCGATAACCGGGTGTTCCGTGTTGCAGGTCGCTCCTGCGCGGATACGGGCCGCCCGGCATGAACTGGCCAAGGATCCTCGACCCATGTTGCACCGTCTGCCTCTGAAGCACCTCGCCGCTCTCGGCCTTGGCGCTGTCTTGCTCGGAGCCTGTGCGGGCGGCGGCACCCAGCTTCCCCCGGCAAGCTATGGCGATGGCAGCGTTGCCCCGTCCGAGGAATACACCATCGGCCCGCTCGACGAGATCACGATCCACGTCTGGCGCAATCCCGAGCTCAGCGCCGACAAGGTGCGCGTGCGGCCCGATGGCCGTCTGACGATCCCGCTGGTGCAGGACATCCCCGCCGTGGGCAAGACCGCGACCCAGCTGCAGGATTACATCGCAGGCGAGCTGGCCAAGTATATCGAACAGCCGATCGTCTCGGTGATCGTCAACACGCCGGAAGGCAACTTCACCCAGCAGGTGCGGGTGATCGGCGCGACCGGACAGCCGGCATCCTTGCCGTACCGGGCGAACATGACCGTGCTCGACGCGATGATCGCGGTGGGCGGGCTCAACGAATTTGCCGCTGGCAACCGCGCCAAGCTGATCCGCCTCAATCACGAGACCGGCACGCAGGTCGAATATCGTCTGCGGCTGTCGGACCTCGTCCGCAAGGGCGACTCCAGCGCCAACGTGATGCTCAAGCCGGGCGATACCATCATCATCCCGGAAAGCCGGTTCTAAGGGGCGCGCCGGAGCATGAGCGAGATCTTTGACGAACTGCGCGCAGCGCTGTGGTCGGTGTGGCACCGGCGCTGGATCGCGATTGCGGTCGCCTGGGGCGTGTGCGTGCTGGGGTGGCTGGTCGTCAGCATGATCCCCAATTCCTACGAGAGCAAAGCGCGCGTCTATGTCGATGTGCAGGATGTGCTGTCCAAGCAGCTCGGCATTGCCGGTGACGGCAAGGAAGAGATCATGCGCGTGCGCCAGACCCTGTCGAGCGCCAAGAATCTCGAAAAGGTCATCACCTCCACGCGTCTGGGCGAAGGCATCACCGAGCGGGGCGCGCTGGATGCGATGACCGGCGAGCTGGAAAAGAAGGTGAAAGTCACCAGCGAGCAGGACAACCTGTTCGAAATCACCGCCGCCATCGGCCGCAGCGATCTCAGCGATGCCGAAAACGCCGTGCTGGCGCGCGATGTGGTGCAGAAGCTGCTCGACATCCTGCGCGAAGAGCATGTGATCGGCAACCGCACCGGGATCAGCACCGCGATCGGCGATCTCGACCGCCAGCTCGACGAGCGCAAGCTTGAACTGGAGCAGGCCGAACAGCGCCGGTTGGCGTTCGAGGCGCAATATCCCGATCTGGTCGGCGGTTCGGACACGCTTTCGAGCAAGGTCCAGCAGGCCCGGACCGAAGTGCGCAATGTCGATGCCGATCTGGCAGCAGCGGAAAGCGGGCTGGCGGCAATTTCGTCGCAGATGGCCGGCACGCCGCGCACCATTTCCGGCGGCCCGCAGGCAACCGGGCCGCGCGCCGCGTTGCAGCAGGCGCAGACCCAGCTTGCAGAATTGCGTTCGCGCGGGCTGACCGACAGCCACCCTGACGTGGTTTCCACCACCAAGCAGGTCGCAATCCTCGCGCGGCAGGCTGCCGCCGCTGGCGACGATGCGGGCGGCACGCCCAACCCGGCCTATGCCTCGCTCATCGCGATCCGCAGCGAGCGGCAGGCGACGGTCGAAGCGCTTCAGGCCCGCCGCGCCGCGCTCCAGAGCAATTTCGCCGCGCTGATGGCCAGCCAGGCAAGCGAGCCTGCGGTCGCCGCCGAGGCGAACCGCATCAGCCGCGATTATGATGTGCTGCGCCAGAATTACGAAAAGCTGTTGCAGGACCGCGAGCAGCTGCGCACACGCGGCAAGGTCGAGGACAAGGCCAGCCAGTTCCGTTTCGACATCATCCAGCAGCCAAGCGTCCCGCAAAAGCCGGCCGCGCCCAACCGTCCGCTGCTGTTGTTCGGGGTTCTGATTGTCGGTCTCGGGGCCGGGGTCGCGGCGGCCTATGCGCTGGGGCAGCTCAAATCGAGCTTTGCCACGCCGCAGAAGCTGGAACGCGCCTTTGATCTGCCGGTGATCGGCTCGATTTCGCTGACCATCTCCGATGCGGCGCGCGTCACGGAAAAGCGGCGTCTGAAGCAATTCGCCGGAGCCTGCGCAGGGCTTGGGACGATGTTCGTGATCCTTGTCGCCATCGAGATCGTCTCGATCGGGACGATAGCGTGAGGGTGGGGGCAAGCAGATGACCGATCAGGGCAAAATCAATCGTGAGGGCGCAAGGCCCGCATCGCTGTTCGAGCGGGCTGATGCCGCGTACGGCCTTGGCCCGGTGCGCACGCCTGCCGTGCCGCCGGTTCCGCCAGTGCCCGACGCTGTGCGCCGCGCCCCTGTGCCGCAGCCCGCGCCGCAAGCTCCGGTGACGCCCGCGCCGCAGGCAGCCTTTGCCAATCCCGCGCCCGCTGCCGCGCCTGCACCAGCCCCGGCACCCGAAGCCCCGCGTGCGGTAGCCTTCTGCGGCCCGTTTGCCCGCATCGACCGCGAACATCTGCGTGATGGCGGGTTGATCGTGCCGGAAGATCCGGTCACCGGGCTTCTCGAAGAGTTCCGCATCGTCAAGCGCGAGCTGCTGGCCGATGCCCGCGCCGGTGGTAGCCCCTTGGCCCGCCGCATTCTGGTGTGTTCGCCCCATCCGGGCGAAGGCAAGACCTATTGCGCCACCAACCTCGCCATCGCCCTTGCCGCAGAACGCGGGCTTGAGGTGCTGCTGGTGGACGCCGATGTGGTGAAGCCGTCGGTCGCGCTCAGGCTCGGGATCGATGCCGAGATGGGCCTGATGGACGCGCTGTCCGATCCGGCGATCGTGCCGGAAAGCCTGGTGGTCCAGACCGATATCGACGGGTTGTTCGTGCTGCCCGCCGGCACCGCCATGGCGCTCGATGCCGAATATCTCGCCAGCGCCCGGACCGGTGCTGTGCTCGACCGGCTGACACAGGGCGCGCCTGACCGGATCATCATTTTCGACACGCCGCCCGCGCTCGCCGCTTCGCCTGCCGCCGAACTGGCCCAGCATGTCGGGCAGGCGCTGCTGGTGGTGCGTGCAGACGAAACCAGCCGCGCGGCACTCGAAGATGCGCAGCAGCTGCTTTCGGCCTGCGGCGATATCAAATTGTTGCTCAACGCCGCGCGCTACAGCCCTTCGGGCCGGCGCTTCGGTTCCTATGGCCCGAAGGGGAAGTAAGATGCGTGCCCGCTCATTCGCGTCCGCGCTGCTGGTTGCTGGCCTTGTCGCCGCCACCGCCGCAGCTCCGGCTTACGCACAGGCGCAAGGCCAAGGCCAAGGCCAAGGTCAGGGCCAAGGGCAGGGGGGCGACATGCCCGGCCAGCAGCGCGGCAACCGCGTGGTGCAGCCCTATATCGAGGTTGGCCAGGTCGTCTCGGCCGAGATCAGCCCGGGCAATGATGTCGTCACCTTCACGCAGGTCGCGGTCGGGGTCGATATCAATGTGCAGGGGCGCAATTCGGGCGCAGCGGTCTCGCTCCGCTACGAGCGCAACATCGGCTATGGCGATGACAGCGTCGACACTGACACCATCAGCGGCGTCGCGCGCGGCACGCTGGCGCTGGTGCCGAACACATTGAGCCTTGAGGCAGGCGGCCTTGCCGCGCGTACGCGGATCGATGCGGGCGGCGGCACCACTGCCAACCCGCTGGTGCGCGAGGATGCCGAAAGCCGGATCTACAGCCTCTATGCCGGGCCGAGCCTGAACACCCGCGTCGGCGATGTCGATGTGCAGGGCGTGGCGCGGGTCGGCTATAACCGCTTCGAGGCTGATGACGCGCTGATTACCCAGCAGGGCAACAGCGTCGACGTGTTCGATGACAGCGTGACCTATCTCGGCCAGCTGCGCGCAGGCGTGCGTCCGGGCGAGGTTCTGCCCGTCGGCCTGGCGGTCACGGCCGGCGGTTTCCAGGAAGACATCGGCAATCTCGATCAACGCGTGCGCGATCTTTACGTGCGCGGCGATGTGACCGTGCCGCTCAACAACAACCTCGCACTGGTCGCAGGCGCCGGTTACGAGGACGTCGAGATTTCCAGCCGCGATGCGGTGCGCGATGCCAATGGCGTGCCGGTGATCGGCGCTGACGGCCGGTTTGTCACCGACCCCAATGCTCCGCGCCGGATCGCCTTCGATGTCGATGGGCTGCTGTGGGACGTTGGCGTGCTGTGGCGGCCGTCTTCACGCACCAACCTGCAGGCAGCTGTCGGGCGGCGCTACGATTCCACCACCTATTACGGCAACTTTACCTATGTCCCCAACCAGCGCAGCGCCTTTGCTGTTACCGCCTATGACGGCGTGAGCGGTTTTGGCGGGGTGCTGAACAATGCGCTCGCCGGGCTCGACAGCGATTTCCAGGCGATCCGCAACCCGGTGACGGGCGATTTCGGCGGGCTGGTCAGCGGCACCGAAGGGCAGGCGCTTGTCGGCGGCCTCGGCTCGACCCGTTCTGCGGCGTTCCGCGGGCGCGGGGTGCGCGCATCCTATCAGCGCACGATGGGCCGCACGGTGGCAGCATTTGGCGCAGGCTATGACCGGCGCACCTTCATTGCCGCTGCTGGCACAGTGCTCGCGCCCGTCAACGGCCTCACGGACGAAAGCTACTACGTGATCGGCGGCGTCACCCGCGAAGTCGGGCGCAATGCCAACATCACCACCAATGCCTACGTCAACTGGTTCGAGGCGGCGGGCAACAACAACGACGTCACCGCAATGGGCGCATCGGCAGCTTACAATCACGCAATCACCCAGCGCCTTACCGGCCGCGCGGCGGTTGCGGTCGATTATTTCGACAGCGAGTTCACCGCGCAAGATTTTGCCTTCGCGACCGCGCTGGTCGGCCTGCGTTACAATTTCTGAGGGGAGTGCAACACCTCATGTACGAACAGTTCTACGGCTTCAGCGGGCGCCCCTTCCAGCTAACCCCCGATCCGCAATTCTATTTCGAGAGCATCAGCCACAAGAAGGCGATGAGCTATCTCGGCTATGGCTTGGCGCAGGGTGAGGGTTTCATCGTCATCACCGGAGAGGTTGGCGCGGGCAAGTCCACGCTGGTCGCGCATCTGATGGAGCGGATTGACCGCCATGCGCTGACCGCAGCGCAGGTTGTCACCACCGCGCTCGACGGGGCGGAAATCGTCCATGTCGTCGCGCAGGCCTTTGGTTTGCACGTCGAGGGGCATGACAAGGCGGGCGCATTGGGCGCGATCGAGCGGTTCCTGCAGGACGAAGCCCGCGCCGGTCGCCGCTGCCTGCTGGTGGTGGACGAGTGCCAGAACCTTGATCTGACAGCTCTGGAAGAGCTGCGGATGCTGTCGAACTTCCAGCTTGGCGCGCACCCGCTGCTGCAAAGCCTGCTGCTGGGCCAGCCCGAATTCCGCCGCACGGTGGCGCATCACCCGGGGCTGGAGCAGCTGCGCCAGCGGATCATCGCCTCGCACCATCTCGAAGCGCTGGATGCGGGCGAGGTCGAACATTACGTGCGCCACCGCCTTGGCCATGTCGGGTGGGACAATCGTCCGCTGTTCGATGCCGGGCTGCTCGATGCACTTTATCGCCACACGGACGGCATTCCGCGCCGGGTCAATCAGGTGATGAACCGCCTGCTGCTGCTGGGCGCCATCGAAGAACGCGACACGCTCAGCCTTGCGATGCTGGATGACGTGATTGCCGAGATGACGGCCGATCAGAACCGCGGTGCGCGCGGGCAGAGCGATCTGCGCACAGCGCCCGCTGCGGCACCCGAGGCCGCACCCGCACCCGCGCCTGCGCCGCAGGGCAGCCTGCCTGCGACCGAAGTTGCCGCTCTGCTCGCCGAACGCGACGCGCGCACTGCCGAACTTGAAGCCGCGATCAGCGAATTGCAGGCCGCTGGCATGGGCCAGCACGGCGTGGATGGCGAAGCTCTCTCGCCCGAGGAAGCCCGGATCGCCGAGGCCCGCCTTGCTGCCGCGCTCGAACGGATCGAAGCCCGGCTTGAGGAGCAGGAACAGTCCTTCCGCCACGTGCTCACCATGCTGATCGAGTGGCTTGAGGAAGACCCGTCGCGCGAGGCGGCGTAACGGCATGAACGCACCTTTCCCTTACCCGCCCGAAGGCGCTGCCGCCGGTGTCGTCAACGGCCTGTCGGTCGATGTCGAAGACTGGTTCCAGGTCGGCGCCTTCGAGAACGTCATCGCGCGCGGCGAGTGGGACAGCATCAAGACCCGCGTGGAAGACAATGTCTACCGCGTGATCGATCTGTTCGCCGAGGCGGACGTCACGGCGACCTTCTTCACGCTGGGCTGGGTGGCCAGGCGGCATCCCAACATGATCCGCCGCATTGCGGACGCGGGCCATGAACTCGCCAGCCACGGCTATGACCATGCGCGGGTGTTCACCTTCACCCGCCGTGAATTTGCCGAGGATATCCGCAAGGCCCGCGAAATCATCGAGGATTGCTCCGGCCATGCCGTCACCGGCTACCGCGCGCCGAGCTTCTCGATCGACCAGCGCACCCCCTGGGCTTTCGCTGAACTGGCCGAGCAGGGCTATGCCTATTCCTCCAGCGTCGCGCCGGTTGCCCATGACCACTATGGCTGGCCCGAGGCTCCGCGCTTTGCTTTCAAGCCGCTGCCATGGTCTTCCATGATCGAACTGCCGGTGACCACCGCGATGCTTGGCGGCAGGCGCGTGGCGGCGGGCGGCGGCGGGTTCTTCCGGGTGCTGCCTTATGGCTTTTCACGCTGGGCGATCCGGCAGGTGAACCGCACCGAAGGCCGCCCGGCGGTGTTCTATTTCCACCCGTGGGAAGTCGATCCCGAACAGCCCCGCGTGGGCCATGCACCGCTGCGTTCGCGCTTCCGGCACTACACGGGCCTTGCGCGCATGTCGGGCAAGCTGCGCGAACTTGTGCATGACTTCCGCTGGGGCCGGATGGATCTGGTCGCCCACCGCGAAGCGGCGCGAGCGGTGGATCTGGTGCTGCCTGCGCCGGCGGAGGATGTGGCCGCATGAACGCGCCGGTGAAAGCCGGCGAGATGGTGCGCACGGTCGATTTGCAGGACGCGCAGGATGTGCGCCGGATCGAGGGATTTGTCGCTGAGGCAGGTGCAAGCCTGTTCCACCGCCCGGCATGGCTCAAGGCCGCTGAAGCCGGGAGCGGCCAGCGCGCCGCCGGGCTGGTTGCCGAACGTCTGGGCGTGTTGACTGGCTGGTTGCCGATCACCGAAGTGCGTTCGGCCCTGTTCGGCAAGGCCCTGGTATCGAGCGGGTTTGGCGTTGGCGGCGGCATTGTCGCTGAAAGCGGCGAGACCGTGCAGGCCTTGGCCGAAGCGGCGCAAGGCTTCGTAACGCGCGGCGGCTTTTCCGGCATCGAGCTGCGCGGCGGCGCTATCCCGCAAGGCTGGCAGAGCTGGTCGGACAAGCATTGCGGCTTCGAACGCCCGCTTGCGGCTGACGACGATGCCGAATTGCTCGCCATCCCGCGCAAGGCCCGCGCCGAGGTGCGCAAGGGACTGGGCTTCGTCCACCGTGTGACCATCGGGCGGGACGCAAGTGATCTGGCCGCGCACTACGCCTGCTACAGCGAAAGTGTGCGCAATCTCGGCACGCCGGTTTTCCCGCGCAAGCTGTTCGAGGCGATGACAGAGGCCTTCCCGGACAGCAGCGACATCCTCACCGTGTGGCAGGGCGATACTCCGCTGGCGAGCGTGCTCAGCTTCTACCACGGCGGCGCGGTGCTGCCCTTTTGGGGCGGCGGCGTGTTTGCCGCACGCAGCGCGCGCGCCAACGAAGTCATGTATTACGAGCTGATGCTCCACGCCCGCAGGCAGGGCATGACCCGGTTCGATTTCGGTCGCTCCAAGACCGGCAGCGGGCCTTTCGCCTTCAAGAAGAACTGGGGCTTCGATCCTGTGCCGCTGACCTATGGCGCATGGACCGCGCCCGGCCAGCCGCCGCGCAATATCGACCCGACCGACGCCAGCTATTCCCGCAAGATCGAGCTGTGGAAGAAGCTCCCGCTGCCGGTCGCCAACACGCTGGGGCCGTGGATCGCGCGCGGGCTGGCGTGATGGGGGACATCCTGTTCCTCGCCCACCGCGTCCCGTTTCCGCCCGACCGCGGCGACCGCATTCGTTCGCACAATCTGCTGAAGGCACTGGCGCGGCTTGCTCCGGTGCATGTCGGGTGCTTCGGCGAAGGGTATGCGGAGGCCGAGCGCGCGCTTTCTGCTGTCTCGGCGTCGCGCTGTGTGGTGTCTCGTGCCAAGCCGCTGCCGCTCGCCGGGGTCGAGGCCGTGTTGGCGGGCAAGCCGGTCAGCCTCACTGCGTTCCACTCCCGCAAGCTGGCGGATTGGGTGCGCGAGACCATCGCCCGCCAAGACATTGCTGCAATCGTCGTGTTCTCCGGACAGATGGGGCAGTATATTCCCGCTGACTTCACGGGCCGCGTGGTGATCGATCTGTGCGATGTCGATAGCGCCAAGTTTGCCAGCTACGCCGACGCGGGCGAGCGGGTGTGGATCAACGCCCGCGAGGCGCGGCTTTTGGCGATCGAGGAAGAACGGCTTGGCGCGCGCGCCGATGCGACGATCCTGATCTCCGAGGCCGAGGCGGCGCTCTATCGCAGCCGGTTGACTGCGCCGGACAAGGTCAATGTCGAGGTAATCGGCAACGGGATCGACGCGGCCTTCTTCGATCCTGCCGCCACCATCCCCCATCCGGTGATCGCGAGCCTTCCCGGGCCGCATTTCACCTTCACCGGCCAGATGGATTACCGCCCCAACGAACAGGCCGCCTTGTGGGTGATTGAGGCGCTGATGCCCAAGCTGCGCGCCCGGTTCCCGCAGGCGATGTTCCATGTCGTCGGCCGCAACCCGACGGGCAAGCTGATGGCCTATCATGGCACCCCCGGCGTGCAGGTGTGGGGCGAGGTTCCCGATGTGCGCCCCTTCATTGCCGCTGCCGATGCTGTGCTTGCACCGCTGCTGATTGCGCGCGGGGTGCAGAACAAGGTGCTGGAAGCCATGGCGATGGCCAGGCCCGTGGTGCTGACACCGGAAGCCGCCACAGGCATCGCCGCAAGCGATGGCGAGGATTGGCTGATTTGCCCGCCCGATCCTGCTGCCATGTGCGCACGCATTGAAGCTCTCCTTACAAGCCCTCATGATCCCGCCCGGATCGGCGCGGCGGCGAGAGCCTTTGTGCTCGGTCATCATGGCTGGGAGGCGATGCTGGCACCGCTCGCAGGCCTTCTCGGCATGACCGGAGAGGGCCAGCGCCATGCCGCCTGAAAGCGCGGCTCTGCCCGCTCCGCCTGCCTCGGCCAGCCTGCCCGCCGCATGGCGCGCGCCGCTTGCGTCGCTGGCCCTTGCGGTGTCGGTGCTGATTGCGGTCACGGCACAAAGCTGGGGCGCGATGCTGCACCAGTGGTGGAATATCGACACCTATAACCACCTGCTGTTTGTCCCCTTCATCGCGGCCTGGCTGGTTGCGCTCAAGGAGGAGGAGCTGGCCGCGATTGTCCCGCAAGCCTTCTGGCCCGGTCTTGTGCTGGTTGCCGCAGCGCTGGGCCTGTGGGGCGCGGGCGAGAGGGCGGGGATCAACCTGCTGGCTCAGGCAGGCGCAGTGGCAGCGTTGCAAGCAGCGGTCGTGACAGTGCTGGGCGTGCGGGTCAGCTTGCTGCTCGCCCTGCCATTGGCCTTTGCCAGTTTCATGGTGCCGTTCGGCGACGAAATCATCCCGCCGCTGCAAGCCGTCACCGCCGAAATCGCTATCGCCCTCACGCACCTCAGCGGCGTGCCTGCGCGGATCGAGGGCATCCATATCCACACCCCTGCAGGCCTGTTCATCGTCGCCGAGGCGTGTTCGGGCGTGAAGTTCCTGATCGCGATGGTGACGCTGGCCGTGCTGGTATGCTTCACCCGCTTTGAAAGCTGGACCCGCCGCATCGCTTTCCTCGCGGCTTGCATTATCGTTCCGATCCTCGCCAACGGGGTGCGCGCATGGGCGACGATTTACGTCGCGCAATATGTCGGCGCGGAACAGGCGACCGGGTTCGATCACCTTGTCTATGGCTGGATCTTCTTTGCGATTGTCGTGGCCGCACTGCTCGGCGGGGCATGGCGGTTTTTCGAGCGGGAGCCCGAGGCCTATGGCTGGCGGGCCGAGACCATCGCGGGCTGGCGGCTCGTCGCCTGCGCCGAAGCCCTGCGCTTTGCGCCCACCAGCGCCGCGCTCGCGATCATTGCCCTTGCGGCGATTGCCGCGCTCGTCGCTGTGCTTTAGGCGGCTAGGCCATGTGCGGGATTGCCGGGATCTTCCATGCCGAAACGCCCAAGCCGGTTGACCCGTCGCGGGTCGAACGGATGTGCGATGCGCTCGCCCACCGCGGGCCTGACGGGGCAGGGGTGTGGACCGATCAAGGCGTGGGCCTAGGTCATCGCCGCCTGTCGATCATCGACCTCGCCGGTTCCCCCCAGCCGATGCACACGCCCGATGGCCGCGCGGTGATCGTCTTCAACGGCGAGATCTACAATTTCCGCGAATTGCGCCGCGAGCTGGAACAGGCAGGTTTCACCTTCCGCACGTCCGGCGATACCGAGGTGATCCTTGCCGCATGGCAACGCTGGGGGCCGGATTGCCTCAAGCGGCTCGACGGGATGTTCGCCTTCGCGCTGTATGACCGGGACAAGCGCCAGCTGTTCCTCGCCCGCGACCGCTTCGGGGTGAAGCCGTTGTTCTATGCCCCGCTGTCAGACGGCAGCATCGCCTTTGCCTCGGAGCTGAAGGGCCTGCTTGCGCACCCGCTGCTGCGCCGCCGGATCAGCCCGCAGGCGATCGAGGCCTATATGACCTGGGGCTATGTCCCCGATACGCACTCGATCCTGGCAGGGGTGGAGAAGCTGCCTGCGGGCCATTTCTGGCTGCTGGAACAGGGTCGCGCGCCGGGCCGCCCGCAGCGCTGGTGGGATATCGACTTCACGCAGCGCGAGCGCGGGAGCGAGGCGGATCTGTCTGCGCAGCTTGTGCACCTGCTGCGCGAAGGCGTCCGCTCGCGCATGGTGTCTGACGTGCCGCTGGGGGCGTTCCTTTCAGGCGGAGTGGATAGTTCGGGTGTGGTCGCGTTGATGAGCGAGGCCAGCAGCCAGCCGGTGCAAACCTGCTCCATCGGCTTTGATGTCGCTGCCTATGACGAGACCTCCTACGCCCGTCAGGTCGCCGCCAAGTTCGGCGCGGATCATGCCGAGCGGATCGTCGCGACCGATGATTTCAGCGCTATCGATACGCTTGCCGCAATGTTCGACGAGCCTTTCGCCGATGCCTCGGCGCTGCCGACATGGCGCGTCTGCCAGCTCGCGCGCGAGCGGGTGACGGTGGCCCTGTCGGGTGACGGGGCGGACGAGGCGTTTGGCGGATACCGCCGTCAGGTGTTCCACCATCACGAGGAACGCGCGCGCTCCGTCCTGCCTGCAGGCTTGCGCGCCCCGCTGTTCGGCGCTCTGGGCCGCGCCTGGCCCAAGGCAGACTGGGCGCCGCGCCGCTTGCGTGCCAAGGCGACGCTGCTGGCGCTCGCCGAAAGCGGTGAGGAGGGATATGCGCGTGGGCTTTCGGTGACGCTGCCCGATGCGCGCCGCGCGCTCTATTCCGACGCGTTCACCGCCAGCCTTGAGGGCTTCCGCGGCGAGGACGAGTTGATCGCGCTGATGCGCGCCGCGCCGGGTCGCTCGGGCCTCGACCGGGCGCAATATGCTGATCTGATGTTCTGGATGCCCGGCGACATCCTCACCAAGGTCGACCGCACCAGCATGGCGGTCAGCCTCGAAGCGCGCGAGCCGCTGCTCGATCACCGGTTGGTGGAGTTCGCCGCGCGCCTGCCCGAAGGGATGCGGGTCAGGGGCGGCACCGGCAAGTATCTGCTGAAGAAGTCGCTTGAACGCTATCTGCCGCATGACATTCTCTATCGCCCCAAGCAGGGCTTCGTCACTCCGATCGCCGAATGGCTGCGCGGGCCGCTCGCGGGCGCGGCGCGGGGGATTGCCGGTGGCAGCCTTGCGCAGACCGGGTTCTTTGCCCCCACTGCGATCAGCACCATGGCCGAAGCGCATATCGCGGGCCGCGCCGATCATTCGCGCACGCTCTGGCAGTTGCTGATGCTGGAGAAATCGCTGACCCGGCTCGGGGCGAGCGGCTAACTGTCCGTCCCGTGGCCCAAGGCCATGTATGCGTCCGATTGCATCTCGTTCAAACGGCTTACCGTCCGCTCGAATTCGAACGCCCCGTCGCCCGCCTGATAAAGCGCCTCAGGCTCGGCTGCGGCGGTGGCGAATAGTTTGACGCGGTGTTCGTACAGCGCATCGATCAGCGTCACGAACCGGGCCGCCTCGTTGCGGTTTTCCGGCCCCATTCTGGGGATGCCGACCAGAATGACTGTGTGATAGGCCCGTGCAATCGCCAGATAGTCAGGCGCGCCGCGGGCCTCTGCACACAGCTTCCTGAAGCTGAACACGCCCACACCCTTGAGGCTTTTGGGCACATGCAGCACCCGCTTCCCGCCGACGTCGAGTTCCTCCGACGGGACGTGGGCGGCATCCTCTGGCGCGAAGTCGGTAAGGCGGAAGAAGGCCTCGCGCACCTTGGCCGTTGCCGCGTCCCCGATCGGCGTGTGCCAGGTCGCCAGCCCGCCGATCCGGTCGAGCCGGTAATCGACCGGGCCGTTCAACGGCACCACATCCAGTTCGCGCTCGATCAAGGCGATGAAAGGCAGGAAGTGTTCGCGGTTCAGCCCGTCCTTGTAGAGATCGCGCGGCGGGCGGTTGGAGGTGGTGACGATTGTCACACCGCGCTCGGTGATCAGCTGGGTGAACAACCGGCTCATGATCATCGCATCGGCGGAATTGTTCACCACCATCTCGTCAAAGGCGAGGCATTTGAGGCTGCCTGCCAGCCGCTCGGCGACTTGCGGGATCGGATCGCCGCTCTCGCTCTTGCGCACCTCGCGCATGGCGGCGTGGACCTCCTGCATGAAGGCGTGGAAATGGACGCGGCGCTTGGCGGGCAGGGCGAGCGTTTCGTGGAACAGGTCCATCAACATGGACTTGCCGCGCCCGACCCCGCCCCACATGTAGAGGCCGCGCGCAGGTGCAGCCTTTTTACCGAACAGCTTGCCCAGCAGCCCGCCCGAGGGCGCTTCGGCTTCCAGCGCGGTTTGCAATGCCGCCAGCTTCTCTGCCGCTGCGCGCTGGTCAGCGTCAGCGCGCAATTCCCCGCTTGCGATCAGCGCGTCATAGCGCGCCAGCAACCCGCTCACGCGCGCCGCTGCATCTTGCGCACGATGCCGGAATAGGCCGCGATCACATCTTCCCCGCCGTCGCTGCGGGGCTGGGTGCACTGGCCGCGCAGGAACAGCATCTTGCCGGTTTCGCGGATGATCTCGGTCACGGCATCCAGCGGCAAGGCAGGGTTGGCCCCGCCGACAAACTGCGTCGAAAGCTCGACCGTGACCGATGGCCCGGCATCGCCGCTGCCGTTGATATGCATGGCCGAAAACAGCGAGATATCGATCAACGCCAGCGTCACCCCGCCATGAACAAGATCGACCAGATTGGTGTGACGGCGTTCGGGGAACATCCGCAACCGGCAATGCCGCTCTTCGCGGCGGACCCGCATCTGGCCCAGCACTTCGGTGTTGAAGCGCGTGCGGTCGACCATGTTCCACGTATACCAACCCGCTTCGCCATCGCACTCTGCGGGGCTTAGCGGGCGATATTCGAACGGCGCGTTGATCGCTTGATGGTCAGCCATGTCTTCGCGCCTTTTGTGTCGAAGCAGCGAAGATCAGATCGCGCGCTCGGCCATCATCTTCTTGGTTTCGGCGATGGCCTTGGCCGGGCTGAGACCCTTGGGGCAGACATTCGCGCAGTTCATGATCGTGTGGCAGCGATAGAGGCGGAACGGATCTTCCAGATCGTCCAGACGCTCACCTGTCATCTCGTCACGGCTGTCAGCCAGCCAGCGATAGGCTTGCAGCAGGATCGCCGGGCCGAGGAACTTGTCGGAGTTCCACCAATAGCTCGGGCAGGAGGTCGAGCAGCAGGCGCACAGGATGCACTCGTAGAGGCCATCAAGCTTCTCGCGCTGTTCGGGCGACTGCAGCCGCTCCTTGCCGCTCGGGGTCGGGGTGACGGTCTGGAGCCACGGGCGGATCGAGGCATATTGCGCGTAGAAATGCGTGAAATCAGGGACGAGGTCCTTGATCACGTCCATGTGCGGCAGCGGCGTGATGCGAATCTCGCCCTTGAGGTCTTCAATCGCGGTGGTGCAGGCCAGACCGTTCTTGCCGTTCATGTTCATCGAACACGACCCGCAAATGCCTTCGCGGCACGAACGGCGGAAGGTCAGGGTCGGGTCGATCTCGTTCTTGATCTTGAACAGCGCGTCCAGCACCATCGGGCCGCATTCGTCGAGGTCGATTTCGAACTTGTCGTAACGCGGGTTCTGGCCGGAGTCCGGATCATAGCGGTAGATCTTGAACGCCTTCACACGGCCCCCCGATGCCTTGTGCACCTTGCCGGCGTTGTTGATCTTGGAATTCTTGGGGAGAGTGAAGGTCGCCATGAACTGATCCCGTTTCGATTTGCACCCTATCTAACGCCATTGTGTCCTCGCGCAAGCCGTGGGTGTTGCAGCCTTTGGAACAGGCGTTGAGCGCCGCACAGCACCCGTGTTGGAGACACATGAGACACTGCCCAAAGACGAAAAACACACCCGCCGCACAGCCACACAGCCCGCTGCTGCGCAACACCATGAAAAAGGCCGGAACCACTCTCGCATGGCCGGACTTTATCGGACATGGATGATGTAGGACAGCCAGCAGCAAGGTGGCCGCGCAGCGCGGCAGTGTTCGGCGCTTCGGGCGGGATCGGCGCAGCCTTGTGCCAGGCGCTGGTTGCGGGCGGGGCCGAGGTTGTCCACGCCGGATCGCGCCGGGGTGACGCGCCGAATGGGCTTGGCCTCGTCCCCTTTGCGTTTGACCTCAAGGACGAAGCCAGCATCGCCGCCGCTGCCGAAGCAATGCGCGGCGATCCGCCCGAATGGGTCATCGTGGCAACCGGCGCGTTGACGCTTCCTGACGGCACCGGGCCCGAGCGGACTTACAAACGGCTCGATCCTGCCGCCATGGCCGAAGTGCTGGCGCTCAACACCATTGGCCCGGCGCTGATTGCCAAGCATATGCTGGGCATCATGCCACGCGGGAGCGCGTTCACCTTTGCGGCGCTTTCGGCGCGGGTGGGGTCGATTTCGGACAACCGGCTTGGCGGGTGGCATTCCTACCGCGCGAGCAAGGCAGCGCTGAATATGCTTCTGAAAAACTTCGCGCTTGAGCTGGCACGCACCCATCCAGACAGCGTGATTGTCGGCCTGCACCCCGGCACGGTGGACAGCGCGCTGTCGCAGCCGTTCCAGTCCGGTCTTGCGCAAGGACAGCTGACAGCGCCGCAAGACGCGGCGGCCAATCTCCTCGGCGTGCTGGCAGGTCTTACCCCGGCAGAATCAGGGCGGGTGTTCGATTTCCGGGGGACAGAAGTTCCGGCCTAGTCGAAGATGCCGACCGCCAGATGCGCCCACACGGTCAGGAACAGCAAAAGGCCCAGCAAGGCAGCGCCGACCCGCCATCTGGGTGAATCGAGCCAGTGCCATGCGACCTCCAGCCCAGCGCAAAGCCCGGCGAGCATGAGGCTGAAGACAGCAAAGTCCTCCAATCCCCAATTGACCTCGTCGTTCATCAGCATGCCGAGCGCGGGGAAGGCGAGCATCATGGACACACAGATCCACAAGCTCGGGTGGAACCGGAAAGCGGATCGGGGTGCGCTGGTGCGCGAGCTATCGGTCGTCATGGCGGCATCCCTCCGTCAAGCCTGTTTGGCAATTGACGCATAACGTGCCACGCTTTGCTGCATCGGGAAAGTGGGCGCGACGGGAGATCGGGGATGGGAATAGCAAGCTGGTACGAGGCGAACATCATGCCGCGCCTTATCACCTGCGCCTGCAGTCAGGGGCAGGTGATGAAACGCCGCGCCGCGGTGGTTCCGCGCGCGCGCGGCGATGTGTTCGAACTGGGGTGCGGGGGCGGGATCAACCATGCCTTCTATGATCCATCGGCCATCACCTCCTACGCCGGGATCGATCCGCATGAAGGCCTGCTGGATGGCGCAAGGGCGGCTGCGCAGGCGAAGGGCTGGGCGGCGGACCTGCGGCAGGGGCGGGGCGAAGCGATCCCCTTCGCCGATGCCAGTTTCGACTGCGTGGTCTGCACCTTTACCCTGTGTTCGGTTGATGATCCGGCGCGCGTGATGTCCGAACTGCGCCGCATCCTGCGCCCCGGAGGCGAGGCGCTGTTCCTTGAACATGGCCGCGCTCCCGATGCGGGCGTGCGAGGCTGGCAGGAACGGATCGAACCTGTCTGGAAGCATCTGGCCGGTGGCTGCCACCTGACCCGCCCGATCGCGAGCGCGCTGGACGGCGCAGGCTTCGCGGTCGAGACGCTGGGCAAGGGCTATACGCCCAAGGCACCCCGCTTTGCCGGGTGGATGGAGTGGGGCATCGCCCGCAAGCCCGCATAGCAAAAGGCGGGAGAGGTTGCCCGCTCCCGCCCTTTGAATGTCTGGCCTGTTCGGCGGTGATTACTCGCCGAAAGTGCGCTGCCACCAGCCGCGGCGCGGCTTGCCGTCGCCGTCTGCGGGTGCTTCGCCCGCGGGCGCTTCACTGGCAGGTTCTGCGGCCTCGCTCTGCGCTTCGGGTTCGGGCGTGGACACTTCGGCAACTTCTGCCGGAGCGGCTTCGGCAGCCTTGGCCTTGCGCGGCGCACGCTTGCGCTTGGGCTTTTCGGCCGGAGCTTCCTCCGCGATGTCAGCGACTTCGGCAGGAGCTTCCGCTTCTGCTTCAGGTGCGGCTTCGCCCTCTGCTGCCACAGCGGCTGCTGCTTCGGCTTCGGCGGCGAGCATCGCCTTGGTCTTGCGCGGAGCCCGCTTGCGCTTGGGCTTTTCGGCCACGGCATCATCGCTGGCTTCGGCCACGGCTTCAACTTCGGCTGCGGGCGCTTCGGCTTCGGCCGTTTCGATGGCCGGTGCTTCGGCGTCGGCCTGTTCGCCTTCGTCGGAGCTTACCGCTTCGCCTTCACCGTTTGCATCACCTTCATAGGTGCCATCGCGGCGCTTGCGACCGCGACCACCGCGGCGGCGGCGCTTCTTGGGGCGGCCTTCGCTGTCAGTCGCGCTGTCCGAGCCATTTTCGGTCGCGCCTTCTGCGCCGTCATCGGCGTTCCGGGCATCGCTATCGTCGTCGTTCCGGTCACCGGCTTCGGAGCCTTCGCCCTCGGCGCCTTCACCCTCGTCGCCGCGATTGCGGTTGCGACCACCACGGCGGCGGCGGCGCTTCTTCTTGTTGCGACCAGCCTCGTCGTCGTTGTCGCCACGCTCGCGTCCGCGCTGACGGGGCTCGCGCTTGTCGGCTTCGGCCTCTTCCTCGGCGAAGTCTTCTTCCTCCTCGGGCAGGTCTTCGTCGTCATCCTCGTCGATGATCGGCTCGAACTTGGGCGCGAAGGCCGGTCGCGGGCCGGAGCTGGAGACGCTCATCTTCGCGCCTTCATCCTCGCCTTCGGGGACGACTTCGACACTGACGCCGTAACGGTGCTCGATCTCGACCAGATCGCCGCGCTTTTCATTGAGCAGGTAGATCGCCGCTTCGGTGCTGGCACCCAGGCGGATCAGCGTGCCCTTGCCGCGCGCCGCTTCGTCTTCGATCAGACGCAGCGCCGATAGGCCAGCTGATGATGCTGTGCGGACCAGACCCGTGCCGTCGCAATGCGGGCAGGGGCGGGTGGTCGCTTCGAGCACGCCGGTGCGCAGGCGCTGGCGGCTCATTTCCATCAGACCGAAGCTGGAAATGCGACCAACCTGAATACGCGCGCGGTCGTTCTTCAGCGCATCTTTCATCGCCTTCTCGACCTTACGGACGTTGTTCGAATACTCCATGTCGATGAAGTCGATCACGACCAGACCGGCCATGTCGCGCAGGCGCAGCTGGCGGGCGATTTCCTTGGCGGCTTCGAGGTTGGTGTGAAGCGCGGTCGCTTCGATCCCGTGTTCCTTGGTGGAACGTCCTGAGTTGATGTCGATCGACACCAACGCCTCGGTCGGGTTGATGATCAGATAGCCGCCGGACTTCAGCTGCACCATCGGATCATACATCGCGCGCAGCTGGTCTTCCGCGCCGTAACGCTGGAACAGCGGCACCGGATCGGAATAGGCCTTCACCCGCCGCGCGTGGCTGGGCATCAGCAGCTTCATGAAGGCCTTGGCCGACTTGTAGCCTTCCTCGCCCTCGACGACGACTTCCTCGATTTCCTTGTTGTAGATGTCGCGGATCGCCCGCTTGATCAGGTCGCTGTCCGAGTGGATCAGCGCCGGTGCGACCGAGGCGAGGGTGTTTTCGCGGATCTCGTCCCACACGCGGGCGAGGTAATCGAAGTCACGCTTGATCTCGGGCTTGGTGCGGCTCATGCCGGCGGTGCGCACGATCAGACCCATGGAGCGCGGCAGCTTGAGATCGGACACCATGTCCTTCAAGCGCTTGCGATCGCTGGTCGAGCTGATCTTGCGGCTGATCCCGCCGCCGTGCGACGAGTTCGGCATCAGCACGGTGTAACGCCCGGCAAGGCTGAGATAGGTGGTGAGCGCCGCGCCCTTGTTGCCGCGTTCTTCCTTGACGACCTGCACCAGCAGCACCTGACGGCGCTGGATCACGTCCTGGATCTTGTAGCGGCGACGCAGCGCCATGCGCTTGGCGCGCACTTCGTCGACCTGCTTGGCGCGGCTGCGCCCCTTACCCTCGGCGCCCTTGCTGTCACCGCGCCCGCCCTGACGGCGGCGTCCGCGACCACGGCGACCGCGATCCTGACCGGATTCCTCGCCGTTCTCGTTGTCGCCCTGTTCGTCGTCTCCGGCATCATCGTCCGAGCCGTCTTCGTCCGACGAGCCATCTTCGATAGTGGCGACGTCATCCTTGTCGGAGGTGTCGACTTCCTCGACCCCGTTTTCGGCAAAGTCTTCCGCGAGGGATTCGCCGCTGTCGTCCTCGGCGTCGTATTCTTCGCCGGGAGAGATGCCTTCATCTTCCTCTTCGGCGCGCAGGCGTTCTTCTTCCTCGGCGGCTTCGGCCTCTTCGGCCAGCAGCGCATCGCGGTCCGCCTTGGGGATCTGGTAGTAATCGGGATGGATTTCGCTGAAGGCGAGGAACCCGTGGCGATTGCCGCCAAAGTCGACAAACGCCGCCTGAAGCGAAGGTTCGACCCGTGTTACCTTGGCGAGATAGATATTGCCTTTGATCTGCTTGTGTTCGGCAGATTCAAAATCGAATTCCTCAATCCGGTTGCCCTGCAGTACCGCCACCCGTGTTTCTTCCGGGTGGCGCGCATCGATAAGCATGCGCGTTGCCATTGAATAGTCTCCATGCGCCCGGCCTTGCCCGCATGAGCAGGTGAAGGGGGCGCGAATTGTTTGATGAACCGGCCTGGCCGTGGGCTGTGCCGGAAGGGATGATCGTGCCTTGGCCGCCAGCGGCGCTCGGCACGAAGCTCGTGTCTGCAGAGTGGAACGTGCGGCAAGGCGCCGCATCTTGACCCGCCACGGCACGCACGCGCTGGGCGCGTATTGTGCTCATCGGCCGGGAAAAACGTTCTGTCACTGCATCAACCTGTACTAGGCCGGGGAGCGGATAAATGATGTGCCCCGGCGCAAGAGGCGGGCAGGCAGGGCGATAATGCGCCGCGATGCAACCTCTCTGACACTATCGCTAGCACTGTGGGGCAAACCCCGCAACTCTATTGCGTTTCCCCGGCGCAAGAACGTAAGCCGCAGCGGCAATGAGTTATCGCACCCTGCTGCTGATCATCCTGCTTGTCCCGGCACTGCTGCTGGGCGGCGCAGCGGCGTTGGGCGTCGTGATCCCGGTGCCGCAGTGGGGGCGCGATTATGTCGTGCGGATCGCGTTCGGCGATGCTGGCGCGCTTATCGAACTGCCGCCGGTGGCCGGGCCCGATGATCCCTCGCGCCCGCTGGTGGTGATTGATGCGGGGCATGGCGGGCGCGATCCCGGCGCGATCGGCACCGATCCCGAAGGCCGCAAGGTAAGCGAGAAGGACATCACGCTCGCCATCGCGCTCGCGCTGAGGGACGAATTGCTGAAGGCGGGCGGCATCCGGGTCGCGCTGACCCGCAGCGATGACCGCATCCTGCCCTTGCCCCACCGGCCCGAAATCGCGAGGCGGCTCGATGCCGATCTGTTTATCTCGATCCATGCCGATTCTGCAGGCGAGCGAGCCGATGTCAGCGGCGCAAGCATCTACACCCTCTCGAACGAGGCTTCCAGCGAAGCAGCAGCGCGGTTTGCCGCGCGCGAGAACGATGCGGACCGGCTCAATGGCGTGGCGATCGAAGGCACCAGCGAGGCGGTGAGCGCCATTCTGGTCGAGCTTTCCCAGCAGCGCACACAGGAAGACGCCTTGGCCTTTGCCGGCCTCGTGGTGCGCGAGGGCGAGCGCCGCATTGCCTTTGTCCCGCAGCCCAAGCGCGCCGCTGCACTCGCCGTGCTGCGTGCGCCCGATGTGCCGTCGGTGTTGTTCGAGAGCGGCTTTGTCACCAATCTCGATGATCGCGCGCGGCTGACCACTTCCGAGGGGCGCGCCCAATATGCCAGCGTGCTGGCGCGCGCGATCCGGGTTTATTTCGCCCGCCGGAGCGATGCGGGTGCCGGACCTGCGGGCGCACCTGACGGGGGTGGGGGGCGAAGCGGGGAATAGGTTTGCAAACCGGCTAGCCTTGCCCAATCCCAGCGTGCTAGTTGCCCTGCCGTTCCTATGACTGACCCGACTGCCTCCCCTGTTGCCGATCCGGCTGCGCCTTCGAACTGGGCGTATCTGCGCTACCGCGTGAACCGTGATGTCGGCGCCGCACTGGCGTGGTTCCGCGAGCGCTGGCGGCAAAGCCTGCTGTTCAGGCTGATCGCAGGCGCCTTTGCGGCGTTCTTCGTGCTGTGGGTCGCGGTTTTCGTATGGCTGGCAAACGATCTGCCCGAGGCCGAGGCGCTGCTGACTTATGAAACGCCGCTGCCCACTGTGGTGCGCGGTTATGACGGCGAGATCGTCCATTCCTATGCCCGCGAACGCCGGGTGCAGCTGCAATATGCCGATTTTCCCGAACAATTGATCGAGGCCTATCTTTCGGCGGAGGACAAGACCTTCTTCAGCCATGGCGGGGTCGATTTCCTAGGCACGGCCAATGCGGTGTTCGATTACGCCACCAAGCTGGGATCGGGCGAGCGCGCTGTCGGCGGGTCGACCATCACCCAGCAGGTCGCCAAGAACCTGCTGCTGGGCGACGAATATTCGGTGACGCGCAAGCTCAAGGAAATGATCCTTGCGGGCCGGATCGAAGGCGTGCTGACCAAGCAGGAAATCCTTGAACTCTATCTCAACGAAATCCCGCTCGGCCGGCGCTCTTTCGGAGTTCAGGCAGCGTCGCGCGCCTATTTCGACAAGGATGTCGATGCGCTCGAACTGCACGAGATGGCATTCCTCGCGATCCTGCCCAAGGCGCCCGAACGCTATGGCCGCAAGGGTCAGGAGCAGGCGGCGCTTGAACGGCGCAATTTCGTGCTCCAGCAGATGGAGGCCAATGGTTTCATCACCGGATCGGAGCGGCGCGCGGCGGCTGCCTTGCCGCTCGGCCTTGTGACGCAGCGGCGCGAACGCAGCGTCGATGCGGGCTATTTCCTTGAAGAAGTGCGCCGCGAACTGATCGACCGCTTTGGCGAAACGGCCGAGAAAGGGCCCAATTCGGTCTATGCGGGCGGATTGTGGGTGCGCACCTCGCTTGACCCCGAGATGCAGGTTGCCGCGCGCGATGCGCTGCGCGAAGGTCTGATGCGCTACCACGGTGGCCGTGCCTGGGCCGGGCCGATTGCCACGATCGACATCGGTAAGGGCAGTTGGGCGAGCCAGCTGCAAAGCTCGCCGCTCGGCATCAGTTACAAGGACTGGCGCGTGGGCGTCGTCACCAGCCGTTCGGGCGCGTCGGCGCGGATCGGTTTCTCCGACGGTAAGGAAGCACCGCTCGGCGGGTTGCCCAACGCTCTGAAGGCCGGCGACGTGATCGTGGCGAGCCCCAGCGGCAATGGCTGGCAGGTGCGTACCATCCCCGAAGCGCAAGGCGCACTGGTGGTGGAAAGCGCACAGACCGGGCGCGTGCTGGCGATGCAGGGCGGCTTCGATCACCGCCTGTCGGACTTCAATCGCGCGACGCAGGCGTTGCGTCAGCCCGGTTCGACCATCAAGCCCTTCGTCTATGCCGCCGGGCTCGACAGCGGCATGACCCCGTCGACCCAGGTCGATAACAACCGCTTCTGCTATTATCAGGGCGCAGGGCTGGGTGAAAAGTGCATCCGGGGTTCCGGCAGCGGCGGGCAATTCCCGATGCGCTACGGGCTTGAACAGTCGCAGAATATCATGACCGTGCAGATCGGCATGACCGCTGGCATGAACACGGTGGTCAAGGAAATCGAAAAGCTCGGGATCGGCAAGTTCCCGGCCTATCCCTCGACCGCTTTGGGTGCGGGCGAGACGACGCTGGTGAAGATGGTTGCGGCCTACAGTGCACTGGCCAACCACGGGCGGCTCAATCCGCCGACGGTGATCGATTATGTGCAGGACCGGCGCGGCAAGGTGCTGTGGCGCGCCGACAACCGCGATTGCCGCGGCTGCAACAGCCCCAAGTGGGATGGCAAGCCGATGCCGCGCTTCGGCGTCAGCGGTGCGCAGGCCATGGATGCGCGCACGGCGTTTCAAGTGATGCACATGCTGCGCGGCGCGGTCAGCCGCGGCACCGCGACAGTGCTCAATTCCCTTAATCTGCCGCTGTTCGGCAAGACCGGCACCACCACCGGCCCCAAGGACGTGTGGTTCATCGGCGGGACCCAGCAGATGATCGCGGGGGCCTATATTGGCTTTGATCAGCCGCGCAACATGGGCGGCTATGCCTTTGGCGGCACCATTGCAGCGCCGATCATCAAGAGCCTGATCGAGAAGACCAAGCCCAAGTGGTCGGACCTGCCCGCCGTCGCGCCTGCTGGCGTGCGCATGGTCCGGGTGGACCGCCGTTCGGGCAAGCGCGTGTTTGATGGCTGGCCGACCGACGATCCGCGCTCCGCGATCATCTGGGAAGCCTTCAAGCCCGACACTGAGCCAGAGCGTTACACCCGTCAGGACGCCATCGCGGCCAAGCGTAACGAAATCCTCGCGCTGATCCGCGCCGGGCGGCAGAACGCCGAAAGCGCAGTCGTGGATACGCCGGAGGACGAGCCGGTCGACTATATCGACGCAGGCGGGATTGATTGAACTGGCGCGGAACCGTGTGCAGGTCTGGAGTGTTCCTTATATCATGCAACGTTTCCGCTCCGCTTCGCTCGCTGCCCTTGCTCTGATCGGCATGGCGGCCCTGTCTGTCACCAGCGCCTCGGCTGAACTGCCCAAGGGCGGCAAGGCACCGGCCTTTTCCACCTCTGCCGCGCTGGCGGGCAAGGAATTCGGCTTCAATCTCAACACCGCCTTGGCGAAGGGGCCAGTGGTGCTGTATTTCTACCCCAAGGCCTTCACGAGCGGCTGCACGCTCGAAGCCAATGCCTTCGCCGCCGCCATGCCCGAATTCAAGAAAGCCGGCGCCAGCGTGATCGGCATGTCGAACGACGATATCGAGACATTGAAGCGCTTCAGCCGCGAGGAATGCCGGGACGCTTTCCCCGTCGGGGTCGCCAATGCGAAGATCATCGCTGCCTATGACGTGGCGATGGGTGCCTCCGGCCTGTCGAGCCGCACGTCCTATGTCATTGCCCGCGACGGCAGGATCGTGGCTGTGCATTCCAACGCCGATTATCGCGGTCATGTCGAAAAGACGTTGGCGGCGGTGCGTGCGCTGGGCAAGTAACGGCGAGCGTGCAGCGTCCGGCGCTTTACAATCGCGCCGCCAACGCTAAGCGAAGCCGACTTTTTTGCATGACCAAAGGATAGACCATGCGGGCCGAGGGCCAGGCATATATCAACCGGATCGAAGCCGCGCTGGCGCTGGTGCGCCTGTCGCTCGACTGGGAGCGCGCGCTGCGCCGCCTCGACGAGTTGAACGCGCGGGTGCAGGATCCCAACCTCTGGGACAATCCCAAGCAGGCGCAGGCCATCAGCCGCGAACAGAAGACGCTGGAAACGGCGGTCAACACCGTCAATGAAATCGCCGCCGAAATGGCTGACGCTGTCGAGTTCATCGAAATGGGCGAGGCCGAGGGCGAGGACACCATCGTCGAGGACGGCCTGCGCACGCTCGAACGTCTTGCCGACCGCGCTGACGCCGACAAGGTGCAGGCGCTGCTTTCGGGCGAGGCCGACGGCAATGATACCTATCTCGAAATCCACGCCGGCGCGGGCGGGACGGAGAGCCAGGACTGGGCCGAGATGCTGTTCCGCATGTATGGCCGCTGGGCCGAGCGGCGCGGGTTCAAGGTCGACACGGTCGAATATCAGAGCGGCGAACAGGCCGGGATCAAGTCCGCCACCCTGCTGATCAAGGGCGACGGCGCCTACGGCTATGCCAAGACCGAAAGCGGCGTCCACCGCCTGGTCCGCATCAGCCCCTATGACAGTTCGGCCCGGCGTCACACCAGCTTTTCGAGCGTGTGGGTCTATCCGGTGATCGACGACAGCTTCGAGATCGACATCAATCCCGCCGACCTCAAGATCGACACCTACCGCGCGTCGGGCGCGGGCGGGCAGCACGTCAACACCACCGATTCTGCCGTGCGCATCACGCACCAGCCATCGGGCATTGTCGTCGCCAGCCAGCAGGACCGCAGCCAGCACAAGAACCGCGAAATCGCGATGAACATGCTGAAGGCGCGCCTGTACGAGGCAGAGATGCGTTCGCGCGAGGAAGCCGCCAGCGCCGAACATTCGGCCAAGAGCGACATTGGCTGGGGCCACCAGATCCGTTCCTACGTCTTGCAGCCCTACCAGATGGTCAAGGACCTGCGCACCGGCGTCGTCTCAACCTCGCCCGATGCCGTGCTTGACGGAGCGATTGATCCGTTCATTTCGGCCGCGCTTGCCCAGCGGGTGACAGGCGAAAAGGTCGAGATCGAGGACGTGGAGTAATCGCGATGCGGCAGCGCGCGGGCCTGACTGGATGGGTGATGATTGCTGCGCTGCTGATGGCAGGCTGCGACCAGATCGTGCCGATCACCGGCGATGCCCCTGACGCAGCACCGGTCTTCCCCAAGCCTGACCGCCCGATTGCCAAAGTCGTCTCGAACCAGTTCTCCAACGAGGACGCCCGCGACGAGCGCAACGAAGCGCAGGTGGTGATGGACCTTGCCGATATCCGCGCAGGAATGACTGTTGCCGATATCGGGGCAGGCGAGGGCTATTACACCGTCCGTCTGGCCGAACGGGTCGGAGCCGATGGTCGCGTGCTGGCGCAGGACATCAGTCGCGAAGCGCTCGACCGGCTTGGCCGCCGGGTGGAGCGCGAGCGGCTCGAGAACATTTCGATCAAGTTCGGCGACGCGGATAACCCGCAACTGCCTGCAGACAGTTTCGACCGCATCTTCATGGTCCACATGTACCACGAAGTGACCGATCCTTACGCCTTCCTGTGGAACATGTGGCCTGCGCTGGGTGTCGGCGGGCAGATCGTCGTGGTGGAAAGCGACAGCAAGGTCGGCAGCCACGGCCTGCCGCACACGCTGCTGTTCTGCGAGTTCGAAGCGGTCGGCTATGTGCTGGTCGAATACACCGAACGGCCTGATATCAAAGGCTACTTCGCACGCTTCCAGCGCGGAACCGTGCGCACGGAGCCTGATGCGATCAAGGTCTGCGAGGCCGGCTGAGACTGCGCACTGGCAAGGTTGCGAGGCGCGGTCGCCCGCACTATGGCACATAAACGAAAAGAAGCGCGGCTTTCGCGCAAAGGGGATTTTCATTGTTCAAGGGATTGAGCCCGATCGTCTATGGCGGGCGTGAAGTCTGGCCGCTGGTCGAAGGCGGCAAGGGTGTTTCGGCAACCAACCACGCCAGTTCGGGCGCCTGGGCCGCTGCGGGCGGGATCGGCACGGTCAGTGCGGTCAACGCGGACAGCTATGACGCGGACGGCAACCCCGTCCCGCAGATCTACCACGGCCGCACCCGCGAGGAACGCCATCAGGAACTGATCCGCTACGCCATCGACGGCGCCACCACGCAGGTCAAAAAGGCCTACGAAATCGCGAACGGCAAGGGCGCGATCAACATCAACGTGCTGTGGGAAATGGGCGGGGCGCAAGCTGTGCTCGAAGGCGTGCTTGAAAACACCCGCGGCATGGTCGCCGGTGTGACCTGCGGCGCGGGGATGCCTTACAAGCTCGCTGAAATCGCCGCGCGTTTCAACGTCAGCTATCTGCCCATCGTCAGTTCGGGGCGCGCTTTCCGTGCGCTGTGGAAGCGCAGCTATCACAAGGTCCCCGATCTGATGGCGGCCGTGGTCTATGAAGACCCGTGGCTGGCGGGCGGCCACAATGGCCTGAGCAACGCCGAAGACCCGACCAAGCCGGAAGACCCGTACCCGCGCGTCAAGGTGCTGCGCGACATGATGCGCGCCGAGGGTGTTTCGGATGACGTGCCGATCGTCATGGCGGGCGGGGTGTGGTTCCTGCGCGAATGGAACGACTGGATCGACAATCCTGAACTCGGCAAGATCGCCTTCCAGTTCGGCACGCGGCCCCTGCTGACGCAGGAAAGCCCGATCCCGCAGATCTGGAAAGACCTGCTGCGCACCGTCGAACCGGGCGATGTGCTGCTGCACAAGTTCTCGCCCACCGGCTTCTATTCGAGCGCGGTCAAGACCCCGTTCCTCTATGATCTGATGCACCGTTCCGAGCGCCAGATCCCGTTCTTCAAGCGCGGCGAGGAAGAAGGCACCGTCCAGCTTGGCGAAGACGGCAAGGCGCGCAGCTTCTGGATCAAGCCGGAAGACAAGACCAAGGCCGAAATGTGGATGCGCGCAGGCCACAGCGAGCCGCTCAAGACGCCCGACAACACCATCGTCTTCGTCACGCCGGATGCGCGCGAGACGATCCGCAAGGACCAGCAGGACTGCATGGGCTGCCTGTCGCATTGCGGTTTTTCCAGCTGGAAAGACCACGATGACTTCACCACCGGGCGTCTGGCCGACCCGCGCAGCTTCTGCATCCAGAAGACGCTGCAGGACATCGCCCACGGTGATGATCCCGACAACAACCTCGCCTTTGCAGGCCACGCGGCCTACCGGTTCAAGCAGGACCCGTTCTATTCGAACGGCTACACCCCGAGCGTGGGCGAGCTGGTCGAGCGGATTTTGACCGGGGATTGATCGACTTGGCGGGCGCGCAGTTTTCCGAGCCGGAAATTGCGCGCCGCCTGCCGGTATGGTGTGCGCTGTCGGACGCCTTTCTCGATACCGAGCTCGACACGCAGACCTATCGCCACATGGCTGAGGCCATTCGTGCGCACGGCTTCACCGCTGCAGAGGCAGAAGCGATCTTCCGTGAGGAGGTTGCGCCTGCGTTCGCTTACAACCTGTGGAGCGTGGCGGGCGAATGGGCGGGCTGGCCGGAGGCGACCGTACGGGAGCGTGTGCTTGCCGATGGAAGAGGGCCGCTTGCCGCTCTCGTCAACCGGATCGCGCTCGGCCGCTATCTCGACGAGGAATGGGCGCGGATCGCGGCCCATCTGACCTCGTGAACTAGCCCCGCACCAGCGCCGTCAGCACCTGATCGGGCGGGCGGTGGCCGTCGGCCCACATCCGGATATTGGCGATCACCTTGTGGCCCGAATCCTCGCGGCCCTCGGCGGTGGCGCTGCCGATGTGGGGGAGGGTCATCACGTTGGGATGCGCGATCAGGCGCGGATCGACGTGGGGCTCGTCCGGGTACACGTCGAGCCCGGCGCCTGCGAGATGCCCGGATTGCAGCGCCGCAATCAGCGCCTCCTGATCGATCAATTCGCCGCGCGCGGTGTTGATGATGCTGCTGCCCGGTTTCATCAGCGCAATCCGGCGCGCGTCGACCAGGTGGCGGGTGTCCTCGGTCAGCGGGCAGTGCAGCGTGAGGATATCGGCCTCGGCCATCAACGCATCGACATCGGCCACGTAGCGCGCGCCCAGCATCCGCTCCAAGGCTTCGGGCAGGGGCTTGCGGTTGTAATAGGCGATCTCCAGCCCGAAGGCGCGGGCGCGGTGGGCGACGGCCTGACCGATGCGGCCCATGCCGACGATGCCGAGCACCTTGCCCGCCAGCTTCCTCCCGAGCAGGCCCGAGGGCGCCCAGCCGGTCCATTCCCCGCGCCGCACCAGCCCGGTGCCTTCGCGAATCCGGCGCGGCACGCCGATGATCCCGGCCATCGCGATATCGGCGGTGTCGTCGGTGAACACGCCCGGCGTGTTGGTAACGAGGATCTTGCGCGCCGCAGCGGCGGCGAGATCGACATGCTCGGTGCCTGCGCCGAAGCTGGCGATCAGACCGAGCCGCTCGCTAGCGCCCGCGATCAGATCGGCATCGATTTTGTCCGTCACAGTCGGCACCAGCACATCGCAATCCTGCATCGCCTGCGCCAGCTGCTCGCGCGTCAGCGGCACATCCGACTCGTTCAGCACCACATCAAACAGCTCGCGCATCCGCGCCTCGACCTCGGGCATGAGGTGGCGGGTGACGATCACGCGCGGGATACTGGCGAGCGGACGGGTGGGGCGCTGGGTCATGGCGGATGGGCTAATGCCACAGGGGCTTTGCGGTCAAGGCGCGGATGCACACGCGCCGCTTGAATCCGCTCAGGCGAAGGCGCTATTGCATCGGGAATGCAGGGAACCCGTTTCTTTTCGATGCTCAGCCTCGTGCTGATGCTGGCCGCCGCCTTTGTGATCGCGCCGCTGAGCGCGCAGGACCGGACGCTGCCCTATTGGGCGAGCCTGCGGTACGAAAAGGTCAACATGCGCGTCGGGCCGAGCGCCGAGTATCCGGTGACTTGGGTCTATCAACGGCAGGGCTTGCCGGTGAAGGTGGTGCGGCTGCGCGAAGGCTGGCGCCTGATCGAGGATCATGAAGGCACGCAGGGCTGGATCGCAGCGAGCCAGCTCGATCCGGCGCGAGGCGGGCTGGTGATCGGCGCGGGCCTTGCGGAAGTCCGGGCCGAACCGAACACGGCTTCGGCGGTGAAATGGCGGGCCGAGCCCGGGGTGGTGACCAAGCTGAAGGCGTGCCGGACTGGCTGGTGCGAGGTCGATATTGCCGGGCGCAAGGGCTGGATCAGTGCCAACCGCCTGTGGGGTTCCGATCCGCTGCCGGGCGACGAATAACGCCGCCCGGCGCGCGCGATCATCAGATCAGTTCGACCGCAACGGCGGTGGCTTCCCCGCCGCCGATGCACAAGCTGGCGACGCCGCGGGTCTTGCCCTGCTGCTTCAGCGCGTTGAGCAGCGTGACGATGATCCGCGTGCCGCTCGCCCCGATGGGGTGGCCCAAGGCCGTGCCGCCGCCATTCACGTTGATCTTGTCATGTGGGATGCCAAGGTCGCGCATCGCGAACATCGCGACGCAGGCAAAGGCTTCGTTCACTTCAAACAGATCGACATCGTCGACGCCCCAGCCAGCGCGGGCGAGCACTTTCTGGATGGCCGGGATCGGCGCGGTGGTGAACTGCGCGGGTGCCTGCGCGTGGGATGCGACTGCCACCACGCGGGCGACCGGCGCAAGGCCCTTGGCCTCGGCCACGCTCGCACGGGTGAGCACAACCGCAGCAGCCCCGTCCGAGATCGAGCTTGAGGTGGCCGCCGTGATCGTCCCGTCCTTGGCGAAGGCAGGCTTCAATTGCGGGATCTTGTCCGGGCGGCCCTTGGACGGAGCCTCGTCCTGTTCGACCACGACGTCGCCTGCGCGGGTCGAAACCGTCACCGGCACCACTTCATCGGCGAAAGCCCCGCTGGCAATCGCGCGATTGGCGCGGGCAAGCGATTCGATGGAATAGGCGTCCATCTCCTCGCGGGTCATCTGGTAGGCGTTGGCCGTGTCCTGCGCGAAGGTGCCCATCGCGCGGCCGGGCTCGTAGGCATCCTCCAGCCCGTCGAGGAACATGTGGTCATAGGCGGTGTCATGGCCGAGCCGCGCGCCCGAGCGGTGCTTTTTCAGCAGGTAGGGCGCATTGGTCATGCTCTCCATGCCGCCAGCTACGACCATATCGATCGTGCCGCTGGCGAGGGCTTCGGCGCCCATGATGACGGTCTGCATTCCGCTGCCGCACACCTTGTTCACAGTGGTCGCTTCAACCGACAGCGGGAGGCCAGCCTTGATCGCCGCCTGACGCGCCGGGGCCTGGCCGAGCCCTGCGGGCAGGACGCAGCCGATATAGGCGCGGTCGATATCTTCGCCGGCAACGCCTGCGCGCTCCACCGCCGCCTTGACTGCCACGCCGCCAAGATCGGTAGCGGACACATCGGACAGCGCGCCTTGCATCGCACCCATCGGGGTGCGGGCGTAAGACAGGATCACGATCGGATCGGCGGGGGAGAGTTGGCTCATTCGGGGTCGTCCTTGCATCAGGATGGCAACAATGCCGCAGGCTCTAATGCTGCATTGCGATATTGGCAATTCTACCTTCGTGGGGGCAAGCTGCTTGTCAGGCGGGCGGCTTTGCGCAACAACGCGTCGCAAATCAAAACGTATATGTCCGAACGGGAGAACGACATGGCCGACGACCGCCGCGAAGAACTTGAAGCCCTGCTGGCGCGCCAGCGCGCCGCCTTCACCGCGTCACGCCCCGAACCGATGAGCCAGCGCAAGGATCGCATCCGCCGCGCGATCGCGCTGGTGAAGGATCACGGTGATGAATTCGCCAAGGCCATGAGCGCCGATTTCGGCAGCCGTTCGGTGCAGCAGTCGATGCTGACCGATATCGCCGCCACCGTGGGCGCGGGCAATCATGCGCTCAAGCACATGGATGCCTGGGCCAAGACCGAAAAGCGGAAAGTTCAATTCCCGCTCGGGCTGCTGGGCGCGAAGGCCGAGCTGCGGTATGAGCCCAAGGGCGTGATCGGCATTCTCAGCCCGTGGAACTTCCCGGTGCAGCTCGCCTTCGGCCCGCTGATGCAGGTGCTGGCCGCCGGCAACCGCGCGATGATCAAGCCGTCCGAATTCACCGAACGCACCAGCGAATTGATGGCGCAGCTGACGGCGGAATATTTCGCGCCCGAGGAAGTGGCCGTTGTCACCGGCAGCCCGGAAGTCGCTGCGGCGTTTTCGTCGTTGCCGTTCGATCACCTCGTCTTCACCGGCTCGACCGCGACCGGCCGCCGCGTGATGCAGGCCGCCGCCGCCAATCTGGTGCCGGTGACGCTGGAACTCGGCGGCAAGTCGCCGGTGATCATGGGCCGCAGTGCCGATTTCGCCAAGGCGGGTGAACGCATCGCCATCGGCAAGATGCTCAACGCAGGGCAAATCTGCCTCGCCCCCGATTATCTGATGGTTCCCGAGGACAAGGCCGACGAGGCCGTTGCTGGCGTGACCGGGGCGGCGGCAGCGATGTATCCGCGCCTGCTCGACAATGACGATTATGCTTCGATCGTCTCCGACCGCCATTTCGAGCGGTTGCAGGGGCTGGTCGCCGACGCGCGCGACAAGGGCGCCGAAGTGATCGAGGTCAATCCGGCAGGCGAGGACTTTGGCAATGCGAACCAGCGCAAGATGCCGCTGACGGTGATCCGCGGCGTCACCGACGACATGACCGTGATGCAGGAGGAAATCTTCGGTCCGGTGCTGCCGGTGATGACCTACAAGTCGGTGGATCAGGCGGTCGATTACATCAACGACCATGACCGCCCGCTCGGCCTCTATTACTTCGGCGAGGACAAGGGCGAGCAGGAACGCGTGCTGACCCGCACGATCTCGGGCGGGGTGACCACCAATGACGTGGTGTTCCATGTCTCGATGGAAGACCTGCCCTTCGGCGGCGTCGGCCCTTCGGGCATGGGCAGCTATCACGCGATCGAGGGCTTCCGCGAATTCAGCCACGCCCGCGCGGTCTATCACCAGCCCAAGATCGACATCGCCAAGCTTGGCGGGCTGAAGCCGCCTTATGGCAAGACGACCGAGCAGGCGACGGCGCGGATGATGAAATAGACAGGCGGGGCGTAGCCTCTCGCAACGTTTGTTCGATTTCCTGCAACATACCTGCGAGGTTTTCCCCGAGTCGAAGGCTTGCGCGCCGCGTGCGACAGGCTTAGGGCGGCCTCGGGATTAATAGCTTGGACATCGCCGTGGTCGACCTCAGCCAGTATCTGCCGATACTGTTATTCGTGTTCGTGGCTTTCGGACTTTCGATCCTGTTCGTGATCGCGCCGATGGCGGTGTCGCGGCTGACCGGCACGCACAACCCGGATGCGGAAAAGCTCTCGGAGTATGAATGCGGTTTCCCCGCCTTCGAGGACGCGCGCAGCCAGTTTGACGTGCGGTTCTATCTGGTCGCGATCAGCTTCATCGTCTTCGACCTCGAAGCCGCCTTCCTGTTCCCCTGGGCGGTGAGCCTCGGCGAGACAGGCTGGGTGGGCTGGAGCGGTATGATGGTGTTCCTGTTCATCCTGGCGGTCGGCCTTGCTTATGAATGGAAGAAAGGGGCGTTGGACTGGGAATGAATACCATCGTTACTCCTCCCCAAGGACTGCCTGACATTTCCGCGCTGACAACCGCTGCCGGCGGTGAGGTGCGTCAGCCCGATGCGTCCTATTTCACCGCGCTCCAGACCGAGGTGAATGACAAGGGCTTCCTTGTCACCTCGACCGAGGATCTGTTCCAGTGGGCGCGCACGGGCTCGCTGTGGTGGATGACCTTCGGCCTTGCGTGCTGCGCGGTCGAGATGATCCACGTGAACATGCCGCGCTATGACATGGAGCGCTTCGGCGCTGCGCCGCGCGCGTCCCCGCGCCAGTCGGATGTGATGATCGTTGCCGGCACGCTGTGCAACAAGATGGCCCCGGCGCTGCGCAAGGTCTATGACCAGATGTCTGATCCCAAATATGTGATCAGCATGGGCAGCTGCGCCAATGGCGGCGGCTATTACCATTACAGCTACTCGGTGGTGCGCGGCTGCGACCGGATCGTGCCGGTCGACATCTATGTCCCCGGCTGCCCGCCGACCGCCGAGGCGCTGCTTTACGGCGTCATGCAGTTGCAGCGGAAGATCCGCCGCGTCGGCACGATCGAGAGGTAAGGGACAGAATCATGGCTGTTCTCCATTCCGCCCCGAAGTTCGCTTCCAACGAGGGCGTGATCGACGCCATCAGCGAAAGCGTGAGCGTGTGGCTGATCGACGCGACCGAAGCGCATGGCGAGGTCGTGTTCCGCGTCCAGCGCGATGCGATTGCGCGGGTGCTCGAAATCCTGCGTGATGATCACGCCTACCAGCAGCTGATGGAAATCGCGGGCGTCGATTACCCCGACCGGGCCGAACGGTTCGAGGTGGTCTACATGCTCCAGAGCCTGACCAAGAACCACCGCGTGATGGTCAAGTGCTCGGCCTCCGAAGACACCCCGGTGCCGACCGTGACCACGCTGTGGCCCAATGCGGGCTGGCTCGAACGCGAAGTGTTCGACATGTACGGCGTGACCTTCGCGGGCAACGCTGATCTGCGCCGCATCCTCACCGATTACGGCTTTGAAGGCCACCCGTTCCGCAAGGACTTCCCGATGACGGGTTACACCGAACTGCGTTACTCCGAAGAGGAGAAGCGCGTGGTGTATGAACCGGTCGAACTCGCGCAGGAAATGCGCAGCTTCGATTTCCTCTCGCCGTGGGAAGGCGCGGATTACCCGCTGCCGGGTGACGAAAAGGCTCCCCCCGCACCGCCTGCCGGGGAGGCGAAGAAATGACCATGCAACGCGAAGAATCGCTCACCACCACGGGCGAGGTTATCTCCAACTACACGATCAACTTCGGCCCCCAGCACCCGGCTGCGCACGGCGTGCTGCGCATGGTGATGGAGCTGGACGGCGAAGTCATCGAACGGATCGATCCGCATATCGGCCTGCTCCACCGCGGCACCGAAAAGCTGATCGAGCACAAGACCTATCTTCAGGCGCTGCCCTATTTCGACCGGCTCGATTACTGTTCGCCGCTGGCGATGGAGCATTCCTATGTGCTCGCCATCGAAAAGCTGC
The DNA here is from genome assembly GCA_032116115.1 of Porphyrobacter sp. Classification (GTDB taxonomy): domain Bacteria; phylum Pseudomonadota; class Alphaproteobacteria; order Sphingomonadales; family Sphingomonadaceae; genus Erythrobacter. The sequence goes on from JAUMAX010000014.1 coordinate 105,108, forward strand.
TGAACCTCGAAGTTCCGCTGCGCGCGCAATATCTGCGCGTGCTGTTCGCGGAGCTGACCCGCATCTGCAACCACATGCTCAACATGGGCGCGCACATCCTCGATGTCGGCGCGTTCACGCCGAACCTGTGGATCATGGACCTGCGCGAGGATTGCCTCAACTTCTTCGAACGGGCGAGCGGGGCGCGGATGCACTCCGCCTATTTCCGCCCGGGCGGCGTCCATCAGGACGTGCCGGAAAAGCTGCTGGTGGATATCGGCGACTGGCTCGACAACCGCTTCTTCCAGCTGTTTGAAGACGCGATGAGCCTCGTGATGGACAACCGCATCTTCAAGCAGCGGAACGTCGATATCGCCGTGGTCAGCCGCGATGATGCCGTGGCCTGGGGCTTCTCCGGCCCGATGATCCGCGCGGCGGGCATTCCGTGGGATCTGCGCAAGAGCCAGCCCTACGACGTCTATGACCGGATGGAGTTCGACATTCCGGTCGGCACCAATTCGGACTGCTATGACCGCTTCATGGTGCGCGTGAAGGAAGTCTACGAAAGCGCCAAGATCATCCGCCAGTGTCTGCGCGACATGCCGCAGGGGCCGATCGCTTCGACTGATGGCAAGGTTTCTCCGCCGAAGCGCGGCGAGATGAAGCAGTCGATGGAAAGTCTGATCCACCACTTCAAGCTCTACACCGAAGGCTTCCACGTGCCGGCGGGCGAGGTTTACGTGGCGACCGAAAGCCCCAAGGGCGAATTCGGCGTGTACCTTGTCAGCGACGGCACCAACAAGCCCTACCGCTGCAAGATCCGCCCCACGGCTTTCTCGCACCTGCAAGCGATGGACTTCATGTCCAAGGGACACATGCTGCCCGACGCGACCGCCATTCTGGGCGCGATCGACGTGGTGTTCGGGGAGTGCGACCGGTGAGCAACCTCGCCACGGCAAAGGCCATGATCGACGCCTACAATGCGCAGGACGTCGATGCCTATGTCGCCTTCATGACCGACGATGCTTGCGAAGCGAATTATCGCGGCGATGTCGTGCGGGAAGGCAAGGAAGGCACCCGCACTGGCCTCGCCGCCGCCTTTGCACGCTGGCCGCAGAACCGGGCCGAGATCGTGGATGCACAGGCCATCGGCAATTACGTCCTGATGCGCGAACACGTGACGCGCGGCCCCGCGACCGACGGCTCGCCGCTGGTCGAGCCCTTCGAAGTCGTGGCGGTCTATTCCTTCGAGGGCGACAAGTGCTCGCGCGTGGAGTTCATCCGCTGATGGCTGGCCGCGTCCCTGCAATGGTTCTGCTGCTTGCCGCAGCCGCTCCGGCGGCGGCGCAGAGCCATGTGCCGCTTCCGGCCGGGCCTGAGGTCGAAGGCCTTGTCGCAGCGCTCGAGGCGAAGGATCGCGACGGAGCGATTGGCCGGATCAAGGGCATCTTTGCGCTGATGGATGACGAGCGGATGGTGCGCACGCCTACCGCCTTTGTCGATCTGGTGATCGGTTGTCCGTCGAAGCAGATTGGCGCCAAGATCAACAAGACGTTCCAGCTTTACACCTACAGCTGGAATTGCCCGCAGGGCGAGTATCAGGCGATGCTCGGCAAGGATCCCGACAGCTCTTATGTCGAGGTGGTTGACCCGGCTGATGCTGCGCGCCTTGCCAAGCGCGCTGCCGCAGGCCCGGTGCGGCCAATGGCGCCTCCGCCGATGCCGCGGATGCTCGCACCGGAAAACCCGGAAGCGCGCAAAGCCCGCATCGAACAGCGCGCTGCCGCCGAACTTGCGGCGCTCAAGGCGCTGGAGCCGCAGCTCAAGGCGGGCCAGCTGACCGATGCAGCCGCGCTTGCTCCCAAAGCGAACTTCACCACGGGATACCGCGACCTCGTTCAAAGCGCCTTCATCGCTGAAATGGACAGCGACGGGTTGGCAGGGGCCAATGAACAGCTCGCCTGGTTGACCGCCAACCTCGGCAAGCCCGCGAGCGTCGAGTGCAAGCAGATCCGTGATGACAGCGGCCAATATGGTCCCAGCTTCTTCTCCACCTGCCGGATGCTCTCGGAGCAGATGGGACATGGCTATTCGGCCATGGTGTTCTTCCGCGACGCCAAGGTGGCTTCGATCCAGTTCAGTTACGTGAACCCTGCGGTGGTCGAAAAAATGCAGAAATCGCTCACTTCCAAGGCCGGTGCAAACTGATGGCTGACCGTACCCCCGCTCCCGATACCCCCGAACTGCGCGCCCGCTGGGGTGCGTTCGCGTGGACGCCGGAGAACAAGAAAACCGCCGACTGGCACATCGCCAAATATCCCGAGGGGCGCCAGCGTTCAGCGGTGATGCCGTTGCTCGATCTGGCCCAGCGGCAGGTCGGCGCGGAGACCGATACGCAAGGGTGGCTGCCGCTGCCGGTGATCGAATATGTGGCGCAATATCTCGGGATGCCGGTGATCCGCGTGCTCGAAGTCGCCAGCTTCTATTTCATGTATAACCTCAAGCCTGTCGGCAAATTCCACGTGCAGGTGTGCGGCACCACGCCCTGCATGCTGCGCGGCTCTGACGACATCATGTCAGCCTGCAAGAAGCGCGGCATGGTGAAGGGCGGGGTCTCGGCTGATGGCCTCTGGACCCTCACCGAAGTCGAATGCATGGGCAATTGCGCCACCGCGCCGATGGTCCAGATCAACGACGACAATTACGAGGACCTGACGGTGGAACGCCTCGACGCGGTGCTCGACGCGCTTGCCGCCGGGCAGACCCCCAAGGCTGGCACGCAGGAGCCGGGCCGTCACACCTCCGAGCCTTCGGGCGGGCCGACCACCTTGCAGGACATGGTCAGCGCCAACCACGATTACCGGGGGGAATGGTGATGAAACCGGACTTGCTCGATTGGTTTGTTGGTGACGAAGGATGGTGGGAGCTTCAGGGCAAAGTTTTTGCGACCCTAGCCCTCTGGGGCGGCTCAGGCCTTTTGCTCTTCTGGGCTGTCGTCAGTTTGGCGGAAGCTGGCCAGTGACCGCCGTCGTCTCCCTCCTCGGCGCGCTGCTGCTGGCGTTCATCGCCTACAAGCTGCTGATGGGCGTGATCCGCATTGGCGTGATCCTGCTCATCATCGCGGTCGTGGCCGGGCTGTGGCAGACGGGAGCAATCGGATGAGCCCGCTGACGCTGCTGCTCGCCATCCTCGGCCTGACCGGCTTTGCGCTGGGTGCGGTGCTGACGGTGACCGGGCCGTTCGAGATGGGCGTGATCGTGATGGGCCTCGGCCTTGTGTTTCAGGTGATTTCGCTGGTGCGGATCAAGCGCGCCAAAAAGAAGGAAAGCAGTGATGCTCGCGGATAAGGACCGCATCTTCACCAACGTCTATGGCTTCCAGGACTGGGGCCTGAAGGCAGCGCAGGCGCGCGGCGATTGGGACGACACCAAGGCGCTGCTGGCGCGTGGGCCTGAGGCGATTATCGAGGAAATGAAGGCATCGGGCCTGCGCGGCCGGGGCGGAGCGGGCTTCCCGACGGGGCTCAAGTGGAGCTTCATGCCCAAGGAATCGCGCGACGGCCGCCCGAGCTTCCTCGTCATCAACGCCGACGAATCCGAACCCGGTTCCTGCAAGGACCGCGAAATCCTGCGCCACGACCCGCACAAGCTGGTCGAAGGCGCGCTGGTCGCCGGCTTCGCGATGCGTGCCCGCGCGGCCTATATCTACGTACGCGGCGAATACATCCGTGAGGCCGAGACGCTGCAGAAGGCGATCGACGAGGCCTATGCCGCCGGTCTGATCGGCAAGAATGCCTGCAAGTCGGGCTATGATTTCGACGTCTTCATGCACCGCGGCGCGGGCGCGTACATCTGCGGCGAAGAAACCGCGATGATCGAGAGCCTCGAAGGCAAGAAGGGCCAGCCGCGCCTGAAGCCCCCGTTCCCGGCGGGCGCAGGCCTTTATGGCTGCCCGACCACGGTCAACAACGTCGAAAGCATCGCAGTCGCGCCGACGATCCTGCGGCGCGGCGCTGCGTGGTTCTCAAGCTTCGGGCGCGAGAACAACAAGGGCACCAAGCTGTTCCAGATTTCTGGCCACGTGAACAAGCCCTGCGTGGTGGAAGAAGCGATGAGCATCAGCTTTGAAGAGCTGATCGAAAAGCACTGCGGCGGCATTCGCGGCGGGTGGGACAATCTGCTTGCCGTTATCCCCGGTGGCTCGTCCGTGCCGCTGGTTCCGGCTGCGCAGATCCGCAACGCGCCGATGGATTTCGACGGACTGAAGGAACTGGGCTCCGGCCTCGGCACTGCGGCGGTCATCGTCATGGACAAGTCGACCGATATTGTCCGCGCGATCAGCCGTCTCTCCTATTTCTACAAGCACGAAAGCTGCGGCCAGTGCACCCCCTGCCGCGAAGGCACGGGCTGGATGTGGCGCATGATGGAGCGCCTGCGCACTGGCGATGCAGCGATCGAGGAAATCGACATGCTGCAGGAAGTCACCAAGCAGGTCGAAGGCCACACCATCTGCGCGCTCGGCGACGCCGCCGCATGGCCGATCCAGGGCCTCATCCGCCACTTCCGCCCCGAGCTTGAGCGGCGGATCAACGAGCATAACGCGCAATTCCAAGAGGCAGCCGAGTAATGCCCAAGGTCACCGTAGACGGTCAGGAAATCGAAGTCCCGGCGGGCGCGACTGTGTTGCAGGCGTGCGAGCTGGCGGGGAAGGAAATTCCGCGCTTCTGCTATCACGAACGCCTCAGCATCGCGGGCAATTGCCGCATGTGTCTGGTCGAGGTGAAGCCCGGGCCGCCCAAGCCGCAGGCGTCGTGCGCGTTGCCGGCTGCCGAGGGTCAGGAAATCCGCACCGACAGCCCGATGGTCAAGAAGGCCCGCGAAGGGGTGATGGAGTTCCTGCTCATCAACCACCCGCTCGATTGCCCGATCTGCGATCAGGGCGGCGAGTGCGATTTGCAGGATCAGGCGGTGGCCTATGGCCGCGGCGGCTCGCGCTATCACGAGAACAAGCGTGCGGTGACCGAGAAGTACATGGGCCCGTTGATCAAGACGATCATGACCCGCTGCATCCACTGCACCCGCTGCGTGCGCTTCTCGGAAGAGATTGCCGGCGTGGACGAAATCGGCGCGCTGTATCGCGGCGAGGATATGCAGATCACCACCTATCTCGAAAAGGCGGCGGCGCACGAGCTTTCGGCGAATGTGATCGACCTGTGCCCGGTCGGCGCGCTGACCTCGCGGCCCTATGCTTTCGAAGCGCGGCCGTGGGAGCTGAAGAAGACGCTCAGCATCGACGTCTCTGACGCGGTGGGGGCCAACATCACGCTCCATTCCAAGGGCCGCGAAGTCATGCGCGCGCTGCCGCGGGTGAATGACGACGTCAACGAGGAGTGGCTGTCGGACAAGGGCCGCTATCAGGTCGACGGCCTTACCAAGCGCCGCCTGGACCGTGTGTGGGTGCGCCGTGACGGCAAGCTCCAGCCCGCCGAATGGACCGAAGCTTTCGGCCTGATCGCGGGCGCGCTTGAGGGTGACAAGTCCAGCATCGCCGCAGTCGCGGGCGATCTGCTCGATGCCGAGACGATGTTTGCCGCCAAGGCGCTGGTCGATGCCTGCGGCTCGAACCTGACCGAAGCGCGCCAGACCGGCATGACCTATGACGTGTCGAACCTCGCAGCGGTAAACTTCAATTCGACCTTCGCAGGGATCGAGACGGCTGATGCGATCCTGATCGTGGGCAGCAATGTCCGCTGGGAAGCGGCACTGCTCAACGTCCGTCTGCGCAAGGCGGTGAAGGCAGGGGCGAAGGTCTACATCATCGGCCCCGAATGGGACCCGACTTACCCGGCGACCTTCCTCGGTTCTGATCTCAAGATCCTCAACCGCATCCCAAAGGAATTGGGTGACGTCATGAAGTCGGCCCAGCGCCCGGCGGTGATCGTCGGCGCGGCGGCGCTGGCCAAGGGCGCGCTTCCTGCTGCGCTCAAGCTGGTGGACAAGTTCAACCTCGTCCGCGAAGGCTGGAACGGCTTTAACGTCCTGCACATTTCGGCGGCGCGGATGGCTTCGCTGATGCTCGGCTTTACGTTGCCCGGCGGCATGGGCGACATTGCCGCCGCCGCGCCCAAGGTGCTGCTCAGCCTCGGCGCGGACGAGATGGATTATGCGCCCTACGCTGGGTCGTTGAAGGTTTACATCGGCCACCACGGGGACAAGGGCGCGCATCACGCCGACATTATCCTGCCGGGCGCGTCCTATGCCGAGAAGGACGGGACCTACGTCAACGCCGAGGGCCGGGTGCAGTTCGCCGAGAAGGCCGTGTTCGCCCCAGGTGACGCACGCGAGGACTGGACGATCCTGCGCGCGCTAGCCGATGCGCTGGGCGTCACGGTCGGCTTCGACAGCTTTGCAGCCTTGCAGGCCAAGATGATCGCCGCCGTGCCCGCGCTGGGCGAAGAGGGCCTCGCCGAGTACGGAGCGCTGCCCAAGGCGGACAGCGGCGCCAAGTTCGAGGGCGAGCTTGCCGGCTACCCGGTCAAGGACTTCTACCTCACCAACCCGATCGCCCGCGCGAGCGAGGTGATGCAGCGCTGCTCGGACGAACTGCTCCATGGGGCAGACGTGAAGGAGGCCGCGGAATGACCGCCTTCTTCCAATCCCTCGGCCTCAGCTACGAATGGGCCTGGACCGTCGCGACGCTGACCGGGATCATCGTGATCTCGCTGCTCGTGATGTTCAGCGTTGCCATGGTGATCTATGTCGACCGCAAGGTGCTGGGCGCGATCATGATGCGGCGCGGGCCGAATGTGGTCGGGCCGTTCGGCTTGCTGCAGAGCTTCGCGGACGGCCTCAAGGTCTTCCTGCAGGAAACCATCATTCCGTCGGCCGCGAACAAGGGCATCTTCCTGCTCGCGCCGATCATCACCTTCACTGTCGCGCTCGCGGCCTGGGCGGTGATCCCGTTCTGGGAGGGCGGGGTGCTGGCCGATATCAATGTCGGCCTGCTGTATATCCTCGCGATTTCCTCGATGGGGGTTTACGGCGTGGTGATGAGCGGGTGGGCGTCGAACTCCAAATACCCGTTCTTCTCGGCGATGCGCGCTTCGGCGCAGATGATCTCCTACGAAGTCTCGATCGGTTTCGTGCTGGTCTGCGTTGTGCTGTTTGCCGGCACCTTCAACATGAGCGGGATCGTCAATGCGCAGAAGGGCTTCGGCCTCGGCGTGATCAACGCCTATGTCGTGCATCCGCTGCTCTTCCCGATGTGGGTGGTGTTCTTCATCTCGGCGCTGGCAGAAACCGCGCGTGCGCCGTTTGACCTGACCGAGGCGGAGAGCGAGCTCGTCGCGGGCTACCAGACCGAATATTCCTCGATGAGCTTCGCGCTGTTCTGGCTCGGCGAATATGCCAACATCCTGCTGATGTGCTCGCTGAACACGCTGCTGTTCTGGGGCGGGTGGCTGCCGCCGCTCGACATTCCGGTGCTTTACATGGTGCCGGGGATCATCTGGTTCCTGCTCAAGACCTTCATGTTCTTCTTCATGTTCAGCTGGATCTGGGCGACCGTGCCGCGCTACCGCTACGACCAGCTGATGCGCCTCGGGTGGAAGGTGTTCCTGCCGATGAGCCTGCTGTTCGTCGCAGCGACCAGCGGGTATCTGATGGCGACGGGGCATTTCGACCGCCCGGTCTCGCCGTCCGCACCTGCCACCTCGACCGAAATCGTTCACGCCACCCCTGCGCAGCCTGTCGCTGTGAGAGGCCAGTCATGACCACCGTCTCCCACCTCATCAAGAGCTTTACCCTCTGGGAATTCCTCAAGGCCCACGCCTTGACGCTGAAGTATTTCTTCAAGCCCAAGGTGACGATCAACTACCCCTTCGAGAAGGCTCCGCTCTCGCCCCGCTTCCGCGGCGAGCACGCCTTGCGACGTTACCCGAACGGCGAGGAACGCTGCATTGCGTGCAAGCTGTGCGAGGCCGTGTGCCCCGCGCAGGCGATCACGATCGAGAGCGAGCCGCGTGAAGACGGCAGCCGCCGCACCACCCGTTATGACATCGACATGACCAAGTGCATCTATTGCGGCTTCTGCCAGGAAGCCTGCCCGGTCGATGCGATCGTCGAGGGACCGAATTTCGAATACGCCACCGAAACCCGCGAAGAGCTGCTTTACGACAAGGCCAAGCTGCTTTCGAATGGTGACAAGTGGGAACGGGCCATCGCGGCCAACCTTGAAGCCGACGCACCCTACCGCTAGGGCGCGCCGGACGAGGGTAACGGGGTCAATTGCATAGGGGGTCACGGCACCAAGCCTGGGCCTCAACTTGGACTAAGGGATCAAATGCCGCTTTCTGGACCCCGGCTGTTGCCGGGGCTCGCGGATCGGCGGAGACGCATCATGATACAGGCCATCGCCTTCTATTTCTTCGCGACCATCGTGGTCGGCGCCGCTGTGATGACGATCATGGCGAAGAACCCCGTGCATTCGGTGCTCTGGCTCATCATGGCGTTTTTCAACGCTGCGGGCCTGATGGTGCTGGTGGGCGCGGAGTTCATCGCGATGCTGCTGGTGATCGTCTATGTCGGCGCGGTCGCCGTGCTGTTCCTGTTCGTCGTGATGATGCTCGACATCGATTTCGCCGCGATGCGCGCAGGCTTCAGCCGCAACGCGCCTCTGGGTCTTGCGATTGCGGCAGTGCTGCTGGCGGAATTGCTGCTGGCCGTGGGCGCTTACAGTGCCGGCGGCATCACCCTCGGCACGCCGGATGGCACCGCGATGCAGGCGGCAGGCAGCAGCAATATCGAAGCCTTGGGCGCGCTGCTTTATGGCAAGTACATCCTGCTGTTCGAAATCGCCGGGATCATCCTGCTGGTGGCGATGATTGGCGCGATCGTGCTGACCTTCCAGCCGCCCAAGCCCGGCGCGCGTGCGCGGCAGGATGTGGGCAAGCAGATCCGCCGCCGCCCGGAAGATGCAACCGTCATGAAGAACCCGGAGATCGGGCAAGGGGTCGAACTGTGATCGGCATCGAACATTATCTCACCGTGGGCGCGATCCTGTTCGTGCTCGGGGTGCTGGGGATTTTCCTCAACCGCAAGAACGTGATCGTCATCCTGATGGCGGTCGAGCTGATCCTGCTCAGCGTGAACCTCAATCTCGTCGCTTTCAGCGCCTTCATGCAGGATCTGGTGGGTCAGGTCTTCGCGATGCTGGTGCTGACCGTGGCGGCGGCCGAGGCGGCGATCGGGCTGGCGATCCTGGTGATCTACTTCCGCACGCATGGCTCGATTGCGGTCGACGATATCAACCGGATGAAGGGGTAAGGCTGCCGTGCATCCCATCCTCATCATCGTTTTCGGGCCGTTGCTGGCTGCGCTGGTCGCAGGGCTTGGCAACCGGATGATCGGCAATGTGGCGGCGAAGTCCGTCACCACCGGCGCGCTGCTACTGTCGGCGGGCCTGAGCTGGCCGATTTTCCTCGGCTATCTTGGCGGGACGGAAACCGCCGAGGTCGTGCAGGTTCTGAAGTGGGTCGAAAGCGGCACGCTCAGCTTTGACTGGGCGCTGCGGGTCGATACGCTGACCGCGATCATGCTGGTCGTGATCAATTCAGTGTCGGCGCTCGTGCACCTCTACTCGTGGGGGTATATGGAGGAAGACCCGGATCAGCCGCGCTTCTTCGCCTACCTGTCGCTGTTCACCTTCGCGATGCTGATGCTCGTGACGGCCGACAATCTGGTGCAGATGTTCTTCGGTTGGGAAGGCGTGGGCCTCGCGTCCTATCTGCTCATCGGGTTCTGGTTCAAGAAGCCAAGCGCGGGCGCTGCGGCGATCAAGGCTTTTGTGGTCAACCGCGTGGGTGACCTCGGCTTCATGCTTGGCATCTTCGGCACCTATCTGGTGTTCCAGACGACCTCGATCCCCGAGATTCTTGCTGCGGCCCCTGCTATGAGCGGATCGACGATCACCTTCGTCGGGATGCGCCTCTACACGATGGATATCCTGTGCATCCTGCTGTTCATCGGCGCGATGGGCAAGTCGGCGCAGCTGGGCCTGCACACCTGGCTGCCGGACGCGATGGAGGGGCCGACCCCGGTCTCCGCGCTGATCCACGCCGCGACCATGGTGACGGCGGGCGTGTTCATGCTGTGCCGCCTCTCGCCGATGTTCGAAACCGCGCCGACCGCGATGACCGTCGTCACGGTTGTGGGCGCTGCCACCTGCTTCTTTGCCGCGACCATCGGCACGACGCAGTGGGACATCAAGCGGGTGATCGCCTATTCGACCTGCTCGCAGCTCGGCTACATGTTCTTTGCCGCAGGCGTTGGCGCTTACGGGGCGGCGATGTTCCACCTGTTCACGCACGCCTTCTTCAAGGCGCTGCTGTTCCTCGGCGCAGGCAGCGTGATCCACGCGATGCACCACGAACAGGACATGCGCTATTACGGCGGCCTTCGTAAGCACATCCCGTTCACCTTCTACGCAATGCTGGCCGGCACGCTGGCGATCACGGGCCTTGGGGTCTATCACCTTGGCGTCGGCTTTGCGGGGTTCTGGTCGAAGGACGCGATCCTCGAAGTCGCCTATGCGCGCCACAATGGCGCCGGGCAGTTCGCCTTCTGGGCGGGTGCTATCGCCGCGCTGCTGACCAGCTTCTATTCCTGGCGCCTGATGTTCCTGACCTTCTGGGGCAAGCCGCGCTGGATCGAGAGCGAGCATATCCAGCACAGTGTCCATAAAACCCCTGAACAAGCGGGCGAGGACACCACGGGCGGCTATCATCCGCACGAAAGCCCGGTCTCGATGCTTATCCCCCTTGGCGTGCTGACCATCGGCGCGGTGGCTGCGGGGCAGGTGTTCGCGCCTGCGTTCCTCGACAGCGCGGCGTTCTGGGGCGGGTCGATCTTCTATAACGAAGCGCTGATCCACGCGATGCACGCGGTGCCTTACTGGGTGAAGTACACCGCTCTGATCGTGATGCTGATCGGCTTTGCGGGGGCTTATGTCGCCTACATCGCCAAGCCCGACATCCCGGCAAAGTTCGTTGCGGCCTTCGGCGCGCTGCATAACTTCGTTTACCGCAAGTGGTACTTCGACGAGCTTTATGACGCGATCTTCGTGAAGCCTGCCTTCGCGCTGGGCCGCGCCTTCTGGAAGCTCGGCGATATCGGCATCATCGATCGCTTCGGCCCCAATGGCATCGCCTGGGTGGTCGAGCGCTCGTCGGTCGCCGCCAAGTCGATCCAGTCGGGTTACGTCTACACCTACGCGTTGATCATGCTGCTCGGGCTGGTCGCCGCTGTCACCTTTGTTCTGCTTTAGGAGCGCGCTTCGTAATGGAAGGCCTTCCCATCCTGTCGCTGATGATGCTCGTGCCGCTGGCCGGCGCTGCGGCGTGCCTGTTTTCAGGCGCGGCTGCCGCCCGCTGGATCGCGCTCGGAGCGACGCTTGTCACCTTCGTGCTCGGCGTTCTGCTGTGGTCGAATTACGAGATCGGTGGCCCGCAGTGGCAGTTCACCGAACGCGCCGAACTGTTCGCAGGCTTTTCGTGGGCGCTGGGGATCGACGGGATCGCGCTGATGCTGATCATGCTCAGCGTGTTCCTGATGCCGGTCTGTATCCTTGCCAGCTGGGAATCGGTGACCAAGCGCGTCGGCGAATACATGGCCGCCTTCCTGTTCATGGAGGTGCTGATGATCGGCACCTTCGCGGCGCAGGACCTGTTCCTGTTCTACGTCTTCTTCGAGGCGGGCCTGATCCCGATGTATCTGATCATCGGCGTGTGGGGCGGGGACAACCGCATTTACGCGAGCTACAAGTTCTTCCTCTACACCCTGTTCGGATCGGTGCTGATGCTGATCGCGATGTTCTGGATGGTGGCCGAGGCCGGCACCTCGGACATCCCGACGCTGATGCAGTACAGCTTCCCCGCCGAGGCGCAGACGTGGCTGTGGCTGGCCTTCTTCGCGAGCTTTGCGGTGAAGGTGCCGATGTGGCCGCTCCACACCTGGCTGCCTGATGCGCACGTGCAGGCGCCGACCGCGGGTTCGGTGATCCTGGCCGGCGTGTTGCTGAAGCTTGGCGGATATGGCTTCATCCGCTTCAGCCTGCCGATGTTCCCCGAGGCTAGCGCGCAGTTTGCTTGGCTGGTGTTCACCCTGTCGATGGTCGCGGTGGTCTACACCTCGCTGGTGGCGCTGGTGCAGACCGACATGAAGAAGCTGATCGCCTATTCTTCGGTTGCGCACATGGCGATTGTCACGGTTGGCCTGTTCGCCTTCAATGTGCAGGGGCTGGAGGGCGCGATGATCGTCATGCTGTCCCACGGCCTCGTTTCGGGCGCGCTGTTCCTGTGCGTGGGCGTGATCTATGACCGCCTCCACACCCGCGAGATCGCGCGTTACGGCGGGCTGGCGATCAACATGCCGTACTACGCGCTGTTCTTCCTGCTGTTCACCATGGCGAGCATCGGTCTGCCCGGCACCAGTGGGTTCGTGGGCGAATTCCTGTCGCTGGCGGGCATTTACCAGATGTCCAGCACGGTAGCGCTGATCTGCACCACCGGGATTATCCTCGGCGCGGCCTATATGCTCTATCTCTATCGCCGCGTTGCGTTTGGCGGGCAGGTCAATGCCGATGCGGCTGCCATGCGCGACATTTCGGCGCGTGAGTGGGTGATGATGGCCCCGATTGCCGCCGCCGTTCTGTGGATGGGCGTCTATCCCGAAAGCTTCCTTGCGCCGATGCGCGCCGATATTGCCGTGCTTGACGCAAGGCTCGCGGCGGCGGCTCCGGCCGGTGATGCCGCGCTTGCCGCGGGCGCTCGGCGCGCCGAGGCTGCCAACGCGATGCCGCACCATGAAGGCTCAGATCATTCGAGCGCCAAGGAGGGCGCGCACTGATGGATTTCGCCGCTTCTTTCGCGCTGATTGCCCCTGAACTGCTGCTGATTGCAGCGGGCCTCACCCTGCTGCTTGTCGCTGCATGGGGCGAGGACAAGGCCGCGCGCCCGGTCGCCATTCTGGCAGCGGCCGCGCTGTTCGGCGCGGGTTTCATGTTGGTTCCCGGCCTGCACTTTGGCGGCGAAGGTCCGGCCACGCTGGCCTTCGGAGGCCTGCTCAAGATCGACAGCTTCGCGCTGTTCGCCAAGGCGCTGATCTACCTGTCCGCCATCGCTGCGCTGATGGTTGCGCCCGCCTTCTTCAACAGTGCCGCTGCAGGGACCGAGCGCGTGATGCGCGCCGAATATCCCGTGCTGATCCTGTTCGCGGCCGTCGGCATGAGCATCATGGTGTCTGCCAATGATTTCATGAGCCTGTATCTCGGCCTCGAACTCAACAGCCTCTCGGCCTACGTTCTGGCCGCGATCCTGCGGCGCGATACGCGTTCGGGTGAGGCGGGGCTGAAGTATTTCGTCCTCGGCGCGCTCGCATCGGGCATTCTGCTTTACGGGATGAGCCTGCTCTACGGCTTTACCGGCGGCACCGCCTTCACCGCCGTTCGCGCGGGCCTGACGGGCGAGATGGGGACCGGCGCGCTGTTCGGGGTGATCTTCGTGTTGTCTGGTCTTGCCTTCAAGATCAGCGCTGTGCCGTTCCACATGTGGACGCCAGACGTCTATGAAGGCGCGCCCACGCCTGTGACCGCCTTCTTCGCTACCGCGCCCAAGGTTGCCGCTGTCGCACTGACCGCACGGGTGGTGTTCGAGGTGTTCGGCGGACAGGTCGCCGCGTGGCAGCAGATCGTGATGTTCACCGCCCTCGCTTCGATCATCTTCGGCGCGCTGGGGGCGATCGGGCAGGAGAATCTGAAGCGCCTGCTCGCCTATTCCTCGATCAACAATATCGGTTTCATCCTGCTTGGGCTCGCAGTCGCCAACCCGAGCGGTGCCAGCGCGATGCTGGTCTACCTGTTCATCTACGTGGCCATGAGTGTCGGCAGCTTTGTCGCGCTGCTGATGCTGCGGGACGAGGATGGCGCGCTGTTTGAAACCTTCGCCGACATTCGCGGCCTTTCGGTCACGCAGCCCGCGATAGCATGGGCGCTGCTCATGTTCATGTTCAGCCTTGCGGGCATTCCGCCGCTGCTCGGCTTCTACAGCAAGTTTGTGGTGTTCCAGGCGACGATCGAGGCTGACCTGGTGGTCTTCGGCGCCATCGCCATCGCCGCGAGCGTCATCGGTGCGTTCTATTACATCAAGTTCGTCAAGGTGATGTTCTTCGACGAACCGGCGGGCGTTGTCACCGGCAAGAGCGAAACGGGCCATTGGGTGCTGCTCGGCCTGACCGGGCTGATTGTGTCGCCGCTTGGCTACCTGCTGACCCCGTCGCTGACCGATCTGGCGGACAAGGCTGCAGCCTCGCTGTTCCTTTCGGTTTGAGCACTACGCCTGACATCACGCTGGTCGAAGAGACCGGATCGACCAATGCCGACCTTGCCGCCGCAATCCGCGGGGGCGAGGGCTGGGCGGAAGGCAAGTGGCTGGTGGCCCGCCGCCAGACCGCCGGGCGCGGGCGGCAGGGGCGCGCATGGTTTGACGGCGCGGGCAATTTCATGGGCTCGACTGTGGTGAGTGTGGGTGAGGGCGGGCCGCCTCCCGCCTCGCTCAGCTTCGTTGCCGCGCTGGCGGTGCGCGATGCCGCCGCCGCGGCGCTGGGGGAGGGCGCGGATCTTGCGCTCAAATGGCCCAACGACGTGTTGCTTTCCGGCGGCAAGCTTTCGGGCATCCTGCTGGAGATGGCGCGCGGTCACATCATTGTCGGCATCGGCGTGAACCTCGCCAGAGCGCCTGAGTTGCCCGACCGCAAGACGGCCGCTTTGGCACAATTCGCCGCCGCGCCCCCGCTAGAGGATTTCGCCGCCAGTCTTGCCGCTGCCTTTGATCGCAGGCTCGAAAGCTGGCGCACTTATGGACTTGGCGGCGTGCTGCAAGCCTTTCTCGCCCACGCCATCCACGCGCAAGGGTCGCCCGTAACTGTCCACGATACCGATGGGTCAGTGCTGTCCGGCACCTTTGCGGGGCTGGAGGAAAGCGACGGGGCGTTGCGGCTGCGCTTGGCGGATGGCAGCGAACGTGTCATTCGCGCAGGCGACATTTCGTAAGCTAAGGACTGCAAGAGATGCTGCTCGCCGCCGATGTCGGGAACACCAATGTCGTCTTCGCCCTGTTCACCTATGGCGAGGACGGGACGCATAGCATTCGCGCGCGCTGGCGCATCGCCACCGATCCGCGCCGCACGGGCGATGAATATGCCGTGTGGCTGCTCCAGCTGCTCAAGATCGAAGGGTTCGAGCGCTCGGACATCTCCCAGATCATCGTCGCCTCGGTCGTCCCGCGCGCCGACCACAATCTCACTGTGCTGTGCGAGAAATATTTCGGCATCACTCCGCTTTTCGCCGGACAGGGAACGGCGCGCTGGCGCTTTGAGATCGATGTCGATCAACCCTCGTCGCTTGGCGCTGACCGTGCGCTCAATATCCTCGCCGCGCACCACAAATATGGCGGCGACCTCATCATCGTTGATTTCGGCACCGCCACCAAGTTCGAAGCGGTCGATTTTACCGGCGCTTACAAGGGCGGATCGATTGCGCCGGGGATCAACCTGTCATTGGACGCGCTGGTCGGCAAAACCGCCAAGCTCCCGCGCATCGCCATCAAGGCGCCTGCCAGCCGCAGCGTGATCGGTCGCAACACCGAAGACCAGATGCTGATCGGCGTGTTCTGGGGCTATGTCGCGATGATGGAAGGCATGGTCGCCAAGATGAAAGCCGAAATCGGCCGCCCTGCAAAGGTTGTAGCAACCGGCGGGCTCGCCATATTGTTCGATGACGCCACCGAAATCTTCGACCACGTCGATGCCGACCTGACATTGGACGGCCTTGCCATTCTTGCCCGGCAGGCGGACGCCGCCTGACCCCTCTCACAGAACCGGATACACATTGAAGAAAGATTTTACCCCCGAAGACGAACTCCTGTTTCTCGCGCTGGGCGGCTCCGGGGAGATTGGCATGAACGTCAATCTCTACGGCTGCCAGGGCAAGTGGATTATGGTCGATCTCGGCATGACCTTCTCGGGCAATGAATACCCCGGGGTCGAACTGGTGTTCGCCGATCTCGATTTCATCGAGGAACGGCGCAAGGATCTGATCGCCATCGTCCTCACCCACGCGCACGAGGATCACATCGGCGCGGTGCCGTACTTCGCGGGCGAGCTTGGCGTGCCGCTTTATGCCACGCCCTTCACCGCCGATCTGGTGGCGCGCAAGCTGGAAGAGGCCGGGCTGCTCGGCAAGGTCGAGATCAACATCATCGAGGAAGATCACGGCGAGATCGAACTCGGCCCGTTCACCATCACCTATCTGCCGCTGGCGCACTCGATTGCCGAAGGCAACGCCCTGCTGATCGACACGCCGCACGGGCGCATCTTCCACACGGGCGACTGGAAGCTTGATGACGATCCGATCATCGGCGAACCGACGACCGAGGAAGAACTGCGCGAAATCGGCGATGAAGGCGTGCTGGCGCTGGTGTGCGATTCGACCAATGTGTTCAATCCCAACCCCTCGGGCAGCGAAGGCGCGGTGCACCGTGCGCTGATGGAAGAGGTCGCGCGCCACAAGGGCAAGCGCGTCGTCGTCACCACCTTCGCCAGCAATGTCGCACGTCTGCAAACGCTGGGCGAGGTCGCGCGCGAAACGGGACGGCAGATTTGTGTTGCGGGCCGCTCGCTCGACCGGATCATCGAGGTGGCGCAGGATAATGGCTACCTTGAGGATTTCCCCACGCCGGTCGATTTCGACAAGGCCATGGGCCTGCCGCGCGGCGAGGTGCTGATCATTGCCACAGGCGGGCAGGGCGAACCGCGCGCGGCGCTGGGCCGGATGGCGGACATGAACCACCCGATCGAACTGGTCGCAGGCGATGTCGTGCTGTTCTCCTCGCGCCAGATCCCAGGCAACGAGATCCCGATCGGCAAGATCCAGAACCAGCTGGCCGCGCGCGGGATCCAGATGGTGACCGACCGGCAGGCGCTGATCCACGTTTCGGGCCACCCCGGGCGTCCCGAGCTTGAGGCGCTCTACAGCTGGCTCAAGCCCGAAATCCTCGTCCCCGTTCACGGCGAGATCCGCCATATGGCGGAACAGGCGCGGGTCGGCAAAGCCAGCGGCATTCCCTCGCAGGTGGTGCAGAAGAACGGCGATCTCGTCCGGCTTGCTCCCGGCAAACCCGGCAAGGTCGCCGAAGTGCGCGCCGGGCGTCTGGTGCTCGATGGCGACATCATTACGCCTGCTGACGGCGAGGCGATCACGATGCGCCGCAGGATCTCCGGCGATGGCGTGCTGGTGGTGGTGCTGGCGCGCGGGGCTAAGCCCGTCATCGAGGCGATCGGCCTGCCGCTCGACGAAGACCTGCCCGACTTCCTTGAGGAAGCGGCGGGCGATGTGTTGACCGCTATCAACCGCCTCAAGGGCAAGGACGCGCGCGATGTGGCCGTGATCCGTGAAGCCGCCCGCCTTGCCGCGCGGCGGGCTGCGCAGCGCTGGTCGGGCAAGAAGCCGCAGGTGCGCGTGGTGATGCCGGGGGCAGCCGTCTGATGCAGATCACCTCGATTGCGGCGATCTACTTCCTGTTCTTCGTCATGAGCGGCTTTGTGATGCTGCCGTTCGGGGTGAAGACAGCGGACGAAGCGGGTGTGGCGAAGGTGCCGGGGCAGGCGGATAGTGCGCCTGTGAACTTCCAGCCGGGTAAGGTCGCTGCGCGCGCTTCGGTGGTGGCGGCGGTGGCGACAGCGCTGTTCGTCGCCAATTACCACTATGGCTGGATCACTGCCGCAGATCTGGATGTCCTGCCCAAGCCGCCAGCCGCAGGCCGTTAAGTCCGCAACCGCTGGATCGCCTGGGCCAAAGCGACATAGAGCTTGCCCATGTCCGAGCCCAGCATCGTCACGCTCAGCACGTGTCCGTCACGGGTCGAGAGGGTCTGGCGCAGCAGCGCCTCGAAATCGTGGATGTAGCGGCTGACATTGGCCTTGAACGCATCGTCCGCAGTGTAGAGCGCGGCGATGTCCTTGGCAGTGCCATTGTCGATCAGCCTCACGGCGCGCCGGGTGAAGATACCGCGGTCGCCCTTGAGGTAGGCCTCCCACGCGGTGTCGGCCACTTCGGTCGACAGAGCGCCGGTCAGGTCGATGGCAGCTGAATTCAGGCCATCGGTAATCAGCGCCATTCGCCGGGCGAAGTCGTTGTTGACCTGCTCCTCGGCAAGTTCGCGCGCGCGCATCACCCGCTGTTCGAGATTGCCGGTGAGTTCGTTGACCTTGACCAGTTGATCGCGCAGCTGGATCGCAGCCTCGCGCCCGACGCCCGAGGCATGGGCGGCGGATTGCTCAAGCTTGCCGAGCGTCGCAGCCGCTTCGTTGCGCAAGGTGCGTTCGAGCACTTCCACTGCCTCGCCCCCGATGCCGCCCGCCAGCGCCAGCATCCTTTCGCGCGCGCCCTCGTCCAGCGTGGCAAAGGCCTGGGCGATGGCTGCCTCAAGCCTGCCGAGCGATGCCCGCAGCGCGTCCTGCGTTTCGCCTGCCAGCGTGCCGCTGTCTTCGGCCAGCCGGGCAAATCCGCCGCGCAGCCCTTGCAGCCGTGCGAGCGCGTCTTCGGTGTCTTCGGCCAGCCGCGCCTTGAACCCGGCGATCGCAATCTCCGCCGCGTCGATCTCGGACCGGGTGCGCAGCAGATAGTCGGAAAGGTCGCTGCCTTGCTGGGTGCTGCGCAGCATCAGCGCCTCGACCTTGTCTGCGCGGGCTTCGACCCCTTCGAGCGATGCATTGGCACCGCTGATTGCGGCGCTCAGATCATCGCGGCATGTTCTCGCGCCCGATTGCAGGATTTCGAGCAGCCGCACGCTGCTGTCGGTCAGCTCCGCAAGCTGCGCTTCGGTGGCGGTAAGCGCATTGCGCTTGTCCGCAAGTTGCTGCCCAAGGCTGCCGAGCCCTGCGCCAAGATTGTCGCGCGCAGCGCTGCCGGTGCGGTCGATCTCGGCGATCATTTCGCCAAGGCGGGCGGCGCGCTCACTCATCGCTTCACCATGCGCGATCAGCTTTTCGATCTCGGCCAACTGCGCCTCGCGTCGCTGGGCAAGGGCATCGTCGAGCGCAGCAAGGCGCTGTGCCAGCACCTCGCTTGCCTGCGCTTCATGCAGTTCGAAGGCGGACTGCCGCTGTTCGAGCGCTTCGGCAAGCTGGCGGCTGCGGTCTGTCAACGCCCCATCCAGCGCGGCGATATCGTCGCGCAGCTGCGAGGCTCTGGCGGCTGCTGCCTCGCTCGCCCGCAGCTCCGCGCTCTCGACTGCTGCCAGCTGGTCGAGCATCTGGCGTTGCAAGCCGGCCATCGACGCTTCCACCTGTGCGTGGGTGCTGTCCGCCGTATCGCGCAGCGATGCTGCCAGCGCTTCCGTGCTGGCAGACGCCTGATGCGCGCGTTCCCGCAAAGCGCCCAGAGCCTCGTTCTCAAGCTGCGACAAGCGTTCGCGATAGGCCTCGGCTTCGGTCTGCAAGGCGGCAAAACGGTGCGTGACCAGTGTCTCGATCCTGCCAAGCTGGCTTTCGAACCCCGAAAGCGTCTCGCCCACGCTGCTACCGAGCCGTGCGACCTGCGCTTCGCTGGTGCTGCCCGTTTCGGCGAGCCTTTCAAACCCGCCTGCCAGTCGGGCGAGCTGGTCCTCGGCCATCCGGCCCGCGCTGCCGATCTGGTTGGCAACATCGCGCGCGGCATTGGCGATGACCGGCAGATCGTCACGCAGCCGGTTCATATTGCCGAGCGCAGTTTCGCTGGTGGTGCCGATGGCTTCAACCTGCGCTCCGTTGCTGGAGATAAGCGCCTGCAATTCGCCCGCGTTGGCCGAAAGCCGCTCAGCCGCGATCCGGCCCAGCGCTTCGAGATCGCGCGATTGCGCGGCGAGAAATTCCCGTGCGAGGCTGAGTTCGCGGTTCACGATCTTGAGCCGCGCTTCGAGCGCTGCACTCTCGCGGTTCATCAGCGCGGCGCTGGCGGCAAAGCGGCTCGCCTCGGCGCGAGACGAACGCATCGCCAGCAGCCAGATGATCCCGATCAGTGCAACCGGCACAGCCCATTGGACGACCCAGCCCGCCCACAGCTGCGGCGCGGCTCCGGCCTGCATCGCCGGCCACTGCGCCCACCCGAAAAATCCGCTCCATCCGGCAATCGCCAGCACAGCAAGGGCAGGCACGATCCACCCGGAACCGGATGGCACGGCGGCAATGTCCGCCTCGTCATCGGTCCAGCTTTCGGCCAGTTCGAGGGTGTCTTCACCCGCTTCGACCTCGGTCATGGCCGTATCGTCTGCGCCATCGTCGCCGCTCTTGCGCCCCAAAGCGCGCATCTGGTGCCGTCCTGTCATGGGACACCTCATACCACACCCGGAATCCGGATAAACCCCGCTTTAACCCAATCCGGTCTATCCCGCAGAAATGGCATTCAATCACGGAGCCCTTGATGCGACCCTTGCGGCAGCGGCCGGCGATGACGCCGCCTTGCTGCGCGAGCTGCGTGCGGCCTTTCTCGAAAGCGCGGCAAAGCAGCTTGATCTGCTGAAGCGGGCGCGGTGCGATGGCAACTGGCATGTCGCTGCCATGCGGCTGAAGGGCCTTGCTGCCAGCTTCCACGCCGAAGATCTGCTGCAAGCCGCCGAAATCGCGCTCCATGCCGCCCCCGGAGAGCCGATGGCGATCCGCGAGGTCGAAGCTGTGCTGGCCCGGTTCAGCCGTATCCAGAGCCGCGACGTCCGGCGATAAGGCGCCGCTCATCCGCCGCGCCGTGCTGTGCGCGGGGGCAAATCGTGCATCACCGCTTGAACCCCGCTGGCTAAACCGCCAATCCTTCATCGCGCGCGGCGTGTTGAGGGAAGGGTTGAGGGATGCGCATAGGCCTGATTTCCGCGCTCCGCCGCAGTGCTGACGGCACGTTGAGCGCAGAGCTGCCCTTGGCGGGACGCAGCGTGCTGGGCTGGCAGGCGGCGCTGTTGCAGTCGCTGGGCGTGGAACGGGTGATTTGCCTGACAGCAAGCGCAAGCGGCACCGTGCTGGAATTGCAGCATATGGTCGAAGCTGGCGGCGCGGCTTTTCATGCACTGAAGGGATTTGCGGCGCTCCCCGCCTTGGTGCGTGCCGAAGATGATCTTGTCATTCTGAACGACGGGCTTGTCCCTGACCCGGGCGTTGTGCGGGCCTTGCTGGGGGGCGAGGGCGCTTTGCGGCGGGTGGTCGCAGCAATCCCGGCCGATCACGCGCTCGCGGCAGATCACCCCGATGACTTCGAGCGGATCGACGCGGATCGCCATTGGGCAGGCGTACTGGCGATGCGCGGCGCGGCGGTACAGCAGCTTGCCGATTTCCCCGAGGATGCCGACGCCGTCTCGCTGCTGTTGCGGCTCGCCTTGCAAGCCGGGACACCTTGCAGCGATCTTGGCCTGCGCGAACTGGCGCCGGAAAGCTGGCTGCTGGCCCACAGCGCGCAAGCGGTCGCTCGGCATCAGGAGGCGCTGATTGCCGATGCGGCCACCGTCGCTGATTGGCGCGCGCCGATGACGGCGCTCGCGAGCGGGCTGGTGCGCAAGCTGGCCCCGCGAGGGCTTGAGCAAGGCGGGCTGATTGCCGGGGGACTGGCGCTGGTCTTGCTGCTGGGCGGGGTGATGGTGGCTGCCTTTGGCCCGCCCGCAGTGGCACTGGTGACGGGCGGGTTGGGTGCCTTTGCCGCCCGGGCTTCGCTCGCTTACACCAGCCTTGCCGCCCGGTTGCAGCGTGAGGGCGGTCCCGGACGCGGCGCCTCGGTCCTGGCGGGAGCGGTTGATGGGCTGGCAGCATTGATCCTGTGGTTCGCGCTTTCGCCCTGGCCCGAATGGCAACCGCTCGCCGTGCTTGGCCCGCTGACGATCGGCCTTGCCCGGCTAGCTGCGCGCGCAGGGGACACAGCGTTGGCGAGCCTCGCATCTGACCGTGTGGCCCTGCTGCTGGTGCTGGCCCCGGCCGCCGCCTTCGGCCTGCTGCCCGAGTTGCTGGCCTGTCTCGCCTTGGGGCTGGTCGCAGCTTTGCTGCTGCGCGCCTGATCGGTTTGAACTAACGCGGATTTAACTATGCGGGCGTTATGTCTGCGGGATAATGGGCGAAAAGACGATGGACCTTGCCGCCGACCATGCTGTCGAGGCGATCCTCAGGGACGAGCTCGCGCGGGAAGCGCGCGCGCTGGTGGCGGTCGTCCCGGTTCTCCGCCACCTGCTCGGCACCGAGGCACAGGCGCTGGTCAGCGACGCAATCCTTGCCCGGGTGCGGGGCATGATCCTCGATCTGGCAGCGCAATTGCTTGCGGTGCAGGCAGGGCATGATCCGGCCACGCGCGGACTGGCTGCCGCAGCCCCGTCTGCCCTCGATCCGCTCGCTGACGCATTGATGGCAGACGAAGCGCTGCTCGCCTTCTGCCATGTGCTTGCAGCCGAAGGGCTGATCGCCCAGCGCCTGCAGCAACGTCACGCGATTGATCCGGTGCTGAGCCCCTTGTTGCAGGAGCTGATCGCTTCCGAGGATACGGCCATTGCGGGCCTTGCGATGAGCACGCTGGCGGCGCAATCGCGCTTTGTTCAGGGGCAACGGCGGATGGAGCTGCCGATTGCCGAATTGCCGGCCGAGCTGTTCCACCGCCTGATCGCCCGTGCCGAGGGCGAGGGTGCCAACCGTCAGGCGCTGGCGCAGGTGCAGGCCGGTTATGACGAGGCGGCCAGCCGGCTCGGGCTGCTGGCAAGGCTGGTGGCGGCGATGCGGCGCGGCGTGGTCGCCGGCCTCGGTCTGGATCACGCGGGGCTGGCCCTGTTCGCCAGCGCGCTGGCCGCCGCGACCCGGCAGCCGCGTGCTGACGGGGTGCTCGCCTGCCATGAAGGCCAGACCATCCGGCTTGCGCTGATGCTGCGCGCGGCGGGACTTTTGCCTGCCGCGATCGAACGCCAGCTGACGCTGGTCGATCCTGCCGCCAGCCTGCCGCGGGCCTTTGCCGAGATTTCGGCCGAGCGGGCTGCGGCGCTGCTCGCGAATGGCGCGGCTTTGTGATGAACACGATGGACCGCACGGACGGCCTGCTGGGCGCCTACGGCCTCACCGACGCGCGCGACCGGCTGCTGAGCGCCGACGCGCCGCTCGCCGAATTGCAGGAGCGCTGCGGCGGCGACTTGCCGGGAACGCTGGCGATCCCCGAATTGCTCGCACTGGTCCAACAGGCGCGCGTCATGGGGCTGAAGATTGCCCGGGCCTTCAGCGCCTTTGATGGCGATGCCGAGGTCTCCGGCTTTGTCCGGGTCCATCCGCTCGGACAGGATGATGGTGGCGGGTGCGAGGTGCTGGTCGAGAACTGGCAGCGCAGCCCGGTCAGCCCCCCCAGCGCCCGCGACTTTGCCGACAAGCTTGACGCGATCGATCGCGCCACGGCTGAAGTCAGCGCCCGGCTTGATGCGCGCCAGCGGTTGCAGGTGCTCAGCGCCCGGGCGCCCGATGCTGCCGCCTTCGAGGCAGCGGCGCTTGCAGCGCCCGGCACGGTGTGGAGCGAGTTGGTCGAACTCACCGGCATCACCCACCACCAGCCGCTCCATTGGCGGTTGCTCGATGGCGCGGCCTGTCACTTTGTCGGATCGCAGCGGCAATGGCGCGTGCGGCTGATCCCGCTTGGCCCGGATGCGCTGAACCCGGCGGGCTTCGAATTGCTGCTGATCGCCGAAGAGCCATTGGCCGATCCGGGAGCGTCTGGCGAAGCTGCGCCTGATGCGTCCGAGACCTCGCCCGCGCGGCTCGTCGGCACGGCGCTGACCCCGGTTCTGCGCCAGCCGGTCGCCCGGATCATCGCCAATGCCGAGACAATCCGCGCGCGCCTCGCCGGGCCGCTGCGCGACGAATACAGCGAATATGCCGGCACGATCGCGAGTGCCGGGCAACACCTGGCGGCGATGCTGGATGATCTTGCGGACCTCGAAGTGGTCGAGACCCCGGGCTTCGCTACAGCGAAGGAGCCGGTCGATCTGGCCGATGCCGCTGTGCGGGCGGCGGGCATCCTTGGCGTGCGCGCGCAGAACCGTGACACGGTGCTGGTCACCCGGGGCACGCATGGAGAGGCCATCGCCACGGCGGAATTCCGGCGTGTGCTCCAGATCCTCATCAACCTCATCGGCAATGCGATTGCCTATTCACCCGCAGCCAGCACGGTTACCATCACGGCGCTGGCTTCGGGAGAGGGCCGCGTGGCTGTGACCGTCGCAGACGAAGGCGCCGGGGTCACGCCTGAGCAGGCGGAGCGGATTTTCGACAAGGGCGAGCGTCTGGGACGCGGCAGCGACGGCGGCAAGGACGGCGGCTCAGGCCTCGGCCTCTATATCTCGCGCCGTCTGGCCGAGGCAATGGATGGCAGTCTGACGGTCGAAAGCACAACCGAGGGCGGGGCGCTGTTCCGGTTGGAGCTGCCGGCCCAGTAAACGGTTCAGCCGCGCTTCCGCCTTTTGGTCCCCCACAGGATGAGAGCCCCCAAGCCTGTAGATACGGCGCCATAGAGCGCCCATTCAGCTCGTCCGAGCATGAAGCTGTTCGCGGGCCATTCGAGCGCGCCCGTCCCCTGCAAGGCCCAGATGATGCCCATCGCGATCAGGAACATGCCGACCGCGCGGAGCATCATCATGGGCTGCAATCTGCCTTAGCGCTTGTCGAGCGGCACGTAATCGCGCTCGGTCGGGCCGGTGTAGAGCTGGCGCGGGCGACCGATCTTCTGGCCGGGATCGCTGATCATCTCGTTCCACTGCGCCACCCAGCCGACGGTGCGAGCGAGGGCAAACAGCGCGGTGAACATCGTGGTCGGGAAGCCGATCGCCGACAGGATGATGCCCGAATAGAAGTCGACATTCGGGAACAGCTTCTTCTCGATGAAGTAGGGATCGTTCAGCGCGATCTCTTCGAGTTGCAGCGCGGTCTCGAACAGCGGATCGGTGACCTTCAGCGCCTCGAACACCTCGCGGACGGTCTTCTGCATCACCGTCGCGCGCGGATCGTAGTTCTTGTAGACGCGGTGGCCGAAGCCCATCAGGCGGAACGGATCGTTCTTGTCCTTGGCGCGCTCGATATAGTGCGGGATCTTGTCGGGGGTGCCGATCTCGCGCAGCATGTTGAGCGCCGCTTCGTTGGCGCCGCCATGCGCCGGGCCCCACAGGCAGGCGATGCCAGCCGCGATGCAGGCAAACGGGTTCGCGCCCGAAGACCCTGCAAGCCGCACGGTAGAGGTCGAGGCGTTCTGTTCGTGATCGGCGTGGAGGATGAAGATGCGGTCCAGCGCGCGCTCCACCACCGGGTTCACCACATAGGGCTCAGCCGGAACGCCGAAGGTCATGCGCAGGAAGTTGCCGGTGTAGCTCAGCGAGTTGTCGGGATAGACGAAGGGCTGGCCGACCGAATACTTGTACGCCATGGCCGCGATGGTCGGCATCTTGGCGATCAGGCGGTGCGAGCTGATCGTGCGGTGGGTGGGATCGGAAATATCGGTGCTGTCGTGGTAGAACGCCGACAGCGCGCCCACCACGCCGCACATGATCGCCATCGGGTGCGCGTCACGGCGGAAGCCGCGATAGAAGGTCATCAGCTGCTCGTGCAGCATCGTGTGGCGGGTGATGGTGTAGCTGAAGTCGTCGAGCTCTGCCTTGCTCGGCAGTTCGCCGTTGAGCAGCAGGTAGCTGACTTCCATGAAGCTGGAATCCTCGGCCAGCTGGCCGATCGGATAACCGCGGTGGAGCAGCACGCCTTCATCACCATCGATATAGGTCAGCGCGCTTTCGCAGCTGGCGGTCGAAGTGAAGCCGGGGTCAAAGGTGAAGGCACCCGTCTGGGCGTAGAGCTTGCGGATGTCGATCACATCCGGCCCGGTGCTGCCTTCGAGCACGGAATAGTCGAAGGATTTCCCCCCGAGTTCGAGTTTCGCCAGCTTGTCTGCCACGATGTTTCTCCTGTCCAAGTTTTCTGCCCCCGCAGCGGCGCTCTTATGTCGCCTGTGCGTCGAGCCGAGCGAGTGCTTCGTCCCGGCCCAAAAGGACCAGTACGTCAAAGATACCGGGTGAGGTGGTCGTCCCGGTCAGCGCCGCGCGCATCGGCTGCGCCAGCTTGCCAAGTCCCAATCCCTGCTCCTCGGCGAGCGCCTTCGTAGTGGCTTCGAGCGCTTCGCTTGTCCAGTCGTTTTCGCCCCTCAGCGCCTCGTGAATCTTGCGTAAAATCGAACGGGCATCGCCTTCGAGGAGTTGCGCGGCCTTCTCGGTCATTTCGAGCGGCCTTTTGGCAAACAGGAAGGCTGCGCCATCAACCACTTCGTTGAGGTTCTTGGCGCGAACTTTAAGCACCGGCATGGCCTTGGCGAGCAGGGCTTCGTCCGCTGTCTCGCCGATCCGCGCTGCCACCAGCGCGGCAAGGCGCGCATCATCGGCTTCGCGCAGGTAATGACCGTTCAGGTTTTCGAGCTTCTTGATGTCGAAGCGCGAGGGGCTCTTGCCGACCCCGCCCAGATCGAACAGCCCGACTGCCTCCTCGCGGGTAATCTCCTCGCGGTCACCGTGGCCCCAGCCCAGACGCAGGAGGTAATTGAACAGCGCTTCGGGCAGGATGCCGAATTCGTCGCGATAGGCCTCGACCCCCAGCGCGCCGTGGCGCTTGGACAGTTTTGCCCCGTCCGATCCGTGAATCAGCGGGATGTGGGCATAGACCGGATCGGGCCAATTGCCTTCGATGGCGTTCATCGCGCGGATGATCGGCAGCTGGCGGAAGGCGTTGTTGAGGTGGTCATCACCGCGAATGACGTGGGTGACGCCCATGTCGTGATCGTCCACCACCACCGCAAGCATATAGGTCGGCGTGCCATCGGCGCGCAGGATGATGTAGTCGTCGATTTCCTCGTTCTTCACCGTCACCGCGCCCTGCACCTGGTCGTGGATCGTGGTTTCGCCGTCCTTGGGTGCCTTCAGGCGGATGGTGAAGGGTGCGCCTTCAGGCGCCTCGGCCGGATCGCGGTCGCGCCAGCGGCCATCATAGCGCATCGGCGTCTTGTTCGCGCGCTGCTCCTCACGCATCGCTTCGAGCTCTTCCGTGGTGGCGAAGCACTTGTAGGCGTGGCCCGCTTCAAGCAGTTTCCACGCGATCTCTGCATGGCGCTCGGCCCGGTCGGACTGGAACAGCGGCGGTGCGTCGTAATCGAGGCCGAGCCAGTCGAGCCCTTCGATGATCGCATCAATGGCGTCCTGGGTGGAACGCTTGCGGTCGGTATCCTCGATCCTGAGCAGCGTGCGGCCGCCATAGTGGCGGGCGTAAAGCCAGTTGAACAACGCTGTACGCGCACCGCCGATATGGAGGTAGCCGGTGGGCGATGGCGCAAAGCGCGTCACCACTTCGGTGGCGGGACTTGCGCCGGGAGTGCTGCTTTCGCT
Source organism: Porphyrobacter sp. (assembly GCA_032116115.1). GTDB lineage: Bacteria > Pseudomonadota > Alphaproteobacteria > Sphingomonadales > Sphingomonadaceae > Erythrobacter. The sequence goes on from JAUMAX010000014.1 coordinate 132,580, forward strand.
TGCCATTGGCTTTGACTTCCTGTTCACTTTGAAAGGCTTGGGCGCCAGCTCTTGTGGGGCCGGGCCGGTCGGGGGACAAGCCGATGCGCGATGTGCCGATCATTCCGATGGGGGAGGATCCGGGCGGCAGTGATGCCGCCGGAACACCGAGCCTGCGCCCTTGGCAAACCGCGCGAGTCTTGTCCAGCGCCCGAGGCGCAGGTGCGCGGCTGCCTGATGCCGCAGAGCGCTTTCTGGGAGAGGCCGGGTTTGACCGTGCGCCATGGCTGGCGGTGGTGTTTGCGCTGGGAATCCTCGCATGGTTTGCCCTGCCGCAGCTGTGGGAATGGTGCGCGGCGATCGCGGCAGGGGGCGGTGTGGCGCTGGGTGCGATGGCGCTGTGGCCTCACGGGAGCGCAGCTGACGAAACCCGCGCCAACCTGCGTCTTGCTCTGGTGGCCTGCGGGCTGGTGTTCGCGCTCGGGGTCGGCGTGGTCTGGGCGCGTTCTGCCATCGTCGGGGCCGGGCCGATTGCGCAGCCGATGGTTGTGCTGCTCGATGGCCGGGTGCTGGAGCGCGAGGATCAGCCCGCGGATGATCGCCTGCGCCTGACGCTGGCGATGCAGGATGCCGAAACCGGCACCGCGCGCAAGGTGCGGGTTAATGTGCCGCTCGCCAGTTTCGGCGAGGCCGGCATTCCGCCGGGGCTGACCGAGGGCGCGGTGGTGCGGCTGCGCGCGCGGCTGATGCCGCCCGCCAGTCCGATGCTGCCGGGCAGCTACGACTTTGCCCGTGCGGCGTGGTTCAAGGGGCTTTCGGCGACCGGCACGATGGTCGGCACCCTGACGCTGATCGAGCCGGCACCCGAGGGCAGCGGGATCGCCAGCCTCCAGCGCTGGCTCTCTGCCCATGTCCGCGCACGTGTCGAGGGATCACCCGGAGCGATTGCGGCGGCCTTCGCCAGCGGTGACCGGGGCGGAATCTCCGAGGTCGACGAGGCGGCGATGCGCGATTCGGGACTGACCCATCTGCTTTCGATCAGCGGATTGCATGTGAGCGCGGTGGTGGCGGCCGCCTATTTCGTGACGTTGCGGCTTCTGGCCCTGTGGCCCGCGCTCGCCTTGCGCTGGCGCCTGCCAGTGGTAGCGGCCGGGGCAGGCGCGCTCGCAGGGGTCGGTTACACGCTGCTGACCGGCGCCGAAGTGCCGACGGTGCGGAGCTGTGTCGCGGCCTTGCTGGTGCTTGGCGCGCTGGCTTTGGGCCGTGAGGCGCTGTCGATGCGGATGGTGGCGGTTGCGGCAGGTTTTGTGCTGCTGCTGTGGCCCGAAAGCGCGATCGGCCCCAGCTTCCAGATGAGCTTTGCGGCGGTGCTGGCGATCATCGCCTTGTCGAACAGCGCTCCGGTGCGCGCCTTCCTTGCCCCGAGCGAGGAGCCATGGTGGACCCGGACGGGGCGGCGGGTGGTGATCCTGTTTGTGACGGGCGTGGTGATCGAACTGGCGCTGATGCCGATCGTGCTGTTCCATTTCCACCGCGCCGGGCTGTATGGCGCGCTCGCCAATGTTGTGGCGATCCCGTTGGTCACGTTCGTCTCCATGCCTCTGATTGCGCTGGGTTTGCTGCTCGATACTGCGGGAGCGGGCGGGCCGGCGTGGTGGCTGGTCGAACGCTCGCTCGCGCTGTTGCTGGGGATCGCCCACGTCACGTCGGCGCAGGCCGGAGCGGTGACGCTGATGCCGCAGATCAGCGGGCTGGCCATCACGCTGTTCGTCGCGGGCGAGCTGTGGCTGGCGCTGTGGCGAGGCCGGGTGCGGATTGCCGGATTGCTCCCCGTGGCAGCGGCAATTGGGCTTTTGCTGGCGACGCCTGTGCCGGACGTGCTGGTGGCGGGTGACAGGCAGCAGGTCGGGATAACCATGCCCGGCCCTGATGGAGAGACGCGGCTTTTGGCGCTGCGCGACAGCCGTTCGCCCTACACCCGGGACAATCTGATGGAGCTGGCGGGCGTCAGTGCCGAGCCGGTTCCGCTTGCTGAATGGAACGGTGCGCGCTGTTCTTCGGCCTTTTGCACCGTGTCGATCGAGCGGGGCGGACGCGATTGGGTGCTGCTCCTCGGTAGAGGCAGGGCGCAGGTCGAAGAACGGGCGCTTGCTGTTGCCTGCGCACAGGCGGATATTGTCATATCGGAACGCTTCCTCCCCCGTTCGTGCCGCCCGCGCTGGTTGAAGGCGGATCGCCGCTATCTCGCGCAGAGCGGGGGACTGTCGATCAATCTTGCCACCCAGACTATCACCACGGTCGCTGAAGGACAGGGATCGCATGGCTGGTGGCAGGTCGAGGAAGATCGCCCCCGCCGCTCTTGGCCGAACGCTGCGTCAAGCCCGGGGCCGGGCGGAGCAACCAACGGGCTAAAGCAAGCTGACGGAGGCCCAGACCAGGCGAGGCCGCCTCAAGGGGTACCCTGAAACGGCCTTGCCTTCGTGTAACCTGTTGCAATGGCAGCCCATCCATGGCGGCAAACACACACCGCGGCAGGAGACCGCCATGCGCCCTCAGTGATAACGGCGCAGCAGCCCCGCCAGCTTGCCCTGAACTTCGACCTCGTCGGGGCGATAGAACTGCGGGTCATAGGCTGCATTGGCCGGATCGAGCCGCACCTGACCGCCTTCCTTGCGCAGATACTTGAGCGTCGCTTCCTCGCCCCGCACCAGCGCCACCACGATCTCGCCATCGCGCGCCGTGTTGGTGCGCCGCACCAGCGCAAAATCGCCGTCGAAGATCCCGGCCTCGATCATCGAGTCGCCTGAAACCTCCAGCGCATAATGCTCGCCCGGCCCAAGCAGCGCGGCAGGCACCGGCAGGGTCGACTGGCCTTCGAGCGCCTCGATCGGGGCACCTGCGGCAATACGGCCGTGCAGGGGCAGTTCGATCACGTCATTCGCGGCCACCGCTTCCGCCACACGCGGAGCAGGCGGGACCATCGGCACGACATTGCCGCCAGCGGCGCGCGCGGCAGGGGTCGCGTCTTCAGGCTGGCGGATCACTTCCAGCGCCCGCGCCCGGTTGGGCAGGCGGCGCAGAAAGCCGCGTTCTTCCAGAGCGGAAATCAGCCGGTGCACGCCCGACTTGCTCTTCAGATCGAGCGCTTCCTTCATTTCCTCGAAACTCGGCGAGATCCCGGTTTCTTCCAGCCGCTGCTGGATGAAACGGATCAACTCGTGCTGCTTGGCTGTCAGCATGGATCAAATCTCCCTTGGTCGCATTCACGCCCGGCCACGTGGCCCGGCGCCAGTCCCATCTGTGCTCCAAGAGGCACCAGCCCGACTGCGGGCATGGTGCATTGCATGCACGCCCGTTACCCTTCGGTGTGAAACACGCCATTAAGGTGAACGAACAAAGAACAATTAGGCAACTGCGGGAAAGCTGTCAAGCGCACCTTGGCCCAAACCCAAGGATTTCAGCCATTCTGGAGCTTGAACACCCGCACCTGTTCACCGGCGGCAAGAGCAGGGGCGTGGGCCGGGCGGTCGATCAGGCAGTCGGCCTCGGCCAGAGCGGAGAGCGCGCTCGAGTCCTGCGATCCGGCCAGATGCACCGCGTCACCATCGGCCGCAGCTCGCAGGAATTCGCGCCGGGGGCCGATGGCGGGCAGGTCTTCGCCCGCTGTCATGGTCACGGCTTGCGGCAGGGGAGCAGGATCGCCCAGCGCCTTGCGAACCAGCGGCAGGGCGAACAGGAAGGCGGTGACGAAACTCGATACCGGATTGCCCGGCAGGCCCAGCACCACCTGCGATCCGCGGGTCGCCACCAGCAGCGGCTTGCCCGGCTTGATCGCGATTTTCCAAAAGGCGATCTGCGCGCCCCATTCCGTCAGAGCAGGTTTGATCAGGTCGTGATCGCCGACCGACGCCCCGCCCGAAGTGACGAGGATATCCGCGCTCTCGGCCTGCGCCAGGGCGGCGGCGAGGGCGGCTGCGTCATCCGGCACCGGGCCGATCCGCGTGATCTCGCAGCCCAGCGGCGCGAGCATGGCGGCGATCATGGCGGCATTGCTGGCGGGGATCTGGTGCGGCAGGCAGTGCGCCGGGTCTGCCGCAAGCTCGTCACCGCTGTCCATCACGGCGACCCGCACGGCCCGGGTGACGGTCAGGCTGCCATGGCCGGCGGCGAGCGCCAGAGCCATGCGCCCCGGCGTGATCCGGGTGCCGCGCGTCAGCAGCAGGTCGCCAGCGGCAAAGTCAAAGCCGCGCGCGCGGATATGGCGGCCGGGCGGGGGGAGATCGGTGGCGGCGATGCTGTTGCCCGTCCGCGTGGCATCCTCCTGCAGCAGAACGCGGTCCGCGCCTTCGGGGACGATCGCGCCGGTCGAGATGCGCACGCACTGGCCGGGCGCAAGCGTTCCGGCAAAGGGCGCTCCGGCGCGGCTCTCGCCCGCCAGGATCCACGGACCGCCGCCGGGGGCGAGCGCGTAGCCATCCATCGCCGAAAGGTCGGCGGCAGGCTGCGTGCGGGCAGCGCGCACATCATCGGCGATGATCCGGCCCAGCGCGGCTTCGGTTGCGACAGCTTCAAGCGGCAGCAGCGGCGCGAGCGCGAGCAAGCGGGCCTGCGCGTCTTCAAGGGCCAGCGCCTCGCTCAAAGCGGGGCGGCCCAATCGCCGGATTTGCCGCCGGTCTTGGCGATCAGGCGCACCTCGGAGATGACCATGCCCTTATCGATGGCTTTCGCCATGTCGTAGATCGTGAGGAGTGCGACGGATACGGCTGTCATCGCTTCCATTTCCACGCCCGTCCGCCCTGTCAGCGAGGCGATGGCGGTGGCGCGGATGGCGTCTGCTTCATAGTCGAAATCGACGCTGACCGCTTCCAGACCGAGGGGGTGGCACAGCGGGATCAGATCGCCGGTGCGCTTGGCCGCCATGATCCCGGCAATGCGCGCGGTGCCGAGCACGTCGCCTTTGGGCGCATTGCCTGCACGGATCGCTTCGAGCGCTTGCGCAGACATCGAGATCCGCCCCGAAGCGACCGCGCGCCGTGCCGTGGCGGGCTTGCCGCCGACATCGACCATGTGGGCAGCGCCGTCTGCGTCGAGATGGGTGAGTCGCTTGCCGTCCCCGTTCATGCCGGACCCCGCCAAGCTGTCACCAACCGCGTGTTGGAGACACATGAGACACTGCCATAGCGCGAAAAAGTGGCGCAGACGCAAGCCGTCAACGGGGCAGGGGCAGAAAGGGTTTCGGGGCTGATCATGGCTGGTCTCTTGCCCGATTTCACAGCGGTAGGACAGTGCGCGGTTTGATCAGGCCCCGCCTGCAAGCAGCGCGCGCGTGGCCCCTGCAATATCGTCCACGCGCATCAGGCTTTCACCGACAAGGAAGGTGCGCACGCCGGCGGCTTCCAGCCGGACCAGATCGGCGTGGGTGTTGATCCCGCTTTCGCCGACGATCAGCGTGCCTTCCGGCATCAGAGGGGCGAGGCGTTCGGTGGTCGCGAGCGAGGTGGTGAAGGTCTTGAGGTCGCGGTTGTTGACCCCGATCAGGCGCGATTGCAGCACGCGGGCGGCGCGTTCCAGTTCGGCTTCGTCATGGACTTCCACCAGCACGTCCATGCCGTGATCGCGGGCGGCGGCCTCGATCTCGGCCATGGCGCCGTCATCGAGCGCGGCAACGATGATCAGGATCGCATCGGCCCCGAGGCTGCGGGCTTCAAGGCATTGCCACGGATCGACCATGAAATCCTTGCGCAGCACCGGCAAGGCGCAGGCAGCGCGGGCGGCGACGAGGTAATCCTCGTGACCCTGGAAATAGGGCGCATCGGTCAGCACCGAGAGGCACGCCGCGCCGCCTGCTTCATAGGCAGCGGCGTGGGCTGCGGGGTGGAAATCGGCGCGGATCAGGCCCTTGGACGGGCTGGCTTTCTTGATCTCGGCGATGAGCGCATATCCGGCGGCGGCACGCTGGCGCAGCGCCGCTTCGAACCCGCGCGGGGCCGTCTGCGCGGCGGCAGCGGCTTCGAGCGCGGCGAGGGTCGCTAGCGGCTTGCGGGCCGCGACTTCCTCGCGCTTGGTGGCGCAGATTTCTTCGAGCTTGTTCATTACGACTTTCACTATCTGAATTCGTCATCCCCGCGAAGGCGGGGATCCATCTACCGTCTGGTTGCTAGCGCGAGACCGGATGGGCCCCGGCCTGCGCAGGGGCGACGTGGAACTATTTGGCCAGCGCAATCCATTTGTCGAGCAGCGCCATGGCCCGGCCCGAATCAAGCGCTTCGGCGGCCATGCTGACGCGGTCGTGCCAGCCTGCGCCGCGCTCGGCCACCAGCAGCGCGCCTGCGGCATTGAACAGCACCGCATCGCGATAGGGGCCGGGCGCGCCCATCAGCAGCGCCTTCAAGGCGGCGGCATTGTGCTTTGCATCATCGCCCCGGATCGCCTCGATCGGCGCATGGGCGAGCCCCGCGCGGCCCGCATCGATCCGCTCCATGGTGAAGGCATGGCCGGTGACCACCGCGACTTCGTTGCCGCCGGCCAGGCTCAATTCGTCGAGCCCCTCGTCGCCCGAGACGATCAGCGAGCGCCCCGTGCCGAGCCGCGCCATCGCCCCGGCATAGATCGGCACATAGGCCGGGCGTGCGATGCCGATCAGCTGGCTGTTGACCTTGGCGGGGTTCGACAGCGGCCCCATCAGGTTGAAGATCGTGCGCTGGCCGATCCTCACGCGGATGGGCTGGATGCGGGCCATGGCCGGGTGGTGGTTCTTGGCGAACAGGAAGCAGATGCCGATTTCCGCCAGCGTCTTTTCCGCCGTGCGTCCGGCGGCGTCCATGTCGAGGCCGAGCGCCTCCAGCGTGTCCGCCGCGCCTGCCTTTGACGATGCCGCGCGGTTGCCATGCTTGGCAACCGGCACGCCGCAGGCCGCGACCACAAGGCTGACAGCGGTCGAGACGTTGAGGGTGTGATGCCCGTCGCCCCCGGTGCCGCACACGTCGATCGCGCCTTCGGGAGCGTTGATGGGGATCAGCCGCCCGCGCAAGGCCCGCGCCGCGCCCGCGATTTCATCCGCTGTCTCGCCGCGCGCGGACAGAGCGACAAGGAACGCGGCAATCTCGTCCTCGGACGGCGCGCCGTCGAGCAGCACGCCGAAGGCGGCTTCGGCCCCGGCTTCGGTCAGGGGTGCGGTGACGTCTGGCAGCAGGCTCATGGGACAAGCCTTGCAGGCATCACCGGCTCCAGCCCGCACAGCCGCACGAAGTTGGCGAGCAGCGCATGACCATGTTCGGTCGCGATGCTTTCCGGGTGGAATTGTACCGAATGGATCGGCAAGCTTTCATGGCGGAAGCCCATGACGCTCAGGTGATCGGCGCCCGGTGTTTCGGCATGGGCGTTGGCGATCAGTTCGGGCGGCACATCCACCACCTCAAGGCTGTGATAGCGCGTCGCGATGAAGGGTGAGGGCAGACCGGCAAACACCCCCGTGCCGTCATGGGTGACAGGCGAGGTCTTGCCATGCATCAGCCCGCCGCGCTGCACTGTCCCGCCGAAATGCTGGCCGATCGCCTGATGGCCCAGACACACGCCCATCAGGGGCTTGCCGCTGTCTGCGCAGGCCGCAACCAGATCAAGGCTGATCCCCGCCTCGGTCGGCGTGCAGGGGCCGGGCGAAATCAGGAACCCGGCAGCGTTCGTGCGCAAAGCCTCGGCAGCGGTCATCGCGTCATTGCGCTCGACCCGCACCTCGGCCCCCAGTTCCATCAGATAATGGACGAGGTTGAAGGTGAAGCTATCGTAATTGTCGATGACGAGGATCATTGCTCGGTCGCCTTTTCGCGTTTCGTCACCACGATGATCGGGCCGACGCGCCCCTTGTCCATGCGCTCGGTTGCGGGATCCCACAGGCTCGACACCTGCCCGTCGAGATAGAGCGCATTGCCAACCTTCACCTCGTCACGGAAGTAGCGCGCCAGCTGGCCGAAGCTGATCGGCGCGTCGGACAGGACGAAGTGCGCCTTGCCACTCGCATCGACGCCGACGCCGTTACGGATCGCCTTTGACGGGCCGTCATCCTGGATTTCCGGGTGCAGCTTGCCGTCCACCAGCATCAGCGGGCCGGACTGGGTGCCGAATTCAGGGCGGTCGCCGACCTTTTCGAAGAAGGTGTTGCTGCCCAGCACCTGCCACTTGCCGCCCGTGCCGAAGAACACCCCGTTGGGCTTCATGTAGAAATTGCCGTCACCTGCCCCGCGGTTGAGTTCGGCCAGACGCTCGCCGTTCTGGACGAAGTAGCCGATCGGCTTGAGATCATCGCCATACATCCCGCCGTTCACGGCAAAGGCGATGGTCGCGGGATCGACGCTGGCGGCGAAGGCGGACAGCGCGCCGAAGGGCTGCTTGTCCGCGCCGAGATTGGCCATGGTGATGCTGTGCTGGGCCGGATCGGCAGTGCAATGGGTCAGCGGCACATTCTCGAACACGACGGCGCGGCAGGCCGAGGGGCCGCCAGTTGGTGTCGCCGTGGGCGAAGGGCTGGCCGCGTCGGCGCGCGGCGAGCCATCGAGATTGACCCGCGTTACCGCTTCGCCCGCAGGGGCTTCGGAACAGGCAGCGGCGGCCAGCGCCAGACCGGCGGCAAACGCAAGGCGGCGCATCATTGCCCGTATCCCGGCTCGCCCGCGACGCGCACAGCCTCGCGCGCGGCGGCGATCAGTGCGCCAGCCTTGGCGCGGCATTCGGCCAGTTCGTAATCGGGGTTGCTGTCAGCGACGATCCCCGCGCCCGCCTGCACATGCATCACCCCGTCCTTCACCACGGCGGTGCGCAGCACGATGCAGCTGTCGAGGGAGCCATCAGGCGCGAAGTAACCCACGCCGCCAGCGTAGGCCCCGCGCGTTTCCGGCTCCAACTCGGCGATGATCTCGCACGCCCGGATCTTGGGTGCGCCTGAAACCGTGCCTGCCGGGAAACCTGCGAACAGCGCGTCCAGCGCGTCCTTCGATGGATCAAGCTGGCCCACCACGTTGCTGACGATGTGCATCACGTGGCTGTAGCGTTCGATGGTGAAGCTGTCGGTGACCTCCACCGTCCCTGCCGCCGCGACCCGGCCGACATCATTGCGCCCGAGATCGAGCAGCATCAGATGCTCGGCGCGCTCCTTGGGGTCGGCGAGCAGGGAGGCCTCGTTGGCATCATCTTCCTCGCGCGTTTTCCCGCGAGGACGCGTGCCTGCGATGGGCCGGATGTTGACTTCGCCCTCGCGCACCCGCACGAGGATTTCAGGCGAGGAGCCGACCAGAGCAAACCCCGGCAGATCAAGGAAATAGAGGAAAGGCGAGGGGTTCACCCGGCGCAGCGCGCGGTAAAGCGCCAGCGGGGGGAGGGTGAACGGACAGGTAAAGCGCTGCGCCAGCACCACCTGGAAGATGTCACCGGCCAGAATGTAGTCCTTCGCCCGCAAGGCCATCGCCTTGTAGTCATCGGGCGCGATGACAGGCGCAAGATCGGGCAGCGTGTTCGGCACGTCGGTCGCGGCGGCAGCGGGCAGGGCGGTGCCGAGCTGGCTGAGCGTCGCGTCGATCCGCTCGCCCGCGCGGGCCACAGCGGCGGCAGGATCGCTCGCCTGCCAGATCGGAGCGATAGCAAACAGGGCGTTGGTGAGTCCGTCGAACACCAGAATGACCGTTGGTCGCACAAACAGCATGTCGGGCAGCTTGAGCGGGCTGTCCGCCGCACGCGGCAGGGTTTCGACAAGGCCGATAGTTTCGTAGCCGAGATAGCCCACGAGGCAGGCGAGGGCCGGGGGCAGGCCTTCGGGCATGGGGTCGATCCGGCATGTCGCGGCCAGCGCGCGCAGCTCGGTCAGGGCATCGCCTGCGAGCGGCGCGAAGGCATCACGATCCGTGCGCCACTTGTGGTTGATCGCCGCGCTGTTGCCGGTCGCCCGGAACACGAGATCGGGATCGAGGCCGAGCAGGCTGTAACGCCCCCGCACCTCGCCGCCTTCGACCGATTCCAGCAGGAAATCGCCGCGCCCCGGCACGATCAGCCGCCGCGCCGCGCCGACCGGCGTGTCGCTGTCGGCGATGATCCGCCGCCACACCAGCGCCGGGCGGCCTTCGCCCAAGCTGGCGGTGGCAGCGGCGGCGTTTTCGGGCAGGCCGGTTTCCAGACGAGCAGTCACGTAACGATCACACCTGGCTTACTGCTCGCCCACCAGCTGCTTGCGCACGGCGGCGATGGCCGGATCATTGCGGGTCACGCCCAGCTCGTTGCGCATGGCGACGGTCGCCTGCTGGCGATATTCGTCGGAGAGCGCCTGACCCAGCTGCTGGCGGGTTTGCGCCACCAGTTCGGTCTGGTCTTCGAGCGGCAGGGTGCTGATCTGTTCGAGCGAAACCACATACCAGCCGAGCCCGCGCGGACCTTCGAGCGACTTGACCGTGCCCTGGGCCATGCTGAACATCAGCGCCAGCGGCGGCGGAATCCGGCCGCTCTGGCTGGCAGCCAGCTTACGGCGTTCAAGATCGATCATCTCGCGCTCGAACCCGGGCTTGTTCTCGGCGGCCATCGCTGCGGCGAGCGGCGTTCCGGCGCGCACCTTGGCCATGATCCGGTCGGCGGCCTGCTTGGCGAGCACCGCGCCTTGCGAGCGCTTCCATCCGGCAACGGCGGCTTCGCGCACTTCGGCGATCGGCGGAGCGGCGGCTTCCTCGATCCGGGCAACTTCGAAGATCACGAATTGCTGGCCCTGAACAACCTCGGCAAGCTGCGGCTCGCTTTCCTCCATCTGGAACGCGGTCGGCAGGATCGGGGCAAGCTGCGGTACGATCTGGGCCTTAGGCTGGCCGAACACCTGACCGTTTGCCAAAAGCGAAGGGGTGGTCTCCACCTTCAGGCCATAGGTCTTGGCGACCTCGGCAAAAGCGGTCCCTCCGTCGATCTCGCCTTCGATTTCGGCGGTCAGATCGGCGATGGCGGCAACGCGCTTTTCGGCGGTCAGTGCCTCGGTGATTTCGGGGGTCGCCTGTGCAAGGGTGCGCGCCGCAATGCGTTCGATGCTGTCGACGCGGGCGACATACCAGCCGAGTGTGCCTTGCGACGGTTCGATCACGCCGCCCTGAGCGGCCTTGAAGGCGTTCTGGGCAAAGGCAAAGCTGGTCGCGCTTGCCATGGCTTCACGTTCACGCGGCTCGGAGCGCGAGGCGCTGAACCCGGCGTCACGCGCCACAGACTCCAGCGATGCGCCGCCACGGATGCGGGCAGCGAGCGCCTTGGCCGCGTCCTGGGTCGGCACGACAAAGCTGGTAACCACCCGCTTCTCGCGCGTCTGATATTGCGCGGCATCGCGCTTGTAACGCTCGGCGATTTCAGTCGCGGAAGGGGTCGCATTGACCTTCAGCGTGTCGGAACCGAACACTGCAAAGCGCAGCGTGCGCCGTTCGGGCCGGATGAACTGGGAGCGGTTGTCCTTATACCAGGCGGTCAGCTGCGCCTCGGTCGGATTGCCTGCCGGAGCGAAGGCATCGCTGCGGATCAGCGCGATTTCGCCCTTGCGCTTTTCCAGCACCAGCGCGGCATATTGGCGCGCAATCTTTTCGGGCAGTTGCGGGGCAGCGACAGCCGAGCGCAGCAATTGCTGCTCGATCAGGCCGTCAGCCAGATCGCGGCGGAACAGGGCATCGGTCAGCCCGCGCTGGCGCAGCGCGGCAAGGTAGGTCTGTTCGTCAAAGCTGCCGGTCAGGCCCTGGAAGGCCGGAATCTTGAGGATTTCGCTGTTCACCAGATTGTCGCCGGCGCGCAGACCATACTTGCTGCCATATTCGCCAACGGCAAAACGATCGATCAGCTGGCTGATCACCTCGTCAAACCCGCCCTGCTCGATGAATTCGGGCATGGTGAGCGTCGGGTTCTGGCGGCGCACCTGATCCAGCGCGGTGTTGGTCGCAACGGTGAGATCGCTGATGGGAATTGCCTCGCCGCCGACCACGGCCATGCGATCGGTGTTGGCAATGCCGCCAAAGGTCGTGTTGCCCGAGATGTCCGAAGCCGCAAAGGCCAGAGCCATCAGCGCGAGGAACGCGATGAAGATGGGCAAACCGATCTTCGACTGGAAAAAGCGGCGGAAAAACGAAATCATGGCGTGACTGACCCCACCCGAGGCTGGCTGTTCGCGGGACACGGCGTCCCTGATGCAACCGCGATCACTCTCGCGGTGCCCGGGCGCTTTAGAGGCCCTGCGACCGCTCGGCAACAGGTCGCTGCGCGTTTTGACTAGTCCGTCTTCCTCGGCTAGCGGACGCGGCCCCGGGCCACTACAGCAAACCAAAGAATCATCGTGCGTCCGGTCTATCCCTCTCAATTATATAAAGTGCAGGACAAAACATGACCCGCCGACCCTATATCGTCGGAAACTGGAAGATGCATGGCACCCGCGCCATGCTGTCCGAAGCGCGTGCGATCGATCGCGCGGCGCAGCGGCACATGAAGGTCGAGGTTGCGCTTGCGCCGCCCTACACCCTGATCCACCCGATCCACCGCGAGGCCGAGCAGATTGCGGTCGGCGCCCAGGATTGCCACCACGAAGACGGCGGCGCGCACACCGGCGACATTTCGGCGGCGATGATCGCCGATGCCGGCGCCAAGTTCGTGATCCTTGGCCATTCCGAGCGCCGTCAGGGGCACGCAGAAGGTGACGCGCTGGTGCGCGCCAAGGCGCAGTCTGCGCTGGCGGCGGGGCTGCGCATCATCATGTGCTGCGGCGAAAGCGCCGAAACCCGCGAATCGGGCAAGGCGGTGGCCTTCGTGAAGCGCCAGCTCAAGGCCTCGCTTCCGCCGGCCGATCAAATGCCTGCGGACGTGGCTGAACGGTTGACTGTCGCCTACGAACCGATCTGGGCCATCGGCACCGGCACGGCCGCCACGACCGATGATATTGCTGAAATGCACGGAGTGATCCGCGCTTTGCTGGTCGAATTGTTCGGCGAAGAGCAGGGTGCCGAAGTGCGCATCCTGTATGGCGGCTCGGTCAAGCCCGACAACGCTGCGGCGATCTTCGCTGTGCCCGATGTGGGCGGGGCGCTGGTGGGCGGGGCGAGCCTGACGGCCGACAGCTTCATGGGCATCGCGCTCGCCGCAAGCGAGCCGTTCGAAAACTAGGGCGCTGCCACAGGGCGCCAGCGCGGGGTTGCCGCAAGCCGTCCGCGCGCCTACATGGCGCCCATAAACGCAATCGGGCGATGACTGCCCCCGGCTACGAGATCCATTCATGTCCTTGTTCATCTTCCTCACTGTGATCCAGGCCCTTGTGGCCGCCGCGCTGGTTGGCGTGGTGCTGATGCAGCGCTCCGAAGGCGGCGGGCTGGGGATCGGCGGTAGCCCGGGCGGCGCTTTCGGCGCGCGCGGCGCGGCGGATTTCCTCACCCGTTCGACCAAGTGGCTGGCGGTCGCCTTTGTGGCGCTGTCGATCGTGCTGGCAGGCCTTGCGGTGCGCGAAAGCCGGGTTGGCGGGGTGACGACAACGCTCGATCGCAATGCGCCCGGCGCGGCAGCCCCGGCCAAGCCTGACCTGCTGGCTGATCCGGCGACGGCACCGGCGCAGAACGAAGCTGCTCCGGCACCTGCTCCGGCTGCCCCTGCGGCTCCCGCTGGCGAAGGCGCGCCGCAATAGCTATCGCAAGGGGGCCGTTTTCGGCTCCTTTGTACGTCCCGATCAACGGCACTGTGGATGGCGCGCCTGCTGCGTCTGCAATTCGCTTGCCCCGAATCCCTCTCGACGCTTAAGGCCCAACTCCCATGGCGCGGTTCATTTTCATCACCGGCGGCGTGGTCTCCTCGCTCGGCAAAGGTCTCATGGCAGCCTCACTGGCGGCCCTCCTTCAGGCGCGCGGCTACAAGGTCCGCATCCGCAAGTTCGATCCCTACCTCAACGTCGATCCGGGCACGATGAGCCCGTATCAGCACGGCGAGGTCTATGTGACCGACGACGGGGCTGAGACCGATCTCGACCTTGGCCATTACGAACGCTTCACCGGCGTTTCCGCGCGGCAGAGCGACAACATCACCTCGGGCCGGGTTTACCGCGACATCATCGCGCGCGAACGGCGCGGCGACTATCTGGGCGCGACGGTGCAGGTGATCCCGCACGTCACTGACGAGATCAAGGCCTTCGCGCTCGCCGATCAGGACGATCACGATTTCATCCTGTGCGAAATCGGCGGCACGGTGGGCGACATCGAATCGCTGCCCTTCATGGAAGCGATCCGCCAACTGCGGAACGAGCTTGACCCGCTCCAGACCGTCAGCGTCCATGTGACGTTGGTGCCGTACATCAAGGCGGCGGGCGAGTTGAAGACCAAGCCGACCCAGCATTCGGTGCGTGAACTCGCCAGCCTTGGCATCAAGCCCGACATCCTGCTGTGCCGCGCCGAGCATCCGATCCCCGAAAGCGACCGCCGCAAGATCGCGCAGTTCTGCAACGTGCGCACCGAAGCGGTGATTCAGGCGCTGGATGCGCCGTCGATCTATGCCGTGCCGCAGCAATATCATGCCGAAGGGCTGGACGCGGAAGTGCTGCGCGCTTTCGGCATCACCGATGCGCCGGCGCCTGATCTGTCGGCCTGGGAAGACGTAACCGACCGCCAGTTCAACCCCGAAGGCGAAGTCACCATTGCGGTGGTGGGCAAGTATGTCGGGCTTCAGGACGCCTACAAGAGCCTCAATGAAGCGCTGGTGCATGGCGGCCTTGCCAACCGGGTCAAGGTCAACATCCGCTGGATCGATGCAGAGATTTTCGAAGGCGATGACGAATCGCAGATCATCGCCGCGCTGGAACCGATGCACGGCATTCTGGTGCCGGGCGGCTTTGGCGAGCGCGGGTCCGAAGGGAAGATTTCTGCGGTGCGCTTTGCGCGTGAACGCGGGGTGCCGTTCTTCGGGATTTGTCTGGGTATGCAGATGGCCTGCATCGAAGGCGCGCGCGCGGCAGGCTTCGACAAGGCTTCATCGACCGAATTCGGGCCGACAGATACGCCGGTGGTCGGCATCATCACCGAGTGGATGACCAAGGAAGGCATCGAACAACGCGCCGAAGGCGGCGATCTGGGCGGCACGATGCGCCTTGGCGCCTATCCGGCCAAGCTCAGCCCCAACAGCCACACCTCGCAGATCTACGGCGGTGCGGAGGTGATCTCTGAACGTCACCGTCACCGTTACGAGGTCAACAGCGCCTTTATCGAGCCGCTGGAAAAGCAGGGGCTGATTTTTGCGGGCATGAGCCCCGACGGCTTGTTGCCCGAGATCGTGGAGCGCCCCGATCACCCGTGGTTTGTCGGTGTGCAGTTCCACCCGGAGCTGAAATCGCGCCCGTTCGACCCGCACCCGCTGTTTGCCGGCTTCATCGAAGCGGCGCTCGAACAGTCGCGACTCGTCTAAATCCCCATCCAGTAATTGGGCTTCTGGCTTGCGGTGGCCCGGGATCAGCCTTCGGTGAGGGCCCTCGGACGCGTTTGGCCGGGGAATAGCCCGTCATTGCAATCCTTTGTTTCGCAAGCCGGACTTTGTGTGTCGTATCCTTACAAGGTTTGCAAATTGCCCTTGCGTGTTGTTGCTATTCCGCATTAGACGGAGCCCGGTTTTCACGGTTTTCTAGGAAAATCCGCGCTAAGCCGCCTCATGATCTGCAAATCTTAGCAGACATGGGATTGGCGCGGAGGCCCGGCAGGGTTTTCCATGAAACGAGCTTGTCTGATGTTGTCCGTCTTCTGCGACCCGGACGGATAGAATCAGACGGGGCGACGAAAGTCGCGGGGGCGGATTGCGAGATCCGCCCCCTTTAAACACCTCATGACATCGGAATGGATCAGGCAGCGCTCGCAGCGTCGTCGCTGTCAGCCATCGGCACGGCAGTCAGCGTGGCGGTGCCGCCAATCGCGATCTTGCGCGGCTTCATCGCATCCGGCACTTCGCGCACCAGATCGATGATCAGCAGGCCATCGGCCAGATCGGCCCGTTCAACCCGGACGAAATCGGCGAGTTCGAAGCGGCGTTCAAAACCGCGGTTGGCGATGCCGACATGGATCAGTTCGGCCCCGTCCTCGCCATCGTCACGCTTGCGGCCCTGCACCACCAGCAGGTTCTGCTGCGCGGTGATGTCGATATCGGGCGCGCGGAAGCCTGCCACAGCAAGGGTGATGCGGTAATTGTCTTCGCCCCGGCGCGAGATGTTGAAGGGGGGGTAATTGTCGCCCGCATTCAGCCGCGCCTGATTTTCGAGCAGATCGAACAGGCGGTCAAAGCCCACGGTGGAGCGGCGGTAGGGAGTGAAATCGAAACGTGACATCGTGGCAAATCCTCTTGATCGAGCAATCTGGTTCGAATGCAGGCCTGCCGGATGCAGCACCCGCTGTGTCGCCGTTACCGTTTCCCGAGACTGGCGAAACGCGGCAACACCGCCTATCTGGTTTTTTACGCTTTCGCTTTCAAGAGGGACGATATGGCTGCCCCGAAGATCGATATCTACACCAAGTTCGCCTGCCCCTTCTGCGTGCGGGCCAAGCGCCTGCTGACGCAAAAGGGCGCCGAGTTCACCGAACATGACATCACCATGGGCGGCCCCAAGCGCGACGAGATGCTGGAGCGTGCCCCGCATGCGATGACAGTGCCGCAGATTTTCATCGGCGATACCCACGTGGGCGGTTCCGATGACCTTGCTGCACTGGAAGCGGCCGGCAAGCTCGACGTATTGCTGGCAGGCTGATGCCGACAATCGCGGTCTTGCAGATGTGTTCGGGCATTGACCCGGAGGCGAACCTCGCCGTGATCGAGGATGCGGCCAGGCAATGCGCCAAGCATGGAGCGCTGATGCTGTTTACGCCGGAAATGTCCCTGCTGCTCGACCGCGACCGCGCCCGTGCGCGCACATGGATCGAAAGCGATGCGCCCGCCGATATGATCGAGCGTCTGTCGGTGATTGCCGCCAAGGCGCATGTCGATATCGTGATCGGTTCGATGCCGGTTGTGGCAGGCGGCGGCAAATGGGCCAATCGGACGCATTATTTCCACCCCGATCTCGCGCCGCCCGTCACCTACGACAAGATCCATATGTTCGATGTCGACCTCGCCAGCGGAGAGGCATGGCGCGAAAGCAATGCCTATGAACCGGGGCGAGCGGTGGTGTGCGTTGAGGATACGCCGATCGGGCGGCTCGGGCTGACGATCTGTTATGACCTGCGCTTTCCCGCCTTGTTCGGCGAGCTAGGCAACCGGCGCTGCCAAGCGATTGCGGTGCCAGCAGCCTTTACCCGTCCGACGGGCGCTGCGCATTGGCACGTCATGCTGCGGGCCCGCGCGATCGAGGCGAGCGCCTTCATTATTGCCGCTGCGCAGGTCGGTCGGCACGAAGACGGGCGCGAAACCTATGGCCACAGCCTTGTGGTTGATCCCTGGGGCGAAGTGCTGCTCGATATGGGAGGCGATGCGCCGGGCCTTGCGTTCTGCGACATCGACCTGATGCGCGTCATCGATGTGCGCGCGCAGGTTCCCGCTCTTGCCAACCGCCGCCCGATCGCCACATCCTGATCCGCCATGATTGTATTCGACCTCTCTTGCCCTGAAGGCCACCGCTTCGAAGGCTGGTTCGGCTCGTCGGCCGATTATGAAGACCAGCGCGGGCGCGGCTTGCTTGTCTGTCCGTCTTGCGGTTCTGCTGACGTGAGCAAGGCACCGATGGCTCCGGCTGTGCCTGCCAAGGGCAACACCCGGCAGGAGGTGCTGCCCGCTGCGCCGCCGCAGAACGTCGCCAACGCGCCGATGCCGCCGCAAGTGCAGCAGGCGCTTGCCGCGCTGGCAAAGATGCAGACCGAGGCGCTCAAGAACTCGACCTGGGTCGGTGACAAGTTCGCCGAGGAAACCCGCAAGATGCACTATGGCGAACGGGATGAAGCCCTGATCCACGGGCAGGCGAGCCTCGCCGAGGCCAAGGCCCTGATCGAGGAAGGCGTTCCCGTTGCGCCCCTGCCGTTCCCGGTGGCACCGCCCGAAAAGTTGAATTGAATTTTGCGGGTGCTATGGAGCGCATCGGGACCCCGTAGCTCAGCCGGATAGAGCATCAGATTCCTAATCTGGGGGCCGCGCGTTCGAATCGCGCCGGGGTCACCACTGCCCATGCTGCAGGGAACGAAAAAAGGCGCTCGGCCTAACCGGAGTGACGAGGGGATTGCCCGTCATTCGGTATAGGGCCGTAGCGCCTTCTGTTATTCTGTTTACCGGGCAGAGGTTAAGAAATCCCTAAGCCTTACAGTAACTTTGTCAGTCCGTCTGGACGGCCGGTAACCGCTGCCAGCGCCGCTCGGCGTAAAAGGCCAGCATCAGCACGGCGCTCGACATGAGGCACAGCAATGCGCAGGTCGCACCCCAGCCGCCCCAATCGTAAACCGCCGTGCCGAGCGCGCTGCCGATTGCACCGCCGACGAACATGACCACGATGTAGAATGTGGTGAGCCGGGTGCGGATCTCCGGCGCAAGGGTGAACAGCGTCATCCGGCCTGTCACGTCGATGCTCGGCCCGACCATGTTGGCCAGCAACAATGGCACCAGCAGGCTCCAGATGCTGAAGCCCAGCGGATAGTAGAGCGCGATGCCTGCAAGGTTCACGATAGCGGCGACCAGCCGGGCCTTGCGCGCGCCCACTCTGTCCGCCCAGCGCCCGAGCCGCGGCGTGGTGAACACACTGATCGCCGCGACCCCTGCCAGATAGCCCACGTCGTCGGTGCCATAGCCCATCGCCGGGCTGGTGAGATGCAGCGCCAAAGACAGCCAGCTTGCAGTGAAGATCCCGAAATTCAGTCCCTGGATAGCCGCTGAAATCCGCATGTCCGGGTGTTTGGCAGCAAGGGTGAAGACCGATGCGATCAGCGCGCTGTACCGGGCCTTCGTCTGCTTGGGCGCGGCTGCCTCGCTGCGCATCGCGATCGGCAGGAAGGCTGTCACCGCTGCCATCAGCACGAAGGCGCCGATGTAGACCGTGTGCCAGTCGGCCCTTTCGGCGATAATCCCGGCGCTCACCCGCGCCACCAGAATACCCAGAATGACCGCTGCGGTGAGTTTCGCCGTGACCTGCCCCAGTCGCTCGGGTGCGACGCGCTTGGAGGCGAAAGCGGGGATCAGATAGGGCGCGATGGTGACAAAGCCGAGCAAGGTCGAGGCGGCAGTGAACAGCACGAAGTCCTGCGCCAGCACCATCCCGCCAAGACACAGGGTCTGCGCGGACACGAATGTGATGCACAACCGGCGGTTCGAATAGAAATCCCCCAGCGGCAACAGCAGCAGGATGCCCAGCGCCAGCGCCAGCTGGTTGAGCGCCGGCACCAGCCCGATTTCCGCCTCGCTGACGCCGAAGCCGCGGGCGACCTCGCCGATGATCGGGTGGATGTAATAGGCGTTGGCCGTCACCACCGTGATGGTGAGCGCCAGCGCGCGCTCCTGCGTGCGGGTGAGATAGGCGGGGGAGGGTGACGCGGTCATCGGTGTGGTGAGTAGCAGATCGAAACGGGATTGCCACAGCCCGTGTCATATCCGAAAGCACTGCAAATTGGTGAGGTGGACTTGACCCCTGCGAGCGGGCAATCCCCTGCCGTCAGCAGGAGAGAATGCCGCCCATGCCCAGCCATGAACCCGAGGAACTGGCCGAAATCCGCCGCGCCGTGCGTGCGCTTTGCGACGGTTTTCCCGGCGAATATTGGCGCGCCAAGGACGCTGTGCGCCAATACCCGGCGGAATTTGTCGACGCGCTGACCAAGGCGGGCTTCCTCGCTGCGCTGATCCCGGCCGAACACGGCGGCAGCGGTCTCAGCCTTGAAGCGGCCTGCGTGATCATGGAGGAAATCCAGGCGTCGGGCTGCAACGGTTCGTCGGCCCATGCGCAAATGTACATCATGAACACGCTGCTGCGTTACGGCAGCGAAGCGCAGAAGGCCGAATACCTCCCGCGTATCGCCAGCGGCGAATTGCGCCTGCAGGCTTTTGGTGTGTCCGAACCCACCAGCGGCACGGACACGCTCAGCCTTAAGACCCGCGCGGTCAGGGATGGGGATGAATACATCATCACCGGCCAGAAGATCTGGACCAGCCGCGCCGAACATTCCGATCTGATGCTGCTGCTCGCCCGCACCACCCCGCGCGAGGAGGTGGCGAGCAAGACCGAGGGGCTTTCGATCTTCCTCGTCGACATGCAGGCCGCGCTGAAAAGCGGCATGACGGTGAAGCCGATCCGCACGATGATGAACCATTCGTCCTGCGAGGTGTTCTTCGATGATCTGCGGATTCCCGCATCCGCGCTGGTGGGCGAGGAGGGGAAGGGCTTCCGCTACATTCTGTCGGGCATGAATGCCGAACGCATCCTGATCGCGGCCGAGTGCATCGGGGACGCCAAGTGGTTCATCGAGAAGGCCACCGGCTATGCCAAGGACCGCTCTGTCTTCGCGCGGCCCATCGGCCAGAACCAGGGCGTGCAGTTCCCGATCGCGCGCTGCTATGCCCAGATGCGCGCCGCCGAGCTGATGGTGCTGCACGCCGCGCGGGTCTATGATGAAGGCGGCAATCCCGGCGCGGAAGCCAACATGGCCAAGCTGCTCGCGTCCGAAGCCAGCTGGGCGGCGGCCGATATGTGCGTCCAGACTTTCGGCGGCTTTGGCTTTGCCGAGGAATACGATGTCGAGCGCAAGTTCCGCGAAGCGCGGCTTTACACCGTGGCGCCGATTTCGACCAACCTGATCCTCTCCTATCTCGCCGAACACGTGCTCGGCCTGCCGCGCAGCTACTGATCGCGGCAATCTGCGGGGATTTGTGCGCTTTGCAGCGCATTGTTCTTGCAGGCAGGCAGCAATTGTGATTCTGTGGCGGAGACGAGAAGGGATCTTTCGCCACATGCGCAAACAGGGACCGGAAAACAGGCTTAAGCGCTTCCTTGCGCTTGGTGCGCTGCTGTTGCTGGCCGGTTTTGCTGTCGCTGGCCCTACCGGCTTGCTTGCATGGAGCGAAAATGCCGAAGCGCTCGAAGCGCGCGAAACGGAAATTGCGCAGCTCACCCTCAAGCGTGATGCCCTGCGCAACCGCGTGATGCTGCTCGATCCCGAAGCTGCCGACCCTGATCTTGCCAGCGAGCTGGTGCGCGAACAGCTTGGCGTGATGCGCGAAGACGAGGTCGTCCTCACCCTTGAGGATTGATCCCGGGCAGGCTGTCCGGCTCACCTGATTTCGTATGCGTGTTGCATTTTCCGCTACGGCTTGGCGTTGCGTGGCACCCCTCTCCCTGCCTATAGGACAGTGATGCGCTTCTCCTCCCCATGAGTGCGCCAAAGTGAGGGATACGACCTTGGCCAAAAAGCCTGCAAAAGCGTCCGCGCAGGCGGACGACACCGATTTTCTGCTCCATTCGCTGCAGGACGCCTTCGAGGCGAACAAGCGCTACGCAGCCACCGAAGCGGAGATGCTGGAATTCTACCGCCAGATGCTGCTGATCCGGCGGTTCGAAGAAAAGGCCGGCCAGCTTTACGGCCTCGGGCTGATTGGCGGTTTCTGCCATCTTTACATCGGGCAGGAAGCGGTCGCCATCGGGCTCCA
Organism: Porphyrobacter sp.; assembly: GCA_032116115.1. Lineage (GTDB taxonomy): Bacteria > Pseudomonadota > Alphaproteobacteria > Sphingomonadales > Sphingomonadaceae > Erythrobacter. Next base: position 154,165 of record JAUMAX010000014.1, read on the forward strand.
GAGCGCGCTGGATAACGAGCGTGACAGCGTCATCACCGGCTACCGCGACCACGGCCACATGCTCGCCTACGGGATCGATCCCAAGGTGATCATGGCGGAATTGACGGGCCGTGAGGCCGGGATTTCCAAGGGCAAGGGCGGGTCGATGCACATGTTCTCGACCGAGCACAAGTTCTACGGCGGCCACGGCATCGTCGGTGCGCAGGTGGCGCTGGGCGGCGGCTTGGCGCTGGCGCACCAGTACAACAATGACGGCGGGCTGTGCCTCGCTTACTTCGGTGATGGCGCGGCCAACCAGGGCCAGGTCTACGAGACGTTCAATATGGCGGCCTTGTGGAACCTGCCGATCGTCTTCGTGGTCGAAGACAACCAGTATGCAATGGGCACGGCGAGCTCGCGCTCGTCTGCCGAAACGCGCTTTCACCGCCGCGGCACCGCGTTCCGCATCCCGGGCATGGAAGTGAACGGCATGGACGTGCTTGAAGTGCGCGCCGCTGCCGAAGTCGCTTTTGCCCATGTTCGCGCCGGGAAAGGCCCGGTGCTGATGGAGTGCAACACCTATCGCTATCGCGGGCATTCCATGTCCGATCCGGCCAAGTACCGCACGCGGGAAGAAGTGCAGGAACAGCGCGATCATCACGATCCGATCGAGGGACTGAAGAAGACCCTGATCGAAGCAGGCAAGACCGAGGAAGACTTGAAAGCCATCGACAAGGCGATCCGCGCCGAGGTGGCGACTGCCGCCGATTTCGCCGAAACCTCGCCCGAACCGGGCGCGGCTGAACTTTACACCGACGTTCTGGTGGAGGCGTATTGAGCCATGGGTATTGAACTGAAGATGCCGGCCCTGTCGCCGACGATGGAGCAAGGCACGCTTGCCAAGTGGCTCAAGCAGGAAGGCGACCGGATCGAGCCGGGCGATATCCTCGCCGAGATCGAGACCGACAAGGCGACGATGGAATTCGAAGCCATTGATGAAGGCGTGCTGACGAAGATCCTCGTGCCTGCGGGGACCGAAGATGTTGCCGTGGGCGCTGTGATCGCGCTGATCAGCGGGGAAGGGGAGGAGGCTGCTCCGGCATCTGCGCCCGAACCGGCCAAGGCCGAAGCACCCAAGGCTGCACCCGCGGCTGCGCTTGCCGCCAAGCCTGCGCCGGCAGTGGCTGCTGCTGCTGATCCTGCCATCCCCGCCGGCACCAGCCTCGTCAGCACCACCGTGCGCGAGGCGCTGCGAGATGCCATGGCCGAAGAAATGCGCCGCGACGGGCGCGTCTTCGTCATGGGTGAGGAAGTCGCCGAGTATCAGGGCGCCTATAAGGTGACCCAAGGCCTTCTCGCGGAATTCGGCCCCAAGCGGGTGATCGACACGCCGATCACCGAATATGGCTTTGCCGGGATCGGCACGGGCGCGGCGATGGGCGGCCTGCGCCCGATCGTCGAATTCATGACCTTCAATTTTGCCATGCAGGCGATTGACCACATCATCAATTCGGCGGCCAAAACGAACTACATGTCAGGCGGCCAGATGCGCTGTCCGATCGTGTTCCGCGGCCCCAATGGCGCTGCCAGCCGCGTGGGCGCGCAGCATAGCCAGAACTACGGCCCGTGGTACGCCAGCGTCCCCGGCCTGATCGTGATCGCGCCCTATGATGCTGCCGATGCCAAGGGGCTGATGAAGGCGGCTATCCGCTGCGAAGACCCGGTGGTCTTCCTCGAAAACGAGCTGGTCTATGGCCGCAGTTTCGATGTGCCTGACGTTGACGATTACGTCCTGCCGATCGGCAAGGCGCGGATCGTGCGTGAGGGCAAGGACGTCACCATCGTCAGCTATTCCATCGGTGTCGGCATGGCGTTGGAAGCCGCTGGCAAGCTGGCGGACGAGGGGATTGATGCCGAAGTCATTGATCTGCGCACCCTGCGCCCGCTGGACAAGCAGACCGTGCTGCAAAGCCTCGCCAAGACCAACAGGTTGATCGTGGCCGAGGAAGGCTGGCCGACCTGCTCTATCGCGAGCGAGATCATCAGCATCTGCATGGAAGAGGGCTTCGACCACCTCGATGCGCCGGTCATGCGGGTGTGCAACGAAGACGTGCCGCTGCCTTATGCTGCCAACCTCGAAAAGCTCGCGCTGATCGATGCCGCACGCATTGCCGAGGCTGCGCGCAAGGTCTGCTACAAGTAAGCGGCAGGCGCCGCCCGGCCTTGTATCAGGCCGGGCGGGCCGCCGAATAGGTGGTGCAGCGGGCGACCGGCCCGCCAGCATAAAGGCGCGTCAGATCGCGGTTGTCGCGGACGTTGTAGGCAGCCGTATAGGTGATGCGCTGGCCTTCGAAGGCGGTCAGGGGTGTGATCGATTCGAAGTTGTAGACCACCTCCACGAACATCACTGCCGTGCCTTGCGACGCGGTGATGTAGCGCCCCGGTACGCCCATGCCGGGGAAGCTCGTGCCGGTCGCGCCGTTACCTTCGACGCCGAAGCTCGAATTGTGCTGCACAGCGCCGCGGCATCTTTGCCACGCGATCCATTGTCCGCCCTGGGCATTGCGCTGCAGGCTGGAGATGATGACGCGTCCCTGCTCGAAGATATCGATGTTCTCGCCGAGCTTTTCCGCGCCGATCAGGGTTTCGGCGATGTCACGCTCGAACACCTTGCGCGATGTCAGCACGTCCTGCTCACCGACGCGGGAGGCGTTGTCGGCCACCTGCATCGCGATCTGGCTGACCTGCATATGCGTGATCACCAGATAAGCGGTATCGGTGCCGAGCATTCCCATCCCGAGCAGCAGCGGCGCGCAGAAAGCGAATTCGATCATCGCAAGGCCCGACGTGTCACCCGAAAGCGTGCGGGTAAAGCGGCCTGCCTTGGCGCGCATCGAGGTGCTCGTGATAGCGGTCATGGGCAATTCCTCGGAGTGACGACACGATCATTCTGTTCATCGAAAGGCTGGTTGCGCAGCACGGTCGAGGCTGAAAGGGTGACCTCGGACGGCAAACCGACCATGCTGTACATCGGAAAAAGGCGCGGATAGGTGACGATGGCGGTGTAAAGCACGACGTCCCGCGCGCCCCCGATCCCCTGCTTCCCGCGGTCGGCATCCCAGCTTCCGTTGCTGTTGACGTCGATGTAGGGCTCATTGTTGTTGCAGATATCATCGTCGTTCTGGTCGGTGAATTCCTCCGGCTCACCGACGTCGGCGAAATCGAAGTGCGACACCTTTTCGAACTCGACGGTCGCTCCGGCCGGCATCACGGTTTCGATCTGCCGCCGCACATTGGCATCGATGACGACCTGCTGGCTGTTGGCGTTTTCCAGCGTGAGGTCGCGGCCGGCCTTCTGCATCGCACCGTTCAGGATCGAACTGCTGTATTGCGTGTGCGCGATGTCGAACAGGCCCATGATCATCAGGATCAGAACCGGGCCGACAAAGGCAAACTCGACCAGAGTGACCCCGCTGCGGTCGGCGATGAGCCGCCGCAGGGAACCGGAAGGGCGGAACAGACGGCGGATCATGACGTGAGCCTCAGTGCTGCGATCTTCTGCGCGATTTCCTGGAACCGGGCGTTGAGTGTGGTCGAGTCATTGGCCTGGAACGCACGACCGGGCGAGGCGCAGTCGATCAGGTTCTGTGTAAGCGCCGTCCCGAAGGCGACCACCCAGACAGTGATGTTTTCCTGCTGGGCTGCGCGGCAGACAGCCTGCAGGCGCGCCGCACGGCGGGTGGCTTCACGGGTCTGGTCACCATTGCCGGTCACGCGGCGGTCCCACCATTCGATCCCTTGGGGCGAATAGTTCTCGACGTTGGTGACGAGCATACCATCGGTCATGAACACGATGTGGCGGGCAATCGCATCGCCATTGGGCGCGGTGGTGTTTTCCGCAGCAAAGATGCCCCGCGGCGAAATGAAGCGTGCGCCCCACACCATCCCGATATCGTGATAGGTGTTGCCGCTGGCCGCCAGACTGTTGACGTAGGTTTGCAGATTGGTGCGGCTGATTTCCGACAGCTTGGCAGCGGCGCGCGGGCAGACCCAACCGGGAGTGCTCTGGCTGGTCGACTGACCGCCGGCGATCCGGTCAGAGTCGGTCACATTGTTCGTCGTCCGGTTGTTGCTGCCGTCACGCCGTTCCCAGACAGCGCTGTTCAGCGCCGGCTTCCACTTCTGCGCCTCGTTCACCGGGACCAGGTTGATGTTGAGATCATGCGCGTTTGTCGGGATCGGGCTGTAGTTGCCGGTGGTGTCCATCCACACCGGCTCCTCGACGCATCCGCCCCATGTCTGCGTGATCATCGCACCATTGCTGCCAACCGGAACCTGCAGCGTGTTGTTGGTGTAGAGCGAGGAAAGGTTGACAGTTTCCCACCCGGCCGGGCTGCGGGCAGGGTTGTTGACGTTGCACGGATTGCTGGTGCCGGGTGTGACCTGGCAATAGATCCACTCACGGAACTGCGGGATCACATCCGCGGCGGTTGCAAGACGGGTCTTGCGCACGCGTCCATAGCAACCGGCGCGGTTGTTGTTGCTGCCGTTGTTCGGCCACTGGTTGGCGACAATCTGCGGCGTCGCAAACACCTGCCAGGACTGCGTCTGCCCGCTGACGGTGACATTGCGTGTCCCGGTCAGCGAGGTCTGGCAGAAGTTGCGAGCGGTCGTCCCGGCAGAGCCATCGGTGCGGAAGCGGTAATGGTCGGTGTTGCTCGAATTGAAGTTGGAGGTCGCACGCGGCAGCCATTCTTGCTGATCCGAGATCACGATCGTTTCACCGACCTGATCGACATCGGGGTTGCTGGAATTGGGGAACGGCGCAGGGTTGTAGCGTGCCACGCGCGATTGATAGGAGTGGGTGTTAGCGAGGTAGGCGCGCGGCAGAGAGAAGCCGACATTGACCTGCTGCGAATAGGGCACAAAGCCATAACGCACCTGCGCACTGGCCGATGTGGCCGCTTCCACCGTATCGTAGAAGTTCATCACCGCACTGCGCAGCGCGACAATTTTCGAGCTGGAGTTCGAATTGCACTCGGTGCCGTTGGGGCATTCCGACATCGAGCCGGTGACGTCGAGCACGAACATGATGTCGGAGTTGGAGATGTTGATTTCAGCGGTGCAGCTGACCTCGATCGGGAAATCCTCGAAGCCGAACGCACCCATGATTGATGTCGGCAAGCGCCCGCTGGCGGTGCCATAGACCACCCCGTCGCCGTCGCTGGTGAAGTCGCGCACCCGGTTCTCGACGCCGAAGATGCCGTCGTTGAAGTTCTGGTCGAAGAAGTTGAGGCCGGTCGTGCGGTGCGCGGTGGTGAAGGTGTCATCCGTCATCGCGCGCCGGGCCGCCAATGCGCCCGCATCGCATGCTGCCTGCATCCGTGCAGCCGTCATGTAATAGCGGCTCGCGTCGATCCCGCCGCCTACCATCGCCATGATCGGAAACAGCGCCGCTGCGGAGATCGCGATCGTGTTGGCGGCTTTGTCGTGCAGCAATGAACGCATGAACGACATGTTGGCCTGCTTTTCTCGCCCCATCGGATTGGTGCCCTTCCACTGACGTCCGTACAAAAACTGCGGACATTCCAGATGCAGCATCCGCCGTAAGACAGTCTGGTAAGTGAATTGCGAAGAACGATGGTTACCAAAGTCCTAACCACGCCTGAGGATGCCTTCGTATCGTCTGGCGTACCGGCGCGGGACAGTTTGCTTGCCAAATGTGCAGATGCGTGGCTAGGCGCTGGCCGCGTGAGCTCCGATCCCCTTGAAACCCTGCCATCCGAAGCCGAACTTGCGCTGGCATGGTGCAGCCCAAAGGTTCGCGGGCCGTTAAGCATAGCGCTTCACCTTGACCGGCGGCTTGCACGTATTGTTGCGCGCACCAGTGAGCCGATGCTGGGGCAGATGCGGCTCGCGTGGTGGCGCGAATCACTCGCCAAACCGGTGGCGGAGAGGCCGCGGGGTGATGAGGTTCTTGATGCCATCGGCCGTGAATGGGCGGGGCGGGAGGCTGCTTTGACCCGGCTGATCGATGGGTGGGAGGCGCTCGTTACGGCCGACCGTATGGGTCAGGATGAAGCAGCCGCTTTCGGTGCGGAGCGCGGGGCCTTCTTTGCCGCGCTCGTGCCCGCAGCAACCCCGGCCGTCAGCGAGCGTCTGGAGGCCGCCGGGTTTCGCTGGGCCATTGCCGATGCGGCGACCCGCGTTTCTGACGAGGGCGAGCGCGCAGCCATGACTGCGGCGGGTCTGTCCCGTGGTCATGGGGGTGGGCGGCTACCTGCGGACCTGCGCGGCATTGCCGTGCTTGAGGCTTTGGCGTTGCGCGCGATGCGGCGGGGAGGGCGGCCCTTGATGGAAGGGCGCGGCGCCTCGCTCGCGGCGCTCAAGGCCGCTATCTTTCGGAACTGATTGAGTATATTCCCCCAGGCATTGCAGCAAAAGGGGGCAGACCTTTGCGACAGGCAGTGCTGGGAGTGTTCGGTGGGCTCGCCCTTGCAGGCATTGGCGTGTTCTGGTGGCAGGGCCGTGCTGCGGTCGAACAAGGCGCTCCGCCACCGCCGCCTGCGGCTCCTGCGGTCGATCCCGCCCAGCTCCCGCTATCCGATCCCGGCAGCCTGCAAGGCCCGGCCCCGCCCGAAATGAGCGATCTCAGCCGCGAGGAGCAGCGCTTCTTCCGCTATGACCGCAACCGCGACCGGCTGATCACCCGCAACGAAATGCTGTCATCCCGCACCGAGGCGTTCCGCGCGCTCGACAAGGACGGCAACAACCTGCTGACGTTCGAGGAGTGGGCGGTGGCGACGGTCGACCGCTTCGAAAAGGCCGATGGCGACCGCGACGAGCGCCTGACCCCGCGCGAATTCGCAACGACTGCGCCCAAGCCTGCGGCCAAGAAGCCTGCCTGCAAGTGCTGACAATCAGGCGGGCACTGCCTCGCGCGTTTCGCTGATCCAGCGCGCCAGATCGGCCTTGGCGCGGCCGGTATAGGCCTCCTTGCGCACCTTCTTGCCAACGTTATGCAGCGGCGGGAACAGGCCGAAATTGACATTCATGGGCTGGAAGGTCTCGGCCTCGGCATCGCCGGTAATGTGGCTCAGCAGTGCGCCCAGCGCCGTGGTTGCGGGCAAGGGCTGCCAGTCGCGCCCGGCCAATTCCGTCGCCGTCATCATCCCGGCGACCAGTCCGATGGCGGCGCTTTCGACATAGCCCTCGCACCCCGTCACCTGCCCGGCAAAGCGGATATGCGGCGCCGCCTTCAGCCGTAGCTGGCGATCGAGCACCTCGGGCGAATTGAGGAAGGTGTTGCGGTGCAGCCCGCCCAACCGCGCGAATTCGGCGTTCTCCAGCCCCGGAATGGTGCGGAACAGTTCGATCTGTGCGGCATATTTGAGCTTGGTCTGGAAGCCGACCATGTTCCACAGCGTGCCGAGCTTGTTGTCCTGCCGCAGCTGCACCACGGCATAGGGCCAGCGGCCTTGCGGAAATTCCGGCGTGGTGTCGAAGGGGTTATCCAGCCCCACACCCTTCATCGGCCCATAGCGCAGGGTTTCCCAGCCACGCTCGGCCATGACCTCGATCGGCATGCAGCCGTCGAAATAGGGCGTGTCCTTTTCCCATTGCTTGAATTCGGACTTCTCGCCTTCCATCAACCCGCGGTGGAAGGCGCGGTATTGCTCCTCGTTCATGGGGCAATTGATGTAATCGCCGCCTTCGTTGGAAGCATCGGTGCGCTTGTTCCAGCGCGACTGGATCCAGCATTTGCTCATGTCGATGCTGTCGCGGTGGATGATCGGCGCGATGGCATCGAAGAATGCGAGCCGTTCCGCGCCCGTGGCACGCACGATGCTGCCCGCCAGCGCCTCGGCTGTCAGCGGGCCGGTGGCGACGATGGTGAGGCCGGCAGCGGGAAGGGTGTCGACCCGTTCGCGCACGACAGTGACATTGGGATGGCTGAAGAGCGCCTTTTCGACCTCGGCGGAAAACACATCGCGGTCCACCGCCATGGCGCTGCCCGCTGGCACCCGCGCGACATGGCCCGCGCGCATCACCAGAGAGTCGAGTTCGCGCATCTCGTGATGCAGCAAGCCGACCGCGTTCTTGGTGTCATCGTCCGAGCGGAAGGAATTGGAGCACACCAGTTCGGCCAGCCCGTCGGTCTGGTGCGCTGGTGTCATCTCGCCCGATCCGCGCATCTCCGACAGGCGCACTTTCACCCCGCGCTGGGCGAGCTGCCAGGCCGCCTCGCTTCCGGCAAGGCCGCCGCCAATAATGTGCACATCGTGATTTGTCGGGTTTGCAGTCATGGCAGGGCAGGTAATTGCGTGATAGCCCCGCGGCAAGCCCCAAGGGGTGCAGTCTATCGGGCAAGGGAAGGGCAGGGATGGCAAAGCAGGCGCTGATCGAACAAAGGCCTTGGCTGCTGGCGAGCATTGCGGCTGCGACCGCGTTCTATTTCCTGAGCGATAATCCCGTGTTCGAGGGGACATGGGGCCTGCTTGCCAAGGGCACCTCGGTCGGGTTGCTGGCGCTCTACACTCTGCTGCGCGTCCCGCATGGTCGCCGGGGTCTGGACGGCGCACTGCTTGTGCTGATGCTGGCGCTGGCGGCGGCGGGGGACGTTGCGATCGAGCTCGACTTCGTCATCGGCGGCGCGTTTTTCGCAGCAGCCCATTGCGTTGCCGTGGGGCTCTATCTCAGGAACTTGCACAAGCGGCCTTCACCGACCCAGAAGCTGGTTGGCGCCGCTCTGCTGATCGGTACCCCGCTGGTAAGCTACATCCTGAGCGGCGACGCGCAGATCGCGTTCTATGCAGGCTTCCTCGGTGCAATGGCGTCGGCGGCGTGGATGAGCCACTACCCGCGCTACCGCGTCGGCACCGGCGCTGTGCTGTTCGTGCTGAGCGACTGGTTGATCTTTGCGCGCATGGGGCCGTTCGACCTCGCCCCCCTGCCCGATCTGCTGATCTGGCCGCTATACTATGCCGGCCAGCTGATGATCGCGTCCGGCATAGTTCAATGCTTACGGGGTGAGCAGCCCGTCAGGTGACGGGCGGCTCGTTCGCGCCGGTGCCTGCCGCCAATTCCGCGGCAACGGCTTCCTCGGCGGGGTTTTCCGGTTCGTCCGTCTCGTCGATCAGCGCTGCGCCGACAATGTGCTCGCCCTTGGCAACGTCGAAGATACGCACGCCCGAAGACCCGCGACCGGAGATCGAGAAGCCCTTGAGGCTCTCGAACCCGCCTTCGACAAGGTGGCGGAAATCAATGCCGAGGCGGATCAGCTTGGCCTGATCGGTCACCAGCATCAGCTGCGATGCGTGCTTGACCGGGAAGCTCGCCACCACCGGGCCGTTGCGATCCGGATTGCTGTCGGGCGTGCCAATATTGGTGATCCCCTGGCCGCCGCGACCAGTGGTGCGATATTCATAGGCCGAGGAAATCTTGCCATAGCCATTGGCGGTGATGGTGAGGATGAACTCCTCGCTTGTCGCCATCGCCGCCACTTGTTCTGCGGGCAGGGTGGGGGCGGCGTCGTTGTTCTTCCACGCGGCGGCGCGCAGGTAAGCCTCGCGGGTTTCCATGTCGGCGGTCAGCGGGTCGAGCACCGCCATGCTGACGACCTTGCCGCCCTTCTTGAGGCTCATGCCGCGCACGCCGATACCGGTACGGCTCTTGGTCTCGCGCGCGTCAGTGGCGGAGAAACGGATCGCCTTGCCGCTGTCGCTGGCGAGGAAAATCTCCTGCTCCTCGGTCAGCAATTGCACCCCGATCAGGCGGTCGCCCGAACCTTCGACGAAGCCCATCGCATATTTGCCTGCGGTCGGGATATTGGCGAAGGCGTCCATCGAATTGCGCCGCACCATGCCCTGCTCGGTGGCGAACACGATGTTGAGATTGGCCCAGCTCGCCTCGTCCTCGGGCAGCGGGAGAACGTTGGTGACGCGCTCCTCGTCACCCAGCGGCAGCAGGTTGACCATCGGACGGCCCTTGGTCTGCGGGCCGCCTTCGGGCAGCTTCCACACCTTCATGCGGTACACGCGGCCGGTGTTGGTGAAGAACAGGACCGGGTTGTGCGTGCTGGTGACGAAGAGTTCGACAACGGCGTCCTCGTCCTTGGTCGCCATGCCCGAGCGGCCCTTGCCGCCGCGCGCCTGCGCCCGGAAGGTATCGAGCGGGGTGCGCTTGATGTAGCCGCCGTGGGTCACGGTGACGACCATCTCCTCGCGCTCGATCAGGTCTTCGTCTTCCAGACCATCCCAGGCAGGGGCGATTTCGGACAGGCGCGGCGTGGCGTAGGTGGCGCGGATTTCGACCAGTTCCTCGCGCATCACGGCATAAAGCTTCACGCGGTCGGCGAGGATCGAAAGATACTCCTCGATCGCGACTGACAGCCCCTGCAATTCGCCGCCGATCTCGTCACGGCCCAGCGCGGTCAGGCGGTGGAGGCGCAGTTCGAGGATCGCCTTCACCTGCCGTTCGGACAGGCGATAGGTGCCGCCCGTCTGATCGGCATCGGGCTCGATCGCTTCGACCAGGCGGATATATTGCGCGATGTCGCCGATCGGCCATTCCTTGGCGAGCAGCCGTGCGCGGGCTTCGGCGGGGTTTGGCGCGGAGCGGATCATCGCCACCACCTCGTCGAGGTTGGAGACGGCGACGACCAGACCCAGCAAGAGATGCGCCCGTTCCCGCGCCTTGGCGAGCTCGTACTTGGTACGGCGGGTGATCACTTCCTCGCGGAAGGTGATGAAGGCCTGGATGAAGTCACGCAGGCGCAGCGTTTCAGGGCGGCCGCCGCGGATCGCCAGCATGTTTGCCGGGAAGCTCGACTGCGCAGGCGTGTGCCGCCAGATCTGGTTGAGCACCACATCGGGTGTCGCATCGCGCTTGAGATCGATGACCACGCGAACGCCCTCACGTGAGGATTCGTCGCGGATGTCGGAGATACCCTCGATCCGCTTTTCCTTGGCGGCATCGGCGATCTTTTCCACCAGATTGGACTTGCCGACCTGATAGGGGATCGAGGTGAAGACGATGCTTTCGCGCCCTTCGCTCTTGGCGCCGCGCGTGCTTTCGATCTCGTGACGGCAGCGCATCAGGATCGACCCGCGCCCGGTGGTGTAGGCCTGCCGCGCGCCATGCGTGCCGAGGATCAGCGGGGCAGTGGGGAAGTCGGGGCCGGGGATGTACTGGATCAATTCCTCGGACGTGATCGCCGGGTTGTCCATATAGGCAAAGCAGGCGTCGATCACTTCGCCAAGGTTATGCGGCGGCACGTTGGTCGCCATGCCGACCGCGATCCCGCCAGCGCCGTTGACCAGCAGGTTGGGGAAGCGTGCGGGAAGGACCGTCGGCTCCTTGCGGCTGCCGTCGTAGTTCTCGGTAAAGTCGACCGTGTCCTTGTCGAGATCGTCGAGCAGGCTGTTCGCCACCCGCGCAAGCCGCGCTTCGGTGTAACGCATCGAGGCCGGCGGATCGGGGTCCATCGAGCCAAAGTTGCCCTGACCATCGATCAGCGGCACGCGCATCGACCACGGCTGCGTCATGCGGGCGAGCGCGTCATAGATCGCGCTGTCGCCGTGCGGGTGATAGTTACCCATCACGTCGCCGACGATCTTGGCGCTCTTGCGATAGGGCTTGCCAGCGACAAAGCCGCCTTCCTGGCTCGCGAACAGGATGCGGCGGTGCACCGGCTTCAACCCGTCGCGCACATCGGGCAGCGCACGGGACACGATCACGCTCATCGCGTAATCGAGGTAGCTCGACTTCATCTCGTCGACGATGTCGATGCGGTCAAAGCCGCCCATCGGCGCGGGCACGGGGGAATCGAGGATGTCGCTGTCGTCGCTCAAGGTCTGGACCGTTTCTGCTTGTGTTCTGGTGCCGTAGCGGCAGGTCGGGCCTTAGCAAGGCCGACAAGTGACCTCTATCTAGGCACATGCCGGGGGTTTCGCCACCATTGCCTAAGAACACAGCACGAACGGGGCGGATTTTTCCACATTTGCAAGCCGGTTGCCCCGTCCGTTGCCGCAAGTGCCACCCCGACCATTCAAAGCCCGTTCAGCACGGGACGCCTAGCGGGAATTGCAAATCCTGTCCGAGCCGTTCAAAGGCTCAGGCAGAATTCGGGCAGCGAACGGGCCGCTTTTGGCACGCCGCTGCACTACTTGTGGAGGATGCAGTGACCAATTTGTCTTCGCCCCGTCGCCCCAAGCTTCTGGCCGGCGGGTTTGCGCGCCAGCTTGCTCTGGCCGTCGCGCTTGCCAGCGGCACAGCGGTGCTTGCGGTTCCGGGCTTCACCGACGTGGCCCATGCCCAGAAGAAGAAAAAGAAGGACGAGGCTGCCGATGCGGCCAAGCCGGTCTATTCCAAGGCCTTTGTTGACGCCTACCAGCCGCTCGATGCCTCGATCAAGGCGCCGGCCGCCGATGTGGCTGCGCTCAAGCCGCAGATCGCCGCGCTTGTGCCGCTGGCTGTGTCGCCTGACGAACAGCTGGCGCTGGGCGGCATGATGTTCAACGCCGGGATCACCGCCAAGGATCTGGGGCTTCAGCTTCAAGGCGCCGAGCTGATGCTGGCAAGCGGCAAGGTCAAGCCCGAGGAAACCGCCCGCTTTAACTTCGTCGCCTCGCAGCTTGCCACTGCCCAGCAGCAGTATGACAAGGCGCGCACCTATCTGCAGAAGGCGATTGACCTCAATTACAGCGCACCCAACGTCTCCACGGATGACGTCAAGCTCAACATGGCCGAGCTGTACTTCTCGCAGGACCGTCATGCCGAGGGCCTGAAATATCTCAGCGACATTATTGCCGCTCGCAAGGCAACAGGCCAGTCGGTCGATCCCAAGTGGTATCGCCGCGGGGTGCAGATCGCCTACACCAACGAAATCGTGCCCGACATCTACCAGTTCGTGCAGGGCTGGGTGATCGAAAGCCCGACGCCCGATAACTGGCGCGATGCTGTGAACCTCACCCGCAATCTCAACGATTATGACGGCCCGGTGCTGCTTGATCTGCTGCGTCTAGGCAAGAAGATCGGCACGCTGAAGGACAAGAACGACTACATTTTCTACATCGAGGCCGCGGACACCCGCCGCCTGCCGATGGAAGTGAAGTCGGTGATCGAGGAAGCCAACGCGACAGGCGTGATCGCCAAGGGCGCAGATCCCTGGGTCGATGAACAGCTCAAGACCGCAAGCGGCCTGATCGCCGAGGACCGCGCCGCGCTTCCCTCGCTCGAACGGGACGCCAGCAAGCCGGCCGCTCTGCTGCGCACCGTGCTGGCGGCGGGTGACACGTTCCTCAGCTATGGCGAATACACCAAGGCGGCGGGCTTCTACGAAAAGGCGCTGACCATGGCGGGCGTTGACCGCAATCTTGCACTGACGCGTCTGGGTATTGCCCAGACCGGTGCAGGTAATTCCGACGCGGCCCGCGCGACCTTTGCGCAGGTTGATGGCCCGCGTGCGCCGATTGCGATGCTGTGGAGCGCCTATGCCTCGCAGGTGGCAAACGCCGGAGCGGCGGTTGGCGGCTGATTGCACGCCGACATAGCTGAAATGCACCGAGCACCGGGCGGCCTAGCTGCCCGGTGCTCTTTTTTGTCAGGGCCAGTGCTGCAAAATGCAACCGTCCCCGCGCTTGCGGCAGCGGCTCTGCGCGCCTAAATGGCTCCCCATGAACGACCTCGCCAGCACGCCGCAGCCGCAAACACCCGCCGATCGGCCCGCCCGCCAGCGTAAGCCCGACTGGATCCGCGTGCGCGCGCCTGTCAGCGAAGGCTACAACGAAACGCGCAAGCTGATGCGCGAGTTGAACCTCCATACCGTGTGCGAGGAAGCAGCCTGCCCGAACATCGGCGAGTGCTGGACGAAAAAGCACGCGACGGTGATGATCCTCGGCGATGTGTGCACGCGCGCCTGTGCCTTCTGCAACGTCAAGACCGGGATGCCGAAGGCGGTTGACCCGTTCGAGCCGGAAAACACCGCGATTGCCGCCGCAAAGATGGGGCTTGAACACATCGTCATTACCAGCGTGGACCGGGACGATCTGCCTGATGGCGGCGCAAGCCAGTTCGTCAAAGTGATCGAAGCGCTGCGCCGCAACACGCCGAACACCACGATTGAAATCCTCACCCCCGATTTCCGCGGCAAGATGCGCCGTGCGGTGGAGATGATCTGCGAGGCGGGGCCGGATGTTTACAACCACAACCTCGAAACCGTGCCGCGGCTCTATCCGACGATCCGCCCGGGCGCGCGCTATTATGCCTCGCTGCGCCTGCTGGAAGAAGTGAAGGCGCATAATCCGCTGATCTTCACCAAGTCTGGGATCATGCTGGGGCTGGGCGAACAGCGTCTTGAGGTCCACCAGGTGATGGACGACATGCGTTCAGCCGAAGTGGATTTCATCACCATGGGGCAATACCTCCAGCCGACGCCGAAGCACGCGGTGGTCGAGGAATTCGTCACGCCCAAGGCGTTTTCGGCTTATGGCGCCATCGCCCGGGCCAAGGGCTTCCTGCAGGTCGCTTCCAGCCCGCTGACGCGGTCGAGCTATCATGCGGGCGATGATTTCGCCAAGATGCGCGCCGCCCGCGAGGAAAAGCTCGCCAAAGAACAGGCGCGCGCCGGAGCCAAGGCGTAAGGCTGATGCCCGGCATCCGCGAAACCCGCCGCCTGCCTTACAGCGCCGAACAGATGTTCGATCTGGTCGCCGACGTCGGCCGCTATGGCGAATTCCTGCCCTGGGTGATTGCAACCCGCGTGCGCAGCAATTCCGATACCGAGATGGTCGCCGACATGGTGGTGGGCTTCAAGGCCATCCGCGAAAGCTTTACCTCGCGCGTGAAGAAGACCCGGGCCACCGAAATCGACGTCCATTATCTTGATGGGCCGCTCAGCGATCTCGACAACGTCTGGACCTTCCGCGCGGTGGATGATCACACCTGCGAGATCGATTTTCTCGTCGAATTCACCTTCAAGAACCGCCTGTTCGAGAAGATCGCCGGGCAGTATTTCGACAAGGCTTTTCGCAAGATGGTCGAAGCCTTCGAACAGCGCGCCGCGCAGCTTTACGGCAGCAGCAATTCCAGCGCGCATAGCGTCGCCTGACGGCGGATTTCGGCGCGGCCATCCGGGCCCTCGCCGCCTTCGAAGAATTTGAGCTCGCCCTCCGGCTCGCCGGTCGCGTTGCGGATGACGCGGGCGAAAACCACGGTTCCCACCGGCTTTTGCGGTGTGCCGCCGCCCGGGCCAGCAACACCGCTGATCGCCACCGCAACATCCGCTTTCGACCGTTCGAGCGCGCCCTTGGCCATCGCCCAGGCGCAGGCGATCGAGACAGCGCCGAAGGTTTCGATAATGTCGCTCGCGACCCCCAGCATCTCCATCTTGGCTTCGTTGGAATAGGTCACGAAGCCGCGATCGAGAACCGCCGAGGAGCCCGCGATCTCCGTCACCGCGCCCGCCACCAGACCGCCGGTGCAGCTTTCGGCCAGCGCGACCTTGCGGCCCGCTGCGGCGTTTTCGGCCACAACGCGGGCTGCAAGGGCGGCGATATCGTCAGGCAGGAGCGAATGGGGCATCGCGACCTACTTGCGCGCCGAGCCGGTGGTGGCCGACGCAGCCGCGCAGATCGGCGGGTTTTTCATGTCGGTCATCTCGAAAAGGAAGGCGATCAAGCCGCCGATATTCTCGGACGGCAGCGGGCTGAGCAGTTCGAGCCCGCGCTCGATCTTGCCGCAGGTGTCACCCTTGATCTCGGCTGCGATCATCTGGCCAACGAGGGCATCGACGAAGGGCCGCAGCGCTTCTTCGGGCATCGAGCTCAGCATGGCGCCCATTTCAGGCGATGAACCGCCTTCGGCCCCGTCCTTCTGCATGAAGGTCTTGAGAAAGCGGAAGGCGCCGGGCCAAGTTTCGTTCTGTTCGGCGCGGAAGGCCTCGATATAGGCGTCACCGCGGGTCGCCATGAAGCCATCGCGGGCCAGGCGGTTGCTGCAGGCCGTGCGCGCCGCATCAAAGGCGATGGGCATCGCATAGACAACCGCATCCGACAGATCGGCCGGCGCAACGCAGGCTTGCTCTTGAGCAAGCGCGGTCTGGGAGGTGGCAAGCGCGGCAAAGGCGAGGGCAGGGGCAAGTAGGCGGGTGGTCATGATGATGTTCCTTTACGAAGCAAGCGTGACACAAACGATGGCCTGCGCGGCGATGCCTTCGCCGCGGCCGGTAAAGCCGAGTTTCTCGGTGGTGGTGGCCTTGATGCTGACCGCGTTCTCCGCCAGTCCCATGAGCCGCGCGACTTCGGCGCGCATGGCGGGGCGGTGCGGGCCGATCTTCGGTGCCTCGCAGATCAGGGTCAGGTCGATATTGGCCACCACGTAACCTGCCGCGCGCGCAAGGCTGACGGCGTGCTGCAGAAACTGCCCGGACCGTGCACCGCGCCACTGGGGGTCGCTTGGCGGGAAATGGGTGCCAATATCACCTTCGCCCACCGCGCCGAGCACCGCATCGGTGATGGCGTGCAGCGCCACGTCGGCATCGGAATGGCCCGAAAGCCCCTTGTCATGCGGGATCAAGACACCGCCCAGCCACAATTCCTCGCCCGGCTCCAGACGGTGAACGTCGTAGCCTTGACCGACGCGGAAGGCGGGCTGGTTCATGGGCTCTGCAAAATCCTCGGCAAAGGTGATTTTTTTCAAACGTTCATCGCCTTGGACAAGCGCAACTGAACCGTTGCTGTCCATCAGCACCTGCGCATCATCACCAGCATCGGTCGGTCCCTGCCAATCGCGGTGCGCGGTGATGATAGCATCGAAGCGGAACGCTTGAGGAGTCTGCACGCGGCGCAACGCCTCACGCTCGGCCTTGCCGGTCATCACACCATCGCTGGCGATTGCAAGGCTATCGACCACTGGTAGCACCGGGATCGCACCGGGGTGGTCGGCAAGCGCAGACAGCAGCCGCTCGATCACGCCACGGGGAAGATCGGGGCGGGCTGCATCGTGGATCAGCACATGCAGGGGCGAAGCCTCGGCCAGTGCTTCCAGCCCGCAGCGCACGGAATCCTGCCGGGTTGCGCCGCCTGTGATAAAGCCAAGGCCTGCGATCCCGGCCAGCGCGGCTTCGGCATGCTTGCTGGCATCCGGGGCGACCACCACCAGCAGCGGATCGGCCCCGGCAGCCTTCAAAGCCTCGACCGAATGCCGGATCAGCGGCTTGCCGCGCCACTCACGGAACTGTTTCGGCGTGTCGCCCCCCACGCGCAGGCCCTTGCCAGCGGCAACCACGATTGCGGCGAACGGGGGGAGGGGGGAGGCTGCGTCCATCGGGGCGTTCGCTTAGGGTCTGGACGGGCTTTCGGCAATCCACTAAGCGCTTGCCCATTATTTAGGCAACGCTCCCGCACATGACCACGCTTCCTCCTCCGCCGGCCCTGAAGCCGATTGCCATCGGCCCTGTCACGGTTGCCGAGCCGGTGGTGCTCGCGCCGATGACGGGCGTGACCGACATGCCGTTCCGCACGCTGGTGCGCCGCTATGGCTCGGGTCTCAACGTCACTGAAATGGTGGCGAGTGAAGCGGCGATCCGCGAGACGCGCGTCAGCACACAGAAGACCGCGTGGGACCGCATCGAGGAGCCGGTCTCGATGCAGCTGGTCGGCTGTGATCCCGCCAGCATGGCCGAGGCGGCGAAGATCCAGGAAGGCAATGGCGCGGCGATCATCGACATCAATTTCGGCTGCCCGGTGCGCAAGGTCGTCGGCCAGCTCGCAGGCTCGGCCCTGATGCGTGAAGTGCCGCTGGCGGTCCGGCTGATGGAAGAGACTGTGAAAGCGGTGAAGGTGCCGGTCACGGTCAAGATGCGGATGGGCTGGTGCCACGACAGCCTCAATGCGCCGGAACTCGCCCGCATGGCCGAGGATATCGGCGTACAGATGATCACGGTCCACGGGCGCACCCGCAACCAGATGTACAAGGGCAGCGCAGATTGGGCTTTCGTGCGCAAGGTCAAGGACGCGGTGAACATTCCTGTGATCGTCAACGGCGACATCTGCACCATCGAGGATGCGTCCAAGGCGCTCGAACAATCGGGCGCGGACGGGCTGATGATCGGGCGCGGGGCTTACGGCAAGCCGTGGCTGCTGGGGCAGGTGATGCATTGGTGGCGCACCGGCGAAGCCCGCGCCGCGCCGGGGATCGACGAGCAATATGCGCTCGTCGTCGAGCATTACCGCCGGATGCTCGATCACTATGGCCGCGACACCGGGGTCAAGATGGCCCGCAAGCATCTGGGTTGGTACACCAAGGGACTGCACGGTTCCGCCGAGTTCCGCAACATGGCCAACTTCATCGATGATGCCGATCAGGTGCTGGGCGAAATCGAGCGGTTCTACACTCCCTTCCTGATGCAGCAGGCGGCCTGAGCCGTGGCAACCTATCCGGTTGACGCGCAAGGCAACGCCCGCCCGGATGCCCGCGCGCAGCTTGCCGGGCTGATCTTCGCGGTGATCCTGATTGATGGTGAGGGTCTGATTGCCGAGGTCAATCACGCCGCTGAAAACCTGCTCGGCACCAGTGCCAGCCGCCTCATCGGCACACGCCTGACGGACAGGATCGGACCGCTTGATCCGCGGGTCGAGGCGCGGCTGCTCGCCAGCGAGGAAGCCTTGGTGGCGCGCGATCTGCTGATCCGTGTCGGCGAGCATGACACCCGCATCAACCTCACCGCCTCGCCGCTTGGCGGTTTTCCGGGCTGGCGGGTGGTGACGCTGTCGCAGATCGGCCATGACGAGGCGGCAGGCACGGTCGGCGGCGAGGCCTTGCTGGGCGCCCCGGCAGTGCTGGCGCACGAGATCAAGAACCCGCTTGCCGCCATTCGCGGGGCGGCACAGCTGGCAGCGCGCAAGCTTCCCTTGGCCGACAAGAAACTCGCCCGCATGATCACCGACGAGGTTGACCGGATTGCGCGGCTGATCGACCGGATGCAGCAACTGGGCAGCACCCGCACCGGCCCTGTCGATGCCTGCAACCCGCATGAAGCGATCCGTGCTGCCGTCGCCACCATGCGGGCAGCAGGGGGCGCGAAGGGCGATGTCGAGATCCGCGAGGAATTCGATCCCTCGCTTCCCCCTGTGCTCGCCAATCGCGATGCGCTGGAGCAGGTGCTGATCAACCTTATCTCCAACGCCCGCGATGCCGCGCTCGGGTCAGCGGCGGGAGCCGGTGGGGGCGGTGTCATCATCGTCCAGACGCGGTTCGTCAGCGGGCTCGCTTTCAGCGCGATCCGCAACGGACGCGCGGTGCCCTTGCCGATTGAAATCACCATCAGCGACAACGGCCCCGGGATCGATCCGGCATTGCAGGGCCACGTGTTCGAGCCGTTCGTGTCCTCCAAGCCATCGGGTCAGGGCCTCGGCCTGTCGCTGGTGCGCAAGCTGGTGCGCGATATGAACGGCAATGTCAGCCATGATCGCGATGCGCGGGGCGGCTTGACCCATTTCCGCCTGCACCTGCCGCAAGCGCAGGACATCGGCTAACCCATGCCCACAACCTATCCGGTCCTGCTGGTCGAGGATGACGCGGCGATTGCGACAGTTATCATCGCCGCGCTTGAGGACGAAGGCTTTGCCATCGCCCACTGCACCAGCATCGCGGCGCGTGACAAGCAGCTGGCCCAGCGCCGGTTCGGGGTGATGCTGACCGACGTGATCCTTGAAGATGGCGACGGGCTGGCGAGCCTTTCGGCGGTGCGTGAGCGTGCGCCGGATATGCCGGTGATTGTGCTCTCGGCGCAGAACACTCTCGATACCGCCGTGCGCGCGAGCGAGAGTGACGCGTTCGAATATTTCCCCAAGCCCTTCGATCTCGACGAGCTGGTTCACGCCGTCAGGCAGGCCGCCGGCGCGCGTGAGCCTTCGGCAGACGAGGCCAGCGCCGCGCTGCCGGGCGAGGGCGAAAAGATGCCGCTGGTCGGGCGCAGTCCGGCGATGCAGGGTGTGTACCGCATGATCACGCGCGTGCTGCGCAATGATCTGACAGTGCTGGTCACCGGTGAAAGCGGCACGGGCAAAGAACTGGTCGCCGAAGCGATCCACGAACTCGGCAATCGCCGCACCGGGCCGTTTGTCGCGGTCAACACCGCCGCGATCCCTGCTGATCTCGTCGAAAGCGAGCTGTTCGGGCACGAAAAAGGCGCCTTCACCGGCGCGATTGCGCAGGCCATCGGCAAGTTTGAACAGGCCAATGGCGGCACGCTGTTCCTCGACGAGATCGGCGACATGCCGCCCGAGGCCCAGACCCGTCTGCTGCGCGCGCTGCAATCGGGGCGGATCCGGCGCGTGGGCGGTCGGCAGGAAATCGCGGTCAATGTCCGCATCATCGCCGCGACCAATCGCGACCTGACCCCGATGATTGCGGCAGGCACCTTCCGCGAGGATCTGTTCTACCGCCTCAACGTGGTGCCGATCGTGCTGCCGCCCCTGCGCGAACGGCGCGAGGATATTGCCGCGCTGGTCCAGCATTTTCTGGTGCTCGCTGCCGAGGATGGTCTGCCCCGGAGGCTGTTGACAGCAGACGCGATCGAGCGGCTCGAACAGCGCAGCTGGCGCGGCAATGTCCGTGAACTGCGGAACGTGGTCTATCGCTTGGCGCTGATGGCACGCGAGGAGCGGATCGACGCCGACAGTGTCAGCGACATCATCGGCCCGGAAATATCGCCCACCATGCTCCCGCAAGGCGACGGTCAGGGCGGTTTTGGCGCGGCCCTGGCGGGTTGGCTCACCGCGGAAAGCCCGCCTCCCGGCGCCCTGTATCACCGCGCGTTGGCGGCCTTTGAAAAGCCGCTGATCGAATATGCCCTTGGCCGTACGGGCGGCAACCAGCTGCGCGCGGCGCAATTGCTGGGGATCAACCGCAATACGCTGCGCAAGCGCATTGGCGAGCTTGGGCTGGAGCCCGAACGCTTCACGCCCTCGTAATGGCGCAGCCCCGGGGCGGGTCGTCAGATTGATCTTGCATTTTTGCCACACCATTGTTGTAAAGCGGCAACGATGGAGCCTGCCCCACCCCGCGCGCTGAGCCTTTCACCCCGGCACCCGCCGCGCTGGTGGCGCCGCCTTATGGTCGCCGCGCGCAAGGCCAATGTCTTTATGTGGCTCGAAGGCGTCGCGGTGATCACCCTGATCGGGGCGGTGGTGGCGACGTGGTCGGCCTTTAGCCGGTCGGGTGCGCCCGATGATCTGCTGCCGACGATGTGGGTATCGGTGCTGCTGATGGCGACACTTGTGCCTGCGATGGCTTTGCTGGTGCTGATCGGCCGCCGTCTCGCTCTGCGCCGGGCTGCGGGGAGCACGGCGCGGCTGCATGTGCGTCTGGTTTTCTTTTTCTCGATGGTGGCCGCGATCCCGACCTTGCTGGTCGCGGGCTTTGCCGCCTTTCTGTTCCAGACCGGCGTCGACTTCTGGTTCTCGGACGAATCGCGCGGGCTGATGGAAAACGCCAATGCGCTGGCGCAGAACTATTACGACGCCAACCAGCGTGATGTCGAACAGAACACGGTCATCATGGCGTCCGACATGCGCGACACTCTGGCGCGGGTGCCGATCACCGATCCCGATTTTCCCGATTTCTACGCCTATCAGGTGCAGGCGCGCGAAATTTCCGAAAGCGCGATCCTGCAGCGCATGGTGGACGGTTCGCTCCGCACGGCGGTTGCGCTCAATTTGACGCAGGACAACAACCCGCTCGCCTTCAGCCGCGAAGCGCTGCCCAAGCTGGACCGCGGCGATGTTGCCGTGGTCGTCGGCAGCGCGGAACGGATCGAGGCGCTGGTGCCGATCGATGCCCAGGCGGGCGTGTACCTCTACAACGCGCGCACCACCGAAGAGACGATGTTCAATTCATGGTCGAAGGCGCAGTCAATCGTCACCGCTTATGACCGGCTGACCGGCAGTGCACGCACGCTCCAGCTGCGCTTCAACATCGCGCTGGTGGCGGTCAGCCTGCTGCTGGTGGGCCTTGCCATCTGGTTTGCGCTGCGCTTTGCTGACCGGCAGGTCGAACCGCTCACCGCTCTGGTCGGCGCAGCGCGCAAGGTGGGGCAGGGGAACTTCGCGCTCCGGCTCGACGGGCGCACCGGAGCGGACGAGATCGGCCTGCTCAACCGTGCCTTCAACCGCATGACGGCCCAGCTCGAAAAGCAGACCCAGGCGCTTGTCAGTGCCAACCGTCAGATCGACGATCGCCGCGCCTTTACCGAAGCCGTGCTGGAATCGGTCACGGCGGGCGTCATCTCGGTTGATTCAGAGGCGCGGGTGACGCTGATGAACTCCCTCGCGCAGGCCTTGCTGGCTCCGCAGGCTAGCGGCGAGGATGCCGTCAGCATGATCGGCCAGTCGCTCGAAGTGCTGTCTCCCGAACTCACCCGCATTGTTGCCGAAGGCAAGGAGCGTGCGATCATCACCCATGCCAAGGGCACGGAATTGCTGACCCTCGCGGTCAAGGTGGCGCCCGGCACCAGCGGCCACGTGATCACCTTTGAGGATATCACCCGCCAGCTGCTCGACCAGCGGCAGGCAGCCTGGTCAGACGTGGCGCGGCGGATTGCGCACGAAATCAAGAACCCCCTGACCCCGATCCAGCTCGCAACCGAGCGGCTGAAGCGCCGTTACCGCATGCAGGTGGGCGACGAGGACCGCGATCTGTTTGACGAACTGACCAGCACCATCGTCCGTCAGGTCGGTGACCTTCGCAAGATGGTCGACGAATTCTCCTCCTTTGCGCGCCTGCCCAAGCCGGTGTTCCGCGACGAGGACGCGCTTGATCTCGTCCGGCAGGCGGTGTTCCTGCAGGAAGTCGCCCATTCCGGCATCGCTTTCAGCGTCGGCTCGTCCGAGCTGATCGACCGCGAAGTGCGCTGTGACCGCCATCAGTTCGGTCAGGCCATGACCAACGTGCTGAAAAACGCGGTCGAAGCGGTCGAGGCGCGCGCGGCCGAGGGCAAGGGGCAATATGCAGGCGAGATTGCCGTCACCATGCGTGATGCGGGTGAGGCCATCGTGGTCACCATCGAGGATAACGGCATCGGCTTGCCGGCTGACCGCGAGCGGCTGACCGAACCCTATGTCACCACCCGCGAGAAGGGCACCGGCCTTGGCCTTGCGATCGTCAACAAGATCGTGGACGAACACGGCGGCGACATGAGCTTCGCCAGCCCGCCCAGCGGCGGCACCCGCGTGACCTTGCGCTTTGCGCGCAATCCGAACCCAATTGAAGGCGGCAACCCGTGATCCCGCTCTCGCTTACCCCAGAACTCTCAGCCAAAGGACCACCCCCATGGCGCTCGAAATCCTGATCGTCGACGACGAACGCGACATCCGCGAACTGGTCGCAGGCGTGCTCGGCGACGAAGGCTATGCCTGCCGCACGGCTGCTGACAGCACCGAGGCGCTGGCCAAGATCGACGAACGCCGCCCTTCGCTGGTGCTGCTCGATGTGTGGCTTCACGGCAGCCAGATGGACGGGCTGGAGCTGCTCGATGCCATCAAGGCGCGCGAGCCGAACCTGCCGGTCATCATCTTTTCCGGCCACGGCAATATCGACACCGCGGTGGCTGCGGTCGGGCGCGGGGCGATGGACTTCATCGAAAAGCCGTTCGAGGCGGAACGCCTGCTGCTGCTGGTCGAACGCGCGACCGAGACGGAACGGTTGCGGCGCGAGAACAGCCGCCTGCGCGAAGGCAGCTGGGGCAGCGCCGAATTCACCGGCAATTCGCCCGCCATCAACGCTGTGCGCGCCACCTTGAAGCGGGTCGCCAGCACTGGCAGCCGCGTGCTGATCTCCGGCCCTCCGGGTGCGGGCAAGGAAGTCGCCGCGCGTCTGTTGCACGCATGGAGCGCGCGGGCCAACGGCGCTTTCGTGCTGGTCAATTCGGCCCGCATCACGCCTGAACGTTTCGAACAGGAGCTGTTCGGCGAAGAGGTGAACGGCAAGCAGGTGCGGCCCGGTCTGCTGGAAATGGCGGACGGCGGCACGCTGTATCTGGACGAGATCGCCGACATGCCGCTTTCTACACAGGCGCGCATCCTGAGGGTGCTGACCGACCAGAGCTTCGTTCGGGTCGGCGGCACGCGGCAGATCGGGGTCGATGTGCGTGTGGTGTCTTCGACCACCCGTGACCTGACGGTCGAAATGGCCGAAAAGCGCTTCCGGGAAGATCTGTTCTACCGGCTCAATGTGGTGCCGGTGGTGCTGCCTGCGCTGTCCCAGCGGCGCGAGGACATCCCGGCGCTGGCCGAGCATTTCTTCACCCGCTATTCCAACGATCAGGGCCTTGCCCCGCCGGACATTTCAAGCGAGGCGATGGCCGCGCTGCAAGCCTATGACTGGCCGGGCAATGTGCGGCAGTTGCGCAACGTGGTCGAACGCACAATCATCATGACCCCGCGCGAAAAGCTCGGAACGGTCGAGCCTGACATGCTGCCGCCGGAAATCA
>JAUMAX010000015.1:0-242230 GCA_032116115.1 Porphyrobacter sp.
GCCGCGCCCGCCAGCACCAGACTTGCGAGCAGCGCAAGCCACCATGCAAGCAATTGACGGATCGAAAGCGGGAAGTTTCTTGCGCGGGACACGGGCTACCCTCTAGGCTGGCGGGGTAATCTACGCAATCGGAGCCGAAACGGTGTCAGCCACTTCCAACGAAACCCGCGATCTTGTCATCCTCGGCGGGGGACTGGTGGGGATGACCCTCGCGCTGGCGGCAGCGAAGAAGGGCATGTCGAGCCATGTGATCGACCGCGCCGACCCGGCCGAACTGACCGCCGAAGGCTTCGATGACCGCGCCACCGCAATCTCGACCGCAAGCTGGCACCTGTTCGAGAATATCGGCATCGCCGCAGGGCTGGAGGAATTCGCCTGCGATATCGCCAGCATCGCCGTGACTGACCAGAACAAGCCCGGCCGCCTCGACTTCCAGCCCGGGACTGGCGGCGGCACGCTGGGGCGGATGTTCCCCAACCGCCGCCTGCGCCTCGCCCTGTTCGAAGCCGCAGCCAAGGAACCGCTGATCAACTGGGTCGCCAAGGCCAATGTGACCGAGCGCCAGCGCAGTGAATATGGCGTGGCTGCCGTGCTGGCAGACGGGCAAAAGCTGAAAGGCCGGCTGATGATCGCCGCCGAGGGCCGCCAGTCGCCCACCCGCGATCAGGCCGGCATTTCGATCGCCAAGTGGGATTACAAGCACCGCGCGATCATTGCGGGGCTCACCCATGAAAAGCCGCACGGCAATGTCGCGTGGGAAATCTTCTATCCCGCAGGCCCCTTCGCGCTGCTGCCATTGAACGACGATGCCGATGGCACGCACCGTTCCTCGCTGGTGTGGACCGTGTCCGAAGCTGACGGCGCGGGCGTGATGAAGCTGGGCGACCGCGCGTTTCTGGCCGAGGTCGAAAAGCGCATGGGCGGGGTGCTGGGCAAGGTGAAGACCGTCGGCCACCGCTCAAGCTGGCCGCTGGGCTTCCACCACACCGCCAAGATTACTGCTGATCGCCTCGCGCTGATCGGGGATTCGGCCCACGGCATCCACCCGATTGCGGGGCAAGGCCTGAACCTTGGTCTGCGCGATGTCGGCGCGCTGGTCGAAGTGCTGGCGGACGGCGCGCGGCTTGGCCTTGATCCGGGCGATCCCGAACTGCTCAAGCGTTACGAGACGTGGCGCGGGCTTGACAGCTTTATGGTGGCGCTGGCGACCGATGGCCTTACCCGCCTGTTCGGCGTTCCGGGCAAGACCGCAAGCGCGGTGCGGCGTCTGGGCATGGCAGCGGTGCAGCGCACCCCGATGCTGAAGGACTTCTTCATGGACGAAGCGCGCGGCGTTTCGGGCGACCTGCCGGAGATTTTGCGGGCGTAGCCCCCCTGCGCGCCCTCGTCACCCCAGCGAAAGCTGGGGCCTAGGGCAGCGCAGCGCCAACCTTTTGAACTTGCGTGACCACGCGCGGTTGGGCTAGCCGGAAAGCGCTCTCAGCCAAGCTGGGAGGCAAGACTTGGCGAGGGGAAAAGCTGGGGCTCCGAGAGGAGCAAATGGATTTCTCCCGTCCTCCCAGCACCAAATTGTCCGGCGATTTGGGCAACGAGGATTGGCTATTGCGCCCTAGGCCCCAGCTTTCGCTGGGGTGACGGATGCCGCTAAGGCCTGATCAGCGGGCTCAGCTGGCGCACCGGATTGCCCGCGCCATCCCGCAACCCGCGCTGGTCGAGAACGGCGGCGGTCTCGATCACTTCGAGCGCGTCCATCGCCTTCTTGTAGCGTTCGGCATCCTTGATCCAGCTTTCCGCCTTGGCGGCGCCGGGCATGCCCTTCACCTCGTCGATCGCGGCCGACAAGCGGCCCTGTTCCAGCGCCCAGCGCGCCCGTTCCAGCCGCCGCTGCGGCTGCGGCGAGGGCGTGCTTTCGCGGCGGAACACGAACAGCTGGCCCAGCTCGCGCTGGAAGGCAGCCCACGACGGCCCTTCGCTGCTTTCGCGCAATTGCGGGGCCAGCCCCTCAAGCCGGGCAACAAGGCTGTCGAGCCGGATCGGATTGCGCGAAAAGTCGATGATGGTGCCAACCGCATTGGGCCACTGGTCGCCAAAGCGCAGGCGCAGCTGGTCGGACAGGTAGCCAAGCTCCGCGCCGCGCTCGACCGAACGGCGGGTGGCAAAGGCAATCAGCAGGCTTTCGGCGCGTGCGGCATTGCCGGCGGCGGCCTGCGCCTGAAGGTCAAGCTGGGTGAGCCGCTGTTCGGCAGCGGCAAGGCGCTGGTCGAGCCCGCCCTGCTGTTCGGCCACCCGCTCGACCGCCTTTTCGGTCGCTGCGAGCGGTGTGGGGGTCGCCGTCAGGGCACCCTTGGCCACAGCGCCTGCGCCCGCAGCCGCCCCGGCAGCGGCACCCACGCCCGCTTCGGCCACCACTTCGGGTCGCGGCGCACCGGGACGCCCCGGCTGGAGGTTGTACCACATCACCCAGCCCACCAGCGCGCCGCCCGCAATGAAGGCGGCCAGCGCGGCAAGCATCAGCACCCGGCCCGACAGGGGCCTGGAGGGGCTGTCAAATGGTGATGATCCGGGCTCTGATGCCATCGTGATCCGTTCTTAGCGACCGTGCTTGTCAGTCTCGGCGGCGCTGGCTTGGGCCTGTCCGGGCGAGACGGGGGGAATGGAGCGCGGCTTGCCGCACAAGTCAAATGCCAATTGCAACAGCGCAGCCTCGTCAGGGCGATCGGCGGTGTGGATCACGGCCCAGCCTGCCCCTGCGGCATCGGCAATGCGAGGGCCAAGCGCGGCGAGCGCGATCTGCGCGCGGGCAAGCCCGAGCCGGTCGCACTCGGCAGCGAAATGCCGCGCGGTGGCGGCAGAGTGGAGCAACACCAGCGCATCGCCCGACGCCAGCTGCGGTGCGGCCGGATCAAGCGGCAGCGCCACGCTGCGATAGGCGATCACCTCGGCAAAACTCACGCCGGCAGGCGGAGTAAGCAGCACGTGTTCCTCGCCCGCGATGCGCAGCAGGTGACAGGGCGCAGCGATAGCATCGAGCACGCCTTGCAAGCCGCCGCTGCCGGTCATGGCGACAGTGAACCCGGCACCGCGTGCGGCGGCGGCGGTTGCCTCGCCCACGGCATAGACGGGCTTGGCGGTGAGGCGCGCGAGGTTCGGCCCGCCATGGAGGATCGCGTTGGCGCTGCCGATCAGCAGGCCGTCAATGCCCGCCGGATCGGGGCAGTCCCAGTCAACGGCGCGGATTTCGGACAGGGCGGAGCCTGTGATCGCCAGCCCCATCGCCCCTGCCTTGTCCAAGGTCGCGGCCAGCCCCGGTTCGGGCCTGAGCGCGAGACAGTGGAAGCTCACCCTGCGGCCCTGAAATGCGCAGCGATGCCGGGGGTCGCCCGCGCCAGCAGATCGGCGGCAAGCGCCTTGACCGGGCCGTGGTCACCCGACGCGAAGGTCGCCATGCCTTCGATCCGTTCGCTGCCATCAGGGCTGAACAGCGCCGCGCGCATCGAAAGGCTACCCTCCGCGCCCTCGCACAGCACCGCGACGGGCGAATGGCAGGTGCCGCCCAATTCGGCGAGCAGGGCGCGCTCGGCCTCAAGTTCGGCGCGGGTGGGCGCGTGGTCAATCGCGGCGAGCAGCGCCGTCGTCTCGGCATCATCAGCGCGGCATTCGATCGCGATCACGCCTTGTGCGGCAGCCGGAATCCATTCCCCCGACTCCAGCGGCGCACCAGCGTCACTCTGCCCGAGCCGTTCAAGGCCAGCGGCAGCAAGGAAGGTCACATCCGCCTCGCCCGCCTCGAGCTTGGCCAGCCGGGTGGCGACATTGCCGCGGAAGGTCACGACCTTGCAATCAGGGCGCAGGTTCAGAAGCTGCGAGGCGCGGCGCGGGGCGCTGGTGCCGACCACGGCGCCGTGGGGAATGGCAGCGATGCTGGCTGCGCCCACAAGGCAATCGCGGCGGTCAGCCCGCGGCAGGAAAGCGGCGAAGTGGAATTCGGACGGCCGGATCGTCTCGACATCCTTGGCAGAATGCACCGACAGGTCGATCCGCCCTTCGCCCAGCCACTGGTCCAATTCCTTGGTCCACAGCGCCTTGCCGCCGATTTCGGACAGCGGGCGATCCAGCACCTTGTCGCCGCTGGCGAGCACAGGGACGAGTTCGATCGCGTCCTCGTCCCAGCCGTGGGCGGCGCACAGGCGCGCACGGGTTTCGACCGCCTGTGCCATGGCGAGGGGGGAATTGCGGGTGCCGAGGCGCAGCTTGGCTGCCGGCGAGGGCGCTGTTCGTTCAGGTTCAGTCATAGCTGTGCTTGCTCTAGCCTTCACAGGCACTAGATGGAAGCCGGATGGGATCGGGAACACACACCTCTGACGACTTGATCGCGGCCCCGCTGGTGTTGGGCATCGAATCGAGCTGCGATGAAACCGCCGTAGCGCTGGTGCGCGGCGACCGGATGATTATCGCCCAGCGTATCGCCAGTCAGGACACCGAACACGCCCCCTATGGCGGGGTCGTGCCCGAAATCGCGGCCCGCGCCCACGCGGAACGGCTGGCCCCGATGCTGGCAGGGGTCATGCAGGATGCCGGCATCAGCCTTGATGATGTCGATGCGATTGCCGCCACGGCCGGGCCGGGGCTGATCGGCGGGGTGATGGTCGGGCTCGTCAGCGCCAAAGCCCTGGCCATGGCGAGCGGCAAGCCCCTGCTGGCGATCAACCACCTTGAAGGCCACGCGCTTTCGCCCCGGCTGGCGGACGGGTCGCTGGCGTTTCCCTATCTGTTGCTGCTGGTGTCAGGCGGACATTGCCAGATCCTCAGCGTCGAGGGCGTGGGCCAATATCGCCGTCTGGCCACCACGATCGACGACGCGCTGGGCGAAGCCTTCGACAAGACCGCCAAGATCCTGCGGCTGGGCTATCCCGGCGGCCCGGCGGTGGAGCGGCTGGCCTTGGAGGGCAACCCCAAGGCGGTGCCGCTGCCCCGGCCCCTGAAGGGATCGAACGAGCCGCATTTCTCCTTCGCGGGCCTGAAAAGCGCCGTGCTGCGGGCAGTGGAAAGCGGCACGCACGCGCCTGCCGATATTGCCGCGAGTTTCCAGCAGGCCGCGGTCGATTGCCTGCTCGACCGGCTCGAACTGGCCCTGACCCGCGCTGGCCCCTTCCCGGCGCTGGTGGTTGCAGGCGGGGTCGCGGCCAACCAGACCGTGCGCGCTGCGCTGGAGGCCTTCGCGGACCGGCACGCCATGCGCTTCACCGCTCCGCCGCTGGCGCTGTGCACCGATAACGCCGCGATGATCGCCTGGGCCGGATGCGAGCGCCTGGCGCTGGCGGGCGCGGACTTCACGGGTGACAGCCTCGATTTCGTTGCGCGCCCGCGCTGGCCGCTCGACCCCGAGGCCGAGGCTGTACGCGGGGCCGGAGTGAAAGCATGACGGCACATCAAACCATCGGCGTCATCGGCGCAGGCGCTTGGGGGACGGCGCTGGCGCAGATGCTCGCGAGCGACGGGCGCGAGGTGCTGCTATGGGCCTTCGAGCCCGAAGTGGTCGCCGCGATCAACTCCGATCGCCGCAACCCGCTTTACCTCCCGTCGGCCACCCTCGCCTCCACCATTCGCGCTACCGGCGATCTGGCGGAATTCGCTGTGCTGGACTCGCTGCTGGTCGTCACCCCGGCGCAGGTGCTGGGCCGGGTGCTGTCCGGCCTCACCCGCCCCCCACGCGATCTGGTGCTGTGCTCCAAGGGGATCGAGGCCGGCACCGGCCGCCTGATGAACGACGTGGCGCGCGAGGCATCGCAAGGCAGCACGATTGCCGTTCTGTCAGGCCCGACCTTCGCGCACGAGGTCGCCGCCGGACTCCCCACCGCTGTCACCCTCGCCTGCGAAGGCGGACGGGCGCAATGGGAACGGCTCGCGCCTGCCATCGCGCGGCCCGCGTTCCGGCCCTATTACTCCGACGATGTCACCGGCGCGGAGATCGGCGGCGCGGTCAAGAATGTGCTCGCGATCGCTTGCGGCGTGGTGGACGGCCTTGCACTGGGCCAGAACGCCCGCGCCGCGCTGATCGCGCGCGGCTATGCCGAGATGCTGCGCTTCGGCGAGGCGCTGGGGGCCGAGGTCGAGACTCTGTCGGGCCTGTGCGGCCTTGGCGATCTGGTGCTGACCTGTTCGAGCACCTCCAGCCGCAACTTCTCGCTCGGCAAGGCATTGGGCGAAGGCGCGCGCGCTGCGGACCTGATGGCCGACCGCCGCACAGTGGCAGAAGGCGCGCACACTGCCCCTGTGCTTGCCGACCTTGCCGGAAAGCGCGGCATCGCCATGCCGATTGTTGCTGCCGTCGATGCGATCCTTGCGGGCGCGGATGCGCGGCAGGTCGTGGCTAACCTGCTCGCCCGCCCCTTGCGCGCAGAGCTGGAAAGCGACGCAAAGGACCTTCAGGCGTGAGCCAGACGCCTGCTGCCACCACCCCCGCCGACGATGGTGACGATCTCGCCGCGCTGGCGAAAGGCGGGCGCACCAACACGCTGGGGTTCGCAATCCGGCTGGTCGCGCGCATTCCCTTCCTTGTCATCGCCACGCGTCTTTACGGGGCCGAGGCGCTGGGGCGGTTCGCCTCGGCGATGGTGCTGATCGAGATTGTCGCGCTGATCTGCTCGCTGGGCGAAAAGCGCGGGCTGGCGCAGCGATTGTCCGAAGGCGCGGGCGAGAACCGCGCTGCCGAAACCAACCTTGTCTATGACGGCCTGCTGCTGGCGCTGATCTATTCGGGCGCGGCCGCGATGCTGCTCCTCGCCTTTCCCGAACCGATGTTCCCCAATGGCGTGAACAGCCAATGGGACATCTGGCTGGTTGCCACCATTCCGGCCTTTGCGGTGACCGAGATCCTGCTCGCCGCGCAGGCCTATCGCTATGATATTGCGACCACAGTGCGCACCCGTGCGATTGTCGAGCCGTGGACGATCTCGATCGGCGCGGGGGTGTTTTTCTTCCTTCCAGCGACCCGCGATGGCGGGCTGGCGCTGGCCTTCATCGTGTCGATCTATGCCGGACTGCTGACCGCGCTGTGGCCGTTCCTGCGGAGCTACGGCCTGCCCAAAGGCTGGCACCCCGCGCCGCGTGCGCTGCTGGCGATGTCGAGCCGCGCTTTCCCGCTGGTGGGCGCCGATGCGATCGAGCGCGGCACCCGGGTGCTCGATATCTTCATCCTCGGCCTGTTTGCGCCGCCGCAAGCGGTCGGCATCTATTACGCCGCCCAGCAGATCGCATCGCTGCCGCAGAAGCTGAAAACCTCGTTCGAGCCGATCCTGTCCCCCGTCATCACCAAGAACCTGCGCATCAACAATATGGACGCCATCGCCGCGCAGGTGCGGCAGGTGGGGTTCTGGATCATCGCAATCCAGCTTGGCATCGCGCTGGTGCTCGGCGTGCCGGGCGAAGCGGTGATGGGCCTGTGGGGGCCGGACTATGTCGCAGGCACAGCCGCGCTGGCGTTTCTGCTCGCCGCCGAGGTTGCCGCTTCAATGGCGGTCGTGTCCGAAAGCGTGCTGGTCTACATCGCCCGCAAGCGCAATCTGGCGATTTCGGTCGGGGTGATCGCGCTTCAGGCCGTGCTCACCATCACGCTGATCGAGGCGGCCGAAGCCTATGGTCTGGGCAAGGGATATGAGGCGGCGAGCGCGGCGGGCGCGCTGCTGATCACGCTGGCGGTGTGCAGTCTGGTCAAGGCGCTGCTGCTTAAGCATTTGCTGAAAGCGCCGGTCAGCAACTGGCGCTGGGCGCTGGTCTATGCCGCCGCGCCTGCAGTGGTGGTCGGCTATGCCTTCACCTTCCTGCCCGAGTGGATGGAGCTGGTATTCGGCATCCCCGCGATCCTCGGCACCTATGCGCTGGTGATCTGGCGGCGCGGGTTTGATGACGGTGACAAGGTGCTGTTCCGCAAGCAGGTCGTCCCCGATCCCGAGACTGATCTGGCGTAACCCCGAACGAGGTTGAGGCACGTTCAGTCGCTATTCACGCCCCGAACGTGATTTTTCCACCTGCGAAGAATTGCGGGGAGACAAGGTGATGCGAGGAACACGGTTGGTCGCGGCGGTAGCGCTGTGCGCGGTGATGGCAGGCTGCGCCAAGAACGCGCCGGAACAGCTCGCCAAGGCCACGCCGCCACCCGCGGTGGTGGCACCGCCGCCTCCACCCCCTCCGCCGCCTGCGCCCCCGCCGCCGCCGCCGCCAGCGCAGGGGTTGATCCAGAACACACCTGTGGTCGTCACGGGCAGCCGTGTGCGCACGGGTGCAGTCGCGTCCGAGGCAAGCGCGGTCAGCTATTTTCAGGCCCCGCCCGTCATGGTCGCAACCGATCCGGGCCGCGAGCAATATGACGGCAAGGACGTCTCCCCCGTCAAGCTGACGGCATCCGAACCTGTCTCCACCTTCGCGGTCGATGTCGACACCGGCGCCTATGCCAATGCGCGGCGGTTCCTCACCCAAGGGATGATGCCGCCCAAGGATTCGGTGCGGACCGAGGAGATGATCAACTATTTCCGTTACGACTACGCCCGGCCCAAGGACCGCAGCCAGCCCTTCAGCGTCACCACGGATGTGGCAAAGACGCCGTGGAATGAAGGCACCTATCTGATGCGTATCGGGCTGCGCGGCTATGATATTGCCAGTGACGAACGCCCGCCTGCGAACCTCGTGTTCCTGATGGACGTGTCAGGCTCGATGAACAGCCCCGACAAGCTGCCGCTGGTCAAGACCGCGCTGGCGGGACTGGCGGGCGAATTGTCGCCTCAGGACAAGGTATCGATTGTGGTCTACGCTGGCGCTGCCGGCATGGTGCTCGAACCCACCAGTGACACCGCCAAGATCCGCCGCGCATTGGACAGTCTGGCAGCAGGCGGATCGACTGCCGGCGGCGCCGGGATTGAACTGGCCTACCGCATCGCCGAGGACAACTTCATCAAGGGCGGGGTCAACCGCGTGATCCTTGCCACCGATGGCGATTTCAACGTCGGCGTCTCGGACACCAAGGCACTGATCGAACTGATCGAGAAAAAGCGCGACAGCGGGATCACGCTCACCACATTGGGCTTCGGGCAAGGCAATTACAACGAAGCGATGATGGAGCAGATCGCCAACAAGGGGAACGGCAACTACGCCTATATCGACACCGCGCTGGAAGCGAAGAAGGTGCTGGGCGAAGAAATGCAATCGACCCTGTTCACCATCGCCAAGGACGTGAAGATCCAGGTCGAATTCAACCCGGCTGTGATCGCGCAATATCGCCTTGTGGGCTACGAGAACCGGGCCTTGCGCGAGGAAGACTTCGACAATGATCTGGTCGATGCAGGCGAGATTGGCGCAGGCCATCAGGTGACCGCGATCTACGAAGTCGTCCCCGTGGGCGGCAAGGGCTGGATCGCTCCGCGCCGCTACGAAGACGCGCCGGACCGCGCCGCCGCTGCACGGCTGGCCGAGGCTGCCAATGTCAAGCTGCGCTACAAGCTGCCGGATGGCGATACATCGAAACTGATCGAGCAGGCCGTGCCGTCCTCCGCCCTCGCTGCGGCCTCGGCGCCCAAGGGCGATTTCGCCTTCGCCGCGGCGGTTGCGGCCTATGGTCAGGTGCTGCGCGGCGATGAAATGATGATGGGCTTCGGCTTTGACGATATCGGCCAGCTGGCGGGGACGCAGGACAATTTCTGGCGGCAGGAATTCCTCCAGCTCAACCAGCTTGCGGCGAGCATGAAAGGCGGTTGAACGCCTAACCGCGCCGCCAAGCGTGGGCGAAACCGGACGAGGCTGCTAGAGGCGCTGCGCTTTCGTCCGTGATTCGCTTCAGGAGCAATCCTCACCATGTCCCCCGATCTCATGAACTATCTGCCGCTGATCCTGCTTGGTCTGGTTACGCTGGTGCTCGCCGTCTGGGTGCTGTCGCGCCTCAGCCGCAAGGCCCGTGTGGTGTCCGACGATAGCGCCGCCCCTCTGGTGCGTGATGTGCTGGACGAAGGCGCTGCCCCCGCTCCGCGCAATCAGGCGCTGATCGACGCCCCGCGCCTGGCAGAAGTCCAGGAGACCGTGGCCCCGCCCCTGCCCGTCACTGACAGGGATCGCGCGCCGGACGCCGCCCCTGCCGCCGCCGCCCCTGCCGCCGCAACGGCTGACGACCTCACCCGCATCAAGGGCCTCGGCCCCAAGCTTGCCTCGCTGCTCGGCGAATTGGGCATCACCACCTACGCCCAGATCGCCGCATGGGACGCCGCCGAGATCGAGCGGATCGATGCCAAGCTTGGCCGCTTTTCGGGCCGGATCACCCGTGACCAATGGGTCGAACAGGCCAAATTGCTCGCTGCCGGTGACGAGAGCAGCTTCGTGGCGAAATTCGGTCAGAACGGATAATATTCGCGCCAAGTTGACGTCCAAACCATGTTACACTCCGATGTGTGGGAGTCGTGAACGGGGGAGAGGGTCAATGGTTTTGCGAATATTGGTGGCAGAAGACGAATTCATCACAGGATTTGACCTGTGCGACACCTTCGAAGAAGCCGGCTACGAGGTCGAAGGGCCGCACGCCGGAATTTCCTCGGTGATGCTGGCCTGCCAGAAGGAAAAGCCCGATCTCGCCATTCTCGATATCGAGCTGACTGACGGTCTGACCTATGAATTGGCGCAAAAGCTGATCGACGAAAATGTGCCGGTGATCCTCCATTCCGAACGCGCCGATGCAGGGGCGGTGGCGGCGCGCTTTCCGGGCGCGACGACGTTGGCCAAGCCCTGCCCGCCCGCACAAATGCTCGCCGCCGTCAGCCGGGTGCTCCCCCCGGTCTGACCGGCCTGCTTGCCCACCCGGCCTGACCGCGCCCCCTTGCCCCCGCCTGCCAAGCCTGCAAAAGCTGGCACAAACATAAGCAAGCAGGAGCATTGCCCGTGCACGGCACCACCACCCCGCCCTCGCGCCCCGAAGCGCGGATGGCCCCGTTCAACTGGGAAGATCCCTTCGACCTTGAAAGCCAGCTGACCGAAGAAGAGCGGATGATCCGCGACGCGGCCCACGGCTTTGCGCAAAGCGAGTTGCAACCGCGCGTGATCGAAGCCTTCCGCGAGGAAGTGGACGCGCCCGAACTGTTCCCGCTGATGGGCGCAGCGGGCCTGCTGGGTGCCACCATTCCCGAAGAATTCGGCGGCGCTGGCGCAGGCTATGTCGCCTACGGGCTGATCGCGCGCGAGATCGAGCGGGTGGATAGCGGCTACCGTTCAATGGCGAGCGTGCAGTCCAGCCTCGTGATGCATCCGATCTACGCCTATGGCTCGGACGAACAGCGCCGCAAATACCTGCCCGGCCTTGCCGCCGGCACGCTGATCGGCTGCTTCGGCCTGACCGAGCCTGATGCGGGCTCAGACCCGGCAGGCATGAAGACCGTCGCCCGCAAGGACGGGGACGATTACGTCATTTCTGGCAGCAAGACCTGGATTTCCAACGCGCCCTTCGCGGACGTGTTTGTGGTCTGGGCCAAGAGCGAGGAACACGGCGGCGCAATCCGCGGCTTCGTGCTGGAAAAGGGCATGGCCGGTCTTTCCGCTCCCAAGATCAAGGGCAAGATTTCCCTGCGCGCCTCGACCACCGGCATGATCGTCATGGACGAGGTTCGCGTGCCGGCATCGGCGCTGCTGCCGAATGTCGAAGGCTTGAAAGGCCCGTTCGGCTGCCTCAACCGTGCGCGTTACGGGATCAGCTGGGGCGCAATGGGCGCGGCCGAGTTCTGCCTTCACGCCGCGCGCCAATATGGCCTTGACCGCCACCAGTTCGGCCGGCCGCTGGCCGCCACGCAGCTGTTCCAGAAAAAACTCGCCGATATGATGACCGACATTGCGCTGGGCCTGCAGGCTAGCTTGCGCGTCGGCCGTCTGATCGACGAGGGCCGCTTTGCGCCGGACATGATTTCGATCGTCAAGCGCAACAATGTCGGCAAGGCTTTGGACATCGCCCGTCAGGCCCGCGACATGCACGGTGGCAACGGCATTTCCGAGGAATATCAGGTCATCCGCCACATGGTGAACCTCGAAACGGTCAACACCTAC
The DNA here is from genome assembly GCA_032116115.1 of Porphyrobacter sp. GTDB lineage: Bacteria > Pseudomonadota > Alphaproteobacteria > Sphingomonadales > Sphingomonadaceae > Erythrobacter. The sequence goes on from JAUMAX010000015.1 coordinate 12,067, forward strand.
GAAGGCACGCATGATGTCCACGCGTTGATCCTCGGGCGGGCGATCACGGGGATTGCGGCGTTCTGATGCGGCTTTACGGCTACTTCAGGAGCTCCACCTCCTATCGCCTCAGGATCGCGCTGAACCTGAAAGGCCTCGCGTTCGAGAACGTGCCGGTGAACCTCGTCACTGCCGAGAACAAGGAAGAGGGCTTCACCGCCCGCAACCCCTTCGGCTCGCTCCCGATGCTGGAGGCGGACGGGCGTGACCGGGCGCAGTCGATGGCGCTGCTGGAATGGCTGGACGAGGCCTATCCGACTCCGCGATTTCTTCCGCAGGAAATCGAGGAACGCTACACCGTGCGCGAACTGGCTTACGGCATCGCGACCGAGATTCATGCGGTCAACAACCTGCCGGTGCTGAAATATCTCAAGGACCCGCTCGGCCATTCGCAGGACGAGATCGACGTGTGGTATCGCCACTGGCTTGCGCGCACCCTGAACCCGGTCGAGGCGCGGCTGGCGCAGCTGGGTGCTGGCGATTTCCTGCATGGCGAGGCGCCGGGCTTGTTCGAGATCGTGCTGATCCCGCAGCTCGCGAATGCGCGGCGGTTCAACTACGATCTGTCGGCCAGCCCTCACATGACCCGCATCGAGGCCGCCTGCCTTGCCCTGCCCGCTTTCGCAGCGGCGCATCCCGATAAACAATCTGACGCCAAGTGATTTCTGGTCAGGAGAGGAAACCCCAATGAAACTCGCAACTCTCGACAATGGCACCCGCGACGGGATGCTGGTGGTGGTCTCGAAGGACCTGACCCGTTGCAGCGCGGCGGGCTATATCGCGCCGACGATGCAGGCCGCGCTCGACAATTGGGAGCGGGTGGCACCCGAGCTTGAGCTGCTCGCCCGCGATGTCGAGCATGAAACCGTGCCGTGCGAGCGGTTCCACGAACGGCAGGCGCATTCCCCTCTGCCGCGTGCCTATCAGTGGGCCGATGGCAGCGCCTATATCAACCATGTCGAACTCGTGCGGCAGGCGCGGGGCAGCACGGTTCCCGCAAGCTTCTACACCGACCCCCTGATGTATCAGGGCGGATCGGACGGTTTCCTGCGCCCGCGTCAGGATATTCCCTTGGGCGATCCCGCATGGGGCTGCGACATGGAGGGCGAGATCGCCTGCATCACCGACGATGTGCCGATGGGCGTGTCGGCAGAGGACGCGGCGGGGCACATCAAGCTGCTGATGCTCGTCAATGACGTATCCTTGCGCGGGCTGATCCCGGCGGAGCTGGAAAAGGGCTTCGGCTTCTTCCAGTCCAAGCCCGCCAGCGCCTTTTCACCTGTGGCCGTCACGCCGGATGAACTGGGCGAGGCCTGGGCCGACTGCCTGATCCACCTGCCGCTGATGGTCGATTACAACGGCAAGCCCTTTGGCCGCGCGAACGCTGGCAGGGACGCGACCTTCAACCTTGCGCAGCTGGTTGCCCATGCGGCCAAGACCCGCAACCTGTGCGCAGGCACAGTGATCGGCACCGGCACTGTCTCGAACAAGGGCGCAGACGGCGGCGCGGGCCAACCGGTCAGCGAAGGCGGCGCGGGCTATTCCTGCATCGCCGAAATCCGCATGATCGAAACCATCCGCGATGGCGCTCCCAATACGCCGTTCATGCAGGCCGGGGACACGGTGCGGATCGAAATGCGTGATGGCCACAACCACTCGATCTTCGGAGCTATCGAGCAGCGCGTGACCCCGGTCTAGGCACAAGCCAAACCCCGCCTGCCCGCTCCTGAGGGCAGCTTGCCCGATGTTTTGCGTGGAACATTCGCCCCTTTCCGCAATCCCCGCTAGGGATCGCGCCACCCCTCAAGCTCACCAGATGGAGCCCCCATGTCCGATTACCCCACCCTCAAGATGCTCATCAATGGCGAGTGGATCGCCGCCGGAGAGGCTGGCACGATGGAGGTGGTCAACCCCGCGACGGGGGCAGTGATCGGCCATTGTCCCAAGGCCTCACCCGCGCAGCTCGACGCCGCGCTGAAGGCGGCGGACGATGCCTTTGCCGGGTGGAGCCGCACCTCGGGCGCAGAACGCTATGCCATCCTGCGGCGCGCTGCCGATCTGCTGCGCGAACGGGCTCCGGCCATCGCGCGGGTGGTCACCGCGGAAATGGGCAAGCCGCGCGCGCAAGGCCTGGGCGAGATCACCGGCTCGGCCGATGTGATGGATTTCCTGGGCGAGGAAGCCAAACGGCGCGGCGGGCGGTTGATCCCGACGCGGGGCAACCAGCTGATCTCGCAGATCGTGACGCATGAACCCATCGGCCCCGCCATCCTGCTCACCCCGTGGAATTTCCCGATCAACCTGCCCGCCAAGAAGATCGCCGGCGCGCTGGCAGCGGGGTGCACCGCGATCCTGAAGCCTGCCGAAAATACCCCTGCCTCGGCGCAGATGCTGGTCGAATGCTTCATCGATGCCGGGCTGCCCAAAGGCGTGCTCAATCTGGTCTATGGCGACCCCGGCCCGGTGTCCGAGCGGCTGATTGCCTCGCCTGTCACCCGCAAGGTGAGCTTCACCGGATCGACCGCGGTCGGCAAGCAGCTCGGCGCGCTGGCGGCAAGCCATATGAAGCGCTTCACCCCGGAGCTTGGCGGCCATGCGCCTGTGATCGTCAGCAAGCACGCCGACCTTGATCGCGCGGTGGCGATGTGCGCCGCGACCAAGTTCCGCAATGCGGGACAGGTCTGCGTCTCGCCCACGCGCTTTCTCGTAGCGCGCGAGATCTACGACCGCTTCGTTGCCGAGTTCGCCAGCGTGGCGGGCAAGCTGAAGGTCGGCGATCCGGGCGCGGATGAAAGCGTCGACATGGGCCCCCTTGCGCACGGGCGGCGGATTGCAGCGATGCAGGCGGTGGTGGCCGATGCCGGGGGCAACCGCGGCGAGGTCGTCACCGGCGGTTCGGTCATCGCGGGCAGCGGGTTCTTCTTCCAGCCCACCGTGATCGCCAACCCCGCCCCCGACAGCCGCTTCATGACCGAAGAGCCGTTCGGGCCGATTGCCGGGATCGTGCCGTTCGACGCCATCGAAGACGCGGTCGGCATCGCCAACTCGCTGCGCTATGGTCTTGCCGCCTATGCCTTTTCGGGCGATCTGGACGAGGCGCACTACCTCGGCCGGGCGCTGCGTGCCGGGATGGTGGGGATCAACCAGCTGATCGTCTCGTCACCCGAAACCCCGTTTGGCGGGATCGGCGACAGCGGGTTCGGATCGGAAGGCGGCGAGGAAGGCTACCTCGCCTTTACCGACACCAAGCTGGTGATGCTGGCCAAGTCGGGCGGATAGGCGCGGATCAGGCGTAGGGGATAAAACCCGCGATCCGCGACAACAGCGACTTGCGGGTTTCCATCGGCTGGATGCGACCATAACGCGCGCGGCGCGAGTGTTCGTCATGCACACAGATCGTGCGGCGCAAAGGGTCTGGCCGGCTCGACCAGATCGTCGGTCTTTCCATGTGTCGCGTCCCCGAATCGCTTTTTTTGTTGCGTCAGCTAACACCAAATCTGTGGATAAAACGAGTCATAACGCTCACCCACGCAAAATTCGCTTGGAGAGCGTCAAGACTTGCAAGCCGGGAACGGGTGATTTGGTTCCTGCGTGTTGCAAAATATCCTAGGTATTTGTGCGGTGCACCCCGGCAGCGCGGACATCGGCAAGAGTGGGATAGCCGTTGACCGCCATCAGCAGATCAGCCTCGGCCAGGATGGATCGCAGCACCCAGGCAGCCCCCTCCGCACCGCCCAGCGCCAGCCCGTAGGTGTAGGGCCGGCCCACGCCGACCGCGCGTGCGCCCATCGCCAGCGCCTTGACCGCATCGGTGCCGGAGCGAACGCCGCTGTCGAACAGCACCGGGATATCGCCGCTCGCCTTCACCACATCCGCCAGCAGATCGATGGTCGCGATCCCGCCATTGGCCTGCCGCCCGCCGTGGTTCGAACAATAGACCGCGTCCGCCCCGGTATCGACCGCGCGGCGCGCGTCATCAGGGTGGCAGATGCCCTTGAGCACGATCGGCAGCTTCGTCACAGATTTGAACCACGCCATGTCCTCCCAGGTCAGCACCTGCCCGAAGGTCGCCGCCCAGGTGAAGATCGCCGCTGCGGGGTCTTCCTCGGGCGGTTTGGCGAGCAGCGAGCGGAACACCGGATCGGTGAAGTAATTCTGCAAGACCTTGCCGCGCAGCTGCGGGAAGTTGGACGCGTTGAGATCGCGCGGGCGCCAGCCGGTCACCCAGGTATCCAGCGTCACCACCAGCGCCTTGTATCCCGCCTCCTCCGCCCGGCGGATCAGGCTGGTCGCCAGCTCCTTGTTCTTGGGCGTGTAGAGCTGGAACCACGCAGGCGTATCGCCGCACGCCGCCTTAACATCCTCCAGCGGATCATTGGCGAGGGTCGAGGCACAAAATGGCACCCCCGTCAGCGCAGAGGCGCGTGCAGCGGCCATATCGCCGTGACGGTCTTGGGATGCCTCTCCGTTCAGCCCGATGGGGGCCATGAACAGCGGGGTCGGGTAGCGGTGGCCAAACAGCTCGATCGACAGGTCGCGGCTCGCGCAATCGACCATCATGCGCGGCACCATGCCCCAGTGGTGGAAGGCCGCCGCGTTCTGGTCCTGCGTGTGCTCGTCCCCGCAGCCACCCGCGACATAGTTGGTCAGGCTCGGCCCCAGCGCTTCGTGCGCGCGCTTTTCGAGGGTGGCGAAATCGACCGGGAAGGCCGGCAGGATACCGCGCAACCCGGCGTTGTAGATCTCGTTCTGCATTGCGCCGAAATTGCTCATGGCGGCTGGTCTCTCCCGTTATGTTTGCGGGGCAGATCAGCCGAAGCGGTGCGTCAGGGCAAGCGGTTTCTAGGCGAAGAAGCGTTGCAGCCGGGGCCGCACCTTGAGGAACTTCAGATAGGCAGCCTCCAGCACCCGCAGCATGGTGCGGTTCCTCGCCGCCAGCCCCAGCGGACGCAGCAGCGGGATTGCGCGCCACATCGCTGCAAAGGCCGCCGCGCCAGAATGCACGACCCCGTTCTCCTCGGCATGGAAGCGGGCGAGCAGTTGCGCGCGGTCAATCGGACAGGAGGGATCTGCGCCCGCCGCCACATCGACGAAGGTGATCGCCCCGCGCCGGTCGAGCCGCCGCATCAGCGCAATCTCGCGCAGGCACAATGGACAGGCTCCATCGAACCAGACCTTGACCATCAAGGCGCGATCCACAGGCGGATGATATAGGCGACCACGCCCAGCACCGCGACACTCGCCGCCCAGATGCCCACCATCCACAGCAGACGCTGCCACAGTGGCTTTTCAGGCTCTATCTCCGGCGGCGCCAGCATTATTTACGCCCTATCGCTTCGCTACTTGAGGACGTTTTTTGTTGTCCTACCGCTTCGCTACTTGAGGACGTTTTTTGTTGTCCTACCGGTTCGCTACATGAGGACATCAGTGATACCCCTCATCCGCGACCTTGCCGCGGAACACCCAGTATGCCCACACGGTGTAGCCAATGATCAGCGGCATGGTGATTGCCACGCCCACCAGCATGAAAATCTGGCTGCGTTCTGGCGCGGCGGCGTCCCAGATGGTCAGGCCGGGGGGCACGACATAGGGCCAGATGGTCACGCCCAGCCCGCTCATGCCCAGGAAGAACAGCGCAATGGCGAGCCAGAAAGGCTTGGAGTTGCGGGCGTTAAGGATGCCATGGAGCAACGAGAGCGAGACGGCCGCAGTCACGATCGGCACTGGCGCGACCCAGTAAATCTGCGGGGCCGAGAGCCAGTGCGCGGCGTATTCGTCATTGAGCGCAATGTTGAACAGGCTCACCGCGCCCATCAGGGCAATCGTCGCTCCGCCAGACCAGATCGCCAGCTTGCGCGCGTGATCCTGCTCCGCGCCGTCGAGCTTCCAGATCAGCCAGGTGCTTCCCAGCAGCGCATAGCCCGCAACAGTGCCAAGGCCCGTCAGCAGGGTATAGGGCGTGAGCCAGTCCCACCAGCTTCCCGCATAGGCGCGGTCCACCACGTCGATACCCTGAAGCAGCGCCCCCAAGGTCATGCCCTGCGCCAGCGCCGCGACAAGGGAGCCACCGGTAAAGGCCATGTCCCAGAACTTCTGATGCCCCGGATCACGCCACCGATATTCGAAGGCGACCCCCCGGAACACGAGGCCCAATAGCATCGCGATGATCAGCGGATAGGTGGCGGGCAGGATCACCGCATAGGCCAGCGGAAAGGCGGCAAACAGACCGCCGCCGCCCAGCACCAGCCACGTCTCGTTCCCGTCCCACACCGGCGCGATCGAATTCATCGCCCGGTCGCGCTCGCGCCCGGCCTTGAAGGTCGGAAACAGGATGCCGATGCCGAGGTCGAACCCGTCCATCACCACATAGGCGAAGACCGCAAAGGCGATGATGAAGGCCCAGATGACGGTCAGGTCCATCACACCGGCTCCTTTTCCGAAGGGCTGTGCGTGGGCAGGGTTTCCTCACCGCCGGGGTTCTGGGTCGGCCCAGGAGTAATCCCGGCAGTGCGGATCGGGCCGACATCGCCGCGCTTCACGCCAAATTCGCCAGCGTGCGGCGCCTTACCCATCAGCTTGAGAATGTACCACACGCCGATGCCGAAGACGGTGAAATAGACCAGCACGAAGGCGAGCAACGAAGCGGCGACCGCGGGCGCATCCAGCGGACTGGCGGCATCCGCTGTTCGCAGCACGCCATAGATCACATAGGGCTGGCGGCCGACTTCGGTGGTGATCCATCCGGCCAGCACGGCGGCAAAGCCGGATGGCCCCATCAGCACAGCCGCGCGGTGCAGCCACGGCATATCGTATAGCCGCCCGCGCACCCGGCCCCACAGGCTCCACAGCCCGATGCCGAGCATCGCAAAGCCGATGCCGACCATCACGCGGAAGCTCCAGAACACGGTGCCGACCGGCGGCTCCTTGTCGTCAGGGATGGTGTCGAGCCCGGCCAGCGGCGCGTTCCAGTCATGCTTGAGGATGAAGGACGAGGCCTTGGGGATCTCGATCGCATAACGCACCGTCTTGGCTTCGCTGTCCGGGATGCCGAACAGGATCAGCGGCGCGCCTTCGGGGTGGCTTTGGTAATGCCCCTCCATCGCCATTACCTTGGCAGGCTGGTGTTCGAGGGTGTTGAGCCCGTGCATGTCGCCTGCGAAAATCTGCAAGGGCGTGACAATCGCGGCCATCCACATTGCCATCGAGAACATCTTGCGGGCGTGCGGGTTGGCGTGGTCTTTGAGCAGGTGCCACGCTCCGACCGCGCCGACGACAAAGGCGGTCGTCAGGTACGCGGCCATCACCGTGTGGACGAGACGATAGGGGAAGCTCGGGTTGAAGACGATGTCCCACCAGCTGGGGCCGGGCAGGAACTGGCCATTGGCGCCAATCTCGTAACCCGTCGGGGTCTGCATCCAGCTGTTCACGCTGAGAATCCAGAACGCCGAAACGAAGGTGCCCAGCGCCACCATCAGCGTCGCGGCAAAGTGCAGTTTCTTGCCGACCTTCTCCATCCCGAACAGCATCACGCCGAGGAAGCCCGCCTCAAGGAAGAATGCTGTCAGCACCTCGTAAGCCATCAGCGGGCCGATGACAGGCCCGGCCTTGTCGGAGAACACCGACCAATTGGTGCCGAACTGGTAGGACATGACGATGCCGGACACCACGCCCATCGCAAAGGCGATCGCGAAGATCTTGAGCCAGTACTTGAACAGGTCATGATAGACCGATTTGCCGGTTTTCAGCCACAGCCCCTCAAGCACCGCGAGATAGCTCGCCAACCCGATCGAGAAGGCCGGGAAGAAGAAGTGAAAGCTCACCGTAAAGGCAAACTGGATCCGCGCGAGCAGCAAGGCGTCGAGGTTCTCAAGCATGATCAGTAGCTACTTCCCTGGCGGCGCCGATCAATTGCTTTTGGCGCAACGGAGATACGGTTTGAGAGCGAAAGGGTTGCACCGCCGGACGATTGGGGGGAGTCCGGCGGTGCAACAGGGGAGAGTCAGCTTATGCGACCTCCACCATCCGGAGATAGGGCTTGATCGTGGTGAAGCCTTGCGGGAACCGCTCATGGGCTGTGGCATCATCGACCGACGGCGGAATGATCACCTTGTCGCCCGGACGCCAATCGGCAGGCGTCGCGATCTTTAACCGGTCGGCCAGTTGCAGGCTGTCGATCACGCGCAGGATCTCGTCGAAATTGCGCCCCACGCTCATGGGATAGGTCATGGTCAGGCGGATCTTTTTCGCCGGATCGATAATGAAGACAGAACGCACCGCTGCGGTTTCGGACTGATCGGGGTGGATCATATCGTAGAGTTTGGCGATCCGCAGGTCGGCATCGGCCACGATCGGGAAGGCGAGCGTTACGTTCTGCGTCTCGTCCACGTCCTTGACCCATGCAAGGTGCTCCTCGACTGTATCGGTCGACAGGCCAAGCGGCTTGCAATTGCGCTTGTCGAACTCAGCAGCGAGGCGCGCGGTGGTGCCCATTTCGGTGGTGCAGACCGGGGTGAAATCAGCCGGGTGGCTGAAGAAGAACACCCAGGAATCCCCTGCCCAGTCGTGTAGACTGATCGGGCCGGTGGTGGTGTCCACGGTGAAATCGGGGGCGGTGTCGCCGATGTGCAGGCTCATGATGTGTGCTCCTTTGCTTGGGTGCAACCGCTCTAGCAGGGGGCGCGATTCAGCGATAACTCAATTACTCGGTTATTGAAATCGAATTTTCAAATTCTCGCCGACATTGCACGTTTGACTCGAGATCTCGCAGAGCGCCCCTCTGAATCGTTAGGGCCTCCGCACGAAAATCATGCTTTCAATATATACTATTCTGTAATTGAAATTCGATGCTTTCAGATCAGCCCGCGGGCTTCCAGCGGATCGGCATCGCCCGGCGCCTCACCCGTATCCAGCGCCAGTTCGGCAAACGCACTGTCCTGCGAGAGGAATACCTTGCCCGAAAGGTCGTGCAGCAGGTGGCTGCGTTGCAGGCGGTCCATCACCGGGCCTTTCACCTCGGAAAGGTGCAGCTTGATGCCCCCGTCCGCGAGCCGGTGGTTGATCGCCTCGAGGCTCTCCAGCCCCGAAGCATCGATCGCATTGACCGCGCTTGCCATCAGCACCACGTGGCGCAAGGTGGGCCGCTCAGCGACCTGTTCGAGCACATATTCCTCCAGCCAGCGGGCATTGAGATAGGTCAGACTCTCGTCGACGCGGATGGTCAGCAGGTGCGGCAGGGTGAGCACCTTATGGCGCTCGACATTGCGGAAATGCTCGGTTCCCGGCACGCGGCCAACGATGGCTGCGTGAGGACGGCTTGCGCGCCAAAGGTAGAGCAATAGCCCGACCGTCACGCCTGCAATCACGCCCAGTTCCACGCCCGCGATCAGCGTGATCAAGATGGTCGCGGCATGGGCGGCGAAATCGGCCTTGGAATAGGCCCATAGCTGCTTCGGCGTCTTGAAATCGACCAGGCTCAGGACCGCAACGATGATGGTTGCGGCCAGCGTCGCGTTGGGCAGGTGGAACAATAGCGGCGTGAGGAACAGGCTGGCGAGCGCGATCCCGACCGCTGTGAACGCGCCTGCCGCCGGGGTCTGCGCGCCCGCATCGAAGTTGACGACCGAACGCGCGAACCCGCCTGTCACCGGATAGCCGCCCGAAAGGGCCGAGGCGATGTTGCTTGCACCCAGTCCGATCAATTCCTGATCCGGCACGATCCGCTGGCGGCGCTTGGCGGCCAGCGTCTGCGCGACCGATACGCTCTCGACGAACCCGATCACGGAAATCAGCAACGCCGGCACCCACAGGGCTTGCAGCAGGCCGAGGTCAGTCGATGGCAGTGCAAAGGGCGGCAGGCCTTGGGGGATCGCGCCCACAACGGAAACCCCGCGCCCCTCCAGACCGAAGCCGATCACCGCGAGGATCGTCACCGCCACTGCCACCACCGGCCCGGCCTTCGCGCTCATGTCGGCGGCGCGCGGGTTCATGCCGAGGCGTTGCAGCGCGGGCTTCAACCCCTTGCGCACCCAGAACAGGAACAGCGTCGCAGGCATCCCGATGGCGATGGTCGCAAGGTTGACGTCCCCCAGCGCGCCCGCCAGCCCCGCCAGCATCTCCGGCCAGGTCTCCCCGCCCGCCTTCACGCCGAGAATATGCTTCAGCTGACTGGTGGCAATCAGCACGCCGCTGGCCGAGATGAACCCGCTGATCACCGGATGCGACAGCAGGTTCGCAAGGAATCCCAGCCGCAGCAGCCCCAGCACCACCAGCATCACGCCGGACAGCGCCGCCAGCGTAACCGCCGCCTCCCAATACTCTGCCGTCCCCGGCGCCGCGATCGCACCGACCGCGCTCGCCGTCATCAAGGACACCACCGCCACCGGCCCCACCGCCAGCGTCCGGCTTGTCCCGAACACGGCATAGGCGAACAACGGCAGGATCGAGGCATAGAGGCCGACAACCGGCGGAAGCCCCGCCAGCATCGCATAGGCAAGGCTCTGCGGGATCAGCATGATGGTGACGATCACCGCCGCCATCAGGTCACTCGTCAGTGCAGGGCGATCATAGCGGCGCCCCCATTCGAGGATCGGGAAATAGCGTTGCAACATGGCTTACGTTTCAGCAATCATTGGGCAATCAGCCCGCCGGGTCCAGCCAGCCATTCGCGGCCCTTGAGCATCCCGTTCCAATACAGCCACGGCAGGAAATCGGCCTTGAGCATCCATGACAGGCGATTGGCCTTGGTCCCGTCGACCAGCCATGTCGGGAAGCTCGGGGCGAGCTTGCCGCCATAGCCGAATTCAGCCAGCACGATCTTGCCGCGCTCCACAGTCAGCGGGCAGGAACCATAGCCGTCATAGCCAGCCGTCGGCCCCTTGCCGTCCAACTGCCGCAGGGCGTTGACCGCGACCACCGGCGCCTGCTTGCGCGCAGCCGCCGCAGTCTTGGCATTGGGCATCGAACCTGCATCGCCAAGGCCGAAGACATTGGGATAGCGCACATGCTGGAGCGTGTGCTGATCAACCTCTGTAAAGCCGCTTGCCGCTGCCAGCGGACTATCGGCGAGGAACTGCGGGGCGACCTGCGGGGGGACGACGTGCATCATGTCGAACCCAACGGTCACTTCGCCGTCACCCGTAGCGAATGTCGCTTCGCGCGCCGGGCCATCGACCGCAATCAGATTGCTGCCAAGCTCCAGCGCAATCCCGTATTTCCCGACATATTCCATCAAGGCCGGGACATAATCGGCCACCCCGAACAGCACCGCGCCCGCATTGCGGAATTCGACCGCGATATTGCCCAGCACGCCTGCCCGTCGCCAATGATCGCAGGCAAGGTACATCACCTTCTGCGGTGCGCCGGCACATTTGATCGGCATCGGCGGCTGGGTGAAAATCGCCCGCCCGCCCTGCATCTGCTGCACCAGCTGCCAGGTGTAAGGCGCCAGATCGCCGCGATAATTGGAGGTGACGCCGTTCTTGCCAAGCGTCTCGGTCAGTCCGGCGATTTTTTCCCATGCCAGCCGGATCCCGGGAGCAACGATCAGCACCTCGTAACCCACGGTGCTGCCGTCCCTCAGGGTAACCTGGTTATCCTCGGGCTGGAAGCTGGCAGCGGCCTCCCGGATCCACGTGACGCCCTTGGGCATCACGCTGTGCATCGGGCGGGTGGTGGTCGCCACATCGAACACCCCGCCGCCCACCATCGTCCAGCCGGGCTGGTAGGCATGAGTCTCCGCCGGTTCGACAATCGCGATGTCGAGCCCGGGGCGGCGTCTGAGGATCGAGGCTGCCGTAGCGATCCCCGCGGCGCCGCCACCGATGACGACGATCCTGTGTGATGTTGCGCTCATATCCGATCCCTCCCTCGCGCGCGGTGTTACCCGCCCGCCTCCATCCGCCCGGCGAGCGCCGAGAGGTCGTATCCGGCGGCCTGCGCCCGCGCGATCCGCTCTGCGGCGGTGAGGCCGTGGATATTGGCGAGCGCATCCAGCGTCGCCGCGCGGGTGCCGGTGCGGCAATAGGCCAGCACCTTGCCTGCCGTGCCGCGCCGGATCGCGCCAAAGGCGGCCACCGCAGCCGGCGGAAACAGCCCGCCTGCAACCGGGATGTGATGGAAAGCCAAGCCAGCGGCCTGTGCCGCATCCCGCATGGCGCCCAGCGCAGGCTGGCCCGGTTCCTCACCATCGGGACGATTGCATACGAGCGCGGTGAAGCCTTGCGCGGCGAGCGCGGCAACGTCCTCCGCCAGCATTTGCGGGGCGACCGAAAGCGTCTCGTCGATTGTGCGAATGTCCATTATCCCTGTCCTTCCACAAGCCGCACCAGCAGCATTCCGCCAAGCATGGCGATCACGAAAATCGCTGCCGACGCGGGCGCTATCGCCAGCGCGGCAAAGCCCGGCCCGGGGCAGAGCCCGGCGATGGCCCAGCCGATCCCGAACAGCGCCGATCCGCCGATCAGGCGCGGCGTAATGTCGCTCCGGTCAGGCAGGGCAAAACCGTCACCGAAAAAGGGGCGCAGCATTTTGCGCTGCATGACCCAGGCCAGCGCCATCACCAGCACCGCGCCGCCCATCACGAAGGCAAGCGTCGGATCCCACTCCCCGAACAGATCGAGGAACCCGCGCACCCGCGCCGGATCGGTCATCCCGCCCAGCGTCAGCCCAGCCCCGAAGATCGTTCCCGAAGCGAGCGGAACCAAAGTTTCGCGGATCATGGCAACACCTCGATCCCGAGCGCATTCATCGCCGCCACAGTGGCAAAGCCGGTGACCATGAAGGTGGCGGTCGCCACCAGCGAACGCTGTGACAGTCGGCTCATCCCGCACACGCCATGCCCGCTGGTGCAGCCGCTGCCGAGCCGAGTGCCAACGCCAACGATCACGCCCGCAATCACGAGCGTGACGGGGCTGGCAAAGACAGGTGCGTCCGCACCCGACAAGCTCGCCACGGCCAGCGCGCCCAGCGGCAGGCCGATGATGAACGCCCAAGCGCCGATGCGCGGCTGCGAACCGCTGGCAAGGCCAAAGGCCCGCGCGGCAATCCCGGAGACCCCGGCGATCCGCCCGGCCCCCAGCAGCATCAGCGCCGCCGCAAGCCCGATCAGCAACCCGCCAACCAGCCCCGCCAGCGGCGCCGCATCAGGAAATCCCGGCAGACTGGAATCGAGCAGGGTCATACCGCGTTGACCGGCAATTTGAGGTAGACAACGCCATTATCGTCCGGCGGCGGCAGGTGGCCAGCGCGCATGTTCACCTGGACCGAGGGCAGGATCAGGCGCGGCATGGCGAGCGTCGCATCGCGCGCCTCGCGCATGGCGACAAACTCATCCTCGGCGATTCCGTCATGCGCGTGGATATTGCCCTCACGCTCGGCAGCGACAGTGGTCTCCCAGACATAGGTCGTGCGGCCCTTGGGCAGATAGTCATGGCACATGAACAGCCGGGTCGCAGGCGGCAGCGACAGGATGCGGCGCAGCGAGCGGAACAGCGTGCGCGCGTCTCCGCCGGGAAAATCGGCCCGCGCCGTGCCGTAATCGGGCATGAACATCGTATCGCCGACGAACACCGCCTCGCCCACGACATAGGCGATGCACGCGGGCGTGTGGCCGGGGACATGCATCACCGTCACCGGCAGGCTGCCGATCGCGAAGGTATCGCCGTCTGTGAAAAGGTGATCGAATTGCGATCCGTCGCGCTCGAACTCGGTTCCGGCGTTGAACAGCTTACCGAAGACCTGCTGCACAGTGGTGATCTGCGCGCCGATCGCGATTTTCCCGCCGAGCTTTTCCTGAAGATAGGGCGCAGCCGAGAAGTGATCAGCGTGCGCATGGGTCTCCAGCAGCCAAGTCACTTTCAGATTTTTCGAAGTGACATAGGCGATCACCGCATCGGCCGAAGCTGTGTCGGTGCGCCCGGAACTGGGATCGAAATCCAGCACCGAGTCGATAATCGCCGCCTCAAGCGTAGCGGGATCATGCGCCACGTAGGTGACCGTGAAGGTGGCCGGATCGAAAAAGCTGGCGATTTCGGGGCGAAGCGCTGCATCGCCAGCGGCGCGCACAACCTGCTCGGTGGCGCTTTGCAGAACCGGATCGGTGGAAGTCATGGCAACTCTCCATTTAATTTCATAAATTGTGTATATGTATTGCAATCGTCCTGTCAAGTGCTATGACCCGATGAATGGATAACACCACGCCCAGTCTCCCCCCGTGTGCAGGCCTCCGGATTGGCGATTTCGCCCCAGATTTCGAAGCGCGCAGCACTGTCGGCCCCGTGCGGCTGTCCGCCCAGCGCGGGCGCTGGCTGGTGCTGTTCTCGCATCCGGCAGACTTCACGCCGGTCTGCACCACCGAATTCGTCGCGCTCGCCCGCGAAGCCGCCGCTTTCGAAGCGCGGGACTGCGCGCTGATGGCGCTTTCCGTCGACAGCCTGTTTTCGCACTTTGCCTGGCTCAGAATGATCCGCGACCGCTTCGGCGTGGAAGTGCGCTTTCCCATCCTTGAAGACCCGACGCTGGTGATTGCCCGCGCTTTCGGCATGGTCTCGGCACAGGACAGCGACAGCGCGGCGGTGCGCACAACCTTCTTCATCGACCCCAAGGGCGTGATCCGGGCGATGACCTGCTATCCGGCGAACCTTGGCCGCTCGGTCCCGGAAATGTTGCGCATCATCGACGGGCTTCAGGCCATCGACGCAAAGGGCGCACTGGCTCCGGCGAACTGGAAGCCGGGGGAGCCGCTGCTGAAGCTGCCAACCCAGAGTCTTGACGAGGTGTTCGATGCCGAGGATGCCACCAGCTGGTTCCTGCGCGATGAGGCGGGGCGCGGTTGATGGCCGAAGATGATCTGATCGAAGGGCTCAAAGCCCTCGCCCATCCCTTGCGCTGGCGGATCCTGACGACTCTGTCGGGCGGTGAGCGCAATGTCGGTGAGCTGGAACAGGCAACGGGGATCGTTCAACCGGGCCTGTCGCAGCAGCTCGGCGTGCTGCGCAAGGCAGGGCTGGTCGCGACGCGCAAGGATGCCAAGCTGGTGTTCTATTCGCTGGCGCAGGCGGAATTGGCCGAGGTGACAGCGGCGATGGCCAAGCTCGCCCCGGCAGGCGTCATGCCCACTCCTGAGCCCGTGTCACAGCGCACGCCGGCGCCCGGCGTCGCCAATTTCGCGCGGATGTCCTAACCCGCGTCCACCGGGTTGGCCAAGGCGGCCCGGAACCGCCGGCGCACCAGCCACGGCTCAAGCCAGCGACCGACGAGATAGATCAGCGCAAAGACACCGGCCATGAAGTAGCCTTCATCAGGCGAATGGCGGCCTTCGTCCTTCTTCTCGTCCTTCTTTTTCTTGTTCGGATCTTCGGGTGCAGGCGCGCCAAGGAACTGGTCGACCGGGTTGAGTGTCTTCACCGGCTTGGGCTTGTCGTCCTTCTTTTCAGCCTTTTCGGACGCTTCGGCACCGGCGCCTTCCCACGCATTGATCGCAATCGCCATCTGGGCAAAGCCGAGGAACAGCAGCGGGGCAAGGAAGCACAGCAGCAATGCGTGGCTGAACAGGTCGAAACTCAGCACAGCGCCTGCGCCGACGCGCTCGATCCGCAGGTTGCCGCGGGTGAAGGTCGCCAGCTTGTCCTGCGCGGCAGGATTGTGCTTCGAATAGGACAGCGTGTTGCCTTCGGCGACAAGCGTGGTGCCGGGCGTGCGCAGCAACGGATCGAGCCGGGCAAAGGCTTCCTCGGGCGACAAGGCAGGGTCAAGCGGCACATCGCCGCGCACCCGCCATATGTGGTCGATCAGTGGCAGCCTCATGGCCGGGCTGCCAGCCGGAGGTTCCGACGAAGGTGCCGCGCCCCACGGCCCCGATGGATCACTGGCAATGCTCCCCGATGTTCCGCTCACTCGGCGGGTTCCAGCTGCGACGGTTGAAGCTGCGGGGTGCTTCCACGTCCGAAGCGCTTGCCCAGCGCGGCCTTGGTGCTGCGCCAGCCCTCGCGGAACGGGAAGATCATTGTCTCGCCGATATGCATCCGGCGGCCGCCTTCCATGCCCAGCACCTCGGCCTCCCCATCGACGCAAGTGCCGAAGATGCGGTCCCAGATGATCCAGGTGCCGGAATAATTGCTGCGGGTCGCTTCGTAGTCCTGCGAGTGATGGACGGAGTGGTGTTCAACCGTGTTGAAGATGAACCGCCACCAGCGCGGCGTGTTGAAGCGCACGTTGATGTGCTGATAGACCGAAACCGTCATCCCGATCGCACCCGCCAGCAGGAAGGCACGCGGCAGGAAATCGAACAAGCCGCCGATGCCGAGGCCGATCAGGAACAGCTCGATCGGGTTGCCGACCGCGCCCTTGTTGATGTTCAATTGGGTGATATAGTGGTGCGGAGCGTGGGTCAGCCACAGCGGGTACCAGTTGTGCATCGCGCGGTGCATCCAGTACTGGCCAAAGTCGAAGATCATCGAGATCAGCAAGGCCTGCACCAGCAGCGGCAGTCCGGTGAACCAGCTGAACTTGTCCCAATCGAACGCGCCCTGCACAGCCTTGATGATCGCACCATCGC
The DNA here is from genome assembly GCA_032116115.1 of Porphyrobacter sp. Taxonomy (GTDB): domain Bacteria; phylum Pseudomonadota; class Alphaproteobacteria; order Sphingomonadales; family Sphingomonadaceae; genus Erythrobacter. Next base: position 28,658 of record JAUMAX010000015.1, read on the forward strand.
CGATATAGGCGTCAACCATCCCCAGGAAGGTCATGCCCAGCCCGACATAAAAGGCGTCCGTCGCGAACTCCTTCCAGGTCAGCTGCCAGCTTTCGTAGCGCGGGTTGACCCATTCGAGCACCAGCAGCAGGATCATCCAGCCAAGCCGGATCGCAATCGCGGTCGATGCGACAGCGAGCCAGTTTGGTGCGTAATACCAGAACAGGATCGCGGCAAAGAGCATCGCGGGCTGGAAATAGGTGAAGACGAACTGCTTGACCGGCCCGCCCTGCACCCGGCCGATGTTCTCCCAGCCGACGATCACGGGCGCATCAGCCCCGATAATCCGCTTGCCCACCTGCACTCCGGCCATGACGAACTCCCTTAAGCTGTCCGTTGCATTCCAAATACCCATGGCGACCTCCCCCATCCGAGGAAGTGGCCAAATGACGTAGAGAGATGCAGACCCTGTGGAAGCGCGTTTTAATTCAATGCGTCAGCGATCAATCGGCAAGACAGCGCACGGCAACAGCGGTCGCTGCAGCGCGGGTTTCGACCCCCAGTTTGCGAAACACCTGTTCGAGGTGCTTGTTCACTGTGCGCGGGCTTATACCAAGAATCTCGCTGATCGTCTTGTTCGTCTTGCCATAGCTAACCCAGAGCAGCACTTCGGCTTCGCGGCGGGTGAGACCATTGTGCTTCTGCAACGCTGCGATCTTGCCGTCTTCACGCACTTCAGTGACGCGGATCAGAGTTTCACCCGGCCGGTCGGCCTCGACCACGACAAGGTCAATCTCAAGCCCGCGCACCTCTACACGCATGGTGGCCGGGGGCTGGGCGGGCTCTGCGGCGGCGAGGCTCAGGCCAGCGGCAGCCAAAGCATCGGGAAGCGCAGCACGATCGGCTGTCCAGGCCGGATCGATGGTCAGAAACAGCGCCTCGGCCTGCGGGGTGCTCCAGACGACCCCGCCATCTGCGCCGATAGCCACCAGACTGCGGCCCGCCAGACCCAGCGCAAGCCGCGACCGATAGGTCGTGCGGGCATTGGCCAGATGCACCTTCATGCGCGCCAGCAATTCCTCGATCACGATCGGCTTGCGCACATAATCGACCCCGCCCGTGCTGAGCGCGGCGACCACATGGTCGGGATCGGTCAGGCCGGTCATGAAGATCACGGGGATATGGGCGGTCGCCTTGTTGCGCTTGATCGCCTGCGTCGTCTCGATCCCGCTGATGCCCGGCATGATCGCGTCCATCAGGATCAGATCAGGCTGCACTTCGCCGAGCAGTTCCAGCGTCGCCTCGCCGCTGCGCGCAATCAGCACAGTCATGTCCTCGGCCGCCAGCGTATCGACCAGAAAACGCAGCGATTCCGGACTGTCGTCAACGACGAGGATAGTATCCTTAGCGCGCATCGGCCTGCCCCCCCTTGGCCAGATCAGCCAGCGCTTTCAGGTCGAAACTGTCAAGCGTCTGGCGCATCCGATTGGCGAGCGGCGCGGCTTCGGGCGCGAGCGCTTCGAGAGCGTCGATCTCGGCTTCGATCGCGCGGACATGCCCGATCCGCACCAGCCGCTCGATCTCGGCGCAATGCGCGGCAGCGGCGGGCGCGACAGTGACAGGAAGGCGCGGCAAGGCTGTCTCGGGCAAGGCGCTCGGCGCACCGGCAGCGCGCAGCCATTCCAGCCCCAATTGCTCGGCTATCACATCAAGCAGCACCGTAAATTCGAACGGCTTCATCACGAAGGTATCATTGGCAGGGCCATCGGCGGATGGGGCGGAGGAATGCGGCCCCTCGCCCGACAGCATCACGATCCGCAGCGCTGCGCCGTGGCGGCGGCGCAGTTGCGCGGCAATATCCCACCCGTTCTCCCCCGCCAGCGCCACATCGCATAGCACCAGATCGGGTTGCACCTGCGCCGTGAGCGCCAGCGCGCTCTCCCCGTCGCTGGCCGTACGCACCTGAAAGCCGAGCGGCTCCAGCAGACCGCGCACAATGCCCAGATGCGCCGGGTCATCATCGATCACCACCACCCAGCGCTCGCGCCCGAGATAGCCGGTCACCGCACCAGCCTCGGGCGCGGGATCGGTCGGGGGACTGAGAGGCTGCGACAGCATAAGGCGGACAATGAAACGCGAACCTTCGCCGGGTGTGCTCTCCACCCTGAGATCACCGCCCATGATGTGGACCAGCGCCTGCGTGATCGCCAGCCCCAGCCCGATGCCGGGCCGCTCCGCCGCCAGTCCGCCAACCCGCTCGAACGGCGCAAAGATGCGCTGCGCATCTTCCGGCGCGATGCCGATGCCGGTGTCGATCACGCTGAAAGTCGCCAGCTGGTTGCGATATTCGACCTTGAGAGTGACCGAGCCTTCATCGGTGAACTTGATCGCATTGGTGACGAGATTGATCAGCACCTGCCGCAACCGCTTGGGATCGGCGTGGACGAATTCGGGCAGACCCGGGCCATGATCGAGCACCAGTTCAATGCCCTTCGCCTGTGCCTGCAACTGCAGCATGTCGATCAGCTGGGTCAGAAATTCAGGAAAACGGATCGCCTCGCGGGTTAGCGTCAGCGCTCCACCTTCGACCTGCGCGATGTCGAGCAATCCCTCGACCAGATGCGACAGATGCTCGGCACTGCGGCGGATGACGCGGGCGGCGCTGACCGCATCCTTGCCCTCGTTACGTTCGAGCAATTGCGCGTAGCCGTAGATTGCGTTGAGGGGCGAGCGAATCTCGTGGCTGACACTGGCAAGGAAGCGCGTCTTGGCTTCGTTGGCGGCTTCGGCAGCGTCCTTGGCCGCGATAAGGCGCGCGAGCGCCTCGGCATCTGACAGCGGTTCCCCCGCCGCGTCCCGCTTCAGCCAGTCGAGAAACCGCCCCGCCACCTGATTACCGCGATGCGATATAGGCGCGCCAGCCGCCAAGGTGGGTGATATCCTCTGCCCCCGTCAGCGCACGCGGTTCAGCAACGAAGCCCTTGACGCTGCTGCCATCGGCCAGCGTCACCGTGCCGATCGCGAGCGGCGGGGGAACCTCGGTCACAAAGCTGCCGAAGCTTGCCATGTCGAGCTCGTAAACCTCCAGAGCGATGGGGGCCCCATCCTCGCTATGCACCAGCGCGGGCTTGGGGGGCACGGTATCGGCCATGGCATACAGCCGGTAATTCGGCGCGGTGGTGAAGGCGCCCACAAAAGTGGCCCCGCGCGACGTCAGCTGCCAATGCAGCGGCATGCCTTCAAGATGCGCGCCGACGACGGCGAGTTTGACGGTGTCCATACGATCTCCCAGATCAAGCGGTGGCGGGGGCGGAAGGTTGGCCGCTGCCCAATAAGTCTCGGCAATCCCGATCAGCGCACGGTCGCTGTGTGCAGGCCCGATCAGCGTGATCCCGAAGCCCGTGCCATTCTCCCGCGCTCCCGCAGGAACGGCCAGTGCGGCCATATCCAGCAGGTTCACGAAGTTGGTGTAGAGCCCGAGATTGCTGTTGAGCGCCACCGGGGCTTCGAGCAGTTCGGCCACGCGGTAGGTGGTGCCGGTGGTGGGGAAGGCCAGCGCATCGACCTCGCCCCACATCGCTTCAGCATGGCGCTGCAATTCGGCGAGGCGGTAGATGCCGTTCCACAGATCGGTGGCCATCATGCCAGCGCCCGGCGCGATCACCTCGCGCACGACCGGGTCGATGGCAAGCGGGTTCGTCTCCAGCAATCCCGCCACGGCGGCGGTGCGTTCAGCCACCCAGGGCCCGCCGTAAAGCAGGCGGGCAGCCTCCAGCAGCGGGGCAATGTCGATCTCGACGATGGCGCTGTCCCGCGCCAGCACGGCCAGCGCGCGGTCGTAGAGGAATTCGGCCTGAGTATCGCCGAAGAACACCCGCTGGTCACGGCGCGGCACGCCGATGCGACGCCCCGTAATCGCGACATTGGCAAGTGGCCGCGAGAAGGCGTCCTCGACATCGAACCCGGCCAGCACTGCGTCGACGGCCTGCGCATCGGCCAGCGCATCGGTGAACACCGTGATGCAATCGAGTGTCCGGCAAGCCGGCACCAGCCCGCGCGTGCTCCAGCGGCCTTTGGTGGGCTTCAACCCGACAAGGTGGTTGAACGCCGCAGGCACGCGCCCCGATCCTGCCGTATCTGTGCCGAGCGCAAAAGCCACCAGCCCTGCCGCCACGGCAATCGCGCTGCCCGAACTCGATCCGCCGCTGACATAGTCGCGGTTATAGGCGTTGCGCGGGATGCCATAGGGGCTGCGCGTGCCGACGAGGCCAGTCGCAAACTGGTCGAGATTGGTCTTGCCGACACAAATCGCGCCTGCCGCTTCGAGCCGTTCGATGACGGTGGCGGAGCGTTCCGGCTGATAGACGAAGGCCGGGCAGGCGGCGGTGGTTTCCAGCCCCGCCACGTCGATATTGTCCTTCGCCGCGAACGGCACGCCAGCGAGAGGCAGATGCTCGCCTGCGGCCACGCGCGCGTCGATAGCGCGGGCAGCGGCGCGCAAAGCCTCGGGCGCAGCGCGGCTGATCCAGACCTGCGACTGATGCGCATCATAGGCAGCGAGGCGCACGAGCGTATCCTCGATCACCGCCAGCGCGCTGGTCGCACCGCCGGTGACGCTTGCGGCTATGGCGGTGGCGCTCAGGCGGCTCATGGCGTCTTCCTCAGCGCCAGCATCGGCGCTCCCGGCGCAAGCGACTGGCTCTCCGCGATGTAGACCGCCTCCACCGTGCCGCTGGCGGGAGCTTCGAAGGGACATTCCATCTTCATCGCCTCGATGACCGCGATCACATCGCCTTCGCTCACGACATCGCCCGGGGCGACCAGCAGCTTCCACACGCTCCCGCCGAAGGGCGCTTCGATCAGATCTGCGCCTTCCGGCACTTCGATCGCCGCCGCCTCGCCCGCACCCGCATCGCCGTCGAGCAGATCGCTCACCCGGTCGAACTCGCCCGATGCCTGCCATGCGGCGCGCTCGGCGTCGAAGGCGGCTTGGCGGGTCGCCTCGAATGCGGCGATGCTGGCGGCGTTATTGGCGAGGAAGGCGCGATAATCGGCGAGGCGGAAGGTGGTCTCCTCCACGCGGATTGACCGGCGGCCATGGGGGAAATCCCGGCGCCATTCGGTCAGTTCGTCAGCCGAGACAGGGAAGAAGCGGATCTGGTCGAAAAAGCGCAGCAGCCACGGCTTGCCGCCGACGAAAGCATCGGTCTGGCGGTGCGTGTTCCACACCTGAATGGTGCGCCCGAACAGCTGGTAGCCGCCCGGCCCCTCCATGCCATAGATGCACATATAGGCCCCGCCGATCCCGACCACATTGGGCGGGGTCCAGGTGCGCGCGGGGTTGTATTTGGTGGTGACGAGCCGGTGGCGCGGATCGACCGGGGTCGCAACCGGCGCGCCGAGATACACATCGCCAAGGCCGAGCACGAGATAGCTGGCATCGAAGATCAGATCTTCCACTGCCTTGCCATCCGCGAGGCCGTTGATGCGGCGGATGAACTCGATATTGTCAGGACACCACGGCGCGTCATCGCGGACGGTGCCGATATATTTCTGGATGGTCTGCTCGATTGCCGGATCGCGCCAGCTCAGGGGCAGGTGGACGATGCGGGAGGGAGCCTCGAAGTCCGCAAGCTCGCCCATCGCTTCCTCAGCGGCCATCAGCGCAGCAAGCGCGCGGGGCTGATCGAGCGTGGTGCCGTCGAAGTGCAATTGCAGCGACCGGATGCCCGGTGTGATGTCGATCACGCCAGGCAGCGCTTGTCCCTCCAGCGCCTGCATCAGCGCATGGATGCGGATGCGTAGCTCGATATCGAGCACGATGTCGCCATATTCGACAAGGATGTTGCGGTCGCCCTGCTGGCGATAGGTTGTTTTTGGCCGCTGCCCCTGTGCCGGGATCGTCGCGAGGATCGGCGAGAGGTCGGCGATGCTGTGTGCGGGCAACGGCGCGGGCGGCTCGGCGAGCGGGGCGGCGTTGGCCGCCATGGCGTCGGCGATGGTGACTGGCACGAAGCGCAGCCGGTCATCGGGGGCAAGCTGGCCGATCATCCAGCGGTCGGCAGCAATCACGGTGAAGGGGCAGACGAACCCGCCCAGCGATGGCCCGTCGGGGCCGAGGATGATCGGCATATCGCCGGTGAAATCGACCGCGCCGATCGCATAGGGATTGTCGTGGATGTTCGACGGATGCAACCCCGCCTCGCCCCCATCACGCCGCGCCCATTCGGGCTTGGGGCCGACAAGGCGCACGCCGGTGCGGTTGGAGTTGTAATGCACCTGCCACTCGGCTGCGAGGAAGCGGGCGATATCGTCCGGCATGAAGAAATCGGGCGCGCCGTGCGGGCCGTAGAGGACGCGCAGTTCCCATGTCCGGCTGACCGCAGGCAGCGGCGCGGGGGCGCCCTGGCCCGTCGCAGCGCCGCCGAGATGCAGCACATCGCCCGCCACCAAGCCGCGCGCGGCATGACCGCCGAACTGGCCGAGCGTGAAGGTCGCCGCGCTGCCGAGATAGGGCACCACGTCTAGCCCGCCTGCAAACAGGATATACCCGCGCATCCCCCCGCCGCTCGCCCGGCCCAGCGCCAGCGCCTGCCCGGCGGCAATGGGCACCGGCACGCCTCGCGGGGCAGGCACGCCGTCCAGCTTCGCGCCGAAATCCGCGCCGGTCAGGCAGATGGTCGCTGGCGCTTCGAACAGCAGGGTTGGCCCGCTGGCGGTCACTTCGAGGCCTGCGGTCCCTTCCGGGTTGCCGAGGACCAGATTGCCGAGCCGGAAGCTGCGATCATCCATCGGCCCACTCGGCGGCACGCCTACATCCCATAGGCCCAGCCGCCCCGGCCAATCCTGCACCGACGTTGCTGTGCCGCCCGCAATGACCCGCACAGCGCGCCGCGCATAGGCCACGCCATCAAGCAGCCGGGTCGACACCTCCCCGCTGGCAAAGTCCTCATGCCGCACGACATGGCGCAGCCACCTGAGGTTGGTCTCGATCCCATCGATCCGGCTCGCCTCCAGCGCCGCCTGCATCGCGCCAATCGCGCCTTCGCGGGTCGGCGCATGGGTGATCAGCTTCGCGAGCATCGGATCGTAAAACGCGCTGACCTCGCTCCCCGCCATCACCCATGTCTCGGCGCGGATGTTGTCGGGGAAGGCGACATTGACGAGCGTGCCGGTGGTCGGGCGGTAATCCATCGCCGGGTCTTCGGCATAAAGCCGCACCTGCACCGCATGGCCCTGCGGCGTCGGCGCGGGGGCATCGAGCATTGCGAAATCGTCCGCCGCCCCGCGGATCATCCATTCGACCAGATCGATCCCCATCACCTCCTCGGTGACGCCGTGTTCGACCTGAAGCCGGGTGTTCATTTCGAGGAAGAAGAAATCATCGCGCTGCGCATCGTACAGGAACTCGACCGTACCAGCCGACAGATACCCCGCCGCCTCGCCCAGCCTGACGGCGGCTGAGATCAGTTCAGCGCGTTTCTCGGCGGAAAGGCACGGCGCGGGTGCCTCCTCCACGACCTTCTGGTTGCGGCGCTGGAGCGAACAATCGCGCTCGCCCAAAGCCATGACGCGGCCCTGCCCGTCGCCGAAGATCTGCACCTCGATATGCCGCGCGCGGGCGACATAGCGTTCGAGGAATACGCCCGCGTCGCCGAAACTCGCCTCGCCCTGGCGGACCACTGTGGCAAGGCCTTCGCGCACCGCGGCCTCGTTCTCGCATATCCGCATCCCGATGCCGCCGCCACCGGCAGTCGCCTTGAGGATCACCGGATAGCCGATCCGCGTCGCAGCCTCGGCAGCTTCGTCCTCGCCGGTCAGCAGGCCGGTGCCGGGCGCAAGCGGGAGGCCGTGCGCTTCGGCCAGAGCACGCGCGGAATGCTTGAGGCCAAAGGTGCGGATATTGTCCGGTGTCGGCCCGATGAAAGCGATCCCGGCCGCCGCGCAGGCCTCGGCAAAGTCGGCGTTTTCGGCGAGGAAACCATAGCCCGGATGGATAGCCCCTGCGCCTGTCGCCTTGGCCGCCGCCAGAATGGCTTCGACGTTCAGATAACTCTGCGCCGCTGGCCCCGGCCCGATGCACACGGCTTCATCCGCCGCGCTGACATGGAGCGAGCCTGCGTCAGCATCGGAATAGACCGCCACCGACCGCAGACCCATCGCCTTGCAGGTGCGGATGATCCGCGTGGCGATCGCGCCCCGGTTGGCGATCAGGACGGTATCGAAACTCACGGGTTGGCGCTTTGGGCGACGATCATGCGCACCGGCGTCGGGTTGAAGCCGTTGCAGGGATTGTTGATCTGCGGACAGTTGGAGACGACCACGATCACGTCCATCTCGGCGCGCAGATCGACGGTCAGGCCGGGCGCGGAGATGCCATCGACGATGCCAAGCGTCCCGTCTTCTTCGACCGGGACGTTCATGAAGAAGTTGATGTTCGAGACAACGTCGCGCTTGCCGCGCCCCTGTGTGAGGTTCGCTTCAAGAAAATTGTCGACGCAGGCATGCTGCGATTTGGTGTGATGGCCGTAGCGCAGGGTATTGGATTCGCACGAGCAAGCACCGCCGATGGTGTCGTGATATTCGACCGCACTGGCGGCGATGGTCATGAGCGGGCGGCCCTCGTTCGACAGCAGCACAGAGCCGGTGCGCAGGAACAGGTTGCCCTGCGCCGCGACCGTATCCTGCGCCGAATAGCGCTCGGCATCGTCGGCGGCGGCATAGATCAGGAAATCGACCGCCTGATTGCCCTCGACATCGACGATCCGCAGCACTTCGCCAGCGGCGACATGGTGCAGCCACGGCGCGCGCGCTGGCACGATTTCGTCGTGGATGATGGAGCCGGAAAGGCCGGAGAGGGCCGGGTCGCTGGTCATATTATGCCTTGGCGTTAGAGCGGGTTATCGGCGGTAGTAGTCCTCGGTGTTGAGGAAGGCGCGCTGCCCTTCTGGGGTGGCAATGCGCACCGGGTCTTGTTCGGGAGTGATCGCCCCGCGCCATGCGGTGATGCGCAGCGGAGTGCTGTTCCATTCCTCGCGCGGGTCCATCACATGGGGGCAATTGGCAATGACGATGATGACATCCATCTCGGCGCGGATCAGCACTTCGCGCCCCGCTGCAAAGGGACCGATGATCGGCGTGATCGTGCCGTCGGTCTCGATTCTGGTGCCCTTGAACAGGTTGACGCAAGGGTGGACATCGCGGCGGGTCAGCCCGTGCTTGGCCGCGCCAAGGATCAACCGGTCGCGCCCGTTGGGATAGGCGCCCGAATTGCGGCCCTCGCCATATTTTCGCAGGTTACCGGCCGCGTTTGAGACGCCGCAGAAAGTGTCATGCGTGCCTGCGTCATCCGCGAGGATGCTCGCCAGCACCCGGCCCATATCAGACAGCAACAGCTTGTCCGCGCCCAGATAGGCGTTCCACTGGACCTTGACCGTATCGGCGACGTTCAGCCGCTCGGTCGGCATTTCGGCGTTGAAGATGTTGAGGCTGGCGCAGGCATCGCCTTGCGTATCGATCAGCCGCAGCTGCGTGCCGCGCGCCAACCGCCGCGAGGCATAGCCGCCCGGCGCCAGAGTTTCTTCCCAGAGCAGGTCATCACCTGCCACGCCGTCGGGCAGGTCGGCGGCGACGGGCGGCAGGATCGGCATCGTCTCGACCCGTGTGCCGCCTTGCGCGCGGGCGTGGTCACGGGCAGCCTTCGGATCGGCGGTTCCGCTCATTCGGCGGCTTCCGTTGCGGGCGGCGTATCCTGTTCGTGCAGCGGCGGGAGCAGCGCGGTGGTGGTGACCAGCTGCAACTGCTGCACCCCGCGGATGGCGCGCAGGGCATCGCACAGCTGCTTCAGCCGCACAGCGGGGCCTTGCACCAGCAGCACCTCGAGCGACTGGTCCTCTTCGAGGAACACGTGCTGCGAGGAGATCACCTCTTTAAGATAATCAACCTGTGTTTCAGCCAGTTGCTGGCGGACCCTGCCGCCGCCTCCAGCATAAACGATGGTGACCGTCCCGGCGAGCGTCTCGTCCGGGCGGGTCAGCGCCTCATGCTCGGCCAGCGCATGGCGGATCAGTTCGGCGATCAGCTGCGAGCGCGAGGGCAGGCCGCGTTCTTCCACCATCATGTCGAGCTGCCGGAACAGCTCGGCCGGCAGGCTCATGCTCAGGCGCGCGAGGCGGGAGGGTTCGGCCGAGGTCATGCGAGGATCATTTCAATTATTACCAACTGTGTCAATCGTAATACTTTCCGCCTTGTCCGCCTCCTCCGCGGCTGCGTCAACAGCCTGCTTGCGGGTCAGTTCAAGATCGTAGACCACCCCTGCGCCGTAGCGCTGCGGGGCGTGCGGATCGTGGCGGCGCTTGTCGAGCGTCAGCACCCGCGTCCCCAGTGAGAACGCCTCCTTGATATCGTGGGTCACCATGATGATCGTGAGCCCGTGCTCGCGCCACAAGCGGGTGATAAGCACGTGCATATCGGCGCGGATCCCGGGGTCGAGCGCGCCGAATGGCTCATCGAGCAGCAGGATGCGCGGCCGCTTGATAAGGGCCTGCGCAATGGCGAGGCGCTGTTGCATCCCGCCCGACATCTGCGCCGGGTAGAGGCCCCGCGCGTCAGCCAGACCAACGGATTCCAGCATCGCTTCCGCCTCAGCCACAGCCGCGCGGCGTTTCGCCCCGAACAGGCGTGCGGTGAAGGGCGAGGCAGAAAATTCCAGCCCCAGCAGGGTGTTGCCCAGAACCGTCAGATGCGGAAAGACCGAATAGCGCTGGAACACGACCCCGCGATCCGGCCCACATTCGCCCGGTAGAGCTGCACCATCCAGAGTGATCCGCCCCCGCGTCGGCTGCTCCTGCCCCAGGATCACCCGCAGCAGGCTGCTTTTGCCCGCGCCCGACGGCCCGATGATCGAGACGAAGCTACCTTCGGCAATATCGAGCGAAATCCGCTCGAGCACGACCTTCTCGCCATATTCGACCCAGACGTTCTTGAGGCTCAGCATCGCCATCAATGCGCCGCCCCGTGCGCCCAGCCGAACAACCGGCGGCTGCCGCGTGACAGGGCAAAGTCCATCACCACCGCCAGCACCGCGATCCATGCGACATAAGGCAGGATCACATCCATCGCGAGGTAGCGGCGGACGAGGAAGATGCGATAGCCCAGCCCCACATCCGCCGCGATCGCTTCCGCAGAGATCAGGAACACCCACGCGGGGCCAAGCGACAGGCGCAGCGCCGCGATCAGGCGCGGCATGGCTTGCGGCAAGGCGACGCGCAGCATGATCCCCCAGGAATTCGCACCCAGCGTAAGCGCCTTGATCACCTGCTCGCGGGGCAAGGCGGCGATATGTCCGGCGACGTCGCGGATCATGAACGGCGCGACCCCGATCACGATCAGCGCCACCTTGGCCGTCTCGCCCAATCCAAAGACGATAAACAGGATGGGCAGGAGAGCGATGGGCGGGATCACGGCTATCGCAGTCACGAGCGGGCCGAGCGTGGCTCTGACCGGAGGCAAGGCGCCCAGAACAAGGCCCACCAGCAGCGTCGATATTGTGGCGATCCCCAGACCCAAACCCAGCCGCCAAAGGCTGGCGAGGGTGTCGGCCCAGAACAGATATTGGCCTGACAGCGGATCGGGTTCGAACAGCAGGCCCGCCATCGCAGCGGCCATTGCGCCGGGCAGCGGGAGGATCTTGTCCGCCGGATTGTCCGCATGGCGCGCGGCGGCGGCGATGACGTAGCCGATCGCCAGCACCGCCAGTGGCAGCGCACCCAGCAAAAGCGCCCGGCCGCGCCCCGGCTGGGCTGTCACCCAGCGCATGGTGCTAAAGCTTCCCGTCGGCAGCGAGTTGCATGAAGGTGGGATCGAAGCGCAAGGTGATCGCGTTCACGTCGCCCAGCGTCTTTCCGCCCGGAAAGCTCATGCCGACCGCATCGGCGGACGCTGCGCCCTGACCGAACAGGCCTTGGGCAAAGCTGAAGTCGCGCACCCGGGTCATGGTGGTAACGAGATCGGGTGAGGCCATCGCCGCCAGCGCCGCCTTGGGATCGGCATAGAGGAATGTCGTGGCAAGCTGGCCTTCGAAGGCCGCTGCATCGGTTCCCGCCAGCTTGGCCATGGCGGCCCGCGCTGCCGCGCCCTCGGCGTCCTGTTTCGCCATCAGCGCCATTGTCTCGTACCAGATGCCCGCCAGCGCCTTGCCAAGGTTGGGGTTGGCGGCCAGCATCTTGGTATCGACCACCATCAGGTCGAGAATTTCGCCCGGAATATCGGCCGAAGTGAACACGGCCTTGGTCCCCGCAACGCCCTTCATGGTGGTCACCTGAGGGTTCCAGGCCACGGCGGCAGTCACATCGGGGGCAGCAAAGGCGGCAGCGATATCGGCGTCGGAGGTGTTGACCGTCTTCACGTCGGTCAGCTTGAAGCCGTTTTTCTCCAGCGCGCGGGCGAGCAGGTAGTGGGACACGGAAAGCTCGGCGAGATAGACCTGCCGCCCGTTGATCCCGGCCACGCTGTCAGCGCCCTTCAGCAGCACCGCATCATTGCCGTTGGAATAGTCGCCGAGGATGATCGCGCTGGTATCCTTGCCGCCAGCCGCCGGGATGGTCAGCGCGTCCATATTGGCGACCGTCACCCCGTCGAGCTTGCCTGCGGTGTACTGGTTCACGCTCTCGATGTAGTCGTTGACCTGCACAAACTTGATCGTGATCCCGTATTTGTCGCCCCACTTCTTCACGATCCCGGCCTGCTCGGCATAGGGCCAGGGCATCCAGCCTGCGTAGATCGACCAGCCGATGTTGAATTCGGTGCGGGGGGCAGCAGCCTCGTCCTCGCTGCCCGAACAGGCCGCCACCGCAAGCGCGCAGGCGATGATGAGGAAACGGGCCGCGCGGCGAAGCAGTTGGAGCATGATTCGGGTCCTTTCGCAGTCGCAGCATCCGCCCAAATCCGAGGTTTGTCTATGGGGAATTATTACGATTGATTGCAAAAGTAATATGGGCAAATCTGGCATCAGGATGGCAGGAAATGCGCCCGCCGGGCGTGCTCGTCTCTCCCCCTGCCCTCGCATGGAGGCCACACGCATGATCCGCAAAGCCGTTGCCCGTCCGCTCGTCCTCGCCATTGCCGCTGCGCTCGCCGCCACGGCCTGCGCTGATGAAAGTGAGCCTCCCACGGCCCCGACCGGCCCCGCGCCGGATCTCACTGAGAACGCGCTGAAAGTGCCGGGCTTTGCCGATTTCCTTGCGGTGGATGGCGATACGGTGTGGGTGACGAATGACGGACGGGTCGAACAATGGTCGCCCGCTGGCAAGCTCGCCAGCACGCCGGTGCCGCGCCCCTGCGGCACGATGGCGATTGCCGCAGGCTCGCTTTGGGTCGCCAATTGCAAGGGCGGCGAAGTGTGGCGCATCAACCTCAAGACCGCCGCGGTCGAAGCCAAGATCGCCACCGGCCTCGCCAATCCCAAGGGCGAGACGAATGTGATCGCGGGCGCAGGCTCGGTCTGGGTGCCGAGCGATGCGGCAGGCAAGGTCGCGCGTATCGATCCCGCGACCAACGCGATTGTCGCGACCGTCCCTGTCACGCCTGAAACCTGGTATCTCGCCTATGGCTTCGACGCGGTCTGGGCGGTGTCGAGCGAGGGCAAGGTGCTGGAGCGGATCGATCCTGCCACCAATGCCGTGACCGGATCGGCCGCGCTGGGCGATACGCCGGGCTTCCTCGCCGCGGGCGAAGGCGCGGTGTGGGTCCAGGAGCAGGGTGACGGCACGGTCGCCAAGGTCGATCCGGCGAGCCTTAAGGTCGCGGGCCGCACCAAGGTGGGCGACAACCTGAAATGGGGCGATATCGATGCCAATGGCGGCGCGGTGTGGCTGCGCACGACCGATGACCAGACGATGGTGGTGATCGATCCGGCAACCCTCGCCATCCGCGCCCGCATGGGGCCGTCAGTTGGCAGCGGCGCTCTGCGCTGGACCCCGAAGGGGGTTTGGACTTCAGCGCATGACAACCAGACCCTGTCGTGGTGGAGCGCGCCCGCGCCCTGACGCTATCCCCATCCCAAAAGCAAAGCGCGCGGGGGTAAGGGACCCCCGCGCGCCTTTTTTCTGTCTCCGCTCAGCGACACCCGAAGGGCGCGGAAATCAGAACTTGTAGCCGAACTCCACCCCGAAGCGCTGGCGCGCACCCGGCGAGATGAACGATCCGCCGAATTCGACTGCGGTGATGACCTCGTTCAGATACTTCTCGTTGAACAGGTTTTCGGCAAAGGCGGTGATTGACCAGCGCTCGCTGTCCAGCCCGACACGCAGGTCGAACACCCCGAAGGCGTCACGCTGCGAGACCGAGTAGTCCGCATCGCCAACGAAGGCCGGCAGAGCCAGCGCCGAACCCGGCAGCAGCCCGCTGAACAGCGTCGGGTTGGTATCGTCCTGCAGCGTGTGGAACCACGTCGGCCCGGTGATGCGGTAGTCCGCGCGGGTGACGAAATCGATCGTGTCCGACACCGGCAGATCAAGCTGGGTGCCGAAATTCAGCGTGTAATCGGCGGTATAGGGCGACTTGTTGCCGACAGTCACCGGGCGCGAGGCATTTTCCTTGATCTCGCTTTCAGTCACGTTGGCCGAACCGAACACCGTCCAGCCATCAAGGATTTCCGCCGTCAGGTTGAGTTCGGCACCATACAGTTCGACCTCGTCAATGTTCGAAACCACGCGCAGCAGGCCGAAGCCGCCGACGAAGAATTCGAAGAACTGCATATCCTCGACCTTGGTGTAATAACCCGCAAGGTCGAAGGTCACCGCACCGTCAAGCAAGTCGCCCTTCACGCCCGCTTCGAACGCGCTGGAGACTTCCTTGCGGTACTGGTCGTCGATATCGACATTGGTGCCGATGAACTGGTTGAACGCCTGATCGACGATCGCGGCCGAGCCCTGGTTGTTGAACCCGCCCGATTTGAAGCCGATCCCCCAGTTGCCATAAAGGTTAATGTCGTCCGACACTTCGTAACGCAGCGAGATCTTGGGCTGGAACTGCTTGAAGGTGGCCGACTGCGGCCCGAGCGGCTGGACATTGCCGCCCACAATCGCCTGGCCGGGGTTGATCGGCCCGCCCGTAATCGGATCGCGCACCGCCGGAACAAGGCTGCGGACCTGACGGTCCTCGATGTCGTAACGGCCTGCCACGCTCACGTTGAAACGCTCCGTCACATCGCCGTCGATGGCGGCGAACACCGCATAGACATCGGTCTTGAAGGCATCGTGATAGAGCTGCGTGGTCGGGTTGGTGGTCCCCGGCGCGTTATAGAGCTGGCGGATCACCCCCTGCCCCAGATCGGCGCCGAGGCTGACGCCCACTTGGCGGTCGATGTGCAGGTAATAGGCGCCGACCTGCCAGTTGATCGGTCCGTCCCCGTTCGAGGCCAGTCGGATTTCGCCGCTGATGTCTTCCTGCTGGCGAATTTGGAACTGGGTGCCGTCACACGTCGTCGGGCTGTAGGGGCCAAAGGTCGAACCATTGGCCGGATCGAAGATGAACGGCACCGGGTTGTTGCCGATGAAGGTCGGCTGGTTCAGCGGGAAGCCGGTCAGCGCCGCTGTGCTGGCAAAGCAGGAATTCGACGCCGCCACCGAAGCCGGCGTAGCGCCGGGGAAGGTGAAGCGCGCAAAGTCGGCCGAGGTGCTGTCTGCAACGAGCGATTGATCGACATCGCTGTAAAGCACCCATGCGGTCAGGGTGGTGCTTTCGAATTCATGCTCGATCTTGGCCGAGGTTTCGAAGGTCACCTGATCGTTGGTGGGGCGGATGTTCGAATAGAAGCCGAAGGGATGTTCGTTCACATCCTCGAAGAAGGCCGGGTTCACCGCCGCGAAATTGGGCAGGTGGAAGCTGGCGTTGAAGTTGATCGACGCGCCGCGCAGGTCGGCATAGCGGGCCTTCACGTCAAGCTCGGTGTTAGGGCCAAGCTCCGCGACGAAACGCCCGTCGATCCCGAACACTTCCTGATCGTCGATGGTCTTGGAATTGCCGAGGAAGCGGTTGCGGAAGAAGCCGTCGGTGGTCGAATAATTGGCCGACAGCACGAGGCCCGCCGTCTCGCCGATCGGGGTCGAGATGAAGCCGTTGGCGAGGTAGGTGTTGTCCTGCGCCGCGCGCACCAGCATCCCGCCTTCCAGCGCATCGCCGGGCTTCAGAGTCTGGAGCACGATCGCGCCGGCGGCCGCGTTGCGGCCATAAAGCGCGCCTTGCGGGCCCTTCAGGATTTCAACCTGACGCAAGGTGCCCTGGTTCTGGTTGAGCTGCGCGGTGTTGGTCTTGAGGATGCCGTCAACCACCAGCGCGACCGAACTTTCCGCGTCGCGCGCGCCGTTGATGCCGCGGATGTTGATCTGGGTGTCGCCCGCTTCGGCGGTGCCGGTGACGATGGTCACACCAGGAGTAAGCTGGATGAAATCATCCGCGCGTTGCACGCCCGTCTTGGCGAGTGTCTCCGCGCCGAAGACGGTGATTGCGGCAGGCACATCGGCAACGCTTTCCGACTGACGGCGGGCGGTGACGACGATCCCGCCCTCCTCCTCGGCGACGGGTTCAGTGGCGGGCGAACTTTGCGCAAAAACGGGCGAGGCAAAGGCGATGGCGCCAAGAGCCGCGCCAGAGGCAAGAACCAAACGGACATTCATAGTGCGGCTCTCCTGAAGAGGGATCGAGAGGGATTGAAAGGATAAAAAACGATCAGACGAGGACGTTGGCCCCGCTCATGTAGACATAGACTTCCTGGAACTTGGGGCCGTCTTCGCCGGGGCGCAGACGCCAGAAATTGGTGTTCTCCAGCAATGTCACCTTGCCATCTGCATCATGCAATTCGGCGGTGAAGCAGGCGGTGATCCGCCCGTTGGCCTCGTCCACAGTGCAGGTGAAATCGCGGTGGATGATGGTTTCGTAAGCGCCGAAGAAATCCTCGAACATGCGGCGGATTTCGGCCTTGCCGGCGTGGCGGGTAAAGGCGGTCTGTACGCAGAACAGGGCGGTGTCGTGGAAGCACGCCAGCGCGCCCTCCATGTCCTTGGCATCGACGCGCGCGAAATACTTGTTCAGCGCAAAATCGATGAGGTCAGCACGCGACAGAGTGGGTTCGTACTGCATCAGGCGTCCCCTTCCTTGAGCAGGTTGTCACCCGACATGTAGACATAGACGCGGTGGAACAACCGGTCCTTGAGGTAGAAGCGGTTGCAGTTTTCATACCGCAATTCCTCACCGCCATTGGGGGTGATGAGCACGGTAAACTGCGAGCAGATCGCGTTGGTTTCCGGGTCCGCCGTATGGACGAAATTGCCGTGCCAGATGCTCTCGAAATCGGCGAACAGCTTCACGAACATCGCCCGGATCGCCTCGCGCCCCTGATGGACGGTGTTGCTGGTCACTTCGGTGAGGATCGCATCGGGGGTGAAGCAGTCGAGCACCTTGTCCATGTGCTTGTTGTCCACTCCGTCGAAATACCGCTTCGTGACGATATCGACATAGACCGGATAGGGCAGCGGCACCTGACCGGCGGCGCCTTCTTGCCATTCGCTCATCAGTACCAGCCCTTTCGGATATTCGCGTGCATCGGCACTTCGGGTGCGGGGAAGGCTTTCTTCGAATGGGTCAGACCCAGTTCGATCAGTGTTTCCAGCTGCTTGTAGGCAACCTGTCCGGGATTGATCACCGGCACCGGAAGTTCGCCAGCAAGATAGGTTGCGGACTGGTGCATCGTGGTGGAGCCGAGCACGATCACATCGGCGCCATCTTCCTCGATGGCGCGCATCGCCTCTGCCTTGAGCTTGGCAAACACGACCTCCTCCTTGCCCGCGAGCAGTTCGGTCACGTCAGGGCGGGTATTGATCGAACGCACGCTGGCGCAGCGATGCTGCCAGCCGTGCTGGTTCAGAACCTTGTCGTAGAGCGGGAACCACTGCGGCCACATGGTGATGACCGAGAACTTCTTGCCGAGCATCATCGCGGCGGCGAAACTCGCCTCGCCCGGGCCGACGACGGGGATGTTCAGCACCGATCGCAGCGGCCACAGGCCGGAGTCGCTGACCGTGTCGATCAGAACGCCGGCATAGCCTTCTTCCTCTGCGGTCACACCGGCCTGGAACACCGTCCAGTCCATCAGCAGCGTGTCGTGATACGAATCGCCCAGCGCCGCGCCCCAGCGCACGGCCTCGAATGTCGGGGCGAAACCGGGACGCACGAAGCCCTCGGGCAATTGCTGGGCACGGCCAGCAACCCCTGCTTCATCCATCGCGATCGGTACGATAACCTTGATACGCTGCACGGCATCCACCCCTGTTGCCATTGGTCCTCGCGTTATTGTATACAAAACGCGCCCGTCAAGCACTAATCCCAAAAGTGCCAACAAGGGCTTTGGCGGTGTGTTTTTGTCGCCGCACAGGCTTGCGGGACGAAGCGGCTGATCACACAAAGGAACAGCATGACCGCATCACCCCCCTCCCCCGCCCGCCCCGTGCTTGCCCCATGAGCCGCGCGTCAGAGCAGGCCTACGCCAAGATTCGCGCCCATGTGCTGAGTGGTGCCGCGCGGGCAGGTGAGCAGCTCACCGAAGACCAGCTGGCGCAGATCGCTGGCGTCAGCCGCACGCCGGTGCGCGAGGCGGTGAGGCGGCTGGAGGATGAATTGCTGCTTGTGCGCAGCGATACCAAGCGGTTGTTCGTGGCTGACTGGAGCCGCGACGATATCGAGGAGATGTTCGCACTCAGGCAGATGCTCGAATGCCATGCCGCCGAGCGCGCCGCACAGCGGATCAACCGAGCGCAGATTGCGGCGCTGGAAGCGATCAACCGCACTCTGAAGGACGCGATCGAATTGCCAGCACCCGATGTCGCGCGCTTCCTCGAAGCAAATCGCGGCTTCCACGAAGTTATCGTCGACGCCGCCCATTCGCCCCGGCTCGGGCAGATGCTGGCCAAGCTGGTTGAAGCTCCTGTGGTGCTGCGCACTGCCCGCACCTATTCTCCCGATGATCTGCGGCAATCGGCGCGCGATCACGACGAATTGATCGCGTCTTTTGCTGCCCGCGATCCCGACTGGGCCCGAGCCGTTATGGGCAGTCACCTGCGGCGCGCGTTCCACACATTTGCCAAGGCGGTCGGTCCCGCTGCGAGCGATCAGGAGCCGTAACAACGCGCATGTGCCGCGCAGAGTTCCGCGATAATTGACACCCTGATCGGTGATTGCAATTGTATACAAAGTGCGCAATTGACCGTCTCAAGCTCCCGCACCAGCAACAGGCGATTCACAATGTCAGGCGCTCACATCGAACTGGTCGAGGTTGGCCCGCGCGACGGGCTGCAGAACGAACCCGACATCATTTCGACCGAGGTGAAGCTGGCGCTGATCGATCGCATGATCGGCTACGGCGCCCGGCGGCTTGAAGTCGCCAGCTTCGTCCATCCGGTGCGCGTGCCGCAGATGGCAGACGCCGAAGCCGTGATCGCCGGCCTGCCAGACCGCAAGGATTGCACCTATATCGGCCTGGTCCTCAACAAGCGCGGCGTGATGCGCGCGCTTGCCACGCGAGAGAACGGTGCGCGCGGGGTCGATCAGGTGGGCTGCGTGATCGTCGCCAGCGACACTTTCGGCCAGAAGAACCAGGGCCAGACGATTGCCGAAGGCCTCGCCGAGACCCGCGACATGCTGCGCTTCGCCCGCGCCGAAGGGATCCGCGCGCAGGTCACCATCAGCGCCGCTTTCGGTTGCCCGTTCGAAGGGGAGGTCAAGCACTCGACCGTGCTGGCCATTGCCGAAGAACTGGCGATCGAAGCGCCTGAAGAAATCGCGCTCGCCGACACCATCGGCGTCGGCACGCCATGGGAAGCAGGCGAATTGTTCGGCAAGCTCGGGCAGCTGCTTGGCGGCACAATCCCGATGCGCGCCCATTTTCACAACACCCGAGGCACTGGCATCGCCAATGCGTGGGAGGCTTACAAGGCCGGCGTGCAAGTGTTCGACGCCTCCTTGGGCGGCCTCGGCGGCTGCCCCTTCGCTCCGCGCGCGACCGGCAATATCGCGACCGAGGACCTCATCTACATGATGGCGCGTTCAGGGGTGGACACGGGCATTGATCTCGAAGCGGCGATTGCCGCGAACAAGTGGTTTGCGGGCGAGTTGGGGCGCGAATTGCCCTCGGCCGTCGCGCGCGCAGCATAGAAGAAGGACAGGGCATGACTTACAGGTTGGGCGTTGATGTGGGCGGGACGTTTACCGACCTGCTGCTGTTCGACGAAGCGAGCGGGGCATTCTGGCGGAACAAGACCCCGTCGACCCCGCATGACAGCTCCGAAGGCATCCTCAACGGGGTCAAAGCGATCATGGCGCAGGCGGGCATCACCGCCGCCGACATCACCTACTTCCTGCATGGCACCACGGTCGCGACCAATGCCGTGCTGGAAGGCAAGGGTGCGCGGGTCGGTCTTGTCACGACGCAGGGCTATCGTGACATCATGCAGATCGCACGCAGCTTCGTTCCCGGCGGCCTTGCCGCGTGGATCGTATGGCCCAAGCCGCAGCCGCTCGCGCGATTGGAGCACACCGTCGAAGTGCCGGGCCGGATGGATGCCCAGGGCCGCGAGGTCGCCCCGCTCGACGAAGACGCAGTGCGCGCGGCGCTGCGCAAGCTTAAGGCGGACGGGATCGAGGCGCTGACCGTCAGCCTGATGAACGCCTATCTCAACGGCGCGCACGAGGCCCGGATCGGCGAAATCGCGGCGGAAGAACTGCCCGGTATCCCCGTCTCGCTCTCCCACGAAGTCCTGCCCGAGATGCAGGAATATGAACGCACGCTCTCGACCGTTGCCAATGCGGCGGTGCGTCCGGTGGTGAGCAAATACGTCTCGAACCTGCGCGACCGCTTGACGGCCGAGGGCTTCAAGGGCCGTCTGTCGCTGCTGCGCTCGGACGGCGGTTTGATGTCCAGCCAGAAAGCAGAAGAGCATCCGGTCAACATCCTCATGTCCGGTCCCGCAGGCGGGGTGACGGGTGCGCTGTGGGTGGCGAAGAACGCGGGCTTTGAGAATATCCTGACGCTCGACGTGGGCGGCACTTCGACCGATGTGGCACTCATTCAAGGTCTCGAACCGCGCCGCCAGCGCACCACCGAAGTCGGCCACCTTTCGGTGCGCGCTTCGGCGCTCGACGTGAAGACGGTGGGCGCGGGCGGCGGCTCGATTGCCCACGTGCCGCAGTTGACCGGCGCGCTTCGTGTCGGGCCGGAGAGCGCGGGCGCGGTGCCGGGGCCGGTCGCTTATAACAAGGGCGGCACGCTGCCGACCGTGACCGACGCCAACGTCGTGCTGGGCTACTTGCCCGAAGATCTCCTCGGCGGCAGCTTCAAGCTTGACCGTGAAGGCGCAAAGGCGGCGGTGCAGACCATCGCCGACGCGCTTGGTGTGACGCTGATGGAAGCGGCGCGCGGGATCATCGATATCGTCAACGAGAACATGTTCGGCGCGCTGCGGATGATTTCCGTCCAGCAGGGCTACGACCCGCGCGAATTCGCGCTGATGGGCTTCGGCGGCGCTGGCCCGCTGCATGTGAACGCGGTTGCCCGCCTGATGGGCAGCTGGCCCGCCATCTCGCCCGTCTCTCCCGGCGTGCTCTGCGCCTTGGGCGATGCGACCACGCGGATGCGGACCGAGACTGCGCGCAGCTTCTCGCGCCTCGCCAAGGACACCAGCATTGCCGATCTCGTCACCGTGCTCGACGATATGGCCGAACAGACCCGCGGAGAACTGGTCGCAGACGGCATCCCCGAAGACCAGATCACCTCGCTGTTCGAAATCGATGTGCGTTACGCTGGACAGGCCTTTGAAGTGCCGCTCACCATCACGCAGGCAGTGCTGGAGAGCGACGGGATCGAGGGCATCCTCGCCCGCTTCGATGAAGAACACCTGCGCCTGTTCACCTTCAACATGGATACCCCGCACGAAATCGTGAACCTGCGCGCCGTGGCGCAGGGGCAGGCCCCTGCCCTTCCTGCCACCCAGCTGCCCATGGGAGACGGCGATCCTTCGGCCGCCAAGATCCGCGACCACGTGGTGTGGATCGATGGCGAGGAGCGGCCTGCCGTGATCTATGACCGTGCCAAGCTGCGGCAGGGCGACGTGATCGAAGGCCCGGCGATCATCACCGAAATGGATTCGACCACGCTGGTCGAACATGATTGCACCGCGCGCGTCGACGCCGTGGGCAATATCCTCATCACTCTCAAGGCGAAGGGCTAAGACCATGCCGGCTCGCATCATCGAACCCAACACCACTCCCTTTGCCAAGATCGCGATCGATCCGGTCACGCTCGACATCATCGAGAACGCGCTCCGCAATGCCCGGATCGAAATGGACGCGACGCTGGTGCGCACCGCCATGTCGCCCGGCATCCGCGAACAGGGGGACGCTTTCCCGCTGATCTCGGACCCTGCGGGCAAGATGATCGTCGGCCAGTTCGGCAGCTTCATCGACGGCTTCCTCAAGCAGTTTGACGGCACCATCGAGGACGGGGACATGATTTTCCTGTCCGACCCCTATTCCTGCGGCGGTGCAGTCAGCCACTCGAACGACTGGCTGGTGCTGCTACCGGTGTTCAAGGATGGCCGCCTGCTCGCCTATACCGCGATGTTCGGCCACCAGAGCGATATCGGCGGGAGCGTTCCCGGCTCGATGCCGATCGGCGCGTCCTCGATCTTCGAGGAAGGCGTGCGCATTCCTCCGGTGAAGATCTGGAAGAAGGGCGAATACAACGAAGACCTGATGAAGCTGGTCATGCACCAGACCCGCAAGCCCGATTGGTGCCAGGCGGACCTCAACGCGCTGATCGCCTCGTGCCGCGTCGCCGCGCGCCGGGTTGTTGAAATGGCCGACCGCTTCGGCGATGACGTTTACGTCTCGGCCACGCAGGAGCTGCTCGCCCGTAACCACCGCGCGATGAAGGCGCTGCTGGCAATGGCTGTGGCCGAGGAGCCGGTGAGCTTCGAGGACTACATCTGCGACGACGGCAAGGGCTACGGCCCCTACAAGATCCGCTGCACCATGTGGCGCGATGGCGACAAGGTGGTGCTCGATTTCGAAGGCACCGATCCGCAGTCGGCCGCCTCGATCAACTTTTTCCTCAATGAAAACATGTTCAAGATGTTCTTCGGCATCTACATGATCATGGTCTTCGATCCGCAGATCCTGTTCAACGACGGGTTCTACGATCTGATAGAGGTGCGCATTCCGGAAGGCTCGCTGTTGAAGCCGCACTTCCCCGCTGCGCTTTCGGGGCGGACCCATGCACTGGGCCGCATCTTCGACATTCTCGGCGGGCTGCTCGGGCAGAAGACGCCGGAGTTCCTCAACGCCGCCGGGTTCTCCTCATCGCCGCACCTGTTCTATTCGGGCTGGGACAGCCGCGAGGACGGGACGCGTGACTGGTTCCAGCTGTTCCAGATCGGCTTTGGCGGAATTCCCGGCCGTCCTCTGGGCGACGGGCCGGACGGTCACTCGCTGTGGCCGGGCTTCACCAACGTGCCCAACGAGTTCCTCGAACGCTACTTCCCGCTCAGGATCGAGCGCTATTCGACCGCGCCCGACAGCGGGGGGGCGGGGCTGCATCGCGGCGGCAATGGCATCCACATGACCTACCGCTTCCTTGCCGATGGCGAGATCGCGATCCATGACGACCGCTGGTTCGTGCCGCCATGGGGCGTCAACGGCGGCCATCCCGGCGCGCGGGCGAAGAAGGTGCTGGAGCGGGCGGACGGCACCACCACCATCGTCGGCAACAAGGTGGAGAGTGTCGGCGTCAAGGCAGGCGACCTTCTTCACTTCATCACCTGGGGCGGCGGCGGCTGGGGCGACCCGCTGGCGCGCGATCCGGAACTGGTGGGCCTCGAAATCCGGCAGGGTCTCGTCACCCCCGAGGGCGCGCGCGCCTATGGCGTTGTCGCTGACGGTGAAGGCGTGGTTGACCCCGCCGCGACCGATGCTCTGCGCGCCGGAATGTCGGCCAACCGAGGCGAACTCCCACTGTTCGACTATGGCCCCGGCATCGATGCCCTGCGCGCGAACTGCGAGGCCGAGACCGGCCTGACCGCCCCGATTCAGCCGGTGTGGAACATTGTCCCCGGCATGCGCGAGGCAGCAGAATGAGCGCTCTTGATGGGATCAAGGTCGTGGAAATGGGCCAGCTTCTGGCAGGCCCGTTCTGCGGCCAGTTGCTCGGCGACATGGGCGCCGACGTCGTCAAGATCGAGCCGCCGGGTGCGGGTGATCCGATGCGCAACTGGGGTCAGGGCGACGAGAAAGTGCAGTGGGAAGTGATCGCGCGCAACAAGCGCTCGGTCACCTGCAACCTGCGCGTGCCGGAAGGTCAGGCGCTCGCCAAGCGGCTGATTGCCGAGGCCGATGTGCTGATCGAGAATTTCAAGCCCGGCACGCTGGAACGCTGGGGCCTGTCGCCTGCGGAACTTCACGCCGTGAACCCGGGCCTGATCATCGCGCGCATGTCGGGCTACGGCCAAGACGGACCCTATTCCGACCGCGCAGGCTTCGGCGGGATCGGCGAGGCGATGGGCGGCTGGCGCTACATTGTCGGCGAACCCGACCGTCCGCCCAGCCGCATGGGCATTTCGATCGGCGATACCCTGTGCGCGACCTATGGCTGCATGGGCGTGCTCGCCGCGCTGCACCACCGCGAGAAGACCGGCGAAGGTCAGGTGGTCGATTCCGCGCTCTACGAAGCCGTGTTGCAGGTGATGGAGGGCCTTGTGCCCGAATATGACCGCAACGGCGTGATCCGTGAACGCTCCGGCTCGGTGCTGAAAGGCATCGCGCCGTCCAACGTCTACACCTGCAGCGACGGCAGCTACATGATCGGCGCGAACGGCGATGCGATCTTTGCGCGCCTGTGTCAGGCGATGGGCCGCCCCGAGCTTTCGAGCGATCCGCGCTATGCCACCCATATCCCGCGCGGCATCCATCAGGACGAGCTCGACGCGCTGATCAATGATTGGACAGGCACGCTGACCGTGGACGAGGTCGATGCGTTGATGACCGAATATTCGATCCCCGCCGGCCGCGTCTATCGTGCACCCGACATGATGGCCGACCCGCATTTCCAGGCACGCGAGGCGATTATCGAGGTCGAGACGCAGAAGCGCGGCAAGATCAAGATGCAGAACGCCTTCCCCAAGCTGTCGCGCACCCCCTCGACCATCCGCCGCCCTGCGCCTGCCGCGCCGGGTCAGGACAATGCCGAGGTGTTCGCCGAAAGGCTCGGGATGGATGCGGCCGAACTGACGCGGCTGGCCGAGGCGGGGATCATCTGATGGGCGGTCCCTCGGCATCCGACAATTACGCCGGGGTGTACGAGGGGCGGCTGCAGCCGGGCGCGCGTCCGGCTCTGCTGATCGTCGATGTGGTGGCAGCCTACCTCACCGAAGGCTCGGCGCTGTTCATGGCAACCGCTGCGGCGGCGAAGGACAGCAACCGGCGCTTGGCCGAAGCGGCTCGCACGGCGGGCGTGCCGGTGGTGTTCACCAACGTCCAATACAAATCCGACGGCTCGGACGGCGGAGTGTTCTACCGCAAGGCACCGGTGCTGAAAGCCTTCGTCGAAGGCTCGCCGCTCGGCGCGTTTCCCGAAGACCTGACCCCGCAAGCAGGCGACCGGGTGTTCACCAAGCAATACCCCAGCGCCTTCTTCGGCACGGGCCTTGTCGAAGCCTTGCACGCGGACGGCATCGATACGCTGCTGATCACCGGCTACTCCACCTCGGGCTGCGTCCGGGCGAGTGCGCTCGATGCGATGCAATACGGCTTCGTCCCCTTGGTGGTGCGCGAGGCTTGTGCCGATCGCCACCCTGCCCCGCACGAGGCCAATCTGTTCGACCTTCAGGCCAAATATGCCGAGGTCATCTCCGAGGCCGAGGCGCTGGCTGTCATCAGCCAGCGCCCCGCCACAGTTTAACCGCGCCAGCCGATCGACAGGAAGAAATTGCGCGGCAGGCCCGGATCAAGCCCGCCTCCGCCGCCCGGCCGGACGCGTCCGGCATAGGTCTCGTCGGTGAGGTTGTTGATCCCCGCACCCACGGTAAACCCGCCCGCCACCGGCCATTCGACCGAAGCATCGAGCACCTCGTAACCGGGCAGGAAGAAGTCCGCCACGTTGTTGTCCGCGCCGTGCTGATCACCGACCGAAGTGAAGGTCAACGCCGCGCGCGCGCCGTCCTTGCCGATCCAAGCCAGTGTCGAGCGCAGCAGATGGCCGGGCGCATATTGCGGGGTGAAGCCTTCGGCCACGCCATCGGTGAACTCGGCATCGAGCAATTGCAGGTTGGTCGACAGGCGCAGGGTGTTGTCACCCTTCGCAATCCCGTCCGGCCCGATCAGATCGAGCCGCGCGGCCAGATCAATCCCCTGATTGCGCATAGAACCGACGTTCTGTCGCCGCGCCCCACCTGCACCGACTGCGCCGAAGGGCGGCGAAGCGGGCAGCGGCCCGGCGAGGAAGCCGACCTGGTCTTCGAAGGTGATGCGGAACAGGCTCGCATCGATGCGCAGCGGCGGCACTGGTTCGGCCTGCACCCCGCCCTCGACGGTGAAGGCATAGGACGCCTCGAAAGTACCGGCCGCGTCGACCCCGGCCTGGAAGGTCACGCCGTCATTATACAGCAGCGGCTTGAACCCGCGGCTGGCATTGGCGACGAAGCGCAAGGTCGGGGCGGCGTCCCACGTCACGCCGAAGCCGAACAGCGGCACAGTGTCGACATTCTCGCGGTTGCCGAGCGTCCCGTTGGGCGCACCCGGCCCGCCGCCGGTGTTGCTGCCGAGCGCAAGGTCGAGGCTTTCGACAACGCTCTGGCGCAGACGTTCCAGCCGGAAGCCGGGGACGATCTGGAGGTCGCCGAAGCCGAGCTTTACCTCGCCGAATATCGCTGCCGCATCGCCGCTGCGCTGCACGCGGGCGACCGGCCCGGCGAGGCCGACAAAATCGGCATTGCTCACGCCCTTGTCGACGAACACCGGCGCGTCAGAACTGTGGCCGAACACACCAAGGGTCAGGCTGTGCTGGCCCTGCCCGCCAAAGTCGCGCCGCGCGCGCAAGTCGATCCCGGCCGTATCGAAGGTTTGCAACTGGCGCACCAACACGTTGGCGGTCGGCGTAACCTGCCCGAATCCGCCGCCCGCCTGCCGCCAGCTTTCGCGTTCGAACCGGCTGTAGAAAGCGCGAGCGGTTACCTGAGTGTCGTCATCAAGCTGCCAATCGACCGCCAGCGTGGGGGAGAACCGCTCAAGCCGGATGCGGTCGAAGGGGGTAGAGCCATCGCGGCGGTCAGCGTTGAGGCGTGTCTGGGTCAGCCCGCCCGGCTCGCCGAAGCGGCCCTGATAGTAATCGAGCGCGACGGTCACGGTGACATCCTCGCCGATGTAATGCCCGCGAAGGCGCGCTGTGGTCTGTTCGTGATCGGAATTGGCTCGGCGCGGGCCGTCACCTTCGGCATATTGCACGAAGCCGTCAGCGGCAAAGCGCCCATCCGAGACCGCCAGATTGGCAAGCGCCGCGCGCGAATCCCAGCTTCCCAGCGTCACGCGCGCCTGACCTTCGGCTCCGGCCTCGCGCCGCGGGCCCCGCATCACGTAATTGATCGCGCCCCCCGGCTGCGGGCCGTAGAGCAAGCCTGAGGCGCCGCGAATGAACTCAACCCGCTCGACCAGTTCCAACGGCGGGATGTAATAGGCCGCGGGGTAGGAATACATGTCGGGAACGGCAGGGATCGCGTCCTGCAAGGTCAGCAGGTTCCAGCTTTCATGCGGCTCGCCCAGCCCGCGATAGGACAGCGAAGCCCACGATCCGTTCGAAACTTCCGACACCACCAGGCCGGGAATATCCGCCAACGCGACCCGCAGGTTGCGCCCCGCGACAGGCGGGATGTCCTCGAGCACAGCGATATCGCCCAGCTTGCCCGCGAAAATCAGCGTGCCGGATTCGTCCGGCAGGCGGTCATCGTCGCGCTTGGCCGAAACGATGATCGAGGTCGCCTGACTGGCGACCGAAGTCGCCTGCTCGGCATCTCCCGAGCCAAATGGCGCTTCGGCTGAAGTTGTAGCAAGCGCGGGTACGGCGACTGACGCCAGCAGGATGGACATAAGGGGGCGAGCAAGCGGCAAGAGAGGGGACATTGCGACTCCGGAAGAGTGAGATAACATCTCGCCCAATCTTGCTATTGCGAATGATTGTCAATATGAAATTGTCAGCGACAACAGCGATGCAGCCGCATATGTCAGACGCAAATCACCCCTGATCAAGGCTCAGGTGCGGCAACTTTCCTGTCATAGGCGAGCCGGAAACCGACATTGGATGCACCCAGCCCAGGATCGCGGCCCTGTCGGCTTTCGGGGCGATAACGCTGGCAGTAATTCGGCGCACACAGGTAGCTCCCGCCCTTCATCACCCTGCTTTGGAAGCCGGGATTCAGCGGATCATAGGCATCGTTCTCGCTGGGCCCGCGCGGATTGTCGCTGGCCTGCTGGTCGTGGCCGGGGCGGAAGCGATCCGCGGTCACTTCCCAGACATTGCCAACCATGTCGTAAAGGCCAAAGGCATTGGGCGCAAAGCAGCCGGCCGGGGCAATGCCCTTGAACCCATCGGTCGCGTCATTCGTCACCGGGAACACGCCCTGCCAGCTATTGGCTTGACCCGGTCCGGGCTGCTCCACCGCGTCAGGAGCGCCTGCGCTGGCGGCATATTCCCATTCCGCCTCGGTCGGAAGCCGCCCTCCGGCCCACGCCGCATAGGCCTGCATGTCCTCCCACGCGAGATGCACCACCGGCTGATCGGCGACCGCGTCAGGCCCCTGCGGGCCATAGGGCTTTTTCCAGCTGGCCCCCGGAACATAGGCCCACCAGTCGGCATAGTTGCGCGAAGGCTGCTCGGGCGGGGTGAACACGGCCGATCCGGGCTGAAGCATATAGGCCGGGATCTGCGCGACCGGCACGCCGAACTGGGCAGGATCGACGGGCTTCTCCGCCACGGTCACATGGTCTGTCGCGGCGACAAAAGCAGCAAACTGGCGATTGGTGACTTCGTGCGGATCGATCCAGAACGGACCAACGCGGGTTACGCGCGGCGGCCCTTCTTCGGCATAGACTGCATTGCTGCCCATGACAAAGGTGCCGCCATCAAGGCGCACCGGCTCCGAAGAGACGGTGCGGCATGTTGCAACCGTGGCAAAGCTGGTGGCTGACTGCGGGATTTCCGCAGGTTCCGGCGCGCTTCCGCAGGCTGCAATGAACAGTGTCAGGCCGGGCAGCCAGACGGATCCGGCACGCACCAGCCCAAACACCGCTTCCGGCAATGGCGCGGTGAAGCCGCGTGATCCTTCGGAGTGCATATGACCGGACGGCAGGCTCGGCGGACCGCGCCTATTCCAGATTGGTCCTCGGGAACATCCATTGCTGTGCGAACGATGGCTGGAACGGCGCCCACTGGCCTTCGCTTTGTGCCAGCCGGTCGGCAATCGCCATCATCACGCTGGGGTTGACCCCCAGTCCGCAATGGCTGGCATAGACCTCGATATTCTCGCTCGGCGTAGCGCCGGGCTTCTGCACCGATCCGCGCCAGTGGACGATCCCGTCGGTCTTGGTGAGAATTGAGGTGGTGGGCACCGGCGGTGCTTCGGCAAGCTTGCGGAAGCGCCCTCCACGCATCGGCTCGGGCTCTTTGCCGTTGAGCATCTCGAACAGGCGCGAGGCGTTGGTGTGGTTACGGTCGTCGGAAATCGGGCTACCGAGGCTGATGACCAGCCGCACGCGATCGGGGTGCAACTTGGCCAGCTCGCGTGCGAGCACGCCCCCAAGGCTCCAGCCGATCATGGAGACCTTGCGCCCGCTATCATCATTGAGCCGCATGAGCTGCGCCTCCAACCGGCCGATCAGCGCATTGTCGACCCTGACGTTGCGCCCGCTGTCCCAGCCATGCGCGTCATAGCCCAGCCCCTTGAGCAGCCGCCGCATAGGCACGGTGGAACTGTTGCTGGCCATGAAGCCCGGCAAGACCTGAACCGCGTGACCGTCCCCCTTGGGCAGATGCGAGAGCATGGGGCGGGTCATGTAGAAGGCACCGAGCTCGAACATCGCCCGCCCTTCGAAAAGCGTCCAGATCCTGCTCGGCGGGCGGGCCGCCGGCTCGAGCTCCGCTTGTGACAATGCCTGTGAGGCCATCTTGTAATCCTTTGTTGTGCCAGTGTTGCGGCCGGTCATGCGACCTTGGCCTTGGCCTTGGCTTTGCCTGCGGCGGTTTTGCGCTTCGCAGCCGGCCCGGTCTGGGAAGGAGCGGCTGCCTGCTGCGTAGCTGACAGCAATTCTGCGAAGCTGTCCTCGATACACTTTACGTAAAAATCGGGGTCAGGCAGCAATTCGCGGTCGGCCGTGAAAGCAATCGTCGCTTCGTCGACATAGCTTTGGACGACATGCCCAAGGCCAAGGCCATCGGTCAGGCACAGCAGGCCCATCATGCTTTCCAGCCGCGCGCCGGTGAAATGGATCGGGACCGGCGGGCCGGGGACATTGGTCACCACGGTGGTGAACGGCGGGCTGACGCCGCGATTGGCAAGGCCGAGCCGGGTGTAAAGCTGCGCGCCCAGCGCCATGAACAAGGCGGGCGAGACCTTGCTCATCTCCGTCATGTTGCGCGCGCCGATCGCGTCCGACATCGCCTTGCTGTTGGCGGTCTGCGAAAAGACGAAGGCCAGCCGCTCGGCCGGGTTTTCGATATGGGTGCCAAGCGGCGCGATCATGGCCGCGACCTGATTGCCCATATCGCCTTTCTCGCCGGTCGAGCGGACCGAAATCGGCGCCATGGCTGTCAGGGTTTTCTTGGGCAGATCGTTCTTCGCCAGCAGATAACGGCGCATCGCCCCGCCGATGATGGCGAGGAACACGTCATTGACCTTCGCGCCTTCGGCCAGCGCGCGGATCGCTTTGATGTCGGCCAGCTTGAAGCTGCGCCCCTCGACCACGCGGTGCGGGGAAATGGCCCGATTGAAGCGCGATTTGGGCGCGATCATGTCGGCGCTGACGGTGAAGTCCTTGACCACCAGCCCCTTGATCGCCTTCGCAAGTCCGGGCGCTGCCTTGGCGGCGACTTCCAGCTGCTTCAGCGGGTTGGTGACCGCGTTGAAATAGCTCTTGCCCAGAAGTTCGATCGGATTGGGGATCCTCCCCGGTTTCCAGGTGTCGGGGGTGGATGGCGGGGGATCGGTGGGCCGCAGGGTGTGCAAGGCCTCCATCAGATCGATCCCGCTCATCCCGTCGATAGCGGCGTGGTGCACCTTGGTGACCATTGCAAAGCTACCCTTGGCAACGCCGGGAACATTGTCGAGCCCTTCGACCACTGTGAACTCCCACGGCGGGCGGTCGAGATCGAGCGGCCGGGCAAAAATACGCGCAGCCTGAATGCACAGCTGCCGCCAGTCGCCGGGCGCAGGCAGGGCGATATGGCGGACATGATATTCAAGGTCGAAATCCGGATCCTCGACCCAGTACGGATAATCGAGATCGAACGGCACCCGCACCAGCCGCTGGCGCATGGTCCGGCTCAGCTGCGCGCGATCGCCGATGAACTGGAGGATATCCTTGAAGCGCACGAAGCTGCCGGGCGCTGTTTCGGGGTTGTAAACGAGGATCGAACCGATGTGCATCGGCGAGTTGCGCGTTTCCAGCGCGACGAAGGACGCATCCATTCCCTGCAATTGGCGCAAGGTTCTCTCCCCGAAATCACCCCTTAGGCGAGGTTTGTTGCGCACAAGGCTAACAGACGCAGGGCCGCGGTCAACTTGCCGCCTTCGTCAACAGGCTTTCGGCAGAAAGGCAAAGGCACTGGGCCAGAGTGATTTCACGCCCCAATGCCCAGCATCGCCCCAGAACGCCTCATGGCCGTTAAGCGCCATCTGTTCGACATTCCGGCGGACCAGGCATGGTTCAACTGCGCCTAGATGGGGCCGCAACTGCGAACCGCGACGGCAGCGGGGATTGCTGCCGGCGCGCTCGGCGGCGTGCGTCTACACTTGCTCTCCCGATGCCGACTTCGTAATCGGGCCGCTCGATGGAATGGAGCGCATCACTGTGGTGTCGGCCTGCTCGGGCCATGGCTTCAAGCATTCCGCAGCCGTGGGAGAGCACGCCGTGCGCCTGATCACCGAAGGTCCAGCCGCCGCGATCCCCGCGTTCGATCCGCGCCGCCTGAGCGGGATGCCGCAACCGTGAACGCTCCGACCCCCGATCTGGCGATGGACCCCGCTCTGCGGCAGGAGACAATCGCGCTGCTCACCCAGATCGAGCAGCGCCTGCGCTGGCTGTCGTCTTGGACGGTGCACAACGCCAACAACCTGCGCGAGAAGCGCGACGGGCTGAAGGTTGGCGGGCATCAGGCAAGCTGTGCTTCGATCACCGCTGTGATGACCGCGCTCTATTTCCACGCACTGCGCCCTCAGGACAAGGTGGCGGTGAAACCCCATGCCGGACCGGTGCTGCACGCGATCCATTATCTGCTGGACGAGCAGACCCGCGAAAAGCTGGAGCGCTTCCGGGGCCTTGGCGGCGTGCAGTCCTATCCCAGCCGCACCAAGGACACGATCCCGGTCGATTTCTCCACCGGCTCGGTTGGCCTCGGCGTGGCAGTGACGGCGTTCAGCAGCCTGGTGCAGGATTACCTCGTCGCTCACGGCGGGCTGACGGAGGCGGACACGGGCCGGATGATCGCGCTGATGGGCGATGCCGAGCTGGACGAGGGCAATATCTACGAGTGCCTGATCGAGGGCTACAAGCACGACCTGCGGAACTGCTGGTGGATCGTCGACTACAACCGCCAGTCCCTGGACGCGACCACGGCGGACAGGATGTTCCGCCGCTTCGACGACATCTTCGAGACCTGCGGCTGGCGGGTGGTGACGCTGAAGCACGGGCGTTTGCAGCGCGAGGCGTTCCAGCGGCCCGGCGGTGCGGCGCTGGAGGACTGGATCGAGAACTGTCCCAATGCCGATTTCGCGGTTCTGACCTACCTCGGCGGTGCCGCGTGGCGTGAGCGACTGACGCGCGATCTGGGCGATGCCAAGGGCATTGCCGAACTCCTCGCCGCGCATGACGATGCGCAGCTCGCCCGGCTGATGACCAACCTCGGCGGGCATTGCATCGAAACCCTGCTCGATGCCTTTGATGCCGCGACGGGTGACCAGCCGACCCTGTTCATCGCCTACACCGTCAAGGGTTACGGGTTGCCGCTGGCGGGTCACAAGGACAACCATTCGGGCATGATGAACACGGCCCAGATCGAGGGTCTGCGCGCCGAACTCGGGATCGCGCCGGGCGAGGAATGGGACAAGTGGGCGGGCCTCGGCGACAATCTCGCCGCCAGCCTCGATGCCTTCGTCAAGGATAGCCCGATTGCGCGCAAGGCGGTGGAGCATCGCGCACCCGCCGTACCCGTCCCCGCCCTGCCGGTGCCCGAAGGCGCGGTGCAATCGACGCAGGCCGCCTTCGGCAAGGTGCTCTACGATCTCGCCAAGTCTGACGAGGCGCTGGCCGACCGGATCGTCACCACCGCACCCGATGTGACGCAAACCACCAACCTCGGCGCCTTCGTCAACCAGCGCGGGCTGTTCCGGCGGCAGGAACTGGCGGACGTGTTCCAGAAAGCCAAGATCCCCTCGGCCCAGAAATGGAGCGCGCATACGGCGGGCCAGCATATCGAACTGGGCATTGCCGAGAACAATTTCTTCCTGCTCCTCGCCTCGCTCGGCCTTGCTGCCCCGCATTTCGGCACGCGGCTGCTGCCGGTTGGGACGGTCTATGATCCGTTTATCGCCCGCGGATTGGATGCGCTCAACTACGGCTGCTATCAGGACGCGCGCTTCCTGCTGGTGGGCACGCCTTCGGGCATCACGCTGGCAGGCGAAGGCGGGGCGCACCAATCGATCAACACCCCGCTGATCGGTATGGGCCAGCCGGGCCTCGAAAGCTTCGAGCCCGCCTTCGCCGACGAGGTCGCCCTGCTGATGGGCTGGGCGTTCCGGCACATGCAGGCCGACGACGGCAGCTCGGTCTATCTGCGCCTCACCACCCGCCAGATCGAACAGCAGGCGCGTGCGGGCGACGCTTGGGAGAGCGGCGCGCTTGCCGGAGCCTACTGGCTGCGCAAGCCTGCCCCCGGGGCCAAGGCAGCGATTGCCTATAGCGGCGCGGTTGCCCCCGAGGCGCTGGCGGCGTGGGAGCAATTGCAGGACGATCTGCCCGGTCTCGGCCTCCTCGCCGTAACCTCGCCGGACCGGTTGCACCGCGACTGGTCGCAGGCACGCGCCGCGCGCTGGAGCGGCGGCGCGCGCACCCCCAGCCACATCGAGACCCTGCTGGGCCAGCTCGCCCCCGATGCGGGTCTGGTGACCGTGCTCGACGGTTCGCCCGCTGCCCTGTCATGGCTCGGCGGGGTTCGCGGCCAGCGGGTCAGCCCGCTCGGCACCGACCGCTTCGGCCAAACTGGCGACCTGCCCGATCTCTACCGCACCTACCGCCTCGATAGCGACGCGATCATCGACGCCATGGCGGAACTGTTCCTGTGACGGGCCGCCCGGCACCGCCCCTCGACCAGTACGAAAAGCGCATCCTGCGCCTGCTCCAGGAAGATGCCTCGCTCTCCAATGCCGAGATCGCCGAGCAGGTGGGCCTCTCCGCTTCACCCTGCTGGCGCCGGATCGACCGGCTCGAACGCGAAGGCTTCATCAAGCGCAGGGTGGCCATCCTCGATCGTCGCAAAGTCGGGCTGAACGCACAAATCTTCGCGCAGGTGAAGCTCAACGCCCACGGCCGCGCCAATCTCGACGAATTCGCTGCCGCGATCCGCGATCTGCCCGAAGTGCTCGAATGCTATGTGATGATGGGCTCGGTCGATTTCCTGCTGCGCATCGTCGCGCCCGATATCGAGGCCTACGAGAAGCTGTTCTTCAACCGCCTCTCGCAACTGCCCGGCGTGCAGGAAGTGAACTCGACTGTAGCCCTGTCGGAGATCAAGGCGACCACCGCGCTGCCGCTGGATTGACGCGCGACTTCAAGCACGCGGATGATTTCACCTCAAAGGTCATCAATTCGGCAAGAATTGACTGGATTCGATCCGAAACCCGCAATCTTGGGTGAGATTTTCCTCGCCAGAACTGCACAATGGCCCCAGCCAATCAGGAGCCATTTCACCATGCCCAATGTCCACCAAAGCCCCGGCACCCCGCCCGAGGCGGTCCATGTGATGCGCGATCCGGCCACAGGACTGGAGGGAGTGATCGTGCTTCACTCCACCCGGCTCGGACCAGCGGCCGGGGGATGCCGCCTGTGGCGCTACTCCGACGCTGCCGCAGCCGCGACCGATGCGCTGCGACTGGCCGAGGGCATGGCGTACAAGAACGCGCTCGCTGGCCTGCCGCTTGGCGGAGGCAAGGCGGTGATCCGCTTACCCGCAGGCGGTTTTGATCGTGCCGCGCTGTTCCGGGCCTTCGGGCGCGAGGTCGAAAAGCTCGAAGGCCGCTACCTTACCGCTGAAGATGTCGGCACATGTGTCGCCGATATGGAATGGGTGCGCGCCAAGACCACCCATGTCGCAGGCCTTCCCGCAGCACAGGGCGCAGTCGGAGGCGATCCTTCGCCCTGGACCGCGCTCGGTGTGCTGAGAGCCATGGAAGAAGCCGTACGGCGCCGCCATGGCAGCAGCCTTGATGGCGCCACTGTCGTTGTCCAGGGGCTTGGCCATGTCGGCGCTCATCTGTGCGAGCTGCTGGCCAACGCCGGCGCGCGGTTGGTGGTTGCCGATGTCGATCCGGGACGCGCCGCTGCCTGCGCCGCCCGGTTCGGTGCGCAACTGGTGGCACCCGATGCGATCCTCGATGTGCCCTGTGACGTCTTTGCCCCCTGCGCGCTCGGCGGCGTTCTGGACGAGCGCGGGGTCGGTCGTCTCAAGGCGGCGATCGTATGCGGGGCGGCCAATAATGTCCTTGCCAGCGATGCCGATGGCGTCCGGCTGGCAGCACGCGGGGTGCTCTACTGCCCCGATTACGTGGTCAACAGCGGCGGCATCATCAACGTCTGCGCAGAACATCTCGGCTGGAGCCTTGCCGAGGTTGACCGCCGGGTCGGCGCAACGGGAGAGCGGCTGCGGGCCGTGCTGGACCATGCCGCGGTGCACGCCATGCCGCCGCACCGTGCCGCAGATGCCCTCGCGCAGGCGCTGATATCGGGACATGGCATCCGAAGCGCGCAAGCCGCCTGAAAGGGCGGACGCGGTATCTGACATGGAGACTGCCGGGCATCATCCTCTCGCACAGGGGGTGCTATCGCGCTGACGCTGCGACCGAGATCGAACGCGCCTTCACAGTCAGGTTTTGGGCATTGGACAGCGCTCGTTCAGGGCGACGAAAGGATCGCGGAACCATCTATTATCACATTGGTTGCATTCGAAATTATCGTAGAGGCCAATGTGATTTCCTGCAAATCCGCAAAGATATTGGCTGCGCTCAGCCTAAGCCTTGGCGGCTGCACTGCTGTCATCTCGCCGGCGAGCTTCTTTCCAAGCGCAAGCCTGGCCGCTCCCGATGCGGTTCTGGCGGTGCCGGACGGCTACACCGCGACAAACGCGATGCTGGCTCTTGGCGATCTGGGTGCGGTGCGCGCGGTCAGGCTCGACAACCCGGCGAGTGAAACCGCGATCATCTACAGCGCAGGCAATGGCGGCTTTGTGGATTCTGCCGGCACGAGCCGCATGGCCGCTCGCCTTGCGGAAGTCACCGGGGCCGACATCATCCTCTATGACTACCCCGGCCGCGGCGGAACCACCCTGCCCGCTACCATCGACGCCGCTGCTGCCTTCGGCCCGGTGATGATGGATAATCTGAGGTCATCAGGCTGGATCGGGCGAGGCCCGGTCTATGCCTATGGCTTGTCCTTCGGCGGCGGCATGGCCGCATCGCTGGCACGTTCGGGCGGGCTTGCCGGGCTGATTATCGAGGGAAGCGCAGCAGATTATCAGGCCGTCGGGCGTGATTTCGTGCCCGGTCTGGCCAAGCCCTTTGTCAAAGTGCGCGTCGATCCTGCGCTGGGCCAGTTCGACTACCTCGGATATGCGCTGGCGGCACGCGCGCCGGTGCTGCTGCTTTCCGGCACCAAGGACAAGGTGGTCCGGCCCGCGCGGATTCAGGAATTTGCCTATGCGCTTGAAGCAGGCGGCGCGAAGGTCACCTTCGCCGCGGTGCCGGTGGGGCATGGCGGCGCGCTGGAATCTGCCGAAGGGCGCGAGGCTCTGGCGGCCTTCATGGCGATGCGCTGACCGAACATCGGCAAGGAGCGCGCGATGCAAGCCATGCCGGATTATGAGGCGGGCATAGCCTAAGCACCGGGTCCACGCGGGAGCCTGACCGGGCCTTTCACCCGATTCCATGCCGAAAGCAGCATGTCCCGAGCCAACCTAGGATCCGGCATGACATGCGCTTGCGCAGAGCCCCCTCGTTCAGGGACGCGGTGATGCATCGATGCAACGTGCGATCAAAATTTCAGGCCCGGCGCGCTGTGATGCTTGCGGGATGAATGCTGGCATGGAATCCGCCGGACTTGGACGGGACACCAATAAACACAACGGGTTATCATCAAACCTGCAGGAGTTGTAAGATGTCAGAGATCCCTACCCATCGTGCCTTTCGGCGCAGTCTGTTGCTCGCCGGCGCCGCCGCCACCGCCCTGTTCGGCAACCCCGCCCTTGCCCAGGATGCCTCGGCCGATGAAGCCGAAGAGGCGCAGGGCAATGTCATCATCGTGTCCGCGACCAAGCGTGATACGACGATTCAGGACGTGCCGTTCTCGATCAACGCGCAGACCGAAAAGGACATCCAGCGTTCCGGCGTGGTGACCATTGAAGACCTGTCGCGCAATGTGGCGGGCCTCACCATCCAGAACCTCGGGCCGGGCCAGAGCCAGGTGTCGGTGCGCGGCATCTCGTCCGGGCAGATCGTGCGCGACCAGCCGGGCGTGAAGGAACAGGTTGGCGTCTATATCGACGAATCCGTCATCTCGCTGTCGCTGTTCACGCCCGACCTCGACCTGTTCGATCTCAACCGCGTGGAGACCCTGCGCGGGCCGCAGGGCACGCTGTTCGGCTCCGGCTCGGTCGGCGGCACGATCCGCTACATCTCCAACCAGCCCACATTGGGTGTGACCGAAGGTCAGGTGGAAGCCAACCTCAACGCGATCGACGGCGGCAATGTCGGCGGGCATCTGAAAGGCGCGATCAACGTGCCGCTTGGCGACAAGGCTGCGGTCCGTGCGGTCGGTTACTACACCCGCTACGCCGGGTTCATCGACGCGATCGGGCCGGCCGCAGGCGAGAATGTCAATGATGGCGAACGCTACGGCGGGCGGCTTGCGCTGACGTTCCAGCCGACCGAAGACATCACCGTCACCCCGCGCATCATCTACCAGAAGGTGACGGCCAACGGCTTCAACCGGCAGGAAGTCTTCAGCCTGCTGGCCAACAACTTCACCACCACCCGCCCGCGCGTGACATTCCGGGAGCGCGAGCAATATCTCGCGCTGCGCGAACGCTTCGAGGACGAGACCCTGATCGCCGATCTCAAGGTCGAGGCTGATCTTGGCCCGGTGATCCTGACGTCGGTTTCCTCCTTCGCCAATCGTGACATTCTGGTGAGCCGCGATGCCAGCGCGCTGTCAGGATCGGTGTCCGTCAGCTTCGGCTTGCCCGAAGCAGCGGTGCTGCTGCCGTCGAACTTGCGCGACACGACCAATCTGCAAACCATCACGCAGGAAGTCCGGCTCGCATCCGACAATGACAGCCCGTTCCAGTGGCTGGTCGGCGCGTTCTATTCCGAGGTGGACCGCGAATACGCCCAGCGTCTGCCCACACCGGGTTATGATGCCTTTGCTGATGGCGTGCGCGGCGCGGGTGCTTCCGCGGCGGCGGCCAATGGGTTCCCGGCCAACTCGCCGTTCAATTCCGATCTGCCCTTCACCCTCGAACAGCTCGCGATCTTTGGCGAAGCGAGCTACGAATTGACCGAGAAGCTGACCTTCACCGCTGGCGGGCGCTACTACGATTTCGAGGAAGAGCGCACCATCACCACCGGGGGCCTGTTTGCCAGCCGCAACACCGGCCGGGTCGATCGCACCGCATCAGACGGGTTCACCCCCCGCTTCCTGTTGAGCTACGCGGCCAGCCCTGATGTGACGATCAACGCGCAGGCATCGCAGGGCTTCCGGCTTGGCGGGGTCAACGATCCGCTCAACATCCCGCTGTGCAACGCCCAAGACCTTGCGCTGTTCGGGGGCTTTCAGGACTTCGGCGACGAAACCCTGTGGAACTACGAATTTGGTGTAAAAACGCAGGGGCGCGGCTTCACGCTGAATGCTGCTGCTTTCTACAATGATATCAGCAACCTCCAGGTCACACTCGATGCGGGCAGCTGTTCCTCGCGGATCGTGTTCAACGTACCGGAAGCCTATGCGGCAGGGGTCGAGCTTGAGCTCGGCGTGAGCCCCGCAACGGGCCTCGCCTTCAATCTCAGCGGCAGCTATGTGCAGTCGGAGTTCGAAAGCACCCTGCCCGGCCCGCTGGCCACAGCGACCGGGATCCGCGAAGGCAACCGCCTGCCTTCCGTGCCGGAATTCCAGGTGTCGCTGAACGGCAGTTACGAATGGGATTTGTCGGATTCGACGCTCGCCTTCGTGACCGGTTCGTTCCAGCATGTCGGATCGCGCTTCACGCAGCCGGCGGATCAGGAAAACAATCCGCGCGCCTTTGTTCACAACCTGCCGTTTGCGGGCATGCCTGCGAGCGCCGCGACGACGGTCGATCTGCTGTTGCCAGATTACCAGCTGGTCAACCTGAGCGCAGGGGTGGAGTTCGACAGCGGCCTGTCGCTGACGGTCTATGCCAACAACCTGTTCGATGAAAATCCGCTGCTGAGCTTTGATCGCGAACGTGGCGGCCGGGCGCGGCTCGGCTTCAACGTCGGCCAGCCGCGGACCTTCGGGGTGACAGCAAGGCAGTCGTTCTAGAGCATTATCGCATCAACGGCGCGATGGGGCGGTCGTAACGGGCCGCCCCATTATGCCACGATTTGGGTTTTGGCTTTTGAGCCGAAATTGCATCGGCGAGCGTCAGCGCGGCTGCATGTTCACCCGCAAGAACCGGAAACCCACCTCACGCCGGATAGCGCCAAATTGTTCTTCCCCGCGCTCCTGTTCGAGGATCGTGATCGTTGAC
The DNA here is from genome assembly GCA_032116115.1 of Porphyrobacter sp. GTDB lineage: Bacteria > Pseudomonadota > Alphaproteobacteria > Sphingomonadales > Sphingomonadaceae > Erythrobacter. The sequence goes on from JAUMAX010000015.1 coordinate 68,970, forward strand.
GTTTGCTCGCCCAGCTGCCGTATCAGACTGCGCAGGATCGCGCGGGCCTGTGCAGCCCCCAGGCAATTGTGGTGGCCGCTACCGAACCCCAGATGGGGGTTGGGCATCCGGTCGAGGCGAATTTCCTCCGGTGCATCGAACACCGTCTCGTCGAAATTGGCCGATGCCCAGCACAGCGAGACCCGCGCGTCAGCGGCAACTTCGTGCGGACCGACTGCCGTTGGCTGCGGACAGACGCGCCCGATATGCGTGAGCGGAGAGGTGACCCGCACGAACTCCTCCACAGCAAAGGCAATCCGCTTGGGCTCCTCGCAAAGCCATTCAAGCGCCGGGCGGTTGTGCGCGAAATAGGCAATGATCGCAGAGACGGTCGTGATCACCGTGTCGCGCCCGCCTGCGAAGGTGAGGTTGGCAATACCCACCATCTCATCGGTCGTCAGCGGACGCCCATTCAGCTCCATGCGCGTCATGGCGCCGAACAGGTCATCGCCCGGATCGCTACGCGCCGCCGCGATCTGCCCGCGAATATAGCGATCAAGCACCGAGCCCTTTTCGGTGCTGTCTTCACCATCGTGAAAGACATGGACGCCCCACCCGATCCATTCCTGGGCTGCGGCTTCCGGCATGCCGAGCAGATAGGTCAAGGCGAGCGATTGCAGCGGCAGCGCAAAGCCGCGCACGATTTCGACCTCCGGAACACCCACCAGCGGCTTGATCAGGCGCCCCACCAGCGCGTCGATCTCGGCCACATATTCTGGCTTTGCCGGACGCATGAAGATGGGCTTCAAAAGGTCGCGCGCCGCCTTGTGCAGCGGGGGATCAGCCTCGATCGGCAATTGGCGGACCGAACGCACATTGGTTTCGGCCGGAATCGGCACGCGGCAGGGGGCATCGGAGCTGAAGGTTTCCCAGTCCTTGGCCGCCTTGCGCACGTCGCGGTGGCCAAGGATCATCGCAATCGGCTCGCCATCGAAGTCGACCTGCAGCACGCCATCTGCGCGGCGGGGGCCTGCGAAAGGGTCGAGCGTGCCGCCCTGTCTGGTATCCGAGTGCTGTGTCATGCCCGCTCCGCAATAATTGCGCCGAATGCGCCAATGGACTGAGGACCGGTATCCGGCCCGATCCGCATGATTGGTGTCCAGCCTTCCAGCTGCGGTGCCACCGCCGGGTGCCGCGCAAGGTTGAACATGCAGCGCAGCCGCTCGTCACCGATGCTGCGGTCAAAGCCGATCAGGTGCGGTTCGGTCTCAAGAAACGCGAGCGCGCCGATCCGCAGCGCAAGGCGCGACCGGCGCAGCGCGATCAACTGGCGCGCAAGCTGCAATGTGGAGCCATGATCGGCCTCCTGCACATCGACCGCCAGCGCGCGGTGCTCGGCCACGATTGGCAGCCATGGCTGGCCGGTGGTGAAGCCCGCCTCAGCGGCAGCGTGATCCCACGGCATGGGCGTGCGCGCCCCGTCGCGGCCCATTGTATCGGGCCAGTTGGCGATTGCCTCGGGATCGCGCAGCGCCTCGAACGGCAGTTCGGCCTGCGGCAGGCCGAGTTCCTCACCCTGATACAGGAACAGGTTACCGCGCAGCGCCATCAGCAGCGCCAAGCCGAGGCTGGCAGGCAAAGGCGCACCATCAGGCCCGACCCAGCGCGAAATGACGCGCGGTGCATCATGGTTGGAAAAGGCCCATGACGGCCAGCCTTCTCCGGGCTCGCCGCTCCATTCGCCCAGCGTTCTGCGGACATGATCGGACGCCAGTTTGGGCGCTGAAAGGAACGCGAAGCTGTAGGCACTGTGGAGATGAGCATCGCCCGAAGTGTAGCTTTTCATCTCTTGCGCCGACCATTCGCCGCCGATCTCGCCCACCAGAAAGCGTGCGCCGAAGCTGTCGGCAAGCCTGCGAAGCCGCTGCAGAAAACCGATGATTTCGGGCTGGGACTGGTTGTGGACGTGGCTTTGGTGATCGAACGGCCGGGTGCGGGGGTGATGGCCGGGCGCGGGCGGATTGTCGGTCAGCTCCGGGTTGTGCATCGCAAAGTTGATCGCATCCAGCCGGAACCCGTCAACGCCGCGCTCCAGCCAGAACCGCATCACACCCAGCAAGGCGTTCTGGACTTCCGGATTATGGACATTCAGCTGCGGCTGCTGGGGCAGGAAATTGTGCAGGTAATAGCGTTTGCGCTGCGCGTCCCACGTCCATGACGGGCCGCTGAAAACCGATTGCCAGTTATTGGGCGGTGAGCCGTCGGGCTTGGGCTCTGCCCAGACATACCAATCCGCCTTGGGATCCTCCGCGCCCGAACGGCTGGCGACAAACCACGGATGCAGGTGCGAGGTATGAGCAAACACCAGATCGACCAGAATCTTCAGCCCCAGCGCATGCGCCTTGGCCAGCAGCGCATCGAAATCGGCGAGCGTGCCGAACTGCGGATCGACATCGCGGTAATCGGCCACGTCATAGCCGTAATCATGCATCGGTGAGACGAAGAAGGGCGAAATCCACACCGCATCCACGCCCAGCGAGGCAATGTAATCCAGCCGCGCGGTGATCCCCGGCAGATCGCCGATCCCGTCGCCGTTGCTATCGGCAAAGCTGCGTGGATAGATCTGATAGATCACGGCGCCGCGCCACCAGTCTGCCGCTTCAGGGGCGGGAACGGACACCGGGTCTTGCTCGATTGCGATCATGAATGTGCCTGAAATAGGTTGATCGCGCCTGTCTGTGACAAACTTGCAGCGGCTGTCTCGCAGGATCATGCCGACCGCAAGACAACGACATTTTTTGGCAGGTTTTGGAGCAGCAAGCAGGCCGGACTGACACCGGCTCTGGCGCTATCCTTCGGGTCATTGAAGCTGGGGCCTTGTGTCAAAGAGCATCCCAGCCGCACATGGGGAGCAGCATTGCGTGAGGCCGATTGGCAGGCAGGTTTCGCAAGGCGAAGGGCAGCCCATCTGATGGCGCGGCCCGGCATCGGCATGCTTCCCAGCCAGCGGGGCCGCACGCCCGGCTTTTTCCTGCTGCTGAGTCTGCCTGCAACCGGAATGGGTCTTGCACTGTCGGTGCAGATTTCGGTGCTCAGCTGGATCCTTGCGACCCGATACGGACTCGAAATCCACGAGATTGGTCTCGTCTGGGCGGCTGGGCCATTGGCGGGGATTGCCGGGCAACTGCTCATCGGCGCGCTGAGTGACCGCGTGTGGATCTGGAATGGCCGCCGCCGGTTCTTCATCATCACCGGCGGCTTGGTGGCGGCCATTTCCATGCTGCTGCTTCCTGAAATCGGCGTGATTTCCAGCGCGATGGGGCTGGCAAGCGTCATCGGCGTCGCGATCACGGTGGCGCTCGCGCTCGATCTTGCGGTCAATGTCGGCTTCAACCCCGCGCGCACGCTGATTGCCGATGTCACCGCCGAAGGAGCAGAGCGCACGCGCGGCTATTCGACCATGCAGGTCGTCTCGGGCAGCTTCGGGGTCGGCGCCTATGCGATTGCGGCGCTGTTCGGGAATGACGCGCTGATCTATGTCGCGGCAGGGTTTGTCGTGCTGTTCACGCTGGTGCCGTCGCTGCTGATTGCCGAGCCTGCGACGCTGACCCTTCCCCAGACCCTCGCGGCGACCAGGCAGACGCCGTCCCTTGCACGGATTGCGCTGGCAGTTTCGCCGCTATGGGCGCTGTTCGTCTATGACCTTTACGGGCTGGGCCTGCGGTTCGCTGGCAGCCAGCCGGACGGATATGTGGCCGAATTCCTGTGCGCCAGCGCGACGCTGGCGCTGGTTGGCCATGCCTTTGTGCAGCAGGCCGACGGGGACAGCATGTTTCGTCGCATCCTTGCCGCCAGCGCGCTGTGCTGGATGGGGGTTCAGCCGATTTTCGTCTTCATGGTGAGCTTCCTGCAGGACCGCATCCCGGCGCTGGACGACACGGCTTTGGGACAAGTCACCAGCCTCGCCTTCCTTGCGCTGAACGCGCTCGCGGCAATTGCCCCCTTGGTGCTTGGTCCGCTGGCGCACGCCTTCGGGGCGATCCGGGTGCATGTCTCGGCACTATGCATGATGGCGGCGGGGTGCATCGCGGTCTGGTTCCTCGTCGCGCAGCCGTGGCATCTTTACGCGCTGATGGCGGTGTGCGGGATCGGCTGGGGCTCCATTGTCAGCCTGCCGTTCGCGATCCTGTCGAGCCAGGTCGATAGCTCCCGGATGGGCCTCTACATGGGGCTGTTCAATCTCTCCGTTGTACTGCCGCAGTTGGTCTCCAGCCTCGGCATTGCCCATTTTGCTGCATCCACCACCGACACCGGTCTGGTGTTCGCATTGTCAGGCGGTTTCATTGGCCTGTCTGCCTTGCTGTGGTTCCAGCTCCGATCCTCCGATGATATCCAAGCGTGAAGGCCCGACAATGAAACAGCTGCTTACCGCCCTTGCTGCCGTGCTTGTGTCACAACCCGTGCTGGCCGCCGCGCCGCCCGCGCCGACGCCCGACGTGCTGGCGAACGAGGTCGTCTATCACATCTTCCAGCGCAGTTTCCGCGACAGCAACGGTGACGGCCATGGCGATCTGGAAGGCGTGCGTGAAAGCCTGCCCTATCTTCAAGACCTCGGCGTCACCGCGATCCTGATGACCCCGCTTTATCCCTCCCGCGTCTATCACAACTACTTCGCGACCGATTTCGAAGGGATCGACCCGCGTTACGGCACGCGCGAGGATTTGCAGCGGCTGATCGCCGATGCCCATGCGCGCGGCATGAAAATCTACCTCGACATGGAGTTCCAGTATCTCGCCGAAGGGCATCCGTGGTGGACGGCAGCGCTGGCCGACCGCAACTCCCCCTATGCCGATTTCATGCTGTGGGACGACCGCGCCAAGGGCATTGCCGAGGAAGGCCCCTTCGGCCTGCGCGAGATTGCGCATTTTGGCCGCGACACCCACGGCGTCACGACCGTCGATCTCAAGCACCCCAAGGTGCGCGCGTATTTCGACAATTACCTCAAGGGCTGGGTCGATCCCGATGGCGATGGCCGGTTCGACGACGGGGTTGACGGCTTCCGGCTTGATCACATGATGGACGATCTCGACGATAAGGGGCTGCTGACCGACCTGTTCCGCACCTTCTGGAATCCGGCCTTCGCCAAGCTGCGCGCCCTGAACCCCGACCTCGCTTTCATCGCTGAACAATCCGACTGGAAATATGGCGAGGATTATCTCGCCCGGTCAGACGTCAGCGCCGTGTTCGCCTTCCCGATCCACGATGCGATCCGCAGGTTTGACAAGGCAGCGTTGGTCGAGGCGATCACCAAAACCGCCGCGATCACGCCTGAAGGCAAGGCGCAGCTGCTGTTTGCCGAAAACCACGATGTCAGCCGCATTGCATCGGACCCCGGCATCACGCCGGAAAAACTGCGCACTGCCGCCAGCCTGATGTTCCTGCTGAAAGGCACGCCCATCCTCTATTACGGGCAGGAGCTGGGCATGCGCGGGGCGATGGATGCAGGCTACCCCACGGACGAAAATCACATCCCGGTGCGCGAGGCTTTCAAGTGGGCTGCGGAGGACGCCGCACCCGGTCAGGCCCTGTGGTACAAGCGTCCCGGTGAGCGGTACTGGGATCAGCGCTATGCCCGGGACCATGACGGGGTGTCGGTGGCCGAACAGTCAGACAAGCCTGCGTCCCTGCTCAATCATTATCGCAAGCTGACAGCTTTGCGCAAAGCGCATCCGGCGCTCATGTCAGGCGCGCAGCGGGTGCTTGAAAGCCCTGAGGGCGTGCTGATGGTGGAGCGCAAGGCGGACGGCGAAACGCTGGTCATTGTGACCAACCTTGGCCCCCTTCCCATCACGCCATCGGTTGCTGGTCAGCACGGGCCGGATCTCATCAACGGCGGCAGCGGCGTTTTGCGACCGTTCCAGACGGCGGTGTACCGCATGGCCGAATAGCAGCGCGGCCCTAGCGGCGCGTCTGGTACGCCTTGCGGAATTGTGAGGGCGAGACGCCGAACCGCTTTTGAAACGCGGCGGAGAAGTGCGACGGATTGAGAAACCCGTTGCTATAGGCAATCTCGGACACGCGCGATCCGCCTGTCGTCAGGCTGCGGGCTGCGGCCCGTAGCCGGTATTGCCGCGCATATTCTGAAAAGCCGACGCCGAATTGCTTGGAAAAGGCGCGCGAGAAATAGGTGGGCGAAAGGTGGCACCGCGCCGCTGCATCCTCGATCGTGACCGGGCGGTCCATCACCTCGGCCACCAGATCGAGCGCCGGTCGCAACCTGTGGAGCGCGAGACCCGCAGCTGTCATGTCGGCGGCGGGATCGGGCAGCGGCAACTCCTTGAGCAAGAGCTTGGTAAGCGCCAGCACATCCCCCGAACGCTCTGGCCGGGCGGCAAGGCTGACCAGCCATTCGAACGCCATCGCCAGCCGCTCGCGCTCGTCCTCCGGCGGGCAATGCCAACGGGGGATCGCAAGGATGCCCGAGGCAAAGGCAGGATCACCGGCGCCGAGCGCCGGATCGAGATGAACCAGCACCCAAGCGGTCGCACCCGCCGCCAAGCGGAAGTCATGGGTTGTCATGGAGGGCATGAAAAGCAGCGTTCCGGCTTGTATCGGAAAGACGCCATATTCAGTGGCGACCTCGCCATCCGCCCGATTGAACCAGATCAGTTCGGCAGGCTCGTGAAAATGCGGAAACGGGGTCGGCGCTGTAGATTCTCGCGGACGCACGACCCGTTCGACCCGCACCGAACTGGCCGGATCAAGAGCAATCGGCTCGCAAAGGGTGCCAGCGTCCACAGCGCAGCAATAGAACAGTTTTGGCGGCGGGTCACGATCATCTGAATGCTTTGCGTTGCCTTGCAAGGGCGCAAAAGCAAGGATTGAACAGTCTATCATCGCCATCTGACAAGCGATCACAGCCTGCAACCTTTGCAATCACGGCTAGATTTCAGGTTGTAATCGGGAGCTTTGCGCAATGATCATCCGGCGCGATATCTGCCTTGGCGGGCTGGTCCATCTGCCGCGCGGATCGGCCGGGCATGGCCTCGCGCTGCCAGAGCAGTTCGCGCTGCTGCGAGCCAATGGCTATGCCGGGGTGGTGACGGGAGAGCATTGGCAGGATATCCGCGATGCTGGCCTGATCCCCTGCGGCATGGGCCGGGTGCTGACACCGCAAGACGCGCTGCCGCTGGCCCGCCTCCACCAAGACGCAGGGGTGGATTTCACCACACTCCACGTCGGCACCGGGTTCGAGAGTGACGACGAGATGGCGCGGCTCGCCGGGGCGGTGCTTGAGGCTGCGGCGATCACCGGCCATCGCCTGCACGTCGAAACCCACCGGGCGACCATGACGCAGGACATGCGCCGCACGGTGGATTTGCTCGCCCGCTTCCCGCAATTGTCCCTGACACTCGATTTCTCGCATTGGTACACGGGCCACGAGATGACCTATGGCGGCGAGTTTGCAGATCGGCTGGCGTGGCTTGATCCGGTCTTTGCGCGGGTGGACAGCATCCAGCTGCGCATGGGGACCAGCGGGTCGATCCAGCGCCCGCTTGATCCGGCCTCGGCCCATTACCGCGACCATGTGGCCGCGCTTGACCGCTGCTTGGCCGTGCGCCGCGACAGCCCTGATCCGCCCGATGTGCTGCCCGTCGCGCCAGAGCTGCTCCCGGCGATGCTCGGCGATGGTGAGGCGGCTCGCCCTATCCATTACGCGGACACGCCCGAACAATCTGATCGTTTTGCAGAAGCACTGGCGCTGTCGGCGCTGGCCGAGGCCCGGCTTGAAGGATTGCAACCATGACGTCAGCACACACCGCCATGCAAAAGCTGGCGCGAGCCGCGGCCGTTATCTTTGCCCTGCTGGGCGCCCTGACAGCATCATGGGCGCAGGCGGAAGAGGCCGAACCGCTCACCCAATATGTCGACCCCTTCATCGGCACCGATGGCACCGGCCACACTTTCCCCGGCCCCGCCGCGCCGTTCGGCATGGTGCAGCCTGGCCCCGACAATGGCACCACGGGGTGGGAGTATACCTCGGGCTATCAATACAGCGCGCCTGTCATCCTCGGCTTCTCGCAGACCCGCGCCAGCGGCACAGGCATCCCGGAACTGGGCGACGTGCTCGTCATGCCCAGCCGCACCCGCCGCGATGCCTTCGCCAGCACCTATGCCAAGGCGAGCGAGGTCGCCCGGCCCGGATATTATGCCGTCACCCTCGCCGATAATGACGTGCGGGTCGAACTCACCGCCAGCGAGATGACCGCCTTCCATCGTTACAGCTTCGGCGGCGGCGGGCGGGTGTGGGTGCTGGTCGACCTGCAGCATGGCCTGACCTTCCGGGTGGATCGCCAGCCGGTGCTCGAATCCCAAGCGCAGCTCACGCCAAACGGGATCGAGGGGTGGCAAAGGCGCAGCAACTGGACGACCCGCACCGTCGCATTCTCGCTCGCTTTCGATCATCCCATTGCCGACAGCGTGGAGCTTCCCCGGCGTGAAGGTGACGCGGCCCAGCGGTATCTGCTGGCGTTCGACCTTGATGGCGATGCGGTGCTCCAGATGAAGGCCGGGCTTTCCACCGTCGATGTCGAGGGCGCCCGGTCCAACCGCGAGACCACGCCGGGGTGGGACTTCGATGCCGTCGCCAAGGCTACCGAAGCTCAGTGGGAAAGCCTGTTGCAGCGCGCCACGATCGAAGCGCCCGTCCGCCAGAAACGGATCTTCTACACCGCGCTCTACCACGCCTTCCTCCACCCCAGCCGGATCAGCGATGCAGACGGGCGCTGGCGCGGGCCGGACGGCGCCGTGCGCACTGCGGCCAGCGGGGTTCGCTATTCCACCTTGTCGCTGTGGGATACCTTCCGGGCGGGCCACCCGCTTTACACCTTGCTGGTGCCCGAGCGGGTCGATGACTTCGTGCTCACCCTGCTCGATCACGCAGACGCCGCGGGGCGGCTTCCCAAGTGGACAATCTGGGGCGGCGAAACCGGCACGATGATCGGAGAGCCCGCCCTGCCCGTCATCGCCGAGGCCTGGGCCAAGGGCTTCCGCGGTTTCGACGGCCAGCGCGCGCTTGCCGCGATGGTCGCCACGTCCAGCCGCGATGCCGCGCCCGTCTATCCGGGCGACCATTCGCTGTCGCAGTGGTCGCTCTACGACCGTTTCGGATATTACCCCTTCGATCTGACCGAAGGCGAAGCCGTATCGCGATCGCTCGAAGCCGGGATCGGCGATGATGCGACCGCGCGCATGGCGGCGATGCTGGGCGAGCGGGCGGCGGCGCGCAAGTTCTCCGCCCGCGCCGGCGGATGGCGCAACCTGATCGACCCCGAAACGCGGTTGGCGCGTGGGCGCGACAGCAAGGGTGCATGGCGCACTCCGTTCGATCCGCTGATGCCGACATCGCCGCTCAACAATCCGGGCGACTACACCGAGGCCAACGCGTGGCAATATAGCTGGACGCCGGCCCTGTTCGATCCTGATGGACTGGTGGAAGCCATGGGCGGCAGGGACGCGTTTCGGGCGAAGCTCGACACCTTCTTCTTCGATTTGAAGCCGCTCGAAGGATGGGCTTATCTCGGGCAGGAAGCGATGGTCGGGCAATATGCCCACGGCAACGAGCCGAGCCACCACATCGCCTGGCTCTACGCCTGGACTGATGCGCCTGAAACGGGGCAAGCGCTTGTCCGCCGGATCGCGAACGATTTTTATGCGGACACTCCCAAGGGCCTGATCGGCAACGAGGACGCAGGCCAGATGAGTGCGTGGTATGTGTTCGCCACGCTCGGCCTGTATCCGGTGGTCCCGGCCAGCGGCGAATATGTGCTGGGCCGGCCACTGGTGACCAAGGCGACCGTGAGGCTCGCCAATGGCGTTGCATTGGCAATTGATGCTCCGCAGGCTGGGACGCCGGAGAGCTTTTCTCCCTATGCCACGCTGCGATCAGGACCGCCGTTGACGCGGGTAAAGCATCAGGATCTCGTCCAGGGCGGCCGGCTCACCTTTGCAACCACCCCGACGCCGTCCGCCCGTTCGCGGCGATAGTTAGCATCTTCAAGCTACCATTCGCATGCAGCTCAAGCTGAAGCGCGACGCTGCCTATGCCGACCCGTGCCGAAACCGGGACACGATCACTTGGCGTTCCCGGTTTCCGGCATCATTCCCGTAACGCCGACAGGCAAAGCCCACCACGGCCCCCCATCCTGCTGCGCGCGCTGCGCTCCGGTCAGCAGAAGACATCGCATGAAGGCTGGATCGAACATCATCTTCTTGCGCTTGGGACACTTCGGGCCGAAGTTCGCAACGTCATTGGTCGCGATCCCCTCCGCGGTGCTGAGAAAGATGTCGCCAAACGGATTCTGCAGCCTCAGCGCCGCGATCGAACCGACTTCGAGCTCGTTGACGAGAATGTCGTAGGCGCGCATCGCCTGCGGTTCAGCGCTCTTGATGGCGTCCACCTCTGGATCATCGCCGCGTGTTGTCGGACCGTTACGCAGCACATAGATCACGGGAAGTGCGGCGGCGCGTGTGCGCAATTCGGTCAGGCGGGTCCGCGCGGCGAGCTCTTCCGTCATGGCCTGGCTCAAGGCGGTCTTCGCCGTTCCGGTATCCGCCGTCACCTGCTCGATCAACATGCCAAGGGCAGCCTTATCGTCGGTGCCTTGATCGAGGCTCATTGTCTCGTTTTGCCCGAGCAGTTTTGCAAGCTGGGCTTCCATGTCGAGGACTGCGCCTTGCTTCTCGATCAGGTTCGCCGAGGCGAGACCATAGGCATGGATCGCCGGAGCCACATTGACAGCCTGTGCCGCCTTGGCGGCGATATACTCGGCGAACACCGATCGCCGCACACCGCCATCAAACAACGTGTTGGGTGCGCGTTCCCGATCAGACCGGGCATTCTCGCTTTCCACGACGCGCAGCTGCTGGTGAAACACAGGCATCGCCGAGGAGGCGAGACTGGCAGCCTGCATGCAGCGCGACGACCGTTCAACGGACGCCGCTTCGTCGGCGCCTTCGCTGCGGATGTCCTTGAGCATCTCGTTGATGCTGACGCGCTTGAACTTGCCGTCCGATGCATCGACAATGCCGATCAGGGCCTCGACCCTCGCCGTGTCCAATCCACGATAGAGCTCCTGCACGAAGCTCCTTTTCGGCATGACAGGCCGCTCCTCCTCGTAAACGCTGGCAACCTGCCGCCGCAGCGGATTGGTGCCTGCGACCGAGCCCGTGAAGACGGCGAGTTCAAAGCCGGTGTGATTGACAAGGTCGCTCTGCCTCGCGGGCAGATAGCTCTCGATCAGCTGGCCCAACGCAGCAGCCCGGATCTCTGTATCGCGGCCGGTATCGAACACGATCATCAGCAGACTCGCCTGCAGGCCGCCAGTGCTGACCCCGGTGATCGTCTTGATGTTCAACGCATCGAGCTTCGCGAAATCGAGCGCCTCCTTGTCGATATTCCCGGCGGCATCATGGCAGGGGAGCGCGTCATTGTGACGGTCGGCGACCCTGTCGGAAGGGCATGCGAGCCCGAGGAACATGCCAGCGCCATAGGCGCCCCATTGTCCGCCGCCTGACAGCAGCAGGATGTTTCCGCCCGCTTCGGGCAGGGCGGCGAGATTCTCGAGGTTGCCCTTGAGAGCGGGCTCGAACAGGTCGTCGATCGCCTTGATCGCGCCAGAATCAGGAGGTCCGGCGGCCTTGCTTTTTACCGAGCCTGGCAGGCCGGGATCAAACTCGATCGTATCGATGATCGCGCCCAATGGCATGGGCTTGGCAAAGCGGTCGAAGCCGGCGCATTCGATATCCTGACCTCCGCGCGTCGACATGCAGCCGCTCAGCGCAACCGCTCCCAACAACGCAAATACGGTCTTCATCCGCCGCATGGCGCCCCCCCTTGTTTTTCCCCGTGTCCGTCAGTCATCTTTGCCACCTGCAATCAGCGATGCAAGCTCATCCCTGTTGCTATTGAACGCGTTGGTCACGCGCATGCAGAGCAAGCCAGCTGATCAATCGCAGACAATTCCCCCCCGATTGCGACCCGGCATCGATGCCCCTGTTGCATGCGCAGCTCCACCCAAGTGCGTATCTGTCGGGTTTGACGTTTTTTGGACGCCGGGCAAAATATTATTGCAATAAAGCGGCGCGTTGCAAATGATCAGCGAAACATTGGGGGATCAAAGGAATGCCAAGTTCAACTCTTGAGACCTTTGCCGCGTGGTCGAATTACCATCTGACCGTGGGCGACCAGCCCGGCCCCGGACAGCCCCCGGCGATGACAATCAAGCAGATGCGCAGGTTGCATTGCGCGGACGTCGGTGATGTCGGGGTCGAAGAGGCAATGCGACAGACTGCGGAAGTGCTGATGGAGGCGCTGCACGACATCGCGAAAATGCGCACAGAGCAGGGCCCTCTCACACCTATCCCCGGGCCATTCGCCTCTGGCATTGTCGGCCGCGGATGGAGCTTTGCGCCGCTGATCGGAACCCCGACCTCGCAGATCATGACCGAGGGGTTGAGCTGGTTCAAGATGCTGCCGGACGATCTGCGCCCGGAGCAAGGTCCGGCCAAGGACGCCACGCTTTGCGTTTGCGGCGGGGGCACGCGGCTGCGCGAATTGGTGACCTGGGCCGAGCGAAAGGGCCATTCGATCATCACCAGCGGCACCCATCTCGGCCCCAGCATTGCAGGTGGCTTCGGCACAGCGAGCCACGGATCGCGGCTTGGGCAAGGCGGATTGCAGAACCTCGTGCGCGGGATGCACATCATCACCGGAGAGGGGGATCACGTGTTCCTCCAACACCCTGACTTTCCCGTCTTCACCGACGCGGCAATCGCGAGTCTGGTTGCCGATGTCCGCCATGAAGCGGACCAGGCTTCCACGAGGATCATCTGCCGCAAAATCACTGATGCGGAGCATTTCGACAATGCACTGGTGCACCTTGGCTGCATGGGGATCGTCAACGCTGTTGTGATCGAATTGACCCCGAAGGAAGACCTTGCCGTGATGGCGTGGAAACATCCGATCGACACCGCTTGGCTGGAAAGTGTCAGCAAGGGCGATTTCCAGGGGATCGCGGACCAGATGCACGCTGACGGGCGTGAGCCGCTGTTCTACGAGCTGACGATCGATCCCCATTTTGATCCGGAAGAACCGGGAGACAACGGGCTGGCGAAGCCGGACATGGCTGCGCATCTCGTCTATTTTGCCGCAGATGCGGCCGCGCCGCAGCCGATGCCGGGCAACCGTCCGGTTCCGGCCGACGCAGTCGTGACCCTCGCCAAAAACCTCTTCGCGCTTTCGCCGGAAAAAGGGGCTCTGAAATCCTTCGGCGAGAAATTCGTCGATGATCCCGATCCGGACATCCTCGCGGCACTCCGCACACTGCTCCAGGGCGCGTCGAGCGTGTTCGATGGCTATATCGGGCAGGGCATGTTTTCCGAACCATCCCTGCCCTTCGATCCGGCGCAGGCAATCAAGCGTGGCAGCTGGGGCGAGATCCACGGTGACGAGATCACCGGTGATGTGCCCGGCGCATTGTACAACGCCTCCTACGCCATCGACCTTGCCAGCGTCCCCAGAGCGGTCCCCGCCATCCGCAAAGCGGTTGCGGGGCTGAGCCCGAGCTTCCTGTTCACGTTACGCTTCCTCAAGAACCCCGCAGGCAATCTCGCCTTCACCCGTTTCCCCGATTGCGCGGTGATCGAGATTGACGGGCTTTCGCCGCTGATCTGCGAGATCGTGCTCGAGGTTTTCCGGAAGCTCGGCCCGGTCGATCCGCGCCTTGAGCGTGGTCTGACGCGGCTCAAGAGCACCCTGCCCGATGGCGCGGCGCTGGTGCGTAGCGCGCTCGATGCGGCAGATATCGAATATTCGATGCACTGGGCCAAGCTTGGCGCGCTCGATGCGGCGAAGGTCGCCGCCGATTTCGGCCCGCGCCCGGGCCAGAGCTCAAAGATCGCTGCCTGGCAAAAGACGCGCGACACCCTTTTGCGTGACCCGGCGGCAAAGGACATGTTCCGCAACGGAGCAGCGGTCCGTTACGGCCTCGTGCCCAAACTCAGCGGTGAAGATCTGCCCGGTTGAAACCAGGGAGCAGACTGCGACGCCTGCGACATTCCTGAAGGCGAAGGGCGGAATCTTGGACGCGAGCGATGCCGCCGCGCTCGCCGCCCTCACATCACGCGTTGCACAGGGCGAAAAGACAATCCTGCTGGATCTGCATTGCGGACAGTCCGGATAGGCAGTTTTCAGCGCGCGACTGGCGGTGGGCTGTCATCTGGTACCCCAAGTTGCCAGCCAGCTTCAGGCTTTCACGCCGCTCCAGATCTGGCCTTCGGCTTCCGTATCCAGGTCGGCAGCACCTCGAACACCCAGGATCCTGCGCGCTTCATCAAGCGGGGTGTGCCAATAATCCTCCATCTTCGCCATCCAGAACGGATCCGAGTTGCGCCCGATCGCTATGCCCTGCTCGATGCACTTCAGGGCCGCCCCCCAGGTTTCGGGGTAATGCAGCACGGTCCGCAGGAGGTAGCGTGTGGTGCCCAGAATGCCCATCACGTTCATCTCCCCGGCCAGCTCCTTGTTCTGGATATGCTGGTCGATGGTTGCGAGGCGGAACCAGTATGGCAGCAACTCGCCGATATAGTTGAAGCCCCCACCGGTCAGGATATGCTCGTAATCGTGCGTCTGGCCGGCTCGCAGCGAGTAATACTGCCATTGGGTCTGCGGCTTGAAGTTCGGAACGATCTGGACATCGTAGCTGCCTTGTGTGGTGGCTTGATAGTAGATGCCGCCAACCGTGCCGGGCGCGCAATCCTTCAGGTCCTCGATCGTGTAGTCCGAACAGAACCACGCGTTGAACCAGTTATCCAACGCCGGATTGGTTTTCCGCTCTTCACGAAAGAGATCCTCCAGGCGATCAAAATCACGCAGGTCCTGCAGAATCTGGATCAGCTCGTACATTTCCGCGGCAGGCGGGTAATCGGCGCCGTTCTTCTTCAGTGCGATCTTGGCAACCCAGTCCCGCAGCCTTGGCTCGTTGAGATATTTCGATGACGAGATCAGTATGGTTGAATCCGTGCCCAGCAGCCTAACGCCGCGCGCCAGATAGGGGGTATCCCCAGTGTTAGAGCTCATCGTATCCTGCTCCCATTCCCAAGACCTGCCGACATTGAACCGTTGCTAATCTCCAAGGCCGGCGCGCAGGGCCTTGGCAGCGGCCGAGACCGCTTCATCGGCCAAGGGCACCAGGCCAACCAGGCTTGCAAAACCATGGATGGCACCGGGATAGGACTGCAGGGCGGTCTGCACTCCGGCGGCCTGCAACTTGTTCGCATATGCCACCGCTTCATCATGAAGCGGATCATTGCCCGCCACGATGATTATCGCTGACGGCGTATCCGGACCGATCAGCCCCGCCATGGGCGAGGCACGCCAGTCGCTGGCGAGGGTCTTGCCGTTGCGGTCCGGCGCATACTGACTCCAATACCACCGCATCTGCGCAGAGCTCAGGAAGCCCGGAAACTCGGTGCCGAACGATGGCGCCGAGCAGCTTGCATCCAAGGCCGGATAGATCAGCAGCTGGTGGCGGATCGCGGGATCGCCCGCCAGCGACTGCGCTGCAGCGGCGGCAAGATTGCCGCCCGCGCTGTCCCCCGCCAGAGCAATCCGGGCAGGGTCGACGCCGAGGTCCGCAGCCGCTCCCACGGCCCAATGGATTGCCGCCAGCGCATCGTCATAGGCGGCAGGAAAGGGGTGCTCTGGCGCAAGCCGATAAGCCACGGACAAGACCGCGCAGCCCGCTTCCCTGGCCAGAGTTGCGGCAAGCCGGTCATGCGTTTCCAGCGTACCGTGAACCCACCCTCCCCCGTGGAAGAATACCGTGAGTGGCAGGATCACCCCGGGCTCCGGATGGTAAAGCCGCGCCGGAATCCTGCGATGCTCGCTATCGATGGCGAGATCGCGGCGCTCAGCGATTTCAACGGCCGGTCCAGGAATGGGCACATCGAGATAGGTGCGCAAAGCCTCCGCTTCCAAAGGATCCGGAAGCGCGAAACCGGCTTGCACCATGGCATCGAGCACAGCTTGCAAATGTGGGTCGATCATCGCGGCCTCCTGTTCATTCAGCTTCTCACGAAGCCCGAGAAATCGTTCTGAACGGCGCTCTGACAAAGCTCGCGATAGCGCGGGAAGCCACCGACATAGATCATGAAGCCGCCCTTCTTCCCGTCGATGTTCTTGCCGTTGTACCAGGAGTCAGCGAGCCGATAGACCGTGTGAGATGCGGCAGTATCGACTTCCGCAGCCCAGGATCGTTCGGCATCCGGTGTGGCATCGATCCGGGAAAACCCGCCCTTCTCGATGTCGTCGATCACTCCGGCTATGAAATCGATCTGCCACTCGCCCGCAGTGATCATCTGCGCCAGGGCGGCAGGCGTCAGCGGGCCGTGAACCATGAACAGGTTCGGAAAGCCGGCCACCATGAAGCCGAGGTAACTGGTGGGCCCGTCGCGCCACTTCTCTCTCAGCTTCGTTCCGTACACGCCTGTGATATCAATCCGGGTCAAGGACCCGGTCACCGCGTCAAAGCCGGTTGCGGTGACGATCACATCCAGATCATAGGCGGCTGCGCTTGTCTTCAATCCGCTGGGCGTAAACTCCAGGATTGGAGCGCTCTTCACATCGACCAGCGAAACGTTGTCGCGGTTGAACATCCCGTAATAGCCGTTGTCGATGCAAAGCCGCTTGGCACCGATCGGATAGTCTTTGGGACACAGCGCCTCTGCGGTGTCCGGGTCCTTTACGATGTCGCGGATCTTGCCGCGAACGAACTCGCAGACCACTTCGTTGGCCGCGCGATCGGTCATGACATCTGTGAAAGCGACCATCAGCTGGAAGGCGCTTTTCGAGGCCCAGCCGGCTTCAAGGATCTCGCGCTGTTCGGCCGGCGTGTAATCATGCGCAGACCTGGTCGGGTAGTCGATGATCGACACCCCGTAAGTGTCGATCATCCGGGCGCGGCGATCGGGATAGTTGTCTTTCCAGTCACGTTCGAGCGCGGCGTCCATCGGCCGGTTTCCCGAAGGCATGCTATACGCCGGAGTGCGCTGGAACACCGTAAGGTGCTTGCACTGCTCGGCGAGGATCGGGGCGGCCTGGATCGCAGTTGAGCCCGTGCCGATGATACCGACGCGCTTTCCGGCCAGGTCCAATGGCCCGTCGGGCCACCTCGAGGTGTGATAGATCTCGCCCCGGAAATGCTCCCGTCCCGGCCAATCCGGCGTGTTTGGAGCGGACAGGGCACCCGTGGCTGCAACGACATACTTGCAGACGATGTGATCGCCCTTGGCCGACCGCACGTGCCAGCGGTTCGTGTTCTCATCAAAGGCAAGCGAGCTGACTTTGGTCGAGAGGCGGATGTCCTTTCGCAAGTCGAAACGATCGGCGACATGGTTTGCGTATCGTTCAAGATCGGGCTGTGCCGAGAAGATTTCCGGCCATTCCCAGTCCTGTTGCAGCTCCTCGTCGAAGCCGTACGAGTATTCGACGCTTTTGATGTCGACCCGCGCGCCCGGATAGCGGTTCCAGAACCAGGTGCCACCGACGCCATCGCCTGCTTCCAGGCAGACGACCGAGTGGGTCTTGCGTAGCTTGTGAATGGCATAAAGGCCCGAGAATCCGGCACCAATGATCACCACATCACGGATTTCGGGATCACTTGCCATCATGCGCCCCCATGCTTTCCTGCGTAGTTGCGACAAGGCCGAAGCTGGTTGGCGGACTGCGATCGATGATCATCCTGGTCCGATCACGTAGCGGCTCGTCGAGCATTTCGGGATGTGGGATGATCCAGTACTCGCCGCGTCCGATCGCTTCGAACACCAGCACGGCAAGCTCATCCGGGCTCATGCCGTTTTCATCGCTCATCCCCCGCAGCATGGCCATGAAGCCAGCCGTTTCAGCAGGCGCCGGCTCATCCATGATTGCGCTCTTGACCGGACCAGGAGCAAGGAGCGAAACTTGGACCTTGCTGCCAGTCGCGGCCAGTTCCGCTGCAAGCGCCTCGGTAATCGCCACAATCGCGAATTTCGTTGCTGAATAGGGGGCCATGAATGGAGAGGTCAGGAACCCGCCCAGAGATGACGTATTGACGATCCGGGCCGGCCGGTCCGCAGCAACTAGCCTCGGCACGAATGCGCGGATTACGTTGACGACCCCGCCGATATTCACCGCAAGCGATCGCTGCCAGGTCGCAGCGTCGATTTCCCACGTCAGCCCGCTGGAAAGCACGCCGGCATTGTTGAAGACCAGATCGACCTGACCGAACCTCTCGAAGGCTGCCCTGGCGAGAGATTCGACCGCCGCTTCATCCCGCACGTCGGTTGGCACGGCGAGGACTTCAGTCGGCAGGTCCTGAGCGAGCCGGTTCAGCGCCGCTTCGTTCCAGTCCGCCAGCACCAGCTTCATGCCGAGCGATGCCGCATGGCGGGCAAGGCCAGCGCCGATGCCGCTCGCCGCGCCGGTGATCACGCAAGTGTTCATCCGACTGCTCCCTTGGCGTTTGCCACACCGACATCGCCGAGCACGGCAGCGTCCTGCCGGATCTCGCGCCGGGCCATGGCCTCCCACAGGAAGGGAAAGCCCAGATCATCGGACATTTGCGCAATCCTGAGCGTTTCAGGGTCGGTGATCGGGGTTCCCGTTCCCAAGGCCTCGACGTGCCATGCAAGGCGGCAACGATGCTCCAGCGTGATCGCCCGCAGGTGGGCCTGGCGAATGTCCTTGCCGACCAGAAAGACGCCGTGATTTTTCAGGATCGCCCACTTCGCTGTGCCCAGCGCTGCGGCGGCGGCTTCGGCCTCCGGCGCGCGGTCAACCGTGCCCGCGTATTCGTCGTAGAAGACAGGATCGCCTTCGACCTGCCCGGATGTCTGATCGTAGACCGGCGGGACCCGGCCGGACGCCGACCAGACCAGACCCCAGCGCGGGTGATTGTGCATCACAACCTTTATGTCGTGCCGTTCCCGGTGCACCGCGAGATGGAGCCCGATGGCCGGTGTGACATTCCAATCGCCCTCCACCACGGCACCCTTGCCATCGATCCGGATGATATCGGAAGCGGTAACCTCATCCCAGGCGAGCTCCCACGGGTTCACCAGGAATGTCCCGTCGGGCTGGGCCAGCGTGACGTGGCCCGCAATGTGATCGTCGTAACCTTCGCGGTGAAGGGCACGGCACAACAGCGCAAGCTCCTGGTGCGGGGTCAGTTCCGGCAAGAGCGGGTAACGCCCCGGGTTGGGCGCGAGCTTTTCCAGCATGGGGTTGGATCGTTGGGGAGCGGCCATGCTTGGGTTCCTTGTCTGACCGGATCGGATCGGGCGGCTTGCCTGTCGCATCCGCCAGCCTAAGCCTCTGCCGGGGCGGAAGGTCCGGACCAGATCGCGCCCGGTATCCGGATCGGGAAACGCAGAAGCATCTGCGCCATGCCCTTGGCGGCCGGGTCCAACTGCGTGCTGGCATTGATTCCGCCTTGCAGCGCGTCATGGACCACGAAGTTGAGTGCATGGAGCCCGGGCACATCGAAGCGATCGACCCGCGGAGCGCGGCCATCGGGGCCGAAATGGCGATACCATTCGCCAACCGCTTCCGGCGTCAGCGAGGCTTGCAGATAGGGCAGGTATTCGGGCTTGCGCGCGATCACCGCGACATTGAACAGATGCCCTTTGTCACCGCTTCGCGCCCAGGCGAGGTCAACAAGGCTGGCAACGCGATCACTTTCGGGCAGCATTGGCCGGGAGAACGCGGCCGGCGTGGGCCTTTCGCCAATGTTGGGCGAACCGGGGTGCGCTGGAAGCTCCTGCGTTACCCCGCCTATCGTCATCGTCGGAACGACAAGATGCTTGTCGATCAGAAACAGGAAGATCCCCGTCAAGGGGATGACGCTGGTCGCGAGATTGATCGATGTTCCCACGGCCATGCCGGAGATTCCGGCCCATTGCTCCCGGGCGAAGATCCCCGCACCTTCCTGGTTCGGGTGGTCAACAACCAGCTTGGAAATCACTTCTCGCGATCCGGCCGGATTGGCGTGCGCCCCAAAGCTCGCTTCGCCGCCGATCAGGACGGTATCGGTTCGGCTGAAGTCCTGAAGGTTTCGCGCCCGCAGCAAGGTACGGGAACGACTGAACAGCGCCTCTGCCTGGCGAGCCGCCTTCTCGGCCGCGTCTTCCCCTATGATCGGCTGGTAGGCGATGGCGCGCCAACCGGCATCAAAGGTAACGCAGGCCTTGTAGCTGTCCGTTGCCGGCCGACCTCTTGCTCCGGATACGAGCACGCGGTTTGGCGCGACTTGCCTGAGCGTGACGTTGCTGAAATCGCAGCGGACGTCGGCAACGATGTAGTCGGCCGGATCGCTCACCTCATAGAGGATCTGTTCCGCCACCGTCCCGATCGAAACGAGGCCGCCGGTTCCCTCCGGCTTGGTGACGATGAAGGTGCCGTCCGCGCGGCACTCGCCAACCGGATATCCGATGTTGGCCCAGTCGGGCACATCGCGCCAATCGGTGAAGGTTCCGCCGGTCACTTGTGCGCCGCATTCCAGCACGTGCCCGGCCAGTGTCCCGGCAGCCAGCAGGTCCCAGTCTTCGGCTTGCCAGCCAAATTCGTGGATCAGCGGACCCAGCACGACCGCGCTGTCGACCACGCGCCCGGTTATGACGATGTCCGCACCCGCACCGAGAGCGGCGGCAATGGGAAATGCCCCCAGATAGGCATTGGAACTCAATACGCCGTCCGGAAAGTCGGCGCCGGTGAACATGTCGCGGTGGCCTGCGGCTCGCAATTCAGCTTCGCGTCCCCTCAGGTCATCTCCCGCAACATAGGCCACCGTCAGATCAAGCCCGTTCTGGGCGATCAGATCCTCAAGCGCGGCTGCCAGCCCGGCCGGGTTCACGCCGCCGGCATTGGCAACCACCTTGATGCCTTGCGATGCAATGTCCGAAAGATACGGGCCGACATGAACGGTCAGGAAGTCCGTTCCGTATCCTGCGGCCGGATCGGCAGACTGCATCCGGCCGAAGATTCCCATCGAACCTTCCGCCAGGTAGTCGAAGATGAGATAGTCGAGTTTCCCCTGTGCCAGCAGTTGCGGCACGGACAGGGCGGTATCGGAGAAGGACGCAGTCGCGCCGCCAATCCGCACCACTTTCTCGGTTGCAAGCGCTTCGGCCATATCTGGCTCCTGACCTCTCCTGTGGCTCTGGATATCAGGTTCATTTGCTTCAAACTGTCACCAGAGTTACAGTTGTCGAATGAGGCAGGCGCAACAGAAGCTGGCGCTGGAGGTCCTGGGCGCATCCGGTTGGCTCAAGGATTACCCCGCGGCCCTGATCCAGCAGCTCGTGAAAGAGGGCCGGTTGGTCCGCCTGAATGTCGGCGAATGGGCTCAGGCAGAAGGAGACGATCGCAGCGGGCTGTTCGTTGTTATTGATGGCTCGCTCCATTCCTTCTGCGCAGCGCCCGGGGGGAGAGCCGTCATGATCGGCGTCGTCGGCGCGGGCGCAGTGCTCGGTCACGCTACCCGCTACAGCGGTGGTCCGCGGCTGGTAACGGCGGTTTGTGTAGAACCGAGCCTTCTGCTGGAGGTTTCTGAGGCGTCACTTGAGCGGATTGCGGTGCATTTCCCCGAAGTCTGGCGGGCGATCGCCGGGTTTGCCTACGACAACACCCGCAGAGCCCTGCAAATGGCAGCAGAGGTCATTTCCCTGAAGCCTCGCCAGCGGATCGCCGCAAGATTGCTGGCCGCAATCGACGGTGGCGGCCTCGGTGGCACGCCAACATTGCGGGTCAGTCAGGAACTTTTGGGCGAGATGCTCGGACTTACCCGCAAAACAGTCAATTCACATCTGTGCTCGTTCGAGGATATTGGCCTAATCCGGTCGGGCTATGGTCATATAACAATATTGAATGAAGAAGGCTTGAGGAATATCGCGAATAGTTGAATGTCTATTTTGAATTACAATACATAGATTCTGCAAAAATTTGTATGTTATCTATTCAACAAAAAACACTGCAAGCAAAAATTGTACAAAATTTATTCTGCTCCCTCCGATCAATCCGATAGTCCGCTCTTGCCCCCCTCTTTTCTCGAAAGATCGTGAATCGATGGCCGCTATTGGGGATGAGTCTCGCCCCCGATCAAGAACAGCTGTTGGTGTGAAGTTGACGCGCAGTTCTATCCCCTGGGGCAAAAACTCCGGTGCCTCTTAGCAGTCTCGGAGGATCAAGGTGACACTGCAAGGCTCTATCCGAGAAGACCCCCGCACCAGAAGCTGGTCAAATAGCGCGGCCGTGAGGGTCAAGTTACTGTCGCCACCTGAACTCGCTATATCGCGCGGCGCCTATCGATGTTTCATCGGGAAATCCTATCACTCACCGATGCGGCGGCTTGCCGGGAAGATGAACATGAGGTCATGGTCCCGAACGTAAGCGAAGGGGGCTGGACTCGATTTCACCGCCCCACTTTTGCAGCGATTGCAAAGGCCGCCGCTATCAACCCGCAGACCGCTATCGCGGTGAACATCGCAGGTATGCCGCCCAGGCCATCAAGCCAGCCCAGCGAAGCAGAGCCCATGGCTCGTCCCAGATTGGCGATGGCCATGAACACCGCGAATTGCGTCGCCGCAACCGCTGGAGCGCAAAGCCGCATGGACAGAGCGCCTCCTGTCACGCCCCTCAATACGAACATAGCCTTGAAAGCGAAGATCGAACAAATGAACACGGCCGAATTGGTCCACTCGGCTTTAAGCGCCAGCATGGCCAGTGCGATGGCTGCAGTCGCCGCAGCACAAAGGATGAAGCTTCGCCTCGCCCCCAGCCACGAGGCGGCATGACCAAACAGGAATATGGCAGCAAGGCCGGCCACAAGCGAGGCGGTGCTGGCCCAGCCGCTGTAGGTTGATTTTCCGCAGGCGAGGATGTTGGCCGAGAACAGCGGAGCAAGCCCCAGGAAGATCCCGGTCGCACCGCAAACGGCAACCATGGCGGGCATGAGGATCAAGGTTTGCCGCGTGAACATCTCACGGAACAGATTGCGGATGATCGGCATGAAAGCGCCAAGATGAATGTCGAGGTTGCGCTGGGACGCTTGTCCGGCTGTCCAGGGCAGCAACCGTTCACCGGGGCGTTCGCGAAGCACAATGACAAGGATCAAGATCGTGGCGACCAGCACCGCCATGGTCATGGCTGCGGCCGCAAGACTGTAATAGGCGATCAGAAAGCCACCCGCACCGCCGCCCGCGGCCATGCCCAGGGCCTGACCGCCGAACATGGTGCCATTGGCATGTTCGATTTCGTCCTCCGGCAGGATGTCGACCGCCAAGCCATCCACCGCGACATCCTGCGTCGCGGACGACAATCCGATGACGAACGCAAGGGCTGCAATCAGGCCGATCTGGGCAGGGGATGGGTTGGCGATGGCCATCGCAGCGAAGGCTGCCACCAGACCCAGTTGGCCACCAATGATCCATGGCCGCCTGCGCCCCATGGGCAGGAACGCATACCGGTCCATGATGAACCCATAGGCGAGCTTGAATGTCCATGGCAGCGCGAGGGCCGCAAGGACGGAGCCGATCGCTGCGGCTGACACGCCGTTTTGCGCGAGCCATGCCAGCATCGCAACTTCGATGAAGCCGAACGGCAGCCCTTGCGCAAAATATAGCAGGAACAGAGTAACAATGCGCAGATTGCGGTGTTCTGTCAGCGCAAAGGCCCTGGCCGGAAGCATCGGCAAAGCTTGGGTTGCCATCGGGAAGTCTCCGGTAGAGGGGATTGTCGCCGACAAAAGTGTGGCAGGCGGTGCTCCCCCCAAAAGCGCGCTGCCGGCCTTAATCCTGAAATCGGGTCGCCTATTTCAGAACCATTTTCTGGTTCCGGATTGGGCCGGGTTCCTCGCGCATCTTGCCGCGCTCTGTGGCGGCTGCGGCAGCGCTGCGGCCCCGATCGTGAGTGATTTGACCAGCATCATTGTTGTTCTCCCCCAATCCGTCCGATCAGGAATGAGCGGAACTTTCACTAGGCTTATGCGGCAGATGGAACGGCGCGAGCTGCTGGTCGGAACGCATGGTACCAGCCACTCCAAACCCTTCAATTCTGCACCAAATCTCGGCCAAGAGAATGCGTTTCCGTAGCGTCAAGCGTCAACCGGGGGCTGCGTCAATAAAGCGTGAAAAAAGCGTCAATCGGCATGCTCGCCGGGCTGCTGCTTGACTGAAGCCAAGCTTCAGGAAAGCATAAGCCATCATTGCGGGGGGCACAGTCATGCGGATCACAGCGACGATTGTTGCAGCGGCGGCCATATTCTGGTCCGGCAGCGTAGCAGCGCAAACACAGACCGAGGCGGCGCGGCAGGCGATGCTGGCCCGCGCCCAAGCGGCGGAGATCAGCGATGCCTGGGTCCCGCCGCCGGGCGACCCGATTACGCATTTCACCGCCGCCTATGCCAAGTTGATGTGCAGCGCGGTGTTCGTCAGCGGCTTTGATTCTGATTTTGCACGCAGTACGCTGGGTGACAGCAATGCGCTCGCCGCGGTCGCGCATCGCGCTCAGTCGGGTGTACCGATCGTGGATCGCGAAAAGCGCGAAGTCCGGGTCACGACCAAAGCTGGCCTGACGCGCACGGCGCGCTTCGTTGGCGATCAGGGCTGCGTCACCATGCCCGAGGATGGCAGCGGCCTTCGTTTTGCACCAAAGCCTGTGCCGCGCACTTTGCCCGATCCGGCGACGACCGCTTGGCCTATGGGCGATGTCACCGAACCCGGCACGCCGGAAGGTGTGGATGCCGCCGCGCTCGCAGATGCCATCAATGCGGCTTTCGCGCCTGACGATGCGCTGACCCAGGCCTTTGTCGTGACGTGGAAGGGTCGCATCATCGCCGAACGCTATGGGGCGGGGGCCACCGCCAGCACCCCGCTCGAAGGCTGGTCGATGGGCAAGAGCATCGCTGCAAGTCTGATGGGCGTGCTCATGCAGCAGGGCGCATAGCCACTGGCGCTTCCGCGATGGCAAGGTGGTAGCCATGCAGGATTGCTACGACGTATGCGAACACGACGTGCAGGCTGCGCTCGGGTGGTTGGCGGAACATGCACCCCATGCCGACGCGAGTTACTGCTGAACCAAAGCTGGTTTTCCGAGGACCGGTTCGGGGTCGATCACACAACGGCAGGAATTTTCCAGAGGCAAGGCAAAGTCGCCATCCTGGGCCCCGATTTGACCATTGTCGGCTGTCGACCTCCAGTCGGTCTTTCGCAATTCTTGCTGTGAGTGTCTGCAACTGACCTAAGCTGTCGATCGGTCGCTTTTCCACGGCCAAAACGATGCGCGCTCTGACGCAGATCGCTGACCCTATTGCCCCTACTCAAGTCGCTGCTGCCTCTGGCTGGCGGTAAATCCCTTCCAAGCCAACCAGCAGCGGTTGGGCGATAAGGCTGATGAAATGGCGACGAGGCCGCTATAGTCCTTTATCCGATGCGTGACTTCTAGCTGACCTCCACCGGCCACCGCGCGGTCATCATTGCTGCCATGGCGAGCCTGCGAGAATGCTCGACATGGAGCCGTGCCGCTTCCTGAGCGGCGGCTGCATCGCCAGCTTCAATCGCCGCGATCAATGTCTCGTGCTGCCTGTCGGCATCCTCCCGCTCAACATCTCCCGCCTGTGCGCCGAACAGCCCGAGATGGACCAGGCGCTGCATTTCGTCAGCGAGCGATTCGAGCAAAGTGAACAGGCGGGAATTGCCCGTCGCGGCGGCGATTTCGCGGTGGAGGGCGCGGTTGCTGTCCACGAAGGCGAGCCGCTCGGCTTCGCTGCTGGCTGCCTGAGGTGGCTGGTTAATCGTACGCAACCGAGCGGGATCGACGTTGCCCACCGCCAACGCGGCCGCCGCCGGCTCGACGATCAGGCGCAGTTCGAACAATTCCCGGATCGAGGCCATGGTGATCGGCGTCACCAGATAGCCATGGCGCGGGATAGGCTGGACGAGCCCGGTGTCGCCGAGCCGGGTGAGCGCAGCGCGGGTCGCAGCCCTCCCCAGCCCGAGCATCGCAGAAAGCTCAGCCTCGGAAAAGCGCGTGCCAGGCGCGAGGCGACACAGGATGATCTCGCGCTTGATTTGCTCGAACGCCTGATCGCTTTGCCGCTCTATGGCTGCGTGTTCGCCGCGGATGTCGTTCAAGTTCCTGCTTGCCATATCGCAACCTTGCCTTGTGCTGCCGCATCGCGTCCAGCGACAAACTAACATCTTATTGACATGTTACAGCTGTGTTGGCTAGTCAGCGCCTGTGAGGAGGATGGAGCATGGCGGAATTGCGTATGGTCTGGGCTGTGTTGGCGATGGGTGTCGCTGCCGCCGCCATTGCTGTTGCCCCATCTGCCCCCGCACTGGCGCAAGCCACCGCCGCAAAGGACTTGCCGCTCGCGGTGGACCGCTATGCGCGCGCATGGGCCAGCAGGGATCCGGCGCAGATCGCTGCCCTGCATACCGGCGATTCGGTCTTCCATCTGGTGATCGACGGCGAGGAACCAGTGACCGGACGGGCCGCGATCGCGGCGCGCTTTGCGCGGATTCTCGCGGACAATCCGGCCTACAGCTCCACGCCCCGTTCGGTGGCATTCGGGGCCGATTTTGTCGTGATCGAATATGATTTCGTGATGGACCCGCCACGACCCTTCGTCATGGGGCGTTGGCGGTATGAACCGGGCAGCCAAGCCTACGCAGTGCCGGCAATCGACATCATCACCTTCCGCGACGGGCTAGTGGCACGCAAGGTCACCTATCTCGACACGGCGGTGGTTGGTGCCAACAGCCTCAAGGTCACCCGCACGAGGGTTGCCGAATGATCCGTGCTGGGCTTGTCCTCCTGGCGCTGGCATGGGGCCTGACCGGGTTCTTCATCCTTGCCCGTCCGGAGGAATTCTATTGGCTGGTTCCGGGCATGTCGACAATGGGCCCCTTCAACAGCCATTTCATCCGCGACGTCGGCCTCGCCTTCATTGCCAGCGGCGGGTTGCTCGGATGGGGCGCGGTTCGGCACCTGCGCGGCCCTGTTCTGGCGGGCATTGTGTGGCCGCTGCTTCATGCGGCGTTTCACCTTCAGATATGGGGCCACCGGGGCTTTCCTCTCGACCGGATCTTTTTGTTCGATCTGGTTGCGGTGATTGCGCCGCCCGCTCTTGCCCTCCTCGCGATGGGCACCACGATCATGAGCAACAGCCGGGAGCGCGCCGCATGATCGAGCGCGTTTGCTGGCTCGCGCTGATGCTGCTCCACGTGCCGCCTGCGCTGGCGCTGGTGCGCCCCGGGCAACTCGTCGCCCTCTACGGCGTGGACCAGGCTTCCGACACATTCGCCCTGATGCAGCACCGCGCCGCGCTGTTTCTCATGATTGTGGTGATCTGCGCGTGGGCCGCGATGCGTCCCGAGACGAGAACCCTCGCCAGCGTGGCGGTCGGGATCAGCATGGGATCGTTCCTGATCATCTGGTGGGCAAGCGGCATGCCGGCGCACCTCCGAACCATTGCCATTGCCGATCTTGCCGGCCTTCCGGTGCTGCTGTTCGCCGCATGGCAAGCGGTGGCGAGGGCAGGCGCATAATGGCGACTGCGGGGATCACCATCGCGGCGCTGTTCTATGGTTTGATCGGACTTGCGGCTCTGCTGCGGCCGCGCCACCTGCTGCAAGGCTTCGGCATCGAGGCCGAGGCGGTCGACAGCCGCAACGAGATCCGCGCGGTCTATGGCGGCCTGCCCCTCGCCATAGCGGGCCTTCTGGCATTCACGCTCGGCGGTTCGGATCTGGCTGATGGCATTCTGGTGGCTCTTGCCGCGGTGTCGGCCGGCATAGCCGTAGGGAGGCTGGTCTCGGCCGCGATCGACCGCCAGATGGGCCGGAATCCGGTGATCTTCACTATACTCGAACTGATCGTTGCCGCACTTATCGCGGGCGGCATCTGAGACGGGCATTCCCATGAACCACCATTCTGCATCGCGCACGATCATTGACGGCTCATTGGGTGATCGTCGCAAGGCGGTTGAGACCCTAGCGCTAGCCTTCCACGCCGATCCCGCCCTCGCATGGATATTCCCTGACCCTGCCTCGCGCCGTCGCCGCCTGCCGCGCTTCTTCGACTGGCGCTTTGCCGATCACCTGCGCCACGGGATGATCCTCGCCTCGCCCGGGCGGGAGGTGGTGACCTTGTGGCGGGCGCCCGGCAAGGTCCATCACAAGGATCGGCTGACGCTCGGCGAAATCTGGCGGATGCTGGCGATCTTCGGCCCGGCGATCGGGCGAGCGGACACGGTCGGCAAACACCTTGGCCAGCATGTTCCAGTGGGCGAGGACTATCTCTACCTGCGATATGCGGCTGTGCGCCCCGGCGCGCAGGGCAAGGGCTGGGGTGGGCTCGCCATCCGCGCCGGAATTGCAGAGGCGAACCGGCTCGGGGTCGATACCTGTCTCGAGACCGCCAAGCAGAGCAATGTCGCTATCTACCAGCGGCTCGGGTTCGAGGTGGTGGACGAATGGCAGGTGCCGGGCGGACCGCGCTTCTGGACGATGGTCCGGCCGCGCGACGAGCACTAAGGCACAGCCCATGACCAGCACCATCGACACTGCCCGCGCCGCCTTCATCCACCCCACCGCCGTGCTCCACGGGTGCATCACGCTGGGGAAAGATGTCTCCGTGTTTCCATATGTCGTGATGCGCTCAGAAGCCTACGAAATCCGCATTGGCGCGCGCACGAACATCGGGGACTTCGTGATGATCCATATCGGCAACACGACGCCGACCATCATCGGCGAGGATTGCTCGATCACCCACCGCGTGACGCTGCACGGCTGCACGATCGGCGACCGCTGCCTTATCGGAATCGGCTCGATCATCATGGACGGGGCCGTCATTGGCGCGAGCTCAATCGTTGCTGAGAATAGTCTGGTGCGCGCGGGGCAGGAGTTCCCGCCCAATTCGGTGATCGCCGGCAGCCCGGCGCGCCTGATCCGCGAGAGGGACTGCTCCGAGGCTAACCTGATGAATGCGCGGATGTATCAGGCGATCGCGCGCGGGTATGCCGAAGGGCGCGACAGGCTCTGACAGATGATGAACGTGGCGTGCAGGCCATCACGAGCTGCCGGCCACCCCTCCGACGGTATAGCGCAACTCGATCTTGCTTGCCTTGGCGACATGCTAACGTTCCGGCTGCGCAGCATCCGTCCCCGCATCGATCGGTGTCAGGTTTTGGGGCATGATCGGCCGCTAAGCATATCACAACGGAACGGCAGGTGAGTCCCATGTCCTGCTGCTGAGGTGAGTTGGCAAGGATGTCCGCTCCCAAGCCTTCTTAAGGCGATCCGATAATGCCTGCGCACGGCAATCCCATGGAGCCGAAACTCAATTTTCTAACACAATTCCAGATGGTTCATCTCGTTAGTGCATCAGGTTACGCAAAGCATTTTAGCGGCGGAACTGCTCGGATTCGAACCCACAGGAGGCGAGTGAGCCCCGAAAATTCAGATGGCGGCGCGTATTCACCGTGAATCATCGCTGTGCCCCCAGATCTGTAGATCTGTGCCCCCAGAAATGTCCCCAATCGGAATCGACACCAACAAGATTTGAAATCTCATTTCAGTTGATTGAAGCTATCAATCATCCAGATCGGAATCTGCATAATTTTCGTGGCAAATTTCAGATCATTAGACCTAAAATTAGTAATGAAAATGCTTGGCGGAAAGGGTGGGATTCGAGTAATCGCCATATCTAATTGTTTTACAACGTCGGAACTTTCAAATTTGTCTGATTGCGCCCCCTGCTCTGCCCCCAAGAATTTTGGCTTGATCCGGACGGATGTGGACAAAAGCGGCTAGCCAATTGGCCGCCCGGTTCCGGCAGCTCTCGACCCAGAGCCGGTCGTTCACCTCAGTCGCCATGAGCGTCGGCTCTTGACGGAAGCTGCCGACGGGACGCCCCAATGCTCATCGCCAATGTGCCCCTGATAAGGCGTTCGCGCTTCAATCTATCGCTCCCGAACGATGCCATTCGCTCGTTCCAACGCTGGGACCACCATGGCAGACGATTGCGCAAATCTGGTCCGTATCGATGACCTCATTGCGTCACTCAAAGTTGCCGTTGAGCCAAGCGCGAAAGTGAAATTGATGCCAAGGGAAACCAGGTGATTTAGGACCAGAGCGCTTCCCGACGCATAGGGCGTTTGACGCGAGCGCCCGCCATTATTCCGGCGGGCGCACCAATCCATTGCTCATTAACGCCATTCAGCCGCAAAACGAAAGACCCTAGTTGGTGTCTTGCCCGGAACGACCGGGTGAAACCGAATGACCGTCTCGCCCCGTGACGGCCCCAGTTGGAGACACCACTATGATCACCCGCACAAGCCGCACCTTGCTCGCCGCCCTTGGCCTCGTCGTTGCTGCGACCGCCATTCCTGCCGTCCCCGCCTTTGCCGTCGTCGATGATTCCACGGCGGCGGTGAACACCGATCAGCAGGGCATCGCCCTTCATGGTTATGATCCGGTCGCCTATTTCACTGGCGGCGCACCGGCCAAGGGCAGCGCGCAGTTCACCGCCACCTACGAAGGCGCACGCTACTACTTCGCGAGCGCCGAGAACGCAGCCAAGTTCAAGGCCAATCCGGAAGCCTTCGCACCGCAGTTCGGCGGGTTCTGCGCCATGGGCGTCGCGCTCGAAAAGAAGCTCGATGGCGATCCGATGGTCTGGAAGATCGTCGACGGCAAACTCTACCTGAACGTCAACGCCGATGTCGCCGTCGCCTGGCAGCGCGACATCCCCGGTAACCTTGAGAAGGCCAACGATCTGTGGCCGGAAATCAAGGACAAGACCCCCGCTTCGCTCAACTGATTGCCGGTTTGGTTGGAGGCGTGCGCGTGCCCGCTTCCAACCAACTGACCGCCGCAAGCATCAAGGACCACTGCCATGAATATGACCCGTTCCGCCTTTATCGCCGGCGCGATTGCGACCGCCCTGACCACCCTTGCGCCGCAGGCCGCAACCGCTGCGCGCCCGGCGCAGGAAAAGTGCTTCGGCATTTCGAAGGCCGGTTACAACGACTGCGCTGCCGGGCCCGGCACGTCGTGTGCCGGCACGGCCAAGCGTGACTATCAGGGCAACGCCTGGAAGCTCGTGCCCAAGGGCACCTGCGTCACGATCAAGTCGCCCACCTCCCCGACCGGCCGCGGCCAACTGACCGAGTTCAAAGAAGTCCGGCGCTAAGACGCGCCAAGGGAGCATCCGACTGTGACACCCCCCCTCCCCCCAATCGGGCCGGCCGGATTGCCCCTTGGTGTGGGGATCGGCCTCAAGCGCGAGCATTGCCATGCGCTTCTGGCCGATCCTTCGCCGGTGGACTTCGTTGAAGTCCACGCAGAGAATTTCATGAGCGATGGCGGACCCAACCTCGCCCTGCTCGACCGCATCGCTGAGAGTTGGCCCCTGTCACTTCACGGGGTCGCGCTATCGCTTGGTGGAGAAGCGCCGCTCGATCGCGCGCACCTGCTACGGCTGCGCCGCTTGATCGAGCGTGTGCAGCCAGCAAGCTTTTCCGAGCATCTGGCATGGTCGTCGCATGACGGAACCTATTTCAACGATTTGCTGCCGGTTGCCTATGATACGGCAACCCTCCAGCGCGTTATCAGCCACGTTGACGAAGCACAGGATTTCCTAGGCCGACAGCTGCTGCTGGAAAACCCCTCCACCTATGTCGAGCTGGCCACCAGCACCTGGCACGAAGCCGAGTTTCTTGCCGAAATCGCGCGCAAAACGGGTTGCGGACTGCTGCTTGACCTGAACAATCTTTACATCTCGAGCCATAACCACGGCTGGGCCATCGACGATTGGCTCTGCCGCTTTCCCCTCGACTCGGTCAGAGAAATCCATCTCGCGGGCCATGAACGGATTACGGACGAGGCCGGTCACCCTTTGTTGATCGACAGCCACGGCGATGCCGTTTCCGCGCCGATTTACGATCTTTTAGCGCAGGTCACCGCGCGTGGCGGACGCCTGCCAGTGTTGATCGAACGTGATAATAACGTCCCGCCGCTCTCCGAGCTGTTGATGGAAGTTGAAGCCGCCCGCGCGTGCATCACCGCCATCGCAAGTGCCGAGGCGGCGTGATGCAGGCAGATCTCGCACAGGCAATCCTTGATCCCGCGATCTCCTGCCCCAAGGTCGCAGACGATTCCGGCGGGCGTTTCAATGTCTACCGCAACAACTATCTCATCACGTTGCGCAATGCCTTGCGCACGACATTCCCCGCGATCGAACGCTTGGTCGGTGCAGACTTTTTTGCAGCGCTCGCCAACGCCTTTGTTGAGCGCCATCCGCCGCGCTCGCCAATCATGGCGCATTATGGCGATGCCTTTCCCGCATTTCTCGACCAATTCGCGCCGCTGGCCGAATTCCCTTATCTGGCTGATGTGGCCCGCCTCGAATACGCGCGGGTGCAAGCCTATCACGCCGCCGACGGCGCGGGGTTCGAACTGCGTGACGCAGCTGCGGCAACGGCGGCACTAGATCGTCCGTCCGCGCTGCACCCTTCGGTCAGCATCATCGCGTCAGCGTTTCCGGCCCATGCGATCTGGCTGGCGCAGTCGGGCGACGATGATCTCGCCCAAACCCAATGGCTGGCCGAGACCGCCCTAGTCTGGCGGCATGGCGCCACTGAAATTGTCGAGGTGCGGCCCATCGATGACCGCGAGTTGGCACTGCTCTTGCACGCCGCGGACGGCGGATGCCTGAGTGCGCTACTCGCCAGCTGCCCAGACGAGCAGCACGCCGCATCGCTGATCACGAGCTTTCTGAAGCTGGCATCGGACGGAGTTCTGATGCCGGTCCATCCCCCTTTTGACCACGGAGACACCTAATGAACCAGCCATCAATTGCGCGCCAGACGCTCACCGCTCCGGCTGCTGTGATCGGCAAAATCCCGCCTGCTGTCGTGCAACTGGCCTTGCGCGGCGGTCTTGCCGGGATCTTCTGGAGTTCGGCCCGCACGAAAGTCGAAGGGCTGCTGACCCTTTCGGACAACACGTATTACCTGTTTGAGGAAGACTACCGCCTACCCCTGATCGACCCAGAATTCGCCGCCCACCTGGCAACTTATGCCGAACACCTGCTGCCCGTGATGCTGGTACTGGGGATCGGCACGCGCTTTGCGGCACTGGGATTGTTCATCATGACGCTTGTGATCCAGCTGTTCGTGTATCCCGACGCGTTTGTCTCGACCCATCTCGGCTGGTTTGCCTTGGCCCTAGGGATCATGGCCTATGGTCCCGGCACGATCTCGCTCGACAACGCGCTGGCGCGCAAGAGCTGATCAGGCGGCCCGTTTGCGGGTGCGCCCTGGGGCCTGACCCAAACTGTTTGCGTATCGTCACATTGCGGCGCTAAGTATTGCCCCAGGGGACCGAGCACATCGGGCCCAATCAGTGGGGGCGCTGATGCAAAAGAGGGTTTTAATCTTGCTGTCCAATGGCTTCGAAGCCATGGAGGCTGCGTGTTTCACCGAAGTATTCGGTTGGGCCTCCATTTATGGAGACATTCAGTTCGACCAGCTTTCAGTGGGTTTACGTAGCCCACTAAAAACGACATTCGGTTTTGACGTGCTTCCCGAAAGAATTCTGAACGAAATCAAAATCGAAGATTTTGACGCACTGGTTATTCCGGGCGGATTCGGTGATGCGGGTTTCTACGAGGAGGCCCTGTCCGAACCTTTCCTCGACGTCATCCGGAGCTTCCATCGGCGTCAGGCACCGATCGCCGCAGTCTGCGTAAGCGCACTGTCGCTCGCCGCTGCCGGGGTGCTCAAAGGCCGGCGCGCGACGGTCTACCATCAAGTCGGCGGCACACGGAAAGCAGAGCTGGAAAGCTACGGAGCCATGTTCGTCGATGAGCCGCTGGTCGTTGATGGCCACCTGATGACATCTACAGGCCCTGGCACCGGCATCGAACTGGCCCTGAAGCTGCTGGAAGTGCTGTCCTCGCCCGCATTGGCGCAGGAGCTTCGCAAACGGATGCGCGTTCCCACCCCCGATGCTGCGTGGTTCCACGCTGCGCAGGTGTGACTTGTAAATCTGACAGCGATCGCCCTAGGGGTCAGGCCAATCGCGCCAAGGCCTGAGCCGTCGCGGCGCGTTTCTCGATCTTCTGGACCCATGCCTCGAGTGTCGGGAAATCCCTGATATCGAAGCCCGCATAGCTCGCGCTGCGCACCCATGAGAAATGGGCAATATCCGCGATCGAGTAGGACTCGCCATTGAGCCACTCCGCTTCGCGCAACCGCGCTTCGACTAGAGCGAGATACCGGCCAGCCTCACCTTCGAAGCGGCCGATGGTGTAGGGGTCAGGTGACTTCATCGCGCGGAAATGAGCAGCGTTGCCCATCATCGGCCCAAGCCCTGCCACTTGCAGGAACAGCCAGCTGAGGGTCTGTCCGCGCGCGGCCGGCGCGGTGCCCAGTAGGCCGCCGAATGCTTCGGCGAGATAGAGCAGGATCGCGCCGGATTCGAACACCGTGACGGGCGCATCATCGCGGGCGTGGTGCCGCATTGCCGGGATCTTCGCATTGGGGTTGATCCGGAGATATTCCGCAGACCGCAAATCGGCCGAACCCAAGGCGATCTTTCTCAGTTCGTAGGGGACGCCAAGCTCTTCAAGGGCAATTGGCACCTTGATGCCATTGGGGGTGTTGGCCGTGAAAACTTCGATCATTGCATGCTCCATCTATCGGGTCTGGTCACAGGATTCGCAGGAGAACCTCGGGCGCGACGTCGGCGTCTCTCGCGCCGCGCAAAATCTCGCCGAGCGGATCATCTCCCAGGGCTGCAGCGGGAGCGCGGGACGGGAACAGGCTTGCGAGAAGACGCATCATGGCCGTTTCGACGCCAGAATCCGCTTCGCCCCCTTGGCGATCGCGCGCAGTTCTTCCGTGGTGACGCCGATCTGGAGCGCGCGTGTGCGAGCCTGCTGAAGACAGTCATCGTCGCCTGCCTTCATGGCGCAGGCAAAGGCGACGGCAGCCGCCGTTCGCGCCTCGAAACTGCGTCCGCTGATCGCGGCGTCTATCTCTGCGCCTGTAAGACCCGATTGGCGGGCTTCGCGTTCCAGCCGGGTCAGGGTCTTGTGGCAGCCGCAATCGCCAAGCAGCGCGAGCTTCAGCTGCGCTGTGACACGGGCATGAAGCTGGTCAGGCATGGCGGTCGGTCCGGCCGCGTGCGGCGGAAACCTGCGAAAGGGTGGATCGGGTCATGGCGAGGGCCACGGCAGCGCCGAGGTTAAGCAAAGCGGCGGTCAGCGACCCACCGGCAAAAGCGGCAATGACGGTCGCCTGCCAGCGGAACAGCCATTCCGAATGCGGAACGTGGCGGATGGCGAGGGTGATCTGGGACATGATTGTTCCCCGGCCCTTTCCGCAACGGCGCGCCGGCAATCCGGCCGCCATTGCGGAAAGGGGTTCATGGACGGGAGGGATGTTCAGTGAGCGTCAGAAATTGTAGCTCACGCCGACAAGCGTCTGGTGGCGGTCATATTGTCCGCCATTGCTGCCAAGATCGCTGTAACGGTACTCGGCGCGGGCCGTGATACGGTCAGAGATTGCGTATTCGAGACCGCCGCCGGCCTGCCAGCCATCGAGATTGTCCGACGCGGTCACCGGGCCGGTGAGCCCATCCAGCGTGGTGCGCACGCGGGTGTTGGCATAGCCGCCGCGGACATAGACCAGCGCCTTGTCGGTCACGAGATAGCCCGCCCGCGCAGACAGATCGAAGCTGTAGCGCGGATCGAGGGTCAGCGACTTGCCGGCCGAAGCCGCGCGGTTCTGGTCATCGACAGCCGCGCTGAAACCGGCTTCCGCGCCGATAACGATCCGGTCGGTCGCCTTGAGGTTGTACCCGGCATAGCCGCCGAGCACGAGCGCATCGCGTGAGGCTTCACCGGTGATCGGCTGGGCATCGATGCGATCAGCGATCTCGCTGCGTTCCCAACCGGCGGTGACGCCGACATAGGGGCCATCAAAGGTATCGGCATGGGCGGGGGCCGCAGCGGCGCCAAGCATGGCGATCGCGGCAATCGAAATGAGAGGGGACTTCATGTTTCTTCTCCAGTTGGATCCCGGTGTCGGGGTGAGCTGGAGATAGGCCCGTCATGTCGCGGCGATAATCAGACTAATGTGGAAGATATTATTCCCTGAATTGGAATAAATCAGTTGATCGAGCGATTGGCGCGCAGCCGGTCCACCGCCAGGTCGACAAAGGCGCGCACCTTGGCCGATGCCCTGCGGCCTTCAGGGTGGACGACATGGACCGGCAAGGGGTCTTCCTCGTACTCGGACAATACCGTCTGCAAGTCGCCATCGATCAGGGCCTGCCCGATCTGGTAGGACAGTGGCCGCGACAGGCCCCAGCCGAGCATGGTCGACTTCAGCACCGCGCCGTAGGTGTTGAACGAAAGCCGCGGCGCGATCCGCACCGTCGGCCTGCCTTCTCCGCCAAAGCGCCAATCGAGCGAAGCCCATGATGCCGAACTCACAATGATCCGGTGCTTCACGAGGTCGGAGGGATGATTGGGCACCCCATGCTGCTGGAAATAGCTCGGCGCGCCGCACACCACCCGGCGCACCGAGCCAACCCGGATGGCGCTGAAGCTGGAATCCGCCAGATCGCCGATGCGGATGCCAACATCGATCCCCTCGTCCACCATATTGGTGATCCGGTCGACGAACAGGGCGCGGGCATTCACTTCAGGGTTCTGGTCAAGATATTCGGTTAGAATCGGAGCGATGTAATCCTGCCCGAACAGCGCGGAGGCGGTGACCGTAAGGACGCCGGTGGGCGTGGCGTAGGAGCCGCCGGCCGCCGCCTCGGCCTCGACCACGTCGGCAAGGATGCGCCGGCAATCATCGAAATAGCGCACGCCCGCTTCGGTCAGTTTCACGGTCCGGGTGGTGCGGGTGAACAGCCGGGCTCCGATCTGGTCTTCGAGCGAGGCCACGGCGCGCGTGACGGCAGGGGGACTCATGTTCAATTGCCGCGCGGCTTCGGCAAAGCCGCTGGTTTCGGCAACTTTGACAAACACCTGCATCGCATGAAAACGCGACATAATTACCCTCCCCGCTGCGAAACCCCGCCTTACCTAGTCGATAACTGCATCCAGCGGAATAGTGACTTGCACCCTTCAGAGGTTCTGATCGCGGCCCTGCAAGCGCATTTGATGGCTCGCCGGAAGGCCCGCCTGTCACTGCTTTTGCCAAAGGACACGATCATGAAGCTCTATTCCCACCCCATTTCCGGCCACGCCCACCGTGCGCGGCTGTTCCTTTCCCTGATCGGCGCCGACGTTGAAATCGTCGAAGTCGATCTCGCCAAGGGTGAGCACAAGTCGCCCGAATATCTCGCCAAGAACCGTTTCGGCCAGGTGCCGCTTCTGGAAGATGATGGCGAATTCATCGCCGATTCCAATGCCATCATGGTCTATGCGGCCAAGAAGTTCAGCCGCACCGACTGGCTGCCCGCAGACGCCCTAGGCGCCGCCAAGGTGCAACGCTGGCTGTCGGTCGCGGCTGGCCAGATCGCTTTCGGCCCCGGCGCCGCCCGTCTGGTCACCATCTTCAAGGCCGGCTTCAACCCCGAAGAGGTGATCGCCCGCGCCCATGCGGTTCTGGCGCTGATCGAAGCCGAGCTTGATGGCCGCGACTGGATCGCTGCCGACCACGCCACGATCGCCGACATCGCGCTCTACAGCTACATCGCCAGCGCGCCCGAGGGCAATGTCGACCTGTCGTCTTACGCCAATGTCAACGCGTGGCTGGCCCGGATCGAAGCGCTGCCCGGCTTTGTCGAATTCGCCAAGAACGCCGTGGGCCTGAACGCCTGATCCATCCGCTACCGGGGCTGCCGCTGGGCGGCCCCGGAGCCTTGCATTCCGGGGGAGACGAGAGATGACACAACCGCTGGCCGACACACCATCGCCGTTTCACGATGGCGAGGTGGCGCTGCAAGAGACCGTCGGCGTGGCCGAGCGGATGGAGGCATTTGGCCGCCGGGTGATCCGTGATTTCATGCCGGATCAGCACCGCGACTTCTACCGCCAGCTTCCTTTCATCGTGCTCGGCTCGGTCGATCCGGCGGGCGACGCATGGGTCACGCTGCTGAGCGGCAGGCCCGGCTTCATGACGAGCCCCGATCCCAAGCACCTTGCTTTCGCAGCGCGCCCCGACCCGCAGGACCCGGCCACGGCATCGCTGGCCGATGGCGCCGCAGTCGGCCTGCTTGGTATCGAATTGCACACAAGGCGGCGCAACCGGATGAACGGCACGCTCCGGCAGCTGGCCGATCAGGGTTTCACAATCGCGGTCGAACACGCCTTCGGTAATTGCCCGCAATATATCCAGCTGCGCGACTTCACCTTCGTCCGCGAGCCCGATGATTTTGCCGCTGTTCCGGCTGCACAGACGTTGGACATGAATGACCCGCGCGTGTGCGCCATCATCAGCGCCTCCGATACCTTCTTCGTGTCGTCCTATGTCGATGACGCGGCAGGGCGGCACGTCGATGCCTCGCACCGTGGGGGCAAGCCGGGCTTCGTGCGGATCAATGCGGATGGCTCGCTGACCATTCCGGACTTTGCCGGGAACCTCCATTTCAACACCTTCGGCAACTTCTTGCTCAACCCCAAGGCGGGCCTCGTCTTCCCGGACTTTGCCACCGGCGACATGCTGCATCTGACCGGCGATGCCGAAGTGGTGCTGGAATCGGACGAGATCGCCGCCTTTCAGGGGGCCGAGCGGCTGTGGGTGTTCCGCCCGCGGAAGGTGGTGCTGCGCTCCGAAGCCTTGCCACTGCGCTTTGTGATGCAGGCAGATGGGGTGTCGCCTAACAATCTGATGACGGGCGACTGGCAGCAGGCCGCCGCGCGGATCGAGGCCGAAAAGTCCCGCAACAGCTGGCGTCCGTTCCGGATCGCACGGATCGTCGACGAGAGCAGTGTCATCCGCTCGTTCCATCTCGAACCTGCCGACGGCAAGGGCATCGTCACTCATGAAGCGGGCCAGCATCTGCCGGTCCGTGTCCGCCCGGCCCCCGATGGGGAACCTGTGCTGCGCACCTACACGCTCTCATCCGCCCCGTCTGACGGGTACTACCGCCTCAGCGTGAAGCGGCAGGGGCTCGTATCGAACCACCTGCATGATGACCTGACAATCGGCGACCTGATCGAGGCGCGCGCGCCAGCGGGCAGCTTCATCATCGACCCGCTGGAAACGCGCCCTGCCGTGCTGCTGGCCGCTGGTGTCGGGATTACGCCGATGCTGGCCATGCTACGCAGCATCGTCTTTGAAGGTCTGCGAAAGCGCCGGGTGCGGCCGACCTTCATTTTCATCGCCGCGCGCTCGCTGGCAGAACGGGCCTTTGATCAGGAGATCGCCGAGCTTGCGGTGCAGGCAGGCGGCGCGGTGCGGGTGATCCGACTGCTTGAGGTCACTGAAGGCGCAGCGCCCGGCACCGACTTCGATGCCGAGGGACGCATCAGCGCCGAACTCTTCCGTCAGACCCTGCCGTTTGATGCCTATGATTTCTACATGTGCGGCCCGCCGCCCTTCATGCAGGGGCTGTACGACCAGCTCACCGACCTGGGCGTTGCCGACACACGGATCCACGCCGAGGCCTTTGGCCCAGCCTCGCTCAAACGCCGCGAACCTGAAACCGCCGACGCCCTGCCCCCGGCGGCCAAGCTGCCCGTGCCGGTGGCCTTCGCCAAATCGGGCAAGGAAGCCCGCTGGGATGCCGATGCCGGAACTCTGCTCGATCTCGCCGAGGCACGCGGGTTGACGCCCGAATATAGCTGCCGCGGCGGTTCTTGCGGGACCTGCGCAGTGAAGGTGCTCGCCGGCAAGGTCACTTACGAAAGCCGCCCTTCTGCCAAGGTCGATCCCGACAAGGCGCTGATCTGCTGCGCCATCCCTGCCGACCCTTCAGCGGGCGGCGGCGACCGCTTGATCCTCGACGTTTAACCTCATCATCAAGGTACAAGAATTCATGGCGAAGAAAGTACTCCTGTTGCTCGCCGAGGGTTTCGAACCGCTCGAAGCCGCCGGGTTCACCGATGTCCTGGGCTGGGCGAATATCGATGGTGATGAGCCGATCGAGCTGGTCTCCGCAGGCTTGCGGCGACGCCTTCGCGCCACTTTCGGCTTCTCGGTCATTCCCGACGCTTTAGTCGCCGACCTCGACCTCGACAGCTTCGATGCGCTGGCCGTGCCCGGTGGTTTTGACGGTGCCGGGTTTTACGAAGACGCTCTGTCCGAGCCGTTCCTCGATGTGATCCGCCATTTCGAAGCGCGCGGGAAGATCGTCGCCTCGGTCTGCGTGGCGTCGCTGGCGCTGGGTGCTGCGGGGGCTTTGCAGGGCAGGCGGGCCACGACCTATCATCAGGTTGGCGGCCAGCGCAAAGCGCAGCTTGAAGCTTACGGCGCGCAGTTCATTGACGAGGCGATCGTGATCGATGGCACGCTGATGACCTCCACCGGGCCGGGCACCGGGGTGGAAGTGGCCTTTGCCCTGCTGCGCGGCCTGACTTCGCAAAAGGTGGCCGATCAGATCCGCAACCTGATGCGCGTGCCGCGCCCCGATGCGACATGGCAGATCGCGCCTCAGGTTCCCACAGCGTGACGCGCCCGGTTGATATCGCTTTCACGCCCGCCGTAATGGCCGCGCAGGAACGCAAGGGATCGCGCGCCATCTATGCCGGCATGGAGATGGGCGAGGCGATCGATGAAAGCCTCGCGGCCTTCATCGCCGGGGTGCGCAGCTTCTACCTCGCCACCGCAAGCAAGGATGGCCAGCCCTATATCCAGCATCGCGGCGGCCCGCCCGGGTTCCTGCACGTGGCGGGAGCGCGCCAGCTCGCCTTTGCCGACTTCAAGGGCAACCGGCAGTTCATCACCACCGGCAATCTCACCGAAAACCCCAAGGCATACATCTTCCTGATGGACTACGCCCATCGCCAGCGGATCAAGATCTGGGGCACCGCGCGGGTGGTGGAGGGTGACGCCGCGCTCGAACAAAGCCTGATGCCCGAAGGCTACCGCGCGCGGCCCGAACAGGTCATCCTGTTCGATGTCGCAGCCTGGGATTCCAACTGCCCGCAGCACATCCCTCAGATGTTCCATGCCGACGATGTACGGCAAGCACTGGAGGATCGCGACGCGCGGATTGCCCTGCTCGAGCGCGAAATCGCGGCATTGCGCGCCGCGGAATGATCCCTTTCACACTTGCGCGGTTCTCGGCTCAGCCACCGCGGTCTAACTTGCAGTTGTTATCGGATCCCCCTCTCTCCCCTCCGATGACCTTACGCGGATGCTGCTACCCGAGAGCATCTGCATGCTGACCGGGCGGGGCTGCCCCCCCTTGCTCCGCCCGGTCTTTTTCGCAGTTCAGACATTGGAGATCGCCATGGCCCGTCCCCCGCTCCCCCCTTTCACCGAGGAAACCGCGCGCGAAAAGGTGCGCTTGGCCGAAGATGGCTGGAACAGCCGCGATGCCGCCAAGGTCGCGCTCGCCTATACCGAAGACACGCAATGGCGGAACCGCGCCGAGTTTCCGCGTGGGCGTGCTCAGGCGCAGGCGTTTCTGGAGCGCAAGTGGGCCAAGGAGCTCGACTACCGGCTGATCAAGGAGCTGTGGGCCTTCACCGAAAACCGGATCGCGGTGCGCTATGCCTATGAATACCACGATGACAGCGGCAACTGGTTCCGCGCCTATGGCAACGAGAACTGGGAATTCGTGGAAGACGGCCTGATGCAGCGCCGCTTTGCCAGCATCAACGAACATCCCATCACCGAAGAACAGCGCCTGTTCCGCTGGCCCCTGGGTCGTCGTCCTGACGATCACCCCGGCCTATCGGACCTCGGACTTTAGGTGCGGTCATGCCGAGGGAGCTCAGCGCCTCGGCCTTCAAAGCCGCGGTCATCGATGCCGATCATCCCGTCCTCGTAGGTTTCTACGCGGGCGGGTGCGGCCCCTGTCAGATGCAGGCACCCTTGCTTGAGAAAATCGCCGCGCGCTTCCGCGGCACTGCCACGGTTTTCAAGGTCGACGCCGGTCGCAGCCCCGAATTGGCCGCTCTGTTCAAAGTGCGCTCGGTTCCGACCATGATCCTGTTTGCTGGCGGCACAATCGCCCGGCGGTTTACAGGTGTGACGGAGGGGCGCGATCTGATTACAGCGATGCTCGCCAGTCTGGACGATTGCTAGGCACTGGCCATGACTTCAGCCCTAATGGGCGTTGCGGGAATTTGTTGCGCGAGCATCTGCGATCTGCTGCCGCGCTTCATCGCGATAGTCGCTGTCGCGAAGCAGGCTTGCCAGCCTGCCGGCCCGGCCGCTCCCGAAGGTCGTCGCGTCTGACCCCAGAACCTGTTCGTAGGCGACGATCCGGGCAGCTTTCTCGGCCCGGGCAGTCAGCACCGGAGGCACCAACACCACGCTGGTGAGCGCGAAGCCGACAAATGCGGCCAGAACGGCGTCTGTGTGTCTGGGCATTTGGAGACTCCTGCATAAACCGAATGCAACACCGGAGCGGAACGAGGTGTCCGGGCTGCGTCAGCGTGAGGTAGTCCCGCGCGCGGCGGACCAGAATATCGATACGGCGCAGCACATAATTTCGCCGAGCGAAATGCCCGCGGCAAACCCGGGCTTTTCGATCCCCATCATTGCCTCAGACGCAATGGATCATTGCTGAATGACCGCATTCTGATCGCATAGCGGATGGCTAGAACGGACTTGTCACGAACCGGATCGTTCTTGTGTCCGGAACCTCGCAAACGCAGGAGAATGGCGATGAAGGATACTTGCCCGGCAATCGGCCATCGAGCGGCCCACGCCTTGCCACGCGGGCAGCGCGATGCGGCATTGATCTTCGATAGCATCGGCAGTGGCCGGATAACCGCAAATCTGGCGGGGGCGGTCTGATGGCGCTTTGTGTCGAATGCCTGAAGCGCGAGAGCCCGGACTGGGTCGCACGCTATCGCAAGGGTTCCGCTGTTCTGCTTGCCTATGGCGCGGGCGTGTTCCTGCTGCCGGACAGCCTCGCAGCCGTCGCGCTGCAGGTCCTGTTCTTCCTGATCGCATTCCCGTGGATCGTCTGGCCGCTGTTTGCGGCGGCGCGCCCGATTGATTTGAAAAGCAGGAAAACGAT
The DNA here is from genome assembly GCA_032116115.1 of Porphyrobacter sp. Classification (GTDB taxonomy): domain Bacteria; phylum Pseudomonadota; class Alphaproteobacteria; order Sphingomonadales; family Sphingomonadaceae; genus Erythrobacter. The sequence goes on from JAUMAX010000015.1 coordinate 112,212, forward strand.
ATGAAATCCGGCCTGACTATTCTTGGTTTCGGCGCTCTCGCTTTCCCGACCGCTAAGCCGATTGCGGAAAAGGCGGGAACATTCGACGCCTCGCATTAGCAGGCTGTTCAGTGTTGCCTGGCGGGACGGCTCTGGTGTGAAACCTGAGGCAGAGCCTTCAGCAGGATCCCGCCGCCAGCCGCTCATCGCCGAGCGGCTTCGGCACGAATTCTTCGCGCGGCAGCCCCGACGTCGTCAACAATCGCTCAGTTCGGAGCTTGATGAGCAGGTTGGCACTTCCCGCCTGAAGATCCTCCACCGACCCTTTCAGCCCGGCCATCCTTGAGCCGACCACTTCGGCCCCCAATGCGGCGAAGCCGACAGCGATGCCTTCGCCCATGCTGCCCGTCCAGCGGCCTACGACAACAGTCGGCAGCCCTGCTCGGTACATGCCTTTGCGTGGCAGAACCTGCTCCACCCATTGTCGCGGGATGCCCGTTTCGCGCTCCTCAGCCGGGCGATTATGAATTTGGTATCCGCGCGGTGCGGCGACAAACCAGCCCATGATTGCGCGAGCCACAACAGTGTTGCCGCCCGATGGCGTGTCACGCAAATCAAGCACGAGGGCATGGTCTTCGGGAACGGCCCGCAAGGCCTCATCAAAGGCAATGACGGCCGCGAAGTCGTCCAAACTATTGTTGAAACGGATGATGGTTCGGTCGGGCGCGCTGCAGACGCTCAGTGCAGGGAGCGGGTCCTGCTCAAGGGAATACAACGTGGGAAAAACCAGATCGCGGACCGTGCCGGAGCGGGTCCTGATCGTAACCTTTCTCATGCGGTCGCGCCGCCCTGCGACGAGGACGCGGGCAGCATATCCCTTGCGATCTGGTGTTTCGCCCAGACCAAGTTCTGCCCAGAACGATGCTACTGCTTGCTCGATCGGAATGTCTTGCACAGCGATGATGATGTCGCCCGCCACCACGCCCGCAGCCTGTGCGGGAGTGCCATCACGCACTGCATCGACAACAAACTGATCGCCCTGCGTCACCACCCACAAGTCCGCGTAGGTCGGCACAACAGCCCAGCTGTCGCGAAACGAGCTTCCTGTAATGGCATGGTGATCCGCCAGAGAGGCTAGGCGTTTCTCAGCGTAAGCGAGCAGCGTCCGATCATCGCGGACGGCTTTGCGCTCGGCAGTCAGGACTTCGGATTGCGGCAGCTCGCCTTTCGGCAAGTGATCGCGATAGGCGTAGCTTTCCTCAATAATCTCATCAAGCTCGCGCGCTGCCTCGGCGTAGTCAGTTTCAGCCGTGTTCGCACAAAGGCTTAGCACGGCGCCAAGGAACAGAGCGGTCCTGATGATTTTCATCGCAGCGAAGTCGCATGAAACAATCACCGGTGGAAGAGACTACTATTTGACCGACGGCCGCATCCAATCCGGGTTTTTCGAAAATCCTCCCGGTGCGGCTGGGTTGTTCACGGCGGAGCCTGTCCCGAAGCAGACGTGCGGCTTTCCCAATTCTCTGGCTGGACCTGCCGTTCGGCAACCGACTCACCTTCTGTCGTTCTGTGATGCCGGTCGCGCAAATGTTGAACGTCGGCGTCGGACAACAGCGGTCGTTCGGCATTTCGCATGCAAAAGGCAGAAATGTCCTAGATGCGGTAATTTAAATGCGGCCGGCTGGCGTGTCTGCTCTGACCCGATGCGTGCGGTAACAGATACCCTCATAAATTAGCGTCAAAAACACGAACGATCAAACTTAAGTTCTGGTTTTCAGAGTCTTGGCACCGATTTGTGCAGAAGCAAGGCAGGCCGGGTGTGGATCCTGCGTTAGCGCCGGAACCGCTCGGATTCGAACCCACAGGAGGCAATTGGATCGCAAGTTTCGGGCTGTTGCGAGCTTCCACCGTGTTTCGCTGCTGTGCCCCCAAACGGCGTCGACATAAATGAGCCGAACAAGCTAATTTCAGCTTGATGAATTTATAGAAAAACTAGAGTTCTAGATTTCGCAATTTGTATGCTATTATTAGCATCTTACGAACTTATATTAGCAATAAAAATGCTTGACGGAGAGGGTGGGATTCGAGTAATCGCTTTATCTCATTGGTTTAGATAGCCCATCAGCCCCAAGATCGTTGATTGTGCCCCCTGCACTGCCCCCAAAATTGTTGGCTTGATCTGGACGAATATGGCCAGGAATTGACGTCCAATCGACAATACAGCTTCGGCCGCCCTCGGCCCAAACCCGGTCATTCATTCCGTGTGCATTGGAAGGCAGCCGCTGAACCAAACTGCCGATCAAGTTACATCAGAGCGGACGTTCGACCATCTGCTCCATCCCAGTCACCTGGTCTGGAACCCCTGCCTCTCGAAAACCGTCGATAAATCGGACCCGCGTTTTCATCGGGCCGGAGAGGCCATCGGCGATCTAGATTTGCGTCGTCACGAGAAAGCGCTTGCGATCCTCGCCGATGCGGCGCCGGACTTCTTCCAGTGCCGTATGTTCGGTGGCGGAAATCATCGCTTCGAACAGGCGCTGGAAATGCTCGCGCATGGCGGTTCGGGCCGCTGCGGGGTCGCGCGCGCTCAGGGCATCGACAACCGCCGCGTGTTCGTTGGTGCGGGCGGCGGAGTCCGATACGCAGACGCTGGAATAGACGTTCTTGACCTTGGGCAGTTCGTTGCGCATCCGCCATAGGGATTTGACGGCATATTCCATCACCGGGTTGCCCGAGAGGCGGGCGATGGTGATGTGGAAGCGCCGGTCGATTTCGTCGTGGTCGTCCGTATCGTCATGCCCGGCCTCGGCCATCGCAGCGACCAGTTCGCGCAGCTCGGCAATCCCGGCATCGGTGATGTTGACCGCCGCCAGCGCGGCCGTTTCCGCTTCGATCACCGAGCGGGCCGCGGTCAGTTCGAAGGCTGTGACATCGGGCAAGCCATCGGGTGCCTGCCTGCTGCCACGCAGGACATAGGCGCCCGAGCCGGTCTTGATCACGATATTGCCCAGCGCCTCCAACGCGATCTCGGCCTCGCGAATGGTGACACGGCTGACGTTGAACCGTTCGGCAAGATCGCGCTCACCCGGCAGACGGCTGCCAGGGGGAAAGGTGCCCTGATCGATCAGCGCGAGAATTTCCCCGACCACTGTCTTGTAGAGACGATCTTTCAATGGCTTGTGCCTCCGCCTTGAGTTCAGACCAATTGCCTTTACCAAATAGGTTGCCGATGCAACAGTGGCAACTATTGCATCGGCTGCGACCCTCTGGGGGAGATCAGAAGCGGCCGCGGAGCCCGAGGAAGTAGCGTGGGCCATAAACCAGATTTTGCGACAGATCGCCCAGCGTCGGGCGGAAATCGGTGCGCGGCTCGCCGAAGAGGTTAAGTGCTTCGAACGACAGGCGGAGCTGCTCGTTCAGCTTGACCGAAATCCGGGCCTCGAAAATGTCGGCCTGATCGGTAAAACGCAGGCGCCCGCTCGAATCCCCAACGAATTGCTGGAAATAGGGGCTGCGATATTTGTAGACCCCCTGGAAGTCGAACGGCCCGATCTCGTAATACACCTGCGCCGACAGCACATGCTTCGACAGCCCGAACAGGTTGGCCGGCGGGATCAGCGCTTCGACTGTGGTGATCGAACCATCGGGCTGCACCGTGCTGAAGGCACCAAGGAAGCCATCTTCGTTGCGGAAATTCGACTTGGCGAAATTGTAGCTCAGCTTGAAGCCTAGTCCGTCAAGCGGCGCTGGCAGGAAGCTCAGGCGGTGAGCCGCGGTCAGCTCGAAACCATAGATCGTGCTGGTGGTGGCGGTGGTCTGCTGGGTGGTGACCAGAGCATCGAGCGGCGTGCCGTTCACATCGAAGCTTTCCAGCTGGCCAACCGTCTCGAAGCCCCCGTTGAAGCGCTTGTAATAGACCCCGCCCGCCAGAATCGTGTCCTTGTCGGGATACCATTCCAGCGCGGCATCGAAGTTCCACGACAATAGCGGATTGAGCTGCGGGTTGCCCGTGGCGTTGGCCAGCCCGATCAGTTCGTCGACGCTGTCGGCATCGGTATCGGTGACGGTGCGAAACACCCGGCCGAAGCCCAGCTGCGACGGATCGGGCCGCGACAGCGCGCGGAACACCGCCGCACGGCCCTGCAATTCGGGCGTCACATCGGCGACGAAATTGAAGCTCGGCAGGAACGAGGTGTAATCGTTGCGGCCCACGATCGGGGTCAGGTCGCCGGTTGCCGGGGCATTGATGATGAAGCCCCCACCCGGTGCCGGACTCACTGTCAACGGACCGCGAAAGCCTTGCGATGTGACCGAGGTCTTGATCACCCGCAGGCCGAAATTGCCGCGCACGGGCATCTCACCCAGCGTGCTGTCGTAATCGGCCTGAAGATAGCCCGCCCAGGTTTGTTCGGTGACATCGTTGTTGTCGATCGAATCGAACCGGCCGTCAGGGTAGATCGGCACGCCGTTGTCATCGAAGGTGATGCCGCGCGGGTCATTCGCTTCGAGCGTGCGGGCGAGGCACAGCGCGTCGAAGCTGGCATAGGTATTGGTGACATTGATGACATTGCCGTTGGCATCGACATTGGTGATCAGCGGGTTGCCGCCGCTGACATCGGACAGGAAGCCGCGTTCAGGGAAGGGCGTGCGGCATTCCTGGTTCGCGATCGAAAGGGCGGCGTTGCTGTAGGTGACTTCCACACGGCTCGCCCCGACCACCCCGCCCGGAACGTCCCTGTAAACCAGTTCCTGAAAGCGCACCCCACCCTGGATGGCCGAGAGGAACCCGTCCATTTCATAGGTGAAATCGCCGCGCGCGCCCCAGATGCTGTTGAACCGGTCCTGCGACAACGTAAAGCGCGTGCGGGCATCGTCGCTGAACAGGTCATAATCGTTCACGTCAAAATTCTGGACGATCATGTTGAAGGTCTGCGATCCGTTGAGACCGATCTGGTAGGCGGTCTCGATCCGGTCGAGCGAGGTGTTGGTGTTGCCGCTGACCCAATTGCTCTGGCGCGCACGGGGGTACTGGTTGAGATTGCCGAAGATGTCGCGCCCGCCGCGCATGCGCATGCGCACCTGAACCGATTCCTCGGTGCGCGTCGTCTCGGAATAGGAGACATCGGCCGAAAGCTTCAACCGATCGGACGCCTGCACCGCAACCGACAGGCCACCTCCGTAATAGCGCTCGGCGCGTTCGAGGTATTCGCTGTTGGTCTCGATACTCGTCTCGCCGGTGAACTGCCGCAGCGCCCCGAATTCGCCGACGAGCAGATCATAATTGAGCCGGGTGTTGAGCGGCGCAAGCCGATCATCGATGCGGCGCCCCTCAGCGAACACCAGGTCGTTGCGCTGTTCGGAAAAGACGCGGTCGGCATATTGGAAATCGAGATTGATATCGACCGAAGAACTTGGCTTGATCTGGATTGCACCGAAGAAGGTGTCGCGTTGGTCATCGGTGATGTTCTGGCGATAGGTGTAGCTGTTGCGGGCGACGACGAAATCCTGCGTTCCGGCCACTGCGGGTCGCTGTTGCACACCCCCGACAAGCACCTCGCAATTGCCAGTGCCGCGCAGGCCAGTTGTGCCGGTGATGTTGTCGACGCAGTAGTTGATCGTGTCGCTGACGCGCGCTTCCTGCTCCGGATTGCTCTGCACATTGCGCTGGAAGCCGAGCGATATGCCGACCTCGGTTCCGCCCAGCGTGAATTGGTCAAGGAGACTGATGGTGCCGCGATAGCCGAGGTCCACGAACCGCTGGTCCTTGTCGATGTCGGAATTCTGAGGGTTGTAGTTGCCCTTCAGCTCGACCTGGATCCGCTGCTTGCCGAAATCGAGCGGCTTGACCGTGTCGAGCACGATCTGTCCGGCCACGCCCCCTTCGATCATATTGGCCGACTGGGTCTTGTAGATGCCCGCTTTGTTGAACAGCTCGGACGGGAACTGGCTGAAATTCACCGAGCGGTCGCCGCTGCCGTTGGTTGCGGCGCGGCCATTGACCACGGTTGAGCCGAGGAAAGGACCGAGGCCTCGCACCGAGATTTCAGTCGCCCCGCCCTGTTCGCGGTGCGATGCAGCGCCTGTCAGAGTTTCGAGTGCTTCGCCGATTGAGAGCGCAGGCAGATCGCCTACCTCATCTGCGCTGAGCGCGTCGAACACCAGATCGGATTTGCGCTTTTCCTCGATTGACCCCTGCACGATCGCACGGGTGCCGGTGACGGTGATTTCGCCGGTCGTCGGCTCGGTGACAGCGGCCTGCTCTTCAGCGGCTGTTTGCGCCATTAGCGCAGGCGACTGAACCGCCAGCGCCGAAACCCCGCCCAGCAGCCCGATGCGCGCCCAATCCCGAACGACAAAGCCGGTGCGGCTCCGAGTGTTGCGCTCAACCATGTCACCCCTCCGTTGCGCCGATTCGTGTCGGCCTGTCATTGATGGCTGACCCGCAACAGATATATTGTCAACCCATTGGTATATATTTCTGGCCTGCATTTTATCGAAATATGCCCCTTCAATCTGAACCCGAAAACCTCTGACCGGGAGTACGAAACCGTCCTAATTCTCGCCTTCCAAGGTCACAATGACGGAGGTTTGCACTGGCGAAATGGGTCTGACAAATTGGTTGACACATCGGACTTGGGCGATAGGTTCGACATCGCCAGCCATGGAACGGGCGGCTTGGGAGGGTTTATGGGAATCATGCGCCTGCCGCGTTCAGGTAGCCGCACAGGATTGGCGGGTCTGATCGCCAACCTCACGCTCGCCCTCACCGCACTTACCGCGATGCCGCAGTCCGAACCGGCGCTTGCGCAGTCGGCGATGAAGGACGCGCGGGTCGTATTGATCCGCTCGCAGGAGCAGTATCGCAAGGTTGCCCCCAATGTGCAGCCAGGCGATGTCATTGTGCTCGCGAATGGCGAATGGCGCGATTTCGAGATCGTCTTCACCGGACGCGGCACCAAGGACAAGCCGATCGCGCTGATGGCGCAGGAGGCCGGCAAAGTGATCATCACCGGCCGCTCCAACCTCAAGATCGGCGGCACTCACATGCTGGTGAGCGGACTGGTGTTCCGCGACGGTTACACACCCACCGGGGAGGTTATCGCCTTCCGCCGATCCAAGGAGGATGTCGCCACGGACTCGCGGGTGACGCAGGTGGTGATCGACCGCTTCAACCAGCCTGACCGGACGCGATCGGACTACTGGGTCGCGCTCGACGGCAAGCGCAACCGCTTCGATCACAACAGCCTCGTCGGCAAGACCAATGCCGGGGTGACGCTGGCGGTGCGGCTCGATCTGCCGGAGAGCCGCGAAAACGGTCACCGCATCGACGCCAATTACTTCGGCCCGCGCCCGCCACTCGGGTCGAACGGGGGCGAGACGATCCGCATCGGCACCAGTCGGGAATCGATGATGGATTCGGGCACCATTATCGAAGGCAATGTCTTCGACCGCACCAACGGGGAAATCGAGATCATCTCGATCAAGTCGGGCGCCAACATCGTGCGCGGCAATCTGTTTCTGGAGGCTCAGGGCGCGGTCACGTTGCGCCACGGGGACCGCAACATTATCGAACGCAACGTGTTTCTCGGGGGCGGCAAGCCCAACACCGGCGGCATCCGGGTGATCAACCGCGATCAGATCGTGCGCGGCAATTACATGGAGGGGCTCGGCGGCACCGGGTTTGCGGGCGCGCTGACAGTGATGAACGGGGTGCCTAATTCGCCGGTCAACCGCTATGTCCAGGTCAGCAATGCACTGATCGAAGGTAACACCATCGTCGACAGCGCGCGTATGACCCTGGCGGCTGGCGCAGATCAAGAACGAAGCGCCCCGCCGGTCAGCAGCCGGATGGTGCGCAATCTCATCGTCTTCGGCACTGCGTCCAAGCCGATCGAGGTGCAGGACGACATCTCGGGAATCGGGCTCGAGGACAACCTGATCCTCACCGCCCACCCCGTCACCGGCTTTGCCGCCGCCACGCAAGGTGACGTCGCGTTCGAGCGCGCGACCAACGGGCTGCTCTACCCCAATGACCCGGACCTAGCCGAGACTGGCGCGCCGCGCGATCTGGCTCTGCCTGCACTCGACGCCGTCGGCGCACGGCACTTCGTCAAGCCCGGTCCGGATGCCGCCTTCGGCTCGGGCGCGAGCATTCCCGTCGCTGAAGGTGCTTCTGCGTTAATGGCGGCCTTTGCGCAGGCACAGGATGGCGACCGCCTGATCCTGAGCGCGGGTGTCTACGCCATCGACCAGATCCTGACGGTAAACCGCACCATTTCGATAGAGGCTGCAGACGGCGCGCGCCCTGTCCTGACCTTCAGCCGCACCTGCATGTTCGAACTCGCGGCAGGCGCAAACCTGCGGCTCAAGGGCCTGGACATAAGCGGCGCGGACGCGCCCGACGTCACCGGCAATGCAGTTATCGCCACAAGCACCGCCGCGCCGCCAGTCAACTTCCTGCTTGAGCTCGAGGACGTGGGCGTGAGCGACCTCACTGTGAACAAGGCCTTCGATGTCATCGCCCTGCGCAAAGGCGCGCTGGCGGATCAGGTGTTGATTGTCGACAGCCGCTTTGTCAGGATTGAAGGCAGGGTACTCGGCGGCGATACCGAGACGGACGATCTCGGCCGCTATAACGCCGAAACCGTGGCTGTGACCGGCTCCACCTTCAGCGCCATCGCCGGCTCGCTTGTGTCGCTCTATCGCGGCGGAAATGACGAAAGCACCTTTGGCCCGCGGCTCACATTCGAAGGCAATCGCGTGATTGAGGCTGGTGCGAAGCCAATGGCCGGTTTGCCCGCATCGCTCCAGCTGACGGGCGTGCAGGACATCTTGATCGCCCGCAATCACTTTGCCCGCAGCGCGCCGCTGCGCATCGTCCACACCACCGGATCGCCGCTCACGCGGATCGAGGACAACACTGCCGAGGATACTCCGGCCCCGGTGATCGCGCTCGCCCGCCCAGATGTCACGCCGCAGCAATCCATTTCCGGCAACGGCTTTGCAGGGAGCGCACAATGATCCGCCTGCATCTGCTGACCAGCGCGGCCCTCGCCGCTGCGGTGCTTGCCCCTGCGACGATCGCCGCCGCAGCCCCTGGTGCCGAAGCGCCCGCCCCGGCTGCGGCCCCGCTTCATGCCGATGAAACCGCCCGCGCCGAACGCTTTGTCGCTGGCATGATCGCCGGCGGGATCAACGTGCCGCTGCCGGTCGATGTCGGCGGCGGGCCGACCCATGAACAGCACAAGCGCAATTACCGCGCGCTGGCGCTGGCGGGCGAGCTTTACCGCATCACCGGCGAAGCGCGTTACCGCGATTTCGTGCGCGACATGCTGCTGGCCTATGCCGCACTTTATCCCACGCTCGGGCCGCATCCCGCGCGCTCCAACCAGCAATATGGCCGCCTGTTCTGGCAGAACCTCAACGACGCGGTGTGGCTGGTGAATGCGATCCAGGGCTACGAGCCGGTGCGAGCCGCGCTGGCCGAGGCTGATCGCGCGCGGATCGACACGTTGTTCCGGCAGATGGCCGAATTCATGTCGGTCGAAAGCGGCAAGACCTTCAACCGCATCCACAATCACGCCACCTGGTCTACCGCCGGGGTGGGGATGACAGGCTATGTGCTGGGTGACCGAGACTTGGTGGATCGCGCGCTGCTGGGGTCGGCCAAGGTCGGCAAGACCGGGTTCCTGCGCCAGATCGATCTGCTGCTCTCGCCCGACGGCTACTATGCCGAAGGGCCCTATTATCAACGCTATGCCCTATGGCCCTTCGTGGTGTTTGCCGAAGCGATCGATCGCCACGATCCGGGCCGGAAAATCTTCGAACGCCGCGATGGTGTGCTGGTGAAAGCGGTCACGACCGCCATCCACCTTACCTATGCGGGCCGGTTCATGTCCTTCAACGACGCGATCCGCGACAAGAGCCTCAACACCGAGGAGCTCTATCAGGGGGTCGCGATTGCCTATGCCCGCACCGGTGATCCGGCGCTGCTGGGCATCGCTGCGCGGCAGGGGCGGGTCGCCTTTTCACCTGCTGGGGAGAAGGTGGCGCGCGATCTGGCAGCAGGCAAGGCGCGGCCCTTCCCCTTCGGCTCTCTGGTCTTGCGCGACGGGGCCAACGGCACGATGGGCGCGGTGGTGCTGATCCGGCGCGGCGATGCCGATACGGGGCAGGCGCTGGTGGTGAAGAACACCTCGCTCGGCATGGGGCACGGCCATTTCGACAAGCTGAGCTGGCAGTTCTACGATAACGGCGCGCAGATCGTCACTGATTACGGCGCGGCGCGGTTCCTCAATATTCCGGCCAAGGACGGGGGCAAATACCTCCACGAAAACGAAACCTGGGCCAAGCAGACCATCGCCCACAATGCCCTGGTGGTGGACGAGCGCAGCCATTTCGCCGGGATCGAGGAGGTGGGTGAACGCCACGCCCCGCGCCAGCTCCACTTTGCCGACGGTCCGGAATTTTCCGTCAGCATCGCCGATATCGACAGCGCTTACCCCGGTGTCACCATGACGCGAACGATGGCGAGCGTCCTGATCGAAGGGCTGGAAAGCCCGGTGGTGGTCGATATGCTGCGGGTCAAGGCAGGTGCCGCCCGTCAGTTCGATCTGCCGCTGCATTACAGCGGCCACCTGATCGAAGTAGGGCCGCAGCTGATCCAGAACCTTGCGGAAAGGCCGGTGCTCGGCCGGGATTTCGGCTATCAGCATGTGTGGGTCGATGCCACTGCCACCACGCCCGATCCGGCGCGAGCTTTCGTGACATGGCAGACGGGCGACCGCTTCTACACTTGGCGCTGGGTGCCGCAGCAGGGGGCGCAAGTGATCCTTGCCGAGAGCGGGGCGAATGATCCCGGCTTCAACCTGCGGCGCGAGCCTTTCCTGATCCAGCGCCTGACCGGGCAGAGCGAGGCGCTGTTTGCAGGCGTGCTCGAAAGCCACGGGCGCTATGATGGGGCGGCCGAACAGGTGGTCGCCAGCACGAGCCAGATCCGCGCCCCGCAGGTGATCGCGCTGCCGGGATACGACCTCATGGTGATCGAGACACTGAAAGGCGCGCGGGTTGCCGTGATCGTGGCGCAGGATACCGCGCCCGGAAAGACACACAGCGTCGCTTGGGGCGAACACCGGCTGCAATGGACCGGCCCTGCCGCTCGCATCCCCCTGCCACCAGCCCGCACGGGGGAGCGCCAGCCGTGACGCCAGACACCTACAAGCTCGCCCGGGAGGTCGAGATCGAAGATCTGGGCGATGGCATCACTCGCCAGATCCTAGGTTACGGGCCGGAGCTGATGACTTGCCGCCTCACCTTCCCGCAAGGAGCCGTGGGCGCGCTGCACAGCCACCTGCACAGCCAGACCAGCTACTGCGAGGCGGGCAAGTTCCTGTACCGGGTGGATACAGCCGAGCGCGAAATCGGCCCCGGCGACTGCGTCTACATCGCACCGCATCAGCAGCACGGCCTCGTCTGTCTGGAGGAAGGCGTCATCATCGACAGCTTCAGCCCCGTCCGCGCCGACTTTCTGGGCCAGCCCTGATGGCGAGCGGGGGCAAATTGCGCTGGGGGATCGTCACGCTGGTCGCGGTGGCGACGGTGATCAATTACATCGATCGCGGCGCGCTCGGGTTCCTGTGGCCGGAGATTTCCGAGGATCTGGGCCTGACCAAGGCCGATTACGCGATCATCCTCAATGTCTTCACCTTCGCCTATGCCTTCGGGCAGACGATCTTCGGGCGGATCTTCGACTGGATCGGCACGCGGTTCGGCTTTGTGCTGTCGATCGTGGTGTGGTCGGCGGCGACCATGGCCCACGCCGCTGCGCGCGGAATCGTCAGCTTTGCCATCATGCGCGCGGTGCTGGGCGTGTCGGAGGCCGGCAACTGGCCCGGCGCGACCAAGGCCAATGCCGAATGGTTTCCGATCAACGAGCGTGCACTGGCGCAAGGCATCTTCAACAGCGGCGCGGCCATCGGCGGAATCATTTCGGCGCCGGTGGTGGCCTATCTGTTCGTGTTCCTCGGCACCTGGCAGGCGGCCTTCATCGCGGTTGGCGCGCTGGGCTTCCTGTGGCTGGTGCCGTGGCTGCTGGTCTATAAGGGCGGCCCCGAAGCCCACCCATGGATCAGCGCAGCGGAGCGGCAGTATATCCTCACCGGCCAGCGCGATGCGGCCACCAGCGCCGCCCCGTCCTATGCGCCGGGGGGCATCGAGATCCTGTCCCGGCGCGAAAGCTGGGGCGTGATCCTCGCTTCGGCCGCGATCGACCCGATCTGGTGGCTGTTCGTGGGCTGGCTGCCGCTCTACCTTGCCGAAACCTACGGCTTTGGCGTCACCGATATCGGCCTTTACGCCTGGGTGCCCTATGTCGGCGCGATGTTCGGGGCGTGGTTCGGCGGGCTTCTGGCCCAGAACCGTCTCGCCGCCGGGTGGAGCGTCAACGCCGCCCGTAAGGCTGTCATCACGTTGGGCGGAGCGATCATGCTGGTGGCGCTGCTGCTGACCACCAAGGCCTCGACCCCGCTGGTGGCGGTGCTGCTGATGGCGGCGATCCTGTTTGGCTTTCAAACCGCGATCGGCAACATCCAGACCCTGCCGAGCGATTTCTACGCCGGATCCTCGGTCGGCTCGCTGGCGGGCTATGCCGGGACGGCCGCCAAGCTTGCCGTGGTCGGCCTCAACTTCCTGATCCCGGTGATCACCGTCCAGAGCTACGCGCCCGCCTTTGTCGTGGGCGCGGTGCTGGCGATCCTCACGGTGCTCGCCGTTTGGATCTTGTGCCCCGCCATCAAACCTCTCGCCGCGAAGACCGGCAAAAATGCATTGCAAGGAAATCCATGATGACAAAGCTTGAAGGCAAGACCGCCATCGTCACCGGCGGAAGCCGCGATATCGGACGCGCGGTTTCGGAGGCGCTTGCCGCCGCAGGGGCGCGGGTGGCGGTGAACTGGTGCAACAGCGAAGGCCCTGCGCAGGATACGCTGGCAGCGATTGCTGCGGCGGGCGGGACGGCGGTGGCGGTGCCGGCCGATGTCACCATCCCCGAGGATGCCGCGCGGCTCGTGGCCGAAACCCAGTCCCATTTCGGCGAGACCATCGACATCCTCGTCAACGTCACCGGAGGGCTGGTCGCCCGCAAGCCGCTGGCCGAAATGGACATGGCCTTCTTCAATCACGTGATGCAGCTGAACGTCACCTCGACCTTCCTGATGACCAAGGCAGTGGTGCCCTTCATGCCGGTGGGGGGCGCGATCCTCAACTTCGCCTCGCAGGCGGGGCGCGACGGCGGCGGGCCGGGGGCGGCGGCCTATGGCACGTCGAAAGGCGCGGTGATGACCTTTACCCGAGCGATGGCCAAGGAGCTCGGCCCACGCGGTATCCGGGTTAACGCGCTGTGCCCGGGCATGATCGCGACCACCTTCCATGACACCTTCACCAAGGACGAAGTGCGCGCCGCTGTTGCCGCCGCCACCCCCCTGCGGCGGCAGGGCAATGCCGCGGAAGTCGCGCGCACCGTCGTCAACCTCGTCTCCGACGACACCAGCTTTGTGACCGGCGCGAATATCGATATCAACGGCGGGACGTTCTTCTCCTGATCGGGGCCGCGCACGTGAGCGAAAAGCGGATTGTCTGTTTCGGCGAAGTGCTGTTGCGGCTCGCCTCTCCGGGGCGGGAATTGCTGCTGCAATCGGGACGGCTCGATGTGCATGTGGGCGGGGCCGAGGCGAATGTCGCGGTCGCGCTCGCCTGCCTTGGCCATGACGTGGCGATGGTGGGCGCCCTGCCCGATAATCCGCTGGGCTGGGCCGCGCGCGGTTTCCTGCGAAGGCACGGCGTCGATACCGGAGGGGTGCGCGAAAGCGCGGGTCGGATGGGCCTCTATTTCCTCGCTCCCGGCGCTGGCCTGCGCGCGTCCGAAGTGATCTATGACCGCGCCGGATCGGCCTTTGTCGAAGCCTGCGCGCAAGGGTTTGACTGGTCCAACTTGCTCGCCGGCGCGGGTTTGCTGCATCTGTCGGGCATTACGCCCGCACTCGGCCCCCATACCGCCGCTGCGGCGCTGGCAGCGGCCGACGCTGCCAAAGCGCTCGGCGTGCTGGTCGCCTTCGACGGCAATTACCGCGCCCGCCTGTGGGAAGCCTGGGACAGCGATCCGCGCGCGATCCTCTCGCGGCTTGTAGGCTCTGCGGATATCCTGTTCGGCAATTACCGCGATATTGCGCTGCTGCTTGGCACCAGCTTTTCAGGCGACGGGGCAGAGCGCCGTCGCTCCGCCGCTGAAGCAGCCTTTGCACACTTCGACCAGTTGCGTGTCATCGCGTCGACGGCCCGACACGTCGACGATGCAGACCACCACCGCATTGCCGCCCGCATCGACACCCGCGAGAAGGCGTTTCAGACTGACGAAGTCGTGGTCGCCGGGATAGTCGACCGGATTGGCGGCGGCGATGCTTTTGCCGCCGGAATTCTCCACGGCCTCGCTGGCGGGGCTCCGCTGAGCGATGTGGTGGAAGGCGGCCTTGCGCTCGCCTGCCTCAAACACAGCCTGCCGGGCGATGCAGCGCTGTTCCGTCAGGCCGATATCGACGCTTTCCGCGCGGGGGTGGCAGACGTCCGGCGCTGAGACCGGACGCCCCCCATCCCTCAGAACCGCACCGACGCTCCGAAGGTCACGCGCCGGTCGGGAAGGCCCTCAAAGCACAGTAGCGCGTCGTCGTTCACGCAGTACTGCGAAATCTTCGATTTGGTGATGTTGACGCCTTCGACCCCGATGTTGAGCCATTCGTTTACGTCATAATTCAGACCGCCGTTGAGCTGCCCACGAGCGGCCGTCACCACCGGGAAACCGAAAGTGCTCGCCAACGATGCCCCTCCCGCCGTGTCGAGCGTGCGGAAGGCGCTGCGCCACGTGTAGCGCAGGCGTGCCGAAATGCCGTATTTCTCATAATAGCCGGTGACATTGTAAGAATGCCGCGAGAAATCGAGCAGCCCCTGCACGGCGGTTACCGGCACGAAGTTTCGATCATTGTAGATGCCGTTGATGGCGTTGAAGATGTCGGTTCCGCGGGTGGCCGAAGTGTTGGTCGCCGCGCCCCCGCCGAAATCCTGGAAGGTGTAATTCGCCAGAACGCCGAAGCCGGAGGCAAAGCCCAATATGTCCTCGAACTGCGAGAGGTCATATTGCGCGGACACCTCGACACCGGTCTGGTTGGTGCGGCGGGTGTCGTTGATCGTGGTCTGGATCGGCACGCACAGCCCCTGCCCGCCGGTATTGGGCGGCGAAAGGATATTGCGGAAGGCAATAGGGTTGAAGAGCCCCCCACCCTCGCACGGCGCGGTCAAATCGCGGAAGCCGTTGATGTCGAGCGGGGCATCTTCCAACTGGGCCACGAACAGATCGGAGCGTCGCTTGTGAAACAGCGCGACACTCAGCACCGAGGCCGGCGCGAAGTACCAGTCGAACGAGACATCGTATGAGGTCACCGTTTCCGGTGCGAGACCCGGGTTGCCGATCGAGACCGGCGCGTTCTCGCTGGTGCTGAACACCACCGAAGTGTTGAGCAGGTTGAAGGCCGGCCGGTTGATGTCCTTGGTGAAGCTGGCGCGCATCAGCAGCTGGTCGGTAATGTCGGCGGCAAGGTTGAGCCGCGGCAGGAACACAGAATAGCTCCCGCGCGATGTCGTCTGCGTCACCGCCCCTTGCGCGACCGAATTGCCGGTCGAGGTGATCTGGGTGTCCAGCCAGCGGAACCCCGCATTGCCCCGCACCGGGCCAAGTTCGAAATTGGCCTGAGCATAAAGCGCGTGGGAGGTTTCATCGATATCGAAGAAGCCCGAAGCGTTCTCGACCGGATCTCCGAGCACCCGGGTGCTGCCGGAAGAGCGCATGGCCTGCTGGAGAATGGCCAACGTTCCGGCCTGGTCGCTGAACGAGCGCTTGGGATCGATCACAAGGAAATCACGGAAAAACAGGTCCCGCCCATCGGCGCGATTGAAGAAGGTCGGCCCGGGCACCAAAAGCTCGGAAAACAGCGTCCCGCGCGGGCTATCGGCCAGCGCGGTCAGCGACAGGTTGACACCGATGTTGCGGAACTGGCTGCTGGTCTTGTTGACACGATAGCCGAAGGCGACCGAATTGAGGAAGCTGGCAAAATCGGACGTATCAACCACGAAATCCAGGCGCGCAGCGTCCTCCTTGTTGTCATTGCCATTATTGCCGACATTGACCGCTTGCAGCACCATATTGGCCGGATCGAGCAGTTGCGCCGTCGTCGGCGCAAAAGGCGCGCCGGTAGCAATCCCGAAGCTCAGCTTGCCGTCCGACAGATCATATTGGAACGGCACGGCGTTGTCGTTGCGCGTGCCGATTGGTGCGTTCGGGTTGAGAAAGTTCAGCGTGGTGCTGAGGTTGGGATTGGTGGAATTGGAAAGCGACCGCGCAAGTTCTCCCCGGACGGTGAGGATGCCGGTCTCCCACTCCCCGCCGAAGCTGTAGATTTCGCTTTTGGTCAACCGCGCACCTGTATCGCTCGAGAAGCGCAGGTTGGGATCGAAGCGGCTGCCCCCCGTACCGACATTGATGACCCCCGTTTCTGCCACCTTGATGGAGCCAAGCGGGACTCCATCAAGCGAACCAAAGTCCACTGTCTCGAAGGTGGTGGGGACGCTGACATTGAGCACGGTGTTGACGCGCGAGCCCTGCACACGCGAGCTTTCCGAACGGCGTTCCTGATCGTTTTGCACCGTGTCGAAGTAGAATTTCAAGTTGTCACTGGGAGCCCATTCGAGCGTCCCGGCAAAGTTGATCGTGGTGTATCGGAATTGCTCAAGCGCCTGATTGAGGAACTGGATGCCGACGAAGTCGAAATCCTGCGCTGCCGGGCGGCTCGCCGGGGACTGGGTCACCCCGCCGCGCAGGACCGTGGCGTTGCGGTTGGGCACAAGGCCACCATCGCGGTCAACGCGAGGGCGGAAGGAAAGCGCGTCCTGTTCAGCATAGCTGCCGCTCAATACCAGACCGATTTCGCCAATTCCGGTTGACCACTTGTCGCCGAATGCGGCTGACAGGCGTGGCTGTACGGTTTGCGCAAGTTCACTGTATTCCCCCTGAACGCGCAAGGCGATCAGCTGGTCCTTGAGCGCAAGAGGGCGGATCGTTCGCAGGTTGACCGTCCCGCCGACCGATCCTTCGATAGTTCCAGCTTCGGGCGCTTTGACCACTTCGACTGCCGAGATGATCGAGGCGTTCACATCCTCAAAGCTGATCCCGCCGCGTCCTGACCCGGCACCGACAGTTGCCACCCCATTGATCTCGACCCGGTTGGCGTTGGTACCGCGGATCTGCACACCCGTGCCCACGCCTGCCTCACGGGTGATTTGGATCCCTGGAATGTTTTCGAGAACTTCGGCGAGGTTCTGGTCAGGCAGCTTGCCGATGTCTTCCGCCTGAATCACCTCGACAAGACTGGCGGCACCGCGCTTTTCATCAAGCGCGCTCTGGAGAGCATTACGGATTCCCGAGACGATGATCTCGCTCTCCGCCTCAGCAACGGGAACTGCTGTCGCTTCGTCGCGATCCTGCGCATGTCCGTTGCAGGACCAGGCCATCACGCCCAGCGACACCCCTCTAAGCAGCATGATGCGCCCGTGCCCGAACCAGCGAAAGGGCAACGCCATGCCACCCTGCTTCACATCGACCATTTCCACCCTCCCCAGAACTTCTTTTCTGGAAGGGGTCAATACCTTTATGTCTGCCGAAGTGTCAAACCAATATTCCCACTCATATCCGCGCCAATTGGTCAACCAATTTTCAGGATTGAGCTCCCCTTCTGGCGTATTGCTCTCGTGAGAGCCAAAGCCTCCCGCCATAACAACATGCCAACACTGTGCCCTCTGCCGCATTGAAAGCTTGCAGTCTGAAAGCCGCACAGTGGTGGCCGCACTGATGCGCGATCTGGGGAACGGAGGATGTCGCCTCCTAAGCATTTGCGGGCTTCACCAGCGCCATCTGCACAGCTTCAGGTACTGCCGGTTTCAGCGCAACTGATCGCTCGGGTACGCGGCGCCGATTGGCGGTTTGCCCCAGGTCCGGGCGCTGAGATGAGCCGGCAAGGATGTCCGCTCACCGGCGTTCTTCAGGCGACCAGACAATGCCTGCGCACGGCAATCAGATGGATCTAAAGATCAATTTTCCTAGGCAACTCATGATGGTTGATCTCGTTAGTCGGTTCGGGAGTGCATCAGTTGATGCAACGCATTTTTTGCGCCGGAACCGCACGGATTCGAACCCACAGGAGGCGAGTGAGCCCTGAAAATTCAGATGGCGGCGCGTATTCACCGTGAATCATCGCTGTGCCCCCAGATCTGTCGATCTGTGCCCCCAGAAATGTCCCCAATCGGCATCGACACCAACAAGATTTGAAATCTCATTTCAGTTGATTGAAGCTACCAATCATCGAGAGCGGAAACTTCGTAATTTTCGTGCTAAATTTCAGATCATTAGATCTAAAATTAGCAAGAAAAATGCTTGGCGGAGAGGGTGGGATTCGAACCCACGTTACCGTTGCCGGTAAACCGCATTTCGAGTGCGGCGCATTCGACCACTCTGCCACCTCTCCGCGAGGCCTGTTGCGCTGCAATGCGGCCGCGCGGTCGGGAGCGGCTGGCAACAGGAAGCGCGCCCGTTAGCCCAAGGCGCAGGCCTTGCCAAGACCTCGCAGCGCAGAATTTGCGGGCATATCTGGCTGAGCCATCACCCGTGTGCTTGTTTTGCGCTGCGAACGCGCCATATTGCTGTGCATGGAACGTGCAGAGTTCTTTTCGAACCAGGCAGGACGCACCATTATCGCGCCCCGCCAGACCCGTGCCCGCTTCGGCATCGGCGATGTGGTGCGCCACCGCCTTTTCGCCTTCCGCGGCGTGGTGTTCGATATCGATCCGGTCTTTGCCAATTCGGAAGAATGGTACCAGTCGATCCCGGAAGACATTCGCCCCCCGCGCGACCAGCCGTTCTACCATCTGCTCGCCGAGAATGACGATTCGTCTTATGTCGCCTATGTCAGTCAGGGCAACCTGATCGCTGACCCGGATGGCGGGCCGATCGATCACCCGACCGTGCGGCAGCTGTTCGACAGCTTCAAGGACGGTCGGTACCGGATGCGGGCCTCGCTCACACATTGACAACCTTGTCCTGCTACGGCGGGGCCATGGTGGATACAGCGCAACCCGACACCGCCCGAATGGCGCAGCTTCGCGGCGCGCTTGAACGCGAACTTGGCCCCGACGAGGACGTGTTGTGGCACGGGTGGCATCTTGGGCGTATCGATCCGCGTGACTTCATGATCTATGTCTTCGCCGTTCCGTGGACAGCGTTTTCGATCGCCTGGACGGGCATCGCTGCCATGGCGATCGCCGGCTCGGGCGAGGATGGCCCCGGCCTGATCGGCTGGGCCTTTCCGCTGTTCGGCCTGCCCTTCATTGCCGTCGGCCTGTGGATGCTCTCGCGCCCCTTTGCCCCTGTGCTCCAGAGGGGCCGGGTGCTGTATGTCGTCACAAGCAAGCGGGTGTTGAAGCTGGGCATAGGCCGCGTGCTGGAAACCGACACTGTGCCAGCCGACCGCATCGGCCTTGCCAAGCGCCGCGAACAGCGTGACGGGACAGGGACGCTGCAGCTGGCGGTCAAGATCGGCCGCGACAGTGACGGCAACCGGCAAACCGAAGACTTCATCATCGGCCCCGTTGCCGACGCGATGGGCGCGCAGCAGGCCGTGGACAGGATCGCGCTGGGCGGCGCTGCCTCCGTCGCAGCCCCCGCGCTCAGCTCTTGAGCTTCCAGCCGCTGCGCAGCAAGGCATAGACGCCCGCCGCCAACACAGCATTCAACGCCAGCAGCCCCCCTGCCGCTGTCATCAGGGCGGTGCCGGAGCCCATGTCGCTCGCGCCCAGAAAGCCATAGCGGAAGCCCGAGATGACGTAGAAGAACGGGTTCATCCGGCTCACCCATTGGAACGCCGGATCGAGGTTCTCGATCACGTAGAAGGTGCCGGACAGCAGGGAAAGCGGCGCGATGATGAAGTTGGTGATCGCCGCGTTGTGATCGAACTTCTCGGCCCAGATCGACGTAGCAAGTCCCAACGTTGCCAGCAGCAGCGCGCCCATGAGGCCGAACCACACCACCGCCCAGGGGTGCGCCATGCCGAGCGATACGCCCGGCCACAGCGCCATCGCCAGCGCGACCGTAAAGCCGACCAGAATCGCCCGGGTCACCGCCGCTGCCAGAATGCCCGCCATCAGCTCGCCCGGCGACAGGGGCGGCATCAGCAGATCGATGATCGTCCCCTGCATCTTGCCCGACAGCAGCGAAAACGACGAATTGGCGAAGGCGTTCTGCATCATCGCCATCACGATCAGGCCGGGCGCAACGAAGCTGGCGAACGGCACGCCGAGCACTTCGCGCCCCTGACGGCCCAATGCGACCGTGAAAATCACCAGAAACAGCAGCGTCGTGAAGGCCGGAGCCCAGATCGTCTGCGTCTGCACCTTGAGAAACCGGCGCACCTCCTTCATATAGAGGGCGAGCAGACCCACGCGATTGATCCCGGTGATCACCGGAACGCCGCGCGGGGAAAACCGGAAGCTCCCGCCGGACTTGTCATCAGCCGTCATTTCAGTCACGGGAGCGGCATCGTGCAACGGGTTTGCGGGTGCGTGTTCGGCCATGGGCAGGTGCCTAGGCCGCGCGCGCGTCGCTGACAAGCATCCGGGCCTTCGGGCACGCGCCGGACACAGGAACAGGTAGTACATATGGGCTGGACGGACGAGCGCATCGCAACGCTCAAGAAGATGTGGGAAGGCGGATCGACCGCGAGCGAGATCGCTGCCGAACTCGGCGGGGTCAGCCGCAACGCGGTGATCGGCAAGGCGCATCGCCTCGGGTTGAAGGCGCGCCCTTCGCCGGTGAAGGCGAACGACAAGAAGAAGCCCGCCGCTCCCGCCAAGAAGCCCGCCGCCGCCGCGCCCGCGCCGCGCGCTGCCGAACCGCGTGCCGAACCGGCCGAGCGCAGCAGCGCACCCGCCGAACCGGCCGAGCGCCCTGCCCCGCGCGCCGCAGCCCAGCCCCCGCGCGCCGAGGCCGCTGGCGACAGCGCCATTCCCTCGCAGCCCATCCCCGGCCCTTCGGCTGATCTGCCCAAGATCGTCTCGGTCGGCCCCGGCGGCTTCCTGCGGCAAGGCCCGGGCGACCAGCAGGCACCGATCCCGCCGGCCCCGCCGCGTCGGCTCGTTCCCGCCAAGCCCAGCGCCGAAATCGCGGGCAAGACCACGCTGCTCGATCTGTCGGACAAGGTGTGCCGCTGGCCGATGGGCCATCCGGGCGAACCGGATTTCCACTTCTGCGGCCAGCCGGTGAACCCGGGCTTCCCCTATTGCGTCGAGCATTGCGGCCGCGCCTATCAGGCGCAGCTGCCGCGCGGCGTGCGCCGTCCGCCCCCGCCGCTTCCGTTCGGCGGTCCGCGGGTGCGCTGAGCCCCGCAGGCTCTCGTCCGATTCGCACGGCTGGTCGCTCAGCTTCAGCAAGGCTTTGCTGAAGTTGGAGACACTTGAGACACTCTCCAGAAACAGAAAAACCGCCCCGCCGCAGAAGCGCTGCTGCGGGGCGTGAATCTGTTCAAGAGCGGGCGATCGGCGCATTCCGGCAGTGTGATCCGGGTCGGTGGCAGTAGGAAAGGCCTTGCACGCGCACGCTGAGGCTTGCTTTGGGCGGCTGCGCGGCCCTATGCACGGCCCGTCCCGAAGGAGCACTGACATGGATGCGGCACGCGCGGCCCGGATTGCTGGTTTCGCCGCGCTTGTTTGCGCCGCCGCGCCTGCATGGGCCGAATTGCCCGGCCCCGTGCGCGCCATGATCGACGCCGCCATCGCCACGGGCGATGAAGGCAAGGTGCGCACCGTGGCCGAAATTGCCCGCACCACCTATCCTGCCGACGGTCAGGAAATCGACGCCATTCTCTCCATTTTCGAGGCCGAAATCGCCGCGCGCCGGACGGCCGAGGCCAAGGCCAAGGAGGAGACGATCCGTTCCGCCGGGATGCTCGAAAACTGGTCCGGCAAGGGCGAGTTCGGCGCGTTCCGGGCAACCGGCAATTCCAGCAACACCGGGATTACGGCGGGCCTTACGGTCGACAGGCAAGGCATCGACTGGCGGCACAGGCTGACCGGGCGGGTCGATTACCAGCGCGCCAACGGGGTCACCACGCGTGAGCAGTTCCTCGCCCGGTACGAGCCCAACGTGAACATCTCCGACAATTTCTACGTCTATGCGCTGGCGCAGTATGAACGGGACCGGTTCCAGGGCTTCTCGGGGCGCTATGCCGTGTCAGGGGGGATCGGTTATCAGGCGCTCAAGGGAGATGCCGTCCAGCTCTCGCTCAAGGCTGGCCCGGCTTACCGCGTCACCGAATTCGTCGACGGGCGGAGCGAAAGCCGGATCGCCGGCCTGATCGGCGTCGATTTCGACTGGACCATCACCGACCGCCTGAAGCTGACGCAGGACACCAATGCAGTGGCGGAAACGGGCGGATCGGCAATCGCGATCATCGATTCGCGCAACACCACGCTCGATCTGATCACTGGGCTTGATGCCACCATCAACAGCAGCCTGACGGCGCGGTTTTCCTATGCGGTCGAATATGACAGCAACCCGCCGCCGGGCGCAGTGCAGACCGACACGCTGAGCCGCGTGACTTTGATCTACGACTTTTAATCACGGTTCACTGGCGTGAACGCAGACCTCCCGCCCCAAGCTCTTTGAGCTTGGGTATCAGCTCTTGCGCGCGAACCAGATGATATGATGCGCGCCCTTGTTGTTCGGGCGTGATCTGACCTTCCATTCGGTAATTTCGAGGCCGGTATCATACAGCCGCTTGCGGAACGCAGGGTCCGGTCCGGCTGACCACACGGCCAGAATGCCGCCCGGCTTCAAGGCGTCGCGCGCCTTGGCAAGCCCGGTGCGCGAATAGATCCGGTTGTTGGCATCGCGCACGATCCCGTCCGGGCCATTGTCGACATCCAGCAGGATCGCATCGAACTTGGCACAGGTGCCGTCATTGGCATCATCGATCAGGGCAGCGACGTCGCAGATTTTCAGATCGAGCCGCGGATCGGACAACCCGTCGCCGGTCAGTTCTGCCATCGGCCCCTTGGCCCAATCGATGATCGCGTCCGAAATTTCGGCAATGACGATCTGTGCCTTGTCACCCAGCTTGGCGCGGGCGGCGCGGTAGGTGAAGCCCATGCCGTAGCCCCCGATCAGCATCCGCGCATTGGCTTTGCCCAGCCGCTCGATGGTGAGTTCGGCCAGCTGTTCTTCGGAAAAGCGCATCCGCGAACTCATCAGCTCGTTCCGCCCCATCACGATCATGAAGTGACCGGCGTGGGTATAGAGTTCGAGCAGTTCGCCATCGGCGATCCGGGCGCTCGCGAGGAGTTGGCGTTGGAGCATGGTTGGTGCCTTTAATTGAAAGGCCGCCCGGAATGAACCGGGCGGCCTCGAATAACTTCACCCGTCATCCCAGCGAAAGCTGGGACCTAGGGCCTCAAAACACAGCGCTTGCCGCTCTAGGCCCCAGCTTGCGCTGGGGTGACGAGAACGGAACGTTAGTCCTTCAGGAAGTCGGGCAGACCAGCCGGACCGCTGTCACGCGGGCCACGGTCGCCGCCGCGATCGCCGCCACGGCCACCACGGTCGCCGCCGCGACCACCGCCGCCGCCCTTGGGCCCGCGACGATCGCCGCCACGGTCACCGCGATCACCGCGCGGCTCGCGCGGTTCGCGTGCCGGACGGGTGTCTTCCAGCTCGGCGCCGGTTTCCTGATCGACGACGCGCATCGACAGGCGAACCTTGCCGCGCTGGTCGATCTCGAGCACCTTGACCTTCACTTCCATGCCTTCGGAGACGACATCGGTGGGCTTTTCGACCCGCTCGTTGCGCATTTCCGAGACGTGGACGAGGCCGTCCTTGCCGCCCATGAAGTTCACGAACGCGCCGAAATCGACGATGTTCACGACCTTGCCGTTGTAGATCTTGCCGACTTCGGCTTCCTCGACGATGCCGAGGATCCACTTCTTCGCCGCTTCGATTTCATCGACGTTGCTCGACGAGATCTTGATCACGCCTTCATCGTCGATATCGACCTTGGCGCCGGTTTCGGCGACGATCTCGCGGATCACCTTGCCGCCGGTGCCGATGACTTCACGGATCTTCGACTTGTCGATCTGGATCGTCTCGATGCGCGGGGCGTGCTTGCTGACTTCGGTGCGCGCACCGGTCAGGGCCTTGGCCATCTCACCAAGGATGTGCATCCGGCCAGCCTTGGCCTGTTCCAGCGCCTTGGCCATGATTTCCTGCGTGATGCCGGCAATCTTGATGTCCATCTGCATCGTGGTGATGCCGTTTTCGGTGCCGGCAACCTTGAAGTCCATGTCGCCCAGGTGATCTTCATCACCCAGAATGTCCGACAGAACGGCAAAGTCCTTGCCTTCGAGGATCAGGCCCATGGCGATGCCCGAAACCGGAGCCTTCACCGGAACACCGGCGTCCATCATCGACAGACAGCCGCCGCACACCGTCGCCATCGAGGACGAGCCGTTGGACTCGGTGATGTCGCTGAGAACGCGGATGGTGTAGGGGAAGTCTTCCTTGCTCGGCAGCACGGGGTTCAGCGCGCGCCAGGCGAGCTTGCCGTGACCGACTTCGCGGCGACCGGGAGCGCCGAAGCGGCCCACTTCACCGACCGAGTACGGCGGGAAGTTATAGTGCAGCATGAAGCTGGTGTAGCTCAGGCCTTCCAACCCGTCGATCATCTGCTCGGAATCCTTGGTGCCGAGCGTGGTCGTGCAGATCGCCTGCGTTTCGCCGCGGGTGAACAGCGACGAACCATGGGTGCGCGGCAGGAAGCCGACGATCGCTTCGATCGGGCGGACCTGATCAAGCTTGCGGCCGTCGATGCGCTGGCCGTCCTTGAGGATGGCGCCGCGCACGATTTCCGCTTCCAGCTTCTTCATCAGCTTGCCAGCGACCATCTGGGTCTGGCCGCCTTCGTCCGCAAACGCCGCCTTGGCCTTGGCCCGGGCTTCGTTGAGCAGGTTCGAACGCGCCGACTTGTCGGTGACCTTGTAAGCCGCCGCGATATCGCCGCCGATCAGGTCCTTGAGCTTCGCCTTCATGTCAGCGGTGTTGTCGCTGAGGTCGACGGTCCAGGGATCCTTGGCAGCCTGTTCAGCCAGATCGATGATCGCGCCGATGACGTTGCGGATTTCATTGTGCGCGAACATCACTGCGCCGAGCATTTCGTCCTCGGTCAGTTCCTTGGCTTCGGATTCGACCATCATCACCGCGTCTTGCGTGGCGGCGACGACCAGATCGAGACGGCCTTCGGCGAGCGCCTTGTCCTGCTTCGGATTGAGCGTGTATTCGCCATCGACATAACCGACGCGGGCAGCGCCGATCGGGCCCATGAAGGGGACGCCGGAGATGGTCAGCGCAGCCGAGGCTGCGATCATCGCAACGATATCGGCTTCGGTTTCGCCGTCGAACGACAGAACCTGACAGATCACGTTGATTTCGTTGTAGAAGCCTTCAGGGAACAGCGGACGGATCGGACGGTCGATCAGGCGGCTGGTCAGCGTTTCCTTTTCGGTCGCGCCGCGTTCACGCTTGAAGAAGCCGCCCGGGATGCGCCCTGCGGCCGAGAACTTTTCCTGATAGTGGACGGTGAGCGGGAAGAAGTCCTGCCCTTCCTTCACCGACTTGGCGGCGGTCACGGCGCACAGCACCACGGTTTCGCCATAGGTGGCCAGCACAGCGCCATCGGCCTGACGGGCAATACGCCCGGTTTCCAGAGTGAGGGTCTTGCCGCCCCACTCCAGCGATACGGTTTTCGTGTCGAACATTGATTTTCCTTTTGACCCGCGCGGCCACATTGCCGGGCGGGGCCTCATGTGCCGGGGAAACAACCGTCCCGGTCCGGTTGAGGGCGCTTCGGCCCCAAGGCTAAGCAGACCGGATGTCTGCATGCCCCATATGCAAAAAGGGCGGCCCCTTGAGCCGCCCTTTCGCAAAACTCTTACTTACGCAGGCCCAGCTTCTGGATCAGCGCGTTGTAGCGCTCGACATCCTTCTTCTTGAGGTATGCGAGCAGCGTGCGGCGCTTGTTGACCATCATCAGCAGGCCGCGACGCGAATGGTTGTCCTTGTGGTGATCCTTGAAGTGCTCGGTCAGGTTGCGGATGCGCTGCGTGAGGATCGCAACCTGCACTTCGGGGCTGCCGGTGTCCTTGGGATCACGGGCATTGTCAGCAATGATTGTCTGCTTAACTTCGGCGGTCACCGACATAGTACGTCTCTTTCTTACTCAGCGACATCGGGAAGGTTGAACCCCCGGACGACCGTGGCCGTCCCATCCGTGATTTCCATCAGCGCGACCGGGACAGCGCCCAGTTTCACGAGATAAAGCCCGGATGATTGGGGCATGTCAGACAGCACCCGGCCCTGTCGGACCGCCTGCGCGCTTGTCTGATCGAGGTGAAGGGCCGGGATGTCGTCCAGCCCTGCCTCCAGCGGCAGGAGAAGGTGTTCAAGGCCTGCGCCCTTAGCGCTTTCCTCCAGCAAGTCCAGCGAAATCGCCTGATTCCCGGTGAACGGCCCGGCCTTGGTGCGCCGCAGATAGATGACATGGCCGCAGGTGCCAAGCGCATAGGCGATGTCGCGGGCAAGGCTGCGGATATAGGTGCCTTTGGAGACGTGGGCTTCCAGCGTGACTTCGTTCAATCCCTCGTCATTCCCGCGAAGGCGGGAATCCAGATGACCTTCCTCCACACTCGCCAAGTTAGCTGGATCCCCGCCCTCGCGGGGATGACGAAGAATGAGGTGGTGGATGGTCACGTTGCGCGATTTGAGCTCCACCACCTCGCCCGCGCGCGCCAAATCATAGGCGCGCTGCCCGCCGACTTTCAGCGCCGAATAGGCGGGCGGCACCTGCTCTATCGGGCCAGTGAAGCGGGGGAGCACCGCTTCCACTTCGGCCAGAGCCGGGCGCAGATCGCTGGTCGCGATGACTGGCCCCTCGGTGTCGAGCGTGTCGGTCTCCTCGCCGAACCGCACCGTGAACTCGTAGATCTTGGAGGCATCCAGCATCCGTCCGGCGAGCTTCGTCGCCTCCCCCAGCGCAATCGGCAGCACGCCTTCGGCCAGCGGATCGAGCGTCCCGCCGTGGCCGACCTTGGTCTTGGCATAGCCGTTCTGCCGCAGCACGCGCTTGACCGCGCTCACGCCCTGAGTGCTGCCCATGCCCTTCGGCTTGTCGAGGATCAGCCAGCCTGACAGCGGTACATTCGAGGGAACGCTCACCGGCCCAGAGCTTCCGAAAAGTGCTTGCGGCACAGCGCAACATAGCGGTCATTCCCGCCGATTTCGGTCTGCTGGCCCTGCCGCACCGCCGCGCCGCTTTCATCGACGCGCAGGTTCATGGTCGCCTTGCGGCCGCAGTGGCACACGGCTTTCAGCTCCACCAGGGCATCCGCGATGCCCAGCAGGACCGCCGATCCCGGGAACAGCTCGCCCTGAAAATCGGTGCGCAAGCCGTAACACAGCACCGGAATGCCACCCTCGTCCGCCAGCCGCGCGAGCTGCCACACCTGCTGCGGCGTCAGGAATTGCGCCTCGTCCACCATCACGCAGTCGAGCGGCTGGACCTTGTGGGCCGCGCTGACAGCCGCCCACAGATCGGTGTCGGGCGCGAATTTATGCGCCTCGCTCTCCAGCCCGATACGGCTTTTCACCTGCCCGCCCGAACGGCTGTCGAGCGCTGCGGTCCACAGCATTGTCGCCATCCCGCGTTCGCGATAATTGAAATCGGCCTGCAACAGGTGCGAGCTTTTGCCTGCGTTCATGCTGGCATAGTAGAAGTAGAGCTTGGCCATGGTGCCAGACTACCCATTCGCCGCGCGCCGGGCGAGGTGGGAGAGAACCTTTTGCCCGGTTGAAGCGTATAGGGACCATCATGTTCAAGCCTGCTGCCCGTCTCCGGATGATCCTGCTGCCATTGCTCGCTATGTTTGCTCTGGCGAACAGCGCGGGCGTGCCGCAGCGCTACACGCTTGACGCATCGGCCAGCAATGTCTCGGCGCAGGTGCCGTTCTTCGGCCTTGCCAGCAAGACCGCGCGCTTTCCGCGGATGCAAGGTGCGGTGACGATTGTGCCGGGCGCGCCCGAAAAAGCGGTGATCGACGTGACCTTCGATGCCACCGCGATCGAAGCGCCCGACAGCGTCACCCTTGCCCGGTTGCGGAGCGAGAAGTTCTTCTGGGTCGAGAAATATCCGACGATCAGCTTCGTCGGCCGCTCGCTCAAGCTGGCCAGCCCGACGCGCGGCACAGTGTCGGGCGATCTCACCGCGCGCGGCGTTACCCGCCCGGCAACGCTGGCCGTCATCTTCACCGCCGATCCCATTGCACAGGCCGGAAAGCCGGTCAGCTTCACCGGCACCACGACGATTGACCGGCGGCAGTTCGGGATGAAGGCCTATCAGCTGATCGTCGGCAACAAGGTCGATATCACGCTGAAGGCGCGGATGATCCCGCGGTAACGCCCAGCCCCGGTCTCGCCATTGCGAGGAGCGCAGCGACGAAGCAATCCATGGGCTGGACTTGCGACGCGTGGAGACGGCAGACCATGGATTGCCGCGTCTTCGGCTCGCA
Organism: Porphyrobacter sp.; assembly: GCA_032116115.1. Classification (GTDB taxonomy): domain Bacteria; phylum Pseudomonadota; class Alphaproteobacteria; order Sphingomonadales; family Sphingomonadaceae; genus Erythrobacter. Next base: position 140,946 of record JAUMAX010000015.1, read on the forward strand.
ATGACGAAGATTATTCGTCCCCGTCCTCATCCAGATCGCGCGCCACCTTGGGATCGCGCAGCAGCGCTTCGATCCGGTCCGCCTCGGCGAAGCTTTCGTCCTTGCGGAACTTGAGCTTGGGGGCGAATTTCAGGCCGAGCCGCTGCGCGACCTCGCGTTGAAGAAACGCGGTGTTCTGGCGAAGCGCGGTCACCACCTCGTCCTCGCCCGCGCCCATCAGCGGCTTCACGTAAGCGGTCGCATGGCGCAGATCGGGGGTCATGCGCACCTCGGTGACCGAGATATGCGCGGCGCGCACGACATCGTCATGCACCTCGCCGCGCGCGAGCAGTTCCGACAGGATATGCCGCACCCGCTCCCCCACCTTGAGGACGCGGACCGATTGCTGTTCGGCGGTGAAGGGTTGTTTGGCAGCCATGGCGTCAGGTCATCTTCGACAGGAGGTTCTTGAGCGAGTTCATGTTGCGCGCTGTGCCTTTGCAGCCGAGCCTGCGCTCCAGCGTCTTGTTCGACAGGTCCGACACGCCCACCCCGTGGACATAATCGAGAAATAGCACGCGGTCACCCATTGCCAACCGCTCGCCGCCCCTGGCGCGGTGGTCCGCCACCAGCTTATCGAAATCTGCGCGGTCGGGTTGCTGGCTCAGGAAGATCGAGTGGACCATCTTGTCTGACCCATGCTGCGGACCGGTGCCGTGAAACGGGTTTTCGTCAATCGCGGCGCGCACCTGATCGCGGGTGCGGACCATGGCGCAGGATGCGAACCGGTAGCGCGCGGCAATCACGCTTTCGAGCGCGACTTCAATGCTGGCAGGATCGCGGTTGTCGCTCAGAATGACATTGCCGCTGGCTGCAACCGTCACAACGCCGCGAAACCCGGCGTCCTCCAGCGCAAGCTTGAGATCGGCCATGGCGATCCGGTTGCCGCCCACATTGATGCTGCCCAGCAGCGCCAGATAGCGCCGGTCGCCCTCGGGCATTATCGCTCCATTCCGGTCTCGGTCGGCGTCGGGCGCGGGGTCGGGATGGCGGTGGAGGTGGAGCGGGCGTAAATCGTGCCGTCCTCGCCCAGCAATTCGCCTTCGAGGAAGACGACGCGCCGGCCGCCCTTCACCACCCGGCCCTTGCCGATGATCGTCGCGCCTTCGGGGATCAGGCGGATCAGGCTCATGGAAATGTCGAGATTGAGCGGCGCCATCTCGCCGCCGGTGGCCGCGACATAGGCATAGCCCATCACGTCATCGAGATAGCCCGCAACCAGCCCACCCTGCACGCCGCCGCGCCAGGTGGTCATTTCGCGCTTCACGGTAAAGCGCATGGTCGCGGTCTGGGTCTCTGCATCCCAGCCCACGAATTGCGAGCCGAGCAGCGCCGTATGCGGCGACTGCCCGGCATCGTCTGGGTAGTGCGGGTCGTTCAGGCTCACAGTGTCCGCTCACGCTCCTCGACCGAGAAGACTTCGAGCATGTCGCCCGGCTTGATGTCGTTGGTGTCTTCCAGCACCACGCCGCATTCCAGACCGGTGCGCACTTCGTCGACATCGTCCTTGAAGCGCCGCAGCGAGTGGATCTTGGTCGCCGAGACGATGACATCCTGACGCGTGAGACGGGCGAACAGGCCCTTGCGGATCGCGCCTTCCAGAACCAGCAGACCCGCCGCCTTGTCCTTCTTGCCCGCCGGGAACACCTGCTTGACCTCGGCACGGCCGACCACGGTTTCGATCCGCTCCGGCCCGAGCTCGCCCGCCATTTCCTTGGCGATGGCATCGGTCAGGTGATAGATGACGTCGTAATACATCATCCGCACGTTATCCCGCTTGAGCAGGTCGCGCGCCTTGGCATTGGGACGCACGTTGAAGCCGATGATCGGCGCCTTCGAGGCCCCGGCCAGCGTCACATCGCTTTCGGTGATGGCGCCCACGCCCGCACTCAGCACCCGCACCTTGATCTCGTCGTTCGAGAGATTGTGGAGCGCATTGACGATCGCTTCGACGCTGCCCTGCACGTCCGCGCGCACCACCACCGGGAACTCGATGACGCTGGAGGACAGGCTGCTGAACATCGTGTCGAAATTGGTCGGGGCCAGCGCCGTGCGCTTTTCCGTTGCGATTTCCTGACGATACTTGGCAACTTCGCGGGCGCGCTGCTCGTTCTCGACCACAGTGAGGTGGTCGCCTGCCGACGGCACGCCGCCCAGACCGAGCACTTCGACCGGCATCGAGGGGCCGGCTTCCTTGAGCTGCTGGCCCTTGTCGTCAACGATCGCGCGCACCTTGCCGCTTTGCGTGCCGACCACAAAGGTGTCGCCGCGCTTCAGCGTGCCGCGCGTCACCAGCACGGTCGCGACCGGCCCGCGGCCCTTGTCGAGCTGCGCTTCGATCACGGTCGCTTCGGCATCGCGGTCAGGCCGCGCCTTGAGCTCGAGCAATTCGGCCTGAAGCCCGATGGCCTCGATCAGCTGATCAAGCCCCGCGCCGGTCTTGGCCGAAACCTCGACATCCTGCACATCACCGGACATCGCCTCGACCACGATTTCGTGTTCGAGCAGACGCTCGCGGATCTTCTTGGGGTTGAACTCCGGCTTGTCCGACTTGGTGATCGCCACAATCATCGGCACGCCGGCCGCCTTGGTGTGGTTGATCGCCTCGATCGTCTGCGGCATCAGCCCGTCGTCACCGGCAACCACCAGAATGACGATGTCGGTCACATTGGCACCGCGCATCCGCATTTCGGTAAAGGCCGCGTGGCCCGGCGTGTCGAGGAAGGTGATCTTCTGCTTGCCCTTGGTGGTGATCTGGTAGGCGCCGATATGCTGGGTGATGCCGCCGGCTTCGCCCTTCACCACATCGGTGCCGCGCAGGGCATCAAGCAGGCTGGTCTTGCCGTGATCGACGTGGCCCATGATCGTGACCACCGGCGGACGCGTGACCAGCGTTTCTTCGGGGTCCATGTCCTCGCTGTTGTCGATATCGACATCGCTTGCGGACACGCGGGTGATGTTGTGGCCGAATTCCTCGACCAGCAGTTCTGCGGTGTCCTGATCGATCGTCTGGTTGACGGTGACCATCATGCCCAGATTGAACAGCGCCTTGACCAGATCCGCGCCCTTTTCGGCCATACGGTTGGCGAGTTCGCTGACGGTGATCGCTTCAGGCACGACCACATCGCGCACCTGCTTTTCGCGGGGCTTGCTGGGGCCGCCCTGACCACGGCGTTCCTTTTCACGCGCACGCTTCAACGCGGCGAGGCTGCGCGCACGGCGGCCTTCGTCCTCGTTCAGGGCACGGGTGACGGTCAGCTTGCCCGACCGGCGGTTGTCCTTGCCTTCGTCGCTCGGCGCGGCGCGCTTTTCGTCCTTTTTCTTGCCCGACTTGACTTCGGCGGGCCGCTTGGGCTCGGGGCGTTCGACCGGCGTGAAGCGGCGCGCGGCCGGAACGACATCGGTCTTGGCGGCGGGGGCTTCAGCGGCAGGCGCTTCGGCAGCAACCGGTGCTTCGGTGGGTTCGGCAACGGGCGCAGCCGGGGCCGACGCAGGCGCAGAGGCAGCCTCGGCGCGCTGGCGCTCGGCTTCTTCTTCGGCGCGGCGGTTTTCCTCGGCGCGGCGACGCTCGTCTTCCTCGGCGCGCTGGCGTTCTTCATCCTCGCGCTTGCGCGCTTCCTCGGCCATCCGCAGCCGTTCTTCCTCGGCTTCGAGCTGGAGGCGCTTCACGCGCTCCTGCGGGGTCTCGCCCGCAGGGGCCGGACGCGCGGGACGCGGGGCGGGGGTCGGCGCGGGTGCAGGCGCGGGTGCGGCCACAACCGGTTCGGGAGCGGGCGGCGGCGGCGGCGGAGCGGCCTCGCCCGGCTTGCCGAGCACACGGCGGCGCTTCACCTCGACCACCACCTTGTTGGTGCGGCCGTGGCTGAAGGTCTGCTTGACCTCGCCCGCATCCACCGAGCGCTTGAGGCCCAGGGGTTTGCGGATGCGCTGGTTGTCGTTGTCGTCGCTCATTATCGCCGTCAGTCCTTCACGTATTCATCAATGGTCGCCGACCCGCCATGAGGCAGATCAGCGCGGCCGGATGTGTCCCGGCCCGTTTCGTTTATCTCGTTCGCCCGATCATTCCCGGCGTATTGCACCAGCCGGGAAACCGCCTGAAGCACGCGGGTTGCCGCGCGCATGTCGCCAGGATGGCCGGCGACGCCCAGGTGGACTACGTTGTCGCGGCCCAATGCCACAGACAGCGCCGTGCGGTCCAGAGGCAAGACCTGACCGCGCAGGCCGGAGCCTTCGGCATCGCTGCCCACGCGCCAGGCCTGATCAAGCTTGCGCCGCCCGTCCTCGCTGCTGTCGGACGCGTGAAGCAGCACGGCAATCCGCCCGCTGCGCGCCTGTTCCTCGATCCGGGCCGAACCCATCACGATATTGCCGCTGCGCAGTTCCAGCCCGAGCCGGTCGCACAGGTGGCGCACCAGCGCCGCTTCGACCTTTGTCGGCAAATCGTCAGGAATGGTGAGAGGCGCACCTTTGAAGGCGCGCATCAATGCCTTGCGGAGATGGCCATCGGTCATCGCTTGTTCAAGCGCGGCGCGGTCCACGCCGATCCACGCACCCCGCCCCGGAGCCTTGGCCCCGGCGTCAGGCAACACCAACCCGTCCGGCGAAATCGCCAGACGGAGCAGATCGTCCCGCGCCGAGGTTGCCCCGGTGAGGATACAGCGCCGCTCGCTCCCCGCAGTATCGGGAAGCGCCGGCTCAGCGATGTCGGACGTCAGGCGCTCATTGGGTGGAGTCCGCATGGGCGGCCTCCTCGGTCGGTTCATCTTCGAACCAGTGCGCACGCGCGGCCATGATGATCTCGTTGCCCTGCTCTTCGCTGAGGCCATATTCGCCGAGCACACCGCCCTTGTCGGTTTCACGCTGCGGACGACGCTGCGGCGGGCCATCGGTGTTGTTCCGGCGGCGCGGTGCCTCACGCTTCTTGGCGATCAATTCATCGGTGGCGAGATCGGCGAGATCATCAAGCGTCTTGATCCCCGCCTTGCCAAGCGTGACCAGCATCGCTTCGGTGAGGTGCGGGATTTCGGCGAGCGCATCTTCGACGCCAAGGCCGCGGCGCACTTCGCGGTGCGCGCCTTCCTGACGTTCAAGCGCTTCCAAGGCGCGGCTCTGAAGTTCCTCGGCGAGTTCATCGTCGAAGCCTTCGATGCTGGCGAGTTCGGCCAGATCGACATAGGCGACTTCTTCCAGCTCGGCGAAGCCTTCGGCAACCAGCAGCTGCGACAGGGTTTCGTCGACGTCGAGTTCTTCTTCGAACATCTTGGACCGCTCGGCGAATTCCTTCGAGCGCTTCTCCGAGGCTTCTTCCTCGGTCATGATGTCGATCTGGTGGCCGGTCAGCTGGCTTGCCAGACGCACGTTCTGGCCGCGGCGACCGATCGCCAGCGAAAGCTGATCGTCCGGCACCACCACCTCGATGCGGCCATCATCCTCGTCGAGCACAACGCGGCTGACGGTGGCAGGCTGGAGCGCGTTCACGACGAAGGTCGCGGTGTCTTCCGACCAGGGGATGATGTCGATCTTTTCGCCCTGCAATTCCTGCACGACGGCCTGCACGCGGCTGCCCTTCATGCCGACGCAGGCGCCGACCGGGTCAATGCTGGAATCGCGGCTGATCACACCGATCTTGGCGCGCGAACCCGGGTCACGGGCGGCAGCCTTGATCTCGATGATGTTGTCGTAGATTTCGGGGACTTCCTGCGCGAACAGCTTCTTCATGAAGTCGGGGTGCGCGCGGCTGAGGAAGATCTGCGGGCCGCGGTTGTTGCGTTCCACCTTGGTGATCAGCGCGCGGACGCGCTCACCGGTACGGGCGGCTTCGCGCGGGATCTGCTGATCGCGGCGGATCACACCTTCGGCGCGGCCGAGGTTGACGATCACGTGGCCGAATTCAACCGACTTGATCACGCCGGTGATGACTTCGCCCTGACGGTCCTTGAACTCTTCGAACTGGCGCTCACGCTCGGCATCGCGGACCTTCTGGAAGATCACCTGCTTGGCGCTCTGCGCGTCGATGCGGCCGAGATCGACCGGCGGCAGCGGATCGACGATGAAATCGCCGACCTTGGCACCGGGCTGGAGCTTTTCGGCCTGCTTCAGGTCGACCTGCTTGAAGTAGTCTTCAACCTCTTCGACGACCTCGACCACGCGCCACAGCGTCAGATCGCCGGTCAGCGGATCGAGCTTGGCGCGGATGTCGTTTTCCGCGCCGTAACGGTTGCGCGCGGATTTCTGGATCGCTTCTTCCATCGCCTCGATGACGATCGACTTGTCGATCATCTTTTCCGAGGCGACCGCGTTGGCGATCGCAAGCAGTTCTGCCTTGTTGGCGGAAATGGCACTCATCAGTCGTCTGCCTTCTCTGTGTCTTCGATGAGTTCGTCAGCTCCGCTGGTATCCAGCGGGCGGGTGGCGGCAATCAGCGCGTCGGTCAGGACGAGCTTGGCCGTGTGAACCTGTTCAAGCGGCAAGCGTACATCGCCTGCCTTAACCTCTGCGACGAGGATCATACCATCCTCAAGCCCGCCAAGCACGCCCTTGTTGACGCGCTGGCCGTCATAGCCCTTGTCCATGACCACCCGGACTTCATGCCCAGCCCAGTTCGCGAAGTCCTTGGTCCGGGTCAGGGGCCGGTCGATCCCGGGCGAGCTGACTTCGAGGTGGTAAGCCCCTTCGATCAGCACTTCGCCCGCTTCTTCAGCAGCATCGATCACGTCCGAAACACGGCGCGACAGGGCCGCGCACTGGTCGATCACCAGCTGCCCGGTGGCAGGGTCTTCAGCCATGATCTGCAGGGCCATGCCCCCATCACCAGCCTCGGACGGCATCATCGCCACGCGCACCAGTTCAAAGCCGAGAGCGGTCGCCTCGGGTTCGATCAACTGGGTCAGGCGCGCGATATCGGCCATTCTTGCTCCATACGAGTCGGCGCTGCGGAAACGGCGTGTGGGGCCGGCCCCCGGAGGCGCCAGCATCCAAACCTTGTCTCGACAATGCCGGGATTGGCGGCCCACTTATGCGCTGGCATCGGATTTGGCAAGAGCGAACCGCGCCGGGCACAGTGCCTGCCGCATGGACGCAAGCGTCAGATCGGGCGGTCGTCGTCCGTGTCGCCCGTCACCCACTTGCGCGCAGTCTCGATCAGGGCGCGGCGCTCGCGCTCCTCGAAGTTTTCGTGATAGCGCCGGGTCTCGAGCACGATCCTGTCAGACAGCAGTTCATCAAAGGCGATGGCGTTCAGGCCGAATTCGCTGCGGGTGATGATGCCGAAATGGTCAATCACCCCGCAGCGCAGAATGGCGCCCTCGCCCTCGCGCATGGCATCGAGAATCGCGACCTGTGCGCCGGTGCGCGAGAGGTTGAGGAGGATGCAGGTGTGCGATTTTTCGACCGCAATCAGCTGGGCCGGAAGGCTGAGCCGCAAGCGCGGTGCGGCGCGGCGCCCTACTTGCGGGATCGCCGGCTTGTCATCTGGCTCAGGCGTAGGGTCCACCATCCCCTGCGTATCCCGAAGAAAGCCCGCTGCCATTGTCCCGGCTGAACCATCAGCCGGCGACTCGACACCAGTCTTGGGCGCGCCCCGCGTGACATTACCCGACGAAGCTGCCTGAGGCAAAGGCTGGACAGGCTGGGCGGAAAGGTCCGGGCGCATGTCAGAAGAGACCGCTGCCACGCAGGCGAGGCGAATCAACCAGGCCCGCGAAAGCCCACAGGTTACCGAAATCCATCAAGAAATTTTCGGAAAGCGTTTGCATGGTATCGGTCCCGCCTTGAACCAGACCTCCGCAATAATCGAAAAGGCTTTCAAATCCGTTAGGAACGTTCTCAGTCCTGCCCTTCCATGAGGGCGTGCTTGCGGATGCAATGGCGCAGCTGATCATAGGTCAGGCCAAGCGCGCGGGCCGTCTGGCGCTGGTTCCAGCGATGCCTGCCCAGCGCATGGGCAAGGATCGCGCGTTCATGCGCATCGACAGCCGCGCGCAGGTCTTCGATATTGTCGAAACCGGTCGCCACCGGTGCAGCATCAGGAGCACTCCCCGCCCCGCCTGCCGGCGATGCCGCGCTGCTGCGGCGATGCTCCGGCGGGCGTGGTCGCCACGGACTGTCGAAGGGATCGAACTGGACATGCGCGATCGGCATATCCGGCACGTCCCAGCGATAGACCGCCCGTTCCACGACATTGCGCAGCTCGCGGACATTGCCGGGCCAGGGGTGATCTTCAAGCGCGTCCATGACGTGCGGGGCAAAGCCGGGCCAGCGGTCCCAGTCGAGCTCAGCCGCCATGCGCCGTCCGAAATACTCGGCCAGCACGCCGATATCGCCCTCGCGCACCCGCAGCGGCGGCAAGGTGATGACTTCAAAGCTCAGCCGGTCGAGCAGATCGGCGCGGAATTCACCGCTTGCCGCAAGTGCCGGCAGATCGTCATTCGTCGCCGCCACGATCCGCACATCGACCCGGATCGGGCGCGAGGCACCGATGCGGGTGATTTCGCCATATTCAACCGCGCGCAACAACCGCTCCTGCGCGCCCATCGACAAGGTGCCGAGTTCATCAAGGAACAGCGTGCCGCGATCAGCCTCCTCGAACCGCCCGACGCGGGACTTGGTGGCACCGGTAAAGGCACCCGCCTCGTGCCCGAACAATTCGGCTTCGATCAGGGTTTCGGGCAGCGCCGCGCAGTTCATCGTGACCAGCGGCTCGTCCCAGCGGCTGGACAGACGATGAAGGCGTTCGGCGATCAGTTCTTTACCCGTGCCGCGCTCTCCGATCACGAGGACAGGACGGTTCATCGCGGCCGCGCGGCTGGCGCGTTCGACCGCGTCGAGAAAGGCCCCTGACTGACCGATGAACTGGCTTTCGAGCTTCACATCCAAACTATAGCGAAAAACACCAATGCTTGGCAATACAGACCAACACCTCCTGGCGGCCTCCCATCAAAAACCGCGCAATTCCGCCATTTTCGCGGTTTGGCACGGCGGTTGCAAAATACCGGGCAAGACCACGCACACCCTTTGGGAGGCCCACTATGATCGACCGCAACACCGCAAACGCCAGCTCCTCGGGCAGCTTCTGGAGCTCGAAGCTCGGCCACGCCGCGATGGCCAGCATTGCCGCGATGGTGATGATGATCGCGCTGTCTTCGCAGATCCAGCCGGATGCCGCCCACGCCGCCCCGATCTCTCACCCCGCTGCCGAAAGCGGCGCGATGATCGAGATCGCCTGAGATGGGCGATCCCTTTGACCCCCTCGGGCCGGAGCGCCCCATGCAGGCTGTCCCCCCTGCCGATGCTGACCGCGCTGCGACGCCCACGCGCAGCCCGTTTGACAGCGATGCTCCGGCCCAACCTTCCCGCCTGCTGTCGGCAGGCCGGCTCACACGGCTCGACGAGGAAATCGAAGCCTTGCGCCGCAGCCCCGGTCCGACGCAATCTCGCGGGCGCACCACCCCGCCGCAGGAGGAGCGAGTCGCTCCTCTCGACCGGGTCAATTCGTTTCTCGATGGAGTAGCCTTCATGGGCATTTTCAGCCGCACCCGCGACATCATTGCCGCCAATTTCAACGACATGCTCGACAAGGCCGATGATCCTTCGAAGATGATCCGCATGATCATCCTCGAAATGGAGGAAACCTTGGTCGAAGTCCGCGCCAGTGCGGCGCGCACGATTGCCGACCAGAAGGAAATGCACCGCCATTGCATGAAGCTCGACCGGCTCCAGGCCGATTGGGGCGAGAAGGCACAGTTGGCGCTAAGCAAGGACCGCGAAGACCTCGCCCGCGCGGCTCTGGTCGAAAAGAAGAAGGCGGGCGACATGGCCGACCAGCTGAAAAGCGAGATCGCCGTGCTCGATGATGCCTTGCGCGCTTACGAGGAAGACATCGCCAAGCTGCAGCACCGCCTGCGCGAAGCCCGCAGCCGCCAGACCGCGATCGCCGCGCGCCTCGAAAGCGCCGAAAACCGCGTCAAGCTGCGCACCCTCATGAGCACCGAACGCACCGACGAAGCGCTCGCCCGCTTCGACCAGCTCGAACGCCGGGTCGATTACGCCGAAGGCCGCGCCGATGCGCTGCAGATCGCGGAAAACAAGACCCCGTCGCTCGCCGATGAAATCGCCGCGCTCGCCGGGTCGGACGCGATTGATGATGAACTGGCCGCGATGAAGAAAGCGCTCGGCAAAGCCGACGACCAGAAGGGGGAATAAGCCATGGATTTCGAAGTCATTCTTGTCGTCGCGATGCTGTTCATCGGTCTGCCCTGGGTCATCCTGCATTACATGACCAAGTGGAAGACCGCCGCCACGATCACCGTCGATGACGAAGTGCTGCTGGAGGAGCTCTACAACCTCGCCAAGCGGCTCGATGAGCGGATGGACACGGTCGAACGGCTGGTCGCCAGCGACGACCCCGGCTTCACCCCCGCCCGCCGCCTGATCGCCGATCAGGAACAGGACAACCAGCAACTGCGCGAATTGGAAGCGCTGATCGCCGAGAAGAAGGGAACCCGCGCATGAACAGCCCCCGCACCACGCTCTATCGTGACAAGCACAATGCCAAGCTGATGGGCGTGTGCTCCGGCATCGCCGACTACACCGGCGTGAACGTCTTCTGGGTCCGCATGGCTGCGTTCTTCTCGATGTTCATCACCGGCGGCTGGTCGATCCTGGCCTATTTCGTGGCCGGCTTCATCCTCAACAAGAAGCCGCCGCATCTCTACCGCGACGAAAGCGAGCAGAAGTACTGGCAGTCCGTCCGCCAGAGCCCGAAGCGCACCGCCCGCGAAATCCGCGCCGCCTTCCGCGACGTCGACCGCAGGCTCGCCGCAGTGGAAACCCACTATGTCAGCAGCAATCCGCGCCTGACCGCCGAAATCGAGCGGCTGCGCTAAGTCCGAACACACGCAAGGGGGACCAAAGGATATGGAAGGTTATCTTGCCTTGATGATCCCGATCATCGCGATGATGATCCCGATCGTCGCCATCTGGACCAGGCATCAGCAGAAGCTGGCCGAAATGCAGATTGGCTCCACCGCCGAACAGACCGCCGAGAAGGCTGCGCAATATGCGACCCATATCCAGCGGCTGGAAGACCGGGTGCAGGTGCTCGAACGCATCGTCACCGATCGCGGCTACGACATCGCCACCCAGATCGAAGCGCTGCGCGACCAGCGCCGGGTTGATGAAGGCGCCGGTATGCCGCTCGGGTTCGACAAGAAGGAGCGCGTGTGATGCCGCATGATCCGAGCTTCATCGTAGCGATCGTCATGGTCTGCACCGGCGGCTGGCTGATCAACAACTGGATCCGCGCCAAGCATGGCTATGCCCTCGAAGACGAATGGGGCGGCAAGGCCGAACGCAAGGACACCGCTGAATCGCGGGCGGAAGCCCAGCGTCTCGTGGCAGAAAACCGCGAACTGCACGGCAAGATCGATGCGATGCAGGACCGGCTGGTGGTGCTCGAAAAGATCGTTACCGACCGTGGCTATTCGCTCAGCGCACAAATCGAAGCGCTGCGCGATGCGCCCGCCATCGGCAAGGCCACCACAACCACGGAGCGCGTGTGATGGAGCCCGCTGATTTCCTCCCCTATCTCGGCTGGATCATCGCCGGAGCCTTTACCCTTGGCGCGGCTGGCATCCTGACCTCGTTCCAGACCACCCGGATGAAGATCAAGAACGGCTACCCGCTGGAAGGCATGTGGGGCCAGTCGCTGAAGCCCGGTTCGGACAAGGAAACCGCACACCGCGTGACCCTGCTGACCCAGGAAAACGCCGAACTGCGCGCCGAACTCGGCTCGATCAAGGACCGGCTGGTCAATGTCGAGCGGATCGTCACCGATGGTGGCTATCACCTCGGCGCGGAGATTGACGCACTGCGTGACCGGGCGCTGGCCGGGCTCAAGGATAAGGGCGAAGCGTAATGAGCAGTTGGGCCATCGTCGCTCTGGTCGCCATCGTGATCTGGGGCGTCGTCGAATCGATCCGGGTGCGCGCAGGCATCATCACTGATGAAGACGGCAACGAGAAGTTCGTCCCGCGGGAAGATGGCCGTTCGGCAGCCGAACTGGAAGCGGCCCGGCGCGAAGTGGCAGACCTCAAGGAACGGGTGAAGGTGCTCGAACGCATCGCCACAGATGCCAATTCCAGCGGCGCGCGCGAACAGGCGCGGATCGCTGCCGAAATCGAAGCGCTGCGGGGGCTGCCCGCAGCCAGCAAGGAGGAACCGGACCAATGACCTATCCCCTTCTCGACCCTTCCGTGATCACGGCCACATCGGGCCTGATGGCGATCATCGTCATTGCCGCTGCCCTGCTGCGCGGCTGGCAGGGCTGGCTTGACCTGAAGCGCCAGGAACTCGACCGCTCGCCCGCCCGGCCTGCGGTGGACGAAGGCTCGAGCATCGGCACCGCCCGGATCGAACTCGCCGACCTCAAGGAACGCATCCGCAAGCTGGAAGCCATCGCCAGCGGAGTGGAACTGTGAGCGGTGCCCGCAACACCGCGACGCAAGCCGGGATCGGGCTGGGCAGCGCGATTGCGGTGACGATCAGCTGGAGCCTCAACAAGTCCATCATCTGGGCGATCATCCACGGCTTCTTCGGCTGGTTCTACGTGATCTACCATGCGCTGACCCGCCCCGGCGGCCTGAGCGGCTGACATTCCGGGTAATTCCCCCCTTCCGTTTCGCAGCCAGCCTGCCTAACTGCCCGCTATGCGCACCCTTTCCGACATTCTCGAAGAGTATGAATTCCTCGAAGGCGACGACCGTTACGGGTTGCTGATCGAGCTGGGCCGGACGCTTGAACCGATGCCCGATGCGCTCAAGACCGATGCGACGCTGGTGCGCGGGTGTTCGGCGGCGGTGTGGGTCTATCCCGCCTCGCAGGAGGAGACGAACCTGCACTTCCTCGCCGACAGCAATGCCGCCATCACCAAGGGCATCGTCGCGCTGGTGATTGCTGCGGTGCAGGACAGGCCCGCCGCCGAGGTCGCGCAGATGGATGTGATGGGCGCGCTTGCCCCGTTCGATCTCAAGAACCAGTTGTCGAGCAACCGCACCCAGGGCGTGCCGAACATGATCGCGCTGGTGAAGGAGCACGCGGCAAGGCTGGCGGAGCACGGGTGAGCCAAAGGATCGTCCTGTGGTGCATGGCCATCATGTTCGCGGCGGGCCTTGCGGTCTACCCGCTGAGCCTGATCGGAGGGGAACTCGTCGCCGGCCTTGCCTTCATCATCGCCATGCTTGTCGCATGGATCGCTGCCATGGCGGGATTTTTGCGGAAGTTCTGGGATTGAGCAGCCCTAGAGGTTGCGGCCAACGACCTCGAAGCCATCATCCGCCGCGCCGACCGCGTCCCGCACAACGGCAATCCCGGCTTCCTTCTGCGCCTTCAGTTCCGCCTTCAGCTTGGCCGGGTCGCGTGCGAAGACAAAGCCGAAGCTGACCCCGCCCTCCTTGCCGATGGTCGCATGGTGCAGCTTGTGCGCCTGCACCAGCCGCTTGGCGTAGCCCTTGCGCGGCACCCACTTCCAGTAGCGCTGGTGGACCAGTCCATCGTGCACCAGCGTGTAGATGATCCCGTAGAGCGTGATGCCCACCGCAAACCACCACAGCCAGTCCCAATAGAGCGAGCCGTAGATATACATTGCGGCGTTGATGCTCCCGAACACGACCGCGAACAGGTCGTTCTTCTCCAGCACATTGTCATGCGGTTCGTGATGGTCACGGTGCCAGCCCCAGCCCCAGCCGTGCATGATGTACTTGTGCGCGACCCACGCGAACAGCTCCATCCCGATCAGGGAGGACATGACGGTGAGGAACACTTCAAGCCAGCTCATGCGGGCACCTTTTCAGTCGATGTGTCGCACCCCACCCCTGCCTTTTTGGCGCCTGGCAAGGCCCACCAGGGCACATCGGGACGGCGATGGTGTTCAAGATGATAGCCGAAATGGAAACAGGTGGCGAGGCTGGCGAGCGTCCCGAAATCATTGCTGCGGGCATTGTGCCTGTCGGGGAAATCCTCCCCCGGCGCATGGTGGTGCGGACGGAAGGTGCCGAAGTAGAACAGCTGCAACGATGATCCGAGCGCGGGCAAGCCGTAAAGGAGGACGATCTGCACCATCGGAATATCCAGCACCAGCCAGTAGATCCCGACCACGGTGTGAACGAACAGCAGTGAAGGCCAGCCGAAATAGCGCCGGAAGAAGGTGCCGTACCAGCGCAGGAAATGGCCCGGATTGTGCTCGTCGAAATCGGGATCGCCCGCGCGGCCCGCCAGCTTGTGATGGTCGAAATGCGCGTCGCGCAGCTGCTTCCACGCGAACCCCGCATACAGCGCCAGCAGCACCGCCCCGATCGCGCCGTTCACGCGGGGATGGCCCGGCACAAGGCTACCGTGCATCGCGTCATGGCAGACGATGAAAACCCCGACCGACAGCCAGCATTGCACGACCGCCAGCATCAGCGCGAAGGGCCAGTTCGTCCAGGTGAGTTCGAACACGAACATCCCGTAAGCATGAATGCCAAGCCAACTGCCCGCTATCGCCAGCGCCAGTACAAGACCGATGGAACGCTGCAAACTGCGCGTCGGCAAGGCGAAATGCGGGTTCATGCAAGCAAGGATACGCAGGCGCGGCTCATGCAGATGCGTATAGACCGCGCGCGGAATGTGGCAATTGCGTTTGCGCAAAGGGCAATTGCGCGCGGCAAGGCCTGTTACTCGTGGCGCAGTGCGTCAATCGGGTCGAGCTTGGAGGCACGGCTGGCGGGGTAGTAGCCGAACACAATCCCCATCCCGGCCGCAAACAGGAAGCTGACGAGGTTGATCATCGGATCGAAGACGAACGGCACATCGATCAGCGCGGCAAGCCCGATCGACGCGCCAAAGCCGAGCGCGATCCCGACCAGACCGCCCAGCGCGCACAGAACCACGGCTTCGGTCAGGAACTGCAATCGCACCTCGCGCGCCAAAGCGCCGATGGCAAGGCGGATGCCGATCTCGCGGGTGCGTTCGGTCACTGACACCAGCATGATGTTCATGATCCCGATCCCGCCCACCAGCAGGCTGATCGAAGCGATCACCGCCACCATCGCGGTCAGCGCGCCGGTTGCCGCGCCCAGCGCCTGATTGACCTGCGCGGTATCGATCACGTTGAAATCATTAGGCTCCTCGCCCTGCAACAAGCGCCGTTCGCGCAGCAGATCGACCAGCGAATCCTGGATCGCCGACGGGGCATACTCCGCGTCATACTTGAGCACGAAGTAATCGAGCTTGTCGTTGCCCTTGAACCGCCGCTGCACGGTCTTCAGCGGCATATAGACCGCGTCATCATCATCCGCGCCGCCCCCGCCCTGCCCGCGTTCCTCGATCACGCCGATCACCTGGCACGAGACATCGCCCAGCCGCATCCGCGCGCCGACGGGGCTGGTGCCGGGCAGGAACAGCGCCTCGCGCACCTTGAGGCCGAGCAGGCAGACATTCTTGCCAGCCTCTTGCTCGTCCGTGCTGAATGGACGGCCTTCCGCGACATTGATCGACTGCGCATCAAGGAAGTCGTTGTTCACCCCCTGGATCCGCGTGTCCCAGTCCTGCCCGTTGTAGAACGCCGTGCCGCTGGAGCCGACATTGCCTGCCGCCAGCGTGACCCCGGCAATCTGCTGCTCCACCGCGCGCACGTCAGCCTCGTCGAAGGCGCGGATTGTGCCGCGGGTGGTGCGCACCGGGAAGACGATGAAGTTGCTCGCGCCAAGCGAGGAAATCTCCTCCTGCACCGATGCGGTCACACCATTGCCAAGCGTCACCATCGTCACCACCGCCGCCACACCGATAATGATGCCGAGCGTCGTCAGGATCGAGCGCAGGATATGCCGCCGGATTTCGCGCAGGGCGAGGAGGATCGTCGTGCCGAGCATCAGGCAGGGGTGCCTTCGGCTGCGGCCAGCGCCCCGCGGTCGATCCGCTCGACCAGCCCGTCACGGAAGCGCACGATGGTCCCGGCATAGGCCGCCATCTCTTCCTCGTGCGTGACCATCAGGATGGTGATCCCTTCGCTGTTGAGGCGGCGCAGCAATTGCATGATCTCGACCGAGCGTTCGCTGTCGAGGTTGCCGGTCGGCTCGTCCGCGAGCAGCACGTCGGGCTGTGTCACCAGCGCGCGGGCGATGGCGACGCGCTGCTGCTGGCCGCCGGATAGTTCCGCCGGAGTGTGGTCAGCCCACGGCACCAGACCCACCTGATCAAGCGCGTGCATCGCCGCCGCCCGTCGCTGCGCCTTGCTCTCACCGCGATAGACCAGCGGCAGTTCGACATTTTCGAGCGCGGTGGTGCGCGCAAGCAGGTTGAAGCCCTGAAACACGAAGCCGAGGTAACGCCGCCGCAGCAGGCTGCGCTGGTCACGATCCAGCTTCTGCACCTCCACCCCGCGAAACCGGAACACCCCGCCGGTCGGCACATCAAGGCAGCCGAGGATGTTCATCGTCGTCGACTTGCCTGAGCCTGATGGCCCCATGATCGCGACAAATTCGCCGCGTTCGATGGTGAGGTCGACGCCCTTCAACGCCTGGAACGCCGCCGCCCCGCTGCCGAAGGTCTTGGTGATGCCCTCAAGCTGGATCAGCGGGCCGGTGCTCACTGAGCGGCCGCCTTGATGCCGGTCACGACCTTCATGCCCGGCTTGAGCTCCTTCGACGTGACCACTGTCCGCCGCCCGTCGCTGCGGCCGGTGACGACTTCGATCGCCTTGAGCGTGCCGTCAGCCTGCAACACCTGCACCTGCTGGCGGCTGCCTTCGCCGATGGTGGCCTGCTGCTTCTGGTCCTCCAGCCCGATCTGCGGCTGGAACACCCCGCCGCCGCCACCTTCGTCCTTGGCATCTGGACGGAAGCGCAGCGCGGCATTGGGCACGAGCAGCGCGCTGCCGGTGTTCTGGGTGGCGATGGTCGCGGTTGCGGTCATGCCGGGGCGCAGCAGGCCATCGGGGTTCTGCACTTCCAGCCGGGCTTCGTAGCTGACCACCGATCCGCCCGCGCCGGCAGTTGCTGTCCCCGTCTGGCCCTGAACGGTGTTGGCCGAGGCGAGATCGATCCGCTGGAGCCGCGCGGGAAAACGGCGGCCCGGATAGGCATCGACCGTGAAGGTCGCCGCTTGGCCTGCCTTGACCTGGCCCACGTCCGCCTCGTCGATCGAAACGCGCAGCTGCATCTGCGACAGGTCTTCGGCAATCACGAACAGGGTGACGGTGTTGAACGCGGCGACAACGGTCTGCCCCGGCTCGATCCGGCGGGCGAGCACCACGCCATTGACCGGCGCCCGGATCACCGCACGGCTGCGGGTGGTGAGATTGCCATTCAGCAACGCCTGAGCGGCCTGGATATTGGCGCGGGCAGAGGCGACCGCTGCCCGGTCGCGCGCAACCGCAGCTTCGGCCTGTTCCAGTTCGATCTGGGAGGGAACGCGCCCGCCCGACAAGCGCCGCACCTCTTGCAACCGGGCAAGCTGGACATTGTCGATGTCGATCGTCGCCTGCGCCTGCGCCAACGCGGCGCGGGCCGCATTGAGATTGGCGCGGGACTGGGCGATCTGCTGGTCGATGATCTCGGTGTTGATCACCGCGATCACCTGCCCCTTGGTCACGCGGTCATTGACGTCGACCGTCACGCTGTCGACCGGTCCGGTGACTTCCGCGCCAACCTCGACCTGGTTGGTCGGGCGCAGGTTCCCGGTCGCCGTGACTGACAGCGACAGCGATTGCTGCTCGGCGGCTTCGGTGATGTAATCGGGCGGCGGCGGTTCGGCGGTGCATTGCGCGATGGCGAGGATCAGCAGCACCACCCCGATCCCGGGCAGCCAGTACTTCATCGTCCGCCGCCAGCGCGGCTGCGGCTTGGTGCCGAGGAATTCATCCACGGATGGCTGCTCGGCCGGATTGCTTGTGTCGTTCACTTGGGCATTCCCTTCGCAGCAATATCTTCAAGTCCCGCGCCTTCCGGCACCGACCATCCACCGCCCAGCGCCCGCGCCAGACTGATGAAGGCCAGCGCCCGGGCTGCTTCGGCGTTGACCTGTGCGTTGCGTGTGCCGAGCAACTGGCTTTCGGCCACCAGCAGCCGCTGGAAATCGATGAGCCCGGCCTGATACTGGCTGCGGGCGAGAATGGCGGCGTTCTGCGCGCCCTCGTTCGCCTCGATCAGCTCTGTCACCTGCGCTGCACTGGTATCGAGTTCGACCGCCGAGCTTTCGACCTCCTCCAGCGCGACCAGAATGCTCTGGCGCCAGTCAGCAAGCGATCCATCGGCGATGGCCTCGGCCCCCTCGATCTGCCCGCGCGCCCGGCCGCCATCAAAGATCAGCTGGCTGAGGCTGGCAAAGACATTGCCCGTGATCAGATCGAACAGGCTGCCGACATCGGTCGCGCTGGTGCCGATGGTACCGGACAGCCGCGCCAGCGGGTAAAGCTGCGCGCGGGCCACGCCGATGCGGTCAAGATCGGCCGCCAGCCGCGCTTCAGCGGCGCTCACGTCAGGGCGGCGGCGTAGCATGTCGGCAGGGGCAGCCAGCGCGACATCTTTGGGCGGCGCTGGCACGGCGCGCGGGGCATCGGCGAAGGCGCGATAGACGCGGCCCGGCGGCTCCCCGATCAAGGTCGAAATCGCATTGGCCACAGCCACAAGATTGCTTTCAAGCTGCGGGATGCTCGCTGCGGTCTGCGCCCGCTGGGTGCGCGCCTGTTCGACATCGAGAGCCGAGACCAGCCCGGCCTGATTGCGCCAGCGGGCAATCTGGAGATTGTCCTCCTGGTTGGCGAGCGTCTCCCGCGCGATCGCCAGCTGGGCTGCGAGTGAGCGCGCGGTCACGGTCTGGCTTGCCACCTGCGCCACGATCACCCGCTCCAGATCGCCGAGCGAATAGCCCGCCGCGCGCAGATCACCGCGCGCTGCATCGATCCCGGCGTCGATCCGGCCGAACAGATCAGCCTCCCAGGCGGCATCAGCGCCAAGCGAGAATTGCACGTCATTGCTGGCGAGATCGCCGACATCGCGGCGCGCGCCGCTGCTGCCGTTGATGGTCGGCACCCGCGCGGCGCGGGCCTGCCTCAGACCCGCGCGGGCGGCCCGCAAGCGGGTAACGGCCTGCGCCAGATCGAGGTTTTCGGTCTGCGCGCGGGCGACGAATTCCTCGACCAGCGGATCGTTCAGCATCACCCAATAGCGATCAAGCGCGATGTCGGTCCCGCCCGGCTCGGCCAGCACCCACTGCGCCGGGATGGCTTGCGCGCTCGCCATGGCTGGCGGCGTGTCCCGCGGGATGCCGCATCCCGCCAGCGCCAGCGCGGCAAGGCCTGCCGCAAGGCCCAGCGCCCCTCGGTTCGTGCCGGTGGACACTAAAAGCGGCCCTGATGCAGCCGATGAACCAAAATGCGTGCCCCCTTGTAGCGTCCGACCTTGCATCATTGCTCGCAAACCGCCCCTTGCGGCAAGAAAGCAACCACAAAACCAGCAGAATTTGTTGTTAATGGGCTACCAGCCCGCCCATGACTGCACAACGCGGTTTCGTCGGCCCGGGGACGGCGCTTATCGATCAGGCAATGCGCAAAAAGATCGACGAACGACAATCGCCTTCGCCGCAAGGCCCGGCGCTTACTCGCCTTGGGGGAAGAAGAACGACCGCAGATGTTCGCCGATGCGCGCCGGGCGCAGGGTTTCGGCATCGATGCAGCACCAGCTCGATTGCACTTCGGCCAGCACCTCTTCGCCGCGCTTGATCAGCGTGGAATAGAACGCCCGCGCGCCGTTGAAGCGTTCGAGCACGGTCTGGGCGATCACGTCATCATCAAGGAAAGCGGGCTTGCGATAGGTAATCTCGTGCTTCAGTGCGACCCAAGCCTTGCTCGCCACATCTTCGGCCGGAGCAATCCCGCGCCAATGCGCCAGCACGGCATCCTGCACCCAGTTCAGATAGCGCGCGTTGTTGACGTGGCCCATGAAGTCGATGTCGGCAGCTTCGACCGTGATCGGATGCAAAAACGCGGCGGCAGGGGATTCGTTTGCTGACATAGGTGTAAGCTAGCGCAAGATTATGACAAATTCTACCGCGGCGTGCCGGTAAATCGCGGCAATCTTGCCACGGCTCGGCAATCGTGACTAAGGGGCATCACCTTTGCCGCCCCCTTTGCCCCTTTCTGATGGACTGTCGATCATGGCCAGCCGCCCCCGCACCCTCTACGAAAAGATCTGGGACGCACACGTCGTCGAGACGCGCGATGACGGGACGGCGCTGATCTATATCGACCGGCATCTGGTACACGAGGTCACCAGCCCGCAGGCGTTCGAGGCGCTGAAGGTTGCCGGGCGTCCAGTGCGGCGGCCGGAACTGACGCTGGCGGTGCCGGATCACAATCTGCCGACCACCGCCCGGCTCGATGCGCGCGGGGCGCCGGTGCCGATCGCCGATGCTGAAAGCGCAGCGCAGCTCGCCGCGCTGGAAGTCAACGCCCCGGCCTTCGGCATCCGCTACATCCCCGCGACCGCAAGGGAACAGGGCATCGTCCATGTGGTCGGCCCGGAACAGGGCTTCTCGCTCCCCGGCACCACCATCGTCTGCGGCGATTCGCACACCGCCTGCCACGGCGGATTGGGCGCGCTGGCCTTCGGGATCGGCACGAGCGAGGTCGAACACGTGCTGGCGACCCAGACGCTGCTGCTCCAGCAGTCCAAGCCGATGGAAGTGCGCGTGGACGGCGATCTTGGCCCCGGCATCAGCGCGAAAGACCTGATCCTCCACATCATCGGCCGCATCGGCGCGGCAGGCGGTTCCGGCTACGTGATCGAATATCGCGGCCGCGTGTTCGAGCGCATGACGGTCGAGGAACGCCTCACGGTCTGCAACATGAGCATCGAGGCAGGCGCGCGCGCAGGGCTGATCGCGCCCGATGATACCACCTTCGCCTATCTCAAGGGCCGCCCGATGGCCCCCAAGGGCGCGGAATGGGATGCGGCGGTCGCTTACTGGCGCACGCTCCATTCGGATGACGGCGCGACCTTCGCCAAGTCGGTGACGATCGACGCCGCCGATGTCGAGCCGAGCGTCACCTGGGGCACCAGCCCCGAAGACGTGGTGCCGATTGGCGGGCGCGTGCCCTCGCCTGCGGACTTCGCGGACGAGTCCAAGCGCGTCGCTGCGCAGAAGAGCCTCGATTACATGGGTCTCACCCCCGGCACGCCCATGACCGAGGTTCCGATCGAGAACGTGTTCATCGGTTCCTGCACCAACAGCCGGATCGAAGACCTGCGCGCCGCCGCCGCGATCCTGAAGGGCCGCCGCAAGGCCGATAACGTCCGCTGGGCGATCGTCGTGCCTGGATCGGGTCTGGTGAAGGCGCAGGCCGAGGAAGAGGGGCTCGACCGGGTGTTCATCGAAGCGGGCTTCGAATGGCGCGAACCGGGGTGTTCGGCGTGTCTGGGCATGAACCCCGACAAGGTGCCGCCGGGCGAACGCTGCGCCTCGACCAGCAACCGCAACTTTGTCGGCCGCCAAGGCCCGGGCGCACGCACGCACCTTGTCTCGCCAGCGATGGCTGCGGCTGCCGCTGTAACCGGGCGGCTTGCCGACGTGCGCGAGCTGGTGTGACGGCAACCCCTTGAAACCCCCGGCCACGAGGCGCATGGAACAGGCATGACCGACAAGCCCAAATCGAACACCGCCCGCAACGCCGCGATTGCCGCAGCTGGCGCCATCGGATCGGCGGCCATTGCTGCCGCGCTGCTTTACACGAGCAAGCGCAAAAAAAAGCCGAACGATCAGGCCCAGCCCGGCCCGATCCCCTCGGGCGAGCCGCCCCAGACCGACTGACAGGACGACAATGCAACCGCTCACCCGCGTCGAAGGCCGCGCCATCCCGCTCGGCCTCAAGAATGTCGATACCGACATCATCATCCCGGCCAAGTGGCTCAAGACCATCAGCCGCGAAGGGCTTGGCGCAGGCGCCTTTGAAGCGCTGCGGGCCGAACCCGGCAATGTCATCGACGATCCGGCCTATGCGGGCGCGACCCTGCTGATCGCGGGCGACAACTTCGGCTGCGGTTCCAGCCGCGAACACGCCGCATGGGCGCTGGGCGACATGGGCATCCGGGTGGTGATCGCCCCCAGCTTTTCCGACATCTTCTCGGGCAACGCGGTCAAGAACGGGATCCTGCCTGTGGTGCTGCCGCAGGAGGCAGTCGACCGCCTGCTTGAGGTGGCGCGGGCGGGCGAGCCGATTTCGGTCGATCTCGAACACCAGACTGTCACCACGCCTTTTCAGGACCGCTTCACCTTCGCGATTGATCCGTTCCGGCGGGATTGCCTGCTCGGCGGTCTCGACGAAGTCGGGCTGACCATGGCGCGCGGCGAAGCGATCGGCGGCTTCGAAGCCCAGCGCACCGCCGCCCAACCATGGCTGATGCGCGGCACTGAAGCCGCCTGACGACAATTCCAAGGGAGAGGACACAATGAAAGCCATCCGCACCCACGCCACAGGTGGGCCTGAAACGCTGACACTCGACGAGGTCGAGACCCCCACCCCCGGCAAGGGCGAAGTGCTGGTTGCGGTCAAGGCCTGCGCGATCAACTACCCCGACGGGCTGATCATCCGCGACATGTACCAGTTCAAGCCCCAGCGCCCCTTCTCGCCCGGCGGCGAGATTTCGGGCGTGATCGAGGCGGTTGGCGAAGGCGTCGAAGGCTTCAAGGTCGGTGACCGGGTGCTTGCCGGGATCGGCAATGGCGGCCTCGCCGAAAAGGTCGTGGTGCCTGCGGGCCGCATGTTCGCGGTGCCGGACGGGGTGCCGTTCGAGAAGGCGGCCAGCCTGCTGATGACCTATGGCACCACCATCCACGGGCTCAAGGATCGCGGGCATATCAAGGCGGGTGACACTGTCCTGATCCTCGGCGCGGCAGGCGGCGTGGGGCTTTCCGCGATCGAGCTCGCCAAGGCTTTCGGCGCACGCGTGGTCGCCGCTGTCTCCTCCGAAGCCAAGGGCGAAGTCGCCCGCACAGCCGGGGCTGACGAAGTGGTGATTTACCCGCGCGAGGCGATGGACAAGGACGCATCGAAGGCGCTGGCCGAAGCTTTCAAGAAAGCCTGCGGGCCTGACGGCGCAAACATCGTCTATGACATTGTCGGCGGGCAATATTCCGAACCCGCCCTGCGCGCCATCGCGTGGGAAGGCCGCTTCCTCGTCGTCGGCTTCCCCGCCGGGATCGCCAAGATGCCGCTGAACCTCACCCTGCTGAAGTCCTGCGACATCTGCGGCGTGTTCTGGGGCGCCTTCACCGCGCGCGAGCCGGAGGCCTTCCATGCGCAGGTGAACGAGCTGTTCGCGCTGATGCAGGCGGGCAAGATCGACCCGCTGGTGTCCGAGACATTCCCCCTCGCCCGCGCCGGCGATGCCATCGCCAAGCTTGAAGCGCGCGAGGCGGTGGGCAAGCTTGTGGTGACGATGGAGTAGGGTCCGGGGGAATAGAGTCTCATCAGCGCGGCTTCATGCTTGAAGCCGCGCGCGCCCGTCTCTATCGCTTGGGACGGATCGTATCCGAAGGGACACTGGACAATGACCGATTTCAAGGATCGCGAACGCGCTGAAGAAGCCAAGTTTGCGCTCGACAACGACACCGCCTTTCGCATCGCTGCGCGCCGCAACCGGCTGCTGGGCGAGTGGGCAGCGGGCCTTATGAACCTCACGCCCGAGGAAACCGACGCCTACAAAAAGGCCGTGGTGCAGGCCGATTTCGAGGAATCGGGCGATGAGGACGTGATCCGCAAGCTGCTCGGCGATCTCACCGGCGCGCGCACCGATGTCAGCGAAGCCGACATCCGCGTAAAACTGGAAGAAATGACGGTGGAAGCCCGCCGCCAGCTGTTCGGCGAGGTCTGATCCATGCCAATGTCCGCCAACGCCATCGAAGCCGCAATCCTCGCTGCCCTTCCGGGGGCGACGGTGGAATTGCGGGACCTTGCCGGCGACGACGACCACTGGGCCGCCACCGTCACCGCCCCGCAATTCGCAGGGCTGAGCCGCGTGGCGCAGCACAAGCTGGTCTATGCCGCGTTCGGCGGACGCATGGGCGGTGAACTGCACGCCTTGCAAGTCACCACCGTGGTCCCCACGTAATCACGCAACATTCCTCCATACATCAGGGGCGCATCGCACCATGACCGACGTCAATTCCCGTATTTCCGATCTCGTCACTGCCAATGACGTGGTGCTGTTCATGAAAGGCACCCCGCTGTTCCCGCAATGCGGCTTTTCCGCGCGCGCCATCGCGATCCTCGATCATTGCGGCGTCGCTTATGAAAGCGTCGACGTGTTGCAGGACATGGAAATCCGTCAGGGCATCAAGAACTATTCCGAATGGCCGACGATCCCCCAGCTCTATGTGAAGGGCGAATTCCTCGGCGGCAGCGACATCATGACCGAGATGTTTGAGGCAGGCGAATTGCAGCAGCTGCTCGACCAGCAGGGCGTCGCCAAGGTCAGCTGATGCCTTTGTTTTCCGCACGCCATCCGGCGTGCGGTCCTCGCTAGGCGCGCAGCAAGCTGCGCCCGCTGCGGGCGGGCGGTCGCCCTTGCGGACCCTTTGGGTCCGATATCAAACCCGTTCCGAAAAAGAGTGACCGGCCTGCAAGGCCGTAACCGCGCCAACAAAAAAGCGCTCCGCAGGACCAGTGCGGAGCGCTTTTTGTTTTGGGGAGGCGCAACCCGGAGACCAGGGTGGATCGCGCCTCGTCAAAGACCATTAGGACCGCCACGTATAATGCACAGCGCGTGCCAAACTCGAAAAATGGCGCAATTCCAGCATTTTCCTTAGTCGCAAAGATCGATGCGCGGGTGCGTTTGTAAAGCAGGCCGACACCCCTCCGCCCCGCCCTCCGGTAGCGCAGCGACAGGGCCACAAGAACCCGGCACAGATAAGCCAAAAGCCTTGGCAAGCGCTTGCCGCAAGGCCATCCTTTGCCGCGATGACCAGTGACAAACCCAGCGATTCTGGCCCTGAGGGCATTCCGGCAGCAACCATCATCATTTTCCGCAATGCCCCCGATGGCAGCGCGCCCGAAGTGCTGATGACGGTGCGATCGCGCAACATGACCTTCGCGGGCGGGATGGCGGTGTTTCCCGGCGGCCGCGTCGATCCGGCCGATTATGCGCTTGGCGAGATTGCGGCAGCGGCCAGCGGCCTTTCTCCCGATGAAGCCGCACACCAGATCGCTGCCGTGCGCGAGACGCTGGAGGAAACCGGTCTCGCACTCGGCCTTGCGGGCAATATCGATGCAGACCGGGCCGCCGCTGCACGCGCGATGCTGGCCGAAACCGGGGCGCTCGCCCCGGTGCTGGAGGCCTTCGACTGGCGGCTCGACCTTGCGCAGATCACGCCCTTTGCCCGCTGGTTTCCCAAGAACGAGGCGATTACCCGCGTCTATGACACGCGCTTCTACCTCGCCAATCTTGGCACCGGCGCGGTCGATGTGTCGATCGACCATGCGGAAAACACCCACCTGTTCTGGACCAGTGCCCAGGGCGCGCTGGACGCGGCAGAGCGCGGCGAGATCAAGCTGATTTTTCCCACCCGCCGCAATCTCGAACGCCTTGCGCTGTTCGCCAGTTACGAGGAAGCGCGCGCCCAGGCCGAAGCAATTCCGGTGCGCACGATCATGCCGCAAGTGGTCGAGCAGGACGGCAAGCCGTGGCTGACAATCCTTGCTGATGCGGGCTATCCGGTGACGGGCGAATTGCTGGAGGATGTCGCGCGCGGCTGAGCGCGGCGGGCCGGTTTTTCGCTTGCGGCACGGGCTGACGGGTGCCACCGGCTACTGCGCCGCGACCGACCGCCCGAACCAAGGATACCCGCCCCATGAAGACCCGCGCCGCTGTTGCCTTCGAAGCGAAAAAGCCGCTCGAAATCGTCGAACTCGATCTCGAAGGCCCCAAGGCGGGCGAAGTGCTGGTCGAGATCATGGCGACCGGCATCTGCCACACCGACGCCTACACGCTCGACGGGTTCGACAGCGAGGGCATCTTCCCCTCTGTGCTCGGCCATGAAGGCGCAGGGATCGTGCGCGAGGTTGGCGCGGGCGTCACATCCGTGAAGCCGGGCGATCACGTGATCCCGCTCTACACGCCGGAATGCCGCCAGTGTAAGTCGTGCCTCAGCGGCAAGACCAACCTGTGCACCGCGATCCGCGCGACCCAGGGCAAGGGGCTGATGCCCGACGGCACTACCCGCTTCAGCTACAAGGGCCAGCCGATCTTCCACTACATGGGCTGCTCGACCTTCTCGAACTTCACCGTGCTGCCCGAAATCGCGGTCGCCAAAATCCGCGAGGACGCGCCGTTCCAGTCGGCCTGCTACATCGGCTGCGGGGTGACGACGGGCGTGGGCGCGGTCACCAACACCGCCAAGGTGCAGGTCGGCGACAATGTCGTGGTGTTCGGCCTCGGCGGGATCGGCCTCAACGTCATCCAGGGCGCGCGGCTGGCGGGCGCGAACCTCATCATCGGGGTCGATATCAATCCGGCGCGCGAGGAATGGGGCCGCAAGTTCGGCATGACCCACTTCCTCAACTCCAAGGGAATGAGCCGCGAGGAAACCGTCGCCAAGATCGTCGAAATGACCGACGGCGGCGCGGACTACACCTTCGATGCCACCGGCAATACCGAAGTGATGCGCACCGCACTGGAAGCCTGCCACCGCGGCTGGGGCACCTCGATCATCATCGGCGTGGCCGAAGCGGGCAAGGAAATCGCCACACGCCCGTTCCAGCTGGTGACGGGCCGCAACTGGCGCGGTACGGCCTTCGGCGGGGCCAAGGGCCGCACCGATGTTCCCAAGATCGTCGACATGTACATGCAGGGCAAGATCGAAATCGACCCGATGATCACCCACGTCATGGGCCTTGAGGAGATCAACACCGCCTTTGACCTGATGCACGAAGGCAAGTCGATCCGCAGCGTCGTCGTTTTCTAGGCGTCGTGTTCTGATGGAGACGCTGTCGCAGAACCGCAGCCACGGCGGCACGCAGGGCGTCTATCGCCATGTGTCCGCCGCGACCGGCACTGACATGACCTTTGCCGTGTTCGTTCCCGATCATGCACCGGGCGAGCGGCTTCCGGTGCTGTGGTATCTGTCGGGCCTGACCTGCACCCATGCCAATGTCATGGAGAAAGGCGAATACCGCGCCGCTTGCGCGGAACACGGGATCATTCTCATCGCCCCCGACACCAGCCCGCGCGGCGAGAACGTTCCTGATGCCGAGGGCGAATATGACTTCGGCAAGGGCGCAGGCTTCTACTGCGATGCGACGCAGGAACCGTGGGCGCAGCATTACCGGATGCGTTCTTATATCGAGGATGATCTGCCGAAGCTGATCGCCGAACATTTCCCCGCCGACATGGCGCGGCAGGGCATCACCGGCCATTCGATGGGCGGCCACGGCGCGCTTACCATCGCGCTTCGCAACCCTGCCCGCTTCCGATCCGTCAGCGCCTTCGCGCCGATCTGCGCGCCCGCACAGGTGCCGTGGGGCGAGAAAGCCCTCAGCCGCTATCTGGGCGAGGACCGCGCCGCTTGGGCCGAGTATGACGCGGTCGCCCTGATCGAAAACGGCGCGCGCCTGCCCGGTCTGCTGGTCGATCAAGGCACTGCCGACGCGTTCCTTGACGACCAGCTTGGCACCCCGCTGCTCGAAGCCGCCTGCAAGGCTGCGGGCATCCCGGCGACAATCCGGATGCAGCAGGGGTACGACCATTCCTACTACTTCATATCGACTTTCATGGCCGAACACGTCGCCTGGCACGCGGAGCGGCTGAAGCCCTAAGGCGCCAGCCCTGCGACCATTTGTTCAAAGGGCGTCTGGTCGACCATGATCGCGCCTGCGCGCGGTCTGTCGAGATCAAGGATCACGCCGAACGCCAGAGCAATCAACAAGTAGAGCGTGGTGGAAGCCGCGCGGTGGCGACCGCGCGATCCGGCCAGCGCATAGCCCAGCATCGCCGCCGAGATCACAGCATAGGCCGCCAGCAGCCACAAGACCCGCGCCGGCAAATGCGCCTGGGTGAGCGCCTGCCTCCGCACAGCGGCATCCTCGACCGTGTCATAGGCGCTGGCCAGCGCGACAGCGTGCGGACCGGGCGATCCCTGCTTCAAGACAGCGCGGACATGGCCCGCAACCGGGTCGCGCAGGCGCGCTGCCTGTTCTTCAGCCACCAGCCGCGCTGCGCCGTCTGCCATCTCGGCGGCTTTCAACCGCGCGGCGGCATAGCGCGCCAGATCGGTCTTGAGCGGCCCCGCCTGTTCGGGCGGCAGCCCTTCGGCGAGCATGGCAAGATAGCCGACGGCGCTGGTTTCCTGCAGCATGAGGTCGCGGCGATCCTCAAGCCGGGTCAGCGCCATCGAAAAGGAGAACCCCATCAGCAGAGCCAGTAGGCCGAGCACGCCCGACAGAATGAAACCCTCATCGCTGGCTGCGTCGTTGTCCGCGGCACCACCAGCCGTCAGCAGCGCGTGCAGCCGCATCCCCAGTTCATGCGCAGCAATCATGACCGCAAGCAGCAGCGGCACCACCACGATCAGCGACCAGGACCAGAAGCCGTCCAAACTGCCCCCCAACAAAGCCAATGGCGCGCCCGGCAGGACTCGAACCTGCTGCCTCAAGATTAGAAGTCTCGCGCTCTATCCAGATGAGCTACGGGCGCGCGCTGTGAAGCCCAATAGCGTGCTTTGCCGGACAGGCAAATCGCGCTAACCGGACGAGCGATGGAAAACACCGCTCCCGCCGCCGATCCGGCTGCCGCTTTCGACCGCGATCCGACCGACGGCATCGTCGCGACCTCGCGCCCGCCGGTCACCTTTCGCTATTATGATCTGGTGATGGCGGCCTTCGTCGCGATCCTGTTGCTGTCGAACATCATCGGCGCGGCCAAGCTGACCTTTGTGGACGTGCCGTTCTGGCCGCAAGGCTGGTGGCCCGCACCCGATGGCGTGTTCATCTATGGTGCGGGCATCCTGTTCTTCCCGCTGGGCTACGTCATCGGCGACGTGCTGACCGAGATTTACGGCTTCGCCAAAGCGCGCCGCGTGATCTGGGTGGGGACGGCGGCGATGCTGTTCCTTGCCTTCATGTCCTATGTCGTCGTCAGCCTGCCCGCCTTTGATGGCTGGTCGTGCAGCGCCAGCGGGTTTGGCGGCCCTCGCCCCGTCACCACCTCGAGCGACCTTGCCATCCCTGATGGCGCGATCTGTCAGGAAACCTATGTCAGCGTGTTCGGCAGCACGTGGCGCATCGTGGTCGCCTCGATCATCGCCTTCTGGGCGGGCGAGTTCGTCAATTCCTTCGTCATGGCCAAGATGAAGGTGTGGACCAAGGGCCGCGCTCTGTGGACGCGCACCATCGGATCGACCTTCGTCGGGCAAGGCGTGGACAGCCTGATCTTCTACCCCATCGCCTTCTACGGCATCTGGACGACCGAGGCGGTGGTGACCGTCATGATCACCAACTGGGCGCTGAAAGTGGTGTGGGAAGCGGTGCTGACGCCTGTGACCTATGTGGTGGTGAACCGGTTGAAAGCGGCAGAAGGCGTCGATCTGTTCGATATCGACACCGACTTTTCGCCCTTCGGCACCAGCGACACGAAACCGGCCTAGAGTTCACTCTCCGCCACGATATCGACCCGCCAGCTGAGCCCCAGTCGCCCGGCGAGCAGCTTCATGTCCTTTTCGGTCGGCTGACCGAACAGCGCCGCGTGGCTTGTCGCAAGGCGCAGCACCAGCGCGCCGTCCTCGATCACCAGCCGGCTCACCTCAAGCGAACGGGCCGACTGCGCGCCCAGCCTGCGTGCGAGCCTCAGCGCGAGGCCCCAACGCACCGCCTCCTCCAGCGCGTCCTCGCCGGCCAGCGTGCGCACTTCAGAGGGCAGGCTCATCTGGTTGCCATTGGCCGCAATCGCTGCTGCCAGCATCGCGCGGCCCTTGCCGTCGATCCCGACCCAGCGCTTGTGCAGCGCCCAGTTGATCGCTTGCGGCAGGCGGATGTTGGGTTCGATCTGCATCCCCGCGAGCGCCAGCATGGTCGCTGCCAGCCGCAGCCGCTCGCTGCCATGTTCGCGGGCGGGCGCAGCGTCCAGAGTCCACGCCGCCATTCGCGTCGCCAGCGTCGGTGCCGATCCGCGCTGGTTGGCGAACACCGCCACCCCGGCGAGCAGCGGGTCCTGCGAGCGGGTATGCGCGGGCAGGCGGTCATACAGCAGCCCTTCGCGCAGGCCCCAGGATGAAAACACCACCCGGTCAGGCGCAAGCCGGGTCAGCAAGGCCTGCAGCAGCACCGCGGCGTCGGGCAGCTTTTCGGCGCGCATCGACGAAATCCGGTCGCGGCCCTTCAAGGTGTCGGTTTCGCTCAGCGCAAGGCCGGTGGCGAGTTCCAGCGCGACAGGAGTTTCGATGACGAAGCCATGCGGATCGCTCAGCGGATAGCCGCGCGCAGCCATCGCATAGACCGCCATCGCCCGCCACGTTCCGCCCACCAGATAGAGCGCACCATTGGCGGCCTCAGGCGTAGCCGAAAGATCCCAGCCGCCCTTGCGGATCGCCTTGTCGAGGTTCTTGCGCATCTCGCCCCGCCCGCCCTTGCGGTATTCGGGCAGGCGCAAGGTGCCGAGCGGGAGCGTGCTGGCGCTGTCGGTCTGGCCGTCAGCCACCCGCACGAGTTCAAGGCTCCCGCCGCCAAGATCGGCCACGATCCCGCGCGCATCGGGAAAGGCGCCGATCACGCCGTGGGCGCTCAGCAGCGCTTCTTCCTCTCCGGAGATCACCCGCGGATTGAGGCCAATGGCGCGCAGCGATTCCACGAATTCCGGGCCGTTGACTGCATCGCGCACCGCCGCGGTCGCCACGGTCTCGATATCCTTGATGCCGAGATCGGCGAGCAGCAGAGTAAACCGCTTCAACCCCCGCAGGGCCAGCGCCATCGCCTCGTCCGCCAGACGCCCCGTGGCAGCAATCTCGCGCCCCAGCTTGGCCGTCACCTTCTCGTTGAGCAGCACCGTGGGCGCGCGCATCGTACCGCCATAGACCACCAGCCGGACCGTGTTCGATCCGATGTCGATGATCGCGCGTTCCGCCGAAGCGCCGCCCAGCGCGCCATCCCGCGACTCCCGCCGCCATTTCCAGATCATGCCGCAGCTCCCCGGCGCAGACTGAGCTTGGGCACAGCCCCCGCCTCCAGCGCCCCGCCGCGCCCCGACAATGAGGGGTTGGTCATGAAATAACGGTGACAGTTGAACGGCTTGACCCCATCCTCGGTCTCGACCCGCGAATAGCTGCCGTCAGGATGCAGCCACCAGCTTTGTTCGGTATCGAGCATATTGGCGAGCAGCACCTGCTGGAGCACCTGATCATGCACTGTACGGTTGAGGATCGGGATCAGCGCCTCCACCCGGCGATCGAGGTTGCGGGTCATCATGTCGGCTGACGCGATATACACCGCCGCATGGGCGCTGGGCATGTTGTAACCATTGGCGAAGGCATAGATGCGGCTGTGTTCAAGAAAGCGGCCGATGATCGATTTGACGCGGATATTCTCGGAGAGCCCGGCA
This sequence comes from Porphyrobacter sp., assembly GCA_032116115.1. Classification (GTDB taxonomy): domain Bacteria; phylum Pseudomonadota; class Alphaproteobacteria; order Sphingomonadales; family Sphingomonadaceae; genus Erythrobacter. The sequence goes on from JAUMAX010000015.1 coordinate 172,598, forward strand.
ATCCCCGGACGCAGACAACAGATTCCGCGCACCACCAGTTCGATCTGCACGCCGGCATTGCTGGCCGCATAGAGCCGGTCGATCACGCCTTCATCGGTCAGCTGGTTGCACTTGAACCAGATCGCGGCAGGCTTGCCCGCCTGGGCGTGGGCGATTTCAGTGTCGATCCGGCTGTAGATTTCCGCCCGCAGATCAATCGGGGCGATGTGGATGCGTTCAAGCGCGTGGGGCTCGACATAGCCGGTGACGAAATTGAACATCTTGGCCGCATCGCGCCCCAGCTTGGGGTCGGCGGTGAAGAAGCTGAGATCGGTGTAAACCTTGGCGGTGACCGGGTGATAATTGCCCGTGCCGAAGTGGCAATAGGTGCGGAAACCATCGCCCTCGCGCCGGACCACCATTGCGACCTTGGCGTGGGTTTTCCAGTCGGTGAAGCCGTAGATCACCTGCACGCCCGCGCGTTCGAGCTTGCTTGCCCATTTGAGGTTCTGCTCCTCGTCGAAGCGGGCCTTCAGTTCCACCACCGCGGTCACCGACTTGCCGGCCTCTGCCGCCTCGATCAGCGCGTTGATCACCGCTGACTGGCTACCGGCGCGGTACAGGGTCTGCTTGATCGCGACCACATCAGGGTCAAGGGCGGCCTGGCGGATGAAATCGACCACCACCTCGAAGCTTTCGTAGGGGTGGTGGATGATGATGTCCTTTTCGCGGATCGCGGAAAAGGCATCGCCGTCATGCTCGCGGATGCGTTCGGGAAAGCGCGGGGAATAGGCGTCGAACTTCAGGTCAGGCCGGTCTTCGCGGACGATTTCGGCAAGGCCGTCGATCCCGATCATGCCATCGGTCTTGATCACAGCGGCTTCATTGATGCCGAGCTGATCGCGCAGCAAGGTCTCGGCAGCGGGGTCGAAATCCTCCTCCAGCTCCAGCTGGATCACCTGCCCGCGCCGCCGCCGCTGGATCGCGCTGCGGAAGGTGCGCACCAGATCTTCGGCCTCTTCCTCGATTTCGATATCGCTGTCGCGCAGCACCCGGAACAGGCCGTCACCGGCGATGGTAAAGCCGGGGAACAGCGCCGCGGCATAGCGCTGGATCAGGCTCGCGATCGAGATGTAGAGGACTGTGCCATCGCCGCTCACCGCATCAGGCACGCGCACAAAGCGGGGGAGCGCGCTGGGGATCAGCACCATTTCGATCAGCTGCTCGCTCGTCGCATCACGGGTCAGCGTGAACAGCAGGCCCATGCCTTCGTTCTGGACGAAGGGGAACGGGTGCGCCGGATCCAGCGCCTGCGGCGTGATAATCGGCAGGATTTCGTTGAGGAAGAAGGCCTTCAGCCACTTGTGCGCCGCCGGGCTGACACGCTGTTCGTCAGCAATGTAGATGTCGGCGCCTGCCAGCCCCTCACGCACCGAACGCCAGATCGACTGCTGGATGCCGCTGAGTTCCACCAGCTTTTCGCGGATCGCGGCCAGTTGCTGCGAGGGGCTGCGTCCGTCGATCGAAGGGATCGCCATGCCGCGCTGCACCTGCCCCACCAGCCCGGCGACCCGAATCATCATGAATTCATCAAGATTGCTGCCCGAAATCGAGAGGAACCGCAGGCGTTCCAGCAGCGGGTAGGCCGGGTTGCAGGCCTCCGCCAGCACGCGCTGGTTGAACTGGAGCCATGACAGCTCGCGATTGAAATAGGGGGATTCGTCGGGGGCAAGCTCGGCCATCTGCACAGCGCCCGCGTGGGCGGGAGCCTCCTCGCTGCCTATCGGTGACGTACTCATCGCTTTCCTGTTCTGCTTCGCGCTGGCTCGCAGTCCGCGGGCGCTCGCCAGGCGCATGTGTCCGCTCGGCACAGCGGTGTAAATCAGGATGAGAGGCTTGTCACAACAATGTCATTGTCGTTTGGGCGGCGCGGCTGACATTCACACCAGTTGCCGGCTTTCCGCGATCTGGGTGATGCCGCGCTTGCCATTGGCATCGCGCCCCAGCTGCACGATCACGTCGATCACGCTGGCGGCATAGGCGATAGTGTCGGAACGGGTCAGGCCGATGCCGGTCTGCATCACCATCAGCGCAAGTTGCTCCAGCGCGCCGCGCAGGGAATTGGCGTGGATGGTGGAAAAGCTGCCCGGGTGGCCGGTATTGATCGCGCGCAGGAAGCTGACGCTTTCGCTCCCTCGCAATTCGCCCAGCACGATCCGGTCGGGGCGCAGGCGTAGCGCGGCTTGCAGCAATTCGTTGGCGGTGACCTTGGCCTCGCCCAGCTCGCCCTTCACCGCGACGAGGCCGACCGCGTTGGCCCCCGGAAACTTCAGTTCCGGCGTATCTTCGACCATCACCACACGTTCCTGCGCCGGAATCTCGCCGAGCATGGCGTTGAGAAAGGTGGTCTTGCCGGTGCTGGTGCCGCCCGAAATCAGGATCGTGCGCCGGGCGCGGATCGCGGCGCGCAGGAAGGCGATGGGCTGCGTCTGCGGGTCGGGCAGATCGAACTGCATCTCGCCTGCCAGCGGCCCGGTATCATAGGCATCCAGCGGCAGGTCCAAGCGGCGGTGGCGGCGGATTGCCATCACCCAATGCTTGCGCGCGGCTGGCGGCCCGCAGAACTGCACGCGCGCACCGTCAGGCAAGGTCGCGCCCAGCAGCGGGTGTTCGCGGTTGATCCCCTGATGGCTGACCCGTGCGACCTGTTCGGCGAGGCGCTGCACCAGCCGGTCGTCAATCTCCGGCGTCTCGATGCGCTGCATCCCCGGATTGGAGGCGTCTTCAATCCACACCTCGCCGGGGCGGTTGACCATGATCTCGGTCACGGTGTCACGCTCCAGCCAGCGGCGGAACGGGGCGAGATAGGCGTCAAGGTAGACAGAACGCTCCGCCGAGAGCGGCACAGCGCCCTCATCCGTCCCCAGCCGGTGGATATCCGCGCTCATCGTGTCAGTTGCCGACCGTGCTGAAATCAAGATCGCGCGCGGTGAAGATCTTGATCGGCTCGCCCGCGCGCACGCGGATCGTGGGGCTGATCTGGCCGTTCGATTGGACCGCCGAATTGGCCGCACCCTGCGCGCCGCCCGCAACGATCACACCGCCGACGCCGCCCGTGGCGAGCGCGCCCAGCCCGCCGACCACCGACAGCAGCAGGCCCGAACCGAAGCGCTTGAGGAAGTGGCTGTTCACATCGCCCTCAAGCCCGGTGGTGCCATCGAACCCGACGGCGGGCGAGGCGATATTGATCGAAACCCCGTCAGGCCGGATCAGCCGGGTCCACACCACATAGGCGCGGCGCTGGCCTTGCTCGACACCCGCCTGATATTGCCCGATCACGCGTGACGAGCGCGGGACAAGGATGCGCTTGCCATCAAAGCTGCGCACGTCCTGGCTCACCACGGCGCGGACATAGCCCGGCACATCGGTGTTGATCGCGGTTTCAAGCACGGCAGGGATCAGCGTGCCTTCGGTCACGGTGGTCGAGGGATTGGTCATCGCCCGCGCCTGCACCGGCGCTCCGCCTACACCGCCGACCCTGCTGGCGAAGGCTGCCGCGCCGCCGGTGCCAGCGACATTGCCAGCGGTGTTGGCCGCCGGGACGCCGAGCGGGGCTTCGGCCTGCCGGAGCCCGCGCGCGCTGCTTGCGTCGAACACCAGCTGCGGGCTGGCATAGGGATTGGCAGAAGGGACCGTCACCAAGGCAGGATTGGTGGCATAGACCGGCATCGGCGCAGGATCGACCGGCGGGGTGACCGGCACGGCGCCCGGCTGCGCCGCCGGATCGACAACCACCGGCACGGGCGCAGCAACCGCCTGCGGCGGGGCGACATTGGGATTGCCGATGCCCTGCGGTTCAGGGGTGCGGGCTGAGTTCATCGCCCAGAAGGTCACAGCCCCCAGCAGGCCGACAACGGCCACGCCCGCAGCCAGCCCCAGCCCGTCACCCTTCGCCTTGCGGTCGGTGACGGCGGGGAAGGCCGCGCGGCTCGCCAAATCGATGATCTCGGCGCTTTCACGCTCCCGCGGATCACCCTCGATGGTGGCACCCTCGCCCTTCTTGGGCGGCAAACGCATGGCAAGACGCATCAGTTGGTCTCCCTTGAGGGCGTGGATCGGTCGAGCGCGGCGCTACGGGCAGCAGGGCGCATCGGTCCGGTGTTGGTCAGCGTCGCCGTGTCGCGACCGGAGCGCAGGATGATCTGTGTCGGCACACCGTCAACCACCACGGTCTCGCCGCGCACGGTGAAGTTGACCGGACCTTCGTCGCCTTCGTCATTGGTGACGAGAATTGCCGGAATCGCAACGTCCTTGGGCCACACGAGGAACACCGCATCGCCATTGTCATAGGCGCGCGACGGCAACAGACCGGCTGACCCGGCGCTGGCCCAGGCGAAGTTCAATTGCGCCGGATCGGACACCGCATAGGGGTCTGCCGCAGCGGCGACCTGCTCCGGAGCCTCCAGCGCCCGCAAGGCCTGCGCCTCAGCCTCCGCGGCAGCGGCAAGGCGCACTTCCTCGGCCGCCTTTTCCAGTTCGGGATAGCGGAATTGCAGCACATAAAGCGCAGAATTGCGCGGAGATGCGACCAGATCGAACAAATAGGTGCGCTTGTCGGTCACCACAGTCATGTTGGTGCGCGCGTCCAGTTCCAGCGGTTTCACGAACAGGATCGTCTGCGCCTTGTTGGGCTGCACCTGCCAGGCCATCGAATCCCCGATCGCGACATTCTCGATCACCTCGTCAGGCGCGAATTTGATGGTGGTCTGCACCTTCACCTTGCCATCGATCCGCACCACGGCGTTTTCATTGAAAACGAGCGTTTGCAGGCGGTTATCCTGCGCAGCCACAGGCGCGGCGAGGCTGAGGGCGAGCGCGGCGAGCATCACGGCGCGGGTCATTGGTAAGTCTCCGATGGTGGGGTCGCTTTGGGCGCCGGGGCAGGCTTGCCCGAGGGGGCCGAGCGGAAGCGGTTGCCGATGCCGCGGGTGCGCGACGTGGCGGGGTTCAAGGGCGTCACCTCCCCGCTCCCGCCGCCGGTGGCATAGACGCGTGTTTCACGTGAAACAGTGCCCGCAGGCCCGGTATCATTGGCGGCAACAACGGTCTGGAGGGGCCCTAGCTCGGTTCTGCGCGGGGCCAGACCCGCGCTGGCCGGGGCCACGTTGGTGTTGCGCGGGGCCGTGCCAAGCGGCTGCGGCACCGGCACGGCGCGCGGGCCATCATCGCCGCGGCTGCGCTCCTTCGAAGGCACCAGACCGAACACCTGCCAGCCCGCCACCATGCTCGACGCGACTTTCAGCGACAGCAGCATCAGCGCCATGTGGACAGCGCCGATCAGGAAAAACGCCATCGCCGCCTGCTGGTCGATCTGCCCCGGCACGGCGACCAGCGCCGCCAGCACCGGCACCGCCATCTCCAGCATGATCGACCCGCCCAGCACCGCAAACAGCGGGGCCAGCGCCATCATCGTCAGCCCCTTGAGCCAGCCGGTGAACAGCCCGCGTGTGCCTTCGAACAAGGCCAGCACCACGAAAATCGGCCCCAGCGCCAGCAGCAGCGCCAGAGCGATCCGCGCCGTCACCAGCAGGCCGACAGTGCCGAGCAGCAGCAGCATCGCCCCGATCCACATCATGCCGGGCGGCGAGAAGGCACTGATATCCTTGGTGTCGCCGCTCGCCTGCTGGATCGCCATGAACACCACGTCGAGCTTCTGCGCGAACACCGCCGTGGCGCTTTCGCCCTGCACACCGGTCAGGATGCCCGCGATCTGGTCCGGCCCGCCGATGAAAATGTTGTAGAAGATGGTCGAGAAGGCGACAAAGCTGGTGGCAAAGGTCAACACCAGCCCCAGCGTCATCATCTTGGGCAGCAATGCGCGCACCGACAGGTTCGACCGGCCGAGCATCAGCGAAATGCCGAAGAAGCCGACATACAGCCCCAGCAGGATCGTCAGCGCAAAGGCCAGCTGGCCTTCGGTGCCGAACAGGCGGTTGAAGGCCTGTTCGCTGACGCCGCTGGCGATGCAATCCACCGCCGAAAGCGCCGCCGAAACGCCGGTGCCCATCGACTGGGCGGCCATATCGCAGGCGGTCGTCATTCCGCCGCCTGCCACATGGGATCGTCTTCGGTCGCTGCGCCATCCGGCCAAGCGCGGCCGGTGAGCGCCGGGAACCATGCCGCAGGCGCATCGCCCACGGCTTCGCGCAGCAGATCGAGGCGGCGCACCGCGCTCTCGCGGCCCGACAGGATCGTCAGCACCTCGGGCGCGCCCGACAGGTCGAGGCGGACGACAACGCTGGCATCGGGCTGGCGCACCAGGAAGCAGCGCGAATGGGCGGGCAGGCTGCGGATCAGCGCGAACTCATGCGCCGTCAGGCCGAAACCGTCGCAATAATCCTCAGGGCGAGCGCGCGAGTTGGGCATGAACACCATCGTCGCGGTCTGTTCGACCAGCGCGGTCGAAATCCGGCTGTCGAGCGCATCACGCGCCGATTGCGTGGCGAAACCGACCAGCGCATTGCGCTTGCGCAGGGTCTTGAGCCAATCGCGGATGCGCGCGGCGAAGACTTCATCGTCGAGCGCCTTCCAGCCTTCATCGATCAGGATCATGGTCGGCTGCCCGTCCAGCCGCTCGTCGATGCGGTGGAACAGGTACATCATGGTGGGCGTGCGCAGGCGCGGATTTTCGAGCAGCGCGGTCATGTCAAAACCGAGCACGCGTTCGCCAAGGTCAAGCCGGTCGCGTTCATTGTCGAACAGCCACGCATGCTCGCCGCCGTCACCGGAGGGGCTTCCGATCCATGCCGCCAACCGGTCAGCCAGATCACCCGGTTGCGGGCGGCGGGCGCCGGCCAGCAATTCCTTGAAGTGACGCAGCCGCCGCAAGCTGGGATCATTGCCATAGGTCGCATCGACCGCGGCGCTGATGGTCGAAAACTCCTCCGGCCCTTCGGCCTTGAGCAGCACGGCCAGCCAGTCACGCAGGAAGGCGCGGTTGGCGGGGGTATCGGGGAGCGAAAGCGGGTTGAACCCGGTCGGATCTCCCGGCGCAATGCGGCTGTAACGTCCGCCAATCCCGCGAATGAACAGCTCCGCGCCGCGATCCTTGTCGAACAGGATGGTGCGGGGTTTGAACTTCTGCGCCTGCGCGGCGAGGAAATTCATGACCACGGTCTTGCCCGAACCGCTCGGCCCGATCACCGAGAAATTGCCCAGATCGCCGTGGTGGAAGTTGAAGAAGAACGGCGTGGCACTGGTCGTTTCCAGCAGCGTCACCGCATCGCCCCAGTGATTGCCGCTTGCCTGCCCCAGTGCGAAACCGTGGAACGACCCGAAGCCCGCCATATTGGCCGAGGAAATCAGCGCGCGGCGCACGATATATTCCTCGTTGCCCGGGAACTGCGCCCAGAAAGCGGGTTCAAGATTGGTGTCCTCGCGCACTGCGATCGCGCCGGTGTCAGCCAAAGCCGCCGCGCAGGCGGCCATCGCATCATCGAGGCGCGGCAGGGTGGTTTCGCGCACCAGCACGGTCAGGTGATGGTCGCCGAAGCCCACCGCCCCATTGCCCAGCGCATCACGCGCGGCGAGCATGTCGGCGCGTTCGGCAGCAGCTTCCTCGTCCACCGAGCGCGAACGGCGCAGCGCAAGGTCGATCCGCTCCTTGGCGGTGGTGCGTTCGTTGGGGGCGTAGCTTTCGGTGACGACCATTTCGAACGGCAGGCGCAGCAGATTGTCGAGCAGGCCGGGCGAGGTCGCCTCGGGATAGTCTTTCAGCCCGAGGATCGCGGCGAAATCAGGCGCCGCCGAGCCGCGCAACTCCATCGCGTCGAGCCCGAAGGAAGCGCGGCGATAGGGCAGCATGTGGCCGATATCGGTCTCGGGCGAAGGCCGGCGCACGGGGCGCATCTCGCCGTTGTAGAGCGCGGAGAGCAGCTCCAGCATTTCAGAATTGGTGCCGCTGCTGCCGGGGGCCTGATAGTCACCCAGAACCGCCGCGCCGTAGTTCTGCAAACTGGCGACGAGGCCGGTGATTGCGGCCTTCAGGCTGCGAAGGTCCTTGGGATCGGCCTCCGGCTCGTCCTGCCCTGCCTGCGAGAAGAATTTCGAAAACCGTTCCGGCAGCCCCGTCTTGCCGCGCGCGGGGCGGCGGATGAGGGTGACGAACTGGTCGTTGATGAACAGCGATCCGCCCGCCAGCCGCTGCTTCCAGCGCGCGTCGATATGGCGCGAAAGCGGGTCGGGGAACTCGGCGTCCAGCTCCACTTCCACCCGGCGGCGGATGACGTGGTGATACATCACGAACCGCGCATCGAGCGTGCTGCGCAGCATCACCTCGCGGGTGGCGGCGTGGGCGTTGAGCGCGTCCGAATCCTCGGTCTCGAACAGCAGGCCGGGCACCTGGATCGCGCTCATGACCGAGCCATCGCGCAGCAAAACGGTGTTCTCGTCGATCAGGCGGGCATAGGGCAGCCGGTCGCCGACCTTGGCTTCCTTCGCGCTCCAGGCCGCGGCACCGATCCATTTACGGGGCATAGGAATTGCACCCCCAGCGCTTGAAATTGGGGACGCGCGGGCATTTGGAGACCTTGGTGATCCACAGGTCGAAAATGCGCGGTTCGCGCAGCGAAGCGAAATAGCCGATCACGTGCATCACCACCGGAACCGGCAGGATCCACCAGCTTTTCAGGATCAGGAACGCAATCGTCGTCACCATCAGGTTGATGATGAAAAAGTTCATCGTCACGCCTGCGAACATCTGCGGGCGGGTGAGCGCGCGGTGGACGGGGTTGCGGACGAGGTCGCTCACCGGATCAGCCCGCAGCCGACTGGATGCCGGCAACGATAGTGGTCGCGCCGAACAGGATGAACACGCCGATGATCACAGTCGCGCCGAAGCGCCAGTTCATCCGGCCGGTCAGCATCATGAAGCCGATCGCGGCAACCGCCATGACGGCGATGGTGGTCGCTACCGTGCCGAGCAGCGTGCCTTGCAGCCACAGCAAGGCATTGTTGATCGGGCCTGAGCCTGCCGGATCGGCACCTTGCGCAAAAGCGGCGCTCGGGGTGAGCGCCAGCGTCAGCATGGCGGCAAGGCGGGCCGGGATCAGGGCAGGCAAACGCAGCAGCGACATCATTTCGTTCTCGACACTTTCACTTGTGGTGATCCGCCGCGCCGTCATGGCGCGGGCGGACGGGAATGGTTGGCAAGCCGCCCCATGATGGCGGCAACATATTGCTTTGTCTCGCGGATATTGGGGATACCCCCAGCGCGTTCGACCCGTCCCGGGCCGGCATTATAGGCAGCGAGGGCCTTTTCCAGATCGCCATCAAAGCGGTCGAGCTGTTCGCGCAGGTAACGCGCCCCGCCTTCGAGGTTCTGAAAGGGATCGCGCGAATCGACACCAAGATAGCGCGCTGTCCCCGGCATAAGCTGGGCCAGCCCCTGCGCGCCGACGGGCGAAACGGCGTTCTCGTTCCAGCGGCTTTCCTGCCACACCACCGCTTCGAGCAGGCTGGGCGACAGGTCGAACCTAGCGGCCAGTTCGAGAATCTTGGCGTGATAACGCGGCGGGATTCCTGCGGCATGGCGCGCGGGATCGGCAATGGCGTGGTCCGGGATCGCCGCTGCCTCGGCGAAGTCGGCGTCCGATGCGGCCAGCGGCGCGGCGGCGGGATCGGCGACCGCCGGAGTTCCGGCGAGCGGCCCTGCCACCCAGCGCGCACCGTCTGCGCCCAGTTCGAGCACATCGGCATGGGCCGGAGCCGTTAGCCCGGCCGCAACCGCAACAATCGTGACGCGGCAAGCCGCGGCGAGAATCATGTCTCGGCCCTCCAGAATGTCCCTCCTTTGTCTATCCTAAATGACAGGCAGGTGACAGCCCGGTGAAAGCCTTGGGAAAGTACCCCATTCAGGGCCAGCGCCGGATCGCAAAACAGGCGGGCTGCACCGCTGGCAACCCGCCCGTTTGCGGAAGGCTCGGGAGCGACCCGCGGGCCGCGTCTGTCAGTGGTGCCAGATCAGTCGCGCAGGGTCAGTTGCCCGGCGCGGGCAGGAACAGGACGGAATTCGCCGCGCTCAAGCATCTTGATCGCCTTGCGCGCAAGCCGGCGCGAATCGGTGCTGGTGCCGTCAGCGGTATCGAGTTCAATCACTTCATCACAGGCCAGCGCCTGTTCAAAGGCGGCGCGCGCCTTGGCCTCGTCGCCTGCCTGTGCATAGGCGATGCCGAGATTGATCAGCACGGCCGCATCATGCGGATCGGCCGCACTGGCCTTTTCCAGCGTAGCGAGCGCCTGTTCGCTGCGACCGGCAACGAGCGGCTGCACGGCGAGTTCGGGAGCGGCCGCAGCCGCTGCAAGCGGCACGGCGGGCGCGCTTGTCATCGCCATCTGCGGAACCGGGGCGGCAAACAGCGCAAGAGCGAAGGCGGTAACGGACATCGGCGTGGCTCCCTTTTGATCGAGAGGCATAATGACTCGCCTTGGTGCTCGATGCAACAAAACTGAAACATTGTAATTTTTCTGTAATGCAATCCTCTAAAATACTGTTTTATATAGTTTTAAATGTTACGAATCGCGAAGTCAGCCGAACGGCCCCTTTGTCATATTTGTCTTTCTTCGGTCATAATCGCGCAACTGACACATCACTGTAACGATGCAAGAATTCTGACACGCCCGGACCCTAGCGACCCCTCAGCGCAACACATTCGCGCCTAACTCGATTCTCGGCTCAATAGGGGACCGCTCGCTGTGAAAAACTTTCAACGCACTCTGATCATGGGTTGCAGCCTGGTCGCTCTGGCTGGTTGCGGCGCGGATGAAATCGTATCGCCCGGCACCAGCGGCGACATCATCATCAACAATCCGCCCCCCTCGCCCACCCCGACCCCGACGCCGACCCCGACACAGGCGCTTGTCACTCCGGCTGCGGGCTGCCCGACCATCGCCACACCCGGCGGCCTGACCGATGCCGGCACCCTCCCCGGACCGACCGGCACCTATCGCGTGTGCCGTCTGCCGGCACGCTTCACCACGACGGACAATCTGCCCTTCATCCGCGGCCTGGTCTACGAGATCCCCGGGCGCGTCGAAGTGGGCGCCGACCGCGGCTTTGCCAGCACCGGCACCACCGTCACCCTCACCGTCGAGCCGGGCGTGATCCTGTTCGCGCAGCAGGATTCCTACCTCGTCGTGAACCGCGGCAACGCGATCCAGTCGAACGGCACCGCCGATCGTCCGATCATCTGGACCAGCCGCGACAACATCATCGGCGTGGCCAATGACAACAGCCAGCAGCAGTGGGGCGGCGTCGTGCTGCTCGGCCGCGCGCCGATTTCCGATTGCTCGACCGGCGTGTTCAACACCGCCGCTACCCCCAATGCCAATGCGACCTGCGAAGGCCGCCTTGAAGGCGCTGCGGTTGCCACCCCGTTCGGCGGTGCCAATTCGGCGGACAGCTCGGGATCGTTCCGCTTCAACCAGATCCGTTTCTCGGGCTTCGAACTGGCGCCGAACAACGAACTCCAATCGCTGACCACCGGCGGCGCGGGTTCGGGCACGGTGATCGAGAACCTCGTCTCGTTCAACAGCTCGGATGACGGCGTCGAATTCTTCGGCGGCGGGTTCAACGCCCGCAACTTCGCGATCATCGGCGCGTCGGACGATTCGCTCGATGTCGACACCGGCGCGATCGTCAATCTCGACACCGTGATCGCGGTGCAGCGTTCGGGCACCGGCGACCGTGCGATCGAACTCGATTCGCCCAACGTCGCTGACCGCACGCCGTCCAGCGCGCTGCCCCAGACCCGCTTCCAGGTGAACAACTTCACCTTCGTGATGCGCGACGGTGCGCCGCAGGTCATCCAGGCGCGCGGCGGTGCGGCGCTCGGCCTTACCAACGGTGTGATCAATGCCGGCACCAACCACTGCTTCCAGATCGACGAGCCGACCACGCTGGCCGCGATCATCGGTGTGGATTCGGTGGTCGGCGATTGCCCGGCAACCGATCCGATCCGCGGCGGCGGCGGCAACACCAATGCCGACGTGGCGACCCGTATCAATCAGGGCACCAACAACAACTTCGCCTTTGCCATCACGCTGACCAACAACGTGGTCAACGGCGCGGGCGAGACGGGGCGCACCGCCTTCAACGCCAACACCCGTTCGACCTTCTTCCCGACCCGCACCTTCATCGGGGCGATCCAGAACGCGACGGCGCTGACCACCATCTTCGGCAACTGGACCTGCAACTCGGCGATCCAGAACTTCGGCAGCTCGAACGGGGCCTGCACCTCGCTCCCGGTCTACCCGGCCTAAGCGGCGCCAATGATACCGCGTGGGGGAGACGCCGCTTGATCGCAGCGCCTCCCCCCTTTTCGCATCCAGAAAGACCAATTTCATGAGGGGGTCCTCACCTATGTCGACCGGCACGCGCCTGGCAGGGCTGCTGCTTCTCACCACATCGCTGACCTTGCCTTCGGTCCTGCACGCGCAGGAAGCACCGCAGGACGAAGAAGCGCTGACCGAGGAGGTGGCGGGTGATGAGCCCCCGGCAGAAGACCTGCAGGAAACCGACATCTCGGTGCCGGGCGGCGGGATTATCGTCACCGGTCGGCGAAACCGCGATCCGGCGCGCAATTCAGGCCAGGTCCTGACCGTGCTGTCGGAAGAAGCCATCGCCCGTACCGGCGAAGGCGATATCGCCGGCGCGCTCGCCCGCGTCAGCGGGTTGTCGCTGGTGGGCAATGGCCGCGTCTTCGTGCGCGGTCTGGGCGATCGCTATTCGCTCGCGCTGCTGAACGGCCTGCCGCTCCCCAGCCCCGAGCCGCTGAGCCGCGTCGTTCCGCTCGACATCTTCCCGACCAGCGTGATCGCGTCGTCACTGGTGCAAAAGACCTATTCGGCCAATTTCCCGGGCGAATTCGGCGGCGGGGTGATCAACCTCACCACCAAGGCGATCCCGACCGAGGACTTCCTCACCATCGGCATTTCCGGCAGCGGCGATACCGAGACGACCTTCCAGAACGGCCTCACCTATTTCGGCAGCCGCTGGGACACCTTCGGTTTCGACAATGGCAACCGCGATTTCCCCACCGCGTTGCAGGGCCTGATCGCAAGCGGCACCCGCATCAATGATGCGCCGATCGCCGTGCAGCGCCAGCTGGCCGGGCAGGTGATGCCGCTCAACCTTGTCACGCTCCAGAAGAATGACGTGCTGCCGATGAACTTCAGCGCCAACCTGACGGGCGGCGCATCCTTCGAGGTCGGTGACGGCAATTATCTCGGCCTGATCGCCACCGCCGGGATCACCAACACCTGGCGTAACCGCAATGTCACCAGCCAGCAGTTCGGCGATGCCGCAGCGGGCCAGATCCTGTTCGATTCGCAGAACTTCATCACCGACAACAAGGTGCTGATGAACGGTTTGATCGGCATCGGGCTCGACATTGGCGAGCACACCATCCGCTGGACCAATCTGTATATTCGCGACACCCTGAAAACCGCGCGTCTGGCGACCGGCACCGACAGCTTCACCGATGTCGCCCGGCCGTTCGACTTCCAGACCCAGCAGACCGGCTGGTTCGAACGCCAGCTGATGGATTCGCAGATCGTTGCCGAATTCAACTTCGATGCCTTCGAGGTCGATCTGCGCGGCGGCTATGCCCGCACCGACCGCGAAGCGCCTTACAACGCCATCGTGCCCTATATCCGCACCAACATCCCGGGCGATCCCTTCGGCGACAAGTTCGTGGTCGATGTCGGCGCGCTGGTGGGCGGGACCGAGCGTATCCAGGTCGGGTTTGAAGACCTGACCGAAGAATTGTGGTTCGGCGGCGCTGACGTGACCTTCGAAGTCACCGATACGCTGTCGCTGACGGCGGGCTATGCCTATTCGGACACCACCCGCCGTTCGCTGTCCTTCATCATCCGCCCGCTGCTCGGCTCCTCGGCCGAGCTGACCACGGCTCTGCGAGCGCTGGGCCTGCGCCGTCCGGGCGACATCATCAACGGCGCCGTGCTGGCCGAATTCCCCAACGGGACGCCGTTCTTCAACGTCACCGTTTCCGACCCCACCCCCTTCCCGGTGTTCGACGCGGCTTTGACGGTGCATGCAGGTTATGGTCTTGCGCGGTATCGTCCGACCGACCGGCTCAGCATCGAAGCGGGCGTGCGTTATGAAGACGGGCTTCAGGTCGCGGCCCCCGATCTCACCTTCGGCGGCGGCAATCTTGCCAACCCGACGCGGATCGCCAATGACTACTTCCTGCCGTCAGCCACGATCACGTGGGAGGTGATCGACGATCTGCAATTGCGCTTTGCCGCCTCGCAGACCATCGCCCGCCCGCAGTTCCGCGAGCTGGTGGAACAGACCTATTTCGATCCCGAGAGCAACCGCCGTTTCCGCGGGAACCCGTTCCTGCAGGACAGCGAGCTGATCAACGCCGAAGCCCGCGCCGAATACTACCTCGGCGGGCCGAGCAAGGTCAGCCTCGCGGGCTTCTACAAGAAGATCGACAACCCGATCGAAAACTTCCTGATCACCGCGCCTGGCATCATCGAGACGAGCTATGCCAACGCGCCCGAGGCGCAGCTTTACGGGGCCGAGCTTGATGTCGCCTATGGCATCGATCTGGCCGACTGGGGCGGGTTCTTCGAGACCAAGCAGTTCCTGATCCTCGCCAACTACACCTACACCCAGTCGGAGATTTCCGTTGGCGCGGCCGATCTTGCGCCGATCCCGGGCGCGGTGGGCCAGCTGGCGAGCCAGCTGTTTGACGATGGTTCACCGCTGGTGGGCCAGTCGGATCACGTGGCAAACCTGTCGCTGGGGATCGAGGATCTCGACAAGGTCCAGCAGTTCACCGTGATGTTCAACTACGCCAGCGAACGGGTGACCCTGCGCGGCGGGGCGCTGCCCGACGTGGTCGAAGATCCGGGCCTGACAGTCGATCTGGTGGCACGCTCGGCGATCAAGCTGGGCGGATTGCCGCTGGAATTGTCGCTGGAGGCGCGCAACATCTTCGGGCGCGACAATTTCGAATTCCAGCAGCTGGGCGACAACCGCGCGGAGATCAACACCTTCGACGTCGGCACCAGCTTTGCCATCGGGCTGAAGGCGGAGTTCTAACTCGTCCGCCTCATTGAAACAGAAAGGCAGCCCTTCACCGGGCGGCCTTTTTGTTGTGGCTTGGCGCTGGGGCCTACAAACTACCGAGGGAGGTCAGGCTCCGGTCACCCCAGATCGAACACATACCCCAGCGACCTCACGGTGCGCAGCGGGTTGCCGCCGCCCGCCGACTTGATCGCGCGCCGCAACCGGCCGATCCATACGTCCACCGTGCGCTCGTCAATCGGCGGTTCGCGCTTGCCGAGGCCGCTGATCAGATCCTCGCGGGTCAGCACCCGGTTGGGGTTTTCGGCGAGGAAGCGCAGCAGGCGGAATTCATTGGGTCGCAGCGTTATCGGTTCGCCAGCCCAGCGTGCCTGGAGCGCCGCCATGTCGATCACCAGCGCGCCCAGTTCGAACAGGCGGGTGGCGTGCCTCTCGCTCCCGCGCGATTGCAGGGCGAGCACGCGGTCAAGCACAGCGGTGCGGGTGAGCGGCCCGATCACATAATCATCCGCTCCGGCGCGTAGCGCGCGGCGGCGATCTTCGGGATCGTCAGCCTCCAGCACCATCGTCACATGCGCGTCAGCCGTGCGCGGATCGGCGCGCAACCGGCGGCACATTTCCAGCCCCGCCAGCTCGTCCATCACCCAGTCGACAAAGGCCCACATCGGCCCCTCGACCAGACGGCGCGGGCCTTCCGGGCCGAGTTTGTCGAAGGTGAATCGGCGCTGATCGTGAACGAAATCATCGAGGCTTTCGCCCAACTCGCCAGTAAGGAAGATATTGACGACATCCATGCGCTGCTTGCCCCGGTTTCATGCCGGAGTGGCGCAGGCGTGTGACGCGTTTATGACGGGATTACAGCAGCGTGTCGCAATCCGACCGGAAACCTCACGACAATGTCAGCCCCCCGTCCACCACCAGTGTCTGCCCGGTGATGTAGGCCGATAGCGGCGAGGCGAGAAACAGCGCCGCGCCCGCCATATCCTCGGGCGTGCCCATCCGGCGGAGGGGGATGGATTTGAGGCTGGCTTCGCGGCGTTCGGGGTTGTCGGTGGTGACGCTGGTGAGCTTGGTCGGCACCAGTCCCGGGGCGATGCCGTTGACCCGGATGCCGTCCCGCGCCCAGGCCTCGCCCAGCGTCTTGGTGAGGCTCGCCGCGCCCGCCTTGGAGGCGGCGTAGGCCGGCGTGCCGAGGGTCGATTTGAACGCCGCAACGCTGGAGACAATGATGATCGCGCCCTTGGCGGTAGCCAGCGCCGGGTGGAAGGCGCGCGCGGCGTCCATCACCGAATTGAGGTTGATATCCACCACCGCATCCCAGCCCTCACGGGTGAACTCCTGCCGCCCGTATCGCACCGTGCCTTGGGAGAGGACCAGCACGTCGAGAGCGCCGAGGTCTGCCGCCAGCAGGTCAGCGGCGGAGCGGTCAGTGAGATCAATCTGGCGGTAATCGAGGCCGGTGAAGTCGCTGTCCTCAGCCTCAAGGTAATCGCCAAAATCGGGCCGAGTGCCGGTGACGGTGACGCTCGCGCCCCGCCCCCGGAAGCCGTGCGCAATGCCATTCCCGATCCCGCTCGACCCGCCGATGACGAGGATTCGCTTGCCGGTGAAGTCGAGGGGGTCAGTCATGCTCAAATGCTCCCTCAGATCGAGCGGCTGATCACTTCCTTCATGATCTCGTTCGTCCCGCCAAAGATCCGCGTCACGCGCGCGTCGCGCCACAGGCGGGCGATGGCATATTCGTTCATGTAGCCCGCCCCGCCGTGGAGTTGCAGCGACGCGTCGCACATTTCCCATTGCAGGTCGGTGTGCCACAGCTTGGCGGCGCTGGCTTCCGACGTGGTGAGTTCGCCCGCCAAGTGCTTGCGGATCGCCCAGTCCAAGTGCGCCCAGCCCACTTGGAGCTTGGCCTTGAGGTCGGCGAGGGTGAACTTGGTGTTCTGGAATTCGAACACGGTTTTGCCGAAAGCCTTGCGATCCTTGGTGAAGGTCACCGCCTCGTCGAACGCCCGCTGCGCCGCGGCTTGCGCGCCGACCGCGATGCCGAGGCGTTCCTGCGGCAGCTCCTCCATCAGGTGCACGAAGCCCATGCCTTCCGCGCCGAGGATATTGGTCATCGGCACGCGGCAATCGTTGAAGAACAACTCCGAGGTGTCGGCGGCGTGCTGGCCGATCTTGTCGAGATTGCGCCCGCGTTCAAAACCGGGGGTGTCGGCGTCGACTAGGACCAGCGAGATGCCCTTGGCGCCCAGTTCAGGATCGGTCTTGGCGACCACGATCACACAGTCGGCGTTCTGGCCGTTGGTGATGTAGGTTTTGGAGCCGTTGATGACGAGGTGGTTGCCGTCCTTCTTGGCCGTGGTGCGGATGCCCTGAAGGTCGGAGCCTGCGCCGGGTTCGGTCATGGCAATCGCGGTGATGATGTCGCCGCTGACCATGCCGGGCAGATATTTGGCGCGCTGTTCGGGGTTGCCCAGCCGCTCGAAATAGTTGGCGGTGATGTCGTTCTGGAGCGTGAAGCCTGCGGAAGAACCGAGGTACGACAGCTCCTCGGTCAGCACGCAGTTGAAGCCGAAATCGAGGCCGAGGCCGCCGTTTTCCTCCTTCACCGTCATGCACAACATACCGGCGTCGCCCATCTTTTTCCACACATCGCGCGGCACGATGCCATTGGCTTCGTGCTCGTCCATGTGGGGGGTCAGGGCTTCCGCGAACACCTTGCGGACGGTGTCGCGGAAGGCCTCGTGGTCTTCGTTATAGGCGGTGCGGTAGGATGTCGCGAGCATGGGGGTTCTCTCCGGCAATTGGGTTTTGATTTGCCATGAGTGAACAGCCCGCGCGGACGGGGGTCAAGTGCGAAATTGGGGGTGGCTTGGCGCGAAGGTCGGCTAGCTAACGCCTAATCTTCGTCGCTGAAGCCGTCGCCAAGATCATAGAGGTAGAGAGTTACAGGACACGGTAGGCTTTCTGCCCACTGCACTGCTTCAGCGACCGACACGGCTTCAAGGGATTCGCAGAGCACAGCCACACTTGGATCACTCTCCGGAGCTTGATCAGCGTCTTCGACACAGTTGTCGTGCTCGGTTGCCTCGACGATGGCGTTAATCTCGCGCCAGCGGTACGGCCGAGTGCGTCTGTCTCTGATGTTCCAAAGCATGGACCCAAGGTAGAGGCCGCAGGGGAAAGGGGCAACGGCATGTGCCTTTTCGTCATCCCAGCGAAAGCTGGGACCTAGGGCGGCAAGCGCTGCACCTAGAGGCTCTAGGCCCCAGCTTGCGCTGGGGTGACGAGTGGGTTGGCGCGGTAAATTTTCGCCTCCCCGGGCTTGACCCGGGATCCCGCTTCTTCCTTGCGCCGGGCAAAAGGCAGCGGGGCCCCGGGTCAAGCCCGGGGAGACGATGAGGGGTAGAAGTTACCCCACAAACGCCCGCTCGATGACAAACTGCCCCGGCTTGTTGTTCGCGCCTTCCTCGAACCCGCGGCGTTCCAGATCGGCGGCGTGATCCTTGATCATCGCCATCGAGCCGCACAGCATCACGCGGTCCTCGTCCGGCACGAAGCGCTGTGGGCCCTTGGACTGTTCGAACAACCGGCCATCGTCGATCAGCGCCTGGATGCGCCCCTGCGTGCGGAAGGGTTCGCGGGTCACGGTGGGGACGTAGATCATCTTCGCGCGGTCTTCGTCTTCGAGCAGCGGGTCGCCTTCGAGCTTCGATTCCAGCAGCTCGCGATAGGCCAGCTCGTTAACGTTGCGCACCGAGTGGACGACGATCACTTCCTCGAACATCCCGTAAACCTCGGGATCACGCACGAGGCTCATGAAGGGCGCAAGGCCGGTGCCGGTCGAGAGCATGAAGAGCCGCTTGCCCGGCAGCAGCGCGTCGGTCACCAGCGTGCCGGTCGGCTTCTTGCCGAGGTAGATCGGATCGCCGACCTGAATGTGCTGGAGCCGCGAGGTCAGCGGGCCGTCCTGCACCTTGATCGACAGGAACTCCAATTCCTCCTCGTACGAGGGCGAGGCGACCGAATAGGCGCGCAGCAGCGGCTTGCCGTTGTCGCCCGGCAGCCCGATCATCACGAACTCGCCCGAACGGAAGCGGAAGCTTGCCGGGCGGGTCATCTTCAGCGTGAACAGCCCCTCGCACCAGTGGTGGACATAGGTGATGGTCTCGACCGAGAGCGCCGCGCTTTCGGTGAACTGGTCGCGGGTCAGAGTGGGCTGGTTCAAAACGGGCCTCGGATACAGGTGTGCGCTGCCCGAACAGGGCCGCTGGAATGGAGGCGCAAATGGACGAATGGCGCGCCCCCTTCAAGACAGTTTAGTGTTAAGGGGTGAAAGCGGGCCTTGACCGGGCGCAAACAGGCCCCGTCAGTTCCAGCCCGCACGGTCGAAAATTGTCACGGCCTCGGCCTGACCCTTGCCGATCTCGGCGACACTCAGCGTGTCCGCCTTGAACGGCCCCAAGGCCTCGACCGCCGAGTTGGCCTTCAACCCGACACTGGCCGGATATTCGTTGTTGCCGTCCGCGAAATAGCGCTGCGCGCTTTCCGAGGTCAGATATTCGAGGAACTTGACCGCATTGTCACGATTGGGCGCGGTCTTGACGAGACCCGCGCCGCTGACGTTGACGTGGGTGCCGGTGCCAGCCTGATCGGGGAAGATCACGCCAACCGCATCAAAGATCGCCTTGTCCTTGGCATCGCCCCCGGCATAGCGCGCGAGGTAATAGGTGTTCACCACCGACACGCGGCACTGGCCCGCCGCCACGGCTTCGATCATCGAAGTGTCATTGCCTTGCGGGGCCTGCTTGAAATTGGCGACCACGCCCTTGGTCCAGCTTTCCGCCTCGGCCGCACCCTTGTGGGCGATGATGCTGGAGAGCAGCGAGATGTTGTAGATGTTCGACGACGACCGCATGCAGATCGCGCCCTTCAGCGCCGGATTGGCGAGATCGGCGTAATTGGCGAGGCCCTGAGGCGCACCGGCGGCCTTGTTGTAGATGATGATCCGCGCGCGGGTCGACAGGCCGAACCACAGGCCTTGCGGGTGGCGCAGATGCGCGGGCAGACGCTCCTTAAGCACCGCCGAATCGACCGGAGCAAGAATATTGGCCTGCTCCGCCCGCCACAGACGCCCGGCATCGACAGTGATGAGCAGGTCGGCCGGGCTGAACTCGCCCTCGGACTGGATCCGCTCGATCAGCGCGTCGGCATCGGCTTCGATGCGGTTGACCTTGATGCCCGTCGCCTTGGTGAAATCCTCGTACAGCGCCAGATCGGTGTCATAGTGGCGCGAGGAATAGATGTTGATCTCGCCGGTGATCGGCACGGCGGTGTCAGCGGCGTCCTCGGCGCAGGCGGACAGGCCCGCAAAGGTGACGCAGGCGAAGGCGGCGAGGACGAGTTTCTTCATCGGGAACAGGCTTTCTGTGGATATTTGCGAATGACTTGCAATATTATCGCAGGCCACGCAAGCTCTATCCGCGAGCGAACGCCCGCACGCTTTGAGGGTCGGGCATGACGCTGTAGGTGGTGTCCGCTTGGACCGGCAGTGCGGTTTCGACCGTGATCGCCGCCCCGTCCGCGCCTTCGAGCAGCACGCGATTGCGCGCGCCCAGCGGATGCACATCGCGCACCCGGCAGCCGCGCACATCAGGCACTGGCACCAGCCGGTCAGCCTGTACCAGCAGATCGAGCAAACCGGCATCAGGCAAGTCAGCAGCGAGGCTTGCGAGCGGCCACAGGCCGAACGGCGTATCCAGCCCCTCGGCTGCGCGCGTGCCGGCAATCACCT
This sequence comes from Porphyrobacter sp., assembly GCA_032116115.1. GTDB lineage: Bacteria > Pseudomonadota > Alphaproteobacteria > Sphingomonadales > Sphingomonadaceae > Erythrobacter. The sequence continues at coordinate 193,486 of JAUMAX010000015.1, forward strand.
GCGCCCCGCTGAAGATCGCCCCGACCGATGCGGTTGCAGGCGCGTGGTGCAGCTCCTGCGGGGTGCCGAACTGGATGATCCGCCCGCCCTCCATCACCGCGATCCGGTCTGCGATATCGAGCGCTTCTGCCGGATCATGCGTCACCAGCACCACGGTCGCCCCCGCCTCGCGCAGCATGATGCGGCATTCGCGGCGCAAGGCGCGACGCAGCACGATGTCGACGCTGGCGAAGGGTTCGTCCATCAGCAGCACCCGCGGCTCGGGCGCCATTGCACGGGCAAGCGCGGCGCGCTGTTGCTGCCCGCCGGAAAGCTCGTGAGGATAGCGCGCACCCATGCCGGCGAGACCGACCTTGGTAAGCCAGCTGTCAGCCTCCGCGCGCCGCGCCTTGGGCAGCCCGAAGGCGACATTGGCGGCGAGCGTCATGTGCGGAAACAGTGCGCCGTCCTGGAAAACCAGCCCCACGGGCCGGGCTTCGGGTGGCGGGCTGGCACGGTCATCCGCGAGCACGTCATCGCCCAACAAAATCGCGCCCTGCTGCACCCTGAGCAACCCTGCCGCGAGTCCCAGCAGTGTTGACTTCCCGCAACCCGACGCGCCAAGCAGGCAGGTGATCTCACCCGCCGGCGCGGTAAAGCTGATATCCTCCAGCGCGCGCACCTGACCATAAGCATGGGCAATATGACGAAATTCGAGGCTCAATGACCGATCCAGCCCAGTCCATTCAGGGGTTGCAGGTGAGCCGCCTTAGGCAAGTTGCGCCCTTCCGTGCAAGCGGCGGTGCAAATGCCAGTGCCGGCGGGAGCGGCTGGACGCTCGCTGCGCTGGCGATTGCAGCGCTGGCCGGGATGCCGATTGCCGCCATTGCGTGGGCCGCGCTGGCGAGCGGCAGCACAGGTGGTGGCGAGACGCTGGGCGATCTCGCGCGCACGGTCCTGCCGACCTATATCGCCAACACCGCGCTGCTGATGCTGCTGGCGGGCGGGATCGCGGCTGTTGTGGGAACGGGCTGCGCATGGCTGGTTGCCGCAACCCGCTTTCCCGGACGCACCGTGCTGGGCTGGGCGCTGGTGCTGCCGCTGGCGCTGCCGGCTTACCTCGCCGCCTATATCTATGCCGATATGCTCGATTATGCCGGGCCGATGCAGACCGCCTTGCGCGCCGCGACCGGCTGGGGAGCGGATGATTATACCGCCCCCGACATCCGTTCGCTCGGCGGCGGAGCGTTTGTGCTCGGCTTCGTGCTCTATCCGTACGTCTACCTGCTCGCCCGAACCGCCTTTGCGACCCAGAGCCTTACCCAGTTCCGCGCTGCCCGGAGCCTTGGCGCGCAGCCAGCGCGGGCGTTCTGGCGGGTCGCCCTGCCCGCCGCGCGCCCCGCGATTGCAGGGGGCCTCGCGCTGGTGCTGATGGAGGTGCTCGCGGACTTCGGCGTGGCCGAATATTTCGCGATTCCCACCTTCTCGACCGGAATCTTCAGAAGCTGGCTGGCGATGGGGGACAAGCAGGCTGCGCTGAAACTCGCCGCTATCATGCTGGTCTTCATCATCGCTCTGGTCGCGTGGGAGGCGCACACCCGGCGCGGGCGGAGCGACAGCCGCGATGGCCTTGCCGCGCGTGGCGTGAACGAAGAACCGCTGGTGGCGCTTTCGCCGCTGGGCAAGGCGCTGGCCCTGTGCGCCTGCACGCTGCCCGTTCTGCTCGGCTTTGTGCTGCCTGCCGGATACCTCGCCAGCCTCGCGCTGACCGATACCGCGCAGGCCGCTGCCGGGGACCTTGCCACCTATATCCGTGGGAGCCTGTGGCTCGGCCTTGCTGCGGCGATCCTGTGCCTTGTCGCAGCGCTGCTGCTCGCCTTCGCCCGCGCGCGATCGGCCTCGCGCATCACCGCCAGCGCGATCCGGCTGGCGACGCTCGGCTATGCCTTGCCCGGCGCCTTGCTGGCGGTGGGCCTGCTCGCCCCCTTGGGAGCCTTCGACCAGAGCCTCACCCGTTTTGCCCGCGACAGCCTCGGCTGGAGCGGCGGGCTGCTACTCACGGGGACGAGCGCGGTGCTGGTCTATGCCCTGTCGGTGCGGTTCCTGACTGTCGCCTATAACAGCGTGAGCGGCGGGTTGGCGCGCATCCCGCCCGGTCTTGACGCCGCCGCCCGTAGCCTTGGTGCTGGCCCGTCGCGCGTGCTCACGCGCATCTATGCCCCGCTGCTTGCCCCCAGCCTTGCAGGCGCCGCCGCGCTGGTGTTCATCGACACCCTGCGCGAACTGCCCGCCACGCTGATCCTGCGGCCCTTCAACCTCGAAACGCTCGCCACCCGCACCTACCGCCTCGCCAGCGACGAACGGCTGATCGAAGCCTCGATCCCTGCGCTGATCCTGCTGGCGGCAGGGCTGCTGCCGGTGCTGGTGCTGAACCGTCTGGGGAAAAGGTAGACTGAAAGTGTAACGCCAGCCTGTCAGTTGGGCTTGTCCGACGCGCTTCAACCGTTCACAAGACGCTCCACATGGCACGCTTCCCATTTTCCGCGATCGTCGGTCAGGACGAAATGAAACAGGCGCTGCTGATCGCCGCCGTCGACCCCAGCATTGGCGGGGTGATGGTGTTCGGCGATCGCGGCACCGGCAAGTCCACCGCCGCGCGCGCTCTCGCCAGCCTGCTGCCGCCGATCATGGCGGCGGACGGCTGCCCCTATGGCGCCTCGAAAGAGGACCAGGCACGCTATCCGGGCGTCTGCGGCACCGGCGCGATGAAGAAGCGCGCGGTTCCCTTCGTGGACATGCCGCTGGGCGCGACCGAGGACCGGGTGATCGGCTCCCTTGATCTGGAACGCGCGCTGCGTTCGGGCGAGAAGGCGTTTGAACCCGGCCTGCTGGCGAAAGCCCACCGCGGGTTCCTGTATATCGACGAAATCAACCTGCTCGAAGACCATCTGGTCGATCTGCTGCTGGACGTGGCAGCCTCGGGCGAGAATGTGGTTGAACGCGAAGGCCTGTCGGTGCGCCACCCGGCCAAGTTCGTGTTGATCGGCAGCGGCAACCCCGAAGAGGGCGAATTGCGCCCGCAATTGCTCGACCGTTTCGGCCTGTCGGTGGAAGTCCGCAGCCCCAAGGATATCGAGGTGCGGATCGAGATCATGCGCCTCGTCGCCGCTAACGAGGCTGACCCCGAGGCTTTCGCCGCACGCTGGGCGGGTGAGGATGAGAAAATCCTCAAGCGCGTCGCCAAGGGCAAGGCGCGCCTGCCCAAGCTGGTCGCGGGCGAAGACGTGTTGCGCGATGCCGCCGAACTGTGCCTTGCGGTGGGCGCGGATGGCCTGCGCGGTGAACTCACCCTGATGCGCGCCGCGCGCGCGCTGGCGGCACTCGACGGTGCGAAAAGCGTCACCCGCGAGCATCTGATCGCGATTGCGCCGTCGGCCTTGCGCCACCGGCTGCGGCGCGATGTGCTCGACGAAACCGGTTCCACCGTGCGCATCACCCGGGCGATTGCCGAGCTGTTCGGATGACCCCCGCCCCCGCCGACCCGCTGGATGATGCGGTGCTGGCGGCGCGGCTGTTTGCTCTTGCGCCCTCAACTTTCAAAGGCATGGTCCTGCGCGGCAGCAGCCCAGCGCGTGAGGCGCTGGTGGCGGCTCTCGGCGAGGCGGTCTCGCTCAGGCGGATGCCGGGCCATGTGGATGACGAACGGCTGCTGGGCGGGATCGATCTGGCTGCCAGCCTTTCGGCGGGCCGTCCCGTCCGGCAGACCGGACTGATCGAGGAAGCACGCGGCGGTGCCTTGATCGCCGGAATGGCCGAGAGGCTGGATGCCAGCATTGCCGGACGCCTCGCGCAGGCGCTCGATGAAGGGCAAACCGCGCTGGTGCTGCTCGATGACGCCGCCGAGCCGGAAGAAGCCCCGCCGCAGAGCCTGACCGAACGCCTCGCTTTCGCCTGCGACCTTTCGGCATCGCGCCGCTGGCACGGGGTGGAACTGGCCCCGGCGGCGGGACGGCTTGGCGAAGTTGCCCCGCTCGATAATGCGGCGCTGTCAGCCCTCGCCGTCACGGCCGAAGCGCTGGGCGTGGATTCGCTCAGAGCCCTGATCCACGCCGGAGAGGCCGCGCGCGGGCTTGCAGCGCTGGACGGGCGGGATGCTGTCAGCAAAGCCGATTTGTCCGGTGCAGTCCGCCTGGTGCTGGCCCCGCGCGCGACGCGGCTGCCGCCACAGGAGCAGGACGCCCCGCCCGAGGAACCCGAACAGCCACCGCCCGATGGCGAGCGTGACGATCAGTCGAACAGCGAGCAGCAGCAGCAGGATATCGACCTGTCGGATATCTTGGTCGAGGCGGCCAAGGCGGCAATCCCGGCGGGCCTGCTGGAACAATTGGCGCAAGGCAAGGCCCCGCGCCGCTCCAGCAGCAGCGGCACCGGACAAAAGCGCAAGGCCGCCACCCGCGGCAAGCCGCTCGGCGCGCGCCCCGGAATGCCGCGCGGCGGGGCCAAGCTCGCACTGATCGATTCCCTTCGCGCCGCCGTGCCGTGGCAGGCCGTGCGCCGCAAGGAAGCAGGCGCGGATGCCAACTCCTCGATCCTGATGCGCAAGGAAGACCTGCGCATCCGCCGGTTCGAGGAACGCGCCGCCCGCGTTACGATCTTCGCGGTAGACGCGTCTGGCTCGGCAGCGGCGGCGCGGCTCGCCGAAGCCAAGGGCGCGGTCGAACTGATGTTGGGGCAGGCTTATGTCACCCGGTCCGAAGTTGCTCTGGTCGCCTTCCGGGGAACCTCAGCCGAACTGATTCTCCCGCCCACACGCAGCCTCACCCGCGCGCGGCGCACATTGGCGGAACTGCCCGGCGGGGGCGGCACGCCGCTCGCGCTTGGCCTCAATGTCGCGCGCGAAGTCGCCGAAGCCGTAATCGCGCGCGGCCGCAGCGCCGCGCTGGTGATCCTGACCGATGGCCGCGCCAACATCGCCGCCGATGGCTCACCCGGACGCCCGCAGGCCGCCGCCGATAGCGAAGCCGCCGCCAAGGCGATCTACGCGCGGGGGATCGATGCGCTGGTGGTCGATATCTCCGCCCGCCCCGGCCCTGAAGGCGCTGCGCTGGCGCAGGCACTGGGCGGCCGCTTCCTCGCCCTGCCCCGTGCCGACGCCCGGATGATCCAGGCTGCGATCAACGCCGTCCAGCCGATGGGCAAGGCCGCATGAGCAGGCTCGACTGGAACCGCGAAGGGCTGATCTGGCCGCACCGCGAAGCGAGCGAATTCGTGAATGTCGGTCGTGCGCGCTGGCATGTGCAGCGCATGGGTTCCGGCCCGCCATTGCTGCTGCTTCACGGCACGGGTGCCTCGGTCCATTCCTGGCGCGGGCTGATGCCCTTGCTGGCGCAGACCCACACCGTCATCGCGCCCGATCTGCCCCGCCACGCCTTCACCAGCGGCCATGATGCCTATGCCATGAGCCTTCCGGCGATGGCGGGCGAAGTGGCCGGGCTGCTGAAGACGCTCGACATCCAGCCTGCGGCGATCATCGGTCATTCGGCCGGGGCCGCAATCGCGTTGCAGATGGCACTGGATCATGCCTATCGCGGACCGATTATCGGCCTCAATTCCGCGCTGCGCCCCTTCCCCGGCGCGATGGCGCAGATCTTCCCGGCGGTGGCCAAGGCCTTGTTCATCAACCCGCTGGTGCCGCGCATCTTCACAGGCAGCATCGATCTGGTCGGCGGCGCGGGCCGGTTCCTGTGGCGCTCGACCCATTCGCACCTCGATGCGGCGGGCATCGCCTGTTACCGGACATTGCTGAAGCACCCCGATCATGCCGGCGGCGCGCTGGCGATGATGGCGAACTGGGACTTGCCGACCTTGCGCACCCGCATGGGCGATGCTCGCAATCCGGTGCTGTTGATCCACGGCGCCAAGGATCCCGCAATCCCGCTCGCCTGGGCAGAGGACGCACATGGCTGGCTTGCCAATGCACGCCTTGAAGTGCTGCCCGGTCTCGGCCACCTTGCCCATGAGGAAGCGCCCGAGCAGGCCGCCGCGCTGATCGCCGCCTTCCTCGCCGAGCAAAATCAGGAGACGCGCAATGGGTAGCGGGGCATTCGGATGGATCGAACTGGTGCTGTTCTACGGCCTCGCGGTCGGCATTGGCGTGTGGCAGTGGCTGAAAATGGACCGAATGCTGAAGAAGACGCGTGCGGAAAAGGCAGCCAGGGAAGCTGCCGAGCACAGCGGTGAGCCGCCTGCTGCCTGAGGTTACGTCTGATCGAGGTAATTGACCGCAGGATCGACCAAAGCGGGAGCGCCGCGCGCGGTTTCCGGCATGCCCGCAGCGGTCATGACTGCGGTCAAGTGAATTTCCTTTGGCAGCTGAACACTTTTCGGCCATGGGGCGAATTCTCGTCAGGCCCAACTGCGGGCGTGAAATACTGCAATATCGTTCGTCGCAAATTTCATTGGAAAACGCTGTTTTCATGGATGCTCAGACAGGAAGTCTCGCAAGCGATCTGACGGCGTCACCGGCATCGCGGCGCGTGGATTTGCTGTCCGTCCCGGGATTCGCCGAGCTTGTTCTGGGCTTTTCGTTCCTGCTGGTCGCCATGGTGTTTGCGTGGCGCTTTGATTTGCCGTTCGTCGTGCCGGCGAGTGACGCGCTGGAATTCACCGGCATGAGCTACGGCGTGCCCCTGTCGCTTATTGCCGTCCTAGGTCTCTATCTGGTTGTGACAAGGCAGGTTGCGCGACTGGTCTATTATTGCCTCGCAGCGATCGCTTACGGCGTGATCCTGATATCCCATTTCAACGTCAAACTCTGGATGAGCCTGATCAATCCCGCCTTGTGGGATGATTTCTACTGGAGAACCGATCAGGCATTGCAGCCGCTGACCGACACCGCCTTTGCCGTGCACAATGCCGTCGACATGACCCTGCCGATTGGCGAACACCTGTATCTCTTCGCCTTTCTGGCCATGTTCGCAGGCAGCATCATCGTTCATTCGATGCAGTGCTTCATCGTGTTCCGCAAAGTCATTTTTTCCGCAATGCTGGTGCATGTTCTGGGCGCGCTGAGCTATCTGGTGATGCCTGCCGTCGGCCCGTTCATTTACGAACAGGGCGTCAACGCGCTCGAAGCCGCGCGGCAGGAGCACATGTATGCCGGCTATCAGGCTCTGGTGGCAGGCGGGCGGCCCTGGATCGCAAGTCAGGGAAGCCAGTTCATGTTTGCCGCCGTGGCCGCCATGCCCTCGCTTCATGTCGCCTCGTCAGCAGTTTTCGTCTATTTCGCGTGGAAACATGCGCGCTGGCTGGGGGTGGTGTACCTGCCCCTGTTCGTCTTCATCATCTTCGAAGCCGTGGCAACGCGCTGGCATTACTGGATCGATGTCGTGGCCGGCCTCGGGCTGACAGCGCTGGCGATCGCCATAACCACAGCGCTTTTCCGTTCGCTGGGCGCGCAGGAGGCGGCGCGCCTGCGCTGACCGACGCTCCCGGCTTAACGGGTCCGTCTGGGCATCCGGTAGGGCAGCATGAATTGCACCAGCTGCGACGAGAACCGCCGCATGTCGAGGCTTTCCTGCACCGCGACCACCTCCTCGCCTGCAAACCGCGAGGCGAGTTCCGACCGCGCATAAAACGGCGTATCCTCCCACGTCCGGCGCACTTCGGCGACGCCAATGTCCGATCGGGTGCGGCGTTCAACCCCCCACTTGCTGGGCGGCAATTGCGCGATCGGCGGCAGATCGACCGGCTCCGGCACGCCGTCCGCCCCGAACCGCAAGGCGCTGGCAAACAATGATCCGTCGACGCGCTCGCCTTCATAGCATACCAGCGCGCCATCCTTCAGGTGCGCACGCGACCAGTGCCAGGTGTTGAACCCCGCCTCCAGCGGTTCGGCCCCGCGGTTGTGATCGAGATAGGCCCTGCCGCTCCAGCTGATGCCCGGCGAATCCATCTCCACCTCGATCCGCGCACACGGCGCAAGGCAATGCCAAATGTGGTTCTGTTGACTGTCGAGCGTGAAGGCAACGCGGTTCAGGGCCTCGGGGTATACCCGCACCCGGCCGCGCACCGGACGCTGCCACGGCACGAACAGGCGGGTGTCGCCTTCGACGATGTCGATGGTGAGCGCATCATTTTCCCAGCGCACCGCGCTCGGCCCGATCACCAGATTGCTGGCATCGCGCTCGACCGCCCCGGATGTGCGCTCGGTCATGGCCCAGCGCGCAGCGGGGCCATACAGCGCGACATTCAGGGCCGAATGGTTGAGCGGATCGCCCCTGCCGGAACGCTTGTAATAGGGCGAGAACACGCTCCCCAGGAACGCGATGATCGTCAGCCCGTGCTGCCCGTCGTCACTGATCGCGTCGACATACCACCAGGTGTAGCCGCCGGGCGGGACGTCCTCATCGAAGCGAGGTCCTTCGCGATTACCCGCGCTGCCAACTGCCCGGACAAGGCTGCCATGGGCACCCCAGCCGCCGGATGGGTCGCCCCGCCCGTGCAATAGAGGCCGGGAAGCCGGGTCTTCGGCCCCTGTCGCTGGAAAGAGGCCGCCCAGCCGTGCGACGCTCTGCCATAAAGGGCGCCGCCCGTGGCCGGGAACAGACCTTCCCAGTCCTGAGGGGTCATGAGGTGATGGGGCAAGGGGTCCTCCAGCTCCAGACCGCAGCGTTTCAGCGTGGCCATCATGGCGTGGGTGCATCGGGCTCTCTCCTCGGGCGTATAGGTGTGAACGTCTCCATTGGCGGGGGCGTTGACGATGATCTGGATGCGTTCACGCGATCCGGCGGGCGGCGCGGGGTCAGCCTCGCGCGCGCCGCGGTCAATGGCGCAGACATAGACGGTGGGCTCGGACGGGGTTGCTCCGGAGCCAATCTCGCGGAACTCGCGGGCGTAATCGCGCGAGAAGAACACGTTGTGGTGGGTGAGATCGAAGCCCTGCGTCTTGGTGTGGGCATACCACACCAGCGCTGACAGTGAGCGTTTGGCGGGCGGAATGGCGGGCACGGCGCGCGAGGCACTTTCGCCCAAACGCCCGGTGGCGAGCGCGCCCGGATCGCCGTTGCAAATCACGATATCGGCCGGAATCACTTCACCGCTGGCAAGGCGTACCCCGCTGGTGCGGCCGTTCGTGGTGAGAACCTCGGCCACCGCCGCGCCGTTACGCACCCGTGCACCCTGTCTTTCGGCAAGGGTCGCGATGGCCTTTGCGAGCGCATGGATGCCGCCATCGATCAGCCACACCCCGCGCGCTTCGACATGGGCGATCAGCATCAGCGTGGCAGGCGCGCGGAACGGGGAGGAGCCGCAATAGGTGGCATAACGCCCGAACAATTGCTGGAGGCGGGCGTCCTTGAAGTGGCCGCCCAGCGCGTTCCACATCCCGTCAAACGGGCGCATTGCCAGCATGTCGCCCATCTTCCACGGCCCGATCCGCCACATCATCGGCAGAGGTGTGGAGGCCTTGTCGCCGCGCAGGAACGGATCTTCGAGCACTTCAAAGATCCGCTGCGCCTCGGCGGTGAAACTGCGATAGCCTTTTGCCGCCTCGGCCCCCGCAAAGGCGCCGACGGCATCGATACTGCGTTCGCGGTCGGCATAAAGATCGAGGTAACCGCTGTCGTCCCACGCGTGGCGGGCGATCACCTCGGCGCGGGCGATTTTGACATGGTCCTCAAGTCGCGCCCCGCAGGCGGCGAACACCTCGTCGAACACGCCGCGATAGGTGAACACGGTTGGCCCGCCGTCAATCTCGGCCCCGTCGACCGCAACGCGCCGCGCCTTGCCGCCGACCCAGGCCTCCTTTTCGAGCACGGTCACGTCCGCCCCGCGCGCGGCGAGCAGGGCGGCGCTGGTGAGCCCGCCTATTCCCGCTCCGATCACGACGACTCGCGCGTCCACCGTCCTTGCTCCCGTCAACCCAGCGAATATCATTGACCTTACGCGCGTCTCTGTCCAATTATTTAGACATATGGCATGTGAAACATCCGGACAGTGAGCCAATGGGCCAATTTCAAGCTCGGCTATGTCGCGCGCCGCAACCGTGTGTTTGCAAGCCCGCGCTTCCAGCATTGGGCCGCACGCCTACCGTTAATCAAATGGATCGCACGCAGCCGCGCTGATGCCGCTTTCGACCTGCTGGCGGGCTTTGCCTATTCGCAGGTGCTGCGCGCCTATGTCGAAAGCGGGCTGTTCGATGTTCTGAAGGACGGCCCTCTTTCCGCCGCTGACATAGCCGCCCGTCTCGATCTGTCGGAAGGTGCCGCGCTCACCCTGCTGCGCGCCGGGCGCCCGCTGATGCTGTCGGAAGAACCCGCCCCTGATCGCTGGATGCTTGGCGAACAAGGCGCTGTATTTGCGAGTAATCCGGGCGTTCAGGCGATGGTGCGCCACCACCGGCTGCTTTATGCCGACCTCGCCGATCCGCTGGCCTTGCTGCGCGCCGACCGGGCCGAGCCGACCGCTCTGTCGCGCTTCTGGACCTATGCCGGCGCACTCCACGGCGCCACAGAGCGCGGGGCCGATACGGCGGAATATTCCGAGCTGATGGCCGCCTCCCAGCACTTCGTTGCGGACGAGGTGCTCGCTTCGGTGCCGTTCCGCGACGTGGAACGGTTGCTGGATGTGGGCGGCGGCCACGGGGCGTTCCTGAAGGCGATCGGCACCGCGCATCCGCATCTGAAGCTCGGCCTGTTCGATCTGCCCGAAGTCGTGGCGCAAGGGGGGCAAGTGTTGGCCGAGTCGGTCGGAGCCTCCCGAGTCGCAACTCACCCCGGCAATTTCTTCAAGGATTCCATCCCCCAAGGCTACGACATGGTCTCGTTGATTCGTATTCTGCACGATCATGACGATGCCCCTGCGCAAGGCCTGCTCGCCAATATCCGCGCCAGTCTGACCCCTGGCGCCCGGCTGCTGATTGCCGAACCGATGGCCCGGATTCCCGGCGCCGAACCGATGGGGGAGGCGTTTTTCGGGCTCTACCTGTGGGCAATGGGCTCGGGCCGCCCTCGCAGCCCCGCCGAAATCACCGCCATGTGCCGTGCGGCAGGATTCACCCGCACTCAAGTCGTCGCAACCGCGCAACCGGTTAACGCAAGTGTGATCATCGCCCACGCCTGACGGAAACTTGTCCAAAAAATTTGACAGTGTATGACGTAAGGCGTAGCAAACACTCGGGAGAACGCAGCAGCTGAGTTTTCGACTCAGTTAATGTATCGCAAGATTCTCGGAGAGACCGACACAATGAACACCCTGGCCGTCATCCTTGAAGCACCGGAGCGCATCGCTCTCCGCGCGCTTGAGATGAAGCCGGTGGAAGCGTCGGATGTGCTGGTAGAAATCGCTTACAGCGGGATCAGCACGGGCACCGAAAAGTTGTTGTTTACCGGGCGGATGCCGCCCTTCCCCGGCCTTGGTTATCCGCTGGTGCCAGGTTACGAATCGGTCGGCCGGATCATTGATGCGGGCATCGAAGCGCGTGGACGGATCGGCGACTGGGTGTTTGTCCCCGGCGCCAATTGCTACACCGATGCGCGCGGACTTTTCGGTGGCACGGCCAAGCGGGTTATCGTCCCCTCGGCCCGTGCGTTGCCGATCCCTGAACATCTCGGCGAATCCGGTGTGTTGTGCGCACTGGCCGCTACGGCGCTCCACGCAATCAAGGGCGGCTTTGCCCGGCGCGAGGCACTGCCTGACCTTATCATTGGCCACGGCGTGCTGGGCCGCTTGCTCGCCCGCCTGACGCTGGCGTTGGGCGGCGCGGCTCCGACCGTGTGGGAAACCAACCCCGCCCGCCGCCTTGGCGCAGCCGGCTATGCAGCGATCGACCCGGCCACGGACGAGCGCCGCGATTATCACGCGATCTATGACGCCAGCGGCGATGCCGGGCTGATCGACGATCTGATCATGCGGCTGGCCAAGGGTGGCGAGATCGTGCTGGCGGGCTTCTATTCCGAGCGGGTGAGTTTCGCCTTCCCCGCTGCCTTCATGCGTGAAGCGCATTTCCGGGTGGCAGCCGAATGGCAGCCCGGCGATCTCGCGGAAACGCGGGCGCTTATCGAATGTGGGAGGCTCGATCTGAAGGGCCTCGTCACCAACCGGCGACCGGCAGGCGAGGCGCTCGACGCCTATCCGCAGGCCTTCACCGACCCCGACTGTCTCAAAATGGTTCTCGATTGGAGCGAATGCTGATGTCTGTGCTCGATACCCGAACCCTGGAAGATCAAGCCGCTGCCCTGCGTGAGGAAGCCAATCACGAGCCCGATCCGGTGCATACCGGCGAGGTGAAGAGCGAAACGCAGGTCATCGCGATTTACGGCAAGGGCGGCTCGGGCAAGAGCTTTGCACTTTCCAACCTCAGCTACATGATGGCCCAGCAGGGCAAGCGTGTGCTGCTGATCGGTTGTGATCCCAAGTCCGACACCACCAGCCTGCTGTTCGGCGGCAAGTCCTGCCCGACCATCATCGAAACCTCTTCGGCCAAGAAGCTGGCGGGTGAGGAAGTGCGCATCGAGGATGTGTGCTTCCAGCGTGACGGCGTCTTCGCGATGGAGCTCGGCGGCCCTGAAGTCGGGCGCGGTTGCGGCGGTCGCGGGATCATCCACGGTTTTGAACTGCTCGAAAAGCTCGGTTTCCACGACTGGGGTTTTGATTACGTCCTGCTCGATTTCCTCGGCGACGTGGTGTGCGGCGGCTTCGGCCTGCCGATCGCCCGCGACATGTGCCAGAAGGTTATCGTGGTCGGATCGAACGATCTGCAATCGCTCTATGTCGCCAACAATGTCTGCCAGGCGGTCGAATATTTCCGCAAGATGGGCGGCAATGTCGGCGTGGCCGGCATGATCGTGAACAAGGATGACGGCACTGGTGAGGCCAAGGCCTTCGCCGAGGCAGTCGGCATCCCGGTGCTTACCGCGATCCCTGCCAACGAGGATATCCGCCGCAAGAGCGCCAATTATCAGATCATCGGGATCCCCGGTGGCGAATGGGCGAGCCTGTTCGAAGAACTCGCGATCAACGTCGCCGAGGCTCCGCCGCTGCGCCCCACCCCGCTTTCGCAGGACGGATTGCTCGGCCTGTTCAGCCCCGATCAGACCGGCGGCAATGTCGAGTTGGTCCCCGCGACTCAGGCCGACATGCGCGGCGGGGTCTATGAGACCAAGCCCACCCTCGAAGTGATCTACGACGAGGCCTGATGCGATGAGCGACGCTTTCTCCCCCCCGGCATCACGCGCCCCCGACCGGATCGAGCTTGGCTCGGCTCCTACGGAAGGCGGCTGCGCGTCGAAGGACACCATGTCCGAGGCCGCACGGGCGGCGGGCAAAAGCGACATCCTCGATCAATATGCCGCCGACTATCCGGTGGGTCCGCATGACCAGCCGCAGTCGATGTGTCCGGCTTTCGGTTCGCTTCGGGTGGGCCTGAGAATGCGGCGCACCGCGACCGTACTCTCGGGCTCGGCCTGCTGCGTTTACGGCCTGACCTTCACCTCGCACTTCTACGGCGCACGCCGCACCGTGGGCTATGTGCCGTTCTCCAGCGAAACGCTCGTGACCGGAAAGCTGTTCGAGGACATCAAGGAAGCGGTCGAAGGCCTCGCCGATCCTGAGAATTACGACGCCATTGTGGTGACCAACCTGTGCGTCCCCACGGCCAGCGGCGTGCCGCTGCGGTTGCTGGGCAAGGCGATCAACGGCGTGCGGATTATCGGCATCGACGTGCCGGGCTTCGGCATCCCCACGCACGCAGAGGCGAAAGACGTGCTCGCCGGCGCGATGCTCGCCTATGCCCGCGAAGAAGTGATGGCTGGCCCCGTCGCCGCGCCGCGCGAACGCTCGGATCGTCCCAGCGTCGCACTGCTTGGCGAAATGTTCCCGGCTGATCCGGTGGTGATCGGGCAGATGCTCGAACCCCTCGGCCTCGCCGCTGGCCCCGTGGTCCCGACCCGCGAATGGCGCGAGCTCTATGCCGCGCTCGATTGCTCGGTCGTCGCTGCGATCCACCCTTTCTACACCGCGAGCATCCGCGAATTCGAAGCCGCAGGCCGCCCGGTCATCGGCTCGGCCCCGGTGGGCGCCGACGGCACGGCCGCCTGGCTGCAAGCCATCGGCGATACGATGGGCCTGCCGCAAGCCCAGGTCGACGCGGTCAAGGACGCGATGATCGCCGCCTGCAAGGGCGCGATTGCCAAGATGCCGATCAAGGGCCGGATCACGGTCTCGGGCTATGAAGGCTCGGAGCTGCTGGTGGCTCGCCTGCTGATCGAAAGCGGCGCTGAAGTGCCCTATGTCGGCAGCGCCTGCCCGCGCACGAAGTGGTCGGATGCCGACCGCGAATGGCTCGAAGCGCGCGGCGTGCATGTGCAATTCCGCGCCAGCCTTGAGCAAGACATTGCCGCGGTCGACGAATACCGCCCCGATCTTGCTATCGGCACCACCCCGGTCGTGCAGCACGCCAAATCGCGCGCGATCCCCTCGCTGTATTTCACCAACCTCATCTCGGCCCGTCCGCTGATGGGTCCGGCCGGCGCTGGCAGCTTGGCCACGGTGATCAACGCCGCGATGGGCAACAAGGCGCGCTTCGATGCGATGCGCGATTTCTTCGAAGGCGTCGGCACAGAACATGCCGCCGGCGTGTGGGAAGAGCTCCCCGTCGACCGGCCCAAGTTCCGCAAGAAATATGCGGCCCTCAACGAAGCGGCGCGCAAGGCGTCCGAGGCGGTGGGATCATGACCCTTGTTCTCGACCATGATCGCGCCGGCGGATATTGGGGCGCAACCTACGTTTTCACTGCCGTGAAGGGTCTGCAGGTCATCATCGACGGCCCCGTGGGCTGCGAGAACCTCCCTGTCACTTCTGTGCTTCACTACACTGACGCGCTGCCCCCACATGAGCTCCCCATCGTCGTCACCGGCCTTGGCGAGGAAGAGCTCGGCAAGACCGGCACCGAAGGCGCAATGAAGCGGGCGTGGAAGACGCTCGACCCCGAACTTCCCGCCGTGGTCGTCACCGGCTCCATCGCTGAAATGATCGGCGGCGGCGTCACGCCCGAAGGCACCAACATCAAGCGCTTCCTGCCGCGCACCATCGATGAAGATCAGTGGCAATCGGCAGACCGCGCGCTGACGTGGCTGTGGACCGAATTCGGACCCAAGAAGATGCCCGCCCCGCGCGAGCGCAAGGAAGGCGAGAAGCCCCGCGTCAACATCATCGGCCCCAGCTATGGCATGTTCAACATGCCGAGCGATCTGGCCGAAATCCGCCGCCTGATCGAAGGTATCGGCGCAGAAGTGGGCGTCGTATTCCCGCTCGGCACCCACCTTGCCGACATTTCCAAGCTCGGTTCAGCCGACGCGAATGTCTGCCTCTACCGCGAATTCGGCCGCAACCTGTGTGAAACGCTGGAACGGCCCTATTTCCAGGCCCCAATTGGTCTCACCCAGACCACGAAATTCCTGCGCGCTCTGGCAGCGGAACTGGGCCTCGATCCGGAACCCTTTATCGAGCGCGAAAAGCACACCACCATCAAGCCCCTGTGGGACTTGTGGCGTTCTGTAACGCAGGATTTCTTCGGCACCGCGAGCTTCGGCATCGTCGCCAATGAGACCTATGCGCGCGGGATCCGCCAGTTCCTTGAAGGCGATATGGGTCTGCCATGCGCACTGGCATTCTCGCGCTGCGCCGGGGTCAAGCCCATCAACGAGCAGGTGCGCGCCGCGATCAAGGCCAACCCGCCGCTGGTGATGTTCGGCAGCTATAACGAGCGCATGTACATGGCCGAGTGCGGAGCGCGCGGAATGTACATCCCTGCAAGCTTCCCCGGCGCGGCCATCCGCCGCCACACGGGCACACCCTTCATGGGCTATTCGGGCGCGACTTACCTGGTGCAGGAAGTGTGCAATGCGCTGTTCGATGCCCTGTTCCACATCCTGCCGCTCGGCACGGAAATGGACAAGGTCGAGGCGACGCCAGCGCGCAATGA
This sequence comes from Porphyrobacter sp., assembly GCA_032116115.1. GTDB lineage: Bacteria > Pseudomonadota > Alphaproteobacteria > Sphingomonadales > Sphingomonadaceae > Erythrobacter. Next base: position 209,447 of record JAUMAX010000015.1, read on the forward strand.
AGCCCAATTGACCTGGGACAATGACGCCAAGGCCAAGCTCGACGATCTTGTCGAAGCCCAGCCGGTGCTGATCCGGATTTCCGCCGCCAAGCGCCTGCGCGATGCGGCAGAGCGGACCGCGCGCAGCCGCGGCGCTGAAACAGTTACGGCAGACTGCCTTGCAGAGGCGCTGCTCGAAGGTGCGGGAGCATGATGATGCTCAACCGCCCCAACCCTTTGTCGCCGCTGCGGTTCGTTACCGCGACGGCACAAGCCCATGCCCCCTTCGAGGGGGCTCTCCAATCCACGTGGGGGATCACGCGGGGATGCCGACGGGAGCTTTCGGGCTCTCAATCACACCCAACTGAACGGAGAAAACCCGATGAACGAACGTATCGGAACTCATCTGACGCCTGAAGAGGCTCAGGAAATCCACAAGGGCTTCATGGGCACCTTCACCCTGTACGTGGTGATCGCGCTTGTCGCCCATGCACTGCTTTGGGCCAACAAGCCCTGGCTGCCGCTCTAATCCACTGCGGACGTTTGGCTGAGAGTCCCCGGTTATCCGGCGGCCTTTGGCTTAAGCCGTAATCCTGACACTAAAGAAGGAATTCCCCATGTGGAGAGTTTGGTTCTACTTTGACATCCGCCGCGCCCTGGTTGCGCTTCACGTTGGTCTCGCCGTGCTGGCGTTCACCATCCACTTCATCCTGCTCAGCACCGACAAGTACAACTGGCTCGAAGACGCCGGTGCTGCGCCGGCACAGGCCGCTATCGAATCGTCGGAAGCTCCGGCGGCAGGATAGTACCTGGTCGAATGTGAGGGGGCAGGTTCGCCTGCCTGCCTCCTAACACTCTTTCGATCAATTCAAGCACCCGCCGCTCAGGCGGGAAGGATGGACCTATGGCGCTCCTTAGTTTCGAGCGGAAATACCGCACTCGCGGTGGCACATTAATCGGCGGCGACCTTTTCGACTTCTGGGTCGGGCCGTTTTATGTCGGATTCTTTGGAGTGACGACGGCAATCAGCGCCTTGCTTGGCACCGCGCTGATCTTCGCCGCTGCGACACAAGGTCCGACACTCAACCCCTGGCTCATTTCGATCAATCCGCCACCGATCGAATATGGCCTCAGCCTCGCGCCTATGGCGCAGGGTGGATACTGGCAGATCATCACTTGTTGCGCTGTGGTAGCCTTTGGCTCCTGGGTGCTGCGGCAGGCTGAAATCTCGCGCAAGCTCGGCATGGGCTACCATGTGCCGATCGCCTTCAGCGTTGCAGTATTCGCCTATGTATCGCTCAATGTGATCCGCCCCTTGTGGATGGGCGCATGGGGCAACGGCTTCCCCTACGGTATCTGGACGCACCTCGAGTGGGTCTCGAACGTCGGCTACGCCTTCGGCAACTTCCACTACAACCCTGTGCACATGCTCGCGATCACGTTCTTCTTCACGAACTGTCTCGCGCTTGCTCTGCATGGCGGTCTGGTGCTGTCGGCGGTCAATCCGAGCGGGGGCACCGACGTCAAGTCGCCTGAATACGAAGACACCTATTTCCGTGACTTCATCGGCTATTCGGTCGGCACGCTCGGCATTCACCGGGTGGGACTCTTCCTGGCGCTCAATGCCGGGTTCTGGAGCGCCATCTGCATCGTCATTTCCGGCACTCTGTATGTCGGCAGCTGGATCGAATTCTGGGATTTCTGGAAGAAGATCCCGATCTGGTCGTAAGGAGCACCTGAACCATGGCGACTTATCAGAACATTTTCACACAGGTGCAAGTGCAAGGGCCGGCCGAAATGGGCGTCCCGCACCTCGACGGCAGCGAAGAACGCCTGCCGTTCACCACCCACAACTACTGGATGGGCAAGCTTGGACAGGCGCAGCTCGGCCCGGTCTATCTCGGCTGGACTGGCCTGCTCAGCCTCGCCTTCGGTGGGCTGGCGATCATGATCATCGGGCTCAACTTCTGGGCGCAGGTCAATTGGAGCCCGCAGGGCTTCATGCGCGAGTTCTTCTGGCTCTATCTCGCGCCTCCGGGCCCGGAATACGGCTTCAGCCCCTTCGTCCCTCTGGAGAAGGGCGGCTGGTGGATCCTCGCAGGCTTCAGCCTGACTGTCTCGATCCTCCTGTGGTGGGTGCGTACATACACCCGCGCCAAGGCGCTGGGCATGGGGATGCACATTCCCTGGGCCTTTGCCTCGGCGATCTGGCTCTATCTGGTGCTGGGCTTCATCCGCCCGATGCTGATGGGCAGCTGGTCGGAAGCCGTGCCGTTCGGCATCTTCGAACACCTCAACTGGACCAACAACTTCTCGCTGGTCTACGGTAACCTGTTCTACAATCCGTTCCACGCGCTCTCGATTGTCTTCCTTTACGGGTCGGCAGTGCTGTTCGCGATGCACGGTGCGACGATCCTGGCGCTCGGCCGTTATGGCGGGGAACGCGAGATCGAGCAGATTACCGATCGCGGTACGGCTGCCGAACGTGGTGCGCTGTTCTGGCGCTGGGTGATGGGCTTCAATGCAAGCTTTGAATCCATCCACCGGTGGGCCTGGTGGTTCGCAGTTCTTACCACGCTGACCGGCGGGATCGGCATCCTGCTGACCGGCACAGTGGTCGACAACTGGTACCTGTGGGCGCAGGAGCACTACTACGCTCCGGATACGATCAACTACAATCCGACCGGCGCTGCCCAGGCATCCGCTGGAAACTGAGAGCGGGCCGGGCCTTTATGGCCCGGCCTCTCCCACCCAGTACACAACAAAAACCCGGCGCGGACCTCACGGTCCGGCCGGGTTTTTCTCATTCAGGGGTCTGGAGCGGTGCGGGATCGAACCGGCGGACCTTAGTCCGGATTGTCAGCCGCGAGACGGCTGCGCAGATCCATCAGATGCAGCGGCAAGGACGCGGCCAGCGGCAGCGCGATCCACCACCAGTCAGCCCCGACCATCGCCGCACGCAGACCGATCACGATCAGCACGGCAGGACCGAGCAACCCGGCAATCCGCCGGTAGCTCCAGCGGCGCCAGTCGCGCAGCCACACCGCCTCGATCGCCAGCACGCCGAGGATCACATCGGCAGCATGACCGCTTTCAAACAGGATTTCAGCGAGACCTCCGCCTGCCATGCCCGGCCCCTTCCCTTCGCCATTCGCCTTCGCTCGGTGATCAGCCTCAGCCGAAGGGCGCGTTAAGCTGCACCACGGCCCAGTTCAGCGCCCCGGCAAAACTCACCCACCCGAGGTAGGGCACCAGCAGCAGCGCGGCGCTGCGCGAAAACCGTCCGCAAAATACGATCATTGCGAGGATCGAGAGCCACAGGGCCACCAGCTCATAGAGGGCCCAGTCGGGCCGCTGGAGGCGGAAGAAGATCAGGCTCCAGCTGATATTGAGAAAGCCGTTGAGCGCGAACAGGCCCAGCACCCATTCTGCAGCGGCAGACGTAGGCGCGGCGCGCCAGGCTGTTATCCCGGCGACGGTGATCAGTGCGTAGATGACTGTCCACCCCATCGGGAACACCACATCAGGCGGATTCCAGTCGGGTTTGGCGAGCGCCTGATACCATGGGCCAAGGTCGGTCACGGTCGCGCCAAGGGCTGCAACACACAGCGCCGCAACCGTCGCAACGGTCACGGGAATGATCATCATCCGGTTCATCGACAGCAGCTTAGAGTTGCGCCCGGCAACCTGCAATGGCCAGCACCGCGCGACCTGTCAGGTAGCAGGCCTCAGGCCAAGCAGGTGCGCGGTGTCCTTGAGGAAGATCTTGATGTGCGCCAGCGGTTTGGCGCGCACCAGCTTCTTGTGCATATAGGCCTGCCAGGTCAGCTCCTGCACGTCCTTGTCGTCGCACATGGTAACGAAGCGTTCGCGGCGCTTGTCGGACGAATACCAGAAATACTGCATCATCCCGAGCACCCAGAACACCTTGCCGTGCTCCTTCATGAAGGCCTTGCGCGCCGATCGCAGCTGTTTGGCATCGCCGGTCCTGAGGAAGGCCGCACAGGACTCTCCCACCAGGCGTCCGCCGACCATTGCGTAGTAGATCCCCTCGCCCGAAGCCGGCGCGACCACGCCTGCGGCATCACCGGCGACGATCACGTCCGCCCCGTTGTCCCAGTGCTTCAGCGGCTTAAGCGGGATCGGCGCACCTTCGCGGCGCAGGGTCTCGCAGCGTTCCAGCCCCAGATCATCGCGAATGGTGGCGATCGCGCCCCGCAGCGAAAATCCCTTGTTGGCGCTGCCCACGCCGATGCTCGCGGTGTCCCCGTGGGGGAAGACCCAGGCGTAGAAATCGGGCGAAAGGCGGCCCTGATAATAGACATCGCAGCGCGAGGCGTCGAACTGTTCGGAATTGCGCGGCGGGGACTTGATGATCTCGTGATAGGCAAAGACGCAAGGAATGCGTTCCGCGCCGACAAGGCATTGCTTGGCCACGGCCGAACGGGCGCCGTCCGCGCCGATCACCACGCGGGCGCGCACGCTTTCCAGCGGCCCGCCGCGGGTGCGGCGGAAGGTGACGATGGGGTGCGCTTTGTCATCGCGATCGATCTTCTCGAAGGTGGCGGTCAGGCGTTCCGCGCCCGAGTGGCGCGCGCGTTCCCGCAGCCATTCGTCGAACTCCTCACGGTCGACCATGCCGACATAGCCGATCTCGCCCACAGGCATATCCACCGCACGGCCCGACGGCGCGATCATCCGGGCCGAGCGCGCCTTGGCGACCAGCAGGCTTTGGGGAATGTCAAAATCGGCGAGCAGCCGCGGCGGGATTGCGCCGCCGCAGGGCTTGATGCGTCCACCGCGCTCGATCAGCAGGACCGAATGGCCCGCCAGCGCCAGATCGGTTGCGGCCGTGGAACCGGAAGGCCCACCGCCGATGATGACGGCATCATAGATTGTCTGGTTCATGCGAACATCTCCCCGGCCCCTGCTGGCCTCTGCTGATTTGTCTGATGGGCCCGCAGCGCGGCGCCTCCGGTAGCTTTGATGGCCAGCAACGCAGCGAGCACAAATGCCGCCGCCTCGATGGTGAAGACGAGCTGGAAGGCCGCGCCGTCATCGCCCAGCGCGCGGCGCGCAAAATCGACGCCGACCGCCCCGGTCAGGCCGCCGAGCCCGAAGGCAATCGCCTGGCTTGCACCCCACACGCCCATACGGACGCCCTCCCGGGTGTTAGCACCAGCCCCTGCAAGTCCCATCATCGCGCCGATCGCCGCAACGGCGAAGATGCCATTGCCCAGCCCCAGCACAAATACATTCGCCCCGAGCGGCCAGCCCGGCCCGGCGACCGCCGCCAGCGCCAGCGCGCCGAGGCCGACTGCGGACAATAGGCAGCCGCAGACCACCCAGATCCGCAGCCCATCAGGCCGCTTGCCGGAAAAGGCACTGCCACCGATCCCGGTGATGATCATGCCGATCAGGATGCCGCCTTGGTGCTGCCCACCCATCTGGGTCGATTCCCCCGGTGTCAGACCGAAGATCAGCCCGGCAAAGGGTTCGAGGATCAGATCCTGCATCGAGAACGCGATCATCGAAACGAAGATAAACACCGTGAAGCGCCGCGCGGCGGGCTCGTTCCAGATTTCGGCCAGTGCAGCGCGAAAATCGGGCGCGGCCTCGGATGACGCGGCATGGCCAAATCGGCCCGCCTGCCGTTCGAGCCGGAAAGTCGCCACAACGGTCAGCGAGACTGTCGCCAGCGCAAGGCCGCCAGCCACCCACATCAAGCGTTCGGGCGAATAGGGTTTCAGCAATTCGCCGACCGTGATCGCCGAGACAACAATGCCGGCGACCATCATGATCCAGGTCACCGCCGCCGCGGCCGCGCGCCGTTCAGGCGCGACTCCGCTTGCGAGCAATGCGAGCGCCGAAGTGCCGCCCGCGCCCACGCCCATGCCGATCAGGGCATAGGCCAGCACCGCCAGCGCGAAAGCGGCGTTGAAGGACGCATCCATCATCAAGGTCGCCTGGGTTGCAAGCAGTCCGCCTGCCGCCAGCACCGCCAGCCCGCCGACGATCCACACCGTCCGGCTGCCGCCCTTGTCCGAGGCATGCCCCCACAAAGGCCGGCCGAGCTGCACAGCATAGTGCCATGCCACTAGCCCCGCAGGGATCGCCGCAAGCAGTTTCAGTTCAACCACCATCACGCGGTTCAGCACGGTCGTCGCCAGCATGACCAGCGCGCCGATGGACGCCTGCACCAACCCGATCCGTACAATTGCGAACCAGCCGAACCCGGCCTTGGTCTTCGTGGCCGAGGCGAGCGGCGCGTGCATCAGATATAGCCCCCGAGGCCGAGCGCTGCTGCCAGCATCCCCAGAACATAGAGCGTCACGCCGACGCCATTATACCAAGGCGCATATTTGGCCGGATCGCGGAGCAGCTTGGGCATTGCGGCGATTTGCGCCACCAGCACGACGGTTACGACCACAGCCGAAAGCATCAGGCCCCACGCCGCCAGCAGCGCGATCACCACCATTTGCGCTGCTGCCATAGTAAGGCAGGCAAGCTTTGCAGCCGCGCCCACGCCCAGCACAACCGGGAGCGACGTCAGGCCGGTCTGGCGATCGCCTTCGACCGCCTTGAAGTCGTTAAGCACCATGATCCCGTGCGCGCCCAGTGAATAGAGCACCAGCACCGCAATCACATGGGCAGAGGGCATCGCGCCAAGCATGACAGCCGCGCCGGTAAACCAGCTCAACCCTTCGTAAGTCAGCCCGCACACCAGCGGACCGAGCCAGCCATTGGCCTTGAAACGCAGCGGCGGGGCGGAATAGGCCCAGGCAAAGGCGAGCCCCACCAGCGCGGCGATGAACACCAGTGGCCCGAGCAGCCAGCCCACGCCGGCCGAGATCAGCGTGGCAATAATCGCGATATAGAGCCCCCAGCGGCCCGGCATTCTGCCCGAGGGGATAGGGCGTTGCGGCTCGTTGATGGCATCGACGTGGCGATCGAACCAGTCGTTGACTGCCTGACTGGTGCCGCAGACCAGCGGCCCGGCCAGCAAAACGCCGCCCGCCACAAACCACCAGCGACCCTCAAGTCCCGCGCCAGACGAAACGGCGCCGCACATGAAGGCCCACATCGGCGGGAACCAGGTGATGGGCTTGAGGAGTTCAAGCACGACCCGCGGTCGCGGGACAAGACCAGGGCGCACAGCCGGAGCAGGTGCCGGGTTGGGCACGGTGCGAGTCGAGGGTACCGAGTGCTCCATAGACTGAGGCTATGCCTGACAGCATAAAGCGTCAAATTGTTTTGACACTATATCTGGCCGATCACCCGATTTTTACGTTCAAAATCGTAAACGCGGACAAAACCATGTCCATTTGAGACATGTCCATTGGCTTGACACTTACCAAATCGGGGCATTTTCGTGAGCCGCGCCTTACCGGAGGCTTGGCCGACTCCAGCAGCCTCCAAACCACTCGTCAGGAGTGGGCCGGAGGGGTGCATTGGAGAGTTGCAAAACAGGCGCTTCCAATGGGCGCCAAATCCGGCAATCGAAGGCTTACTCGCCGTCGCCTGCCAGGTTGCCGAGGCCGTAGCGATGCAGCTTGGAATAGAGGCTCTGGCGCGACAGGCCGAGTATCTCCGCTGCCGAAGCACGGTTGTCCGAGGTGTAGGACAGCGCCGCCTCAATGCAGAGGCGTTCGATCAGATCGGTGCTCTCGCGCACGATATCTTTCAAGGACATACGCCCGACCAGATCGGTCAGTTGTTCGACCGAGCGGGGAAGGTCCTGCGCACCCGGCGGCAGATCGCGCAGGCGGCGGCCGATCGGGCGGATGACGAAGGCATAATAGCCATCCTCGCCCGAGGTACGAACGGCAGACAATTCAACCGCTTCGCCATCGACATCGTGACCGACCCTCAGGATCGTTGCGACATTGCGGGCCGCCCCGTGCTGGTCGATCTGGCCTTCGATAAGGTCAAGGTCGATTCCCGGCCGGCCGATACATTCCGACAAATGCCGTCCACGCAGCTGATCGACGCTAGCCGCTTGAAGAAGCTCGACAAATGCGGCGTTGGCGGTGACGATTTCGAGATTGCTGTCAGCCACAACGAAGGCGTCCGGCATCTGGTCAACCAGGGCCAGTACGGGCGAGGATTCCGGCGCAGGACGGTCGCTGGCGGGAACGAGCCGGACCAGCAGGAACTGGCCGCGATCCTGGGTAAAGCCGTTGACCGAAGCCATCACCTCGCGCGCGCCCCGGGCAATGCGGATCCGCCCCGGGCTGACCGTATCCGAAACCAGCGCCGCGCCAACGAGCGACTGCACGGCATCATGCGAATTTTTGTCGATGAAAGTCAGCAGCTTCTTGCCCGGCAAGCCGCCAGTGCGGGCGCCGACGAGCATATGCGCCGCCGGGTTTGCCTCGCGGATGCGCAGCGTGCCGGCCTCGACGATCATCACCGGTTCGGTCGACCGTTCAAACAGCATCCGGTATCGCGCTTCAAGCTGGCGCATCCGCAGATAGTCACGCTCAAGCGATTGCTGGACTTGCAGCAGGCGCTGCTGGAGCTTGCCCGCTTCACGCAAATCGCGCCCGAAAGCGATGCGATGCTCGCCGCCATTGACGCTCAGCACGGCATAGCGGATCGGCACATCGCCTTCGCGCGACGGGTGGTTGACCTGCCGCCAGTGCTGCACCTCGCCGCGCCGTGCAGCGGCAAGCATCTCCATGATTTTCGGGCGACTTTCGTCCGTGACGGTCTCGATCCAGTTGGTCCCGACCCAGTTCGAAAAGGCGGGGAATTCGCGCGGATCGAAGGCCGCATCGAGGATTGTGCCGGTATCGTCGAGCACCAGCGTTACGTCGCCAGCGACCATTGCCAGCTTCATCGCCGCATCAGCATCGAGTGTGTCGAACAGCTCGGCAGCCTTCCCGAACGGGTGCTTGCCTTCGATACTGTGTTTGCGCGTGAGCATGGCCAGTCGAACCTACAGCAGGTTCAGATCACGAGCGGCGGCGGACTTCACGAGGGCATTTGCAAGTTCGAGCGCGGCCAGTGCATCCGCTCCTGTTCCATCAGCGCCCACGTCGATCGCAACTCCGGGATTTTCGTTGATCATTCGTCCGCCGACCAGCACAACGATGTGCGGGTTTGCCGAAACGTTGCGCACAGCCTTGATCAGATTGGCCAGGGCCGCGCTAGGACAATCGCGTCCGAGCGTCAATCCTAGCAGGTCGAAGGGCTGACGAGCGAGCCGGTCGAGCAGCTCGCGCCGCTCGGGCTTGACCAGCGCTTCGCTGCGCCAGCCGCCACGGGCGAAGACTTCCTCGATCATCAGCGTACCGAAATTGTGATGGTCGCCCGGCATCGGCGAGAACAGCGCGGTGTAAGGCAGACTCATCCCGCCCAGTGCTGCGGGAGACCGCGCGGCGACTTCGCGCATCACTTCCTGCAATCGCCACAAACCCATTGTAACATCGAGGAAATCACACTCGTCATTATCCCACATCTCGCCCAGCTTGCGGGCTGCGGGAGCGAGAAGATCGAGGCAGATTGTCTCGACACTCGCGCCTTTGGCAATGAAGGCATCGACCTCTTCGAGCAGGCTTGCCGCCTCAAGGCGGAGCGGCAGAACGGCAAAGCGCGAGGCTTCTTCCAGGGTAATGCTTCGCGATCGATGCGCCCGTGGCCGGCCTTCGCTGCTGGTATGAGCCATGAGCAGGCGAGGGATAATCTCGCTCTCGATGATGGCGTTGACGGAGTCGGGATGATCGGGGCTGGCGTTCGTACTGCGACGCCTCACAGCCTCAAGCGGCGCGGAAATCACGCCCCGCAAGACCGCCGATCCTGCACCGAACATGCTCGAAGCCTTCGACTCTCCCATTCCCTAGACCCTCCCAGGTCGTGCGGACGAACCTTCCGCAGGAGGTAGTGGCCGCCCCATCCGAAACGGCCATGGCCATGATCCCGAAAAGCCAGCGACTCTTAGATACGCTTTTTTCGGTCATGGCGCAAACGACCTTACGGGGGAATCTCAAATCGTCAACAAAACTAAACGTCCAATCTAGTTGACACTCAAGTTGGAAAGGGTAATCTCCGATTCTGAGAGAAAAGGCTAACGCATCAAATGACTCGGACGGATCCAACATCCCCGGTCGAACCTGGAACCACGGTGAAAGGGGCGGGCCAAGCGAGGGGCAAGACCTACGCACTTTACACTGCTGAAGAGCGGAAAAGGCGCGACGAGTCGGTCTGGACGCTGGTGCAGGGCGTGTTGGCCCCGCTGCAGTTCGCGGTGTTTCTTGTCAGCCTCGGCCTGGTGATCCGCACGCTTACCACCGGTGAAGGCGCATGGGCCGCTGACGTCTCGATCGTGATCAAGACGCTGGTACTCTACACCATCATGATCACCGGCTCGATCTGGGAAAAGGTCGTGTTCGGCAAATGGCTGTTTGCCGATGCCTTCTTCTGGGAAGATGTGTTCTCGATGCTCGTGCTGGCGCTGCACACCCTTTATCTGGTGATGCTGCTGGGCGGAATCGGCACGATGGAACAGCGCATGCTGATCGCCCTGTCCGGTTATGCTGCCTATGTCATTAATGCCGGGCAATTCATCTGGAAACTGCGGATGGCGCGGCTTCAGGGCAGCCTTTCGAGCACGGCGGTGGCAGCATGAGCGTCGCGGCCATCCTTGACGGCTGTGCGGCCGAGCTTGCCGCCGCTGATCGCCCGGTCGACCGCATCTCCAGTGAACAGGCCCGCCCTGTGCTGCGTGAACGCGGCCAGCGCGAAGTATTCTGCGGACTCACCGGAATCATCTGGCTGCACCGCAAGATGCAGGACGCCTTCTTCCTCGTGGTCGGCTCGCGCACCTGCGCTCACCTGCTGCAATCGGCGGCGGGCGTGATGATCTTCGCCGAGCCCCGCTTTGCCACGGCCATCATGGAAGAGCGTGACCTCGCCGGCATGGTCGATGCGCAGGACGAGCTGGACCGGGTGGTGAACCGCCTGCTCGAACGCCGCCCGGACATCAAGACGTTGTTCCTTGTCGGATCGTGCCCTTCGGAAGTGATCAAGCTCGATCTCGCCAAGGCTGCACAACGCCTCGGTGCGGTGCATATGCCGCGCGTTCGGATCCTCAACTATTCCGGCAGCGGGATCGAGACGACCTTTACGCAAGGCGAAGATGCCTGCCTGTCAGCGCTGGTGCCGGTAATGCCCGCCCTGCCCGCCGATGCGCCCAAGGAGCTGCTGATTGTCGGCAGCCTCCCCGATATCGTCGAAGACCAGTTCCTGCGGCTGTTTGCCGAAATGGGTATCGCCAAGGTCGGCTGTCTGCCGGCGCGCAATGCCCGCGATCTGCCGGGCGTTGGTCCGAACACCCGCTACCTGCTGGCCCAGCCCTTCCTGGGCGAAACCGCGATGGCGCTCGAAGGTCGCGGCGCCCAGCGGATCGAAGCACTGTTCCCGTTCGGCGTCGACGGCACGACCGATTGGCTGCGTGCTGCCGCGCTGGAGTTCGGGATCGACCCGGCCCTGACCGAGCAAGTTATCGCACCGGGTCGCGCCCGCGCCCAACGCGCGCTCGCCAATCTGCGCCCGCAGCTTGAAGGTAAGCGCATCACCTTCCTGCCCGACTCGCAGCTCGAAGTGCCGCTTGCGCGCTTCCTGCAGGACGAACTGGGCATGGAGCTGGTCGAAGTCGGCACGCCCTATCTGCACCGCGCGCATCTGGCGCGCGAGCTTGACCGGTTCGGTCCCAATGTGCGCCTGTCAGAAGGCCAGCATGTCGAACGCCAGCTTGACCGCGTGCGTGCTGACCGGCCCGATATCACCGTCTGCGGTCTTGGCCTTGCCAACCCGCTCGAAGGCGAAGGTCTCACCACCAAGTGGGCGATCGAACTCGTCTTCTCGCCGATCCATGGCTTCGACCAGGCCGCCGATCTTGCCGAACTCTTTGCCCGGCCGCTGCGGCGCCGTGACATGCTGGAGGTGTAGGCGATGCAACTGGCTGTCTGGACATATGAAGGCCCCCCGCACGTCGGCGCGATGCGTGTCGCAACCGCGATGGAGAAGCTCCATTACGTGCTGCACGCACCGCAGGGCGATACCTATGCGGACCTGCTGTTCACGATGATCGAGCGTCGCAGCAAGCGCCCGCCGGTCACCTACACCACCTTCGAAGCCCGCGATCTGGGCAAGGATACCGCCCAGATCTTCCAGGACGCCGCGCGTGAGGCTGTGGCCCGGTTCAATCCGCAAGCAATCATTGTCGGCGCGTCCTGCACCGCCGAGCTTATACAAGATGATCCAGCCGGCCTGTCCGAGGCGATGGGCTTGCCCTGCCCGGTCATACCGCTCGAACTGCCCAGCTATCAGCGGAAAGAAAACTGGGGCGCGGCCGAGACCTTCTACCAGATCGTGCGCAACCTCGCCGACAAGTCGGTGGTGCGTGAACCCCGTGAAGGCCGCGCCGCCCGTGCCAATATCCTCGGCCCCACGGCGCTGGGCTTCCGTCACCGCGATGATCTCGTCGAGATCCGCAAGATTCTTGCCCTGCTGGGCGTCGAGGTCAATCTCGTCGCTCCGCTGGGCGCCACCCCGGAGGACATCACCCGGATCGGCCATGCCGATTTCAACATCGTCCTCTACCCCGAAATCGCAGATGAGGCCGCCCGCTGGCTCGAAAAGACTTTCGATCAGCCCGCAGTGCGGACCATCCCTATCGGCGTGGGAGCAACCCGCTCCTTCATCGCCGACGTCGCCGAGCTGGCAGGTGCAGATCCCACGCCTGCCCTCGGCGACACCTCTTCCCGCATGCCCTGGTGGTCACGGTCGGTCGATTCGACCTACCTGACCTCCAAGCGCGTGTTCATCTTCGGCGACGCAACCCACGCCGTCGCCGCTGCCCGCATCGCCCGTGAGGAACTGGGCTTCGAAGTCTGCGGGCTTGGCTGCTACAGCCGCGAATTCGCCCGCGAAGTCCGCGCCGAAGCTGCACGCTGCGGGGTCGAGGCGCTGATCACCGATGATCACCTCGCGGTGGAAGACGCCATCGCTGCCGCTGCGCCCGAACTGGTGCTCGGCACGCAGATGGAACGCCACATCGCCAAGCGGTTCGGCATCCCCTGCGCGGTCATCTCCTCGCCGGTCCACGTGCAGGATTTCCCTGCGCGCCACTCGCCCCAGATGGGTTTCGAAGGCGCCAACGTGATCTTCGACACCTGGGTGCACCCGCTGGTCATGGGTCTTGAAGAACACCTGCTGACCATGTTCCGCGAGGATTTCGAATTCTCCGACGAAGCAGGCGCATCTCACCACGCGGCACACTCGCCCCGCAAGGCGGCTGTTCAGGCCGTGTCGGAAGCGCCAGTCGAAGACATTCCAGCCCCCGCAATGGCGGACGATGACGGGTCGCTCTGGACGGCCGAGGCCGAGCGCGAGCTGAAGAAGATTCCCTTCTTCGTGCGCGGCAAGGCCCGCCGCAACACCGAGAATTTCGCCGCCGCCGAAGGCCGCAGGCAGATCGACCTTGAAACCCTCTATGACGCGAAGGCGCATTATGCACGGTAATGCCGCCTCCGCTTCCACACTGGACCCCCGCGCGCCCGTGCGGGTTGTGATCGTCACTCTCGACAATCACCTCAAGGGCGCAGTTGGCCGGGCCGAGGAAGCGCTGGCGGCAGAAGGTATCGATCTCAGCCTGCACGCAGCATCCGAATGGGGCACCGACGCGGGCGAGCTTGAACATTGCAAGGCTGCCATAGCCGAAGCCGATATCGTCATCGCAACGATGCTGTTCCTTGACGATCACATCCGCGCCATCCTCCCCAGCCTCGAAGCGCGGCGTGAAGATTGCGATGCGATGGTGTGCCTGATGTCAGCGGGCGAAGTCGTCCGCCTGACCAAGATGGGCAATTACCGGATGGATGCCCCTGCCAAGGGGCCGCTGGCGCTGCTCAAGAAGCTGCGCGGTAATGCGGGCAAGAATGGCAAGCCGGGCGGCAATTCGGGCGCAGGCCAGATGAAGATGCTGCGCCGCCTGCCCAAGCTGCTGAAGTTCATTCCCGGCACGGCTCAGGACGTGCGCGCCTATTTCCTGACGCTGCAATACTGGCTGGCGGGGTCGGACGAGAACGTGGTCGCCATGGTGCGCGCGCTGATCGATCGCTACGCGGCAGGTGAGCGGATGTATCGCCGCGGCATCACCAAGGCAGATGCGCCGCTCGAATATCCCGAAACCGGGGTCTATCATCCGCGCACCCAGCAACGCATTTCGGAAAGCCTGCGCCTGCTGCCCTCGGGCAAGGCCGAGCATGGGACGGTCGGCCTGATCCTGCTGCGGTCTTACTTGTTGGGCCGCGATTGCGCCCATTATGACGGTGCGATTGCCGCTTTCGAAGCCGCTGGCCTCAAGGTCGTGCCGGTGTTTGCCAGCGGGCTGGATGCGCGCCCGGCGATCGAAGCCTTCTTTATTGGTCCCGATGGCCGCCCGACTGTGGACGCGATCGTCAATCTCACCGGCTTCAGCCTCGTCGGCGGTCCGGCCTACAGCGACGCGCAGGCTGCGCGCGAGGTGCTGGGCAAGCTCGATCTGCCTTATCTCGCCGCCCATGCGATCGAGTTCCAGACGATCGAGGACTGGGCGCATCGTCCGCAAGGCCTGCTGCCGCTCGAATCCACCATGATGGTCGCCATGCCCGAATTGGACGGTTCGACCGTGCCGAGCGTGTTCGGCGGCCGCGCGGGCAATTCGGATGCTGGCTGCAGCGGATGTGATCGCAACTGCGCCCGCCCCGCCTCGCACAAGGCGCGGCCGATGCAGGCCTGCCCGGAACGTGCCGAGGCGCTGGCTGCCCGCACCGTCAAACTGATCCAGTTGCGCCGCAGCGAGCGTGCCACACGCAAGCTTGCCGTCGTGGTGTTCAACTTCCCGCCCAATGCCGGAGCGACCGGTACGGCTGCCTTCATGGCGGTGCATGAATCGCTCTACGCCACGCTGCAACGCCTGAACGCCGAAGGTTACGCCGTCGATGTTCCCGAAAGCGTGGATGCGATGCGTGACGCGCTGCTCAAGGGCAACACCGATCGCTACGGCACTGATGCCAATGTCGCCCACCGCATTCCTGCCGATGATCATGTGCGGCGCGAAAAGCATCTTGCCGAAATCGAGGCCGCATGGGGCCCCGCCCCCGGCAAGCAGCTGTCCGATGGCGGCAACATCCTTATCCAGGGCGCGCATTTCGGCAATGTCTTCGTCGGCGTGCAGCCGGGCTTCGGCTACGAAGGCGATCCGATGCGCCTGCTGTTCGAAGGCACGTTCAGCCCCACCCACGCCTTCAGCGCGTTCTACCGCTGGATCCGCGAGGATTTCGGCGCTCATGCGATCCTGCATTTCGGCACGCACGGTGCGCTTGAATTCATGCCGGGCAAGCAGGCGGGCATGTCGGGCAAGTGCTGGCCGGACCGCCTGATCGGCGACACGCCCAATTTCTACCTCTATGCGGCCAACAACCCGTCCGAAGGGATGCTGGCCAAGCGCCGCTCTGGCGCGACGCTGGTGAGCTATCTCACGCCGCCGCTGGCGCAGGCCGGGCTCTACAAGGGTCTGACCGAGCTGAAGGCGACAGTCGAACGCTGGCGCACCACCATTGATGATGCCGATCATGCCGCCGAACGCGCAGACCTTGCAGAGCTCGTCGCGGATCAGTGCGAAGCTCTCGACATCACCTATGCCGACATCGGCGAGCTGCCCGCGCGGCTTTACGAGATGGAAGCGGCGCTGATCCCGCATGGCCTTCATGTCCTCGGTCGCAACCCGCAAGGTGCCGAGCGTGAAGACATGCTCGATGCGATGATGGAAGCGGGGAGCCTCGATGGCCCCACGCCCGAGCGCGCGTTGCTGGCGGCCAAGCTCGACTCCTCCGATGAACTGGGCGCGCTGATCCACGCGCTGGATGGCGGCTATGTCCAGCCGGCTCCCGGCGGCGATGTGGTGGTGAACCCCGATGTGCTGCCCACGGGCCGCAATATCCACGGCTTCGATCCGTTCCTGATGCCATCAGCCTATGCCTGCCGCTTGGGCAACGAACAGGCGGAACAGCTGATTGCGCGCCATGTGAATGGCGGCGAGCCCTTCCCCGAAAGCATCGCCATGGTGCTGTGGGGGACCGACAACATGAAGTCCGAAGGCGTGCAGATCGCGCAGGCGATGACGCTGATGGGCGCCCGCCCCCGCCGCGACTCCTATGGCCGTCTGGCTGGCGCGGAGCTGATCCCGCTGGCCGAACTCGGCCGTCCGCGGATCGATGTGGTGATGACCCTTTCAGGCATCTTCCGCGATCTTCTGCCGATGCAGACCCGGATGCTGGCGGAAGCAGCCCTGCTCGCCAGCCAGGCCGAAGACGAAACGCCGGAAGCCAATTTCGTCCGCAAGCACACGCTGGCGCAGATGGAAAAGCACGGCTGCGATCTCGAAACCGCAGCCTTGCGCGTCTTCTCCAACGCCGAAGGTGCTTACGGCGCGAACGTCAACCAGATGATCGAAGGCGGCGTCTGGGCCGATCCGGATGAACTCGCCAATGCCTTCGAGATCAACAAGGGCTTTGCCTACGGGGTATCGGGCAAGCCGGTGCAGCAGCGCGAATTGCTGCAAAGCGCGCTGGCCACGGTCGATTTTACCTACCAGAACCTCGAAAGCGTCGAACTCGGCATCAATGATGTCGACCAGTATGTTGACGGGCTTGGCGGCGTCACCCGCTCGGTCGCGCGGGCCAAGGGGGCGGAGACGCCGGTCTATATTCTCGATGCCACCCGCGGCAGCACCAAGGTGCGCACGCTGGGCGAGCAGATCGATTTGGAAACCCGCACCCGCACGCTGAACCCCAAGTGGTTCGAAGGCCTGCTTGAACATGGTTACGAAGGCGTTCGCCAGATCGAAGGCCATGTGACCAGCACGCTGGGCTGGTCAGCCACCACCGGTCAGGTCGCGCCCTGGGTGTACCAGAAGATCTCCGAGACCTTCGTGCTGGATGCCGAGATGCGTCGGCGGATGTCGAACCTCAATCCGAAAAGCGCAGGCCGCGTCGCCAGCCGGCTGCTCGAAGCCTGCGATCGCAACCTTTGGGCGCCCGACGATGCTACGCTCGCCGCCTTGCGCGAAGCCAATGACGAACTGGAGGACCGCCTCGAAGGCGTGTTCCCGGCTGAATAATACCAAGGGATAGATCATCATGAACCTTCACAGCCCCACATCCAGCTTCAACCCGCCCGACGGGGAAGGTTCGGTCCAGGTCGCGCTTGACCCGGCAGACAAGATCAAGGGCGCGAAGGTCTTTGCCGTCTATGGCAAGGGCGGGATCGGCAAGTCGACCACCTCGTCGAACCTGTCGGCCGCCTTCTCCAAGCTCGGCCACCGGGTGCTCCAGATCGGTTGCGATCCCAAGCATGACAGCACCTTCACGCTCACCAAGAAGCTGATGCCGACCGTGATCGACGTGCTCGAAACCGTCGAATTCCACGCCGAGGAACTGCGGCCCGAAGACTACATGTTCGAAGGCTATAACGGGGTGATGTGCGTCGAGGCGGGCGGGCCTCCGGCGGGCACCGGCTGCGGTGGCTATGTGGTCGGCCAGACGGTCAAACTGCTGAAACAGCACCACCTGCTCGAAGAAACCGACGTGGTGATCTTCGACGTTCTGGGCGATGTGGTGTGCGGCGGCTTTGCGGCACCGCTGCAACACGCCGAACGCGCGCTGGTGGTGGCCGCAAACGACTTTGACAGCATCTTCGCAATGAACCGGATCGTGGCGGCGATCGCGGCCAAATCGAAGAACTACGACGTGCGCCTCGCAGGCGTGGTTGCCAACCGCAGCCGGGAAACCGACGAGATCGACCGCTTCTGCGACAAGATCGGAATGCAGCGCCTCGCCCACTTCCGCGATGTCGATGCGATCCGCCGCTCACGCCTCAAGAAGTGCACCTTGTTCGAAATGGGTGACGATCCTGAAGTGATCGCGGCACAGGACGAATATCTGCGCCTCGCCGCGATGCTCTGGGCGGGGGTCGATCCTTCCACCGCGCAGCCGATGAAGGACCGCGACATCTTCGACTTCCTGGGGTTCGAGTGATGGCGAGCCGCAACCTTTCCGAATATGACAACCGCCGCGAGGCGCTGGCGACTTATTTCGACAGCACCGCGCGGCAGGCGTGGATCGACCTGACCTCGGACGCCAAGGTTTCCGGCATCCGCGCGACTGTGCGGGCCGGACGCGATGCAATGCGGGCGACCTTGCTCGATTGGCTTCCGACAGACCTCAGGCGCACCAAAATTCTCGACGCCGGCTGCGGCACCGGATCGCTGGCGGTTGCCGCCGCTTGCCGGGGCGCGGAAGTTACCGGGATCGATGTGGCCGCAGGGCTGGTCGAAGTCGCGCGTGAACGTACGCCTTCGTTCATCGGCCATGGCCGCATCCACTGGCGCTCGGGCGACATGCTGGACCCGCAACTGGGTTCCTTTGCCCATGTCGTCGCGATGGACTCGCTGATCCACTACCAGCCCGAAGATCTCGTCGATGCGCTGACCCAGCTGGCCAGCCGCACCACGGGATCGATCCTGTTCACCTTCGCCCCGCGCACCAAACTGCTGAGCGCGATGCACGAAGTGGGCAAGTTCTTCCCCAAATCCGATCGTTCACCCGCCATCGTTCCAACCGCCGAGGGCGATCTGCGCGAGCGGCTGGCAGGCCTCAACGGCTGGAGCATCGGCCGCACCCAGCGCATCCAGTCGGGGTTCTACACCTCGCAGGCGCTCGAGCTGGTGAGGCACGGATGAAGCGTCCGGTTCGCACGCCTGGGCCGCACTGGACGGAGCTGGTTTTCCGGCTGCTTCCGTTTGCGGATGCAGCGAGTGCGGACCTGCCGCTGCCGCGCCTGCTGCGGCTTTCGCTGTTTCAGGTGAGCGTCGGCATGGCAATGGTGCTGCTCAACGGCACCTTGAACCGCGTGATGGTGGTCGAGCTTGGCACGCCGACATGGCTGGTCGCGCTGCTGATTGCCGTGCCGCTGTTCGCTGCGCCGTTCCGCGCGCTGATCGGCCACAAATCCGACACCCACCGTTCGGTGCTGGGCTGGCGCCGGGTGCCTTACATCTGGTTCGGCACGTTAATGCAGTTCGGCGGCCTTGCGATCATGCCCTTTGCGCTGCTGTTGCTCGACGTCCCGGAACGCTTCGAGATCGGTCTTGCCGCAGCGACAGCGGCTTTCCTGCTGACCGGCATCGGCTTTCATGTGACGCAGACCGCAGGGCTTGCCCTGGCGACCGACCTCGCCCCCGAAGACAAGCGCCCCCGCGCCGTCGCCCTGCTTTACGTGATGCTGCTGGTGGGCATGATGTTTGCCGCCTTCGTCATCGGCGGCGTGCTGGCCGATTACTCCGCCACCAAGCTGGTGCAGGTGATCCAGGGCTGCGCGCTGCTGACCATCATTCTGAATGTGACCGCGCTGTGGAAGCAGGAAGCCCGCAACCCGGTCGCAACCGCGCCCGATCGCGAGACGGCGACCTTTGGCCAGATCTGGCAGGCTTTCGTCACCGACGGGCGCAATGCCCGGCTCCTGGCCGCCATCGGCATCGGTGCGGCAGGCTTTGCGATGCAGGACGCGCTGCTTGAGCCTTATGGCGGCGAAATCCTCGGGCTTTCGGTTGGCGCGACCACAGGGCTGACAGGTGCCTGGGCATTGGGCTCGCTCATCGGCTTCATGCTGTCCGGCCGGGCACTCGCGCGCGGCTGGGATCCGTTGCGACTGGCAGGCGGCGGACTGGTGATCGGGATCAATGCTTTCCTGCTGGTGCTGTTTGCCGGGCCGTTTGCGGCCCCGCTGATGCTTTATGCCGGCGCGCTGGGCATCGGGGTCGGGCTTGGCCTGTTCTCGGTCGGCACGCTGATGGAGGCGATGAGCCTCGCCAAGACCGAAACCGCTGGCCTTGCGCTGGGTGCCTGGGGCGCCGTGCAGGCGACTTGCGCCGGGCTCGGCATCGCTGTCGGCGGCTTGATGCGCGATGGTGTCGCAGCACTGCTGCAAAGCAGCGATGCCGCCGCCAGCATCGCCATGCGCGCGACCGGATATGGCACTGTCTACGTTCTCGAGATCGCTCTGCTGCTGATCGGCCTTGCCGCAATCGGCCCGCTGGTCGGGCATCAGAACCGTATGCAGGCCGATGCCGAAGACCCGCTGGGCCAGCCCTTCGGCCTTACCGAGTTTCCGACATGATTACGCGTGCCCGCCTGTCCCGTCCCTTACCCGGCTCCGCCTCAGCCGGACTGTTCCATGAGAGGAATATGAAATGAACGCTGCCTATATCGTCGGCACCTTCGATGTTGCCGAACTCGCTTTCCTGCTGTTCTTCGGCTTTTTCATCGCATTGGTGTTTTACCTCAACCGTGAAAGCCGCCGCGAAGGCTACCCGCTCGAGGACGAGGACACCGGCAAGATCCACCCCGGCAGCCTGTTCGATGCGGGCAAGAAGTCCTTCCAGCTGCCCAATGGCCGCGGCACCTACGTGCCTGAAGATGTGGCCCGCGATGACATCAACGTCCCTGCTGTGTCGGCCTTCCGTTCCGCCGGCGCACCGCTGGTTCCGACCGGCGATGCGATGATCGACGGCATGGGCCCGGCCGCCTGGGCCAATCGCGCCAAGTACCCCGATCTCACCTTCGACGGCCGCCCGCGCATCGTCCCGATCGCTGACAGCCACGAACTGATAGTCTCGCCGCAGGATCCGCAGCTCATCGGCTGGCCTGTGGTTGCCGCCGACGGCGTGACCGTGGGCAAGGTCAGCGACATCTGGGTCGATCAGGCCGAACACCTGATCCGCTATCTCGAAGTCGAAACCACCACCGGCAAGAAGGTGCTGGCGCCGATGATGGTCGCAGTGACCCACGGCAACAGCCTGATCGATGCGCTGCTGCCGATCATCGAAGACAAGCCCAAGTTCGTCGAGATCGATGCGATCACCGCGGCGCAGTTCGAAACGGCGCCCGGCCTCGAAACCCCCGGCATCATCACCCGCTACGAAGAAGACCGCGTGCAGGCCTATTTCGGCGGCGGCTACATGTATGCCACCCCTGAAAGGTCTGAAGCATGGATCTGAACCAGCCTTCCGGTGCGGCAGCGACGGTAACGTCGCTGACCGCCGGGATCGATCACGCCGAGCTCGAAAATGACGGGCCCAAGGCTTTCGGTGACCGGATCGGCACCCCGGCACCGAATGAAAAGGTGCTGTGGAAGGGCCGTCCGTCGCTCGGCCTTCTCGCGCGCACGGCGTTCCACGCGCACACGGCAGGGGCCTATATGGCCGCACTGGCGGTGATCGCGTTGATGACGGGCAATACCGTTGCCGCAATGGTCGTCTCCGGCCTTGGTGTGGTGCTGGTCGCTCTGCTTTATGTGCTCGCCTGGGCGAGCGCACGCAGCACGCTTTACATCCTCACCGATGCGCGACTGATCATGCGCATCGGCGTGGCGATCGAGACGCGGATCAACATTCCCCTCAAGCAGGTCAAGGCGGCCCATTTCCGCCAGCGCGGCAAGGGGTATGGGGATATCGCCTTCGAAGTGAACGGCGAGCGTCTGCTGAGCACGCTGCTGCTCTGGCCGCATGTCCGCCCCTATCACTACGCCATGCCGCAGCCGATGCTGCGCGCTGTGCCTGAAGCTGCCCATGTGGCGCAGATGATCGCCGAGGCCCGTGCGCAATATGGTGCGATCGAGCGGAATTTGACCGAGATCAAGGAAGCCGCCCCGGCCAGCGTCCAACACGGCGCACAGGCTCCGGCCGCAGCCGGTCGTCTCGCGCCGGTTCTGCACCGCAGTGAACAGGGTCTTGAGGGAGCACCGGCATGATTGTGCGCGAGTACGAAAAGGACGAAATCACCGTCCACAAAGCTCCGCTGGTGCTGATGGGCGGGATCATCGCGATCTCGCTGGCGCTGACGGCAGGGGTCAGTTTCGGCCTTTTCGAGCGCCAGTCCGTCCCGGCTGAAGCCCGCGCCGCTGCCGGAATCAAGCCGGCCGCAGAACGCACCTTGCGCTTCTTCGACGAAGCTGACGGCACTGTGCGTGTCGAGGACGGGGCAAGCGCGGAAGTGCTCGCCCGGTTCGCCCCCGGCGAAGGCGGTTTCATCCGTGCAACTGTGCGCAGCCTCGTCCACCAGCGCCGCATTCGCAACGAAGGGCCGGCTGTGCCGTTCACGCTGACCCGGTGGGAAAACGACAATCTCACCCTGAGCGATCCGGTCACGGGCCGCAGCGTCGAAGTCAGCTCCTTTGGGCCGGACAACCGCGCCGTTTACGCCAACCTGCTACCCGCCGCGGCGGAGACCCGCTGATGGCGCTTGCCCTGCTCACCTCGCATTCGTTCGAAACGCCCTGCACGATCACGGTCGAGCAGAGCCCCGAACATTTCCATGCCCATGTCGAATTGGCCGACGATGTGGAAATGCAGCCGGGCGACAAGGTCCGCGTTCACGGCGCGCCGATCCAGATCCCGTTCGGCACGCGCCAGGTGTTCGAACGCCGCGCGACCGTGACCCGCGCCAGCCCGCTGATGCGCGGGATGACCAAGATCGCAGCCTATTTCGATCTGGCCGAACTTTATGAAGTCAGTTTCAATGCCGGGAGGATCAAATGAACGCCTACAAGCCGATGACCAGCGAAGAGGCGATGGCGATCGCGACGCAGGACACGATGCTGACCCCGCGCTTCTACACCACCGATTACGACGCGCTTGACGCGATCGACGTCAGCCTTGTGCGGCGTGAGTGGGACGAGCTGATCGCGGACATGGTGGGCGATCCCAACAAGCTCCACTTCAAGCACAATGACAGCTTCAAGGGCGTGATCGAAGGGCTTGAGCCTGAACTGCGGCAGGAATTCACCGATTTCCTCGTCAGCTCGATGACGTCGGAATTTTCGGGCTGCGTGCTCTATGCCGAAATCGCCAAGCGCACCAAGAACCCGGACGTGAAGCAGCTGTTCCGTCTGCTCGCCCGCGATGAAAGCCGCCATGCCGGCTTCATCAACGAAAGCCTCAAGGATGCCGGCATTGGCGTTGATCTGGGCTATCTGACGCGCACCAAGAAATACACGTATTTCAAGCCCAAGTTCATCTTCTACGCGGTCTATCTGTCCGAGAAGATCGGCTATGCGCGCTACATCACGATCTTCCGCCATCTGGCGCGCAACCCGCAGCACAAGTTCCACCCGATCTTCGACTGGTTCGAGGAGTGGTGCAACGACGAGTTCCGCCACGGCGAGGCTTTCGCCATGCTGATGCGCGCCGACCCCAAGCTTCTGGAAGGCGCCAACAAGCTGTGGGTGCGCTTCTTCCTGCTGTCGGTCTACGCGACGATGTATGTGCGCGATCACAACCGCCCGGCGTTCCATGCAGCGCTGGGTGTCGATCCGACCGAGTATGACTACAAGGTGTTCGAGATCTGCAACCAGATCAGCCGCCAGGTCTTCCCGGTCGAGCTGGACATTGATGCGCCCTCGTTCCGCCGGCAGATGGAAAAGCTGCGCCTCGCTGCGACACGCATCGAGGAAGGCAAGGCCCGCGGCGGCATCGGTGGCCTGATGCTTCGCGCATCGGGGATGGCCGGTGCAGGCTTTGCCTTTGCCCGGATGTACCTGCAAAAGCCCAAGTCCAACGCTCTGCCCCGCTCGATCCGGCTTCAGCCGGCGTGGTAAGCTGGAGCGGCCATATTGTGCCGTTCATCGTGACGGTAGCGATCTGGTTTGTCGCGACCGGGCTGATTGCCTGGGCGGACAACCGTGAGCGCGCGACATTTTCGACCAGCCTGATGATCGGCAGCATTGCCGGGATCGCAGGGCTGGTGGTGATCCTGGTCGCCTCGCTCTCGGCCGAGGTTTGGGCGGTGTATCTCGCCTTCATCGGCGCGCTGATGGTGTGGGGCTGGCACGAGCTTTCGTTCCTCACTGGCGCTTCGGCAGGCCCGCGCCGGGGGCCGAGCAATCCGTCGCTCTCCGGCGTTGCGCGCTTCCGTCAGGCGGCCGCGACCGTGATGCATCACGAGGTCGCCCTCGCGGTCACCGCGCTGCTCCTGATCTCGCTGTCGTGGGGCGTTCCCAACCAGATCGGTGCAACCGTGTTCGTGCTGATGTTCGCCATGCGGTTGATCTCGAAGATCAACCTGTTTGTCGGTGTGCCGAATTCGACCTCGGAAATGCTGCCCGAACAGCTGGCCTACCTGAAGTCCTATTTCGGCCCCAACCGCATGACCGTGTTGCTTGTGCTGTCGGTCGCAGGGATTGCCGCTGTGACCGCGTGGTTCGCTTCGCTGGCGCTGGCAGCCCCCGTGGGCAGCGCAGAAATGGTGGGCGCGAGCCTGCTGACGACGCTGAGCCTGCTCGGCGTGCTCGAACACCTTTTCCTTGCCCTGCCATTCCGCGACGGAATGCTGTGGGGCTGGGCATTCCCGCAGCGGAAGGCTGCGGCGCAAATCAATCAGGACTGAGAGCAAGATAATGACGACAGAGGGAACCCCGATGGACTTCGAAGCCTTTTTCGCCGGCGAACTGGATGCTGTTCGCGCCGACGGCCGTTACCGGGTGTTCACCGATATCAAGCGCCATCGCGGCCGCTTCCCGCACGCGACGCGCTTTGTCGAAGGCGAAACCCAGGCCGTGACCGTGTGGTGTTCGAACGACTATCTCGGCATGGGGCAGCACCCCGCCGTGCTGGACGCGATGCACGACTGCCTTGACGAATGCGGCGCAGGTGCGGGGGGCACCCGCAACATTTCGGGCACCAACCACCACCATGTGCTGCTTGAGGCCGAATTGGCCGATCTCCACAACAAGGAGGCAGCGCTGCTGTTCACCAGCGGTTACGTGTCGAACTGGGCAGGCCTCGGCACGCTGGCGTCGAAGATCCCGGGCTGTGTCGTCTTCTCGGACGCGCTCAACCACGCCTCGATGATCGAAGGCATCCGCCACAGCCGCGCGCCTTACAAGGTGTGGCGTCACAATGACGCGGAGCACCTCGACGAATTGCTGTCGCAATACGGCCCCGATGTGCCCAAGCTGGTCGCCTTCGAAAGCGTCTATTCGATGGACGGCGACATTGCCCCCATCGCCGACATTCTCGACGTTTGCGAAAAGCATGGCGCGATGAGCTATATCGACGAAGTCCACGCGGTCGGCCTCTATGGCCCGCGCGGCGGCGGGATTGCCGAGCGCGAAGGCCTGATGGACCGCATCACCGTGATCGAAGGCACACTGGGCAAGGCGTTCGGCGTGATGGGCGGCTACATCGCGGCATCGGCCAACCTTGTCGATTTCGTGCGCTCTTTCGCCAGCGGCTTCATCTTCTCGACCGCCCTGCCCCCTGCCATCGCGGCGGGCGCGGCAGCCAGCATCCGCCACCTCAAGACCTCCAGCGCCGAGCGCGAGCTTCAGCAGAAGCGCGTCGCACAGGTCCGCCGTTCGCTCGACATCATGGGCATCCCGCACCTCGACAACCCGAGCCACATCATCCCGGTGATGGTTGGCGACGCCAAGAAGTGCAAGATGATCAGCGACTGGTTGATGGACAATCACGGCATCTATGTGCAGCCGATCAACTATCCGACCGTGCCGGTTGGGACAGAACGCCTGCGCGTCACGCCCTCGCCCGTCCACACCGATGGGGATATCGACCGGCTGATCAAGGCGCTGTCCGAGATCTGGTCGCATTGCGAACTCGCCCGGATGGAACAGGCCGCCTGAGCCTCCGCTCCCGATCACGCACGTGCCTGTTGGAGACACATGAGACACTGCCCAGGAACAGAAAATCCCTGGCCTCGTCCCGTGCATCTGAAAGACACGGGCAGAGGCGGTTGCGGCGTTCATGCGCGCGATTGTGTCAGCCTGCCCCTGAGTAGGAAAATCCTTTAGATCTTGCCGGTTCTCCCTTGGACGGGAGTGCCTGAGGGCGGTCGCCTTGGGGGAGGCGGCCGCCCTCTTTCGCATCCGTCTTGCGCTTCATGCCGTAACGTCATCGGACGGAATGCATGGAGTAATCGATGATGCGCACCTTTGCGGTCTCTGCCCTCGCCCTGATGCTCACCACCACGACCGGAGTCGCCGCCCCGGCCCCGACCGATCTCGAAACCGTCACCATCGGCGATCAGGTCTGGCTCGCCCGCAATCTCGATGCGACCCACTTTGCCAATGGCGATCCGATCCCGCGCATCACGGCCGAGGCTGCCTGGGCCGCGGCCGGAGCCAGCGGTGCCCCCGCACAATCCGCCTATGACAATGACGAGACCCGCGTTGCGCGAGACGGCTTGCTCTACAACTACGCCGCGATCCAAGACCCGCGCGGCCTGTGCCCGCAAGGCTTCCGCGTGCCGACCGATGCCGACTGGGCCAAGCTGGAGGCCACGCTCGGCAAGGATGTCGCCGCCACCCGGATGAAAACCCGCCAGTACTGGCCCGCTACCGAAAACGGCCCCGGCAATGGCACCGATGATGTCGGTTTCGGAGGTCTGCCCGCAGGCTTCCGCACCCAGCGCGGGGACTTCTTCCTAGGCGACCGCGTGGGCTATTTCTGGTCGCTGACCGAATTGTCGCCGACCACCACAACCGCGCACATGCTGTTCGATTACGACGCGAAAATCTTCCGCATCGAATATGAAAAGGCGATGGGCATGTCGGTGCGCTGCCTGAAGGCGTGAGGCGTCACTTCACCGGGATGAAGCGCACCGCAACCCCGCCTGACGCCGCTAGCCGCACAGCAAAGGTATCCCCGCCGGTGACCACCTTCTCCTCGATCACCATGTCATAGGGGTTGTAATCCCAATGTGCGTGCGGCCCGTCGCGGTAGATTTGCGCGCGGTATTTGCGGCCCTTTTCGAGGAAGCCGAGCGGCAGTGACAGATCGCGCGGCTCGTGGTCGGTCACCGCGCCGAGGAACCATTCCTTCGATTTGCGCCCCTGCCGCGCGAAGGCGACATATTGGCCAACCTCGCCCGCCAGCGCGATCGACTCCTCCCAATCGGCTTCCACGTCCTTGATGAACTGGAAGGCTTCGGGCCGGGCTTCGTAATTCTCGGGCAGGTCAGCGGCCATCTGCAGCGGCGAGTAGATCGTCACATAGGTCGCCAGCTGCTTGGCCAGCGTCGTTTGCGGGCGGTTCTTCGGGTCGCCGCGCGGCATATCGGCACGCACCGGCGCGCGTTCATTGGGGCGCAGGTCGAAGATGCCGGGGGTGTAGTCGAACGGCCCGGCCAGCAGCGCGGTGAAGGCCAGCATCGGCTCGTGGCTCGGCGGGTTGGGCGGCGAGCCCCAGGCGTTGAACTCCATCCCGCGCGCGCCTTCACGGCTCATCCAGTTGGGATAGGTGCGGCGCAGGCCCGTGTCCTTGACCGGCTCATGGGTGTCCATGGCGATCTGCCGCGCAGCCGCGGCCTTGATCACTGTCATGTGGTGGTCGATCATGCGCTGGCTATCGTAATATTCGTAGTGGCGGATGCCCTTGTCATCGACCCACACGGCATCGCCCGCGTCCGAGACATAGCCGGTCTTCACATAGCGCGACCCGATTTTGCGAACGAGATCGAGGCCAGCATCGAGCTGCTTTTCGTAATTGGTGAGATTGGCCGAGGTTTCGTGGTGGACGATGATGCTCACGCCCTTTGACGCGGCATACTTGCTCAAGGCGTCGATATCGTAATCGGGATAGGCCTCGGTGAAGCTGAACAGGTCGCCGTTGTTGAACCAGTCGCCGTCCCAGCCCTTGTTCCAGCCTTCGACCAGCACGCCGGCAAAGCCATGCTTGGCGGCGAAATCAATGTAGCGTTTCGTCTCGGCAGTGGTGGCGCCGTGGTACTTGTCGCTGGCCCAGGTGCGGTCATTGATGTGCATCGCCCACCAGATGCCGACATATTTGCCGGGCTTGGCATAGGAAACGTCGCCCAGCGCGTTGGGTTCATTGAGGTTGAGGATGATGTCGGAATTGATCAGGCCGACAGCGTCCCGCGCGATCTGGATGGTGCGCCACGGGGATGTGAACGGCGCCTTGGTCTTCACCTTCGGGCCGCCCGACCAATTCCTGAGGTTCGCCTGGAAGTTGCCGGGGCGCAGTTGATCGAGCGACATTGACGAATAACCGATCAGCGCCGCCTCGTGGATTGCGAAGTGGATGCCGGTGGTGGTGCGGAAGGTGGACGGGGTGTGCGCGTCATCAACCTCGCCTGCGGGGGCGACGCGGTAGATATATTCGTTGCGGTTGTATTCGTCCGAGGGCGTGTACCACATGGTCGTCTTGTCACCGACGCCGAACTGGGTGAGTTCCTCGACGATGGCGATGTCGCCTTGCAGCGCCGCCTGTTCAGCCAGCTCGTAACGGAAGCCGATGCCGGTATCGAAAGCGCGAAAGCGGACGGTCATCTGGCGCGCCGGGCCTTCGGCGGCGCTGAAGGTGACGGCGAGTTCGTTGTGCTGGTCGCGCACCAGCCGGCGCTCGCCCCACGGCTGCTCCCATGTGGTGTCCTTGCTCGCACGGGCCGATCCGGCGATGGCGAGGCCGCGTTCGAACCCGTGGTGTTCGGCAAACAGCATCCCGAGCTTGGAGGGCGCAATCACCTGCTCGCCTTCGAAGCTGACGGCATAAGTCGCCTGCCCGCCATCGTCCTTCACCGTGACAGTGATCTTGCCGTCGGGCGAGGTCACTTCCAGCGTCTCGGCATGGGCAGGCGCGGCAGCCCATGCCACTGCCGCCGCTGCGATCATCCGGGTCCAATGCTTCGTCATGCGTCATCTCCCGCGCCCACAAGGGCGTCGCTTCACTTGGTCTCTTTGAAAATCCGGTAGCCCCACGGCGCAAGAGCGAGCGTTTCGCCGCCGTTGAACGCCATTGCCTCGCCGCTCAGGGCATCGCTGTAGCGGCCGCTGTGGCGTTGCTGTGCGAAGACCACCTGCTGCGGACGGGGGCTGAGGTTGAACACTGCAAAAACCCGCTCGCCCGCTGGCCCGCGCGTGAACGCGAAGACGTCCGCGGTTGCATTGGTCGGCACCTCGACCAGCGCTGCGCCGAAGCGGCCATTGTGGAGCGCGCGGGCCCCGGTCTTGAGCGCGATAAGCTTGGCGATCAACGCAGCGTGCTTGCCCTCGCGCCAGACGATCGGATCGCGCTCGAAGAAGGCGAGCTGGCGGTCATTATCCGCTTCCTGGCCGTTGTAGATCAGCGGCAGGCCAAGGCCGGTGAAGGACAGAGCCATCGCAGCTTCATAGGCCGGGCCGTAGATTTCGCTCGCTACCCCGTCCCACGAATTCTGGTCGTGGTTCTCGGTATAGACCATGCGCATCGCGGCGTGGGGCCAGGTTTCGGACTGCCCGGCGTAGTAGCCGCGCATCGCGCCCGCCCCGCTGCCGTCCTTCACAAGGCGCTGCATCGCCTCCTTCCAGCCCCAGCCATAGGTCGCATCGAAGGCGCGGACGTGGAGATCGCGCTGCTCCCATTCGGCGAGCATGAAGACGGGCTTGATGGCGTTCAGTTCGGCGCGGGCAGTGTCCCAGAAATCGGTCGGGACATATCCAGCCACGTCTGCGCGATAGCCGTCGATCCCGAATTCGCGCACCCAGTAGACGAGGCTCTCGGTCATGTATTGGCGCAAGGCGGGCTGCGCGTAATCGAAATCCGCCACGTCCGACCAGTCGGTCCCCGCAGGAGACATCAGCGCGCCCTCGGGCGTGCGGGTGTACCATTCGGGGTGGCTGAGGGTCAGCGGGTTGTCATAGGCCGAATGGTTGGCCACCCAGTCGAGGATCACCTTCAAGCCCAGCCGGTGCGCCTCGTCCACGAAGGCGCGAAACTCGGCTGCGGTCCCCAGCTCGGGATTGACGCCGCGGTAATCGCGCACGGCATAGGGGCTGCCGAGACTACCCTTGCGGTTCACCTCGCCGATCGGGTGGATCGGCATCAGCCAGATGATATCAACCCCCATCGCGGCAAGCCGCGGAAGCTGCTTTTGCGCGGCGGCAAAGGTGCCTTCGGTGGTGAACTGCCGGGTGTTGAGCTGATACAGCACTGCATCGGCTGTCCACTCGGCGTTTGGCACCTGCACCATATCGCGCGGGGTGTAGTCCGGCCCGGCCAGCGCAGGCGAAGCGATGAGGACTGCGGCGAGTGCGATCAGAGGCAAGCGCATCACGCCTCTCCCGCCTGCAACACCGCCGTGCCCTTGGCCTCGCCATCGGTCACAAACAGCGTCGCCGCTGCCGCCAGCACAAAGCTGACCGCCGCAATCGCCATCGCGTAGATCGGCTCGCCCCCGAACAGGTTGGTGATCAGAAAGCCGAGCAGCGTCGAGGCGAGCAGCTGCGGCAGCACGATGAAGATGTTGAACACCCCCATGTAAATGCCCATTTTTTCCGCAGGCACGCAGCCGGCAAGGATCGCATAGGGCAGCGCCACGATCGAGGCCCAGGCGATGCCGATGCCGATCTGCGGCACCCACAACAGCGCCGGATCGCGGACCAGCAGCATCGCGGCAAAGCCTGCCGCGCCCATGATCAGGTTGATCGCGTGCAACCGGCAGCGGTCAATCCGGGCAGCGACCATCACGAAACCGAGCGCGGCGGCGGCGGCAAGCCCGTTCCTCACCGAACCCATCAGGCTCCACCAGTCGGCCCCGTCCTGATAGGCGGCGCTGGCAGCGTCGGTCGCACCGAAGTGGTATTCGGTCACCCCCGGCGTGCCATAGATCCACAGCGCGAACATCCCGAACCAGCTGAAGAACTGCACCACGGCCAGCTGGCGCATGGTTTTGGGCATGGCGAACAGATCGCTCACCACTTCCATGAAGCCGCCATCATTGCGCCCTTGCCGCCGCAGGCTGGCCGCGACCAGCTGGACCGCGCCAAACCCGGCGATCAGCGCGGCGAGAACATAAAGCTCCTGCGCAACTTCGATCTCGCCAAGGAAGGCCGGGCGCCCATCGCCCCGTGCGACGGCCACCAGCGCGGCGAGCGCTGCGCCCGCGATGATCCACACCATCCCGCCGCTGGCGAATTGCGCAGCGCTGCGCTGCACGACCGCAGCCGCGCTCCCTGCAATGCGCCCCCGCGCGGCTTCGAACCGGGCGAGTTCTTGCGGAGAATATTCCTTGGTGCTGAACACCGTCCACGCGACCGCCGCCAGCAGCGCCGCACCGCCGATGTAAAATGACCAATGCACCGTCTCGGGGATTTCGCCTGCGGGCGCGACGTTGCTGAGGCCCAGCCAGTTGGTCATCACCCATGGCAACGCCCCTGCCAGCACCGCGCCCGTGCCGATGAAGAAGCTCTGCATCGCATAGCCCATCGTGCGCTGGCGATCGGGCAGATTGTCACCCACGAAAGCGCGGAACGGTTCCATCGTGATGTTGAGCGAGGCGTCCATCACCCACAGCATCCCCGCCGCCACCCACAGCACCGGAGCGTTGGGCATGACGAACAGCGCAAGGCTCGCCAGCAGCGCGCCAGCGAGGAAATAGGGGCGGCGGCGGCCCAGCCGGGGGCTCCACGTCTTGTCCGACAGATGGCCGATGATCGGCTGCACGATCAGCCCGGTCATCGGCGCGGCAATCCACAGGATCGCCAGGCTGCCGACATCGGCGCCCAGCGTCTGGAAAATGCGGCTGACATTGCCGTTCTGAAGCTCGAACCCGATCTGGATTCCGAGGAATCCGAAGCTCATGTTCCAGATCTGGCTTGCGCTCAACGCAGGCTTGTGGCCGCTTTGCGTCATGGTCGTCTTATCCCTCTCCCCCGCGAGACCGCCCGACCGGGCGTGACGCGGCTCCCGGCATGGCGTAACCTTTCCGGGTCTGCCGCCCGGACGTGTGTTGCACAATGCCGGAGCCCAGTCTGGACGCCCTGCAAAAATTTGCAAGAAACTTTCCAAACTTCGGCGGAAAATCTCCCATGGCCCGGCGGGAAATGGCCAATTCTCACGTTTTTCCGGTGCCTTGATGCAATAGGCTCACCCCTCGACCTGACTCCACAAAGATTTGCAAAATGCTTTGCAAGGTGTCACAAACGCCGCTGGAGGGAATTGGGTCATGACGCGAATCTTCGTGAGCCTTGCGGCTGCGCTATGGGCAAGTACCGCTTTGGCAGGGGGGCCAGCGGCCACCGATGCAGCGGCAACATCTGCCCCGATTTCCGAACGCCAGCTTGAAGACGAAATCATCTATTTCGTCCTGCCCGACCGCTTCGAAAACGGCGATCCGAAGAACGACCGTGGCGGGTTGAAGGGCGGTCCGTTCGATCACGGGTTCGATCCCACTCACAAGGGTTTCTACCACGGCGGCGACCTCAAGGGGCTGACCGCCAAGCTCGACTACATCCAGGGCATGGGCGTCACCGCGATCTGGTTTGCGCCGGTGTTCAAGAACAAGCCCGTGCAGGGCCTGCCCGGACAGGAAAGCTCGGGCTATCACGGTTACTGGGTCACCGATTTCACTCAGGTCGACCCGCATTTCGGCACCAATGCCGAATTCAAGGCCTTCGTCGATGCCGCCCATGCGCGCGGGATGAAGGTCTATATGGACATCATCATCAACCACACCGCTGACGTGATCGGCTATGCGGAAGGCGAGGCGACCGGATACGCCTATCGCAGCAAGGGCGATTATCCCTTCTCGCGCAAGGGCGGGCCGGATGGCAAAGCGATCAATCCGGGCTTTGCGGGGGACGACAACGCCGATCCCGCCAATTGGGCCAAGCTGACCGATCCTGCGTTCGCCTACACCCCCGTCGTGCCCGAGGCCGAGCGCAACGTGAAGGTGCCCGCCTGGCTCAATGACG
>JAUMAX010000016.1:0-8045 GCA_032116115.1 Porphyrobacter sp.
CGAGGTTATAAAGCCACGCCTTGCGCTGCTTTTCGTTGACCTGAAGCTTCCAGTCGCCCGCGCGCACGGCTTTGTAATAGCCGCTATTCCAGAACAAGGGCGCATCGCTGCGCAGGGCGGCCCCTTGTCCGGTCAGGGCGGGCAGCAGGTTGCGGCCGTCGATCGCCACGCCTCCGGGCAGCGGCGCTCCGCCTGCCGCCGCAAGGGTGGGCATGATATCGACATGGGCTGCAGGGAGCGTCACCTGCGTGGCAGCCGCGATGCGGGACGGCCAGCGCGCCAGCAGCGGCACCCGGATACCGCCTTCGAAGAAATTGCCCTTGCCGCCGCGATAGGGCGCGTTCAGCCCCTCAAGCCCGAGATAACCCGGCGCGCCGTTGTCACTGGAGAGCACGATCAGCGTGTTGTCGGCAAGCCCCTCCTGTTCCAGCTTGGCCATGATCCGCCCGACGCTGCGATCCAGCGCGCGGATCATTGCGGCATAGACCCGCAGGCGGTGCGGGCCGATATCGCCCACCGCATCGTAATCCGCGCGGGTCGCCTGAAGCGGCGCGTGAACGCCCCAATGCGCAAGATAGAGGAAAAAGGGCCGGTTGCGGTTGGCCTCGATCACCTTGAGGCTTTCGTCGGTCCAGTAATCCGCCAGATAGCCACCGGGCGCAAACCGCTCGCCATTATTGTAGCTCGTGACGAATTGGGCCGAGGCCCAGAGGAAGCGGTCGATCGGATCGAAATCGACCCGCGCGTTGACCACGTCAGGGTGATCTTCGGGCAGGTGCAGCATCCCGTCGAGATTGAGGCTTTCGTCGAAGCCCTGACGGTTGGGGTGATAGGCGGCGCTCGACCCCAGATGCCACTTGCCGATGTGGACCGTATGGTAACCGCCCGCCTTCAGCACCTCGGCGACCGTTACCTCCGCAGGCGGCAGGCCCTGCTCGGCGAAGGGCGGTGAGGCGGCATCGGCCCCGGCATTGTATTCAACCGGTGGCAGATCGGGGCGAATATCGTTCGACACCATGCTGACGATGCGAGGGAAGCCGGGCGGCGTGGGGGTGTATTCGAAACCCGTCCGGGTCGAATAGCGGCCGGTCATCAGCTGCGCCCGCGAGGGCGAGCAGGTCGCGTTGCCGGCATAGGACTGCGTGAAAATCGCGCCTTCGGCAGCCAGCCGGTCGATATTCGGGGTCTTGATCCGCCCGCCCGCGATCCCGCCGCCAAAGGTCGACAGATCGTTCATGCCGAGATCGTCGAACAGGACGAAGATGATGTTGGGCGGGCGTTCGTTGGCAGCAACCTCCGCCGTGGCCGGACCCGCCTGCCACGGCACCGGACGATTGGCCGCAACCGGCAGCGCGCTGCGGTACCGGATAAAGGCGAGCGCCAGATCGGTGCGCCACACATAGGCCGCGCCCGCCAGCATCGAAAGGATCGCAACCGACCCCAGCGCCGCCTTGTGCCAGCGCTTCATGCCCCCGCAGTCCCGGCGCCAGCGCGCGTGCTGATGTTGAGCTGGCCCGCCAGACCCGCGTCGCGGTGCCTGGTGATCGCCTGATATTCGGGCGATTGCACCATCGCCAGCATCGCCTTGCGCGAGGGATATTCGGCGATTGCCACCATGTCCCACAATTCCTCGACCTCACCGAGCAACAGCCCGGTCACCGCGCCGCTGAAGCGCACCGATCCGCCCACCGCAGCAAGGCAGGCGGTCACGCCCGCGGCATAGCGGGCATAGGCCTCGCGCCCCGAAAGCTCAGGCTCGGAGCCATCCGCATAGTCAGCCTTGTCCTTGAATTTCAGGAGGTTGACCATGCACATCGGCGCGCCATGGTCGGCAGCAAAGAAAGCCATGGCCTGTTCAGGCTTGGGGTGGAGAGCGTTGCTGACGATCATTGCTGTTGTCCCTGCCGTACGACTTCGAGAATAGCGGCGACGAAGCCTTGCGGGTCGTCCTCCTGGATGAAGTGCCCGCCCTTCAGCGTCCGATGCGGCTGTCCTGCGGTGCCGGGGACGCGGCCGATAAAGCGGGTCTCACCGGTGCGGGTGATCGGATCGCCATCGCTGAAGGCGCATAGGAACGGCTTTTCCCAGGCATCGAACACCTGCCACGCCGCCTTCTGGTCCGGCACTGCGGGGTTCCCGGCGAACGGCACAAGGCTCGGGAAAATCCGCGCACCTGCCTTGTAGCGGGCATCGGGGAACGGCGCGTCATAGGCCGCGATTTCTTCCGGCGAGAGCCCGCGCTTGGTGCCTTTGCTGATGATCTTGCCGATCGGAAACAGCGGGCTCCACTGCGAAAACGCACGCCAGATCGCAAAGGCGCGCGGCGCGGGGCCGCCTTCTGGCAACCCACCATTGGACAGCACGACGCCCGAAAATCGCTCAGGCATAGCCGCCACCAGCCGCAGCCCGACCAGCGAGCCCCAGTCCTGACAGGCCAGCGTGATGTTGGTGAGGCCCAGCGCCTCGACCCACTGGCGCATCCACGCCACGTGGGCGGCGTAGCTGTAATCCGATTTGGCCGCAGGCTTGTCGGACTTGCCGAAGCCGATCAAGTCCGGCGCGACCACACGGTAGCCCGCCTGCGCGACGGGGCCGATCATGTGGCGGTAGAGGTAGGACCAGGTCGGCTCGCCATGCATCATCAGCACCACCGGCGCATCGCGCGGGCCTTCGTCGATATAATGGATGCGCAACGCTGTGCCGGTGGCCGGATCGCTGATCTCGCAATAATGCGGCGCGAAGGGGAAATCGGGCAGGCCGGCAAAGGCAGCGTCAGGCGTGCGCAGGACGTTCATGGCGGTTTCCCCTCTCGATCATCAATCGGCGTCAGCCCCCGCCGCCTGCACCGCGACCATGTAACCGGCGATGGCGGGGATGGCGGCTTCATCGACCGGAGCCTTGTAGACCTCGATCATCTTGGCCGCGATGCTCTCCCACTTCTCGCGGCTGACGCGGGGCTGTTGCAGCAGGGTCGAGGGCGAGTGGCACGCCGTGCAGTTCTCCAGCACCGCTTGGCGGCCTGGGCCTTCGGGCAGGTCGATCGGATCATCGGGCAAAGTGACCGACACATCCGTGAAGGTCACCTGCGGCTGGCTCTCGCAGCCCGCCAGCGCGAGGGCGATCACCGGCGCAAGGATGGTGGCGGCGGCTCTCATTGCGCCACCAGCGTGATGCGTTCGATGACGTTGCGGGCGTAGCCGCTGGGGTTCCAGTTCAACGCGTCGGGCTGCACTGCGCCAGTCGCATTGGCGGCGCGCACGCCGATCTTGGCAAGGTCTTGCGTGACAGCGGGGAGCGTCACGCGCCAGCGGCGGAAGGCATAGGGGCCTTCATCCGGACCAAGTTCGCACGGCACCTCCCACCCTTCGCCGACCAGATCGACCCGCGCCAGCGCTGCGTCACCGCCCATGGCGATGCCTTCGAGCGTCAGCGGCTTGCCCAGCGCCACCCCTTCGCCATCGGCGTGGCTGGTGATGAAGGCGCGTGGGGGCATGGTGGTGATCGAAACCGTGTCGAAATCCTTGTCCTCGGGCGTGATCGGCCGCGCTGGCATGCGATAGGACTTGGCGACGTAATAGCTGTCATCCTCGCCCGTCAGCACCTCGATGGTCGAGAGCATCTTGACCCAATAGGTCGAAAACCACCCCGGCACCACGATCCGCAAGGGGTAGCCGTGAAGCAGTGGCAGGGCCTCGCCATTCATCGCCCAGGCGACCAGCACATCATCGCGCATGGCAATATCCAGCGGGATCGACTTGATGAACTGCGGCGCGCCGTCGGTCAGCGGCACGTCCAGACCGGCAAACCGCACGCGGGTCGCTCCCTCCTTCACGCCCGCTTTGGCGAGCACGTCCTTGAGCCGCACGCCGGTCCACTTCGCGCAGCCCATCGCGCCGTTGCCCCACTGGGTGCCGGTCACGCGCGGCTCGGACAATCCGCGCCCGTTGCCTGCGCACTGGTTGATCGCGACGACCTCGACATGCTCTCCGGCAGAAGCGATATCGTCCAGCGTCAGCGAGACAGGCGCCTTCACCGCTCCGCCCACAGCAACGCGGTGTTCGGCGGCCGTGATCGCCGTCGGCATGTCCCAGTTCCAGCGCACGAACATCCGGTCATTGGGCGTAATGACGCCTTCGCGGAACACACCCATCGGCGCTTCGAGCAAGGGCGGACGGATGCGCTGGACGATCATGTCGCGCTTGCCGGGAAAGGCGGGCTGCAGCGGGCGCAGGCTCGGCCCGCCGGGCAGGCCGAGGTCGATCATGCGGCCCAGCTCCTGCGCCAGCACAGGGGCTGCCAAGGCAGCGCCCCCCGCTCCTGCAATCAACGCACGCCGCGTCAGGCGGGCGCCCGATTGCGATTGTGTGGCCTTGTCCGCCATGATCCCGCTTGTTCCCTCACGCCCATATCCGCAGCGCCGCACCTGATCCTGTCAGACGCAACGCTTCCCTTGGATGGTGGAGTTAGGGGCAAATGGCACCAGCGTCCAGCGCTGGCAGGCTGGCTATCCCGCGCCTCAGCACAGCGCCCGTTCACGCGCGATCATTGCGGCGTGGGTGCGGTTCTTCGCGTCGAGTTTCCGGCAGATCGTCTTGACGTGCAGCTTGATGGTCGGCTCGCGCAGGTCGAGATCGCGGGCGATTTCCTTGTTGGCCTGTCCGGCGCACAATCCGGCCAGCACCTGCTTTTCGCGCGGAGACAGCCCCGACGCTTCCTCGACCGGTGCCTGCGACGGGCGGTGCAGATCGATCGGCATATAGGTCTCGCCCGCAGCCATGAAGCGGATCGCGTTGACCAACGAGCGTGCGGGCAGGGTCTTGGGCAAATAGCCTGCCGCACCCGCCGACAGCACCCGTTCGGCCACGCCCGGCGGGGCAAGGCCGCTCATCAGCGCCACCGGCCGGCCGAAACTGGCGGCCAGTGCCCGGTCGAGCCCGTCAAACCCGTCCATCCCCGGCATCCCGTAATCGAGCACCACCAGATCATAGGGCGGGGCGGCTTCGGCGATGTGCGTCAAGGCGGTGGGCAGATCGGCAACGGTATCCACCGTAAAGCCGCCCTCGGCTTCGAGGTAGGAGCGCAGCACGTCACGCAGCAATTCGTGGTCGTCAGCAATCAGGATGCGCATCAGGAACTCCGTTCACGGGGTGCCGCCATCGCCGCTGCGGCTGCTGTTGCGAGCCGGTCGGCGCTGGCGGGCTTGCCCAGCACTTGATCGAAAACCCCGTCCGGCCCCTGGTGCAGCTGGTGCACCCGCGGCAGGGCGGTCAGAAGCATGATCGGCAGATCCTTGCGATATTTGCGCAAGGTCTTGGCCAGCTGCGCACCGTTCATGCCGGGCATGTCGTAATCTGTAATGACGAGATCCCAGCCGTCCGGATCATCGCGGATCACTGCAATCGCGTCAGCCGGGTCAAGACAGGGGCCGACCTCGACGCCGAGGCGTTCAAGCATCGCGGCAAGCGTATCGACCACGGCAGGGTTGTCATCCACAACCAGCACCGCCTTGCCCATAAGGCCGGGGCCAACCCGTGCCGGGGTATCGCTGCCAGGCGCCGGATCGCCCACGCTTCCCGGTTCAAGCGGCCACCAGATTTCGAACACCGTGCCACAACCGGGCCAGCTCTGGATCGCCAAGGCGCCGTTGTTGCTGGCGATGATTCCCGCCACCACCGCAAGCCCAAGGCCCGTTCCGGCCTCGCCCTTGTGCGTGAAGAAGGGTTCGAACACTTGCTCAAGCTCCTCGGGCCGGATGCCGATGCCGGTGTCGCTCACCCGAATCAGCGCGGCAGGCACCTGTGGCACTGTGCCCAACACCAACTTGCCGGTGGGCTGGCAGCCCTCGGCGCTCAGCACTTCAAGCTTGATCCGGTGGGTCTCGCCCGGGCGCAGCGCGTCGCGGGCGTTCAAGGCGAGATTGAGCACCACCTGATTGAGCTCGGTGTCGTCAGTCAGCGCCATCAGCGGCGCGGACGGCAGTTCCAGCTCGATCCGGTGAAGCGGATCGGTGAGGCTGGGCGCGACAAGGTCACGCACGTCCCACACCGTGCGACGCAAATCGACCAGCTTGGGGTGCGGCACACGGCGGCCCAGCGTCAGCAGCTTTTCGACCAGCCCCGCCGCAGTGGTCGCCGCCGACTGGATCCGCAGTGCATGGTGGCGCACGCGGTTGTCCTCGATATGGCGCAGCAGTTCGGCCGTGCCGGAAATCGCAGCAATCAGATTGTTGAAGTCATGCGCGATCCCGCTGGCCAGCTGACCGACGACCTCCTGCCGCTGGGCCAGCATCAGCTGTTCGCGCAGCCGCGCCTTTTCGCGCTCCATCCCGCGCCGGTCGCCGACATCGCGCGTGACGCAGACGATCCCGCCCTCGGGCGCGAGCGAGAGTGCGATTTCCTGCTCGATCGGGGATCCATCGGCCTTCAGCCCCTGGGTCTCGCCGCGCCATTGGCCTTGGGCGAACAGGATCGGCATGGCCTCCTCATTGATACGCTGGGCTTCGTGCGGGGCGTAGAGCACACTCCATTTCTGGCCGATCAGCGCAGCCGGCTCGGGATAGCCGAACATCGCCGCGTGCGCGCGGTTCATGAAGATGAAGTCGCCCTCGGCATTGGTCAGCGCCATGCCATCGTCCGAAGCCTCGATCGCGGCGACTTGCCGGGCGAGGCGTGCTTCGGTGGCGATCCGCTCGGCCTCCAGCTGCTTGCGGGCCGAAATATCGCGGATAATCGAGGCAAAGCCTACCGGGGTCTGGTCCGTGTCCCCTTCGGCTGGCCACATGGCGAGCGACAATTCGATCGGGATTTCGCGTCCCGCCTTGGTGAGCGCCGGCACCTCTACCGTCTGACCTACCAGCTTGGACGGTTCCTTTGCCCGCATCCGGGCGACCCCGGCGTGATGGCCCTTGCGATGCACCGTCGGGATAATGAGATCGAGGCTCTGGCCCA
Source organism: Porphyrobacter sp. (assembly GCA_032116115.1). Taxonomy (GTDB): domain Bacteria; phylum Pseudomonadota; class Alphaproteobacteria; order Sphingomonadales; family Sphingomonadaceae; genus Erythrobacter. The sequence goes on from JAUMAX010000016.1 coordinate 6,948, forward strand.
GTGCTTCCTCGGCGCTCCACCCGAACATCACCTCGGCGGCGCGGTTCCACAATGTGATCCGGCTGTGCGCGTCGGCGCAGACAAAGGCGTCGGTCGTCGTCTGCGCGATCAACTGGGCAATGCGCCGCTCCTGCCGCAACTGCCGCCCTTCAAGCAGGCTCACCACCTGCCGCGCCATCAGTTGCAGTGCCTCGGCCTCGCGCAGAGTGAGGCCTTCACGGGGCGAGGGATCGATCACGCATAGCGTGCCGACCTTATGCCCGTCCGCCAGCACCAGCGGGGCGCCGGCATAAAAGCGGATATTCGGCGCACCGGTCACAAGCGGGTTGCGCGCAAACCGGGGATCGGCGGCGGCATCAGGCACCACCATCACGCCCTCACCCACAATCGTATGCCCGCAGAAACTATCCGCCCGGCAGGTCTCGGTCGCATCAAGCCCGTGGCGCGATTTGAACCACTGCCGGTCAGCATCGACCAGGCTCACCAGCGCGATGGCTGTATCAAAGCGGTCGGCAGCAAGCCGGGTGATGACGTCGAGATCGGCTTCGGGCGCCGTGTCGAGCACATCAAGGCGATGCAGCGCGGCCAGCCTGTCGGGCTCGTCATAGGGAATCGGCGGAAGGGTGAAATCAGGCTCAAGCATGGCGGGGTCAGTCCAGTCAGAATGTTGCGTCAAACAGGAGCCTTGAGTGGTTCACGCGCGCAGGTGGCGCAATCCGGCCTTATAGGGCCAAAACCTTATCCTTTCGTATAGGTGACCCTATCCCTTCGGGCACACCGCTATCCGTTGGACGCGCGCGGTTAACCCTTCCGCGCCGCAAACTACCCTTGCGCTACAAAGACAGAATCGGACCGGTCCGCCACATGGGGTTCAGCCACGGCAACAACGCCGCTGGACTTGACCACGACCAAAAAGGACCAATGAAATGAACAAGATGTTTGCAGTTGCCACCGTTCTCGCATCGCTCGCTGCCGCCACTTCGGCGCAGGCTCAGTCGGCTGACGCCGGCGCCGGTGCGAAGATCATCGCTCCGCTGGAAATCAGCAACGTGACCGACCTCTACTTCGGCACCATCGCCCCTTCGACGACTGTCGCTG
>JAUMAX010000017.1:0-4650 GCA_032116115.1 Porphyrobacter sp.
TCAAGGCCTTAGAGGTCGTTTGTGCGAGGGTTGTCGTGTCGGATCAGATTGTCGGGTTGATCAATCCGGGTATGTCGCTGATCTTTGCTGCGGGCGGATTTGCCCTGTGGCTGCGCGACCGTAGCCTGATCTATGTGCTGGGCTATGTGCTGGCAGCCATCCTGATCGGGTTCAGCTTCGCGATCAATCACTACAGCCAGGACCCCGGCCAACGCGGCGTGCAGATGCTGGTTGCCGGGCTTTCGATCACCGCGGTTATCTCGCTGGTGTGGAGCATGTGCCACAGGCTGGGCCAGCGCACGCCCTTGCTGCTGTGGCTGGCAGGCGGGCTCTGCACAGTGGTGCTGGTGTTCTTCGCCGATCATGGCCGCGATGTCAGTGCCAGCCTGCTGGCGGTGAACTGCTATTGCGGGGTGGTGATGGTGATGGGCGCGCAGCTTATGGCCATGACGGGTTCCCGGCAGCTGGTCGACCGCGTGCTGGTGTGGATTTTCGCGATTGTCGCGGCGCAGTTCTTTGTCCGGCCGATTGCGATCATCATGGTCAGCGAAACCATGAGCACCGCCGAATATCGCGGCAGTGCGGGCCATGCGGTGCTGGTGGTGACGGCGGCGATGTTCACATTGGTGCTGACGGCGGCGATTCTGGCGGCGACGATCTCCGACCAGATCAAGGCCGTGCGGCAATCGGTCCGCAAGGATGAAATGAGCGGCCTGCTGCGGCGCAGCGCCTTCGAGGAGGAGGCCCGCGCGTTCATCGCCAGAGCGCGGACCGAAGGCCGGACGATCAGCATGGTGGTGGCCGATATCGACCACTTCAAGCAGGTCAACGACCAGTGGGGCCACCCCACCGGCGATGCCGCGATCCGCGCCTTTGGCGCCATTATCGCCAGTGCGATCCGTCCGGGCGATCTGGCCGGGCGCATCGGCGGCGAGGAATTCTGCATTTTTGCATGGAATTGTCCGGGCCATGCGGCGGGCAATCTCGCCGAGCGCCTGCGCGGCGCGCTGGTCGCGCAGTCCCTTGAAGGGATGGGCGCGGACAGCGTGTTGACCGCAAGTTTCGGTGTCGCCGAACTTGGCCCGGATGAGGGCTATGACGACATCTATATGCGCGCCGACGCTGCGCTGTATCTCGCCAAGAAGCAGGGGCGCAACCGGGTGGTGGTGGACCGCGCCGACACCGCGCAGGCCGCAGCCGCGCCGGAACGCGCCGAACAGCCGCCCGCGGTGCAACCGGTCGCTGCGCGCAAGGCACGCAAGCCCAGCAGCGGGCAAGCGGCTGGACTTGGGCGCGGGGCGGCGATAGCACACGGGGCATGACCCGCACCCTTGCTGCGCTTGCCGCGCTTTCGCTCGCTTTTCCCGCCGCCGCTACACCGCCGCCCATGACGCTGGAGCAGCGCGCCGAAGCGGCACTTGAAAGCGATGGGTATGCCTACAGTTTCGTCGAAGGCCTCACCACCGAAGTCGGCCCGCGTCAGGCCGGAACCGAGGCCGAAGCCCGCGCGCGCGAATGGGCTGCGGCATGGCTCCGCAATTCCGGCTTCAAGAATGTCGCCGTAGAGCCGTTCATGATGGACACTTGGGTGCCCGGCGACATTTCCCGCGCCCGCGTCACTGCGCCGTTTGCACAGGATCTGGTTGTGCTGCCGCTCGGCAATTCCGCTGCCACACCCGCTGGCGGGATCGAGGCCGAGGTGGTGTTCTTCCGCACGGTCGATGACCTGCGCGCTGCACCTGCAGGCAGCCTTGCGGGCAAGATCGCCTATATCAGCCACCAGATGCGGCCTGCACAGGATGGCTCGCATTACGGCTTTGCCGGGCCGGTGCGCTGGGTTGGTCCCGGGCTTGCCGCGAGCAAGGGCGCGATTGGCGTCGTCATCAAGTCGATCGGCACCGATCACCACCGCAACCCGCACACCGGCGGCACCAGCTTTCCCGCAGGCGTTGCTGCAATCCCCGCAGGCGCGCTGAGCCTGCCTGATGCCGAAAACCTCGAACGGATGTTTGAACGGGCCGGCAATCGCCCCGTCACACTGAAGCTTGAAATGAACCCGCGCCAGATCGGTCAGATGCAAAGCGGGAATGTCGTGGGCGAGATTCCGGGGAGCAATCCCAACCTCCCGCCGGTGCTGCTCGCCTGCCACATCGACAGCTGGTGGAATGCGCCGGGTGCCTTCGATGACGGCGCAGGCTGCGCGATCATCACCGCGGCCGCGATCCACGCCGGTCGGGGCCAGCAGCCGCTGCGCACCATTCGCGTGCTGATGGCAGGCGCGGAAGAAACCGGCCTGTGGGGAAGCAAAGCCTATAGCGACGCGCATATCGACGAAGCTATTGCCGTCGGGATCGAAAGCGATTTCGGCGCCGACCGGGTGTGGCGCTTCGACAGCAACTTCCGCGAGAGCAACCCGGCGCTGCACAAGAAGATCGCTGCCGCCGTGGCGCGGTTCGGCGTGTCGAGCGGCACTGATGTCGCAGGCGGCGGGGCCGATCTCAACATCGTGCGCGACCAGAAGGGGGCGCTGATCGACTTGCAGCAGGACGGCACCCGCTATTTCGATCTGCACCACACGCCCGACGACACGCTCGACAAGATCGACATCGCGCAGTTGCGCCAGAATGTCGCGGTCTGGACGCAGGTGGTCGGCATCCTCGCCAATGAAAGCACGTCGATCCTCACCGGCGGACCGATCCCCTCGGCTCCGGCGATCATGGGCCAATAAGCCAGGCTCCGCGCCTGCGAGCCGGTCAGGTTTCGCAGACTGTTTCCAACGCAAGGCGCAATTCGCCTAGGCGGATGCTGGCGACAGCTGCGACGGGATCGGGCGCGGCGAGCACCTCGCCCATTTCGCGCAAGGACTGCGCAAGCCGGTCGATCTGCTGCAATTGCACCAGATAGCGGCCCGCCACCTCGGCATCGCTGCACAGCACCAGACCGAACCGCTCGGCCTCTTCGGACAGCAAAGCCAGCCGCGCGGCGATACCGGCCAGCAGGGCGCGGGAATGGGGGGCCATGCTCACGCTGCCAGCTCGGCTGGCTCGTCGGCCATCAGGCGGCCGAGGTCGAGCACCATCACCATCTCGTCACCCAGCGGGGCAATGCCTTCAAGGAAGTGGGTGATGCTTTCATGCCCCATCGCGTCAGGCTGCTGGAGCGTGCCGGCCTCGATCGACACGATGTCGGCCACATCATGCACGATCAGCCCGCGCATCTGGCCGCCATGTTCGATCACGATGATCGGGTTGCGCGGGGTGGCATCGGTCGGCGTCCAGCCGAGCCGGGCGGCCAGATCGATCACCGGCAGCACCGCGCCGCGCAGATTGACCACGCCTGCGACATAACCCGGCACGCGCGGCAGGCGGGTGACGGGCGACCAGGCGCGGATTTCGCGCACGGTCATGATGTCGATGCCGAAGCGCTGGCTGGCGATGCCGAAGGTTATGAGTTCATGGCGCATGGGGCGGCTCCTCGGGCGGCTTCGGGGATCAGTGGATTACGCGGCGCAGCGCGGCAGTCAGCTTGTCGGCATCGAACGGCTTGACGATCCATCCGGTTGCCCCTGCGTTGCGAGCGCGCTGCTTTTTCTCGTCCGAACTTTCGGTCGTCAGCACGAGGATCGGGCGTTCGGCATGGAGCGCGCTGGTGCGCAGCTTCTCGATCAAGCCGAAGCCATCGAGGCGCGGCATGTTGATATCGGTGATGATGACATCGACCTCGTTCGAGGCGAGCCATTCCAATGCTTCCTGACCGTCCTCGCATTGCTCGACCGCGAACCCGCGAGAGGTCAGCGCGCCCAGCAGCAGGGCGCGCATGCTGGCGCTGTCGTCGACCGTGAGGACACGGATGGGGGCGGGGGTGCTGGCGTCCATGAATTGCTCCGTTTGATCCTAGAATAGCTCGACCGTCCCAAGTGCCGATTGCGGGCGGCCCAGTGGTTTTTGCGTAGGGGCGACCTCGGAAGGCACCAGCCGTGCACGCACCTGTCCGCTGGCGGGGCGGAACTGGATGCGGCGGGCCTGCGTGCCTTCCATATCCTCGAACACGCAAGGGATGCTCTCGCGGTCGAGGAACTGGCGGGCAAAAGCGGCATTCGCGCTGCCGATGGGCGCAAGATCGGGGTTGAGGTTCGCCCCGCCGTAAAGCCGTGCGCGCATCCGGTTTTTGCGGGCGCCAAGGCCCAGCATCTCGTTGATGAGCAGTTCCATCAGGTAGAGGCCATAATCGCTGTCGAACGCCTGATTGCGGACATGGCTGGGCGGTTCTGCAAGCAGGAAGTGGTTCATTCCGCCGACCCGTGCGACGGGATCGAACAGGCAGGTGGCCACACAGCTGCCGAGGATGGTGCTCATTTCGGCGTGCGGATCGGCGCTGGCCCTGGCTTCGCCCTGCAAAATGGTCATGCGGATGATCGCGGGCGGCTTGGGCAGCACGGTCATGGCAGCTGCGCCTTGGCCGGCGTGAAGATCGCAGAGGCGATCCGGTCCAGCGGCAACACCTCGCGCGCGGCGCCGAGTTCGATTGCGGCGCGCGGCATCCCGAAAACGACGCAGCTGGCCTGATCCTGCGCAATGGTGCGCGCGCCGATGCTGGCGAGCTGTGCCATGCCCTGCGCGCCGTCCTGCCCCATGCCGGTGAGCAGGATGC
>JAUMAX010000018.1:0-121963 GCA_032116115.1 Porphyrobacter sp.
CCCGCCCAGCATCGCTGCCGTCATCGCCCTGTGCCAGACCCGGCTGGAAACCCGCTCGTCCGACTTCGCACGCCGCCCCGAACGGGTGATCAGTGCGGAAGACCAGCTGCTGCGCGGTGATCTTGAAGGCAGCATGCAACCAAGCGTTGATCAGGTGATCGAGCGGCTGGCACGCGGCGGCGCATCGACCGGTGATTTCAGCAATCAGGCCATCGCTTCGATTGCCCTCGGGTCAACCACGCCCGCCCCTGCCCGTCCTCGCCAAGAAGAGAATGTCGAAACCGGCAACCTCGGTGAAGAGGCGCAAGCGCTGATCAATGCGCTCATCAACCAGCTCGGAGGCCGTGCGCCATGACAAGCCTTTTCCTGCCCGCAGGTGCGCTTGCGTCTCTGCTTCTCTCTCAAGCCGGGGTGCCTGACATGACCGAAGCCGCCCCTGCCCTGACGCTTGAAGTGCACGAGCATGACGGGATGCTCGATGTCCAGCTGATCGGCCTGTCCCCGCGTGCGCAAGGCGTGAGCTATGCGCTGGAAGTGACCGGGCAATCGACATCACGCCATCGCGGTTCGACCACGCTGACAGCCGATACGCGGGCGGTGCTTTCGACCATGCGGACCCGCGCGGGCGACAACTGGTGCGTCAAACTGGTGGCCGAGGAAGAAGGCCGCGCACCTTATGAAGTCACGCGGGGCCCTTGCGCCGATTGATCGCGGCTAACGCCGCACCTGGTCCATGCCGGTGGCGCCGAGACCGCGTTCGGGCGCGGAAATCTGATCCATGTGAACCTTGCGCGCAGCCTTGGGCCGGGTGTCGGTCAGGCCGACGTTGAACTCGTCATAGACGGGATCATAGCTGATCGGCACGCCCTGCGCCTGCAATTCGGCGAGCGAGAGATAGGCATTGCCCGCCGAGGAGGTGCGGATCCGGGCAAGCTGGGCGGCATCGTAACGGTCGGCCAGCACTTCCACAATCGAGCCGAGCCGCACCTTCAATCCGGTCGGGGTCTGCTGGAAATCGACTGCGCCCGCTGTCTTGCCGTCAACGCGGGTGAGAAGGCGCGAGGTGCTGTCCAGCTGCACGGGCTTGCTCGCGGCGGGCGGCGCGGCGAGCGCCGGATTGACCGGCTTCGGCATGGGCAGAGCAGCCGCAGTTGCCAGAGCAGGCGCCGATGCGGCAGGCTTGGCTGCAACCGGCTGGCGTGACACGGGCTGGGCAGCCGGAGCAGCCGCCTTGACCGGCGCGCCGACAGGAGCGCGCGTGCCCGGGGCAGCAGCCGCAACCACAGGGGCGACCTTGACTGCAACCGGGGCAGCAGCGACGGGCTTGGGCGCGGGCACAGGGCTAGGCGCGGGCCGCGCCGCCGCAATCCGCGCGGGGCTCAATTGTTCGATCGCGCCGCGAGCGGCTGGCTGGGCCTGCACGACCGGCGCAGGCGCCACGGCCAGAGCGGGCGCCGGTGCCGCCGCAGCAGGAAGCGATCGGGCGGGCGCCTGTGCGGGCATTGCTTCGATCTGGCGCATCGGCGGAGGGGCTGCGACAACAGCGGCCTTCATGCTCTCGGTGCGCGGCAGCGAGGGCGTCTCTTCGATCGCGGGCAACTTCGCGGGCGCCATCACCGGCGCGGCTTGCGGAACTGCCGCGACAGCCAGAACCGGAAGCGGGTTCGCCGCCGCCGTCGCCATCTTTGGCAGATCGCTCGCCAGCTCCGCACCCTGCCCGATGGTCGGGGTCGCAGGCATCGGCACAAAAGCGGGCGGTTCAGCGCCGGTCACCGGCAAAAGCTCAGGCGTTACGCCAGCGGGCGCGGTGCGGCTCACTGCCGGGGCCATCTGAACCTCGGCCGGCATTGCCAAGGGGACCGAGGCGGTCAGGCCCGTATCCGTCTCGTCCTCCAGCGCGAGTTCGAGGATCGGCGCATAGCGGACACCCGCCAGTTGCGGCTTGACCGGCGTTTGTCCCAGCCTGACCGGCCCTTGACCCGGCGTAGCGCCCTTCCTGGCCGAAGGCTCGGGCGGATCATCAAAGCCCGTGCTCCCGCTCCCCGCCAGATCGCCTGCGCCGACGGAGAATTCAGGAATCGTGAGGGCTGCGACCACCGCGACACTGCCGGGCAGGAAGCGCGTCAGCACCCGGCGGCCGATCTGTCTGGCGCGCACGAAAGCAGCCGCACCATCGGTACGGCCATCGGCATCGCCTTCGGAAATGTCTCGGCCTTGTTTCACAAATGCCCCCAAGGCGCTTTTTATGTGCCGCAGCAATGATTCGGCAAAGCGGAATCATCCCAAAAGGGGACTGAATCGCCCATGTTCCGCTGATGTTCCGGCCAAAAAGCGGCACCTGCAAGACCATCCCCCGCATCGGCGCGCAGCAATATGCCTTTTGCCCTTCCCCCGAATCGCCCCCGCGCCTATCCGGTCCGGCTCGCCGATCAGCGGGCCGAGGCAATCCAAACACCGACATGACACAGGCGACCACTCCCGACACGCCCGGCTGGGGCCAGGAACTGCGCGCGACGCTGGCTCTTGCCGTGCCGCTCGCGGCGACCAACCTGCTGCAAATGCTGATCCATGCGGTAGACGTGATCTTCATCGCCCGGCTCGGCGATACCCCGCTCGCAGCATCGAGCCTTGCCATCGCGATCTTCGGGCTGACGGTGTGGGCGATGACCGGCCTTGTCGGCGCCTGCGCCCCGCTGATCGCAGCCGAGCGCGGGCGGCGGCTTCATTCTGTGCGCGAAATCCGCCGCACGGTGCGGATGGGGATGTGGGTTGCGGTGCTCTTCGGGCTGGTCGGCATGGGCATCGCCTTTGCGGGCGAGGCGCTGCTGCTCGCCAGCGGTCAGCAGCCGGCGATCGCCGCACTGGCGGGGGAGTTCCTCGCGGTGCTCGCCTTCGCGATGGTGCCGATGATCCTTGCTGGGGTGTTCCGCATCTTCGTCGCCGCCCTCGGCAAGCCGGGCTATGCGACTGCGATCACGCTGCTGGCGCTGGGCACCAACATCCTCGGCAACTGGGCACTGGTGTTCGGCAATCTCGGGCTGCCTGCGCTGGGCCTGCTCGGCTCGGCGCTGTCGAGCGTCATCACGGCGGCGGCGATGCTGGCTGCCTATGTCGCGGTGATCGAGCGCGACCGCACCTTGCGGCGCTATCGCATCTTCGGGCGCTGGTGGCGACCGGAATGGGCGCGGCTGAAGCAGATCATGGTGATCGGCACGCCGATTTCGCTGACCGTGCTCGCAGAAGCAGGCCTGTTCAGCGGCGCGGCGCTGCTGATGGGCCGCTTTGGCGAGACGGAACTCGCCGCGCATACCCTGGCACTGAACCTTGCTGCGCTGGCTTTCCAGATCCCGTTCGGCACGGCGCAGGCGGCGACAATCCGGGTCGGCTTCCACCACGGCGCGGGTGACCGCGTGGCCGCGGGGCGCGCGGGCTGGGTGGCGCTCGCCATCGGCACGGGGTTCATGAGCACCACCGCGCTTGCGATGCTGCTGATGCCGACGCTGCTACTGAGGGTCTATATCGATCCCGATGACGCCGCCAACGCGGCCATGGTGGGCTTTGCGCTGCAATATCTGATGTGGGCCGCGGTGTTCCAGCTCGCCGACGGGGTGCAGGCGGTTGGCGCCGGGGCGCTTCGCGGCTTGCAGGACACGCAGGTGCCGATGTGGATCGCGATCTTCAGCTATTGGGTGCCCGGCTTCGGCCTTGCCATCGGCCTCGGCTTTTTCACCCCGCTGGAGGGGGCTGGCGTGTGGATCGGTCTGGCGACCGGCCTGTTCTTCGCCGCCGCGCTGCTGCTGTGGCGTTGGGCGAGGCGCGACCGGCTTGGCCTGACCCCAGCTTAGGGCTTGGCGGCAGGGGCGCTCACGTCGCGCTGGGGCAGAGGGATGGTCAGCCCGACCTCCTCGAACCGCAGTTTGGCCGCTTCGGTCAGAGCCCACGACAGAGCGAGGTAATCGCCGGTCGCGCACCACACCCTGAGCCCGATTTTGACGGCACTATCCGCCAGGGCCGAGACGAACACCACCGGCGCAGGGTCAGCCAGCACCCGCGGATCGGCAGCTGCCAGCGCCAGCAGAGTCTCCCGCGCGGTGCGGATATCATCTTCATAGGCAATCGCGATCAGCAGCTCGAACCGCCGCGTGGGCATCCGCGAGAAGTTGATGATCGGCTTGTTCCACAGCTCGTTATTGGGGACCATCACGTAAAGCCCGTCATATTGCAGGATCTCGGTGGTAAACAGGCCGATGCCCTGCACCACCCCGGTGACGACCCCCGCCGTGATCGCCTCACCCACCCGGAAGGGCCGCTGGATCAGGATCATCACACCCGCCGCGACATTGCTGAGCGTCCCTTGCAGCGCGAGGCCGACCGCCAGCGCAAGACCGCCCAAGGCTGCGATGATGCTGGTGGTCTGCACCCCGAACTGGGTCAGCACCGTGACCGCCACCACCACCCACAGCGCATATTTGATGATGTTGCTAAGGAACTTGGCGACCGTCGGTTCGATCCGGCTGTTGCCGGTCAGTGCCCGGTCCGCCCAGCGCGACAGCAGCCGGGCAAGGATCACGCCGATGATCAGCACCGACATTGCGCCGGTCAAATAGGCAAGGTTGGTCTTCAGCCACAGCCATGCTTCAGCCGCGAAGTTGATCTCGTCGCTAAGGCCGTTGCCGAGCCGGGGCGGAAGCTTGGGGGCAGTCATCGGGAAAATCGCTCCTTGTTGCGAGCGCCTTTCGATAACCGACCCGTCTGGCGCTGGCCACCCCGCATGAAAAATCGTGCGGCCTGCGAAATTTTTTGCCTGTGCAGGGGTTGATTCATTCCGCCCCCACGACCAAATGCCACCTCGTTGGCACTCTCAGGTGGAGAGTGCCAAGCAAACTCATCCATTCAAGGAAAGGTCATAACCATGGCATTTCGTCCGCTGCACGACCGCGTTGTGGTCCGTCGCATCGAAGCCGACCAGAAGACTGCTGGCGGCATCATCATCCCTGACAGCGCTCAGGAAAAGCCGAGCGAAGGCGAAATCGTCGCCGTGGGTGAAGGCACCCGCGACGATGACGGCGACCGTATCCCGCTCGACGTCAAGGTCGGCGACCGTGTGCTGTTCGGCAAGTGGTCCGGCACCGAAGTCAAGATCAACGGTGAAGACCTGCTGATCATGAAGGAAAGCGACATCATGGGGATCATGGGCTGAAGCCACTGATTTCCTCCGCTTCTTTCAACTCATAACCTCATCTCAGGAGAAACAATCATGGCAGCCAAGGACGTAAAGTTCGGCCGCGAAGCCCGCGAAGGCATTCTGCGCGGCGTCGATATCCTCGCCAATGCCGTCAAGGTGACCTTGGGCCCCAAGGGCCGCAACGTCGTCATCGACAAGAGCTTCGGTGCGCCCCGCATCACCAAGGACGGCGTCACCGTCGCCAAGGAAATCGAACTGAAGGACAAGTTCGAAAACATGGGCGCCCAGATGCTGCGCGAAGTCGCCAGCAAGGCGAACGACAGCGCCGGTGACGGCACCACCACCGCCACCGTGCTGGCCCAGGCCATCGTCAACGAAGGCATGAAGTCGGTCGCTGCCGGCATGAACCCGATGGACCTCAAGCGCGGGATCGATCAGGCCGTGCTCGCCGTGGTCGAAAACCTCAAGAGCCGTTCGAAGGCCGTTTCGGATTCGTCGGAAATCGCGCAGGTCGGGATCATCTCGGCCAATGGCGACCGTGAAGTCGGCGAGAAGATCGCCGAAGCCATGGACAAGGTCGGCAAGGAAGGCGTGATCACCGTCGAGGAAGCCAAGGGCCTCGAATTCGAGCTCGATGTCGTCGAAGGCATGCAGTTCGATCGCGGTTACCTTTCGCCCTACTTCATCACCAACCCCGACAAGATGACCGTGGAACTGGATAACCCCTACATCCTGATCCACGAAAAGAAGCTGTCGAACCTGCAGTCGATGCTGCCGATCCTCGAAGCCGTGGTGCAGTCGGGCCGTCCGCTCCTCATCATCGCCGAAGACATCGAAGGCGAAGCGCTGGCGACCCTGGTGGTCAACAAGCTGCGCGGCGGCCTGAAGGTTGCAGCGGTCAAGGCTCCGGGCTTCGGCGATCGTCGCAAGGCGATGCTGCAGGACATCGCGATCCTGACCAAGGGCGAGATGATCAGCGAAGACCTCGGCATCAAGCTTGAAAACGTCACCGTGGGCATGCTCGGTCAGGCCAAGAAGGTCTCGATCGACAAGGACAACACCACCATCGTCGATGGCGCCGGCGCTGCCGACGACATCAAGGCGCGCGTGGCCGAAATCCGCACCCAGATCGACAACACCTCCAGCGATTACGACCGTGAAAAGCTGCAGGAACGTCTGGCCAAGCTGGCTGGCGGCGTTGCCGTGATCAAGGTTGGCGGCGCGACCGAAGTCGAAGTGAAGGAGCGCAAGGACCGCGTCGATGACGCTCTCCATGCAACCCGCGCTGCGGTTGAAGAAGGCATCGTCCCCGGCGGCGGCACGGCTCTGCTTTACGCCACCAAGGCCTTGGAAGGCCTCAAGGGCGCGAACGAAGACCAGACCCGCGGCATCGACATCATCCGCAAGGCGATCACCGCCCCGATCAAGCAGATCGCCCAGAACGCCGGCCATGATGGCGCGGTCGTTGCAGGCAACCTGCTGCGCGAAGATGACGAAACGCAGGGCTTCAACGCATCGACCGACGTGTACGAAAACCTGGTGAAGGCCGGCGTGATCGACCCGACCAAGGTTGTGCGCACCGCGTTGCAGGACGCAGCTTCGGTTGCTGGCCTGCTGATCACCACCGAAGCGGCGATCGTCGAGCGTCCGGAAGACAAGCCGGCCTCGCCCCCGATGCCCGACATGGGCGGCATGGGCTTCTGACCGGATAGCGGCCCGGCCAGCCATGCTGGCCGGTGCTCGCGCCGGTCCGGCCAGCGGGGCCGCAAGGCCCCGTCTGACGACTCGGGCTTTGCCCGAGGCGGCCCAGCCAAGACCAAAAAAAACCCCGGCGGAGCGATCCGCCGGGGTTTTTTGCTGCCCAAGCCGTAATGGCAGCGGGCGGCCTGCTTTCGCGCGATCAATCCAGCGGGATCACCTTGCCGCGCGCCATCACGAACTGCACATCCTTGTAGAGCGAGACATCGGTCAGCGGATCGCCGGCCACGGCGATGATATCGGCGCTCTTGCCCGGCGTGATCGTCCCGACCTCGTCGGACAGGCCCAGCAGATCGGCGGCATTGATGGTGGCCGCAACCAGCGCGCTTTCGGGCGTCATGCCGTGTGCGACCATCAGTTCGAATTCGTCGCCGTTGCGACCATGCTTCGATACGCCTGCATCGGTGCCGAAGGCGATGCGGACACCGCGCGGAACCAGCACTTCGAGCGTCTTGCCAGTGATCTCGATCCGCCATTTGATCTTGGCCAGAACATCGGGCTCGTAGGCATCGGCGTTGGCCGCAAGCCGTTCCTTGTACCCGTTCACGGTCGACAGCGTCGGGACGTAATAGGTTTTGCTCTTGGCCCACAGCGCGACGACTTCGTCGGTGAGCATGGTGCCATGCTCGATCGAATCGACGCCGAGTTTCAGCGCCTGCAAAGTCCCGTCGGCACCGTGCGAATGGACCGCCACCTTGCGCCCGAACATCCGCGCGGTGGCGACAATCGCGGCCGCCTCGTCATCGAACATCTGGCTGCCCAGCCCTGCGCCGATCCGGCTGTTGACCCCTCCAGTGATGGTCATCTTGATGACATCGGCGCCGCGCCCGATCTGGTGACGCGCCGCCCGGCGACAATCTTCCGCCCCGTCACAGGTACTGCCCGAACCCGCAAAGAAAGGGCGCAGTTCGTCACGATAGCCGAGCGCGTCGTCCGAATGCCCGGCCGTCCCCGATAGGCTGCTCCCAGCATCGACGATCCGCGGCCCTGTCGCCCGGCCCGCATTGACCGCATCGCGCAGCGCGAACACCGCGCCGTCGCCGTCGCCGAGATTGCGCACCGTGGTGAAACCCGCGCGCAGTGTCTTCATCCCGTTGGTCTGGGCATTGAAGGCCTGGGCGGCGGGAGACAGGGTCACCGCCTCCAATTGCCCCGCCAGCCCGCCAGCATCACTGGTCAGATGCACGTGGCTGTCGATCAGTCCGGGAAGCACGGTCTTGTCGCTCAGGTCGATCAGTTCCGCACCTTCGGGAACCTGCGCATGTCCGTCTGCCACCGAAACGATCCGGCCATCCTCGACAATGATCGTCGTTGGCCCGCGCGGAGCCTTACCCGGCACGTCGATCAGGCGGCCGGCGTGGATGATGGTGGTCTGCGCCAGAGCGATCGACGGCGTGATGACGGATACGCCGACACACGTCGCAAGAAGTCTGGCGGCAAGAAATCTGGCTTTCATGATATTCCCCTGTTCCCCGGCAGTGGGTCTAGCTTCTGCGCCGGCCACTCTCAAGCAGCATCGCGCCCGGAAGTGCCGGGGCTAGCGTCACCAAGCAGGCAGGGATGCGGAGGGCCGCCGTGCCTATCGCGCTGGCAGCCCTCTTTGACACCTCAGCCGACGCGGTGTTCGCCCTTGATCCACCGCAGGTTCTTGTCAGGGGTGCGGAGGACCGCCGTGCTTGGCGCACTGGCAGTCCCCTTCAACGCCTCAGCCGATGCGGTGTTCACCCTTGATCCACCGCACCGTCCCGCTCGACGCGCGCATCACCACGCTTTCGGTGGTCAGGATCACCTCGCCGGTGGGCTTGCGGCGGCGCTTGACCCCGCCGAGCAGCGAGCCGTCGGTCACGCCGGTCGCAGCGAAGATGCAGTCGCCTTTCGCGAGGTCTTCCAGCTTGTAGATGCGGCCCAGATCCTCGATCCCCCACTTGCGGGCGCGGGCCTTTTCGTCCTCGTTGCGGAACACCAGCCGGCCGTTGAACTGCCCGCCGACGCAGCGCAGGGCCGCTGCGGCCAGCACGCCTTCCGGCGCGCCGCCCTGGCCCATGTACATGTCGATCGTGGTGTCCTCGTCCGTCACCGCGATCACGCCTGCCACGTCGCCGTCACCGATCAGCACCACGCCGCAGCCCAGCGCCCGCAGTTCGGCGATCAGCTCGGCATGGCGCGGACGGTCGAGCACGCAGACATTGATGTCGGACGGCTTCACCCCCTTGGCCTCGGCCACCGCGCGCACATTGTCCGACGGCGATTTGGCGAGGTCGATGATGCCTTCGGGATAGCCCGGGCCAACCGCCAGCTTGTCCATGTAAACGTCGGGCGCGTTGAGCAGGCAGCCCTCTTCCGCCGCCGCCAGCACAGCGAGCGCATTCGGCCCGGCCTTGGCGGTGATGGTGGTGCCTTCGAGCGGATCAAGGGCAATGTCGATCTTCGGGCCTTTGCCCATGCCGACCTTCTCGCCGATGAACAGCATCGGCGCCTCGTCACGCTCACCTTCGCCGATCACCACGGTGCCGTCCATGTAGAGCGTGTCGAAGGCCTTGCGCATCGCGGCAACCGCGGCAGCATCGGCGGCCTTCTCGTCGCCGCGCCCGACCAGCTGGGCAGCGGCAATGGCGGCCGCTTCGGTGACGCGCACCATCTCCAGCACCAGCACGCGCTGGATGGCATTATCGCCGGCGGCTTGCTCGGCGGGAGTCAGATGGGTATCGGTTGACGAGTTCATGCGCAATTCAGCCCTTTATTGCTCTGGTTGCAGCTACCCTTGGAAAAGCCCCTGGCGCTTAAGCGGATGGAGACGGGTTTGTCGAGCAATGCCATGCCTGCCCTGCCCTGTTTTCGTGTCAGCCTGATCGCTTTGGCGGCTGTGATGGCCACGCCTCTGGCTGCGCAGGATGACACCGCCGCGACTCCGCCACCCCCCGCTGCCGAACCGGCCCCGTCTCCGCCACAACCGCTCGATGTGCCGCCGCGTCCGCGGGTCAACCTGATGGTCACGGTCCCGCGCGGCGAGGTCAATGATGCGCAGGTGCAGGAATGCCGCGACGATGCCGACGCAGGCACGATCAGCGGCGAGATTGTGGTGTGCCGCGAGGTCGGCAGCGACGGCACCGGCCTGACCGGCAACCGCGAAGAAACGCAGAAGCGTTACGCGCAGGAGACGATGCTGAAAGGCGCACCGCGCGCGCCCGAGGCTTTCGGTATCCCCAATCACGGCAATTCGATCGGCTTTGGCAAGGTGCCGCCGCCCGCGCTTATGGTCGATGTCGCGGCCTTGCCCGCGGCCCCCGCCGGTTCTGACGCAGATCGGATCGCGAATGGCCTCCCGCCGCTTGGCGAAGACCGCGAGCTGACCGAGGAGGAGGAAAAGGCGCGGCGCGAGGCGGCGGGCATCAAGACCCGCGTGCCCCCGCGCGAAACGAAGAAGAAGAAGGGCGGTTAGGGCATAGCGCTGTGCCCGGATCGCTCCTCACCATTGCGTCTGCTGCCCTGCTGCTGATGGCGGCTGGCCAGCCCCAGCCCCGGTTGCGCCCTCCGTTCGATCCGCCACCGGGCGCATCTCCGAGCGCATCACGCCTTCCCCCGCGCCCGCCGGCATCTGCACCGACACCAGAACCGGAGCGCATCCCCATCGACCTCGGCCCCGACGCGCCGACGGGTGGCCCGCCTGATCAGATCGACATCCTCAGCACGCCGCCTGCCACCGAGGCCGCCAATGAAGCCGTGCTCAAGGAATGCGAGGACCAGCGCGAAGTCGGCATTGTTGCGGGGGAGATCGTGGTGTGCCGCGAACTCGAAGTCCCGACCGACCAGCTTTACAGCGGCAGCCGCGAGGCGTGGCTGAAAGCCTATGCCGCACGCACACAGGGCGCGAACACCATCCCGCCGCCCGATGTGGCGGGTCCGGGCATCTTTCGCGGAGAACCGACGATCAGCGGACTTTGCTTCATTCCGCCCTGCCCTGACGAAGCGCCGCTCATCATCGATGTGGAGGCCATCGAAACCCCGCCCAAAGGCTCGGATGCCGAGCGGGTGGCGCAAGGCCTCGCCCCGCGCGAAGGCGACAATGCGCCGCTGTCGGACGATGCCCGCCGCCGGGTCGAAGCGGAACTGGGCTTGCCGGAGCAAGCGGTGCCGGAAGAAGGCCCCTAAAGCGGCAGGATCGGCAGCACCAGCGGCTCGCCCGAAAGGCTGTCCGATCCTTCGAGCAGCGCGAGTGCCTTGGCGACGCAGCGTTCCGGCCCTTCATGCGTGACCATCGCCACCATCACCTCGCCCCCGCTTTGTGACCGGCCTTGCTGGATCAGGCTCTCGATCGACACGTCACCGTCGCGCAGCGCGGCAGTGAGTTCGGCGAGCACGCCGGGCCGGTCCTTGACCATGAAGCGGATATAGGTGCGCTCGGTGCGGTGGCCGGGCTCGGCAGGCGGCATCGCGGCAAGCTGCGCGCTGGGAATAGAGAACGGCGCGCCCACTTCGTCGCGCGCAATGTCGATCAGGTCGGCCGCGACCGCACTGGCGGTCGGCCCGTCGCCTGCGCCTGCGCCCTGAAACAGCAGGCGGCCGGAGAAATTGCCCTCGGCCACCACGGCATTCGTCGCACCGTCAACCGCGCTCAGGGGGTGGCCCTTGGCGACCAGACAGGGGCGCACGCGCTGGAGCAGGCGCGGGCCGTCGGCGGTTTCCTCGACATCGGCCTCACCGATCAGGCGGATCACAAAACCCAGCGCATCGGCCTGCGCAATATCGGCGGCCCGCACCTGCGTGATGCCGCTCACCCTGACGCCCTTGAAATCGACCTGCGTGCCGAAGCCGATCGCGGCAAGGATCGCCAGCTTGTGCGCCGCGTCCACGCCTTCGATATCGAAAGCGGGATCAGCCTCGGCAAAGCCCAGACGCTGCGCTTCGGCCAGAACCACGGCGAAGTCCGCGCCGGTCGCTTCCATCTCCGACAGGATATAATTGCAGGTGCCGTTGAGGATGCCGTAAACCTTGGTCAGCGCGTTGGCCGATGTGCCTTCGCGCAGACCCTTGATCACCGGGATACCGCCGCCGACGGCCGCTTCGAACTTCAGCGCCGCGCCCGCACCTTCGGCCAGCTCGGCCAGTTCCAGCCCGTGATGCGCGATCATCGCCTTGTTGGCGGTGACGAGGCCCTTGCCCGCCCCCAGCGCCGCGCGCGACAAGGCCAGCGCCGGGCCGTCCGAACCGCCGACCAGCTCCACCACCACATCCACATCAGCGCGGCGGGCAAGCGCGGTCATGTCGTCTTCCCACGCGAAGCGGGCGATATCGACGCCGCGATCCTTCCCGCGGTCGCGCGCCGAGACAGCAACCACCTCGATGGCCCGCCCCGCCCGCGCGGCGATCAGCTTCGCGTTGGTATCAAGCAGGCGGATGACGCCCGCACCCACGGTTCCGAGCCCGGCGATAGCGATGCGCAAGGGTTGCGGTGCAGTTTCGGGCAAGCGGTCCTCCATCAATGACGGGGACAGGCGCTTAACCGTGCCGGGCCTGCGGTCAAGCGTGGATACGTCTGCCTAGCCTTGGGTGATCCGCCGCGTGCAGGGGCCAAGCGCCTCGCGCACGAAGGCATAGTCCCCCGCTGCCAGCCGCCGTTCCTCCGGCTCGCGGGCGAGATTGGCATTGCTCGGCAGTTGGGCCGGCAGCGCACAGGCGAGGCGATACCAGCGCAGGGTTTCCGGCGCAGGCGGACGCGCGGCCGAATCGATGATCTCGCCCCATGATACGCCCCATTGCGGGCGCTGGCCGGGGCGGCGCAGGATCGTGATCGAGACCGGCGAACGGTTCTCGGTTGCCAGAAAAATCTGCGTCTCCGATTCGCCCGTCAAGGTGCCCTGCACCGCCAGCGCATCACTGATCCCGGTGACACGCGGCGGCACGCCCTGCGCAGCGTAAAGCTCGGTCAGGATCGGGCGCAGGCGGGCTTCGAGTTCGGGCGTATAGGCCAACTGCGCTCCCGGTGCGACCAGCTGCACCTCGCCCGCCCGGCCCGGAACGGCGCGCGCGAACAGCACGAAATCGCGCTTTTTCAGCTTGGGAACCTTGCCCTTGGCGTCCAGCGGCACATCGACCAGATAGGCCAGCGTGCCGCCCACGGTGCTGCGCCCGGCGATCAGCGCGATCGTATCTGCCTGGATATAGAGCCGTGCGAATCCCGGTGCGAGACCGGGTGCGCGGTCGGGCTTGAGGGTCGTCTGACGGCGAATCTTTGCCCGGATCACCAGCTCGGAAGAGTCCGAAAGGGTCGCCAGATCGGCATAGGTCGGGCCGTCGGCAGCAATGGTTGCACCCGGTGCAGGGGTCTGCGCAAGGCCTGCAACAGGCACCATCGCCAGCCCCGCCGCAGCCACAAGAGACACCTTCAGAGGATTGAAAAACGGCATTAATTCATCCTTAACTTATGACCCCGCCACAGGTCCGGGCAGCCGCGAAAGGTTGCCGTAATAGCAAGGCTTATTGCACATGGCTCGCAGTGAATTGGCGCTGAACCGCAAAAGCGTTTGATCGGCTTGGGGTTGCCCGTTAAAGCCCGACTGGCTGATTGCGCGGGACTGGGGACATTGCCGCGGGAACAGTTCAGGTTGCAGGCTGGGCCGATTTGCTCAGAATGTGCCAGCCGGGGAAGGTTTCGGGCCATGCGTGTTGCGCGGGCCCGTGTTTCTCGTCCCGGCGTGGGAGGACCGAAATGACCGGGATCCGCCAACCTGCCGCACTGGCAGGGGGTGGGGAGTTTGCCGATCCTCGTGATCGGCTAGTATTTGGAGAGAAAGCGCTGGATGTCCTACGCTAGCCAACAACAAGCCGGGAACAAGACCACCTCGATCGTCATCGTGATCTTGATTCACGTCGCGATCGGGTATCTGCTTGTAACCGGGCTTGCCATTGACGCCGTGAAACAGGTGGTCGAACGCGTCACCACCGTGGAAGTCAAGGAAGAGGAGCCGCCGCCAGAGCCGGATGAGCCGCCGCCGCCGGAACCTGACACCCCCGATCCCGTCTCGCCTCCGCCGCCCAACGCGCCGGAATCGCTGATCGAGATGCCGCGGGAATCGCCCATCCAGACCACCCAGCGTGAAACCCCGCAGGAAGTCTTCCGCAAGCCCGATGTGACGCAGGAACCGGTGCGTGCCGCCGAACCTGTCGAACGTCCGCCTTCCAAGGCGCGCGGCGTGCAGCCAAAGAACCAGCGCAGCTGGGCCGCCCGCATCCAGGATAACTACCCGCGCCGTGCTGCGCAGGAAGAAATCGAAGGAACCGTGGGCGTGCGTGTGACCGTGACGGCAGACGGCAAGGCCACCGCCTGTTCGGTGACCAAGTCGAGCGGATCGGACATTCTCGATGGCGCGGCCTGCAAGGATCTCGAACGTTACGGCCGGTTTGACCCCGCGCTCAACGACGCCGGCGATCCGATCAGCGCCAGCTGGTCCACCCGCATTACCTACAAGCTGAACTGATCACATCGGGCGGGCGGCCCAGCCGCTCTCCTCGGGACAATATTTTCAAAAGGACTTTTCGCAATGAACCTTTATCTCCTCGCCGCCGCCGCTGGTGAAGCAGCGCCCGAAAGCAAGTTCGGCTTCGTCGAAGCCATGAAGGAAGGCGGCCCGGTTGCGTGGTCGATCCTCGCCATCATGGTGATCATGTCGGTCGGCTCGTTCTACATCATGTTCACCAAGCTGTTCGAACAGAACAAGGTGATGAAGCAGTACAAGGCGGTCGAAACCCAGTTCTGGCGCGCGTCGAGCCTCAAGGAAGGCGCGACCAAGCTGGAGAAGGACGGCCCGTGGCGCCAGCTCGCCGACGACGCTGTCAAGGCTCAGGACGAGCACGGCAAGATGGTCGATGCGCTCGAATCGCATGACTACATGCACGGTTCGCTCCAGCGTTCGGAAGATTCGATCAACGCGGTTCTCGCGGGCGGCCTGCCGTTCCTCGCTACCGTGGGTGCGACCGCTCCGTTCGTCGGTCTGCTCGGCACCGTGATCGGGATCTACCGCGCGCTGATCAACATCGGCATCGCCGGTAACGCCTCGATCGACAAGGTCGCCGGCCCGGTCGGTGAAGCGCTGATCATGACCGCCATCGGTCTGCTCGTCGCTGTGCCTGCGGTGTTCGCGTTCAACTGGCTGCAGTCGCGCAACCGCAAGATCGCGGCCATGCTCAGCACCTTCTCGACCGATCTGCTGGCTTACATGAACTCGAACGGCGCCGTGAAGCCGGCGGTTACGGCGGCTCCGGCTGCCAAGCCCGCTGCGAAGCCCGCTGCCGCTCCGGCCGCCAAGTCCTGATCGCCGTAATTGCCGATTGGCGGGAAGCGTCCCTGGGCGCTCCCGCCGGTCGGTACCGGCTCCGGTCGCACGCTGCGGCAGGCACCGGGCAGGCATTCAAGTCAATGTTTTGACAGGCTAGGAATTCACAATGGCGATTTCTACGGGAGGCGGGGCAGATACCCCCATGTCCGACATCAACACCACGCCGTTGGTGGACGTGATGCTGGTGCTCCTGATCATCTTCCTCATCGCGGTTCCGGTTGCGATCCAGACCATCGAGAAGCTCGAGATTCCGGTCTTCGAGTCGCTCGAATCGAAGGACAAGGCCGAAAACCTGCTGGTCACGGTCAGCGCGACCGATGATGCGGGTGTCAGCGCCGGGGAGCCGGGTTTTGCCGGTGCCTCGCGCAACGGCCAGTGCCGGGTCTACATCAACAACATCACTCCGGTGACGTCGGACGAATTGCAGAAGCAGGCCTTCGAAAAGCTTGATGCAATCGTCAAGCGTGCCGGCGGTGCCGAAGCGCTGATGGCCAACCCCGAGCAGATCCCGCAGGTCCACATCCGCGGCGACGTGAACGCCCCGTGGCAGTGCGTTGCAGGCACGATCTACAACATCCAGCGCGCCGGCTATCCGGTCGTCGGGTTCATCTCGAACCCTGTCGATCCGAACGCCTGACCTGCCAGCGAACTTAAGGAGTAACTGACATGGGTATGTCTGGAGGCAAGCTCGACGGCGAGCCAATGATGGACATGAACATGACGCCGCTGATCGACGTTTTGCTCGTTCTGCTGATCATGTTCATCATCACCATCCCGGTGGCGACCCACTCGGTCGACATCGATCTGCCGACGCCGCAACCGCCGACCAATCCGCCGCCGATCGATCCGGTCAAGAACAAGGTGGTGCTGACGGTCAACGACCAGATCCTGTGGAACGGCGTTGCCCTGACCGAAGGCGAGCTGGTCGCCACGCTGCAACAGACCGTGGCAATGCCGGTCGAGCCCGAGCTGCAGTTCGAGCCCGAGCCTCTGGCCAGCTACGCGCTGTCGGCCAAGGTGCTCAATGACATCAAGGCATCGGGCGTGACCAAGTTCGGCTTCGTCGGGAACGACAAGTATCGCAACTTCGGCAAGTAAGTTTGCCCGGCGCTAGCTTCGGCTAGACGAGCATCAGAAAGGGGCGCTGCGGCAGGTTCGCAGCGCCCCTTTTGATTGGGTGCACATGGCTTGGCGCGCGATTGTTTCACGTGAAACATTTCAGGAACATCGCGCCAATCACGGGAACGGGTTGCGATCCCCGTACCGGTACGCGTTAGGCAACCTCATATTTCTGCGATATTCTTGGCTCCGCCAGAGCGGGGTCAGGCCCGCTCTGCATCAGGAGAGCGACCATGCCCCATATCGTGAACCGCCCCAACCTCTACGCCCGCCGCCTGCCGATCGCCGAAATGAACGTCACCCCGTTCATCGACGTGCTGCTGGTGCTGCTGATCATGCTGATCCTGGCGATCCCGATGCCCGCCAACGTCACCCCCGTCGACCTGCCGGGCGAACGCCAGAAGCCGAGCCTGCCAGTGCTCGTCCAAAACACCATCACCATCGACGCCGCCGACCGCCTCGCGTGGAACGGCACCACCGTCTCGGCCGAGACCCTGCGCGCGCAAGTCGCCGCGGCCGCGGAACTGACGACGCCCGCAGTGCTGCGCTTCGCACCGGACGAGCACGCCAGCTACAACACAGCCGCCCGCACCATCGCCCTGATCCGCGAGGAAGGCGCGAAGGGCTTCACCTTCGTCGGCAATGAACGGTTCGGCACCTTCAACTGATGCCCCACTCCGCCCTGCGCCGCGCCCCACAGCGCCCGCGTTTTGACCATGGTCCCCCGATGAGCGCAATCGACACCCGCCCGCTGGTGTTTGTCGCGCTGATTGTGGCGGTGGTGTTCCTGCTGGCGGCGAGCCAGACGCGCACCCATGCGCTGCTCGTGGACATCCGGCCACCGCTCGCCGAGCTCCCCGACTTGGAAGGCTATCCGCCGGTGTTCCACCGGATCACGGTAACCGGTGACGACCTGCTGATGCTGGATGGAAGACCAATCGATGCGCAAGCGCTGGCCGATTGGCTTAACACCATCAAAACAGCGTCACCCCGCCCCGAAATCGCGTTCGAGCCCGAGGCGAACGCCTCCTACGCGCTGTCGCTTCACACGCTGGGCGTGATCTGGAGGGCGGGGCTGGTTGATGCGCGGTTCTGCTTTGGCGGGCTGGAAAAACACCAGCACTTTGATCGCACGAACAACCGTCACCCGCTTCCGCTGCCTCCAAGAAGCGACACGCGCTATCATCCGGATGCGCAAGATATCACCCCTCGGGGCTGCACACCTTTACCGCTCCACTGAAGTCGCTAATCCCCCTCCAGCGGTGCATCCGGGCGCATCGCGGCGGCAATCAGCCCCTCGGCCTCCAGCAGCAGTTCATCGTCCACCGCCCCCTGCGGCACGGCCTCGCGCCCGATCATGGTCATTACCGGAACAGCCAGAGGGCTGACCCGGTCAAGCGTCACGTGGACCAATTCGCGCTCCGAACGTTCGAGCAGATCGGCCAGCCGTCCCACGTCCGTCATCCGCGCACGGGCATCGGCCCAGGCGGCCTCGATCAGCACGTGGTCGGGCTCGTATTTCTTCAGCACATCATAGATCAGGTCGGTCGAGAAGGTGACCTGCTTGCCGGTCTTCTTCTGGCCGGGATGCTGGCGCTCGACGAGGCCGCTGATCACCGCCACCTCGCGGAAGGCGCGGCGCAGCAGGTGGCTTTCGGTCACCCATTCCACGAACTCATCGGTCAGAATATCGGGCGACAGCAGCGGCAGCGGATCGGTGACCGGCTTCAACCCCCACACCGCGAGGCAATAGTCGTTCGCCACAAAGCCGCCCGGCAACAGCCCGCGATCCTCCATCCGCCGGGTGATCAGCATCCCGAGGCTCTGGTTCGCATTCCACCCTTCGAAGGTGTAATAGGCGGTGTAGTGCTTGCCCCCGTGCGGGAAACTTTCGACCAGCAATTCCCCCGGCGCCGGAAGCCGCGAGCGATAGTCCTGCATCTCCAGCCATTCGCGCACATCATCGGGAAAGCGCCCCCACCCCGCCCGGTCCGCCAGCAGCGCCTGCACCCGCGTGGACAGGTGCGTGGTCAGCGGCAGGCGCAGCCCGCCATAGCTCGGGATGGTGGCGCTTTTCTTGGCGGCGCGCACGGTGACGTCCATGTCCTTCACGCCTTCGACCTCAAGGCTCATGCCGGCAAAGAAGAAGGTGTCGCCGGGGGAAAGCTGAGCGGCGAACCGCTCCTCGACCTTGCCGAGACTGCGGCCATTCTTGAACCGGACGTTGAGCATTTCGGAATCGACAATGATCCCGGCGTTCATCCGGTGGCGCTGCGCCTGATTGGGGTGCGCGAGCCGCCACGTCCCGTCCCGCGCCCGCACGATCCGCTGGAACCGGTCATAAGCCTTGAGCGCATAGCCGCCGTTCGAAACGAAGCTCAGGATGCGGGCGAAAGTTGTCTCATCGACCCAGCTATAGGCCAGCGCGCTCCTGACCTCGGCCAGCAAGGCGTCCTCGTGGAACGGCCCGGCGCAGGCGCAGGCCATCACGTGCTGGGCGAGCACATCCAGGCTGCCGGGACGGAACGCCTCGCCATCGCGCTGGCCTTCGTCGACCGCCTGCTTGGCCGCGATGGCTTCGAGGAATTCGAAGCGGTTGCCCGGCACCAGCACCGCGCGGCTTGGCGTGTCGAGCCGGTGTCCCGCACGTCCGATCCGTTGCAACAGCCGCGAGGAACCCTTGGGCGCACCCATCTGCACCACCAGATCAATGTCCCCCCAGTCGATCCCCAGATCGAGGCTGGCGGTGCAGACCAGCGCACGCAGTTCCCCCCGCGCCATCGCCTCCTCGACCTTGCGGCGGGCCTCGACCGAAAGGCTGCCGTGGTGGATGCCGATCGGCAGGTGATCCTCGTTTTCCTCCCACAGGCACTGGAAGATGAACTCGGCGAGGAAGCGCGTGTTGGTGAAGACCAGCGTGGTGCGGTTGGCCTTGATCGCTTCATAAAGCTGCGGGACCGCCCACCGCCCGGCATGACCGCCCCACGGCACGCGTTCTTCGATTGGGAGCAGGATCTCGACCTCGGGATCGGCCCCCTCCTCGCCCAGCACCAGCGCAGCGGCGGCGATTTCGTCACCGCCTTGCGGGGCGAGCCATTCCTGAAAATCGCGCGGATTGGCGAGGGTCGCCGACAGCGCGACCCGCTGGGCCTGGGGCGCAAGGGCGTGCAGCCGCGCAAGGCTCAGCGCCAGCAGATCGCCGCGCTTGTCGGTGGCAAAGGCGTGGACCTCGTCGATCACGATCCGCTTCAGCCCCGCAAACAGATCGGCGCTTTCGGGATAGGACAGCAGCAGCGAGAGCGATTCCGGCGTCGTCAGCAGGATATGCGGCGGGCGTTCACGCTGGCGTTTCTTGCGGTCGGACGGGGTATCGCCGCTCCGGGTCTCGACCTTGATGGGAAGACCGATCTCCTCGATCGGGGTGAGCAGGTTGCGCTTCACATCCTGCGCCAGCGCCTTCAGCGGCGAGACGTAGAGCGTGTGCAGCCCGTCAGGCGGCAGAGCGCCGCCAGAGGGCGCAAAATCGCACAGGGTCGGCAGGAACCCCGCCAGCGTCTTGCCCGCCCCGGTATCGGCCACCAGCAGCGCGTGCGCGCCTTCGCGCGCCTTGGCGAGCATCTCCCACTGATGCCGCCGCACCCGCCAGCCGCGCACGGCGAACCAGTCGGCGATTTCAGGCGGCAGGGGCGGCGGGAGGGAATCGGCGTGGTCGGGCGAGGTCACATCACTCGGACGGCATGGTCGAGGGAACCGTCACCACTGCGTCCTGGACCATGCTTTCGATCTCCTCGACCGAATAGCCGGTCAGTTCGGCGATCCGCGAGCGCTCCTTCTTGCTGAGATCGGCAAAGTTGCGCGGGGCGGGCAGGCTGGCGGTCCGCTCCTTCATGCGCTCTTCCATTTGGCCGATCATCGCAAACATGGCCGGCATGGCTTCCATGCTCGCCGCCATCAGGCGCGGATCGCTCGCCATCGACATGGACTCGCGGGCATATTTGCCGCCTGTGCCGGTCGCGAAGAAAGCGTCGATCGCCGCCAGTTCAGGTCCAGTGAAACGGATCGCGTAAAGCTCGGTCATGGCCCGGCGCATCGGCGGCTCGACCATGCTCACGACCTCGCCCATCAGGTCGGTCACCATGCCCTTGACCGCACCCTCGCGGTCCTTCCAGGCGGGATCGAGCAGGGTAAGGGCCTCGGCCGCCTCGGCATCGGACATGCCTTCCAGATCAATCGGCCCAAGACCGAGGCTCTGCGCGAGGGCCGGCTTGGGGCCGGAAGGCACCATCTCGCCAAACCCGCCAAGCAAGCCGCCGAACATGCTCTGCGACAACTCGGCGGCAGCCCCGACCGGCCAGATCTTGGCGATGATCTGCTCGGCCTGCGGCAGACGGGCCTGTTGTTCGGCGGTGAGCGGCTCGGCCTTCGGCATCCCGTCCATCATCCCGGCAAGGGCGGCCATCGCCTGCACATCACCGGAAGGCTCGGCACTGTCGTCAGCCGGGACAGCCTCGACCGTCGGAACAGACGCATCCTGCGCGGCAAGGCTGGCGGGCGCGCAGAAGGCCGTCGTCGCAGCCAGCATCATGGCAATCTTTCGCATCGAATCTCTCCCGTGTTTCAACCCATTGATGCCTGACCTGCGGGCCGCACGCCAGCCCGTTGCCCTACACGCCCTTGAGCACGTCCAGCGGCACCTTGCCCGGCGCCGCGCGCACCGCCTCGACCAGAGCGGCCTCGGCCTTGCAGCGGTCGGGGCTGTCGGGGTCGGTTAGCGCGGCAGTCAGCTTGTCCGCGGATAAGCCGCTGCGCTTCATGGTGTCGCCCACCAGCCAGCCGGGAATGGAGTAACGATATTCGCCGCCCTTGGCCTCTATGCCAAGCAGCTTGGCCTCCAGCAATTGCTTGAGCAGCGCCCGCTCCCGGTCGCGCTGCTTGTCGGTCAGGGTCAAATCGACATCGGCAAAGCTGCCCGACATCACCTTGCGGCACACCGCGTCCGATTGCCCCAGTGCGGCTTGCATCCACAGGCTCCTGAGATCGATGCGCACGGCAAGGTTGGCCCTGTCAGCGACATTGGCCGATGCCAGCGCCTTCAGCCGGACGAAGGCGAGCATGGCCGGGCCGGCATTGTCCCCGCGCAGCCCCGCAAATGGGGCGAGTTGATCGGCCAGCGCCGGGTCGGCAGCACGCACCGCTGCCATCGTGGTCCCCTGACCGAAAATGTCGGCCATGGCGATGTCGGCCTGCGCCACCCGCAGCGCTTCGGCGACCACGTCTGTCGAAGGCGCGCCCTGATCATCATCGCTGTGGGAAAGGCTCGAGCCCAGGCGCGCCAGCGCGGCCCCGACCAGCACCAGGATGACGATCCAGCGCACCGCAGCCGGGCCGAACCCGCCGGGCTGGCCCTCCAGCGCGCCGCCCTTGTCCCACGAGGCCACGCGTTCGGGATCGAGATAGGTTTCCAGTTCGGGATAGCGTGTGCGGATGCCTTCGAGCAGCTTGTGCACCTCCAGCCGCTTCACCTTCAGCCGGTCGAGCACACCCGCCCGGCCGGGGCGCGACAATTCGGCCCATGCCTTGTGGAGGGGGTGATCAGCCTTCTGCACCTTCTCGTGAAAGCGCATCCCCTTGAGCCGCTGGTTGAGGAACATCAGCGCCGGGCGTTCGTCGAGCACCCCCGCCTCGCCGAGCCAGTGGAAGGCCGCGTTGGCCTGCTCCACGAAGGGCGCAGAGCGCGGCCAGGTACGGGCGAACAGCTCCGCCAAGCCGTCATCGAGCGCGTCATGCTCGACCAGATCGGCTTCTTCGGCCCGGGCGACCAGCACACCGAGCGCGGCCTGTGCCGCGTCCAGTTCCTCCAGCGTCACCGCCTCATCGCTGTCGGCGCCATCGGGATAAAGCACTCCGAGCAGCGCCTGCCACGCCGCCTGCGCGCGCAGCTGGCTTTCAGTCAGTTGCGGAGCTGGCGTCGTCCCCATCGGATCGGGATGATACCCTGCCGGGCTGTCGTCCCATTCGTAATCCGCGTCCTCATCCCAATCATCGTCGAGATCGCCAAGGCCGAGGTCGTCCCCGTCATTCTCCTCAGCCCGCGCGCTTTGCGCAGCCAGCCACAGCGCCTGATCGCGCGCCCGGCGCAGTTCGGCATAGCCGGCGATATCCTCGTCGACATTGGTCGCGCGCAGGACATCGGCATAGGCCTTGCGGATCGCGGCGGTATCGCTGGTGGCGTCGATCCCGAGGCGGTTCCACGGAAAGCTCCGGCTCATAGCGGCGGATTGGCCTCGATATGGTCGAGGAGCCTGCCCAACCCCTCGCGCGCGTCGGCAATAAGGCGCGGGTCCTGCTTGTCGAGCGCGCCCTGAAATTCGGTCAGCCCCTGCCCGATCACGTCGCGGACATGGCCGGTGAAGCCTTCATAGGCCCGCTCGGCCCGCGCCAGCATGGCGACATTCTCGGCCTCGTCACGCGGGTGAACCTTCAGCTTTTCGAGCGCCTTGCGGCGGCCCTCGATATCCTTCTGGCTGCGGCGGTCTTCTTCGTCGACGATCACCAGATTGCGCTTCATGCCGGTGGCCGGCACCTCGACATCCACCTCCAGCATCCCGCTGGTGTCGTAGGTGAAGCGCACATCCACCGCGACCTCGCCCGCCGGGCGCGGCGGGACCGGGACGGTGAGTTCGCCGAGCTTGACGTTCTTCTTCACGTCGCGCGCCTCGCCCTGATAGATCGCGAAGACCACCTGCCGCTGGTTGTCCGCAAGGGTCCGGAACCCCTCAATCCGGCTGACGGGAACGGGCGTGTTACGCTCGATGATCGGCGCGAAGATATCGTCGTGATAGCGCCCGTGCTGGTCACGGGTGGCCGTCGCGACGCCCAGCGTGAAGGGCGCGACGTCGGTGATGCGGATTTCCTCCAGCCCGTCGCCGCCCGAAAGCAGCCCGGCCTGGATCGCCGCCCCCAGCGCGACCGCGTGGTCGGGGTGGACGGTGGCATTGGGGAAGCGCCCGAACATCCGGGTCAGCGCCTTGCGCACCACCGGCATCCGCGTCGCACCGCCAACGAGCACGATATCGGACAGGGTCTTCACGTCGATATGGCAGTCCCGCAGCGCGCGGATCACCGGATCGCGCAGCCGTTTGACCAGCGGCGCGGCGGCTTCCTCGAAGGCTTCGGTGGTGACGCGTGCGGTGAGCGGGGTGCCATCCGCGACGATGGTGAAATCGGCCTCTTCGGCGCTCGAAAGCGCGCGGCGGGTGCGTTCGGCGGCCAGCGTCAGCAGCGCGTGGCGGCGGTCGGCAGGCAGTGTGGCCAGCGCATCCGGATTGCCGAGCAGGGGCTCGACCAGCTTGACCAGCGCCTCGTCGAAATCGTCACCGCCCAGCCGGTTGTCTCCGGCAGAGGCGCGCACT
Source organism: Porphyrobacter sp. (assembly GCA_032116115.1). Taxonomy (GTDB): domain Bacteria; phylum Pseudomonadota; class Alphaproteobacteria; order Sphingomonadales; family Sphingomonadaceae; genus Erythrobacter. The sequence goes on from JAUMAX010000018.1 coordinate 23,808, forward strand.
TCGACGATGCCTTCGAACATCTCCACGATGGAGACGTCAAAGGTGCCGCCGCCCAGATCGAACACCAGAAACGGCTCGCGGTCCCCCCGGTCGGTCAGGCCGAAGGCGAGGGCTGCGGCAGTGGGTTCGTTAATAAGGCGCTTCACCTCCAGCCCGGCGATCTCGCCCGCCCGGCGCGTGGCGCGGCGCTGGCGTTCGTTGAAATAGGCCGGGACGGTGATGACCGCGCCGGTGGGCCGCTCACCCGTCGCCGCCTCGACATCATCGGCAAGACTGCGCAGCACCATCGCCGACAGGTCTTCCGGCGTCAGCGTGGTGCCGGCGAGCGTGACTGTGCTCTCCGTTCCCATCATCCGCTTGAAGCTGGTGACCGTGTCCGCGGGATGGGTCGCCATGCGGTCGAGTGCGGCTTCGCCCACCCACGTCTGCCCGCCCTTGGCGATCGAGACCGCAGAAGGGGTCAGTTCCTTGCCGAGTGCATTCAGCACCAGCTGCGGCGCACCGTCTTTCCACAGCGCGACCGCACTGTTGGTGGTGCCAAGATCAATCCCGACGAGCATGCCTGACGTCATAGCGCGGCGCGCTTGTCAGGCAATTGCAATTGCGGGGGGGAAACCCGGTCAATGTCCGACCGATTCCCCGCGCTCCAGCCCCGAAGCCGCCAGTTGCGCATCGATCTGGGCGAGCAGGCGGTCGAGCCCTTCGGGCGTTTCGCTTTCCGCACGGGCGACCAGCACGTCCTGCGTGTTCGAGGCGCGCAGCAGCCACCACCCATCAGCGGTATTCACGCGCACGCCATCAGTGGCATTGACGCTTTCGACATCGGGGCCGGGGTTGGTGGTGAGGCGTTCCGCAATCTCGGCCATCGCGGCAAACTTGCGGGTCTCGTCAACCTGAAAGCGCAATTCAGGCGTGTTGAGCATCGGCGGAATCGCGCTGCGCAGTTCGGTCACCGATTTGCCGAGCCGCGCCGAGGCCGCCAGCAGCCGGACACCGGCGTAAAGCGCGTCGTCGAACCCGTAATATTCGTCCGCGAAAAACACGTGCCCGCTCATCTCGCCAGCCAGCGGAGCGCCAGTCTCCTTCATTTTGGACTTGATCAGCGAGTGGCCGGTCTTCCACATCAGCGGCTGCCCGCCCAGTTCCGCCACCCGGTCAAACAGCGCGCGGCTGGCCTTCACATCGGCGATAATGGTCGCATTCGGACGGTTCTTGAGCAGGTCCTCGGCGTAGATCATCAGCAGCTGATCGCCCCAGATCACGCGGCCCGTGCCATCGATCGCCCCGATCCGGTCTCCGTCCCCGTCAAAAGCCACTCCGAAATCGAGTTTCTTCTCAGCGACGAGAGCGCGCAGATCGGCGAGATTGGCCTCCACAGTCGGGTCAGGATGGTGGTTCGGAAAATGTCCGTCAACTTCAGTAAAGAGCAGATGATGTTCCCCCGGCAGCCGGGCCGCCAGCGCTTCGAGCGCGGGGCCGGCAGCGCCGTTCCCGGCATCCCAACCAACGCGCAACCCTTCGAGCTTGGCGGGATCAATCCCGGCCAATCCTTCGAGCAGACGCTCGACATACTCGCCAAGGATGTCGCGATCGGTGACCTGGCCCACGCCACTGGCGAACGCCCCGTCTGCTGCCAGTTCCCCGAGCTTCTGGATATCGGCGCCGAAGAACGGCCGGCCAAGAAATACCATCTTGAAGCCATTATAATTGGGGGGATTGTGGCTGCCAGTTATCTGAATGCCGCCGTCCACCTCTTCGGCTGAGGCTTCGGCATAATACAGCATCGGGGTTGCCCCCATGCCGATCCGAACCACATCGCACCCGCTCGCGGTCAACCCTTCGACCAGCGCGTGTTCGAGCATGGGCGAGCTGACCCGCCCGTCATAACCCACCGCCACCGTCTTGCCGCCAGCCTCGCGCAGCAAGGTGCCGAACGCACGCCCGATCGCCCGTGCGTCGTCGGCCCCAAGCGTTTCGCCGATAATCCCGCGAATATCATATTCGCGCAGCACGGTCGGGTGGAACTGGTGTTGCATAATCCGGGCAGGTCCTTTTGATAGCGCGCCGATCGGAGCTAGAGACGCGGCAAAGCATGGCGCTGCGGCTCTTTGGCGACAACGATTGACATCGTTCCCATATTCCCAAGCTCTGTCCGATTACCAGCACGCATTGGGCCGGATTGGGTCATTCCGGCGATTGCGAAGGGGGCTCGTCATCGGGCGCGGCGGGCAGGGCGGGCGGTAGCTCGCCAAGCAGCAGGTCGCGCGCGGCGTTGGCCTCCTGCATCGCGGCGGTCGTGCCGCCCTTGTCGGGATGCACCAAGGCCGTCAGGCGGCGATGCGCGGTGATGATGTCCTCACGCCCCGCCCCTTCGGCGACGCCAAGCAGCACGCGCGCCTGCTTCAACGCCCGCTCGCGGGCCGATGGCGCACGCAGCGAAGCCCAGGGCCACTTGCCCAGCGCCCAGCGCCACAGCACGCAGAAGGCGATGACGACGAAGAGCGCCTTGATCAGCATCAGGCCAGTTCCAACTTGCCCTGCTCGCGGTCGAAAGCGGGCAGGCTCAGCGCCTTTACCAGCGCGCGCAGTTCCTGCCGGGCAACAAGGTGGCTGGTGCCGAGTTCGCCCAGATGCCCCTTGTCGAGCAGCGTCAAGCCGGAAGGGAACAGCTCGCGATAGATCACGCGTTCAGACAGGCCCTGCGTCACGCGGAAGCCGACCCGCTTGGCCATCTCGCCCAGCGCCTTGTGCAGACGCGCCTGGTTGCGTGCTTCAACGTGGCCGGTGCGGTTCCTGACCACGATCCAGTCCATCTCCGGGCGCTGCTGTTCGATCGTCATCCGGCTGCGCTTCATCCGCGCCTCCCAGATCAGCTCGGCGAAGAAGGACAGCTTCTTGACCTTGAACGTCTCGGCATCGACCTGACCGATCAGGTCGAAGTCGACGAAGCTGTCATTCATCGGGGTGACCAGCGTGTCGGCATGTTCAACCGCGATCCGGGCATAGGGATCATCGCGCCCCGGGTTGTCGATGATCAGGAAATCGCAGCTCGCCTCAAGCCGCCGGATCATGCCGAGCAGATCGCCCGTGCTGCTGCCGCGAAACACCTCGCAATCCGGCGTCGGCAAGGTCAGCCCGCGTTTTTCCAGCGTTGACAGGCGGTTCTCGATATAGCGGTGCATGGTGCGCTGGCGCGGATCGAGATCGATCGAGGCCACCCGCGCGCCGAGATAGGACAGCGCCACGGCAATATGCACCGCCGTGGTCGACTTGCCGGTGCCACCCTTTTCGTTGGCGAACACGATCCGGTGCGCCTGCCCCTTGCGCAAGCGGCGGTCTGCGAGCACGGGCTGGGGGGGTTGAGCGCTCGAAGCGGGCGGCATGACGGGTCTCTTGAAATGGGACAGCTTGCGCCGCTAGGGCGCTGGCGGTGGTGTATCCTTGGAGGCGTAGCGGTGCAAACGGTCAAGACGTTGCAAATGTTGAGAACCGCTTTGGGACAATTCCGTAGTGACGGGGCGACGATCGCGCTGGTGCCGACGATGGGCGCGCTGCACGAAGGGCATCTGACTCTGGTCCGCAAAGCGCGGGCGGCGGCGGATCACGTGGTCGCATCGATCTTCGTCAATCCAAAGCAGTTCGGCCCGAACGAGGATCTGGACGCCTACCCCCGGCAACTCGCCGCCGATGCCGCAATGCTTGAAGCGGAAGGCGTATCGCTGCTGTGGGCGCCGACGGTGGAGGAAATGTACCCGGCCGGCTTTGCCACCAGCATCGGCGTGGCCGGTGTCAGCGACGGACTTTGCGGCGCAGCTCGCCCGGGCCACTTTGACGGCGTGGCGACAGTGGTGTGCAAGCTGTTCAATCAGGTGCGACCGGACATGGCGTTCTTCGGCGAGAAGGATTTCCAGCAGCTGGCCGTGATCCGGACCATGGCGCGCGATCTTGATCTCACATTCCCGCAGGCCGACGCGATCATCGGCGTACCGACCGTGCGCGAAGCCGATGGCCTGGCGATGAGCAGCCGCAATCGCTATCTGACGCCCGATGAGCGCGCGGCAGCAGCGGTGTTGCCGAAAGCTCTCGCGACCGCCGCTCAGTCAATTGCCAGAGGCCTTCAGCCCGTCTGGCTCGCAAAGTCCGTGGTGGAGGACGAGTTGCAACTGGCCGGCTTCCGGATCGACTACATCGACGTGGTCGATGCTGAAATGCTCGTCCCTATCGAAGCCCTGACCGACCGTCCCGCCCGTATTCTTGTGGCGGCCCGGATCGGCACCACCCGCCTGATTGACAACATGGCCGTCACACCCGGCGCGTCTGAGGTGTTGACGCAAGCCCCCGCCTGATGGCATTGGCGCTGCCGTAGCCCGAGCGGGTATAGCTTAGTGGTAAAGCTCCAGCCTTCCAAGCTGGCTATGCGGGTTCGATTCCCGCTACCCGCTCCACTTCCCCCTTCGCAGGCGCTCACTCGCGACCCGATCGGCGCAGTGGCGGCTTCTGGGAAACCGGCCATGCGATATGCAAGCCGGGAGGGGCTCCCCGGTGGTTGAACCGTCCCGTGGGCCCACTGACTTGCGCCTTATGCTTCTGGTGATGATCGCCAACGCGGGCTCTGGCCCCCTTGCAAAAGAGCTTTGATGGTTTCCGCCGGGCTCTATACGGGCACCGGATTTGGCACTGCAACCGCCATGCGCCCGGCTTTTGCGCCCAGCCGCTCGCGTGAAGGCAGGCCTTGAGGAATTTGGATCGCCGTGAATTATCGCCACTCCTTCCATGCGGGCAATAGCGCCGATGTCGTGAAGCACAGCCTGCTGATCGCCCTTGTGCAGGCTTTGCAGCACAAGCAGAGCGCGTTGACTCTGATCGACACCCATGCCGGATGCGGGCTGTACGACCTTGAGGGCGCAGAGGCCGGGCGCACCGGTGAGGCGACGCAGGGCGTGCTGCGGGCCTTTGCCAACCCGGACCCCCTACTGAACGACTACTGCGCCGCCGTTCGCGCTGTGAATGCCGGACCGGAGCCGCGGCTGTATCCCGGCTCACCGCGCATTCTGGCGCAGCTATTGCGCTCGCAGGATGCGCTGATCGTGAACGAAAAGCATCCCGAGGACGCCTATGCCCTGCGCGGTGCGATGCGCGGCACCTCCGCTGCCGTGCATGAGCGTGACGCCTACGAGTTCTGGCTGGCGATGCTGCCGACCCGCACACCGCGCAGCGTGGTGGTCGTCGATCCGCCCTACGAGCAGACGGACGAGCGCGCCCGCATCACCGCCACCCTCGCCGCCGCGCACCGCAAGTGGGCGCATGGCGTGACAGTGATCTGGTATCCGCTGAAGGAGCGGCCCATGCATGCGCTGTGGAAGGACAAGTTGCGCAAGACAGGCATCCCGAAGGTCCTGAATGTGGAACATTGGCTGTACGATGCCGATCAGCCCGGCATCTACAACGGCGCGGGGCTCTTCATCGTCAACCCGCCTTACGCCTTCACGCAAGGCCTGCCGCCTCTGCTGGAAGCCTTGCGAGCTGCGCTGGCGCCGGAGGGGCACAGGGGCACACTCACAGCGGAATGGCTTGGAAATTGACAGGCCTATCCGCGTTCAGGCGTGCGGCCGGGGTCCAGCCTCAAAGATGACTTTGCCGCGGGGCACCCTGGCCTAGTCGCCGATGAAATCGCCGGGTGTGCCTTCGTGCGGGGCCTGGTGCGTGGCCCATTCGGCGCCCCCCGGTGGCGATAGGGCAGGTCCGGCGGGGCTGACGCGTTCGCTCCTTTCGTCATGACGCAGGCGATGGAGGTGCACCTTGGCGATCATGTTCGCGCTGATCGGGGCGGTGACGAACAGGAACACCGACACCAGCAGTTCATGCGTGGTCCACTCCCCCTGCGCAAGCTGGAACCACACCACCGAAGCCACCAGTATCGCCCCGAGCCCGAGCGTGGTCGCCTTGGTCGGGCCATGGAGCCGTTCCATCAGCGAGGGCAGACGCACCAGTCCCCAGCTGCCCACCAGCGCGAACACGCCGCCCAGCACCAGCAGCGCGCTGACCACAAGTTCGACGGCGAGAGGCGCTGCGGTGTTCATTCGATGATATCCCCGCGCAGAAGGAACTTGGCGTAGGAGACTGTCCCGACAAATCCGACCATCGCCAGCAGCAACGCCGCTTCGAAGGCGGTGCCGCTGCCGCTGGCAATGCCGGTCAGCACGATCAGGCCGATCACGTTGATCACCATCGTATCGAGCGCAAGGATGCGGTCCGTAACGCCCGGCCCTTTGAACAACCGCCACAGGTTCAGCGCCAGAGCAATGCCAAGCGCTGCAAAGCCGAAGGCGAGCGCATATGCGATCATACGAAAATCTCCTTCAGCCGTGCCTCGTAACGGGCTTTGACCTTGGCAATGTCCGCCGCCGGATCGGGCGCGTGAAGGGCATGGACCAGCAGGTATTTGCCGCAGGCCGATACGTCCGAGGATACTGTGCCCGGGGTCAGGCTGATCGTGCCGGCAAACACCGTGATCGCCTCGGGCGAGGTCAGGTCGAGCGGCACCACCAGCCAGGCCGGCCTCAGATCACGGTTCGGCTTGAACAGGATGATGGCGGCGACTTGGAAATTGGCGACCACGATGTCCCACAGCACCACGCCGCAATAGGCAAGGGCGGGCGCAAACCGCACATCGGGCCGGTCCGGCCACCATGGGGCGGTGAAAATCGGGACGAGGATGCCGAACACGATCCCCAGAAACAGCGTGCCGAAGGTGAGGTCGTTGACCATCACCACCCACATCACCACCAGCAGCACAGACAGGCCCGGATGCGGCAGAAGCCGGTTCATCATCGCGCGCCCTCCGTCAGCACCACGGCCGCGCTTTGGGCAGGGTCGAGCACCTGCGCGGCAGCCGCATCGGCATAGGCGCTTGCCCAGCCTGCCCCTGCCGACAAACCCGCCAGCAGGACCAGGGCCAGCACGGGCGCGGCAATATCCCTGCGTGAGACTGGCGCGGCCAGCGTCTCGCCATCAGGGGAGGCCTTCCAGAACACCGCACTACCAACGCGCGCGAAACCGACCACGCCGATGAAGGTCGACACCAGAATGACGCCCCAGGCCCTGCCCCAATCGGGCAGGGCGGCAACGGACTTCAGGATCATCAGCTTGCCGATGAAGCCGGACAGCGGGGGCAAGCCGGTCGCGGCAATGGCAGCGGCCATGAACATGAGCGCCACTCCGCTGCGCCCCGCGAAAGCCGGTCCCGGGCTGGCGCTGTCGGCAAAGGCCCCGCGCCGCCGCGCGGTCACGTCCGCCACCATGAACAGCGCCGCCGCCGCCAGCGTCGAGTGGACAAGGTAAAACAGGCCTGCGCCAAGACTTTCAGGCGTCCATCCCGCGACCGCAATCAGCAGCGTGCCGGTTGATCCGATCACGGCATAGGCCGCCTGTTCGGACAGGCTGCGGGCCACGAACACGCCCGCAAAGCCGATACACGCGGACACCATCGCAGCAGGCAGCAGGTAAGGGGCAGGCACCCACGCCGCCGACCCCGCCCCATCGCCGAACACCTGCGGCACCACCCGGATCAGCGAATAGACGCCTACCTTGGTCATAATCGCAAACAGCGCCGCCACGGCAGGGGTCGATACGGCATAGGTGCGCGGCAGCCACAGATGGAGCGGAGCGACCGCCGCCTTGAGTGCAAACACGCTCACCAGCAGCAGCCCTGCAATCCGAAGCAGGCCCTGATCCTCGGGCGCGACCGCTGCCACCTTCAGGCCCATGTCGGCCATGTTGAGCGTCCCGGTCAGCGCATAGAGCATCCCCAGCGCAATCAGGAACAGCGACGATCCGACAAGGTTGACCACCACATATTGAACACCCGCCTTCAGCCGCGCCGGGCCCTGGCCATGCAGCATCAACCCGTAGGAGGCGATCAGCAGCACCTCGAAAAACACGAACAGGTTGAACAGGTCGCCGGTCAGGAACGCGCCGTTCAGACCCATCAGCTGGAACTGGAACAGCGGGTGGAAATGCCAGCCCTTACGATCAGCGCGGGTGGCAAGGGCGTGGAGCAGCGCCAGCAGCGCCAGCGTGGCGGTCAGCACCAGCATCATCGCCGCGAGCCGGTCTGCGACCAGCACGATCCCGAAAGGCGCGGGCCAATCGCCCACCGCATAGGCGAGGATCGTGCCATCACCCACACGCGCCATCAGGGCGAGCGCGGTTCCCAGCAGCGCGAGGCACGACACCAGCGAAATCGCGATGCCGAGCCCCCGCTGCCGCCGCATCGCCAGCAGGGCAACCGGCGCCGCCAGTGCGGGGATGATGATCGGCAGGATCGGGAGATGATCGACGAAGGTCACAGCCTTGTGTCCTCCCCTTCGGCCAATCCGTCCTGCGCGTCGCACGGAACCGTATCGCCGTCGACATGGTCGCTGCCGGTCTCAAGGAAGCTGCGCAGGGCAAGAATCACCACGAAGGCGGTCATGCCGAAGGTGATGACGATGGCGGTCAGCACCAAGGCTTGCGGGAGAGGGTCGGTGTAGTCGCTCACCGCCTTGTCCCAGATCGGCGGGCGGCCGATCACCAGCCTGCCGCTCGCAAACAGGAACAGGTTCACCGCGTAGGATATCAGCGTCAGGCCCAGCACCACCTGAAACGTCCGGGCGCGCAGGGCGAGGAAGATGCCGCCTGCCACCAGCACGCCGATGGCGGTCGCCACGAGGAATTCGTAACTCATCATGCGCCGCCCTCCTCGTCCTTGCGGGCGGTGTAGGCGCGGGCAGCGCGCTGCGCGATGTGGCTCAATTGCGCCAGTGCCAGCATCACCGCGCCGAACACAGTGAGGAACACGCCGGTGTCGAACAGCATCGCGGTGGCCAGCTCGAATTTGCCGATCAGGGGCAGGCTGAAATAGTCGTAGGTCGATGTCAGGAACGGCGCGCGGAACACGAAGGAGCCGAGCCCCGTCGCCATTGCCACCAGCACGCCCCATGCGATCAGCCTGTGTTCGCCAAAGCGCTTGCGGGCGTCCGACCAGTCGAAGCCGGCGGCAAGATATTGCACCAGGAACGCAATCGCCACCACCAGCGCGGCGATGAAACCGCCGCCCGGCTGGTTGTGGCCGCGCAGGAACAGGTAGATCCCCGCGGTCAGCGTCAGCGGCAGGATGATGCGGCTCGCAGCGACCAGCATCATCGGATGGCGCTCTGGCGAATGGGGCATATCCTCGCGCCACGCCCGCAGGCGCGCGCCCGCCGCACCGCGCGCGGTGGTATCGAGCAGGGCAAAGATGCCGAGGCCGGCGATGCCCAGCACGATGATCTCTCCGAGCGTATCGAAGGCGCGGAAATCGACAAGGATGACGTTGACGACATTGGTGCCGCCCCCGCCCGACTTGGCATTGGCGAGATGATAGGCAGCGATACTCGGCCCCGGATCGCGGGTCAGCATGGCCCAGGCAATCCCGCCGACCAGAACGCCGCCCGTCACCGCCAGCGCCCCGTCACGCCACTTGCGCGAGGCGCTCGACAGCAATGGCGGTGCCTTGGGCAGCAGGTTGAGCGCCAGCAGCAGCAGCAGGATCGTCACCACCTCGACCGAAATCTGGGTTAGGGCCAGATCGGGCGCGGAGAACTGCACAAAGGTGAGGCTGACGACGAGGCCGATGACGCTGACATAGATCAGCACCCGTAACCGGTGGCGGCTGTCGGTCACCACAGCTGCGGTCGCCGCGATCAGCAGCACCCATGCGATGATGGCGGGCGGTGCAGCGGGCAGCAGCGCGCGGGTGCCGGTGAAGGCTCCGCCTGCTTGCGCGCCGTCGATCACCAGCAGGACGATCACCGTAAAGCTCGCCAGCAGCATCCGTTGCAGCGAGGGGGTGTGGGTGGCGACGATCGCCTTTCTGACCCACCTGTCGGCAAAGGCAAAGGTGGCCTCGAACATGCGCTTGGCATCGGGCAGGCTGGTGCGCTCCCACGCGGCCAGCAGGAGCTTGTGCTGCCACAGCAACAGCGCGCCGCCAGCGACGGCTATCATGCTGAGGATCAGGGCGAGGTTGACCCCGTGCCACAGGGCGAGATCGAATTCAGGCGTGGGCGCTCCGGTTACAGCGGCGGTGACAGCGCCCACCAGCGGGCCTGCGAGCAGCATCGGGACAAGGCCCAGCAGCACCGCCAGCGCGGTCAGCAGAGCCGGCGCAGCCCACATGCCGATGCCGGGATCATGCGCGCGGGCGAAGGGCTCTGCCTCGCGCGGCTGTCCGAAGAACAGATGCACCGCCAGCCGCAGCGAATACCCGACCGAGAAGGTCGCGCCCAGCGTCGCCAGCACCGGCAACAGCCACGGCAGGCCGAACAGAGCGAGCTTGGGCGTCTCGTAAAGCATCAGCTCCTTGGAGATGAACCCGCCCAGCGGCGGCAGGCCCGCCATCGAGGCCGCGGCCAGCGTCGCGACAAGCGCCGTGATCGGCATCGCCTTGGCCAGCCCGCCCAATCGCCGGATGTCGCGCGTGCCGGTCTCGTGCTCGACGATCCCGGCGCTCATGAACAGGGCGGCCTTGAAGGCGGCGTGGTTGAGGATGTGCAGCACCGCTGCCAGCGCCGCCGCTTCCACCGAAAAGCCCAGCAGCATCACCAGCATCCCCAGCTGCGAGATGGTGGAATAGGCAAGGATGCTCTTCAGATCATGCCGGAACAACGCCACGACCGCCCCGAAGATCATCGTGATCAGCCCGACGCTGGTCACCGTCACGGTGTAAAGCTCCGTCCCCGCCAAAACCGGCCACAGCCGCGCCAGCAGGAAGACGCCCGCCTTTACCATCGTTGCGGAGTGGAGATAGGCGCTGACCGGGGTCGGCGCGGCCATCGCGTGGGGCAGCCAGAAGTGGAACGGGAACTGCGCCGATTTGGTGAAGCAGCCCAGCAGGATCAGACCCAGCAGCACCGGATAAAGCGGCGAAGCGCGCACCACGTCGCCCCGCTCAAGGATCGTGGCGAGGTCGAAGCTTCCGGCGACCACACCCAGCAGCACCATGCCGCCAATCAGCGCAAGACCTCCGCCCCCCGTCACCGCCAGCGCCATACGCGCGCCCTGTCGCGCTTCGGCCTTGTGCTGCCAGAAGCCGATCAGCAGGAACGAGGCGAGGCTGGTCATTTCCCAGAACACCAGCAGCAGCAGCACATTACCCGCGACCACGATGCCCAGCATCGCGCCCTGAAACAGCATCAGGCTGGCGAAGAACCGCCCCGTTGCCTCGCCCGGGTAAAGGTAGAAATGGCCGAAGATCACCACCAGCAGCCCGATGCCGAGGATCAATCCGGCAAACATCAGCCCCAGCGGATCGACCATCAGCGTCAGATCAAGGCCGAGCGACGGCACCCATTGCCATGTCGCCGTCGGCACATCGCCGCCGATCACCGGCCCGGCAAGGCCAACCAGCAGGAGCAGACCGCCCGCGCTCGCCCCGGCAGCGACTGCCGAGTGGACCGCGCGCGGCGCCTGATGCAGCAGCGCGATGGCTAGCGCGGCAACAAAGGGTAGCGCGACCAGCGTCAAAAGCGTCAAGGCATTAGCCATTGGCGGCCCCGGTGGTCCCTTCGTAAGTGGATCGGCGTTGCGACAAGGGCGAGCCTTGTGCCCCCTGGCGGGAATAGACGAGCGGTCGACATCAATTCAACCCCGACTGGCTGGCCGAGGTTCCCGCAAGGGTCTCAAATGGCTCAATCGCCTTCGAATTCCATCAGCGCATTGACGGTGATCCCCGCAGCCCGCAGCCGTGTCGCGCCGCCAAGGTCAGGAAGATCTATCACGAACAGCGCCTGTTCGACCACGGCACCCGCCTTGCGCAACAACTCGGCCGAGGCGAGCGCGGTGCCGCCGGTGGCGATGAGATCATCGACCATCACAACCTTCTGGCCCGGCTCGATCGCGCCCGGGTCCATCTCCAGACGGTCGGTGCCATATTCGAGCGCATAGTCGATTCCGATGGTTTCAATCGGCAGCTTGCCGGGCTTTCTTACCGGCACAAAGCCGATGCCAAGCTGCACCGCGACCGCTGCGCCGAAGATAAACCCGCGCGCCTCCATCCCGGCAATCTTGTGCGCGCCCGCAGCGTCGGCGAGCGCGGCAAGGTGATGGACACTCGCCGCCATGCCCTGATGGTGGCCGATCAGCGTGGTGATATCGCGGAACTGGATCCCGGGATGCGGAAAATCCGGAACCGTGCGCACCAGCGCCTTGAGCTCTGCGGGAGAGAGATGCGGTGCAGTCATAGCGAAAGGCCCCTGTTTCATCCCCGTAAAAGCAGAGCGCCCCGCCATCCGCAAGGGATGACGGGGCGCGCCTGCTTTTGATTGGGGTAAGGCTTAGCCCTTCTTCGGCTTCAGCCCGGCCCAGATCTGCTTGTAGCTGAGGAAGGCCAGCACAGTCGCGAACAGCAGGAAGCCGATCACGAACCAGCCGGTCTGCTTGCGCTGCACCAGCGACGGTTCAGCCGTCCAGGTCAGGAAGGCGGCAACGTCGGTGGCCATCTGCGGGATGGTCGCGTTGGTGCCGTCGGCATAGGTCACCTGCCCATCCACTGCGAGCGGCGGAGCCATCGCAATGTTCACGTTGGGGAAGTGCTTGTTGAAGTAGAGGCCCACAGGGGTCTCGAAGCCAACCTTGGCCGCCTTGGCTGCATCGGGCTCGGTGTAGCCAGTGAGCAGCGAATAGACGTAGTTCGAACCGTCATGGCGCGCCTTGGTCATCAACGAGAGATCCGGCGGGATCGCGTTGTTGTTGGCTGCGGCAGCCGCGATGTTGTTGGCGAACGGCATCGGGAAGTAGTCAGTCGGCTCGCCCGGACGGGTGGTGACTTCGCCGGTGGCGGGGTCGATACCCGGAACGGTCCAGCTTGCTGCTTCGGCGTCAACCTCGGCTTCAGTGTAGCCGAGTTCCTGCAGGTTGCGGAACGCGACGAACTTCAGGCTGTGGCAGGCCGAGCAGACCTCCTTGTAGACCTGATAGCCGCGCTGCAGCTGGGCATAGTCCCACTTGCCGAACGCGCCGTCGAAGGAGAAGCCGCCAGCCGGACCCTCGCCATGCTCGTAGAAAGCATAGGAAGGCTGCTTTTCCGGCGCCGGGCCGAAGGCGAAGTTATAGGCACCGGGCGCCAGCGACCAGAGCACCAGCACTGCGGTGATAGCCAGGCCTGCGATGATGCCGCCGAGACGAATAGACATGACTGAACTCTTTCTCGTTGTCGGTTCAGATTGCTTGAGGACTGCGGCCTGCCGATTACTCGGCAGGTTGCAGCGATCCATCGGGCAGAGTGCCGTCGCCACCGTCAACCGCACCGGTACGCGGTGCTTCGACAGCCTTGTCCTTGCCGACCACCGCTTCGGTGATCGAGAAGGGCAGCGGCTTGGGCACTTCGATCTGGCTGATGATCGGGAGGATCACCAGGAAGTGCATGAAGTAGTACGCCGTAGCGATCTGGCTGATGACCACGTAGGGCTCTTCAGCCGGCGCGCCGCCGCAGATGAACAGAGCGATCATCGTCGGGATCAGGCCGAACCAGAAGAACTTGCGGAACATTGGGCGGTAGTGACCCGAACGCACCGGGCTCTTGTCCAGCCAGGGCAGGATGAACCAGATGAGGATCGAGCCGAACATCCCGATCACACCCAGCAGCTTGGCCGGAACCAGCACGATGCCGGTGAACGGAATGCTGAGGTCGCCGGTGAAGGCACGCAGGATCGCGTAGAACGGCCAGAAGTACCATTCGGGAACGATGTGCGCGGGCGTCGAGAGCGGGTTCGCCTCGATGTAGTTGTCCGGGTGGCCCAGGGCGTTGGGCAGGAAGAACACCATCGTGGTGAACAGGATGAGGAACACGCCGAGACCGAAGCCGTCCTTGGCGGTGTAGTAGGGGTGGAACGGCACGGTGTCCGATTCCTGCTTCACTTCCACGCCGGTCGGGTTCGACGAGCCGGGAATGTGCAGCGCCCAGATGTGCAGGATCACGACGCCCGCGATCACGAAGGGCATCAGGAAGTGCAGCGAGAAGAAGCGGTTCAGCGCGGCGTTGTCCGGCGCGAAGCCGCCCAGCAGCCACACCTGCAGCGGCTCACCCACCAGCGGGATCGCGCTGAACAGGCCGGTGATGACCTGCGCGCCCCAGAAGCTCATCTGGCCCCACGGCAGCACGTAGCCCATGAAGGCGGTTGCCATCATCAGCAGGAAGATCACCACGCCCAGCAGCCAGATCATCTCGCGCGGGGCCTTGTAGGACGAATAGAAGAACCCGCGGAAGATGTGCAGGTAGATCACAATGAAGAAGAAGCTCGCGCCGTTGGCGTGGGCGTAACGCAGCATCCAGCCGTAGTTGACGTTGCGCATGATGTGCTCGACCGTCCCGAACGCGACCTGCGCGTTGGCGGCGTAGTGCATGGCTAGCACGACGCCGGTGACGATCTGGATCATCAGGCAGAAGCCGGCGAGAACGCCGAAGTTCCACATGTAGTTGAGGTTGCGCGGCACCGGATAACCGGCCCCGACCGCGTTGTATACCAGACGCGGAAACGGCAATTTCTCGTCAAGCCACTTGGTAAGAGCGGTTTGCGGTTCATACTGCTTGGCCCAGGCGAAACTCATGGCGTTCTCTCGGCTTGATCTGAGTTAAAGAAACGGACGATTATCGTTATCGTTCAGATACGAAGGCTCAACCGACGCGGACGACCGTGTCGGACGAAAAAGTATATTCCGGCACCATCAGGTTCAGCGGCGCGGGGCCTTTGCGGATGCGGCCAGCCACGTCGTAGTGCGAACCGTGGCAAGGGCAGAAGTACCCGCCGAATTCACCCTTGTTCTCGCCTTCGGCCGCGCCCAGCGGCACGCAGCCGAGGTGGGTGCAGACGCCCATGGTGATGAGGATGTCCTCGTGGCCTTCCTTGGTGCGCGAGGCCAGCGTGGCGGGATCGCGCATGTCGGCCGCATCATCGGCCTTTGCCTTGGCGATTTCGTCAGCGGTCAGGCGCTTCACGAACAGCGGCTGCTTGCGGAAGGTGGTCTTGATGCTCTGGCCCGGCTGGATCGCGCCGACATCGACATCGGTGCTGCTCGCGGCGAGCACGTCCTTCGAAGGGGCCATCTGGCTGACCAGCGGGAACAGCAGCGATGCGCCGCCGACACCCGCCGTGCTCAGCGCGGCAATGTGGATCCAGTCGCGACGGCGCACGCCGCCGTCAGTGCTGAGTTCGCTGCTAGCGGCTGTATCAGTAGCCATTTCGTCTTACCCTGCTCGTTTTGCCGCGGCGGAGAAACGGCCCGCGCGGCGTGATGTTCCAGAGGCGAGGCTTTCGCCCCTACGCAAATTCCGTCGATTGGTCCCTGCTTCGGAGGAGCGGGCGTTTCCTAACGCACCTCACCCTAAGCTTGCGCGGGGCAATTAACGGCAATCCAACGAGATTCCAACCGTGTTTTAAACAAGCCGCGTTCGCCTGTGTGCAAGCTGTCCTTATGGAAGCGCGATCATACTGATCTGTCTGCCATAATTCGCCTCACCTGCCTGGCTAGCGCGTCTGTGCGAATGGTAACGCACGACGTGAGAGAAAGTATCCCGGCCTGTATCAGCAATTTTGCTAAGGCCCGCCGCAGCCAGCCGCGCGACAATGAAACCGGGCAGGTCGAAGTGCCAGCGCGCGGCGCCATCGCGCTCGGGCGCGGGCGCAAAAAACGGCTCGGCATCCTCGGCGAAGCGGGCGCGGAAGGGGGCGTCGACCTCGTAACTCGGCTGGGCGATGGTCGGCCCGAGCACCGCGACAATGTTCGCCCGCCGTGCGCCAAGCTGTTCCATCGCGGCAATGGTGTTTTCCAGCACCCCGTCCACTGCCCCGCGCCAACCGGCATGGGCGGCCCCCACCACGCCTGCCCCGGCATCGGCAAACAGGATCGGGCCGCAATCGGCCGTGACAATCCCCAGCACCACGCCCGGAGTCGCGGTCACCACCGCATCAGCAACGGGGCGGCCCTCGGCAGCATCGTCCCAGACTGCGGTGACAGTGACGACATCGGGCGAGTGCACCTGATGCGGCGCAGCAAGCTGGCCGCCCGCGAGAATCGCCCCGGCAGCAGCGGCGCGCAAGGCTTGCACGTCGGCTCCGTCACCCGGCCCGCCAAAGCCGAACTGGTGCGCCCCGCCCGCGCTGCCGAAGAAGCCGTGCGGCACGCCGTCCAGCAGCGCATGACGTTCGATCTGGAAATCGACCATTTCAGCCTTCCAGACTGCGGCTGACCTGCTCGAAGGTATCGCGCGACAGGTTGCCCGCCGCCATGATCCGCTCCAGCTCGGCCTTCATCAGCGCCGCCCGGCCCGGCTCGATCCGCCGCCAGCGCCCCAGCGACGGCACAAACCGCGCGGCAGTCTGCGGGTTGATCGGATCAAGCGCGAGAATCACGTCGGCGACCATGCGGTAGCCTTCGCCACTGGCCGCATGGAAACCCTTGGGGTTGCCCGCAAACGCCATATGCAGCGATCGCACCCGGTTGGGGTTCTTCATGGTGAAATCGGGATGCTCGGCCAGCGCGTGGACGTGGGCGATGACATCGGGATGAAGTGACAGCGCCTGGAGCGTGAACCACTTGTCGATCACCAGATCATTGCCCGCAAAGCGCTGGTAGAACGAGGCGAGCCGCTCCGCGCGCGCCGGGTGATCCAGCCCGCACAGCACCATCAGCGCACCTTGGCGGTCGGTCATGTTGTCGGCGGCATCAAATTGCGCCGCCGCCAGATGTGCCGCGTGCTCCGGGTCGGACGCGGCGATCAGGGCCAGGGCCAGCGTCTTGACCTTGCGCGCCCCGCGTCCGGCCGGATCGTCGAGCGCGACCGCCGATGCCCGCGCATGAAGCGCCCGCAGTTCATCCGCCAGCGCCGTGCCGATGGCAGCCTTCAGCCCTTCACGCGCGGCATGGATGGCGCCCGGATCGGCCTTGCGCTCTCCGGAAGCCATCGCTTCGAACAGATAGGTTTCGGACGGCAGCACCATCAATTCGCCGCGCATCGCATCATCGAGCGCGTTGTCGGCAAGACTGGAGGCAAAGGCGCCGATGATCGCCGCTTCGCCGGCCGCCTTGTCTGCATCGGACAGCGTGCCGCTGGCCGTGCCGACCAAGTGCCCGACGGCAAGCTCCTGCAAGGCCTCCGACCGGGCAAAGGGATCATTGTCATGCGCGGCGAGGAACACGAGGTCTTCGCGGGCCAATGCGCGCTCGATCACCACCGGGGCGGTGAAGCCGCGGTTGATCGAGACCACAGGGTCAGCGCCAGAGAAGGGGAGCGCGAAGGTCTGCTCCTCTTGCCCCAGCACGATCAGCTGCTCTGCCCCCAGCGCGCCGCCGCGTGAATGCACCGCAACCCGCAAGGGGATCGGCATAGGCAGCTTGTCGGGCTGGCCGGGGGTGGCGGGGACGGTCTGCTTCAGCGTCAGGGTCAGGCTGTCGCCCTCGACCGACTGCGATACCGCCACGCGCGGCGTGCCAGCCTGCGCATACCAGCGCCGGAACTGGGCGAGGTCGATCTGCGCCCCGTCCTCGATCGCGCGCACAAAATCCTCGCAGGTCGCCGCCTCGCCATCATGGCGGTCGAAATAGAGATCCGTGCCTGCGCGGAACCGCTCGACACCGACCATGCTGCGGATCATGCGGATGACTTCCGCGCCCTTGTTGTAGATGGTGGCGGTGTAGAAGTTGCTGATCTCGCGATAGGAATCCGGCCGGATCGGGTGGGCGAGCGGCCCGCCATCCTCGGGGAACTGGGCCGCGCGCAGGATGCGCACATCCTCGATCCGCTTGACCGCCTCGCCCCGCATGTCTTGCGAAAACAGCTGGTCGCGCAGCACGGTGAAGCCTTCCTTCAGCGAAAGCTGGAACCAGTCGCGGCAGGTCACGCGGTTGCCCGACCAGTTGTGAAAATATTCATGCGCGATCACGCCTTCGACCGCATCGAAATCGGCGTCGGTGGCGGTGTCGGGGTCGGCCAGCACGTATTTGGTGTTGAAGACGTTGAGCCCCTTGTTCTCCATCGCCCCCATGTTGAAATCGCTGACGGCGACGATGTTGTAGAGATCGAGGTCATATTCGCGCCCGAACACCTCCTCGTCCCACGCCATCGAACGGTGAAGCGATTCGAGCGCGTGGTCGGTCCGGGCAATATCCTCGGCACGGACCCAGATGTTGCATTCGACCTCGCGCCCTGAGGCTGTGGTGAAGGGCTTGGAAGTGGCGACCAGATCGCCCGCCACCAGCGCGAACAGGTAGGACGGCTTGGGCCAGGGATCGTGCCACTCGGCCCAATGGGTGCCTTCGCCATTCTCGCCCTCGGCGGTGCGGTTGCCGTTGCACAGCAGGATCGGGAAAGCGGCTTTGTCGCCCTCCATCCGCACGGTGTAGACCGACAGCACATCGGGCCGGTCAGGGAAGAAGGTGATGCGGCGGAAGCCTTCGGCCTCGCACTGGGTGCAGAGCATCCCGCCAGATGCATAAAGGCCCATCAGCTGCGTGTTGGCGCTGGGGTTGATGGTGGTGACGATGGTGACGCTGTGCGCCGCACCCGGCAGAGTGACGATCAGATCAGGCCCGTCCATCCGCCATTCCGCCGCCTCTCCATCGACCTGCACGCTCTCGGCGGTCAGGCTGTCGCCGTTGAGACGCAGTTCGGGCGAGGCATCGGCAGCCGGGTTGCGTTCGACCTGCAAGGTGGCGGTGACAGTCGTCGCCTCCAGCCCCAACCGGAAGTCGAGGTGGGTGGTCGGAACGAGCCACGGGAACGGCGCATAATCCTCGCGCAGAATCACCGGCGGTGCGTGCGGGGTCGGGGCGGCATCGGCCAGTTCGGGGTTGCCGTCGGGCGTGGTGGGGGTGGTTGCGATATCCATGAGCGCCGATTTAGGTTGATTCGCGTGAGCGTCCAATCTTTAGGTTGAGCTTATGGCGCATTTGCTGATCTTCGGGCTGGGCTACACCGCGAACCGCATTGCCGCTGCGATGCGCGAACACGGCTGGCGGGTCAGCGCCACGGGCAGCGCCGGCGACATGGCCTTTTCAGACCGAGCCGCGGTCCATGCGGCGCTTGATGAGGCCACGCATATCCTCTCCTCCGTCCCGCCTGACCGGGCCAGCGGCGGCGATCCGGTGCTGGATGCCTATGGCGAGGCGCTGAAGGGACGGGAACTGTTCTACCTCTCCTCCACCGGGGTCTATGGCGACCGCGCAGGCGCTTGGGTGGACGAGGCAACGCCGACCATCGCGCAATCGGGAGAAGGCCGCCGCAATGCCCGCGCCGAGGCTGACCTCGCATGGCTTACCATGGGCGCACGGGTGTTCCGTCTGCCGGGGATTTACGGGCCGGGGCGTTCTGCGCTCGACCGCGTAATGGAGGGCAAGGCGCGGCGGATTGACCTGCCGGATCAGGTGTTCAGCCGTGTCCATGTCGATGACATTGCGAGCGGCGTGGTCGCCGCGCTCACCCAGAATGCGCCGCCGGGCGCCTATAATCTCGGCGATGACCTTCCGTGCAGCGGCAATGAAGTGACCGAACACGCCTGCCGCTTGCTCGGGCTGGAGCCGCCGCCGCTGGAGACGCTGGAGGAAGCGAACCTCTCCGAAATGGCGCGCGGGTTCTACATGGAGAACCGCCGCGTCGCCAATGGCAAGGCCAAGCGGGTGCTCGGGTGGACGCCGAAGTTTCCGACTTATGTTGAGGGGCTATTCGGGCTTTTGCGGTAAGCGCTGGCTCGGCTGCAAAGCAGCCGCAAGGGCGACTGCCCGCCCGCAGCGATGCGACCCTCAGGTCGCGTGAGCGAGGAGATCGCAGCGCGGAGGCGCTGCGTAAAATCAACGACTCTTTGACCGCAGCGCAAGCCCCATCCCGACCAGCGCCAGCGCCATCCCGCCGGCCGACAGGGCATCCCACTTGAACCCTTCGAACAGGGTCGATAGCCCCATCGCCACGCAGACGGTCACGATCCCGTTATAAGCCGTGCGCCCCGCACCGATCTCGCGCACCAGATTGTAATGCAGCGGGAAGGTGACGACCGAGCCGATGATGGCAAGATAGGCCGTTCCCGCCCAGAACTGCCACGCGCTCGGCACCGTCGGCGGGCCGACTGTCAGCAGCGCATAGCCGAGGTCGAAGATCGTCCCGTAGACCATCGCCCAGGCGAGAAAGCTCACCATCGGCACCCCGCGCCCGGTCGGGTTGGCCTGCACCACATTGGCGATCGAGGCGGCCAGCATCCCGCCCACCGCCAGCACGATGCCGAGACCCACGTTCCCGCCGAGCGGCGCGGCGTTCCATTCATGCACCAGCAGCATCGCCACGCCCGCGATCGCCACAACGCTCCCGCCAATAAAGCCGCTTGCCACCCGCTCACCGATGAAAATCTTCGCGAACACCGCGTTCGGCACCATCAGTAGCGCGAACATCACCGCGACGATGCCGGAGGTGATGTGCTGTTCCGAATGATAGACGAACAGGAAATTGCCGCTGAACTGCGCGATCCCGACGCCGAGCGCCAACAGATGCTCGGGCCGGTTCAGCTTCAGCCGGTTGCCCATAACCACTGCCAGCGCGAACAGCGCCGGGGTCGCGAGCATAAAGCGGTAGAACACGCCCCATGCCGCAGGCACATCGCTGATCTGGCCGGTGATGACGAACCAGGTGGAACCCCAGATCGTGCCGGTCAGCATGAAGGGGATCAGCACTTTGGGGCTGAGCATCGACGGCGCGGACACTTCGCTCATAGCGCGGCAATCGCCTTGCCGAGCGCAGCTGCATCTTCAGCGCGGGTGTTCCAGGCGGTCACGAAACGCGCCGAGTCCGGCCCCCAGTCATAGAAGGCGAAATCCTGCGCCCGCAGCGCCGCACGTTCGGCCTCGGTCAGATGCACGAACAGCTCGTTCGCCTCGACCGGGTGCAGCAGGCGATCCCCGCAGCCCGCCGCCACTTCGCGGGCCGCGGCATTGGCATGGGCAGCATTGGCGAGCCACAACCCGTCCTCAAGCATCGCGAGGATCTGCGCCGCCAGATAGCGGCCCTTGCATTGCAGATGGCCGGCGCGCTTGCGGCGATAGCGGACCTGCATGGCCGCTTCCGGGTCGAACAGCACCACGGCTTCCGCCCCCATGCCGCCGTTCTTGATGAAGCCGAAAGCAAGACTGTCCACCGGGCCGCTGGCCGCGCGTGCCGCCGCTTCGGGCGGACCGCCCAGAAATGCCGCCGCATTGGCAAACCGCGCCCCGTCCATGTGCAGGCCGAGCCGGCGCTCTTTAGCAAACGCCCCCAGCGCCGCCAGTTCTTCCGGTGAATAGGCGCGGCCATATTCGGATGCCTGCGTAATCGCGACAGCGTGGGGCTGCACCTGATGCACGTCATTGCGGATCGGGTCGATCAGCGCGGCGATGCCTTCAGGCGTCAGCTTCGCACCCTCGCCTTCTGCCAGCATCAGCTTGGCACCGTGGAGGAAGAAGCCGGGCGCGCCGCCCTCATCCACCTCGATATGCGCCTCGCGGTGGCACACCACCCCGCCGTGGGGCGCGCACATCGTCGCCAGCGCCAGACAATTGGCCGCCGTCCCCGTCGCCACCCACAGCGCAGCGCATTCGCGCCCGAACAGCGCGGAGAATGCTGCGTCGAGTTCAGCCGAGAGCGCATCCCCGTCGTAGGGATTGTCTGGTTCGTCGGCGCAGCGCATCGCCTCCCACAGGCGGGGGTGGACGGCAGCCGCGTTGTCGGACAGGAAGGGCTTGGTGAGGGTCATCGGCCAACGCCTCTAGCCGCACATTCGGGCGTGACAAGCGGGAGCAAGCAATCGTGAGCGAACAAAGCGCAAAGCTGACCATTACCCACCATGTCGCGGGGCAAGGCGGGCGCTATGTCGCGGTGGTCGAAGGTGCGTCCGATGAAGGCTATCTCGAATGGGAGCCGGGCGGGGAGCAGGGCGGCAAGGAAGTGCGCATCGCTGCCCACACCATCGTCCCGCGCGTGATTGGCGGTCGCGGCGTGGCGGGCGCGCTGGTGGCGCGGCTGGTCGAGGATGCGCAGCGGCAGGGTTTCGTGATCCGTCCCGATTGCTCTTACGTGGCCAAGCGGTTTGCCGAAAACCCCGACTGGGCGGCGCTCAGGGCGTAACCCCCGCCTCTTCAAGCGGCGCGTCGAGCCGCGAATAATCGGTGGCGGCGATGGTTTCCATGATGCTCGCCCGAAGCTTGCGCGCTTCGGCGAGCGGGACGCCGGGAATCGCAAAATCGCCGCCCGCCAGCCCCAGATGCACGGTCGCATAGCCGCGCAACCGCGCCAGCGGGCCTTGGGCGATCTCGACCGAATGGAGCTTCAACCGGGTCGCGATCCGGCTGGTGGGCGACATCAGGCCGGTGGTGGCGAAAATCTGCGTGCCGCTCAGCGCGTGGCGGCGGAACTCCCACGCATAGAGGTTCGCAGCCACCGCCAGAACGGCGAGGCCCAGCGGGATCAGGAACAGGCCGGACGGCGCGAATATCGCCGCTGCAACTGTCAGGCCCGCAAACACCGCCGCATCGAGCGCCGCCTTGTCGGCGCGCTGCCGCTTGCTGGCGCGCTGCCACTGCGTCCCATCATCCGGCAGATCGAAGCCCGCCGCCGCAACGATCGGCGCGATGTCCTCCATCTGCGCAAAGGGCGCGACCTCATGGCTTTCGCTCTCGGCATCCTGCGCCAGACTGACAAAGCTGAGGCCGTGCCAGCCGAACCTGTAGCGCACCAGCCCGGTGCCGATCACCAGCCCCTGCACCCGGTGGGCGGGCATCACCACATCGGTGCGGGTGAGCAATCCGCGCTGCCTGCGGAACCCGCGGGCCGAGCGGGTCAGGGTGAAGCCCCAGTCCCGCATCGCGGTCCGCACCACGCCCGTGACCATGCCGATCACGATCAGCCCGAACAGCCCGGCAATAGCTCCGATCGCCTGCGCATAGGGACCGAGGGTCGCGACGGTGCTGCCCTGTTCCTTCAGCCAGCCGTACCACAAATCGACGTTCCACACGTCGATATCGCTGACATTGTCGACATATTGCAGGCCGCCGCCCAGCACCGCGAAGACCGCGAGAGAGAATTCGAACAGGCCGAAGGTCAGCAAGCGCCCGGGGGTGAGGGCGTAGAGCACCTCGTCCTCCTCGGCCTCGGCGCGCGCAGGCGCCGGGGCCAGCGGGTCGGCGGCAGCAACGTCATCGCGCCGTTCGCGCACCAATTGGCGCAGACGCGCGCCCTCGGCATCGCTGAGGTATTCGAGGGTCAGGTCCTCGCCCCCGCCTGCGCCCGTTTCGAACTTGACCGCGACCAGCCCAAGCATCCGCGCCAGTGGCTTGGCTTCGAGGCTGACGTCCTGGATACGCTCATAGGGAACCGAGCGGGCCGAGCGGCTGAACAGCCCGCTTTCAACCCGGATATCTGTTTCGCCGATGGTGTAGGTCAGCCGCCGCCAGCTGGCATAGCTGAACCCCGTGCCGATGACCGCTGCTGCCACGCCGACGCCGATGGCGATGAGGAACCGCCCGTCGCCGCCGATCCCCGAAAAGGCGATGGCGATGGCCGGAAAAATGGCGCTGCGAAGACTGCCGAGCGCGCCGAGGATGACGCTGATCGGCGCGGTGCGGTTCGGCTCGCTCACAGGCTCTCCCGCCGTATATGGGCGCGGATTTCCTCGCGCATCTCGCGCGCCAGCGGCTCACCGAGGCCGGGGAGCGACACGCTGGCATTGTGATTGCCCGCCGTGTGCAGCGTCAGCGTGGCAATGCCGAAGAACCGGTCGAGCGGGCCTTGATGCACGTCGATATGCTGCACCCGCCCGAACGGCACGACGGTATCCGAGCGGAACAGCAACCCGCGCACCACCCGCAGCCGGTCAGCACTGATCTGGTAGCCGCGCGCGTTGTAGCGAGTGGTCGGGACGCGGATGATCAACGCCAGCGCGATCACCAGCACCGTCCCGGCTATCACGCCCTGCGGCAGCAGCGCCTGATCGGCAATCGCCGCTTCGGCCACCAGCGCGCCGATCAGAAACGGGATTGCGGTCAGCGTGGTGCGCAGCCTCAGGGCATGGGCATATCCGGGGTGAAGCTTCGTCAGCTCACCCTCATCATCCAGAGCGGCAGGTTCTGGGGCAAAAGCGGGCGCGTGATCCATAGTGCGTTACTGACGCAATACAGCGCGCTTGCCTAGCGCATTTATGAGGGCGACGAGGCCGCGCCGCGCCTTTACAACCGCCTGCAAAACCACGTTCGGGAGAGACAGACATGACCACGCTCCATTCCAGCCTCGGCCCCAATCCGCGTCTTGTGCGGATGTTCATGATCGAAAAGGGGCTGGAGGAGGGGCGCGATTTCGCCCGCGTCCATTACGACATCATCACCGGGCAGAACCGGCAGGATGCGGGTTACATGGGCAAGAACCCGCAAGGCACCACGCCGACGCTGGAGCTGGATGACGGCACCTGCCTGACCGAAAGCTGGCCGATCTGCGAATATGTCGAGGAACTGCACCCCACTCCGAATATGTTCGGCGAAACCCCGGTTGAGCGTGCCACGGTGCGCAAGTGGGCGCGGCTGTTCGATCAGGAGGTCGTCGTGCCGATGACGATGGGCTTCCGCGCCACCACCGGCCGCCCGATGTTCGAACCGCGCATGACGGTCGTCTCGCCCGAAGCCGGCGCGGAGCTGTTCGCGCTGGCGGACGAGAAGTGGCGGATGTTCGATGCCTATCTGGGCGCAAGCAACCACATCGCGCTGGGCCGCTTCACCTTTGCCGATCTGATCATGTTCGCCTTTGCCAATTTCGGCTTCACCGTGGGCTGGAAGCTGCCCGAGGGAACGGACAACCTTGCCCGCTTTGTTGCGGCGCATAACCAGCGGCCCTGCGCTGTGATCTGGACGATGGCCGAGTAATGCCTTACCTGTCGGGGAAGGTCGCCATCGTCACCGGCTGTGCCAGCGGGATCGGCGCGGCGACGGTGCGGCGGCTGAGGGCCGACGGGGCCGAGGTGCTCGGCACGGATCTGGACGCATCAGGCGGAGCGGCACTGTGCGCGGAGGTCGGGGCGCGGTTTGCGGTGCAGGACGTGTCCGACCGGGCGCTCTGGCCCGTGATCGTGGCCCGTGCGGTGGAGGCGTTCGGGCGGCTCGATATCCTCGTCAACAATGCCGGGATGGTCTCTGGCGCGGGCATCGGCGATCTGGATGACGAGGCAATGTTCGCGGCGTGGGACCGGGTTCTGGCCGTGAATCTCTCCGGCACCATGGCAGGGTGCCGCGCGGCGATTGCGGCGATGCGTGACAATCCCGGCGGCTCCAAGGGCGCCATCGTCAACATTGCCTCGACCACCGCGATGGCGCCGCTGCCGACCGATGCCGGCTATTCGGCGAGCAAGGGCGCGGTCCGGGTGCTGTCGAAATCGGTCGCGACATGGTGCGCGCAACGCGGCCTCAACATCCGCTGCAACACCGTGATTCCCGGCGCGACCATGACGGGCATTCTGGCAGCGGCAGAGGAGCAGACCCCCGGCCTGATCGCAGCGGTGGCGAAAACCTCGCCCTTGAACCGGCTTGCCGATCCGGCGGAAACGGCGGCGGCCATCGCCTTTCTCGTCAGCGACGAATGCCCCTTCATGACCGGGGCAGAGATGCTGGTGGATGGCGCAATGATGGCGATCCACCCAGGGTTCTAGCCGCCCCGCATCTTCTCCAGATACCCCGTCGGCCCCATCTGCGCCGCGGTCCACACGAAGATCGCAAGGCTGACCACGCCCGAGACGAGACACACGCCGAACACGGCCACCCCCAGCGCGCCAGCACCTTGCGTGGGGGTGAGCCAGTCGCTCACCGCGCCGATCACGCCAAGGCCCAGCGTCTGGCCGATCAGGTTGTTGAAGAACAGCGCGATCGCCACCGCAAACCCCCGGCTGGCAGGCTCCACCGCGGTCTGGATGCCCGACATGATCCCCGCCTGACTGGCGACGTAGATGCCGTAAGCCACCCCGAACCAGCCGAGGAAGACATAGAAGCTGTCCGATGACAGGCTGAGCGCGAGGGGGAGCACGCAGCCGAGGCTCACCACCCCCGGCAGCCACGCCCGCCAGCGTTCGTCCCTCAAGGTCAGCCAGTGAGTGACATAGCCGCCAAGGATCGGCCCCGGTATCCCGCCGAGAAAGAAGGTGAAGCCCAGATACAGGCCGACATCGCCGGTCGAGATCGGGAACTGGCGCAGCATCACCGCCGCCATCCAGAACGCAAGGCCATAGCCGATCATGATCTGCACCGCCCAGCCCAGCGCCAGCCCCATGAACACGCGGTTGGTCAGCAGGCTGCGGATCGTTTGCCCGAGCGGCAATTGCGCCATGTCGGTGCCCGCCGGAGCATAACGCCCGCGCACCGGCTCACGCACGGTGAGATAGATCACGCCGCCCAATATCAGCCCCGGCAACCCCATCAGGATGAAGGCCCAGCGCCAGTCGAACATCTCGGCCAACTGCCCGCCGATGATCAACCCGCCCGCTGTCCCCATGCTCGCGCCGATGGTGAGATAGCCCATCGCCTTGGCGAGTTCGGCGCGGGTGAAGTAGTCAGCGACAAGGCTTTGCGAGGACGGGCCGGAGCATCCCTCCCCCACCCCCACGCCGGTGCGGGCGGCGAACAAAGTCCAGAAGCCCGTGGCGGTGCCGCAGGCGGCTGTCATCAGGCTCCAGAACCCGATGGCGCAGGCGACGATGTTCTTGCGGGTCGACCGGTCAGCCAGCCGCGCCGCCGGGAAGCCCGCCAGCACGTAAACGAGGCTGAAGGCGAGGCCGCCCAGCAGCCCCAGCTCGAAATCGGACAGCGCAAACTCGGCCTTGATGTCCTGCACCAGAATGCCGAACACCAGCCGGTCAGCGACGCTGAAGGCGCTGGTCAGCGTCAGCAGGCCGAGGACGTACCAGCGGTATGCGCCGGGCCGCTCCTCAGTGATGCGGTCTGGCGTAGAGGCCATTGTCCACCGGGATCGTCAGGCCATTGAGGAACCGCGCTTCGTCAGACGCGAGGAACAGCACGCAGCCTGCGACATCCTTCGGGTGGCCGAGCGCATCCATCGCCAGCGGCCCGTCGGGGACCGCCATCAGTTCCTGTCCGGCACGGCCGGAGATATCGCGCACCATCGGGGTCTCGATCCCGCCCGGCGCCAGCGCGTTGACGCGGATGCCATAGCCCTTGTCCTGGAAGTCCATCGCGAGGCTGCGGGTCATCCCGGCGATCCCCGCCTTGCACGCGGCGTAAGCGGGAATGTTGCCATAGCCCATCAGCGCGGCGGTCGAGGCCATGTTGATGATCGATGAGCCACCGCCGCCGATCTTGAGGTGGCGATGCTTCATCAGTGGGACGGCATATTTGCACCCCAGAAACGTGCCGACCACATGGATGTCGAGATGCAGCTTGAAGTGCGCAAGGCTGCAATCCTCGATGCTTTCAAAGATCACATTGCCCGCATTGTTGACGAGGATATCCAGCCCGCCGTGGCGCTCCTGCACGGCGCGCATCACCTCGATCCACTGGTCTTCGCTGGTCACGTCCAGTGCCATCGCATCGCCGCCGATTTCGGCTGCGACCTGGTGGGCCAGTTCGGCGTCGCGATCGGTGACGATCACCTTGGCGCCTTCACGCGCCAGCGTCTCGCAATCGGCCTTGCCCAGACCCATCGCCCCGCCTGTCACGAGCGCCACCTTGCCCGCTACCCGTCCCGCCATATGCTCTCTCCCAAAAGCTTGTGTTTATCGCCGCCAGCCTATCGGGCGGGCGGGTCCATGCCACTGTCGAAAGCGCGAGGGCGCTGGCAGCTGGCCGCGATGTATTCTCCATCCCCGAGGGAGAGGCGAGGATGATCGAGGACGCAGAAGTCGCGCGGTTGAAGGCGCTGATGGAGTGGGAAGGCCAGCGCACCGCCCCGCCCGAAGGCTTCCCGGTGCTGCCCGACATGCCGGCCGGCCGCTACACCAGCGCAGAATACTTCGCGCTCGAACAGAGCCACGTGTTCCGCAAGAGCTGGCTGTTCGCCGGGCATCTCGACGAGATACCGGAACCCGGCTGCTATATGCGCTGGCACAATGCGGGCGATCCGATCGTGATCGTGCACGGCATGGACGGGGTGGTGCGCGCGTTCCACAACACCTGCCGCCACCGCGGCGCGCCAGTTGTCACCGAGGATCGCGGCAAGTCCAGCCGCTTGATGTGCGGCTATCACAACTGGACCTACAAGACCGACGGGAGCCTTGTCGGCGTACCGGAGCGGCGCGACTTCCCGGCCGATTTCGACATGAGCTGCCGGGGGCTACTGCCCGTGCGCTGCGAATTGTTCGGCAAGGTCATCTTCGTCAACTTCGACATGGACGCGATGCCGCTGCTCGATTGGCTCGGCCCGCTGGCGCGCGAGTGGGAGGAGTTCGCCTTCGACCGCATCAAGCTGGCGGCGCGGCACTCCTTCGATCTCAACTGCAACTGGAAGGTCGCGATGGAGGCCAACATGGAGGTCTACCATGTGCCGTTCATCCACCCGAACACGGTCGCGCCGCTTGTGGACAGCAGCCGCAACCTCAACACCATGTACCCCAACGGCCACGCCCGGATGCTCGCCCCGCCGCCGCGCAGCACTGACCGCGAGCACGTGCGGGCGATCGATTCGCCGTCCGGCTGGCAACAGATCGAAAGCGTGGGCGAACTGGGCCGCACCTGCACGCAGAGCTACACGCTGTTTCCCAACTGGGTGTCGCCGCTGTCGAACTATTTCGTGCCGCCGCTGGTGTTCTGGCCGACATCGCTGACGACCACCCGGCTCGAACTGGTAACAATGGCGCTGGACTGGGGAGATGCGCCTGCGCCCGATCTGTGGACCGTCCCAGATGCCTCGCAACCCAATGGCCGGCAGATGAGCCCGATCATCCTTGAAGACACCCAGTTCGGCGAGGCGATCCAGCAATCGATGCAGGGATCAGCCTTCCGGTCGGTGCCGCTGTCCTATCAGGAGGCCCGGATCTATTCCTTCCACCAAAGCCTGGATGCCATGATCGGGATTGCCAACGTCCCTGAACACTTGCGCGTGACGCAAGTGATCGGGTCTGAATGGGTCTGGCCCAATGACCCGCGCACCGCCCAGATGGAGCGTGACGCCGCCGAATGACGTTACGGCATCGTGGTTTGCGGGGGCGTGTGACGTTTTTGTCGCAGATTTGCAGGTTCACTATCGCTTTTGCGAATGGCGCGCTTGGCCCTGCACCATACACCGTCAACCCATACCGAAAGGCGTGAGGAGACATGCCGGCGGGTTGGGGAAAACAGGGTACGCGGGAGAGCCGCGACCCGATGGGGAGAGAGAGCCATGAACACATTTCGTGCCCGAACTGCATCTGGCGCACACAAGGGCAAGGTGCGCCGCGCCCTGATGTGCGGGGCCGCGCTGAGCGGCATCGCCGTCATGCCGAGCACCGCCTTCGCGCAGGACGCTCAGGAAAGCGTCGATGACGTGCCGGATGACCGTGTGATCGTGGTGCAGGCTCGCCGCCAGAACGAAACCCTGCAGGAAGTCCCCGTGACCGTCACCGCAATCGGCGGCGAGACGCTCCAGCGCTTCAATATCGACCAGGTCGCTGATGTGACCAGCCGCGTGCCGACACTGAATGTTCAGGTCGGCGGTTCGGGTGCGGGCGGCCAGCTCTCGCTACGCGGCGTGGGTTCGTCGAATATCTCGGCAGCGTTCGATTCCGCCGTGGCCTTCGAATATGACGGCGTCGTCGTGTCTACCATGCGCATGGTGCAGGCCGGCTTCTTCGATGTCGAACAGATCGACGTGCTGCGCGGGCCGCAGTCGCTGTTCTTCGGCAAGTCGGCAACGGCCGGCGTGCTCTCGCTGCGTTCGGCCAACCCCACCTCCGACTGGGAAGTCGGGATGCGCGCCAACTATGAATTCGAAGAGAAGGGCTACCTGCTCAACGGCTACATTTCCGGCCCGCTGACCGACACGCTGGGCATTCGCATTGCCGCCCAGTTCAACGATATTGACGAATTCCAGCTGGCCCAGCCCGGCTCTCCGGCGGTCAACCAGAAGCGCGGCCTGACCGACTTCATCGGCCGCGTGACCCTCGACTGGCAGCCTTCGGACATGTTCCGCGCCAACCTCAAGGTGCAATACACCAAGCACGAAAACGATGGCGCGCTGGGCACGGGCGAGGTTTCGTGCGGCGCTAACGGGGTCGCCGATCCGATCTTCCTGTTGCAGGGCGGGGTCCAACTGCCCGCAGGCTATAACTGCAACGTCACTGACCAGCGCTACTACTTCACCGACGCGGCTGCGCCGCTCGCCAGCGGCGTGCCGACCCCGTCGAAAGCCGCAGGCCGCAACGGCGTGCCGTTCGGCGAGACCGACATCTGGTTCGGCCGCCTGCAATTCGAACTCGACCTGTCCGAAACGCTCCAGCTGACCTCGGTCACCGGCCTTCTCAACATGAAGGCGGTCGATTTCGAAAGCTATTCGTACGGCGGCTTCATCCCCGGCCCGAATGGCACCCGCCTGCCGGGCGGCGCGGGTTCATCCGACCCGATCAACAACCTTGAACAATACACCCAGGAACTGCGCCTCGCTTCGGACTTCGATGGCGCCTTCAACTTCATGCTCGGCGCGTTCTACGAAGACCGCACGATCACCTTCGACACTTCGCAACAGGGCGTGAACATCTCGTTCGTCGGGCCCGACCCGGCGACCGGCTTCACCTATGACTGGGACAAGACCCACCTCACCAAGACCGAAGCCCTGTCGTTCTTCGGCAGCGCGATGATCGACCTCACGGAAAAGCTGGAACTTTCGGGCGGGATCCGCTGGACGGACGAGCAGAAGGTCCAGACCATCAGCGTGCCTTACGTCCACACCTTCCTGTTCGGGCCGACCTTCGTGCGGCCGGGCTTCTTCTCTGGCCCGATCAACTTCGCCGATGACAACTTCTCGCCCGAAGTGACGCTGAAGTATCAGGCGAACGAGGATTTCAACGTCTTCGCCTCGTTCAAGACCGGCTTCAAATCGGGCGGGATCGACAACTCCGCACTGCCGTCGAACAGCCTCAGCGCGGCGGCGGCGAGCGGCGATTTCAGCTCGCTGATCTTCAAGTCGGAAGAGGCGATCGGCGGCGAAATCGGCTTCAAGTCGCAGTGGTCGAACCGCGACATCACGCTGAACATGACGGCCTACCAATATGTGTTCAAGGATCTGCAAGTGCAGAACTTCAACGCTCAGACGGTGCAGTTCATCACCAGCAATGCGGGCGAGCTGACCACCAAGGGCGTCGACATGGAAGCCAAGTGGCGCACCCCGGTTGACGGGCTGACCTTCTCGTCGAACCTTTCCTATCTCGATGCGAAGTACACCGACGACTTCCTCCAGCCGGGCGGCCAGGGCGGCACGATCAACCTCAAGGGCCGTCGCGGCAGCCAGGCCCCCGAATGGTCGGGCAACATTGCGGCCGACTGGGCGATCCCCCTCGGCGATAGCCTCGAGCTGTTCCTGTCGGGCAACGCGGCTTACAATGATGGCTACATCACTGACGAAACATCGCTGAATGATTTCAGACAGCCGAGCTTCTGGCTGCTGGATGCCAACGTCTCGATCGGTCATCCGGATGGCAACTGGAAGCTTTCGCTGGTCGGCCAGAACCTGACCGACAAGATCTTCGTCATCACCAGCGGCGGGCGCCCGTTCCTGTCGCCCACCGGTGACGACATCTTCCTCACCCAGAACCGCGGCCGTCAGGTCTTCGCGGAAATCAGCTTCCGCTTCTGATAACACCCAAGCAGGGGGACAAGCGGGGGGCGGGCCAGCGATGGCCTGCCCCTTTGCTTTTGGCCGCTCCCGCTTTTCCCAAAAGTGTGCATTGCCCCGCCCTCCCGGAAGGCGGATGCTGCCCTGCAAAGGACGCTCTGGGAGGAACACCATGTCACGCGAAACGCTGGTCGAAATGACCCGCAATCTGGTCGCCCACGGCGCGGCCGATACGATGGAATATGCCGACGACGTGGTGCGCGTGCCCGCCAGCGCCTACACCGACCCTGCGCTGTTCGAGCTTGAAAAAAAGCAGATCTTCCGCCGCCTGCCGCTGATGGTCGCGCCCTCGTGCGAATTGCCCAAGCCCGGCGATTTCAAGGCGATGGATATCTGCGGCGTGCCGCTGCTGCTCAGCCGCCAGAAGGACGGCAGCATGGGCGCGTTCCTCAATATGTGCACGCATCGCGGCAACCCGCTGGCGAGTGGCTGCGGCAATGCCAGCCGCTTCACCTGCGGCTATCACGGCTGGACCTTCAAGGCGGATGGCGACCTGATCGGCGTGGCCGATTCCAAGGATTTCGGACAGATCGACAAGAGCCAGCATTGCCTGACCAAATTCCCGGTCTACGAAAGCGCCGGGCTGATCTGGGTGACGCTCGATCCGCAGTCCAAGCTGTCGATTGCCGATTACCTGTGCGGCTATGACGAGCTGCTCAAGGCCTTCGAATTCGACGGCTGGACGCTGTTTGCCTCCCGCGTGCTGGAAGGGCCGAACTGGAAGACGGCCTATGACGGCTATCTCGATTTCTACCACCTGCCGGTGCTGCACAAGGACACCTTCGGCGCGGATTTCTACAACCGCGCCAATTACTTCGCCTTCGGCCCGCACCAGCGCCTGTCGACCCCGTCGAAGTTCGCCATCAAGGTGCAGGGCGATGACGATCAGGCGATGGATCTGGAAGCGATGGCCGATGATGATCTGCCGCAGGAGGTGCTGGTGCAGGGCGTGTGGACGATCTTCCCGCACATCTCGATCGCCAGCTTCTACGGCGGCGGGCAGCGCGGGGCGCTGATCAGCCAGCTGTTCCCCGGCGCGGATGTGGGGACCAGCTACACCACCCAGTTCTACGTCATGGAAAACCAGCCCGAAACGCCCGAACAGGTGCAGGCCGCGCATGACCAGTTCAACTTCCTCGAAATCGTGGTCCGCGATGAAGACTACGCCACCGGCAAGCGCCAGCACCAGGCGCTGCAATCGGGGTTGATGAAAGAGGTCCTGTTCGGCCGCAATGAAAAGGGCGGACAGGTGTTCCACGGCTGGGCCGAACGCCTGGTCGCAGCGAGCGACGAGGAGTTGGTGGCAATCTTCGCGGGCGAGCAAAGGCAGGCAGCGGAGTAAGCGCTTGCCGACCTGCGTAACACGGCGATGCCCGGACTAGCTTCGGCCCGCGTCAAACTCAGGACTACGTTCAAATGCAGCAAGAGCGGAGCAGGCCCCTCTCCCCGCAAGCGGGAGAGGGGGCCATGCAAATAGCCCTCACATCGCGTGATGGCGGGCGATAGTCGCCTCGTCGAGCTTCAGGAAGCGCGCCGCATTGTTGTAGAGGATGTCGCGCTTCTGTTCGGCGGTGAGGAAGGGGGCTTCCTTGATGACCGCGATGCCGCGCTCCATCGTTTCCGGCCATACCATCTGGTCGGAGCCGAACATGATGCGCTTTCCAAAGCCGGCATCGACCAGAGCCCCGAGGTAGCGGTAGAAGGCTGGGCGCGGCTGCGTGTAGACGATCACGCCGGTGTCGAGATAGACCTGCGGGTGCGCGTAGAGCAGCGCCAGCGTGTCATCGAGCATCGGGAAGCCGGCGTGCATGACATTAACGCGCAGATTGGGGTGGCGCACCAACACATCTTCGAGCAGCAACGGGCTCGACAACCGCGCGCGGTAGCCCATGCCGGGCATGTAGGCGATGCCCGGAGGCCCCGGCCCCATATGGAGCGCGACCGGAATGTCATTAGCCTCGGCGGCGGCCCAAAGCGGTTCGAGCCGCGGGTCATCCGGAGAGATGCCTTCATATTGAAAACCGAGTTCGCCCAGCACAGCGATGCGGCCGTCCTTTTTCAACTGGCCGAGTTCGGTGGCGAAATTGTCAGGGACTGGAAGATCGGGCGTGAGGCTCGGCATCACGCGATCAGGCGCGGCAGCGGCCCACGCTGACAGGATTTTGACCCGCCCGCTCACGACGCCGATGACGTTGTTGCGCTCCATAACCTCCAGTGATCGCCGCATGACCTCTTCGGTGGTTTCGGGCGACCAGATCGGGTCAGCGCAAGGCGGGTTCTTGAAGGGGGTGATGAAATTCGCGATCGTCGGCAGGCCGGTGTTCCAGGTCGGCATAGGGTCGATGGGAACGCACATCGCCATTGGCGGCGGCCCCTGATCGTCAGCGGCGAGCGCATGGACATGCATGTCGATGATCGGTTCTCGCGCCGATGCGGCCGAGGAAATCATGATCGTCAGCGGCAATGCCAAACAACCGATCAACCTGAGAACGAGAATACCTGCCTTCACGATTACCCCCCAAACCGCGGACCACGCGCCCGCTCGTAACGAAAGCCTACGCCGTCCAGCTCCCCAGTCGCGTCGTTGGCTATGGATGACGATACTGTCTCGCCTCTTGTCCGGCGAGACGCCAAAATAACAATAATTCAGGTGCGCGAGGATAATCATGTCGAACGCAGCGATGCGGCTCGACGCATAATCAGGCTCATGCCTGCGAGGCGGTCGATAGCCCAATGCCTTTTTCCCTCTCGCCGCCGCCAAGCAGACGTCGTGCCGCTGGGCCCGGGGCGGCAGCGCGGGGGCACGAACGGCAAGCGCGTTGGCCTGCTTTCCTACTCGGGGCCAACCTGTCAGCGTCGCCGCCATGAGATATGCGAAACCCGCCCCTTGCCTCCCGTCCATTCGCCCTCTGGCGTTATGTGCGGGGCGGGAGGTTTTTCGTTCCTGGGGAGTGTCTCATGTGTCTCCAACAGGCGCGTCGGAGCGAGGAGCGGCGCAGATCACCGCGCTTGGGGCCAGGCCTGTGGTCTTCCGCGAAGCTGGCGGCGAACAGACGCCCGCCGCCCAGCCCGAACGCCTAGCCGAACGCCGGGCGGTAGTTGCTCTCGCCCCATTCCTGCCGCTTGGTCCATGCGCCCAGCGGTTCAAGCTTGCCCTCGAGTTCCGGGAAGCGTTCGTAGACATGGTCCATGTCGACCGCGAAGGGCTTGGTCGGGGCGTCGTTGTTGTATTCGTAGAAGGCCTGGATGCCCTTGGCGAATTCGTCGCGCATCTCGGGCGGCATGGTGTCGCCCGCGGCTTCGACCAGATAGCGGCCGAACTCTTCCGGGGTGCAGGGATCGTATTTGATCTCCTTGCCCAGCGCGTCCGACAGGCACTGCGTCACCTGCTTGCCGACCAGCCGCTCCGGCCCGCCGATGTTGAGCCACGCGCCTTCCATGTCGGGCCGTTCAAGGCTCGCGAGCATGAAGCGGGCGACATCATCAAGGCTGATCCAGTTGGCTTCAAGGTTGGGGTTGTGCGGGTACACGTAGCGGCCTTCATTGACGATGAACGGCCGCGCCCAGTTGGTCAGCAGGTTGTCCATGAACAGCACCGAACCGAACACTGTCCCCGGCGCGCCGCTGCGCCACAGCGCGTTGATGCCCTTGGTGTTCTCGCCATAGGTGAAGGGATCGCCGGGCTTGTCGGGAATCCAGCTCGACGTGTTCCACACCACGCGCTTCACGCCGATATGCGCGGCGACCTTGCCGACCTCGCCGATCAGGTAGGCGCGGTCCGCACGGGCTTGCAGGGGGTGGGTGTAGAAGATGTAGTCGCTGCCTTCGAGCGCCTCGGCGAAGGTCGAGGTGTCGTAGAGGTCCATGGGGCGCACTTCGACCCGCTCGACCCCCTCGACAGGCGCGCCTTCCAGCGCATCCGGACGGCGCGAGATCGCGCGCACATCATACCCTGCGGCAAGCGCCTGACGCACCTGCGCCAGACCTTGCCTGCCGCTTGCGCCGATCACTGTGATTAGTGCCATTGGTGTCTCTCCCTCTTTCCCTCTTGTGGCACGAGACTAGGAAGCCCCCTCACCTCACGCACCGCGCCAATTTGATAGCCGCACCCGTTTGGCCCCTAGCGAAAAGGCGGGGTTGCCGTAGCGGCGCGGCAGCCGGAATGTGGCAGGATGCAGAACCGCTTCTGGCGCATCGCGCGCCGCCCCGAAGGCATCGATTTCGCCGCCGCGCTGGAGCTGGAGGAGGCTCCGCTCGCCCCGCTGGCGGCAGGCGAAATCCGCATCCGCAATTCGCACCTGTCGATGGATGCGGGCACGCGGATGTGGCTCACGGATCGTGAGGATGGCTACCAGCCGCCGCTCCCGCTCGGCATCGCGATGACGGGGCTGGTGCTGGGCGAGGTGACGGAAAGCCGCGCCGAGGGTTTCGCGCCGGGCGATCTGGTGCGCGCGTTCGGGCAGTGGGCCGATATCAGCACGGTCGATGCGGTGATGTCCGGCGCGATTGTGCTCGATCCGACCGTCATCGACCGCCGCGCGTGGTTCGGCCCGCTCGGCATGAATGGCTGGACCGCGCTGTGGGGTGTGGAACAGACCGGCGCGGCCAAGCCGGGCGAGCGGGTGCTGGTCTCCGCCGCCGCCGGCGCGACGGGGATACTCGCGGTGCAGGTCGCCAAGCTGCTCGGCTGCGAGGC
Source organism: Porphyrobacter sp. (assembly GCA_032116115.1). Lineage (GTDB taxonomy): Bacteria > Pseudomonadota > Alphaproteobacteria > Sphingomonadales > Sphingomonadaceae > Erythrobacter. The sequence continues at coordinate 60,383 of JAUMAX010000018.1, forward strand.
ATGGGGGATCGCTGGCGGGGCGGCGAAATGCGCTTACCTTACCGAGACGCTCGGGATTGCCGGCGCGATTGATTACAAGGCGGCCGATGTGGCGGCACAGCTGGACCGGGCCGGCAATTTCGACGTCTATTTCGACAATGTCGGAGGGCGGCTGCTCGATCAGGTGCTGACCCGCATGAACCACTATGGCCGGATCGCGGTGTGCGGTCTGCTGGCCGACTACACCGGCGGCACCCGCACCGCGCCTGCGGAGTTCGATCAGGTGCTGATGCGGCGCTTGCGGATCGAGGGATTCTTCTCGCCCGACTTCATGCACGAAGGCCCTGCCCTGACTGCAAGGCTGCGGGCATGGACGGAAGGCGGCGAGCTCGTCATGCCCTATGACGTGACCCGCGGCCTGGAAAACACCCTCACTGCTTATGCCAAGCTGTTCACCGGCGGGAATATCGGCAAGGTGATCGTGGAGCTTGATACATGACCGGAACCCTCGAAGACCGCGAAGCCATCCGCGACATTCTGGCCGCCTATGCCCACGCCATCGACCGGCGGCGATGGGGGATGATGGAGCACCTGTTCCACGCAGACGCCACCTTCCGCTTCGGCGCGATCGAGGGTGATTGGCGCGGGTTCGTCGATCAGGCGCGCGCGGTGATCGACCCGTGCCTCGCCACCCAGCACCAGCTCGGCCAGACGATCTTCGGGTTCGATGGCGCAGATATGTGCCACACCGAAACCTACATGACCGCAATGCACACCATCCCGCCCGGCTACCCGCTGGCGGCGGTGTTCCCGGACAAGGGCGTGATCTATTCGGCGATCGTCGCGGGCCGCTATGTCGACCGGTTCGAGAAGCGTTCAGGCGAATGGCGCATCGCCCAGCGCACGGGGCTGTATGACTGGCGCGAGTTCCGGGTGGTGGAGGGCGTGGACCTGTCCGACACCCCCGAAGGCGCGGCGGGTTATCACGACGAGCGCGATCCTTCGACGGCGGCGGTCAAGGCGTGGTTGGGGTAAGGGCACTTTCCCATTCTTCGTCACCCTGAACTTGTTTCAGGGTCCATCTTTCCGCCCGCACCGGCCTCGCATGCGGAGAAATGGATGCTGAAACAAGTTCAGCATGACGACGGTAGAGATATGTCACCGCCGGAACGCAAACACCCCGCTCATCGTCGCCACCTGCTCGTCCCCACGCCAGATCCCGCCCGAGGTATAGGCCGTGCGCCCGCCAAGCCGGTCAATCCGCACCCGCGCTTCCAGCCAGTCACCCAGCCGCGCTCCGGCGAGGTAGTTCACCGTCAGCGTCACGGTCGACGGGGCAAGCCGGGGCCGCTCGGCATCATAGACCGCGTGGCTCAGCGCCACATCGGCGAAGGTCGAGATCACCCCGCCATGGGCCGCGTCCTGGTAGTTGATGTGGTGCGGCATGATCCTCAGCCCCACCAACCGCACGCCATCTACGGCCGCGCCCAGATAGTAAGGCCCACCGTGATCGAGAAAGCCGGGGGTGAAACCGGCCGGTTCAAAGCCTGAAGGAATGTCCATCTCCCCACATTACCGCCGCTGGACGCCTGCGCCGCTATGAATTGTGCCAATGACACGCGCAGCGGCAGAGACTATCCCTCACCCCATGGGAGAGAACACAGCACCGGCAGCGGAGTCCTTTTGCGACGTCGTGCGCCAGCACGCGCGCGCGCAGGGCGAGACGATCGCTTTCACCTACGGCCACGAGGACATCAGCTTCGCCGAGCTGGACGAAGGCGCCAACCGGGTCGCGAACGGCCTGGTCGCGCTGGGCGTGGAGCCGGGCGAGCGCGTGGCGTTCCTTGGCAAGAACCACCCGCTCTATTTCGAGGCCTTCCTTGGCGCGGCGCGGATTGGTGCGGTGATGACTCCGGTCAACTGGCGGCTGGCCGCGCCGGAGGTCGCCTATATCCTCGACAATTGTCAGGCCCGCGTGGTGTTCATCGGCGAAGGCTTTGCCGAAGTGCTCAGCGGCATTCGCGCCGATTGCCCCCGCATCGAACAGGTGATCGGGATCGACGCGCCCGATTATCCCGGCAGCGATTACCGGATCTGGCGCGACGGCTTTTCGGCCACGCCGCCCACCCACCGCGTGCGCGCCGGGGACGATGCGTTGCAGCTCTACACCTCGGGCACCACCGGCAAGCCGAAAGGCGCGGTGATGACCCACGGCTCGATCCTCTCCAGCCGCGATGCCATGGCCGCGGCAGACGAGATGCGCGGCTGGCAGGAGCCGATCCCGGGCGATGTGACGCTGCTCGCCATGCCGTGCTTCCACATCAGCGGCACCGGCACCGGCATCGGCACGATGGTCGCGGGCACCAATTCCATCGTCCTGCCGGAATATGATCCGACCAAGGCGCTCGATCTGATCGCCAATTTCAACATCTCGAAAATCTTCCTGGTGCCGGCCGCGATCCAGATTTTGCTCAACCACCCGCGCGTGAACGAGACCGATTTCAGCCGACTCAAATACATCACCTATGGTGCCTCCCCCATCCCGCTCGAACTGATGCGCGAGGCGATGCGGGTGATCGGCTGCGGCTTTGTGCAGATGTACGGCATGACCGAGACGAGCGGGACGATTGTGGCGCTCGATCCCGAGGATCACGTGCCCGAAGGTAGCCCCCGGATGCGCTCGGTCGGCAAGCCTCTGGCGGGCGTCGAGATCAAGATCATCGACGAGGCGGGCAATCCTGTCCCGACCGGCACTGTGGGCGAGATCGCCACCCGGTCATCCAAGAACATGCGCGGTTACTGGAACAACCCCGAAGCCACCGCCTCGACCATCGATGCCGAAGGCTGGCTGCGCACCGGGGACGCGGGCTATCTCGACGAGGACGGGTACCTGTATATCCACGACCGGGTGAAGGACATGATCATCTCGGGCGGCGAGAACGTCTACCCCGCCGAGGTCGAGAACGCGCTCTATTCGCACCCCAAGGTCGCCGATGTCGCCGTGATCGGGGTGCCGGATGCCAAGTGGGGCGAGGCGGTGAAGGCCTGCGTGGTGGTAAAGGCTGGCGAGGAATTGACCGAGGCCGAGCTGATCGCCCACGCCCGCACGCTGATCGCAGGCTACAAGTGTCCCAAGTCGGTCGATTTCATCCCCGCCCTGCCGCGGAACCCCTCAGGCAAGATCCTCCGGCGGGAACTGCGCGCGCCTTACTGGGTGGGCAAGGACCGGGCGGTCAATTGAACGGTTTGCCGGTCCGGCAACTGGCCTACAAGGTCAATGATCTTGAGGTAGCGGCGGCAGCGCATCACCGGCAGTTTGGTTCGGGGCCATTCTTTGTGCTGCGCCATGTCGCGCTGGCATCCTCGCACCATCGCGGGGTTGAGCGGGCGTTCGACCATTCCAGCGCCTATGGCCAATGGGGCAGCGTGATGGTGGAGCTGGTGGTGCAGCACAATCCCGATCCTTCCGCGCTGCATGACATGTTCCCCTTTGGCTCGGGCAAGGAGGGGCTGCATCATGCGGCGCTGTTCGTCGATGATCTGGACGCCGCGATTGAGCGTTTCGCAGCCGGGGGCGCTCCGCTGGCGCAGCTTTCGGTGACGCAGACCGGCACCGCCTTCGCCTTCGTCGATACCCGCGCGAGCCTCGGGCATATGCTGGAGCTCTATGAGCCAACGGCGCAACTGGCGGGCTTTTACGATTTCGTCGCCGACGCAGCCAAGGGCTGGGACGGGCGCGACCTGCTGCGCGAGTTGGGCTAGCCCGCCGCCAGCCCCGGCAGATCGACCAGCGCCGCGCGGCATTCGGCATCGGCGAGCGCCGTCACCACCGAGAAAGCGACAAACCCCGGCTCGCCCAGATGGGCGACCATTGCAGCGGCTTCGGCATCACTGATCGCGGTGTGTTCGAACGGCATCCGCCGCGCATAGGCGATGGCCGCGCGGGTGCCTTCATCCAAGCCAGCTTCGTTGGGCGCAGCCCCCATGCCGTGCACCGCCGCAACCGCCTGCCGGACCAGCGCCACCAGCGCCGGATCAAGCGCCCCTTCAGCCTTCGCGCGGAAATCGGCATAGTGCGCGGCCAGCACCGGATCGCCCGCCAATGCGGCTTGGACGGCGCTCCCCCCTGCCGGAGTCATTCTGCTGCCTCCAGCACCGCGGGCGTCGGCAGCACGGTGCGGTCCATCACTTCCGGCTCCAGCCCCATGGTGATCAGCGCCTTGGCGAGCGCGAGGAACAGCGTGACGCCCAGCCCCAATTCGGAGATCTGTGCGGGCGAGAGGTGGCGCTGCAAGGCGGCCTTCGCATCGCCGTTGAGCAATTCGGGATCGTGGATCAGCGCATCGGTGAACTTGAGCACCGCCTTTTCGGTATCGGTCAGCCTGGGCGACGTTTCGTAGCCATCGGTGATGTCGTCCACCACCTCCTCGCCCAGCCCCTGCGCCACCGCCTTGTCGAAGCGCACATTGCGGCAGAACCCGCATTCGGTGACGCGGGCGTTGCGCATCCGTGCGACCTCCTTGATCCGCGCCGCCAGCACGTCCGAACCCCAGAACCGGCCATAAAGCGCGAAGAAGCTTTCCGCGATGGCGGGCTGGTGCGCGAGCACGCTCCCGAAATGCGCAGGCTCTCCGGCTATGCCCGATGATACGCGGGGGGTGGTGGACATGAAGCCTCTCCTTTGGGCCGAGGATAACAGTGCATGCCGCCACGGCAGCCTCGCCATTTTCGCAGGGGGAGCGGGGCGCGGACCGTGGCAGATTGCGGCAGGAGACGAGGAGACAACAATGCCCGGCGAAGCCCATCGCGTGATCGAGGAATTCTGGCGCATCCAGGATGATGGCGACTACACCAAGCTGGTCGATCTCTTCGCCGAGGATGCCTTCCTCGAAGACCCGATCTGGGGCCAGTATCGCGGGCGCGAGGCGATCATGGGCTTCATGACCACGATGGTGAAGGAGATGGGGGACCGCAAAGTCCACTTCACCGTCGATGAGATCTGCGGCGATGATCACGCCGTCTGGGCGCGCTGGACCATGCACATGGAAGGCCAGCCCCCTCGCGGCGGGGTCGGCATCTACAAGGTCGAAGGCGGCAAGATGACCTATTACCGGGATTATCTGGACCCGGCGGGGGAATAGTCCTTCGCTACATCACGCGGTAATCCGGATGCCCGCTGGCGATAATCTGCAACACCGGCAGCGGGAAATCGGGATTGGGTTCGTTGCCCGGCTGGTCATCCAGCGGGGTTTTCCAGTCCATGATGTATTTGCGGCTGGCGATCCGCCATTCGACCCCGTTGTCCCCAGCGCGCCGCTCGAATGTATCGAGATAGCGCCCGCCGTACAAACCGCCTGACCAGCTACCATCCTCAGCCTCGCGGATGCCGGTTGCCATGCCATAGCATTCGACCTGCGCGTGATCGGGCGTGGTAAAGGCAATCGCCGGGGCGGAGAGGAAATGCCAGCGCCGCTGGCTGGCCCGCTCGATCGCCATCACCACCGGCACGAAATCCGCCGCGCTGCCGGTGAAGAACCCGTAGTCGATATGCGCATCCGCCCAGAAACAGCCCGCCTGCCCTTCGTCATCCAGCCAGTCCAAGGTGCGCGAATAGCGTTGCAGCACATCGGCAATCGCCTGCTTGTCGAGCAGTTCCTGAAGCGCGGCCTCCATGCTCATGCCCGCGCGCTCCACCATGCCGGGATCGACAGCGGGAAGCGTTCCTGCGCGATTTTCATGGCGTCGCTGGCATCATCGGGCAGCGCCGGATCAGTGGTCGGCGGAAGCCCCCCGCCCGCGCCTTTGACCGGATCGATATATTCCAGCGTGATCCCCGCCAGCACATCGGCAAAATCATGGCCTTCGTGATGATCGGACATCTGGTGGTGATAGAAGGCCCACTTGTCCTTGAAGCTCAGCAGGCAATAATAGCTCAGCGGCTCCTGCCCCTTCCAGTATTCGTAGCGGATCACGCCGTCTTCGGTGCCGAAGGTTTCCGCGACCATATCATGCATGATCGCCTCCCACTTGGCCTCCTTGCCGGGCTGGATTTGTATGTGGGCGAGCAGTGTGGTCATCGCAGCATTCCCCTTCAGGCGGGTGTGAGATTGAGAGCGAGGCGGTGGACGCCGAGCATGATCCCGCCCTGATGGCGGAAGTCGTTGCCAGGCGCGTAGGCGAGGTCGGCAAAGGCATCGCACAACCGCTCCCACGCGATCATCTGTTCAAGGCGCGAGATGTTCGATCCGGGACACGAACGCGGCCCCTGACTGAAGGCGAGGTGGCGGGTGGCGGCCTTGCGGGTCAGGTTCAGTTCCAGCGGCTCATCAAATTCGTCGCCGTCGATATTCGCCGCCGCCCAGCGCAGGTGGAGCATCGAACCGGCCGGCACGTCGATGCCCTGAAACACCTCGTCACGCGCACAGATGCGGGTTGAAAGCCCCTGCGTGGGTGATCGCAGCCGCATCCCTTCCTCGATGAAGGTGCGGATCGCTGGCCGGTCGCCGCGCAGGGCCGCGAACATCCCCGGGCGGTCGCACAGCAATTGCGCCTGTTCGGCGATGGCATATTGGGTCGTCTCCAGCCCGCCGATCACCATGGCATAGACCACGCCATTGATCTCGTCGTCGGTCAGCTTGCGGCCCAAAGGCTGGTATTCGACTTGCGTCAGGAAGCTGATCATGTCGTCCTTGGGAGCGGCGCGCTTCTCCCGCGTTTTCTCCGCCACATATTCCTTCATGCCCGCGAGCAGCCGGAACTTCTCGGCGGATTGTTCGGGGGTGAGGATATTCTTGTGGGTCGTCCCGATCACATAGGACATGACCTGCGCATTGCCCCATTGTTCGAGCCGCGGGATGTCTGCGAGCGGGAAGCCCAGCACATCGGCCATCACCCGCTGCGGCAGGGGGCGGGCGAAATCGGCGACAAAGTCCACCGCCTCGCCCACGCGCGCCTTGGCCAGCATCCCCGCGATCAGATCATCGACATGGGCCGTGATCATCGCGGCGTGCCGGGTGCAGCCCGGCCCCACCCACGGATCGGTCAGCTCCTTGCGATGCGCGCGCCACAGTTCAGGATCGGGTCGCAGCGTGACGATGGACGCAATCATCGCGTCGATATCGGGCAAGTGCGTCGGCATTACCCCCGACGCCTGAATCTGCGCCACCAGCAGCGACAGCGTCGGCGGGAAGCGCTCCCAATCCATCACCACCCGGCGCACGTCTTCGTATTTGGTGAGGACGAAAGCGTCGCTATCGGGCGTCAGCCCTTCGCCCGGCAGGCGCTGCACCGGGGCCTCGGCATGGAGGATCGCGTAGGCATCATACCAATGCTCCTGCGCGCCGGGAGCGAACAGATCGACGTCTGCCAATGTGCGCGGTGCGTCCGCCTGCAAGTCCGCTCTCCCTACGCGGGGCGGTCCGCTTAGCGAATCCGCCAATTGCTGTGGCGGCCCTTGTCCCGCAGCGTCGACCCTACGGAAACGGGCTATTTTGTGAGGCCTGCGGGGATAAGAACCATGAGCCGAATTGCCAAATTGCCTCCGGAACAATGGGATGAACGGTTGGTCACAGCGATCCGCCCGGACAATCTGACCGATCTCGAACAGGGCCTCACCCGATACTTCGCCCATTGCCCGGAGCAGGCGCTGGGATTGATGGCGTTCGGCGGGGCGCTGAAGATGAACCGCTCGCTGCCTGACCGGCTGGTGGAGCTGGTGCGCTTGCGGGTCGCCTTCTTCAACCAGTGCCGTTCCTGCATGGCAATCCGCTATTCCGATGCCGTGGCAGACGGGGTGACCGAGGGGCTGGTGTGCTCGCTCGAACGCCCGCAGGAGGCGGATAACCTCTCGGCGGCGGAGAAGGCGGCGATCCGCTACGGCGAGTTGATGGCGACCGATCATCTGGCGATCGACGATGCGGTCTATGCCGATTTGCGCCAGCATTTCAGCGAAGCCCAGATCGTCGAACTCGGCATGACGGTGGCGTTTTTCGTCGGCTTCGGCAGGCTCGCGGCGACATGGCACATGGTCGAGGAACTGCCCGAAGCGTTCAAGACCGCCGAGACAATCGCGCCCTGGGGCGCTGACAAGATTCAGGTGCGCTGATGGCCAGCACCCCGCAGATCAACCTATTCGACCCCGCGCTCCAGCAGTGCCCCTATGACGCCTACAAGACGCTGCGCGACGAGGCCCCGGTCTACAACATCCCCGGCACGCAGATGTACGTCGTCAGCCGCTATGACCATGTGCGCGAAGTGCTGATGGACCCGGGCCGCTTCCCCTCGACCGCCGCAAACGAACTGATGCGCGCCAGCCCGGTCGATATGGAGCGCGGGCGCAAGGTGGCCGAGCGGTTCCGCGCCAAAGGCTGGCTCCCCGCGCCGACCCTCGCCGGGCGCGACGATCCCAACCACAAGCAGATGCGCGCGATGTTCAACGAGGCCTTCAAGCCCTCCCGCATCAAGGAAATCGACCCGCGCGTCGAAACCCTCGCCTACGAGCTGATCGACGAATTCCTCGATGATGGGAAATGCGACTGGGTGCGCCAGTTCTGCGTGCCGTTGCCGCTGTTCATCATCGGCGAACAGATGGGCGCCAAGCGCGAGGATATGTGGCGGATCAAGGGCTGGACCGACGCCTTCTTCCACCGCATCTCGCTGATGCTGCCCGAGGACAAGCATCTGGAAATGGTCGACCGCGAGATCGAGGCGCAGCATTACTTCCAGCCGATCTTCGAACGCCTGCGCGAACATCCCGATGGCAGCCTTATTTCCGTGCTGGTCAACACCGTGATCGAAGGCTGGGGGCGGCCCTTGAATGACGAGGAACTGCACGCCGAAATGATGGCCGACACCTTCGTGGGCGGCAGCGAGACGACCACCAATGCGCTCGCGGCGGGGATGAAGCTGCTGATCGAGAACAAGGACGTTTGGGCCAAGCTCAAGGCCGATCCTGACAAATACATGCGCAATTTCGTCGAGGAGGTGCTGCGGCTCGAAAGCCCGGTGCAATCGCTGATGCGCTTCACCCACAAGGATGTTGAACTCGACGGCGTGACCATCCCCGCAGGCTCGGTCGTCAACGTGCGCTACGGCGCGGCCAACCGCGACGAGCGGTTCTTTGACTGCCCCGAAAAGCTCGATCTCGACCGGCCCAAGGCGGGCGCGCACATGGCCTTCGGATCAGGCACGCACCACTGCCTCGGCGCACCGCTCGCCCGGCGCGAATTGGCGTGGGGCTTTCAGGCGGTGGTCGACCGGTTCGAGGACATGTGGTTTGCCGAAGGGGCGAATGATTTCAGCTACCATCCGCACTTCCTGCTGCGGAGCCTGAAGCAGCTGAATATCGAGTTCGAGGTGAAACGTTAGGCCTCAGCCGTTCGCCAAGGCCGCCGTCCGCCCGGCGATATAGCCGAAGGTCAGCGCCGGGCCGAGCGTCCCGCCTGCGCCAGCGTAAATCCCGCCCGTCGGGCAGGCGATGGCATTGCCCGCGCCGAGCAGCCCCGGGATCGGCGCACCGTCATGGCCGAGAATTCGCGCCTGTCCGTCGGTGCGCGGCCCGCCATTGGTTCCTAGCAGACCCGAGGCGATTTCGACCGCATAGAACGGTGCTTCGCGGATCGCGCCCAAGGTCACTGCCGTGCCGGAACGTGAACGGTCGCCGTAGAAGTGATCATAGGCGCTCGTCCCGCGCCCGAAATCCGGGTCGTGGCCTGCGTCGGCATGGACGTTGAAGCGCGCCACGGTTTCAGTGAGCGCCCCGCCGTCGATCCCGATCTGCGTCGCCAGCCCTTCCAGCGTGTCGGCGCGCATCACCCAATCGGGGATCGGCTGGCCAGGCTGGCGCGTTCCCAAGGGGTATCGCTCGGCATATTGCGCGTCGAAGATCAGGTAAGCGGGCAGGTTCGCGTAGTCATAACGCGCCGGATCGAACTGGTGGAACACGCCCCCCAGCGCCGAATAATTCGCCGCCTCGTTGCAGAACCGCTGGCCGGAGCGGTTCACCATGATCGAATGCGGCACAGTGCGTTCGATCAGGATGATCTGCGCGCGCTGCTCACCGCTGGCCCACGGGGCATCGGGGGTGACGAGCGTCGGCGCCCACCATGCGCTGGTCATATTGCCGAGCTTCGCGCCCGCTGCCATCGCCAGCTTCAGCCCCTCGCCCTTGCCGGTCGGCGGGCTGGCGGGGGCTGTCACCGGCCCGCGCAGAAAGGTCTGGCGCAGGTCTTCGTCCCATTCGAACCCGCCGGTCGAGATGATGACGCCGCGCCTTGCGGACAGAGCGAAAGGCTGGCCATCGCGGGTGCCTTCGATCCCGGTGATCCGCTCGCCGTCCTTCACCAGCCGCCGGGTCTCTACCCCCAGCATCGGCTCGATCCCGCGCGCAAGGCAGGCCCTGAGCAGCCGCGCCACCATCGCCTGACCGAAGCCGCATTGGCGCGCGGCCATGCGCTCCCCCAGCACCGCCAGCGGAGGCATCGCGGTCGCCCCGCCCAAGGGCGTCTCGCGCAGCATCAGCGGCTTGGGTTCTTCAATGGCGTAGATTTTCGCCGCCCATTCGCCCAGTTCCCCCAACGCGAACAGATCGTGGTCCAGCGCGCGGCTCCCCTCGGGCTTCGCGCCGGGACGGTCGAGGTAATAGTCGGGATAGCACGGCAGGACCGCGACCTTGAGCGCATCGATGCCTTCGAGGAACGCCAGCGCCTCCGGCCCCTTGTCGACGAAGGCCTCCAGCGTTTCGTCGACCAGATCGCCGTGATCAAGGCTGCGGAAATAGGCGAGCGCCTCGTCGCGGCTGTCCGCCATCCCGGCCGCGCGCATCCGGGGATTGTCGGCAACCCAGATCACCCCGCCCGAAATCGCCGAGGTGCCGCCGATCCGCTCCCCGCGCTCGATCAGAGCGACACGCGCGCCCGCTTCGTGTGCGGCCAGCGCAGCGGTCATGCCCGCCGCGCCAGAGCCGAGAATGATCACGTCCACTTCGTTCATGCCACCATAGACGCCGCACCGGGCACCGGGGGCAACCCGTCATTTTGGCAAGGTGCGCTTCGCCGCGCCGCCCGCTACCCCTGCCGACAAAGGAGAGTGAGCCATGAAACTCGAAGGAAAAGTCGCCGCGATCACCGGCGGGACGGCAGGCATGGGACGCGGGATCGCCGAGGCGTTTCTGGAAGAGGGCGGCACAGTCGCGCTGTTCGCCCGCAACGCCGAAAAGGGCGCGCAGGTGCTCGAAGAACTGGGCGCGGGCGACCGGGCGATCTTCATTGCCGGGGACGTGATGCAGCAGGCCGATCTCGAAGGCTTCATCGACCAGACCATCGCCCATTTCGGCACGCTCGACATCCTCGTGAACAATGCGGGCGGCGCGGGGGATTTGCAGCCGCTGGTGAACCTGTCGGATCACGCCTTTGACGAGGCGATGAAGTGGAATGTCTATTCGACCTTCTGGGCCACCCGCCGCGCGCTCCCGACCATGCTGGCCAAGGGTGACGGGCGGATCATCAACATCTCGTCGATGGAGGGCAAGCACGGCAAACCGGTGCTGACCGCCTATTCCGCCGCCAAGCACGCGGTGAACGGCATGACCAAGAGCCTCGCCCGAGAAGTCGGCGCGCAGGGGGTGACGGTGAACGCGATCTGCCCGGGCCTCGTCATCACCGACATCATCAAGAACAACGGCCCCGCCACCGCCAAGGCGATGGGGATGGAGCTGGAAGAGATGATCGCGCTGTTCGCTTCCGAGGCCGCGATAAAGCGCCCCAACGAGGTCGAGGAAATCGCCGCCGTCGCAGTGCTGCTCGCCAGCAAGGCGGGCGCAGGGATCACCGGCGCGCAGATCAGCGTGGACGGGGGGACCGCCCAATATTGAGCCTCTCGTCGTCCCGGACTTGATCCGGGACCGCTCTCGGCCAAGCACTCGGTTTCGGGCGATCCCGGGTCAAGCCCGGGATGACGTTGCTTACCCCTGCAACTTCGCCATCGCCGCGCCAACCGCTGCGGCCACATCGCCCGCCTGCGGATTGCCGCGCATGATCAGGCCGCCATTGGGCTGGATATTCGCCCCCGTGACATAGGCCTGATCGGTGCTCAGCCACAGGCAGGCGTGCGCGACATCCTCCACGGTGTTGAGCCGCCCCAGCGGGTAGCGCGGCAGGAACGCGTCCGTCAGGCCCGGCACCTGGAAGCTGTCATGCGTCATCGGGCTGTCGGTGAACGCGGGCGAGACGGTGTTCGCCTTGATCCCCAGATGCCCGTAATCATTGGCCACGCACTCGATCAGCGCCTCGCTGCCGCGCTTGGTGCCGATATAGGCGGCGTGGTTGGTGATGATCGCCTTGGTGGTCGCCGATGACAGGCTGATCAACGATCCGCCGGTCGGGGCCTGCGCACTCATCACCCGCACGAAAGCCTGCAAGAAGTGATGCACGCCCTTGAATTGCAGCGCGACGATCTGGTCGAGCTGTTCGTCGGTGATCTCCTCCATGCTGGCGAGCAGGCCCCAGCCGGTGGTGTTGATCGCGATATCGACCCGCCCGAATGTGGCCGCTGCTTTGTCCGCCATGGCATTGACCTCGGCCTTCGAGGTGATGTCGCACAAAGCATATTCACCGCGGATCTCCGCCGCGATTGCGGCCAGCGGAGCCTCCTTGCGGCCTGCCACCATCACCTTCGCGCCTTCCTTGGCGAACAGGCGGGCGATGGTCTGGCCCATGTTGCCCTCCGATGCCGCCCCCAGCACCACTGCGGTCTTGCCCTCTAACTGTCCCATCACAAATCTCCTCTCGGCCAAGCGAGTAACACGGGGAGCATTGCGCCGACCCTTCCCAAAAGTGTCCATTGTTTGCGGCGCAGGCGCGGCGGATAGCGGCGCGACAATCGTGGGAGAGCGCGTGAATGTTTACAGGGCCACTGGAGGATCGCGTGGCGATCGCCGAACTGAATGGCACTTATGCCGATGGCGTGGTGCGCTTCGATGCCGACACCTGGGGGAGCGTGTGGGCCAAGGATGCCGACTGGGACCTGATGGGCCATCAGACCAAGGGCAAGGAGGCAATCGTCGCTTTCTGGAATGGTGCGATGGGGGGATTGCAGGCGGTCAGCTTCCAATGCGTCCCCTGCATGATCGAAGTCACCGGCAACACCGCGAAATCGCGCGTGCAGACGCAGGAAATCCTCAAGCCCAAGGACGGCAAGGCGCGCCATGTCGGCGGGCTGTATGAAGACACGCTGGCGAAGGTGGATGGCCGCTGGGTGTTCACATCGCGGGTGTTCAAGATCATCGCCGAATTCGGCGCGGAGGGCTGATTACAATGGCAAAGATTCTCATTTCCGCCCAGATCGACCTTGATCCCGCCCAGCGCGAAGAAGCGCTGCGCACCGCCCGCCCGCATATCGAGGCCGCTTTGGCCGAGAAGGGTTGCATCCACTACGACTGGAGCGCCTGCTCGATGAACCCGGCGCGGGTGAATGTGTTCGAGGAGTGGGAGAGCGAAGAAGCCCTCGCCGCCCATTTCAAGGACCCCGCCTATACCGGAATGCGCGATCACATCGGCCAGTTCGGGATCACCGGGGCGGTCAGCGCCAAGTACCGCGTTGATGCGGAAGGCCCGGTCTACAACGCCGAAGGCCAGGCGACAGAAAGTTTCGGGTAAGGGCCTTTGACTAAGCTCCTCGGAGCGATCCTTGCCGGAGGACAAGCGCGGCGGTTCGGCAGCGACAAGGCGCAGGCGCTTTATGAAGGCGCGCGGCTGATCGACCGGGTGGCAGCCGCGCTGGCGGCGCAATGCGAAAGCGTGGTGGTTTGCGGGCGCGAGGAGCCGGGGTTCGCCTGCATCCCCGATTGGCCGGAAGCCGGACTAGGCCCGCTCGGCGGCCTCGCGGCGGCCTTGCGCCATGCCGAGGCGGGCGGCTTTTCCCATGTGCTCTCCGCAGGCGTCGATGCGCCCGATCTGCCGCATGATCTGGCCGCCACGCTGGCAGGCGAAGGGGCGGCGATTGTCGAGAGCCAGCCGGTGGTGGGCCTGTGGCCGGTCGCGGCTCGCCCCGCGCTGGAGGCGTTTCTGGGCGGTGGGGGGCGTTCCCTCTATCGCTTCGCCGACGCCATCGACGCGCGTCGGGCGGAGCTTCCTACCGCGCTGATGAACATCAACCGGCCGGAGGACTTGCCCCCGGCCTGAGGGCTTACAGCTTCAGCAGCTGCTTCCCCCGGTTCAGCCCGCCGAACAACCGCTGCAAGGTCACCGGCGCGTTCTCGAAGCCGTGCTGGATATCTTCCTGATACTTCAGGCTGCCGTCCTTGACGAAGCCTTCCAGCCGCTTGCGGATGCCGGGGAATTCGCTGGCCCAGTCGAGCACGATGAAGCCCGCCATGGTGCCGCGCCGGAACACGAGATTGAAGTAATTCTCGGGGCCAGCGGGCAAGCTTCCCGTCTCGTAGCGGCTGATCCCGCCACAGATCACCACGCGCGCATTGGTGGCAATGCAGGCGAGCATGTCGTTGAGGATCTTGCCGCCGACATTGTCGTAAATGACATCGACCCCGCGCGGGCAATGCTCGCGGATCTGTTCCTTCACCCGGCCCGCCTTGTAATCGATCGCGGCGTCATAACCCGCCTCGCGCACCAGCCAGTCGCACTTGTCCTGGCCCCCCGCGATGCCGACCACGCGGCACCCGGCAATCTTGGCGAGCTGCCCGACGATGCTCCCCGTCGCGCCGGCCGCACCGCTCACCAGCACGGTATCGCCCGCCACCGGCTTGCCCACCTTGAACAGCCCGCAATAGGCGGTCAGCCCGGTCGTCCCCAGCACGGACAGCACGGCGGTGGGCGACAGATCGGTTTCGACCCGGGTCAGTTCCTTGCCGTCGGTCAGCAGATATTCGGTCCAGCCCGTGGTGCCGAACACCATGTCGCCCACCGCAAAGCGCCCGCCATTGGACGCCACGACCTCGGCGATCCCGCTGCCGCGCATCACGTCACCGATTGCCATCGGCGCGACGTAATCGGCGATGTTCTCCATCCAGCCCTTCTGCGCCGGATCGAAGCCGAGGTAATGCAGCTTCAGCAGCATCTCGCCTGGAGCCGGATCGCCAAGCTCGGTGGTGACCAGCTTGAAGTCGTTATCAATTTCGATCCCGCGACCGCGCGGGTGTCCGTTGAGGAGCCATTGGCGGGTGGTGGTGGGCATCAGGTGTCTCCCCGAAAATTGGACAAGGCTTCACCTGCCCTATTGCGGGCGCGGGCCGCACCTCTCCACGGACAAAAGTATCAGTCGAGTGGTTCGGCCCCTGTGGTAGTTTACCGCACAAAGGGAGAGCCACGATGGGCATTCAGACTCACAAGACCTTCTGCCGTTTCTGCCACGCCAATTGCGCGATGGAGGTGGATGTCGAGGATGGAAAGGTGATCGAGGTGCGCGGCGATCCCGATGATCCGGCCTATGGCGGCTACACCTGCATGAAGGGCCGCGAGCTGCCGGATTCGCACAATTCCGACAACCGCCTGCACCATTCGCTGGTGCGGAACGCCGAGGGCGAATTCGTTTCCACCCCGATGCCGGAAGCCCTTGCCCATGTGGCGAGCGAGCTGCGCCGCATCATAGACACCTACGGCCCCAATTCGGTCGCAGTGTTCATGGGTTCGGGCGGTTTCCAGAACAGCGCCGCGATGGCCGCTTCGCTGAGCTTCGCCAATGCGGTGGGCAGCCGCAATTTCTACACCTCGGTGACGCTCGATCAGCCCGCCAAGGTCTTCACCACCGCGCGCTACGGCAAGTGGATGGCAGGGCCGAACACGTTCAGCGAAAGCGATGTGGCGATGTTCATCGGCAACAACCCGATCGTGTCGCACTATGCGCCCGTCGGCGGGGTGCCGCCGTTCAGCCCCTCGCGCCGCATCCGCGACAAGAAGGCCGAAGGGCTGAAGCTGATCGTCGCCGACCCGCGGGAAAGCGATGTCGCGCGGCTCGCCGATATCTACTTGCCCGTGAAGCCGGGCGAGGATCCGGCGATGCTGGCGGGGATGCTCAATGTGATCATTTCCGAAGGGCTGTATGATCGCAATTTCGTCGCCCTCCACGTGGATGGCTTTGACGAGTTGGCTGAAGCGGTAAAGGCCTTCCCGCCCGAAGTGGCGGCGGAACGCGCCGGGCTCGACAAGGAGCAACTGGTCGCGGCTGCAAGGATGTTCGCCACCGGATCGAAAGGCTGCGCCACCACCGGGACAGGGCCGGAAATGGCCGGCAACGGCACGCTGACCGAATATCTGGTCACCTGCCTCAACACCATCTGCGCCCGCTTCAAGCAGGAAGGCGAGAAGGCCGCGATCCCCGGCGTGTTCAGCCCGTACCAGAACGCCCGCCGCGCGCAGGTCGCGCCGCCGGTGCCGATGTTCGGGGCGGAAGGGATGCCGAAATCCCGCTTCCGCGGGCTCGGTCACCTAGGCTGGGAAATGCCCTGCAACGTGCTCGCCGACGAAATCCTGACCCCCGGCGAAGGCCAGGTGCGCGCGCTGATTTCGGTCGGCGGCAATCCGGTTGTGGGCTTCCCCGATCAGGCCAAGATGGTCCGCGCATTGGATGATCTTGAGCTGTTCGTGCAGATCGATCCGTGGATGAGCGCCTCCGCGAAACGCGCCGATGTCGTCCTCGCCCCTTCGCAATGCCTTGAGCGTGAGGACATCACCAGCCTCAGCGAATGGTGGCATGAAGAACCCTATGCCCGCTACACCGAAGCGGTCGTCAAGGCTCCCGGCGATGTCATCGACGAATACGAGATGTTCTGGACGCTCGCCCATCACCTCGGGATCCAGATGAACCTGAATGGCGGTCCGCTGCCGATGGACCGCAAGCCGACCAAGCAGGAATTCCTCGATCTCGCCGTGACCGGCTGCCTCGTCAGCCCAAGCAAGGTGCGCGAGGATTGCGCTGCCAATGGCGGTGCGGCCGTGATCTATCCCGAGGTTCACCCGATGGTGCAGCCGGTCGACGATGGCGAGTTCCACCGCTTTGATCTGGCGGTTGGCGCGATGCCTGCGGAGATCGGGAAATATGCCGAGAACCGCGCGGCCCGCGAAGGTTTCGATTACCGGTTGATCAGCCGCCGTTCCAAGACGCGGTTCAATTCAATCGGCCACCCGCTCAAGAAATTGCAGGCCAAGACGACCACCAACCCCGCCTATATCCACCCGGACGACATCGCCGCGCTCGGGCTGGAGGAAGGCGGGCTGGTCGCAATCACCTCACTCCACGCCACGATCCACGGGGTGGTCAAGGCGAGCGACAAGGTGCGGCGCGGGATCATCTCGATGGCCCACGCTTACGGCGATGCCGATGCGACCAAGGAGGACGTGCGCGAAAAGGGCTCCTCCACCAACCGGCTGGTGAGCGAGGTGGTCGATTATGATCCGATCACCGGGCAATCTCTGCAAAGCGCCATTCCGGTGAAGCTGGAACCGGCCTGATCCCGAGCTTCTAAATCCGTTCGGGCTGAGCTTGTCGAAGCCCTGCTTTTCACTTTGTCCGAAGCACAAAAAGACGTGCAGCCCTTCGACAAGCTCAGGGTGAACGGATGTGGAGTTTTGTGAATATGCCCACCAACCGCCGTTTCTTGCTGCAACGCCGCCCCGATGGCACGCCGGTCAAAGACGACTTCGAACTCGTCACCGAACCGACGCCCGCGCTCGAAGAAGGCCAGTTCCTGATCCGCAACCACTACGCCTCGCTCGATCCGGCGATGCGGGGCTGGATGGATGCGGAGGGCAATTACATGCCGCCGATCCCCTTGGGCGATCCGGTGCGCGCCAGCACCATCGGCGTGGTCGAGGAAAGCCGCGCGGAGGGCTTTGCGCCCGGGCAATGGGTGATGGGTCTGAACGCGCTGGAAGATTATTCGATCGGCACCGTCGGCGGCTTTACCCAGCCGATCGACCCTTCACTGGTTCCGAGCGTCACCAATTACCTCTCGATCTTCGGCGCGGTGGGGATGACAGCCTATTTCGGCTTCCTTGAGGTGTGCGAGCCGAAGTCTGGCGAAACCGTGCTGGTCAGCGGCGCGGCAGGCGCAGTGGGTTCGCTGGTCGGCCAATTGGCGAAAATCCACGGCTGCCGTGCAGTAGGAATCGCCGGCGGCCCCGCCAAATGCGCGCGCCTTATCGAGAAATACGGCTTCGACGCCGCCATCGACTATCGCGGCAAGGATGAAGCGGCATTGACCGCCGCCATCGCCGAAGCCTGCCCGGACGGGGTCGATGTGATCTTCGAGAATGTCGGCGGAATCATCCTCGATGCGGGGCTGATGAACCTCAACCTGCATTCGCGGGTCGGGCTGTGCGGCCTCATCAGCGAATACAACACCGAGCCGCGCGGCATCCGCAATCTGTGGCAGCTGATCGTCAAGCGCGCCCACATCCGCGGGCTGCTGGTGGCGGATTACGTCCCGCGCTTTGGCGAAGGTGCAGCGCAGATGGGCGTGTGGGCCGCGCAAGGCAAACTCACCATCGACGAGCATATCGACGAGGGGCTGGAGCACGCCTTCGACAGCTTCATGCGGCTGTTTGCGGGCACCAATGACGGCAAGATGATCCTCAAGATCGCCTGATGCGGTCCTTGCTCGTCCTGTCGGGCGGCCATCCCTACGAAGACGTCCCTTTCGCCGAACTGCTTGCCAGTCTCGGCGATTGGGAGGTCACCCACCTGATCCACCCCGAAGGCGGCGAGGCTGACGCGGGCGAGGCGATTGCCGCAGCCGATGCGCTGCTGTTCTACGACATGGCGGGCTACACCTTCGCCGACGGGACAGTGACTACCCGCCCGCCCTCGCCCGCCTTCCGCGATGCGATTGCTGCACGCTTTGCGGCGGGCAGGGGCGCGGTGGCGCTTCACCATGCGTTCGCAGGATGGGCAGAGTGGCCCGAATGGCACCACTGGCTGGGCGGCGGATTCCTTTATCAACCGGGCGGGTGGCAGGGCGAGCCATGGCCGGATTCGGGCTATCGCCACGATGTCGCCTACACCGCGCGCGTCATCGCCGAACACCCGGTGACGCGCGGGCTTCCCGAAAGCTTCCCCGTCACCGACGAGCTTTACCTCTGCCCCATCGACGAGAGCGCCTTTACCCCGCTGGTCCGCGCCGAGGGCTTCGCTTTCACGCGGGACAATTTCTACTCCGCCGCCAACGCGGTCGGAGGCGCCATGTTCAGCCGCGAAGGCTGGGACCACCCGCCCGGCAGCAATTGCATCGCGTGGGAAAGCCGCACCTGCCCCGCACCGCTGGTCTACATCCAGTGCGGCGATGGCCCCGCCACTTACGCCAACCCCCATGTGCGCCGGATGCTGGCGAACGCGCTCGATTACAGCTCAGGAGAAAACACATGACGCCCCAGCAAACCGTCGAAGCCTTCATCGGCCACTGGAACGCCTGCGATATCGACGCGATGCTCAGCCTGTGTGCGGACGGGATCGTCTACCACAACATCCCGATGGAGCCGGTCAACGGCACCGCGCAGATGCGCGAGATGGTCGCCGGATTCCTCGGCGATATCGCATCGTGCGACTGGCAGACCCACGCCATTGCGGCAAACGGCAACACCGTCCTGACCGAACGCACCGACGCCTTCAACTTCAAGGACGGCCGCCGTGCCGCGGTCCGCGTGATGGGGACTTTCGAGATCGACGCAAACGGCCGCATCATCGCCTGGCGCGACTATTTCGACATGGCTGAATTTGTGCGCGAATTTGCCGCCGGATGATCTGGCGCGGGCAACCCTAACACAAACGTGCATCGCATCGGGGCGGATGAAATGGCTAGGCTTGCGACATAATTTCCAAGGGTCTGGAGCCGCCTCACATGAACAAGCCTGAAGGCAATGTCTTTGCGCCGGAAACGCTGATCGATCCGTTCGACTATTACCGCGCCATCCACGAAGCCGGGATCGCGATCGAACATCTCGAAGGCATGAACACCTACGTCGTCTACAGCTACGATCTGTGCAGCGAGGCGACCACCAAGCCGGAAATCTTCTCGAACGATTTCACCGCGCTGATGGGGCGCGAGGCGGATGAGGATATTCAGGCGATCCTGGCCGAGGGCTGGCCCGATCTGCCCACCCTGCTGACCGCCGATCACCCGGTCCACACCCGCAACCGCAAGCTGGTGAACCTCGCCTTCTCCGCCCCGCGCGTGAACGCGATCGAAGCCGACATGCGCACCAAGTCGATCGACCTGATCGAAGCCTTCGCCGACAAAGGCTCCTGCGAATTCGTCGAGGAATTCGGCGTGCCGCTGCCGGTGGCCATGATCGCCGGGCAGATCGGGCTGGATGATGATCCCAAGCGCGTGAAGCGCTGGTCGGACGCCGCGGTGGACCGCTTCAGTCAGATGGTCGATCATGATCGCAAGCTGGAATGCGCGCGCAGCCTCGTCGAATTCCAGCACTACATGAAGGGCCTCATCGATGATCGCCGCGCGAACGGCGGCAATGACCTGCTGACCGATCTGGTCGAAGCGCGGGTCGAGGGTGAAACCCCGCTGTCCGATCCCGAAATCATGTCGCTGATGCAGCAGTTCATGGTGGCGGGGAATGAAACCACCACGTCGACGCTGGCGGGCGGATTGCTCCAGCTGATCCGCAATCCCGACCAGATGGCGAAGGCCAAGGCCGCCGCCGGAGGCCGCGATCCCAAGGTGATCGGCAATCTGGTAGAAGAGGCGCTGCGTTATGAAACGCCCACCGCTGGCATGTGGCGGATCGTCAAGCAGGACACCGAACTGGGCGGCGTCGCCATACCGGCGGGCAGCGTGGTGCAGCTGCGCTATGCCGCCGCCAACCGCGATCCCAAGCGCTTCCCCGATCCCGACAAATTCGACATCGACCGCACCAACGCCCGCACCCACATGAGCTTTGGCAAGGGGCCGCATATGTGCGTGGGCAACATGCTCTCCCGCAAGGAGATGCTGGTCGCTTTCGACGAGCTGCTCGAACGGCTCGATAACTTCGCGGTGCCGGACGAAAGCGCCATCCGCATCCTGCCCAACATCCTGCTGCGCGGCGTGACCCACCTGCCGATCACGTTCACGCGGAAAGCCTGACGCACATGAATTTCGACCTTTCCGAAGAACAGCAAATGTTCGTGGCATCGGTGGAGCGGTTCGCCGCGCCCATCGATGTCGAGGCGCGGCGGCGGCTGCGGCTCTCGCCGACGGGTTATAACCGCGCGCGCTGGCAGCAATTGGCCGAGTTGGGACTGATCGCGCTCGCAGCGGGCGAGGGTGCGGGCGGCATGGGCGGTTCTGCGGTAGATCTGGCGCTGGTGGCCGAAGCCATCGGCAAGGCCAACGCACCCGATCCGCTGCTGGAACATGGCATCCTGCCCGCGCTGCTGCTGGAACGCGGCGGCGCGACCGATGCGCTCGAAGGCGTTCTGGCGGGCGCGACCATCGCCACTCTGGCATGGACCGAGCGCGGCAAGCGCTACAGCCTCAAACCCAAGGGCATGAAGGCCGAAGGCGCTGACGGCAGTTTCACGCTCACCGGCGAAAAGACGATGGTGATGGGCGCGCTGATCGCCGACCTGTTCATCATTACCGCTGATCTGGGCGGAGAGACGGCCTGCTTCCTTGTGCCGAAAGACGCACCCGGTCTGGAGGTGCGGGCCTATCGCCTCGCGGATGGCAGCATCGCAGGCGAGATCAAGCTGACCCGCACCCCAGCCGCCGCCAAGCTGGCGCTGGACGCAGCCGGCCTTGCCGCGATTGCCGCCGAGATGCGGCTTTATGCCGCTGCAGAGATGGTCGGTCTGGGCCAGCGCCTGCTCGATGACACGCTGACTTACGTGAAGGAGCGCGAGCAATTCGGCGTTGCCATCGGCAGTTTTCAGGCGCTCCAGCACCGGCTCGTCGATTGCTATGCGCGCGAGGAACAGGCGCGCTCGATGCTGTACCGCGCCGCGCTGACCGACCGGGCTGACGCTGCCAAATGGCAACGCGCCGCCGCCGGGGCCAAGGCCTTCATCGGCGAGAATGTCGACGCCATCGCGCGTGAAGCGGTGCAGATGCACGGCGGCATGGGGATCACGGATGAACTCGCCATCGGCCATGCCTTGAAGCGCGTGCTGGTGCTTGCCCGGTTGTTCGGCGATGTCGACACGGTGCTCGCCGAATATGCTTTGGCTGCCTGAGGGGGCGACTGGGATGGGACAGAAAATCGATCCGAACCTGTGGAGCGACGGGGCCGAGCCGCACCTGATGGGCGGCAAGCGGCCGTCGGGCGAAGTGGTGTTCCCGATGCCCGTCGGTGATGCGGCTAAGGGCGTTGAGCCTTACAAGCTGTCGCGCCGGGGCAAGCTGTGGTCGTGGACCAGCCAGGGCTTTCTGCCGAAGGAGCCCTATGAAGGCCCGGGCAGCGGCCCCGGTGAAGGCCCGCCCGATTTCCAGCCCTTCCTGCTCGGCTATGTCGAACTGCCGGGCGAGGTGATCGTCGAAAGCCGCATCGTCGATGCCCGGCTGGAAGACCTGCATCTGGGCATGGAGCTCGAATTCTGCATCGTGCCGTTCAACATGACGCACGACACCTTCGCCTTCCGTCCGGTCGCCGCAACAGAAAGCAAAGCCGCATGAGCGAGAACGTCTACATCATCGGCGCAGGGATCCACCCCTTCGGGCGCACAGACGGTCGGTCAGGCCGCGAACAGGGGGTCTATGCCGTGCGCGAGGCGCTTTCCGATGCGGGTCTGGAATGGCCCGATATCGAGTGCGCCTATGGCGGCAGCGCAGCGGCGGGCAATGCCGATATCATGGTCAACGAGCTCGGGCTGACCAGCCTGCCCTTCACCAATGTCGCCAATGGCTGCGCCACCGGCGGCAGCGCGCTCGCCGCATCGCAGCAGGCGATTGCCAGCGGAATGTATGACCTCGCGCTGGCGGTCGGCTTCGACAAGCACCCGCGCGGCGCGTTCAATGCCAAGCCTTCCGATTACGGCCTGCCCGAATGGTACGGCCAGACCGGAATGATGCTGACCACGCAGTTCTTCGCCCTGAAGATCCAGCGTTACATGCAGCTTCACGGCATCAGCCGCACCACGCTGGGCCGGGTCGCGGAAAAGGCGTTTCGCAACGGCACGCTGACGCCGCACGCCTGGCGGCGAAGCCCGGTGGATCTGGAAACGATCCTCAATTCGCCGATGATCAACGACCCGCTGACCAAGTATATGTTCTGCTCTCCGGCAGAAGGTGCAGTGGCGCTGATCCTTGCGTCGGAAAAGAAGATGAAGGAACTGGGCGCGGACGGCGTCAAAATCCGCGCGGTTTCCGTGAAAACGCGCCCGCCCAACTCTTTCGAGGTGTTTCAGGCCGGCATCAGCATCGAAGAAGGCGGCAAGCCCACCGTGCTCGCCAGCAAGGCCGCTTTCGAGAAGGCAGGCATCGGGCCGGAGGACATCTCGGTCGCCCAGCTGCAGGACACTGAAAGCGGCGCGGAAATCATGCACATGGCCGAAAACGGCTTCTGCAAGGACGGCGATCAGGAAGAATGGCTCGCCAATGGCTGGACCGAGATTGGCGGGAAACTGCCCGTCAACACCGATGGCGGATGCCTTGCCTGCGGGGAGCCGATTGGCGCTTCGGGGCTGCGGCAGGTCTATGAAAACGTCACCCAGCTGCGCCAGCGCGGCGGCGAGCGGCAGGTCCCCGGGAAACCCCGCTTCGGTTACTCCCACGTCTATGGCGCGCCCGGCCTCTCCGGCGTTGCGATTCTGGAGCGCGAATGAGCAGGATGCAGGGGAAAGTCGCGCTGGTTTCGGGCGGCGCGGAAGGGATCGGGGCTGCGGTCGCACGGCTGATCGTGGCCGAGGGCGGCAGCGTGATGCTGGGCGATGTGCAACTGGAAAAGGCGCAGGAGCTTGCCGCCGAACTGGGCGAGCGGGCCGATGCCTGCCAGCTCGACGTGCGCGACCTGCACCAGTGGGAAGCCGCTGTCTCGGCGACCCGCGGGCGCTTCGGCAAGCTCACCGTGCTGTGCAACATCGCCGGCATCAGCGAACCGGGCAACGTCCCTGACGGCGAGCTGGACGTGTGGCACCGCACCATCGACATCAACCTCCACGGCCCGTTTTACGGCATGCGCGCCGCAATCCCGGCGATGGAAGCCAGCGGCGAGCCTTGCGCCATCGTCAACATCGGCTCGATGATCGCGCTGCGCCCGGCATCCTTCGTGGCGGCCTACTCCGCCTCCAAGACCGGCCTGCGCGGCCTGACCCAATCCGTCGCCCTCGATCTGGCCGAACGCGGCCTGCCGATCCGCGCCAACATGGTGCACCCCGGCGCAATCCGCACGCCGATGTATAACCGCTACAAGTTCTCGGGCGCCGACACGCCGGAGAATATCGAGACCAATTTCGCCGCCACCCACCCGATGAACCGCATCGGCGAGCCCGAGGAAGTCGCCCGCGCCGTCGTGTTCCTCGCCAGCGACGAGGCGAGTTTCACCACGGGGTGTGACTTTACCGTCGACGGCGGCGGGTCGATCAGGAGCTGATATGTCAGAACAACCCGCCACTCGCATCGACGCGCATTTCATCGCCGCGGGCAAGTATCACGATATCGACTATCCGCGGCTGGAGATCCTCAAGCTGCTGGCCGAACACCCGCATATCCGCACCACCGTGGCGGCGGATTATTCGGGGTTGGAGCGGCTCGACCAGTGCCGTTTCCTCATCACCTATACCTGCGACCTGATGCCGACACCCGAGCAGGCGGCGCAGATCAAGGCGTGGATGGAGAAGGGCGGCAAGTGGATGGCGCTCCACGGGACCAACTCGATCCTTGTCTTCACCGCAGACGGCCTCGTCGATGCGCCCGATGATCGCCCTGACGTGATGGAAATGCTCGGCACGCAGTTCGTGGCCCACCCGCCGATCGGCAAGTTCCCGGTCGAAGTGGTCAACCACGATCACGAGCTCACGCAAGGAATCGCGGACTTCGAAGTGGTGGATGAGCTCTACCTCTCCAAGACCACCGCCCCCATCGAAACCCTGATGCAGACGACCTTCGAAGGTGAAGCCACCGGGTTCACGCAAAGCCAATGGGGCAAGACCACCGTACCTATCCTTTATACGAGGGATATCGGCGCGGGGCAGATCGTTTACAACGCGTTAGGCCACTGCCGGGGGCATTATGACCTTCCCGGCATGGCGGATTTCTACCCGCACAAGGAAATGTGCGCGTGGAATTACGATGTCTATTACGACCTGCTGCGGCGGACCATCCGCTGGGCGATGCGCGACGGGGCCTGAGCGGCCGGATTGATTACGAGAAGTGGGACTCGACTGACATGGACATGGACTTCTCCCCCGAGGACATCGCCTTCCGCGAAGAGGTGCGCGCGTTTCTCAAGGACAACCTGCCAGACCGGCTGCGCGATGGCGCGCGCCGCACGCCGGGTGTGTTTGTCGAGCCCGATATCGGGATGGAATGGCACCGCATCCTCTACCGCCAGGGCTGGGTTGCCCCGCACTGGCCCAAGGCTGACGGCGGCACCGGCTGGACTCCGACGCAGAAGTTCATCTTCGAAAAGGAATGCGCGCTGGCCGGCGCGCCTGCGCTGGCGATCCTTGGCCTGCGGCTGGTCGGCCCGGTGATCTGCGCTTTCGGCACGCC
Source organism: Porphyrobacter sp. (assembly GCA_032116115.1). Taxonomy (GTDB): domain Bacteria; phylum Pseudomonadota; class Alphaproteobacteria; order Sphingomonadales; family Sphingomonadaceae; genus Erythrobacter. Next base: position 86,010 of record JAUMAX010000018.1, read on the forward strand.
TGAACAAAAGGCGCGCTTCCTGCCTGGCATCCTTTCGGGCGATGACTACTGGTGCCAGGGCTATTCCGAGCCCGGCTCGGGTTCCGACCTTGCGAGCCTCAAGACCGCCGCACGGCTGGATGGCGATGAATATGTTATCAACGGATCGAAGATCTGGACGACCCACGCCCACCACGCCGACTGGATCTTCGCGCTGGTGCGCACCGATGCCACAGTAAAGAAGCAGGCCGGGATCAGCTTCCTGCTGGTGCCGATGGACCAACCGGGCATTTCGGTCACGCCGATCCACTCGATGTCGGGCGATCACGAAGTCAACGCGGTGTTCTTCACCGATGCCCGCACGCCTGCCGAAAACCGCATCGGCGATGAAGGCCAGGGCTGGAGCATTGCCAAGTTCCTGCTGGAGAACGAGCGCGGCGGTTCGTGCTATGCCCCGCGCCTGCTGCAATCGATCGACCGGCTGGAAAAGATCGCCCAGACCCAGCCTTCGGGCGTCAACGGCGCGATCGCGCATGATGCGCGCTTCCGCGACAAGCTTGCCCGTGTCCGGCTGGAAGCCGAGGCGCTGGAAGTGACCGAACTGCGCATCCTCGCCGAACTCGCCAAGGGCCGCGCGCCCGGGCCGCAAACCTCGCTGGTGAAGCTGCTCGGCTCCAATATCGGCCAGCAGGTCGATGTGCTCAGGCTCGAACTGCTTGGTCCGGACGCATTGCAATTACCGCTAGAGCGTCCGCTTTATGGCAACGAAGCGCCCGAACCGGTCGGCAGCGAATATGCGCAGACCGCGATGGGCAAGTATCTCAACAACCGCGCCTCGACGATCTTCGGCGGCTCGGACGAGGTGCAGAAGAACATCATCGCCAAGACCGTGCTCGGTCTCTGACGCCCTTGAAGGACAGATAGAACAATGGACGTTTCAAAGCTGATGTTTCGCGACGGCCTCATGGCGGGCGAGCGTATCCTCGTTACCGGAGGCGGCACCGGACTGGGCCGCGAAATGGCCGAAGCCTTCCTGAAACTCGGCGCGACCGTCTACATCTGCGGGCGGCGACAGGTGAAGCTCGACGAGACAGCGGCGGAACTGACCGCGTTGCATGGCGGCAAGATTGTCGGCATGGCCTGCGATATCCGCGATGCGGACGCGATCCATGCCATGGTCGATGCGATCTGGGCCGATGGCGGCGCGCTGACGGGTGTGGTCAACAACGCGGCCGGCAACTTCATCAGCCGCACCGAAGACCTTTCCGTGAACGGCTTCAACGCCATCGCCGATATCGTGATGCGCGGCACCTTCTACGTCACGCTCGACATCGGCAAGCGCCTGATTGCCGAGAAGAAGCGCGCCAGCTTCCTGTCGATCCTCACCACATGGGTATGGTCAGGCAGCGCCTTCGTGGTGCCGTCTGCCATGAGCAAGACCGCGATCAACGCCATGACCCAGAGCTTGGCGACCGAGTGGGGCCGCTACGGGTTGCGCTTCAATGCCATCGCCCCGGGCCTGTTCCCGACCAAGGGCATGAGCGCGCGCCTGTCACCCGGCGGGCAGGGCGGCAATTCGAAGAACGACCTCAACCCGATGGGCCGCGCGGGCGAGATGCACGAACTTGCCAACCTCGCCGTGTTCCTGATGGGGCAAGGCGCAGAATACGTGAACGGCCAGACCATCGCGATCGACGGCGCGGGCTTCCAGGCCAATGGCGGCACCTTCTACCCGATGCTCCACGCGCTGGGTGATGCCGAATGGGATCAGATGCGGGCGATGATCAAGGGAACCAACGAGAAGGACAAATCGGAGCGAACCGTAGGTTAAGCGGCGGTCACCGCTGCCCAGTCCAACCCGAACTTCGCCAGATATTTCCGCAGGCGGTCGGCGTCATTGGTCGACGTGCGCTGCTGGCGCGATGCCGCGAACAGGCGGCGTCCGGCTTCGGACAGGCTTGGGCTTTGGCGGCAGACGCCCACCACGTAATCGAGCTGCACCCGGTCGAACGGGTCGATCTGCGCCAGCCGCTCATCACCCAATAAGGCAGGCAGCGCGCCAGCCTCACGCGTTTCGCCCGACCACAACCGCGCCAGCCGCGCCGTCTCGCTGGCGACCGCGTCTGAATCGATCCGCCCTGTGGGACTGAGTGTCGCCATGCGGGTGACACTGGCGGCCAGATCGCGGAAATTGCCCGCCCACACCGCCCCCGGCCCGGCAGCGAAGGCAAGATACCGCTCGCGCGCTTCCTTGTTGAAGGTGACGCGCGTGCCTTCGCGCATCGCGAACCGGTCCAGTTCGAAATCCAGGTTGGGCTCGATATCCTCGCGCCGCTCGGCGAGCCCCGGCAGGGTAAAGGTCCACAGGTTCAGCCGCGCGAACAGATCATCGCGGAACCGCCCGGCGGCGACCTCCTCCATCAGATTGCGGTTGGTGCCAGCGATCAACTGGAACTCGCTTTGCGCCTCGCTGTCCGCACCGACGGGGAGGAACCGCCCATCTTCGATGGCGCGCAGGATCATCGCCTGCTCGTCGAGGCCCAGTTCGCCGATCTCGTCAAGGAACAGCAGACCCTTGTGCGCGGCTTTCAGCAGGCCGGGGCGATCCTGCACCGCTCCGGTGAACGCGCCCTTCTTGTGTCCGAACAGCGCCGACATCGCGCTGTCGCCCTTCAGCGTGGCGCAATTGACCTCGACGAACGGCCCGGAAACCTGATGGCGCAGCTTTTTCAACTCGTAGATCTTGCGCGCCAATTGGCTCTTGCCCGCACCGGTCGGCCCCATCAGCAGGATCGGCGCACGGCTGCGTGATCCGACCTGCTCGATCTCGGCAATCATGCTGTTGAAGGCGGCGTTGCGGGTGTCGATCCCGCTCTTGAGGAAGCTTGTGCTCTCCGCGCTCGCCTCGGCAAAGCGGGTTGCGATGGAGTCATAGCGCGACAGATCGAGGTCGATTGCGGCCCAGGTGCCGATCGGCTGCGGCACGCCGCGCGCGGGCTGGGTCTGGAGCAACCGGCCGGGCAGATAGCGCGCCTCGGTCAGCAGAAACAGGCAGATCTGCGCTACATGGGTGCCGGTGGTGATGTGGACGAGGTAATCCTGCGCCTCCGGATCGAACGGGAACCCGCGCGCGAAATCGAGCAGCTTGCCGTAAACCTCCTCGAAGTCCCACGGATCGGCGAAATCCATCACCTGCGGCACGACCTCGGTCTCGGGCGAGACGCTGCGGATATCCTCGGCCACGAAATCGGCGAGCCGGTTGTGCTGCGTGCCGTGGATCAGCACGAAGCGATCGACGCGCAGGTCTTCCTGCATGCAGATGCTGACGCTGGGCCGCCACCTGTTCCAGCGCCCCGGGCCGAAAGGCGAGGCATCGAGGGTGGAGCCGAGAAAGCCGATGACGGTGGTAGGTCGCATGATCCAGACGATATGATTTTATCGTATGCGATACAACAATATCTGAATGTGGGAATCAGCGGAAAAGGTCATCAGCTCACCGAGTTTATTTTAATCTCGATTTTTCATGATTTTAACTCATGCCACGCCACCGCTGCACGCATTTGGCACGCCCCGTGCTTTTGTATCTGCGCCGGGCGGTCGAACACCCGGCAAGCGGCAGGACATGGGCGGCCGGAATGGGCTGGCCGCCCAAAGCCTGCTAGAGGAATTTGCAATGACCGACACGACTTACGAATTTCAGGACGTGGCAGGCGGCGTGCCGATCAAGTCGTGGACGCGCGGCGTGCCGGTCGATGACAAGGCGCGCGAGCAGCTTGCCCGCGCGGCCAAGATGCCGTTCATCTTCAAGCATGTCGCCGCCATGCCCGACGTCCACGTCGGCATCGGCGCGACCGTTGGCTCGGTGATCCCGACCAAGGGCGCGGTGATCCCGGCGGCGGTCGGCGTCGATATCGGCTGCGGGATGATGGCGGCGCGCACCTCGCTGGTGGCAAGTGATCTGCCCGATAACCTTGCGGGCATCCGTTCGGCGATCGAAGCAGCGGTGCCACATGGCCGCTCGGTGGGTCGCGGCAAGCGCGATAAGGGTGCGTGGGGTGAACCCCCGCGCGTGGTGGCCGATGCCTGGGCGAGCCTTGCGACCCGCTTTGGCCATATCGTCGCCAAGCACCCGCGCCTACGCAACACCAACAACCTGATGCACCTCGGTACGCTGGGGACGGGGAACCACTTCATCGAACTGTGCCTTGATGAGGAACAGCGCGTGTGGGTGATGCTCCATTCCGGCTCGCGGGGCGTGGGCAACGCGATCGGCACGTTCTTCATCGAACTGGCCAAGCAGGATATGCGCAAGTGGCATATCAACCTGCCCGATCAGGACCTCGCCTACTTCCCGGAAGGGACCGACCATTTCGATGATTATGTCGAAGCAGTCGAATGGGCGCAGGACTTTGCGAAGCTCAACCGGCAGGTGATGATGGCGCATGTGCTGGATGCGGTGCGCAGCCAGATTGCCAAGCCCTTCGATGCGGAGTGCGAGGCGGTGAACTGCCACCACAACTACGTTCGCCGCGAGCATCACTTCGGCGAGAACGTGCTGGTCACCCGCAAGGGGGCGGTGCGTGCGGCCAAGGGCGTGATGGGGATCATTCCGGGCTCGATGGGGGCGAAAAGCTTCATCGTGCGCGGGCTGGGCAACCCCGAAAGCTTCGACAGCTGCTCGCACGGCGCAGGCCGGGTGATGAGCCGGACCGAAGCGAAAAAGCTGGTGACGCTCGATGAACACCTCGCCGATACGGCGGGGGTCGAATGCCGCAAGGACGCGGGCGTGATCGACGAAACGCCCCGCGCCTACAAGCCGATCGAAGCCGTGATGGCCGCGCAGGCCGATTTGGTGGAGATCGTCCACACACTGAAGCAGGTGGTGTGCGTGAAGGGGTAATGCCCTTCGCGGGCACCGCCTGCCCCTATCTGCAGAAGACGAAAAATGATCACCATCGACGGTTCCGAAGGCGAAGGCGGGGGGCAGGTGCTGCGCTATGCGGCGGCGCTTGCGCTGCTGACGGGGCAGCCTTTCACCATCGCCAACATCCGCGGCGGGCGGGCCAAGCCCGGGCTGATGCGCCAGCATGTCACCGCGCTGGAAGCAGCGGCGGCGATTGGTAGCGCGGAGTGTTCGGGCCTCGCGGTTGGTTCGACCGAATTGACCTTCCGGCCCGGCGCAGTGGTGCCGGGCGAATACCACTTCGCCATCGGCACGGCGGGATCGACCGCGCTGGTGGTGCAGACCGTGCTGGTGCCGCTGATGCTGGCGGACGCGCCCTCGCGCATCGTGATCGAGGGCGGAACCCATGCGGCCTCGGCCCCGCCGTTCGAGTTCCTCGCACACACCCTGCTCCCGGTGCTCGCCCGCATGGGGCCGCGCCTGTCGGTGACGCTGGAGCGCCACGGCTTCTTCCCGCGCGGCGGGGGGCGGATCGTGCTCGACATCGCGCCTGCGCCGCTCGCGCCCATCGCCTGCATCGAACGCGGCGCCTTGCGAAGCGGCAAGGTTGAGGCGCTGATCGCAGGCATCCCGTTCGACATCGCCGACCGCGAATTGAAGGCGGCGCGCAAGGTGCTGGCCGAGTGGCCGGACGACGCCTTCGCCCCCCGACAGCTTCCCGCCGATCACGGCCCCGGCAATGCGCTGCTGATCACGGCGGAATGCGAGCACGTGACCGAGGTCATGTCCGCCTTCGGCCAGATCGGCGTGCCTGCCGAACGTCTCGCCAAGACGGCAGCCAAGCGGATGGCGGGCTACCTTGCCTCGGGCGCGTTTGCGGGGCCGTTCCTGCAAGATCAGTTGCTGCTGCCCTTCGCGATGGCGGGCGCAGGGACCTTCACCACGGTCAAGCTGTCGGAGCATACCCGCACCGCCGCCGCATTGATCGCGCGCTTCACGGGCCGTCAATTCACCTTCCGCGAACGGGCGGAGGGGGCGTGGCTGGCCGAGTTGAACGCCTGACCCGCACCAGCCTCTCACAATCATTTGCGGGAGCGCCAGACTTCTCGTTATAGAACGGGAGGCTAGAAGTTGGGCGACGTGGGGGGATGCAAGTGGCCGGTTCGTTTTTCGATCGCCTGCTGGATAGCCTGCGCGGCGCGGGCGGGGCTATTTCCGGCGGCTCGGCCCTGCCCGAGAGCAAGCTTTCCTCCTATTTTGCGCCGCTCGCGAAGGAGAAGAGCGGGCTGCCCGGCGCCACGGTGCGCTACATCGTGCAGGGCGACAACAGCTCGGTGATCCTGACCTTGCAGCAAGGCACCACCCGGATCGGCTGGCGCAACCGCCAGCGGCGGTGGCCCGACACCGATGCCGATGCGCTGCTGACCCATCCCGAACGCTGGCAACTCGACCAGATCCAGCGGCTGGGCGAGGTAAAGGCCGCGCTTGAGCCGATTACCGGCGACTGGGGGTATTACGGCACCAAGAAGTCGCCCGACTGGCTGCGCCATGCCGTGGCCTTGTGGTTGCCGCGGGAGCGCAAGAAGCAGCCGATCACGCTGCTGGCCGAACTGGCGGCGCTGACCGGCGACACCGTTGGTGCGGTGCTTGATGTCGTGTTCGCGCGCGATCCCCACAATTACCAGGTCAGCAATGCTGTCGCCCGCTTCTCGGGGCTGAACGACTGGCTGACAGAATCGCGCCCTGCGATCATCGCCGCCGCCCCTGGCCTTGCCGCCGATGTCCGCAGCGAGCTGGCCGCGACCTTGGGCCGGTTCGGCTTGCAGAACGCCTATCGCGAGATGCTGATCGACCTTGCCTGCGGGTCGGCCAAGAAAGTGCGGGCAAGCGCGCGGCAGGCGCTCACCGCCTGCGACAAGCCTGCGCTGGCCGAGGCACTGGAAGCTCGCTTCGCCAAGGCCGCGCCGGGCGTGCGGGCGGAACTGGTTTCCATCGCCGCAGACTGCCTTGGTGATGCCGCTGCGCCGCTGCTGGCGCGTTGGCGGGAGAGCGAGACAGCCCCCAAGGTGGTCGCCGCGCTCAATCAGGCGGACGGAACCATGGGCTTGCCCCCGGTCGCCAAGGCAGGCCCGGCGCCGACCGGCCCTGCCGCGCTTTACGAATTGCCTGCAAGGCCGGACGGCCCCGAAGGCTATACCGCAGTCGATGGCAACTGGATCGATGCGGGCGGGCCGCTCACCGTGCCCCCGCCGACACCGGTGCCGCCGGAGGTGCTGGCGATCCTTGAACCGGCGATGGGCGCGTTCAACCTGATGCTGTCCAAAGGCAAGGCCGAGGCGGTGTGGGCGCGCTGGCACTGGAGCAAGCAGTTCCAGCCGAAAGACCCCGGCACGCTCAAGGCCATCGGGCGGCTGGCCGAAGGGACGGCCCCGTTCGTCGAGCGGTCCTACGGCCCGGCGATCGACTGGTTGCGGTTCCACCAGTTCAAGCATCCGGCGGTCGATGCCTTCTTCCACGATCCGCGGCTGAGCTTGCGCCACCTTGCGCGGCTGTCGGTGGCGATGAGCAACGGCTATCTCCACTCGGTGTTCGGCGACTGGGTCGGTCCGGTCGGACGGGCGGTGCAGTCCCGCCTGACCGATGAACAATCCGTGCGGCAGTTTATCGCGCTCTGGCAGCAGGCCAGCGGCAAGGATTTCATCGCCGATTATCTTCAGAGCCGCTGGACCTGGCCGCTTCCCGAATTCGGCGCGCCGGTCTGGCCTGCCCTCACTGGCCGCTTCGATGATCTTGATCAGGCGCTCGGGCTGGTGCCGCAGGCGGGCGCCGAGACCAAGCTGCCGCAGCGCGGGCTCGATCTGCTCGAACATTTCCCGATCCTGCCTGCGCGCTATCGCAGCCGGATGATGGCGCTGGCGGGGGACAGCGCTGCCAAGACCCGGGAGAAGGCCCGCGATCTGCTCAAGGACGCGCCGGGGATCGACGCGGCGATTGCGTTGCAACTGCTCGACGGGCGGCAGGACACCCGTGCCTTTGCCGCCGACTGGCTGGCATCGCGCGGCGCAACTGCCGAGCTTCCCGCCATCCGCGCCGCGCTCAAGACGGAAAAGAGCGACATCGCCCGCGCCGCGATGATCACAGCCCTGCAAACCCTGGGCGATGACGTGTCGCACCTGTTTGACCCGCAAGTGCTGGTAAAGGAGGCCACGGCGGGCCTCGCCAAGACGAAACCCAAGGGGCTCGACTGGTTTCCCTTCGATATGCTCCCCGCGCTCAAATGGGCTGACGGCACCCCGGTCGATCCCGTCCTGCCGCGCTGGTGGGTGACGCTTGCGGCCAAGCTCAAGCAGCCCGGCGGCAATGCGCTGATGAACCTGTGGCTCGACCGCCTCGCGCCGGGCGACGCACACCGGCTCGGCTGGATGGTGCTGACCGGCTGGATCGACGAGGACACGCGCCGCCCTTCCGACGAGGAAGCCAACGCCTACGCCGCGCAGAATGTCGATGCGGTGCTGAAGCAGAACATCGCCAATGTGAAGCGCTGGCCGCAGAGCGCGGACTACTTCCCCACGGACCGCAGCGTGGTTTTCGCTCGGCTGAAGCGCGACAAGGCGAACGTCTATCTTGGCACCGCCACCGACAGCAAAGGCGTGCTTGCGCTGGCATCGCGGGTCAACGGGGTGGACGCTGCGCAACGCATCCGGCCATTCTTCAAGGATCACGGATCGCGGGTGTCGCAGGCCAAGGCGCTGCTCGAAGTGCTCGCCGCAATCGGCACCAGTGCGGCGCTGCAGGCGCTGCTGGGCGCGGCGAACCGGATGAAGCAGCGTTCTGTGCAGGACTTTGCCGCAACGCTGGTGGACGAAATCGCCGCGCGCAACGGCTGGTCCGCAGCGCAGCTTGCCGACCGCACCGTGCCGACCGGCGGGTTCGATGCCGATGGCACGCAGGAGCTCGATCTGGGCCTCGATCGCACCTATCGGCTGCAATTCGATGCGGGCGACCAGATCGTGATCCTCAACCCCGAAGGGCGCGAAGTGAAGGCGCTTCCCGGCCCGCGGGTGGATGACGAAAAGCCGCTGGTCGATGCCGCGAAAAAGCAGCTCTCCAATGCGCGCAAGGAAGTGAAGCAGGTCCTCGCCAGCCAGACGCTGCGCTTGCAGGAGGCGATGTTTCTCCAGCGCGAATGGGAGGTTGCGGAGTGGGAAAGCTTCCTCGCCGCGCACCCGCTGGTCGGGCGCATCGCCGCGCGGCTGGTGTGGCAGGGGCTTGACGGCGAAGGCCGGGACGGAGCGCTGTTCCGCCCGCTGGGCGATGGCAGTTACACCGATCCCGAAGATGGCGATGTGGCGCTGGCCGATTTTGCCCGCATCCGGCTGGCCCATTCCTCTTTGCTGACCGCCGGGCAGGTCGCAAGCTGGCGCCAGCATCTGGCCGATTACGCGGTCGAGCCACCCTTCGATCAGCTGGGCCGCGATCTGCCGGTGCTCGACGTGACGCAGGCAAAGGCCACCACGATCACTGACCGCGAAGGCTGGATGATCGAAACCTTCAAGCTGCGCGGCGCGGCGACCAAGCTCGGCTATCAGCGGGGGCAGGCGCAGGATGGCGGGTGGTTCGTCACCTACGAAAAGCTGTTCCGCGATGCCGGCGTGATGGTCGAGATCGAATTCACCGGCAGTCCGTTGCCCGAGGAAAACCAGCCCGGCGCGCTGGTGTCGCTCGCCTTTCGCAAGCTGCGCGGCAATGCCTATGCCGGGCTGATGGCGCTGGGTGATGTGCCGCCGGTGCTGCTGGCGGAAAGCTGGCGCGATTTGCACGATATCGCCGACAAGGGCACCGGGCCTGATCCCGACTGGAAGAAGAAAGCCGATCATGGATACTGAGACGCGCGCGATCCGTCCTCCTGCCGAAGCGCGCTATGCTGCCGAGCTGGCGATGCTGGCGGCCGACGATGCTGCGCCCAAGCCGGCCGGATGGCACCTGTCCCCGCGCGCGGTACGGCGGTTCCTGCTGGGTGATCCCAAGCTGGGGGTGACGCGCAAGTTCTATGGCGATGATCCGCTGGTCGACCGCGCCATTGTCAGCCTGATGAGCCATCAGGGGCTGATGCTGGTGGGCGAGCCGGGGACGGCCAAATCGCTGCTCTCGGAACTGCTCGCCGCCGCGATCAGCGGCACATCGGGGCTGGTGGTGCAGGGTTCTGCCGGGACGACAGAGGATCACATCCGCTATGGCTGGAACTATGCCCTGCTGCTCGCCGAAGGGCCGAGCGAGCGGGCGCTGGTGCCGTCCCCGGTGCTCAATGCGATGCGGTCGGGCCGGATCGTGCGGTTCGAGGAAATCACCCGCTGCCCGCCCGAAGTGCAGGACGCGCTGATATCCGTCCTGTCGGAAAAGGCGCTGGCCTTGCCCGAGCTTGGCCCCGATGCCGTGGCCAGCGCCGCGCCCGGCTTCAACGTCATCGCCACCGCCAACCTGCGCGACCGCGGCGTGCATGAAATGTCGAGCGCCTTGAAGCGCCGCTTCAATTTCGAAACCGTCCACCCGATCGCAGACCCCGAATTCGAGCGCGAACTGGTGCTGAAACAGCTCGCCGAACGGCTCGGCCCGGCAGGCCTCAGCGTCAGCGGAGAGCGCGATGTGGCCGAGGTGCTGGTGCGCACCTTCCAGGACCTGCGCACCGGGCGCACGGCAGAAGGGGCGAGCCTCAACCGGCCGGATGCCGTGATGTCCACCGCCGAGGCGGTCAACGTCATGCACGCCGCCGCACTGGAGGCCGCCTATCTCGACAATGGCAAGCTGTCAGCGGCCCATATCGCGCGGCAGTTGCAGGGGGTGGTGCTGAAGGACTCGCCCGAGGACGGTAAGCGCCTGCGCGCCTATGTCGATCACATCGTCAAGGAACGCGCCGGGCGATCCGGCGCGTGGAAGGACTTCTATCAGGCGGCGCGGGCGCTGAAGCTGGGCTGAAGCGCGGATGGACGATCCGATCCTCCACGATGAAGCCCGCGATCTGTGGGTGGTGCCGGTGCGCCACCACAGTCCGGCCTGCGCCGCGCATCTGGAGCGTCTGATCACCGCAGTGCAGCCCGCCGCCGTGCTGGTTGAAGGGCCGTGCGATTTCGATCCGCTGATCGATCTGCTGTGCGACACCCGCACCCGGCCTCCGGTCGCCATCGTGTCCCTGCGCGAAGCGGGCGACGGCAAGGCGACACGGCGGGTCGCCAGCTACTTCCCATTCTGCGCGCATTCTCCCGAATTCGTCGCGCTCCATGCGGCCCGCAGTCTGGGCGTCCCCGCACGCTTCATCGACCTGCCATCGACCGCACGCGCATGGACCGCCGACAGCGAGGAGCAGCAGGGCCGCTCGCTTCTGGGCAGCGAACAGGGCTTCACCGTCGGCGATTACGTCACCGCTCTGGCGCGCGAGTTGGGCGCAAGGGACGGCAACGAGGTGTGGGACCAGCTGTTCGAAACACGCCTTGCCGATGCCGACTGGGAGGCGTTCTTTCTCGACAACGCGCGCTATTGCGCCTGCATCCGGGGAGCGACCGACCCTGCCACGCTGGCGCATGACGGCACGCTCGAACGCGAAGCGCAGATGCGGCGGATCATCACGGCGGTGCGCGCCGAGGTCAAAGGGCCGATCATCGCAGTGGTGGGCGGGTTCCATGCCGAAGCGGTGTTCGCAGCCGACACCGCCAAGCCGCTCGCGGCCAAGGCAGGCGCGGGACGCAGCTACCTCATCCGTTACGGGATGCGGCAATTGGACGCCCTGCGCGGCTACAGCGCGGGCCTGCCGCTGCCGGGCTATTACGACCGGTTGTGGCAAATGCGCGAAAGCGGCGCGGCGGGCCTGGCCACCGATCTCATCACCGAATTCGCCGCCCACTTGCGCAGCGGCAAGGGCGAGACGCCGTCTTTTCCCGTCATCGCCAACGCTATCGAACAGGCCGAGCGGCTGGCCAGCTTGCGAGGCCGCCCCTTCCCCACCCGCGACGACGTGATCGACGCGATCCGTTCCGCCTTCATCAAGGACGAGATTCCCGCAGAACAGGTGCCGCTGCTGAACGAACTCAAGGCGTGGCTGACCGGAACTGCACTGGGCGAGGTGCCGCCCAACGCCGGCTCTCCGCCGCTGGTGGAGGCGGTGCGCGCGCAGGCCAAGGTGCTCGGCTTTGTCACCGAAGATGGCGAGCGCCGCAGCCGCGAGCTCGACATCTATCGCAAGCCCCGCCACCGCGCCGCCAGCCGCTTTGCCCATGCCATGGCGCTGATCGGTACGCCCTTTGCCGATCGCACCGGCGGCCCGGATTTCCGCAACGACGCCGGGCTCGACCGGCTGCACGAGGTCTGGAACGTGTGCTGGTCGCCGCTGGTCGAAGCGCGGCTGATCGAACTGTCCGAAGTCGCCGACACTCTGCCCGAAGCGCTGGGCTTCGTGCTGGCCGAGAAAATCGCCGCGCTCACCGAACAGGGCAAGGGCCGTAGCGCGCTCGCCGCGATTGATCTCTTCGCCGCCGCCTGCCGCGCTGGTCTGGGGGCCGAGGCCGAGGCGATCCTCGGGCTGATTGAGGCGCAGGTGATCGAAGACCCCGAACTGGCATCCGTGGTCGCCGCGCTCGCCGATCTGCTGCTGCTCCGGCGCGGGCGCGAGACGCTGGGCCTGACCGACATCGCCCCGCTTGACCGGCTGGCGCAGACCGCGTGGCGGCGGCTGGTGCTGCTGCTGCCGGAACTTGCCGATGGCGGCGAGGATCAGGTAGCAGGCGCGGTGCAGGCGCTGGCTGACCTGCGCGGGGTGGTGGAACTGGCCCGCTCGTCCGAAGCCCCGGTCGATTTCGCGCTGGTCGACGAAGCCATTGCGGCGCTGCGCCAGCGCGAGCTTGCCCCGATGCTTGACGGCGCGGTGACCGCCTTTGCTCTGATGAGCGGCCAGATCGCCGCTGCCGAGATCGAAAGCCGTCTGCGCGGGGAGCTCGCCAGCGGCTATGTCGACCCGCGCGAAAGGCTCGCCTTCCTTGGCGGCGTCATCGCGATTGCGCGGGAATTGCTGTGGACGCTGCCGGCGATTCTCGACGCGCTTGACGATGTGATCGCGGGCCTCACCGAAGAAGAATTCGCCGAATTGCTGCCCTATCTGCGGCTCGCCCTGATGCCGCTCGACCCGCGTGAGGTTGACCGGCTGGCCGAGGATATCGCCGCCCGGCTCGGCGCGCAGCCGGGGGCGCTGCGGCGGGATATCGGCATTTCGGAGAGCGAACTGGCCGAGAACCTCAGGCTCGACCGCGAGTTGGCGGACGTGCTGGCGCGGGATGGTGTGGCATGACCGATCCGGCCCACCTCAGGCGCTGGCGCATGGTGCTTGGCCGCTATGCCGAACGCTCGCTGCCGTCATCGGGCATGTCCCGCAACGAGCAGCGCACCGACCGCGCGCTCGATTATCTCTACGCCCGCGAGATGGAGCGGCGCGGGCTCAGGCGCGATACGCGCGGCAAGGGGCGATTGGGTTCGATGGACCCGAGCCAGCTGACCGCGCTCGGCTGGCTCGGTGAATTGCGCGCGCTGTTCCCGCAATCGGTCTACGAGACGGTGCAGGCCCACGCGATCGACAATCTCGGCATGAACGAGCTGCTGTCAGACCCCAAGGTGCTCGACGCGCTCGAACCCAACAAGGATCTGCTCAAAGCCCTGATCGCCTTCAAGGGCGGCGCCGATCCGGCGATGCGGGAGAAGATCCGCGAGATCACCCGCACCGTGGTCGAAGAGATCATCCGCAAGCTCAAACCCAAGCTCGAAGCCGCGCTGGCGGGCCGCCCCAACCGGTTCCGCCGCAGTCAGGTGAAATCGCTGCAGACCTTCGACTGGCAGGCGACGATCCGCGACAATCTGAAGAACTGGGACACCGGGCGGCAGGTGATCATCGCTGACCGGCTGCGCTTCCACGGTCGCAGCCGCCGCCGCTTGCCGTGGACGATCATCCTGTGCGTCGACCAGTCAGGCTCGATGCTGTCATCGACCATCTATGCCGCAGTGATGGCCTCGATCCTCACGTCGCTGCCGGCGGTCGAGGTCAAGCTGATCGTGTTCGACACCTCGATCGTCGACCTCAGCAGCGAGGCGCATGATCCGGTTGAGGTGCTGATGGCGGTGCAACTGGGCGGCGGCACCGATATCGCCTCGGCAATGGAATATTGCGAAGGGCTGGTCACGCAGCCGAGCCGCACGGTGTTCGTCCTTGTCAGCGATTTCGAGGAAGGCGGTTCGGTCCCCCGGATGCTGGCGGCGACCAAGCGGATGGCGTCGGCGCGGGTGACAATGCTGGGGCTGGGTGCGCTGTCCGATGACGCCGCCCCTGCCTATGACCGGCACATGGCCCAGCGGTTGACAGGCTGCGGGATGCAGGTCGCCGCGCTCACGCCTGAACATTTCGCCGAATGGATCGGCGGGGTGATCGCGTGATCGACGAGGGCCTCCGCGCCAGCCTCGCCGCGTTTGACGATGCGGCGCTGGCGACGCTTGCCAACCCCGGGCTGGTCCGCCGCGCCCTGCGCGATGTCGAGGAAGGCAAGGTCCGGCTGGTGAAGGCTGCTCCGGGGCAGGCCGAGATCGAAGCCGACGGGCATCTGGTGGTGCTCGACACACGCGGGCCGAAGCTGGCCCCCTGTGCCTGCAAATCGGTCGCGGTGTGCCGTCACCGGCTGGCGGCGGTGGTGTTCGTGCGTGACGGGGCTGCGGGCGAAGCGGGCGAGGTTGAAGTCGCGGCCCAAGCGCCCGATGCTGATCCGGCCAGCATCCTTGCCGAACTCGATCCCGTCAGGCTGGCCAAGTGGGCGGGCAAGGCCGGGTGGCGCGCGGCGCTGGAACTCGCGCCGACAGCAACTGCGGTGGAGGCTTCGGCCCATGCCATCGCGGTGCAATTTGCCGCAATCGACGGGCCGGTGCGGATTCTGCGCGCGCAGGGGTTCGACGGGATTGTCTCCAAGGCCTCCAAGGCCAGCGCCAAGGCCTATCACGCTGCTGCCGTGCTGGCGGCCAAAGCACATTTTGGCGAGGCGCTGCCAGTCGCCGATCTGGAGGCCGAGGGCGCGGCGACAGACACCGCACCGCCCCCGGTCGATCCCGCCTTCCTCGCGCGGATCGCGGGCGGTCTGGAGGAAGTGGCGATGCTGGGGATGAACCTTGCGCCCCTGCCGCTGGAGGAATCCCTGTTCGAACTGTCGGTGTCATCACGCGCCGATGCCCTGCCGCGCCTTGCCGCGATCCTTCGGGCGATTGCCGCGCAGATGCGGCTGCGACGCGGGCGGGCGCTCGATTTCGATCCCGACCGGATGCTCGAACTCGCCGCCACCGCCTTCGCGCTGGTGCGCGCGCTCGAACGCGGCGAGCCTGAGCGGCGCGAGGGACTGGCAGGCAAGGTGCGGCGTGCCTATGCCGGGGCAGAGGCGCTGGCGCTGGTCGGGTGCGGGGCTGAACGCTGGACCACGCCCGCAGGTGCGCGCGGGGTAACAGCGTGGTTCCATGACCCCGCCACAGGCCAGTGGCTCTCCACCTCGCTGGCACGCGGGCCGGGGCAAGACCCCGCCTTCCACCCGCGCGAGGCATGGCAGAACCAGGCCTACTGGAGCGCCGAATCGCTGGCTGCCCTGAGCCATGCGTCTTTCACGCTGACGGGGGCGAACCGGTCCGCCGACAACCGCCTGTCGGCCCCCGCAGCGGCGGTTGCGGCGATAACCGCGCGCAAGGCAGCCCCCGATCCCGCATGGCCTGGCGTGGTGCGCCATTGGCAGGATTTGCGCGAGCGTTGGCTGGCGCAGGTCGGCCTCGGGATCGACACCGCGGAAGCATCCGCCGTGGCGCTGATCGCCCCTGCGGCCATCGCGCCTGCCTTCTTCGATGACCTCGCCCAGCAACTGGTCTGGCCGGTGCGCGATGCAGCCGGCAACTGGCTGGCGCTGACGCTGGATCACGAGGAGCCGGTATCCGCCGCGATCGAAGCGCTGGAGGCCAATGTCCGCACCGGCTGGCAGGGCATGGTGCTGGTGCGGCTGGAACGGCAGGGCGAGCGGCTGGCGGCGCGCCCCGTCACGCTGTTCGGGAGCGATGATCCGGTCGACCTCACCCTATGGCAAAAGCCGTGGCGCTTTCCCGGCAGCGAGGGCGGCGCGGTGCGCGGGTGGCTGGAGCGCTTGCGGCAGGTCGGCGCGCGGCGGTTCGAGATCGCTCCGCGCAGCGGCACCGATGCCGCATTGGCGCGGGCATGGCGCCACGTGATCGACCGTGCCGAGATCGGCCCGTCCCTCGCCCGCACTCTCGATACCGATCGTGCTGCCCATGCCGAGCGGCTTGAGCAATACGGCATGGCACGGCTCGCCGATCTGTTGCGGGCGGCGGACAGCAGCGCCGGGCTGCTTGCCGCCGCCTACGGGCTGATGCTCGCCCGCCAGCAGCGCTGCGGGCCGACCTTGCTCGCCTGACCGCTTACCAGGGCGAGATTTTCTCCCACTCGGGATCGAAGACGGCTTTGGCTGCGACCGCGTGGTAATCGGCCCAGCACTCGGCCAGCATCACCGGCGGCACGTCCTTGAGGCGATAGATGCCGCGATGGCTCTGCTTGGTGAACTTCAGCTCCTTGAGCGCAAGCCGCTGGTTCTGGTCCTCGGCAGCGGAACCGGTGTGCCAGATCGTCGCGGTGATCCCGTGCGAGGGGAAGGTCTTGACGTATTCGTGGCACCCGCCGCTGTCGCGCATGACCCGCTGGTAGCCGCGCTTTTCCGCCGCACCGCGGATGGTGAGGCTGAGCGCGACCCAGCCCTGACGGTCGGTGATCGCCTCGGCCTCGGCCTGTTCGGCGGTAAGCGGGCTGCGCAGAGTATCGAACTGGGCGATGAAGGGCTTGATCTCGTAGTCCTTCAGATGCGCAATCCACGCCTTGCAGGTATCGGCATCGACCAGCGCACCATGGGCAAGGCGGACGGCGGCGAAGTCGTCGATCGCCACGTCACTATCGCCCGCATCGGTGAAATCGCCTTCCTGCGTGGGCCGGAACAGGCCAAGCGGCTGGCCTTCCGCATCCAGCCCCTGCCACACCAGCCGCTCGATCAGGCGGCGCATCACAGGGTGCTGGTGGAAGGCAAGCCGCCAGTCAGCCACCGGCCATTGCCGCTCGACACACATGGCTTCGAACAGGCGTTCGCCTTGCAGCGTGACGATCTGGCCGAGTTCCTTCTTGGCGGCGGTGAAGGCCTTCTTGGAATCCTTGCTGTTTTCGTCGTCACCGGCGGGCAGCGCCTTCACGGGCTTTCCATCAGGGTTGAACAGGTGGATCGTCAGCAGCGCATCCAGCCGCGCGACATAGGGCTTCGCGTCCTCGCCGCAGGGCAGTTCCAGCTCGCCATCATCATCAAAGCCGGCGGACGGCACGGTACGATCGGCGAGTTCATCGACGCTCCAGCCGCGATCCTCGGCATAGCGCTGGGCGATTTCGGCGGCGCGGGCCTGCGTGCTCTTCTGCTTGAGGCGGGTCGAGGCAGCGATCACCACTTGCAGCGCGGCAGGCGCGCCGGTGCCGGCAATCGCCTCGAGCAGCGCCATCGCCTGATTGGAGCGGCGGCCATGCTTCTTGAGGAACCACCGCACGCGCCCTGCCGCCCACACCGGATCAGCGCGGCAGGCCAGCGCCAGCATGCCCTTGGTGTCGGATCCGGAATTGAGCAGCTCGTTCAGCTTGTCGCGCGTCATCTCGGCAATCGCCGCCGCCTTGTCGGCCGGTGTGCGCGACGAACCGATGAAGCGATAGGACATGTGGTAATTGGCCGCAGCATAGGCCGCCGCCTGCTCCGCCGTCGCGGTCGCCGTGTCATAGGCGATCCAGCTTTCCAGCACCCAGTTCGAAAACGCACGCGCATCGGCAGGGTCGAGCTGGTCGAGATAGATCCCGAATTGCCCATGCGCGCCCGGATCCTTCAACCGGATGGCGAGCGCGAGCCAGCATTCGACCACCGCCTGCGGCACACTCGTCCCGTCCTTGAACCGCACCGTCGGCAGGCGATGGGCCACCAGCCATTCGGGCAGCTTGGGCGGGGTCTTGGCGTTGGCCTTCTCCGCCTCGGCGATCAGCGAGGCCGGGCCGATCACATCGGTCAGATCCACCCCTAGCCGCTCCAGCGCAATGATCAGCGCGGCGCGGACGGGATCGGATTTCTCCTTCTTCAGCCGCGCGCGCAGTGCCTTTTCGCTCGAAGTGGAGCGAATGTCGGCGAGCCACCCGGCGGCGTTGATCCGCACCGGCTGGCGCTTGTCATCCAGCAGCGCCTCAATCCGCTTGGCCAAGTCCTTCGCCCCGCGCAGCAACGCCATCGCCTGAAGGCGCAAGGGGCGCTTTTCGGCGACCGCGATTTCGGTCAGGCGCGGCAGATAACGCTGGGGGACTGCCGGGAACATCGCCAGCGCCGTCAGCGCCCGGGCGAGCGGGATCGGAGACTGAGCCGGACGCAGCCCCAGCGCCTGGTCGAAAATCTCCATGTTTTCTGCCAGCCATGGCCACACCGCGTCACCGGACAGCGCTGCAAGCGCGTCCATTTCGCGGTCACGGCCATAACTGCGTGACGCCGTCAGGATGCTCCGAAGCTCGTCCGCGCCGGCCAGATCGCGCAGGTCGATCCGCCCCGCAGCGAGCCATTCGCGCAGCAGATCCACACCGAACATCTCATGCGGATAGTGGGCAAATCCAATGCCGAGCAGTCCGCGCACATCGCCGCGACTGGTCTCTGTAAGGATGCGCAATCCGGCCTTGACCGACATCGCATCCAGCACGGAGCGCAGCCACGCCTGCCCATCGGTATGCGCGCGCACATCGCGCACCAGCATTTCGGCGCGGTGGATCGTGCCAGAGCCCGGCGGGTTCTGCGGCATGGGCGCAGCCGTAGTCAGAGTGGCAAAAGCCGCTTCGATCTCGTCCCGCGTGAACGGCGGGGGCGGCGGGCTGTGCCTCCCGTTGGAGCTGGCATAACGCTGGTTGTAATCTTCGTTGCGCTGGCGGCGGTATGCTTCGATGGTGTCCATG
The DNA here is from genome assembly GCA_032116115.1 of Porphyrobacter sp. Classification (GTDB taxonomy): domain Bacteria; phylum Pseudomonadota; class Alphaproteobacteria; order Sphingomonadales; family Sphingomonadaceae; genus Erythrobacter. Next base: position 104,960 of record JAUMAX010000018.1, read on the forward strand.
AGCGCGATAAAGCCGACGCAGGCTTCATCGGACGGCGCCGGAATGGCCTCGCTGCCGAGGTCGCAGCGCGCCGGGATGGCGATCGCTTCGCCCGTCACCGCCTGATAGCCCGCTGCGCCGCTTTCCGCGTCACCGTGTGCGGCAGGGGTCTCGCAAGCCGCCGCGACTTCCACCAGCGCCGCAATTGCGGCCTGCACCTTGGCGGCCTTTTCGACCTTGGCGCGTTCGGCCAGCAGCGCCAGGATCGCGGGCGTCACCGCCCGCCCCGCCGCCTCGACCAACCCATGGCGGGTGTCGATATCGCCGGTCGGCAAGCGGCTTTGCAACACGCCGAGCAACTGCGCGGGGTCCAGCTGCGCCAGCGCCGAGACGGCGAAGGCGCGATCGTCCTTGGTGAAAGGCTTGGTCAGCATCGCCACCAGCAGCGCCTCGATCTCCGGCACGTCGGCGACCTTGTGGTGGTGGATCAGCTTGATCCCGTTGGCGCGGTTTTTCGGTTCGACCCTGCCCATCGCCTCGGCGAACGCCGCCGGATAGGCGCGCAGATATTGCGCGCAGGCCTCGCTCGCGGACCAGCTGCCTGGCGCGGACGACACGAACATGCTGTCATCGCGCGGCAAGATGAAAGCGAACAGATCGGCCATCGTCCCGCCGACCGAGCGGAAATGGGCAAACACGTTCTCAAGCGGGATCGCGCTGGCCCAGTCGATCTTGTAGTTGGTCATGAGCTTGTAAACGCCGCCGTTCAGCATCGCCGAAAGGCCGATCACCGCCAGTTCGCGTCCATCACGCTTTTGTCCCCACGGAGGGCTGATCTGGCCCGCAGCCAAACGGATGGCAATCAGGCGTTGCACCTGCGGCCCGGCTGCAATCTCGCCCTTGACCACGGCGGTATTGGTCGCCGTCGACATCTCGACGAGGCTGGGCTTGGCCTCCTGATAGGCGGAATTGTAGATACAATTCTGCCGCGCCAACGGGACCATGTCGGCCAGCAGCGCCGCGTCCTCTCCGGTAGTGACATACCGCAAGGCCCGGCGGCCGAACCCCCGCGCATAGAACTCAAGCCGCTGCAATTCGGTCAGCAGTGCCGGGTGCAGTGCCAGCGCATCACTGTGCTGCGGCGCGCCTTGCGCAGATGCAAACGAGGCTGAGGGGCTTGGCTGCGGAGAGCTTGTCTGCCCGACCCCCTTGCGTCCAAACACCGCCCGGAAAATGCCTTGAGACCCCATAACCCACCTCTGCGCTAGCAAGGGGTCTGGGAATTAACGGAAAACCTGTAAAAAATCGTAAGCGTCAGGTGACCGCGGCACGCTCGCGGAATTCTGGCCGTTGCCATTCGCCGCGCTCCAGCACTTCGGCCAGATGGCGGGCGGCGGCGGCGATGTCGGCGAAGCTGAGGTAAGCGGGCGCAAAGCCCAGCCGCAGCACATCGGGCGCGCGGAAATCGCCGATCACACCGCGAGCGATCAGCGCCTGGCAGATGGCGTAGGCCTCAGGGTGGCGGAACGACAGCTGGCTGCCGCGTTCCTGGCTGCGCGGCGGGCTGACCAGCTCGATGGCGACGTCATGCGCCATCAGGCATTCAAGGAAGAACTCCGACAGCGCCTGCGACTTGCTGTAGAGCCGCGTAACGCCGATTTCCGCAATCAGATCGACCCCCACCTCCAGCGCCGCCAGCCCGAGCACCGGCGGGGTGCCGCATTGCAGCCGGTCGATGCCGGGGGCGCCCGCGTAATCGTCCGAGAAGGCGAAGGGCGCGGCGTGGCCGAACCAGCCGGTCAGTGGTTGCTGCAATTCCGCCTGATGCCGTTCGGCGACGAAGGCGAAGGCCGGGGCGCCCGGGCCGCCGCACAGGTATTTGTACCCGCAACCCACCGCGAAATCCGCGCCCACGCCGTTCAGGTCAACCGGCAGCGCTCCGGTCGAATGCGACAGATCCCACAGCACCAGCGCGCCAGCCTCATGCGCGGCGCGGGTGAGGGCGGCCATGTCGTGCAGCGCGCCGGTCTTGTAGTGGGCGTGGGTGAGCATCAGCAGCGCGACATCGCCATCCAGCGCCGCGGCCAGCCTGTCCCGCTCCGCCAGCCGCCGGGTGGCCAGCCCCTGCGCTTCCAGCCCGGCGATCATGTACAGGTCAGTCGGGAAGTTGCCCGGTTCGGACAGCACCACTGTGCGCCCCCGACGCATCATGAGCGCGGCGGCGATCAGCTTGAACAGGTTCACACTGGTCGAATCGCAGGCGATCACTTCGCCGCGCGATGCGCCGATCAAGGGGGCGATCTTGGCCCCGACCCGGCCTGCGGCTTCGAACCAGCCTGCGCTGTTCCACGACCGGATCAGCCCCTCGCCCCACTCCTGCTCGACCACCCGTTGCACTGCCGCCGGGGTGGCCTTGGGCAGCGCACCGAGTGAGTTGCCATCAAGGTAGATCACCCCTTCGGGCAGCGTGAACCGCTCGCGATAGGGCGCCAGCGGATCGGCAGAGTCGAACTCGGCGGCGCGGCCTTCGGGCGTCATATCGCGGTCCTGACGCTCAGCAATTCGGGGAAGAACGCCTGTTTCAGCACGCCTTCCAGATAAGGCACGCCGGGGGTGCCGCCAGTGCCGCGCTTGAAGCCGATGATACGCTCCACGGTCTTGAGATGCCCGAAGCGCCAGCGCTGGAAATGGTATTCCAGATCGACCAGCTTTTCAGCGAGTTCATACAGATCCCAATGCGGCTGAGGATCGCGGTAGATCGCCGCCCACGCCGCCTCGACACTGGCGTTGTGGACATAGGCGGCGGCCGGATCGCGCTCCATCGCCGCGGCATCAATCGCAAAGCCGCGCCGTGCCAGCAGGTGGATCGCTGCGTCATAGAGGCTCGCCCGCCCGGCTTCCGCCTCAAGCCGCCCGGCCCAGTCGGCGTTGCTCTTGTGAAGGCGCACATGCTTGCCGTCGCGCCCGCCCAGCATGAATTCCATCATCCGGTACTGCGCCGACTGGAATCCGCTCGACGCGCCAAGATGCGGCCGCACGGCGGAATAATCATGCGGGGTCATGGTGCTGAGCACGTCCCAGCTCTGGATCAATTGCTGCTGCGCCCGCGCCACCCGCGCCAGCATCTTGAAGGCGGGACGAAGATCGTCGCCCTCGATACATTCGCGCGCGGCGGTCAGTTCATGCAGGCACAGCTTGAGCCACAGCTCGCTCGCCTGATGGACGATGATGAACAGCAGTTCGTCATGCGCATCGGAGGCCGGGTGCTGGGCAGCAAGGATGCGGCCCAGATCGAGATAGCTGGCATAGGTTACATCGGCGGTCATGCCTTGCGCTCCTAGCGCGCAGGCAGGCCCAAGGAAACTACCCTGAGATCCGGCCCTCGATCACCCGCGCTTCGGGATGGTGCTTGTCGATGTGCTTGAGGATGATCTTCAGGTTCTTGGTGTTCGACCGGAACAGCACGTCCGCCGCATCGCCGACCAGCGGGATCGCGCCAATGGCAGTGTCGAACAACACGTTCAGCCCCATCCGCGCCAGCTTCCACTTGGGCAGGCCGAGATTGCGGGCTTCCCAGATGACATAGGCACCCATGGCGGTCGTCACGATCTCGCCCAGCACCGGCACCAGACCGACCAGCGCATCGAGGCCGATGGGCATGTTGACGCCGGGAATGACGAAGCTGCGTTCCAGCAGCTTTTCCATCGCGGTTACACGGGCGCGGACCGATGCAGCATCGGTGCCGGTCGGCAGCACGAAGACGACAGGTTCGGGGCGGCGGGGCATGGGCGTTTCCATACCGTATTATGTGGTGGGCTGCGATAGCGGGAACAAGGGGTGCATCCCCCAGACATTGGGCAGGTGATTGCGGATTGTGCCGCGCACCAGCGACCAGCGCACGGGCGCGCCGAGGGGAATGTAGACGTCCCGTTCGACGAGCGCGGCATGGGCTTCGATGAGCAACCGCTCCCGCACGTCCGCATCGGGCTCGGTCAGGGACTTGCGCACCAGCGCATCGGCCTCGGGCGCGCAAAGCCCGGCGGCAAGGCTGCAATGGAACTGGTTGAGATACCACCGCGCCGAGGGATAGCGGGCGAGCGTATCGCGCAGCTCGAGGTCGGCGGCATCGCCCGGCCCGGCGCGCCTGACCGCGACGCCGATGGCGCCCCAGGCCGAAGCCAGCTCGCGCAGGAGGATATCGCTGCCCGGGCCGGACGGCAGTGCAACACGGAGCACAGCCTCGCGACCCGACCCTGCCCAAGCGGCCACCCTTGCGGCAGCCACCCGGCGGCGCTCATCGAGCGAGGCGCCGTTCCAGCGGTCTGCCGGATAGGGCGGCTCCGGGTAGATTGAGGGCGGGACGATCCAGCTGCTTTCGCGCCAGCCGGCAAGGCCGAAGCTGCGGATCAGCGCGGCACGGTCAATCGCCATCGACAGCGCCTCGCGGCGGGCAGGATCGGCAAGGAACCCGGTTTCGCGCCGCACCACCAGCCCGAGCAGGCCAATCGCCGGATCGACCTGGATCGTTCCGCGCGACAGCGGGCCGACTTCGGCCTGCGGGAAATCGATCAGCGTCCCGCCCAGCACCAGATCGACATCACCGCGCGAGAACGCCGCCACAGCGTCCTTTGCGGACAGCGCCCGCACGGCAATCGGCCGGGCCAGATCCTCCCAGTCTTCGAGGGCGGGCAGGCCGCGCGATTCCGGCGGCAGGGCTGAAAGCCGCGCGATCGCGGTTGCCTCGTCGCGCGACATGGCCATTGGCCCCGCACCGCTGCCGCCCCGCACAAAGCCGAGTTCGGGCTGGGCAAGCAACCGCAGGAAATCGGGCATCGGCGACGTCAGCCGAACTTCGATAACCCGCCCGGTCATGGCGCGGATGTCCCGCACCTTGGCAAGATCGAGCCCGAGCGATGTGCCGCGCAGGCGGGTCAGGGCGCCGCGCAATTGCTCGCGGATATCGGTCGCAGTGATCTCCTCGCCGTCCGGCCAGGTGCTGTCGCGCAGGCGGAAAATGTAACTGAGGCCGTCATCGGTAACGATCCAGCGTTCAGCAATCGCAGGGACGACCTGCCCGGTCGGATCGAGCGCAACCAGCCCTTCGTGGGTGGCGGCGCGCATATGCTGGGCCGCCGGAGACAGGCGCACGCCCTGCTCGAACGGGTCATCAGGCGCACCGATCACCGCCACCTCAAGCGGCCCGCCACCGCCCGAAGGGCCGCAGGAACACACCGCCAGGGCAGCAAGCAGAGGCATCCAGAATCGCATCGCAACCCGTCTAGCAGGTCGAACGGCAGCGGTCAGCTTGCAGGCACCACAAGGCCGTGGAACCCGGTCAGCCCGAGGCTCAGATCTTGCGGAGTCGGCCCGGTTCAGGCGGCGGCGGCGCGCGATGCGCCCACGAAGGCTGGGCGATGGTGGCTTCGGGATGTTCGTCAGCCTGGAGCGGACGCCGAGCCTTCTGGGAATCGATTTCCTCGTCGAAGGCGATGCCGAAGCGGTTGTCCTGCACCCAGGCGACAGTGCCGCCCACCGCGCCGATATTGCGCAGTTCGATGGTGAGGCGGTGTCCGCGCTGAACGCGCAGCTGGCCTTCGCCCATCATGCCGCCATCCGACAGATTGCGGACCCGCACCCGATGCACATCGGCGTTCTGTTCCACACGGATATCAGCCAGCAGGAACAGGCTGTCGCGTGCGACACTGCGTGTCTCAACCCCTGTCATTGTCAGGAACGCCTCCAAAGCCGAAAACAATCAAGCGGACATGTGAGCGTTGCTTACCCAGCGACGCTTTGTTGCGCCATCACTGTTGGGGCATTCGCGGTTAACGCGAGGTAAAGCCTTCGACGCGCGAACCCCTGCTTGTGCCGTGCCGTCCCAAGGCGGCACAACATCGCAAACACGGGTTTACGCTCAGTCGTCGCGGGAGACCTTTTCGCGCCGTTCGTGCGCTTCCTGCGCCTCGACCGTCATGGTTGCGACCGGCCGCGCGATCAGGCGGCGCAGCCCGATCGGATCGCCGGTGACTTCGCAATAACCGTAATCGCCCGAGTCAATCCGGCGCAGGGCAGAATCGATCTTGGCGACCAGTTTGCGCTGGCGATCACGGGTGCGCAGTTCGATGCCCCAGTCCGTCTCGCTCGAAGCGCGGTCGGTCAGATCGGCCTCGCGGATCGGACCGTCCTGCAGCGATTGCAGGGTCTGGCCGGCGGCAGAGTGGATCGAACGTTTCCATTCCAACAGCAGCATCCGGAAATAGGTCTGCTGGCGTTCGTTCATGTATTCCTCGTCCTCGCTCGGCACATAGTCCGGAGCCAGAAGGCGCTTGGCCTTTTCGAGGACATCGATGTCGTCAGACGCGGTAATTGGCATCAAGCTCTCTCATCCCGTGAGCCGCTGGGAAGACCTTCGCGTCCTGACGCCCTGAATTTTTTCATTGGCTCACTTGGTCCCAGCAAGCTGAAGCAATGCGCGCCCTATAGGCAAGGCCCCTAAAGCGCACAAGCGGGTTTGGATATGAAACGGGGGCAAACAGAAAGTCGGAAACGCGTTAACTAATTTTTGACCATAAACACCGCAACTCTGGTTCACGGAAGGTCGCCTGGGGGGCGATCCGGTGACTGACGGGGACCACATAATGCACATCATCGCAACCACGGCGCAGACGGCCAAAGTTTCACGTGAAACATCGGGCGACAGTATGCTTGGCGCATGGCTGGCCGCGGCGAGCCAGGGTCAGGTGGGGGCCTGCTTCGATCTGGGTGTCGCATTCTCGACCGGAAGCAATGGCGCCGACTGCGATCTGATCGAAGCGCACAAGTGGTTCAACCTTGCCGCTGCACGCGGCCACGAGGAAGCCGCCTGTTGCCGCGCCGATATCTCCGACGAAATGACCGCTCGCGAAATCGCCGAAGCCCAGCGCCGTGCGCGCCAGTGGCTCGCCGAAGGTCGCCAGCAGGCCGCGTAAGGCGGGTTAGTCGCCCTTCCTGAAGGGGGTGCGGCTGCCGAGATACATCTGGTCGCTCGCCACGCCGGCCCGCTCGCGTTCGAGGAAATCAGCGACAGCAGCGCGAAAGCCCGGATCAGCGATCCAGTGCGCCGAAAGCGTCTGCACCGGTTCATACCCGCGCGCCAGCTTGTGCCCGCCCTGCGCGCCCGCTTCGACACAGGGCAATCCGCGGGCAATCGCGATGTCGATCGCCTGATAATAGCACAGTTCAAAATGCAGGAAGCGCACGTCGCGGGTGCAACCCCAGTACCGCCCGTAAAGCGCATGGCGCCCGGCAAAGTTCAGCGCGCCTGCAATCGGCGCATCGCCGTCATAGGCGAGGATCAGGATGATCCGGTCCCCCATCCGCTCGCCCAGCAAGCTGAAAGCCTCACGCGTCAGATAGGGCTGGCCCCATTTCCGCGCGCCGGTGTCCTGATAGAAAATCCAGAACGCGTCCCAATGCGCCTCGGTGATTTCCGGGCCGGTGAAGTGCCGGATGGTCAGGCCTTCCACCGCTGCGGCACGTTCTTTGCGCAAATCCTTGCGCTTGCGCGATGACAGTGCGCCGAGGAAATTGTCGAAGCTGGCATAGCCGCGGTTGAACCAGTGGAACTGGATATCGGCGCGGGGAAGCCAGCCGGCTTCTTCGAACAGCGGCAATTGCGCTGGTTCGATGAAGGTCGCGTGGGCCGAGGACATTTTGTTCTGAAGGCATACCGCCTCGGCGCCCTTCAACAAGTGCGGGGCGAGGCTCGGATCGCTGAGCAACAGGCGCGGGCCGGTCGCCGGGGTAAAGGGCGCGGCGATCTGGAGCTTGGGGTAATAGCGCCCGCCCGCCCTGTGCCATGCATCGGCCCAGGCATGATCGAACACATATTCGCCCTGGGAATGCCCCTTGGCATAGGACGGCATGGCGGCGAGCAGCTTGCCTGCGTCATCGGTGATGACAATCGGCGCAGGCTCCCAGCCGGTGCCGGGACCGACCGAGCCTGAGTCTTCCATCGCGGTCAGGAATTCGTGGCTGACAAAGGGATTGTTGTTCCCGCCGAGCGCGTTCCATTCCTCGCGGTCGAAGCTGCCAACGGATGGGGCAATGCGGACGGTCAGCGGGTCATCGCTCACGCCAGCCCTTCCCCTTCGGCGATCAGCGCATCAACATTAGCCAGAGCGCGCTTGCGCAAGTGCGGCGATCGGATCGTCCAGCTGAGCAGCGGGCGGCGGGCGGCACGCCACAGATCGGAAACGGCATTGGGCAGATCGCGAATGTCGAGCGCGAGAAAATCGGGTTGGGCCTGTTCCAAGGCACCGGGCACCCGCCAAGCGCTGAGGAAGCCGTGGTCGAGGGTATCGGTTCCCACCAGCCCCCGGACGAAGGCCGGTTCGTGCTTGAAGAACCATCCGCCCACACGTGGATCGAAGCTCATCACCGCAGCCTTGCCAGAATAGCCTGCCAAAACCCCCGCAACCGCCTCGCACGATCGGGCAACGTTATAGCCCGGCATCGACTTGATCTCGATCAGCAGCGGCACCCGGCCAGCGACCACTTCAAGGAAATGCGCCAGCCGCACGGGACGCTGGTCGGTGCCGAGCAGGGTGAGCGCTTCAAGCTCGTCGGCTGTGCCGCTCGCGACCATGCCTGCCGCGCCCGCGAGCCGCTCCAGCTCCCAATCGTGGAACACCATCGGCACATCATCGGCGGACATCTGGATATCGCATTCGATGCCCAGGCCCGCCGCAATCGCGCCCTCTGCCGCCGCGCAGGAATTTTCCGGCACGCCCGGACCATGCAGCCCGCGGTGGGCATATTCCCACTGCGTCAACCAATCCGGAGCGTGCCGCCCGCTCATGCGGTCAGAGCGATCACCGCATCAACCTCCACCGCCGCACCGCGCGGCAGGGCCGGCACGCCGACAGCAGCGCGCGCGTGTTGCCCGGCGCCGCCGAACACCTGCTCCATCAGATCCGACGCACCATTGGCGACCTCCGGCTGCTGCGTGAAGTCGGCGGTGCAATTGATGAACGCGCCAAGCTTCACCACCCGCGCAACCTGATCGAGCAGTCCTGCGGCCTGAAGCTGGGCAATAATCATCAGCCCGCAAGCGCGCGCGGCGGCCTGTCCGGCCTCGACGCTGACATCGTCACCCAAGCGGCCCTTGACCACCACGCCATCGACAAACGGCAGCTGGCCCGAAACATAGGCCATCCCGCCATGCACCACGACCGGGACATAGCTCGCCACCGGAGCGGCGGCCTTGGGCAGGGTGATGCCGAGTTCGGCGAGTTTGGCGGTGTAGCTCATGGTCAATTCTCCAGTCGTTCAAGCAGCCACGGCAAGGCTTCGTCCCAGCGGTCAATCCGGGCTTCGGCGTGGCCTGATTTGTGAGCGCAATCAATCGCGTGGGCAATCATCGGTTCGCCGCACAGGTGCAGCCGCGTGACATGCGGTGTGATCTCGGCAACCGAGGCGTGGTGCTGGGCCAGATCGTCGATGAAGACCGCACGGGTCGGTGCATATTCATCGATGATCGCCTTCAGCGCCGGGCCTTTGGGGCCTTGGTTGGTGAAGACGCGGGCATTGATGCCAACCTTGGCGAGCTGTTCGGCCCGCGCATCGCGGTGGGCATCGACGAGGTTGGTCAGGATCACCACATCGGCTTTCTCGGCGAGGGTGTTGATCCCCTCGACCGCGCCCGCGATCGGCATCTGCGAGTCCATTTCGTTGTCGAAAAAGACCCGCAGCATCCGCCAGATATCCGGCGGCGCAAGCAGTTCGCCGCTGTCCTTCCAGCGCAGCGCCTCGGCAAAATTGTGGCCTTCGAGGTGGAAGTTCACGCCTTGCGATGCCTCCAGCCAGTCCTTGAACGGGGCGACCATGTGCAGCAGCACTTCGTCGCAGTCGGAGATGATGAGCGGGCGGGTCATGCTTGCAAAGCGTCCTTGGCGGCAACCAGTTCCTCGGGCGTGACAGCAAGAGCTTCTGCCGCGCGGATCAGGTCGGGTTCGTGATTGGCGAGAAATTCGAGTGCGGAGGAAAGGACCATCGGATCGCCCAGCCCTGTCCGCAGAGAATCGGGATCGAGGCCGGTCAATTCAAGGTAGCGCTGCGCGCGATCCTCGCATTCCAGCACCCAGCCGAGCGCTGCGAGCGCCAGCATCTGCGGGTTCACAGGCTCGGATGCGGGGCGAAGCGGGATTGTCCTGTCCTTTGACCAAGGTTAATTGTAGTGCGGGCGAATGCGGGGCGTTCAGTGACAAAGCGGATCATGGTTGTCGAGGATAATGACCTCAACAGGAAGCTGTTCTGCGATGTCCTGCGCGCCAACGGCTTCGACGTCGAGCCCGTGGCAGACGGCAATCTGGTGCTGCAAACCGCGCGCGACACATCGCCCGATCTCATCATCATGGATATCCAGCTCGGCGGCATTTCGGGCGTCGACCTGATCGAAGCGGCCAAGCGTGACCGCAGGCTGGCGGGCATCCCGGTGCTGGCGGTGACGGCTTTCGCAGCCAAGGGCGATGAAGAACGCATCCGCGCTGCAGGAGCGGAAGGCTATCTGTCCAAGCCGGTGTCGATCGGTCCGTTCATGTCGGCGGTCAACGCGCTGGTGTGACAGGGCGACGCGTCAGGACAGTCTGGCCGCATATTCGATTCCGGCCGTCACCACCGTCAGGCACAGGCCGGCCATGAAGCTCTTGTAGGCATAGGCGAGGTATTTGTATTTCTTGCGCTGGAGCACCTGCCCGTTCTGGTAGATGTCGTGCAGCATGGTGCGAAAAACGGTCTCGTCCGCGCGCAGATCGGCCAGAATGCTGTCGGTCCACGCGTCTTCGTCCATGTGGGCAAAGTACCCGAAGAACAGCTTGTTCGCCTTTCCATCATTGAGCCGCGCCGAAGTCGGGCTGCTGACCGCGGGCAGCACCGCAAACACCGCACACATCGCCGAGACAAAGGCAAACAGCGCCATCACCCCGAGCGACCACGGCAGGGTGCCTTTGCCCGCCTGACCCACGGCAATGGTAAAGACCAGAAACGTCGCCCCCATCAGGATCGACGCCTTGGCATCGGCCATCTGGCTCAGCATCAGGTTGATCTGCTGGGTGGTGCGCACCAGATGGATGGCGTGGTTGGAATAGCCCGAGGGCGAAGGCAGCGATGGCGCTGCGCCCAAAGGCGGCGGATTCGGTTCAGCTTGTGTTGAATTCTCAGCCATTATTCCCCCCGGACCGGCCCCAATTCCGCCACCGCCGCGCCCGTCTGGCGCTGCGAAAACTTGACAAGCTGCATCATCCGCCGCTTTGCAGCCGTATTACAGGGCTACAGCCCGCCCGACAACTGACGCAAAAGAAAGCATAGCCGCCCATGACCCCCGCAGACGTCGACGCTTCGATCCGCACTCTGGTCGAGCCCTTCAACAAGAAGGGCGTCACCATCGAGGATACGACCACCTTTGCCGGCGATCTTGAATTCGACAGCCTGACCGTGATGGATTTCGTCGCCGAGATCGAAGACGAGTTCGATGTGATCATCTCGATGAACCAGCAGGCCGAGATCGAAAACTGGGGCCAGCTTATCGCGGCGGTCCACAAGTTGCAGGATAGCTGATAATGGCCACCGCTATGACCGACACGATCACCGCTGCCGAACCTGTCGACCTTCTCGCCAAGTTCGATCCGATCATCCAGACCCGTGAGACGCTGCTCGCTGCCGGGGTGGAAGATCCGTTCAATCTGGTGATGGAGCAAGTGCTCTCGCCCACCCGCGCGATCTGCAACGGGCGCGACACGATCCTGCTCGGCACCTATAATTACATGGGCATGACCTTCGATCCCGATGTGATCGCCGCAGGTCAGGCCGCGATGCAGGACTTCGGCGCCGGCACCACCGGGAGCCGCGTGCTCAACGGCACGTTCCGCGATCACCGCGATGTCGAAGCCGCCTTGCGCGAATTCTACGCCATGGATCACGCCATGGTCTTCTCGACCGGTTACCAGGCCAACCTCGGGATCATCTCGACGCTGGCGGGCAAGGGTGATTACATCATCCTCGACATCGATAGCCATGCATCGATCTGGGATGGCTGCGCGATGGGCAATGCCGAGGTCGTGCCGTTCAAGCATAATGACGTCGAAGCCCTTGAAAAGCGGCTGAAGCGCATCCCCGAAGGCGCGGGCAAGCTGGTCGTGCTCGAAGGCGTCTATTCGATGATGGGCGATGTCGCCCCGCTGAAGGAAATGGTCCGCGTCTCCAAGGAAAACGGCGCGATGGTGCTGGTGGATGAAGCGCATTCGATGGGCTTCATTGGCGAGCACGGCCGCGGCGTCGCCGAAGAACAGGGCGTGCTGGACGATGTCGATTTCATCATCGGCACCTTCTCGAAAAGCGTCGGGACTGTTGGCGGATTCTGCGTCTCGAACCACCCGAAGTTCGAAGTGCTGCGGCTGGTCTGCCGTCCCTACGTCTTCACCGCCGCCCTGCCGCCTGCCGTGATGGCAAGCTCGGCCACCTCGATCCGCAAGCTGATGCACGGCGGGAACAAGCGCGCACATCTGTGGGAGAACAGCCGCACGCTGCATGGCGGGCTGAAGGCTCTGGGCTTCCAGCTCGGCACCGAAACCCCGCAAAGCGCGATCATCGCGGTCATCATGCCCGATCTCGAAAAGGGCGCGATGATGTGGGAGGCGCTCCTGAAGGAAGGCCTCTACGTCAACCTCGCCCGGCCCCCGGCAACGCCAGCGGGCATGACCCTGCTGCGCTGCTCGCTTTGTGCAGAGCACACCGCCGAGCAGGTGCAGACCATCCTCGGGATGTTCGAGCGCGCGGGCAAGGCGATCGGCATTATCTGACAGCCGCAGGCGCGAAAGGCGGTTGTCTTTCGCGTTTCCGCCGATAGGTTACCCTTGATTTTTCAAGGGGTCGCCATCCATGTCATTTGCTCCGTCGGTTCGCCGGGCCGCCATCACTGCGTCCGCCAGCATCGCTGTGCTCGCCTTGTCCGGGTGCGGCGGGGGCGGTAGCGGCTCGTCGTCGAGTCCGGTCACGCCGCCCGTTCAAACCGCGCCCACCCTGACCTCTGCGCTGACTGTGAGCGTCGCGGAGAACACGTCGGGCGCGTTCTACTCGGCCACGGCAAGCGATCCGCAGAATGATCCGGTCTCGATCACATTGTTCAGCGGCCCTGACGCGGACAAGCTTGTGCTCGATCCCGGAGGTGCGCTGCGGTTCAATCAGGCACCCAATTTCGATCTTCCTGCCGATGCCAATGGTGACAATATCTACGAGATCACGCTGCGCGTAACCGCCGGCGGGGAGTCTCGTGATTTCGGGGTGCGGATCACCGTTACCAATGACCGCGAGGGGATTGTCGTCAGGCGTGCCGCCTCCGGGATCGTGTCACCCGTTGCGGCCGGCTTGTTCTTCGGACAGCCCAAGCTGCTCATCGCGGAACGATCGGGGCGAGTCCTCCAGTTCGACATGGCGACCGACGTCCTGACGGAAGACACGTTTGTCCGTGATAACCGGCTACCGGGAGATATTCTGGCGATCGGCTACGGATTTCCCGGCAATCCTTACCAGCGCGGCATTTACATGGTCACGCACAGTCCAGCGACCGGGCTGATGCTACAGGCATTTGACCAGACGCGGAACGCCGTGTCGTCTGTCAAACTTGCGGACGCGTGGAGCCGCCCGACCACGGTGTCCTTCATCCAGCTGCCGCGCACGATGCTGGCAATCGGAGCGCCGGGCGAAGCCAACGCTCAGGATGCGTCGAGCGCCTATGGCAAGCTTGTGGAGCTGGAGGTGTTCAATCCCAATGCGGTGGCGAGTGTTCCCGACCCGACCACCATTCCGCTGCTTCCGCGGATCATTGGTGACGGTATCCAGCAGCCGGGCGGCCTGTCATATGACGGCGGTGTCGCGGTTCTGGCAGACCGCGGAAGCAGCCTTCAGCACGAGCTTACCGCTTTCCGTCCCGAATGGCGCCCGCTCGATTTCGGCTGGCCGTTCTACGAAGGGTCTGCGTCCACCCGCCCCAACCCTCCCGCCGCGGTCAACGGGCCGAACGTGACCTACCAGTTCGGCACGGGCCGCAAGCAGGGGAGCGGGATTATCGCGGGGCAATTTTTCAAGGCCATCTTCGATCCGGTTTTCCGCGATTCCTATATCTTCTTCGACACCAACGGATCGGTGTTCCTGATCCCCAGCACCGCGTTTACGAACGGCTTCATCAACACCGCCGCAACAATCGAGGACAGAACGCAGGATTTCGTGCCGGACCAGGGCCAGATCGGACCCTTGGTCGCCTATGCGCCGAGCATCAACTCGACGGTCTTCTATCTGCTCGATGCCGACGGGGAGTTGTTCGAAGTGAGCCAGGCGCGCCCCTGAAGCAACGCAAGGGGCGCCAACGGCGGCCATGAGAGGCAGCGCTGATCCAGCCGCAGACTAATTTACCATTCTGGTTATTTTTGTTGACATCGTAACGCTATCTGGTTAGAGAAAGGCATAGTCGAGAAATAGCGATTCGCCAGCAGGCGGCCTCCCCGGTGGGAGTGCCGCCTTTTTGATGTTCGCCAAGGGAGACCTGTCCATGGCACACTCGGACCCTGCGCGGATTGGCGCTGATGACGACACCGGCCCGCTGACCCCTGACCGGAACTGGCGCACACGCTTCATGGAGCATCTGGCCGCCACGTCGAATGTCAGCCGCTCGGCTGAACTGAGCGGGATCACGCCTGCCCGCGCCTACAAGCTGCGCCGCGCCGATCCGGATTTCGCCCGCCAATGGGCCGCAGCGCTGGCCGAAGGTTATCTGCATCTTGAAATGGAGGTGATCCGGCGGCTGCGCGATGGCGACCTGAAAACTGGCGGCACCGACAAGTTCGACTTTGCCAACGCCATCCGCCTGCTCGCCGCCCACCGCGATACGGCCGCACGCGGCCAGAGCCAGGTGCGCGATGTCAGCGCCGCCGAAGTGCGCGCCTCGATCGACCGCAAGATCGAGGACATCCGGCGGCGCGTCGCGCGCCAGAAGGCCGCAGCCCAGGCGGATGCCACATGAGCGAAACCTACGACCAGATGATGGCTGACGAAACGGAAGTCGGTGCCATGGTCCGCCGCTTGCTGCCCGACAAGCTGGATCAGAACGAGCGAAACGGCTTCGAATTCATCTGGGAATATCAGGCCCGGTCGCAGCAACTGCCCCCACCGGGTGACTGGCGCATCTGGATGATCATGGCTGGACGCGGTTTCGGCAAGACCCGTTCCGGCGCCGAATGGGTGAGGATGATCGCCGACCAGAACCCCGACGCGCGCATCGCGCTGGTTTCCTCCTCGCTGGCCGAAGCGCGGGCGGTGATGGTCGAGGGTGAAAGCGGATTGATGGCGATCTGCCGCCCGGGTCACAAACCGCATTTCGAGCCATCCTTGCACCGCATCCGCTTCGAAAACGGGGCGCAGGCGCAGCTTTTTTCCGCCGCCGAACCCGAAAGCCTGCGCGGCCCCCAGCACAGTCACGCTCGCTGGACAGGCGCAGAAGGAGTTCTTCGTCAATCAGGCGTTATGTCTGCTCGATGCGCTGCACGATCGGGCTGTCACTGCATCGCGAAACGCTCCGCCCGAAAGCCCCGCCGAGGGTTCCTGTTACCGCATCACCGCCCCGGCCGGTGCTGCGTGGAGCGGGCGGGATGATCACATTGCGGTCATGATCGGTGGCGAGTGGCGCTTCATAGCGCCGCGCGAAGGAACGCAGGTGTTTGACCGCGAAGCCGGTCACGAACTGGTGTTCCGGACCGGATGGAAGCGCCCGACCGCGCCAGCTGCGCCAAGTGGCGGGACAGTCGTCGACCTCGAAGCGCGGACAGCAATCGGGGCGCTGATTCAGGCGCTACTGACGGTTGGCATGATAGGGCCAAACACCCCGTGATCTGGCAGAATGGCTGATTCGCGCGCGTTTTTCGGTTGCATTTTTTTCCACAGGCATGGCATCGCGACATTCTTGCCACACCCTTAGGGCATTGATTGCTTGCCTCACGGGAGGGGAAAAGATAGAGACGACCGGTGCCTCAAGTCCAATACAAAGGGGAATTTTAGAATGCGCAAACTCGTCATTGGGATGGCGATGGCTTCGACCGCGCTGACCTCGCCCGCCATGGCCCGTGAAGGCCAGTGGTACATTCAGGGTGATGGCGGCGTCATGATCGTCGAAGACCAGAACCTGGATGTTAACGGCGTGTCGGCAAATGCCGTCGCCAACTACGACACCGGTTACGACTTCGGTGGCATGGTCGGCTACGACTTCGGCGCCTTCCGTCTTGAAGCAGAAGCCAGCTACCGCGCTGCCGACCTGCAGGACGTTCAGGCTGGTAACCAGGGCCTCGCTCTGAACCCGACGGCGAACGCACCGGGTGGCATCTCGACCTTCACCGGCACGCGCGAAGCGCTCGGCGAAGTGAACGCTCTGAGCTTCATGATCAACGGTCTGTTCGATTTCGGCGCTGACGATGGCATCCAGGCCTTCGCGGGCGGCGGTGTCGGTGTGGCCCGTATCGACATGGACGGTCGCGTCAATGCCAACGGCCCGGGCGTGTGGAACGATTCGGATACCGGCTTTGCATGGCAGTTGCTGGCGGGCGTCCGCGCTCCGCTGAACGACTCGTGGGATGTCGGCCTGAAGTATCGCTACTTCAACGCGCCGAACATCGGCCTCGTTGATCCGCTGGGTCGTGCACTGGACACCAAGTTCAGCAGCCACTCGCTGCTCGGCTCGATCACCTATAACTTCGGTGGCGCTGAGCCGGTCGTTGCACCTGTTGCCGTGCCCCCGCCGCCCCCGCCGCCGCCCCCGCCGCCGCCGCCGGTTGTGGCTCCGCCGCCGCCGCCCAAGGCTGTGTGCAACACGGGTCCCTACGTCGTGTTCTTCGACTTCGACAAGTCGGACATCACTCCGCAGGCTGCAAGCATCCTCAACAGCGCCGTCACCGCCTATGCGAACTGCGGCACTGCAAGCGTGATGCTGGCCGGTCACACCGACCG
>JAUMAX010000019.1:0-67543 GCA_032116115.1 Porphyrobacter sp.
GTGCGCAGCCACGCGATGTTGCTGGCCACGACAAGGTAATTGCCGCCGCGCGAGTGGAGCTTGATGAACTTCATGGGCGGCGTTTCCCGAGCAGTTACGCACAAGGCGTGGTAAGTCTGCTTATGGAATAGGCCGGTACGGTTAAGGAATCGCTCTACTCCACCGGCAGGAAGTCAGGGACGGATAGATACCGCTCGCCCGTGTCGTAGTTGAAGCCCATCACCCGCACGCCTGCAGGCAAATCCGCGAGCTTCTTGGCGATGGCGGCGAGGGTTGCGCCGGAGGAGATGCCCACCAGCATTCCTTCCTCGCACGCGGCGCGGCGGGCCATTTCCTTGGCGTCCTCGGCATCGACAGCAATCGCGCCATCAATGGCGGCCGTGTGGAGGTTGCCCGGGATGAAGCCCGCGCCGATGCCCTGGATCGGGTGCGGGCCGGGCTGGCCGCCATTGATGACGGGCGAAAGCGCGGGCTCGACCCCGTAGGCCTTCATGCCGGGCCAGTGCTTCTTCAATTCCTCGGCGCAGCCGGTCAGGTGCCCGCCGGTGCCGACCCCTGTGATCATCACGTCGATCGGCGCATCCGCGAAGTCGGCGAGGATTTCCTGCGCCGTCGTGCGTGCATGGATCGCGGGGTTGGCGGCATTGTCGAACTGGCTCGGCATCCACGCGCCGGGTGTCTGTTCCACGAGCTGTTGCGCGCGCTCGATCGCGCCCTTCATGCCGCGTTCGCGCGGAGTGAGATCGAAGCTGGCGCCATAGGCGAGCATCAGGCGGCGGCGCTCGATCGACATTGATTCGGGCATGACCAGCACCAGCTTGTAGCCCTTGACCGCGGCGACCATCGCAAGGCCGATCCCGGTGTTGCCGCTGGTCGGCTCGACGATGGTGCCGCCGGGCTGGAGCGCGCCGCGCGCCTCGGCATCCTCGACCATGGCGAGCGCGATGCGGTCCTTGATCGAGCCGCCGGGGTTCGACCGCTCGGACTTCACCCACACCTCGTGATCCGGGAACAGCCGCGACAGGCGGATGTGCGGCGTGCCGCCGATGGTCGCGAGGATGTTGTCAGCCTTCATGTCGATACCTCTCGTTTGAGCGCAGCTGGCTCGAAGCTTTTGGCGCGGCGCAGTTCGGGGAAGTACCACGCCCAGATCAATGTCACGAATATCGCACCCGCGCCGCCGAATACAACCGCGCCGGTTGCTCCGAGAACGGCGGCGGCGAGGCCGGATTGCATTTCGCCCAACTCGTTGGAAGCAGAGATGGCGAGGCCCGAGATCGATGACACCCGCCCGCGCTTGTCGTCAGGCGTGAACAGCTGAACCAGCGACGAGCGAATGAACACCGAAATCATGTCAACCGCGCCCATCGCGGCAAGGATGGCAAGCGACAGCAGGAAGCTGCGCGAAAAGGCGAAGGTGATCGTCAGCGCCCCGAAAGCGGCGACCGCCCAGAGCATCTTGAGCCCGACCTCGCGTTCAAGCGGCCGGAAGCTGAGCCATAGCGCCACGCTGGCCGCGCCCAGAGCAGGGGCGGCGCGCATCAGGCCCAACCCTTCAGGCCCGACGAACAGGATATCGCGGGCAAACACCGGCAGCAGCGCGGTGGCGCCCGCCAGCAGCACCGCGAACAGATCGAGCGTGATGCAGCCCAGCAAAAACCGCTCACGCCAGACATAGACCATGCCTTCGATAATCTGCCGCAGCGGCTTGAGGCGCGGGCCTTCGTGCTTGGCCTTGATCGGGCGGACAGTGAGAATCAGCACCATCGCACCCGCCAGCAGGCCGGCCGAGATCGCGTGCGGCAGCCAGATCACCTCGGCAAAGATCAAACCGCCCACCGCCGGGCCTGCGACGCTGGCGGTCTGCCAGGCGATCGATGACAGCGCGATCGCGCGCGGCAGCAGGGCGGGGGGGACGATATTGGGGGCGATGGCGCTCATCGACGGGCCGACGAATACGCGCGCCGCGCCGTGGGCCGCGGCAAGCGCAAACAGGATCGGGATGTTCAGCGCATCCTGCCACGTCATCACCGCCAGTACAGCGGCCACGCCAGCATCGATCCCGTTGGCGAAGGCTGCGACATGACGCCGGTCAAACCGGTCAGCTGCAAGGCCCGCCACGGGGGTCAGCAAAAACAGCGGGATGAACTGCGCAAGCCCCAGCAGTCCGAGCTGGAACGAGGCCTCGGCCACGGTCATCCCGTAATCGTCGCGCGCCACCTCGTAGAGCTGGTAGCCGAGCAGCACGACCATCGACATCGTGGCAAACACCGCCATGAAGCGGGCGAGCCAGTAACGCCGGTAGTCGCCGATCTGTAAGGGGGAGGTTGGTTCGGTCACGCGGCCGCCATGGCAGGCCGAAAGGCCGCTGCCAAGCAGGTGAAACTTGCGCGGACTAAGGCTGCCCTATCGCGGGCGACGCAGGCGCGGGTTGGGCTGGAGCTGGTCGATGATCGATACGAAATCGTCGAGCCGGATGATCCGTTCGAACTGGAAGCCTGCACGATTATCGCGGGTCCAGATCACATAGGCCTCGATCCGGCCAACCACCGGCAGTCGGATGATGATCCGGTCGCCGCGATTGAGCTGCTTGGCATCGTCAACCATGAAGCCGTGGGCCGAAAGGTTGCACACGTGCAAATGCAGATCGCCGTGCACGAAGTGCTCGACGATCGCCGGGAAATCGACCGGATGCCGCGCTGCACGCCGCAAATCGGTTACGCTGAGATTAGCTCCACCCGCCACGCGCTGCGATCCTTCCCTCCGTATGGGTACACCCTAGGGAAATGACGCAGATTCGCTGACAATTGGTAAAGATTGGCCTGTCAGCGGTGGACCAGAGCGTGACGTTTCTTGCCGAGACTGAGGCGCAGGGTTGCGCCTTCGGCCGGAAGCACGAGCAATGCAGGGTCAGTCACAGTCTCTCCATCGAGCTTGACAGCACCCTCGGCCAGCTTGCGCTTTGCCTCGCCGCCTGATGCCGTGAGGCCGATGGCGGTAAGCAGCGCGGCCATACGCATCCCTTCTGCGCCAACGGAAAGGGTGGGCAAATCCTCACCTGCGCCCGATCCGGCAAAGGTCTCCCGCGCAGTGGCCTCGGCTCGGATGGCAGCGTCTTCGCCGCGCACAAGCCGGGTGACCTCATTTGCGAGCACCACCTTGGCCGCATTGATTTCAGCGCCTTCAAGCACTTCGAGCCGATTGATTTCATCCAGTGGCAAGTCTGTGAACAGCCGCAGGAACTTGCCCACGTCCGCATCGTCGACGTTGCGCCAGTATTGCCAGAAGTCGTAGGCGGGCAGCTGGTCCTCGTTGAGCCAGACGGCGCCGGCGGCTGTCTTGCCCATCTTGGCCCCGCTGGCGGTGGTCAGCAGCGGGGTGGTGAGACCGTAAAGATCAGCCCCGTCCATGCGTCGGCCCAGCTCGATCCCGTTGACGATATTGCCCCACTGGTCGCTTCCGCCCATCTGCAGGCGAACATCAAGTTCGCGCGACAAGTGCCTGAAATCATATCCCTGAAGGATCATGTAGTTGAATTCGAGGAAGGTCATCGGCTGTTCGCGCTCAAGCCGCAGTTTCACCGATTCGAAGGTCAGCATCCGGTTGATGGTGAAATGGGTGCCGACCTGCTGGAGCAGTTCGATGTAGCCCAATTGCCCCAGCCAATCGTGATTGTTCACCATCACCGCATCGGTTGGCCCGTCGCCGAATTTCAACAGCTTGGCAAAGACTGTGAAGATCGACTGGATGTTCGCCTCGATCACCTCGTCGGTGAGCATCTTGCGGCTTTCGTCGCGCCCGGTCGGATCGCCGATCCGGGTCGTGCCGCCGCCCATCACCACAACCGGCTTGTGGCCCGCCTGCTGCAAGCGGCGCAGCATCATGATCTGCACCAGGCTGCCGATGTGCAGGCTGGGCGCGGTCGCATCAAAGCCGATATAGCCCGGCACGATCTGCTTGGCCGCGAGAGCATCAAGCCCGGTCGCGTCGGTCAGCTGGTGGATGTAGCCGCGCTCGTCGAGCAGGCGGAGAAGGGCGGATTCGTAGGTGCTCATGGGCAGCGCCCCTATCAGTGCGCAGGGCCAACGGGAAGTGGCTTGCCCGAAGCGGGGGAAGGCGGCAGACAGGTCGGATGCAACCGCTCATGCTTCATGTCACCTGCGATCTCGGCCCGATCCGCGCCGTTACCGCCTCTGTCACCGCCACGCCGCAGGGCTGCGAGGCCGAATTCCGGCTTGATGGCCATGTTCCCGGCATCATCGTCCCGCCCCACGCCGCAAGCGAGCGGATGGACAATCTGTGGAAGACCACCTGTTTCGAGATCTTCTGGCAACCGCTGGGCGGCACCTGTTATCGCGAGTTCAACCTGTCGCCGTCGGGCCGCTGGGCGGCGTATGACTTCGACTCGTTTCGCGAAGGCATGCGTGACGCGCCGGTCGATGCCATCGCAATTGGGTGCTCGCATGACGACAGCGGCTTGGTTTTGAGGGCCAGCATCGCGGCCGAGTTACCCGATCCTGCGCAGGTTGCACTGAACGCGATTGTCGAGCACCCCGGCGGCGCCCTGCAATTCTGGGCGCTCGCCTTTGCGCCCGGCAAGCCGGAGTTCCACTCCGAGGCCTGCCGCGCGCTGATCATCGAACGTTAGGCCGCCGATGGCTCCTTGCCAAACGGGCGGTTCAACTGGACGATCTTGGCGTTGAGCAGGAACGCAAAACTGACCCAGACGAAATAGGGCACGTTTAGCCAACCAGCAAAGCTGTCACCCGCGATACGCGGCAGCACCGTCAGCAGCCCGGCGACCGACAGCCACAGAAACACGTTCTCCGCCAAGGCCCAGTCCGGGCGCTTGAGCTTGAAGAACAGCGGCGACCACAGGAAGTGCAGCACGAAGTTGGCGGCAAACAGCGCCCACACCCCGGCGCGCGCCTCGGGCGAGGGGGCCTGGGTCAGACCGATGTAGAAGCTCCAGCCTGCCAGACCGAGGATGATGGTCCACGCGGGGCCGAACAGCCAATCGGGCGGCTGCCACGACGGCTTGTTCAGATCGCGATACCATTGGCCGATATCGGTCAGCGCGCCGCCCGCGCCGCCAAGGATAATCGCCCATCCGGCAGCGATAAGGGCAGGGGTCCAGTCAATGTCCATGACACCCTAACCAAGGGACGGGGGGCAATGTTCCCGCGCTTATGCAAAGCGATTGCCTTTGCCGCCCGCCTGATCCAACGCTTTGTCCATGAAGACAGGCATCGACCGGCTGCTGGCCGACCCCGAACTCTTGGCCCAACTCAAGGGCCGCCGCGTGGCATTGGTGGCGCACCCTGCGAGCGTCACGGCTGATCTGACCCACAGCCTTGATGCGCTGATTGCGGCAGGCGTGCTGGTCAACAGCGCCTTTGGCCCGCAGCACGGGCTCAAGGGCGACAAGCAGGACAATATGGTCGAAACCGCGGACGAGATGGACCCGCGCTACGGCATCCCGATCTTCTCGCTTTACGGCGAGGTGCGCCGACCCACCGGCCAGATGATGTCGAGCGCGGATGTGTTCCTGTTCGACCTGCAAGACCTCGGCTGCCGGATCTACACCTTCGTCACCACGCTGCTCTACCTGCTGGAAGAAGCCGCCAAGGCGGGGAAAGAGGTCTGGGTGCTGGACCGGCCCAACCCCGCCGGGCGTCCGGTTGAAGGCACGCTGCTGGTGCCGGGCCAGGAAAGCTTCGTCGGCGCCGCCCCGATGCCGATGCGGCACGGCCTCACCATGGGGGAGATGGGCCACTGGTTCATCGCACATTTCGGTCTCGACGTCGCTTACAAGGTGGTGGCGATGGAGGGTTGGCGTCCCGACGATGCTGACGGCTTCGGTTGGCCGACGTCACGCCTGTGGATCAACCCTTCGCCCAATGCCGCCAACGTCAACATGGCGCGCTGCTATGCCGGGACCGTGATGCTCGAAGGCACCACGCTGTCAGAGGGTCGCGGCACCACGCGCCCGCTCGAGGTGCTGTTCGGCGCGCCCGATATTGACGCGGGCGGGGTGCTCAAGGTGATGAACAAGCTCGCGCCGGAATGGCTGGCGGGCGCCGCGGTGCGGGAATGCTGGTTCGAGCCGACTTTCCACAAGCACTCAGGAAATCTCTGCAATGCCTTGATGATTCATGCAGAAGCCGGATTTTACAATCACCACGCCTTCAAGCCATGGCGGTTGCAGGCGCTGGCCTTCAAGGCGATCAGGCTGCTCTATCCCGATTATCCGCTGTGGCGCGATTTCCCTTACGAGTACGAACTCACCCGTCTGGCGATTGACGTCATCAACGGCGGGCCGGGCCTGCGCGAATGGGTTGACGATAATGCTGCGACACCGGGCGACCTTGACGCCATGACGTCACATGACGAAGCCGCATGGGTTGCCGAAGTGCGCGAGCACCTGCTTTACTGATTGGCGTCACACCGCCCGTTTGTGGCGGCAAAGCGGAAAGGCGGGCAAACCGCCACCGATGGGAGAGAACACAGACATGGCAACCACGGCGTCAAGCCCATCCGGGGCGCAGTCCGTCAGGCTCACCTTGTGGATCCTGCTGGTCGTCTATGTCTTCAATTTCATCGACCGGCAGATCGTCAACATTCTGGCCGAACCGATTGCCCGCGATCTTGACCTGTCGGACACCCAGATCGGGCTGATGACGGGGCTGGCCTTTGCGCTGTTCTACACTGTGCTGGGCCTGCCGATTGCCCGCTTTGCCGACCGTCCCGGCACCAACCGCCCGCGGCTGATCGCGGTTGCCTTGGGCCTGTGGTCCGCGATGACCGCGCTGTGCGGGATGGCGCAGAACTTCTGGCAATTGTTGCTCGCTCGTATCGGCGTGGGGGTCGGCGAGGCGGGCTGCACGCCGCCTGCGCATTCCCTCATCAGCGACATCGTGCCGCCTGAAAAGCGGGCGTCGGCGCTGGCGTTCTATTCGCTCGGTATCCCTATCGGCACGCTACTGGGCATGATTATCGGCGGCACGCTGGCGGACTTTGTGGGCTGGCGTGAGGCATTTCTGATCGTCGGCCTGCCGGGCATCGGCCTCGCGCTGGTGGTGTGGTTCGTTCTGCGAGACCCGCGCCGCTCTGACGCAGCATCGATCTTGCGCGCCCAGAACCCGGCACCCGCCCTCCCGATGCGTCAGGCGCTGGCCGAGGTCATGGGGTCGCGCGCCTTTGTGCTGTTGCTGTGCGCAGGCTCGGCGGCGGCGTTCCTGTCCTATGGCAAGACGACGTGGACCACGATCTTCTTCCAGCGCACCCATGATCTGACACCGGGGCAGGTGGGCCTGTGGTTCGGGCTGCTCGGAGGGCTGGGCGGCATCCTTGGCACTTGGCTCGGCGGCTATCTGGCCGACCGCTTCGGCGCGACAAACCGCCGCCACGTGCTTAGCGCGCCCGCAATTGGCATGGCACTGGCGGTGCCGCTGGCGATTGCCGCTTATCATGCGCCAAGCTGGCCGCTGGCGCTGGCATTGCTGCTGGTGCCGACGGTGTTCAATTCGCTCTATTACGGCCCGACCTATTCCGCCGCGCAGGGCCTTGTGCCGCTGCGGGCGCGGGCGATTGCGGCCGCGGCGCTGCTGTTCTTCCAGAACCTGATCGGTCTGGGGCTGGGGCCACTGTTCTTCGGGATGCTGTCCGACTGGCTGCAACCGACCTATGGAGCGGATTCGGTGCGCTACGTGCTGTATGGCGCAGCGGTACTGGGGCTGGTTCCGGCGTTCTTCTTCTGGCGGTGCAGCCTGCACCTCGACCGCGAGCTGGACCAGAAGGGCTAGCGGGCGTCGATGCTGATTTCGGGGGGCAAAACCTTGCGTGATTTCGTGACGTCGTGGGCTTTGGCTTCGGGGCTGCTGTTTGCGGGAGCGACGCCGTTGTCCGCGCAGGTTGAACCTTCCGCCCCAGCACCCCGCAAAACCGAACAGACCATGAAGGATCAGAGCGGCAAGTTTCGCCTGCGGACCGAGGAATACACGTCGCCGCCGATTTCCGTGCCGGTTGCCGATCTCTCGATCGCCGATCTTTACGAGGCCGGCGATGGGCAAAGCGGCGCGGTTGCAGCGGCAACTGTGTCCTATCGCTGCCCGGTCAACGATGCGGGGCAGATCACGCTCAAGTTCTGCATTTTTTCCAACCGGCTTTCGCAGCAGAACCCGATTGCCGACAGCCTTGTTATGCGGGCCGGAAATCGGGTCACGCTGCCCGCCTTTCCCGTGATCACCCAGACGGAAAAGGAGCGGATCGCGCGCTATGTCCTGCTGGAATTCAACGTCCCGGCTGTGGAACTGCCAGTTGTCGACCTTTCGACCGGGCCGCTGGTCGAGCACCAGTCCATCCCCGAACTCGCCGGTCCTTTGCCGTTACGGCTGACCTATCCCCCGCGTGCGCTGCGGCAAGAGGCTGAGGGGAGGTCCGTGATCGAATGCCAGATCCAGCAGGATCTCTCGGTCATCTGCCGCCAGATTTCATTCGAGCCCGCTGACGATGCGGCGCTGTTTGCGCGCGAATCCGAGCGCGCGCTTGGTCCCTTGCGGGTCAGCCCGCAGCTCTCCGACGGCAGCGATGCGCGCGGGGTGCGGTTCCGCCTTTCACTCGGTTGGCGCCTCACTTAAGCCAAAGTCGAGTCATGCGCCCGCACCGGCTGCACCAGCGTCACCAGCACGAAGCTGATCAGCATCAGCAGATACCAGCTGCCATATTTGGCAAGGCTAACCATCTGCCACTCGGCCTCCTGCCCGGGATAGTTCCAGGCATTGGCGAAGGTGGCGATGTTCTCGGCAAACCAGATGAACAGCGCGACGAGGCCGAAGCCGACCAGCAGCGGCATCCAGCGATGCACCCGCCAGTTGCGGAAGTGGACGCGGGTGCGCCAGAAGATCGCTGCCGTGGCGGCAAACAGGCCCCAGCGGATGTCGATGGTGAAGTGGTGGGTGAAGAAATTCGCGTAGATCGCCGCCGCCAACAGCCATGTGACCCATGCAGGCGGGTAGCTGGTGAAGCGGAAGTCGAATATACGCCACACCCGCGCGATATAGCTCCCCACGGCGGCATACATGAAGCCCGAGAATAAGGGCACCGCGCCGATGTGGAGCACGCTCGCCTCAGGGTAGGTCCATGATCCGGCCTGCGTCTTGAACAGCTCCATCACTGTGCCGACGACGTGGAAGATCAGGATCACCCGCGCCTCGCGCCATGTTTCAAGCCTGAAGACCAGCATCCCCGCCTGAATGGCGATGGCGGCAAGGGTGAGGAAGTCATAGCGGTGGAGGGCTGCGCTGTCAGGGTAGAACAGGTGCGTTCCCAGCAACAGCGCCAGCAGCAGGCCGCCGAACAGGCAGGCCCAGCCTTGCTTGAAGCCGAACAGCAGGAATTCATACAGCCACAGCCGCCAGCCTATGCCGGGATCGAAGGCTTCGAGCCGGAGGCGGACGGCCTCGAAGCGGGTGTGGCGCATGTCAGGTGCGGACAATCACGCCCCATGCTTCCGCGACAGCTCCCGCATCGCGTCATCCAGCCCATCGAGCGTCAGCGGATACATCCGGTCACCGACCAGTTGCTTGATCATCTTGGTCGACTGCGAATAGTTCCACTGCTTTTCCGGCACCGGGTTCAGCCACACGGTCGCAGGGTAGGTGTTGGTGACGCGCTGTAGCCACACCGCGCCCGCTTCCTCGTTCATGTGCTCGACCGAGCCGCCGGGGTGCGTGACCTCGTAAGGGCTCATCGCCGCATCGCCGACGAATACGATCTTGTAATCGTGGCCATATTTGTGGAGCACGTCCCAGGTCTTGGTGCGTTCCTGCCAGCGGCGCTTGTTGTCCTTCCACACGCCTTCGTAGAGGCAATTGTGGAAGTAGAAGAACTCCATGTTCTTGAATTCGCTGGTGGCGGCGCTGAACAGCTCCTCGACCAGCTTGATGAAGGGGTCCATCGATCCGCCGACATCAAGGAACAGCAACAGCTTCACCGCATTGCGGCGTTCGGCGCGCATGTGGATGTCGAGCCAGCCCTGCTTGGCCGTGCCCTTGATCGTGGCGTCGATATCGAGCTGGTCCTGCGCGCCTTCACGGGCGAAGCGCCGCAGCCGCCGCAGCGCCATCTTGATGTTGCGGGTACCGAGTTCCTTGGTGTTGTCGAGGTTCTTGAACTCGCGCTTTTCCCAGACCTTGATCGCCTTGCCATGCCTGGCCTCGCCGCCGATGCGGACGCCTTCGGGATTGTAGCCGGAATTGCCGAAGGGGCTGGTGCCGCCGGTGCCGACCCACTTGTTGCCGCCCTGGTGGCGTTTTTCCTGTTCTTCGAGCCGCTTCTTCAGCGTCTCCATGATCTCGTCCCAGTCGCCCAAGGACTTGATCTTCTCCATCTCCTCGGGTGTGAGGAACTTCTCGGCGACGGCTTTCAGCCAGTCTTCGGGGATGTCGACCGGGTTCTGGCCGTAATCGGACATGATCCCCTTGAACACCTTGTGGAACACCTGATCGAACCGGTCGAGCAGGCCTTCATCCTTCACGAAGGTGGCGCGGGATAGGTAATAGAACGCCTCGGGCGTCTGGTCGATCACATCGCGATCGAGCGCTTCGAGCAGCGTGAGATGCTCCTTGAAAGAGGCGCCGATTCCGGCTGCGCGAAGCTCGTCGATGAAATTGAAGAACATGGGGCCGTGCTTAACGCGTGGGCCAAAGCCTGACCAGTCCCCAATCTTGGCAGGGCAAATGCCCAAGTCTTAACGCTTCACTTACCATCGCTGGCTAGTGGTAGCGGCTCAATCAGGGGACGCGCCGACCATGCACCAGATCGCAATCGACACCGCCAATGCGCAGGCACTGGGGATGATCCCGGAAAGCTGCGGCGCGGTGACGGTGGGCTGCACCGATGTTGCCGGCGTGGTCGAGGCGGTCATCGCCTCGTCCAAGTCGCTGCGCTCCGAGCACGAGGCGCTGGCCGAAACCGTGCGCGCGCTGGAGGCCGATCAGAACAAGGTGGCCGAAGCGAGCGACGAGGCGCGGCTTTTGTCGGAACGCGCGATCGAGCGCCTCAATGAAGGCACAGCGCTGATCCAGTCATCGCTCGGCCAGATCGCCTCGCTGATCGAGCTGGTCGATACGCTCGGCCAGCACGTCACCAGCTTTTCCGCCGCGATGGAGCAGGTGCGCCGCTCCGCGCAGGACATCGACAATATTGCCGAGACGACCAACATCCTCGCCCTGAACGCAACGATCGAGGCGATGCGGGCAGGGGACGCGGGCCGGACCTTCGCGGTGGTGGCGGCCGAGGTCAAAAGCCTCGCCAGCGACACCCGCAAAGCAACCGAGGAAATCGCCGCCACCATCGACGCCTTGGGCGGCGAGGCGGAAGTGGTGATCGGACGGATAGAAGCCGGATCGAAGGCCAGCGGTGACGCCCGCGCCAGCGTCGCCCGGATCGAAAGCAGCCTCGCCAATGTCGGGTCGCTGGTCGAGGAAGTCGACAAGCAGAACGACGTTATCGCCCGCTCGACCGGCACGATCAGCAGCCATGTCGACAAGGTGCAGCGGGTGCTGACGAGCTTCGATGCAGCCTCGCGCAAGAACGAAGACCGCCTGCACGGCGCGCACCGCAAGATGGAAGAACTGGAGATCACCGCCAGCGAGATGTTCGACCGGATCGTCCACGCCGGCCTCTCGCCGGAGGACAGCGCTATGGTCGCGCAGGCGCAGGCGATGATGCAGGAGGTCGTCCAGCACACCGAGGCGGCGTTGGCGTCGGGTGCGATCACCATGTCAGCGGTGTTCGATACCGATTATGTGGCGATCCCTGGCACCAATCCCCAACTGTTCCGCACCCGGCTGACCGACTGGGCCCATGCCGAATGGCGCCCCTTCCTCGACCGTGCCAAGGCCGGTGACCACCGTGTCCTCGCTGCCGCATGCACCGACATGAACGGCTTCCTGCCGACCCACCTGACCGAACGTTCGCGCAATCCGACCGGCGATCTCAACCACGACACGCAGTTCTGCCGCAATGGCCGGATCATGCTGGAAGCGATCGACCGCAAGGCCAAGATTTCAAACGATCCCTATATGATGGCGGTTTACCGGCAGGAAGGCGACGGCGATTCCTATGTCGTGGTGCGCAACGTCTATGTCCCGCTGGTGATCGGCGGACGGCGCTGGGGCGATTTCGAGCTGGCCTACAGCTTCGATTGAGAAGTCGGGGCGGGTTCTAGACCCGCCCACGGCAACTCTTCAGCTCGGGTTGCGGCGCGCCATGAAGGCGAGCCGTTCGAACAGCATGATGTCCTGCTCGTTCTTCAGCAGCGCGCCGTGCAGCGGCGGGATCGCGCTCGCGGGATTGCTGTTCTGGAGCACTTCCAGCGGCATGTCTTCGTTCAGCAGCAGCTTCAGCCAGTCGAGCAGTTCGCTGGTCGAAGGCTTCTTTTTCAGGCCCGGCACCTCGCGCAGGTCGTAGAAGATATCCATCGCCTTCTTCACCAGCACCTTCTGGATGCCGGGGAAGTGGACGTCGATGATTTCCTGCATCGTGTCACGGTCGGGGAACTTGATGTAGTGGAAGAAGCAGCGGCGCAGGAAGGCGTCGGGCAGTTCCTTTTCATTGTTCGAGGTGATGACCACGATCGGGCGTTCCTTGGCCTCGATCCGCTCCTGCGTTTCGTAAACGTCGAAGCTCATGCGGTCGAGCTCCTGAAGCAGGTCGTTCGGGAACTCGATATCGGCCTTGTCGATCTCGTCGATCAGCAGAACGGGCAGCTGCGGAGCAGTGAAGGCCTCCCACAGCTTGCCCTTCTTGATGTAGTTCTTGATGTCGTGAACGCGCTCGTCACCCAGCTGGCCATCGCGCAAACGGGCGACCGCGTCATATTCATACAGGCCCTGATGCGCTTTCGTGGTGGACTTGATGTTCCACTCGATCAGCGGCGCGTTCAGCGCCTTGGAGATTTCATGCGCCAGCACGGTCTTGCCGGTGCCGGGCTCGCCCTTCACCAGCAGAGGACGGCGCAGCATCACGGCGGCGTTGACGGCAACCTTGAGATCCTCGGTCGCGATATAGGACTTGGTGCCTTCGAAACGCTGCGTGTCGGTCATGAGTTTTCCTGTGAGACTGAATTTCGGCTCGCAGCGATAAGGTGCCGCTTGGCCTCGCGCAAGAGGCGTGCAAGGGTCTGGGGGCTGGCAATTCAGCGAGGGAGCAGCAGGATCCGCTGGGCAATGCCTTCCATCTTGCCTTCGTCAACCACCGCTTGCGGGTTGTTCCAGCCCAGCGTCAGAACATGCCACGCTCCCGCCTTGTCGCGTAGCAACCAAGTAAGGTTGAGCACGCCGGGCTCGCTGCCACCCTTGAAACCGATATAGTCCCAATTGGCCTTGATCGCCGGGGTGGCCGAGGGGTTGACCGCCATAATGTCGAACACCTTCGGATCTGCCGTGCGGCGCATATGGGCGAACAGCTTGGCAAGGTCTGAAGGCGAGGCGAACCATTCGATATCGATCGCTTTGGGGCCTTGTGCAAAGGCGGCGTTGACTTCGTCGAGCGAAGGGTTGGCGACCGTCATCAGCACTTCGGCGGCGGTCATCGCGTCGACCGCGCGGGCGCGCCAACGGTTGAGGAAATCGGGGTCCATCGTCTTGAGAATGAACAACTCGCGGGTGGTGAGGAACGGGTCATTCGCGCCCGGATCGCTATGCCCGCTGTCCTTCATCAGCTTGAGGATGCGCTCCCTGCCAAGCACCGCAATCAACTGATCAGTCGCAGTGTTATCGCTGATCGAAATCATCAGGCTGGCGAGGGTATGGAGCGTCACCGGAGCGCCTTTCGGCCAGTCCTGCAATTTGCCGCTGGGGTAGCTCTTCTCGGTCAGCGGCACCACGTCCGACCACTTTCGCCGTCCCGCTTTCACATCCTCGGCGAGCGCGGCCAGCACATAGAGCTTGAAGGCTGATCCCAGCGCTAGGCGCGTATCGGCCTTGCGTTCGATCAGCGGCGCGCCGCCACTCAGCGGACCGAACCACGCGTTGACGCTGCCGGGCAGGGCGGCGAGGTCGGCGGCGATCTTCTCGGGGCTGTCGCCGACCGGGATCACCTCCTGCACAAACAGGCCGTTCATGCGGTTGCCGTCAGCCGGATCGACCGAGACCTGGAACACCACCCGCGCCCCTTCGAGCCGAATCGTCACGAGGCCCGCAGTCGGATTGATCGGGGCAATCGCCTCGACGCCGGTCGGCGGGCCGAACTGGCCAGTCAGGGTTCCGGCGATGGCGGCGATCTGGGGGTAGGGCACCTGCGCGAGCAGCGGGGCGGTGAAGACCTCCCCGGCGACCGCAGTGCCTTCCAGCACGCGCACAAGATTCCGCGCGCCCGCCTCGAGCGGGGTTGCGGTGGCGGCTGCTTCGGCCGGAGCCTGTGCCAGCAGCGGCGCGGCGGGCAGGGCGAGAAGGCTGGCGCAGAGCGCGGCAAGACTGGTGCGAAGCATGGCAGTTCTCCCGTTCGGGTCGTGGCTTAGGCAGAAATCGAGGTCGCGGCCAGTGCGTCCAGCCGCTTGATGTCGCGCCGGATGCGCTGCGCTGCCCACCAGTTGAGCAGCGCAACCGCGCCAAAGACGCCGAAGGTGATCGCGACCGGCTGCACGATCCCGGACAGCGCCGCACGCCACCCCGCCACCTCGGCCACCCCCGCAGCGACAGCGACGTAGAGCAGCACGCAGCCGGGAATCAGCGGCCCGATATACCACGCCGGCACCGCCCGCAGCGCCGCATATTGCCGCGCATATTGGCGGCGCAGGTGCGCAAGGCAGGCCTCTTCCGGCAGGCGCTCGTCATTGCCCGCGCGGCGCGCGAGGTTGCGCAGGATCACCAGCGTGCCGCCGACGATCAGCGCCAGCGAGGCAGCGATCAGCCCCTCGCCCTTCACCGCGGCTGCGATGGCCGAAGCGCCGAACAGCGCGATCACCAGTGCGCCTGCGGCATATTCGATGCCGTTACGGATCCGGATCCGGCGCGCGAAGCGGTCGGCCTGACGCGAACAGACGGCAGGAGCGGTGAAGGTGGCATCGGGTGCGCTATCGCACCAACCGGGCAGCGGGGGTGTGGTCATGGGGTTTCTCCTGTCTCGGGGAACTGGAAATGGCTGGCGAGCAAAGCCTTGATGCGGTGCACGCGGACATTGACCGCGCCCGCCGATAGCCCGGTGATCTCGGCAATCGCCGCGGCGCTCTCGCCTTCGAGCCAAAGCACGATCACCTGCATGTCGATGGGCGGCAGGCGACGGATCAACTCGCCAACTTGTCCCAGCACCAGCGCCTCTCCGGCATCGGCCTCGACATTGGCGGGCGAGGGCAGGGCCTCAATCTCCTCCAGCGGCACGCGTTGCGGGCTGCGCACCGACCGGGCGACGTGATCGGCGGCGACATTGTGCGCGACGCGGTAAACCCAGGTCTTGAGGCTACATTGCCCTGCGAAGCGCGCAAGGCTGGTCCACAGCGCGCAGTGCATCTCCTGTTCGAGATCG
Source organism: Porphyrobacter sp. (assembly GCA_032116115.1). Taxonomy (GTDB): domain Bacteria; phylum Pseudomonadota; class Alphaproteobacteria; order Sphingomonadales; family Sphingomonadaceae; genus Erythrobacter. The sequence continues at coordinate 15,529 of JAUMAX010000019.1, forward strand.
CGCGCCTTTTCTGCGTCACGCTCGACCGAGCGGGCGAGGCGCGCCAACGCGGGGGCGAATTGTGCGCCCGCCTGCCGGTAGAGTTGTTCGATCGCGTCGGTCATGCCCCCTTTAGTCTCCGCTTAGGCGGATCGCTTACAAGGGCCTGCGACTTTTTCGCTTCCGGCCGGGAAACCCGCCTTACGCGTCGATCAGATCGCGGTCGATCTCGCCGGCCCGGTTCTGGATGAAGTTGAAGCGGTGTTCGGGGTTGCGGCCCATCAGCTCGTCGACCAGACGCGCCACGCCTGCCCGGTCCTCGAACTCCTGCGGCAGGGTGATGCGGATCAAACCGCGCGTTTCAGGGGCCATGGTGGTTTCGCGCAATTGCTGCGGGTTCATTTCGCCAAGGCCCTTGAAGCGGGCGATTTCAACCTTCTTGCCCTTGAACACCGTTGCTTCCAGTTCAGCGCGCGCGGCCTCGTCACGGGCGTAGCGGCTCTCCTTGCCCGCCGTCAGCCGATAAAGCGGGGGCTGGGCAAGGAACAGGTGACCCTTCTTCACGATGTCAGGCATTTCCTGGAAGAAGAACGTCATCAGCAGCGTCGCAATATGCGCACCGTCGACGTCCGCATCGGTCATGATGATGATGCGGTCGTAACGCAGATTGCTGGCATCGCAGTCCTTGCGCGTGCCGCAGCCCAAGGCGAGCGCGAGGTCGGCGATTTCCGAATTGGCGCGGATCTTGTCGGCCGTGGCGCTGGCGACGTTGAGGATCTTGCCCCGGATCGGCAGGATCGCTTGGCTTTTGCGGTCACGCGCCTGCTTGGCGCTGCCGCCCGCAGAGTCGCCTTCGACGATGAACAATTCCGTCTCGCGGCCGCCTTCGCCGCTGCAATCGGTGAGCTTGCCGGGCAGGCGCAGCTTCTTGGCATTGGTCGCCGTCTTGCGCTTGATTTCGCGTTCCTGCTTGCGCTTCAGACGCTCGTCCATGCGCTCCATCACCTCACCGAGCAGCGCCTTGCCGCGCTCCATATTGTCGGTGAGGAAGTGGTCGAAATGATCGCGGACCGCGTTTTCCACCAGACGCGCAGCCTCGGGCGAGGTCAGACGATCCTTGGTCTGGGACTGGAACTGCGGATCGCGGATGAAGACAGAGAGCATCACCTCAGCGCCGGTCATCACGTCATCGGCGGTGATGTCCTTGGCTTTCTTGGCGCCGACCAACTCGCCGAATGCGCGAAGGCCGCGGGTCAGAGCGGTGCGCAGACCCTGTTCGTGGGTGCCACCATCCGGCGTCGGAACGGTGTTGCAATACCAGCTGGTCGCGCCGTCGGAATAGAGCGGCCATGCGATCGCCCATTCAACCCGCCCTTGGCCAAGGCCATCAACCTGCGGGAACTCCTGCATTCCCGTGAAAGGCTGCGCCGTGACGCATTCGCGGGTGCCCACCTGCTCGGCCAGATGGTCAGCAAGGCCGCCGGGGAACTTGAAGGTCGCCTCGGCGGGCACATCCTCGCTCGCCAGCGAGGGTGCGCATTTCCAGCGGATCTCCACGCCAGCGAACAGGTAGGCCTTTGATCGTGCCAGCTTGAACAACCGCTTGGGATTGAACTTGCGGTCGCCGAAAATCTCCTCGTCCGGCACAAAGCTGACCGTGGTGCCGCGCCGGTTGGGCGTTGGGCCGAGGTTCTGGATCTTGCCTTGGGTCACCCCGCGCGAGAATTCCTGCGCATAAAGCTGCTTGTCGCGGGCAACCTCGACGCGGGTATGCACCGACAGGGCGTTGACCACACTGATACCCACGCCGTGCAGACCGCCGCTGGTGGCATAGGCCTTGCCCGAAAACTTGCCGCCCGAGTGGAGCGTCGAGAGGATCACCTCCAGCGTCGACTTGCCCGGAAACTTGGGGTGTTCGTCAACCGGAATGCCGCGCCCGTTATCGGCGATGCTCAGGCGGTTGCCTTCGTCGAGCCTTACTTCGATGCGCGTCGCATGGCCCGCCACAGCCTCGTCCATCGCATTGTCGAGCACTTCGGCGGCAAGGTGGTGGAACGCGCGGTCATCCGTCCCGCCAATATACATGCCTGGGCGGCGGCGCACCGGCTCCAATCCTTCGAGCACCTCGATTGCGGAGGCGTTGTAATCGCCGCTGGAGGTGGGGGTGTTCGCGAAAAGATCGTCAGGGGTGGTGGACATGGCCGCGGTTATAGGCCCGCCGCGCGCACCGTCACAAGCCATCCCTCGTGGTTTTACGCACTCATGCCCGCACGCCGCGATGCAACGGGCTCATCGCGGCTTGGTGTCATTTGCCAAAGCCGGTCGGGGCCGGGTCGACCGGCGTAACCTCGCCGCCCTTGATCTCGCGCACTTCCAGCGCGCGTTCGACCACGCCGTTGCGGCCAAAGCGGAACGCGCCGTCGACACCGAGGAACCCGCCCTTGTCGTAAAGCTCGGCCTTGGGGAAAGGCGTTCCGACCTTCCAGTCGCGCGCCACGCGCAAGGTCAGCAGCACCGCATCATAGCCGAGCGTTGCCGCGCGGTAAGGCTGGGCACCGAAGCGGGCGGCGTAGCTTTCGGCAAAGCGCTTGTAGCGCTGATCGGAAACGGCGGAGAACAGCGCGCCTTCCAGCGCGGGCGAGCGGGCGAGGGCGGCATCGCCGCTCCACAATTCGGTGCCGAGAATGCGCGTCCGGTTGCGATTGCCACGCTGCAATTCACCCGCAGCGTCAATCCCGAGGCGCGCGCTATCGGCGATCAGCACCGTGTCATATCCGCCCGCCGCGCGCAGGCGGCTTGCCGCACTGACGATCGAGGTGTTGCCGCGCGCATAGCTTTCCTTGCGGGCAAGGGCGCCGCCATAGTCGCGCAAGGCGTTCTCAAGCGCGGAAAAGGCCCGGGTGCCGTAGTCACCTTCAGGCACCAGCACCGCAAACCGCGCCGCACCGCGGGCACGGGCAAACTGGATGGACCGGCGGATGGATTGTTCCGGCAGATGACCGATCACGAACACGTCAGGGCTGGCGACGCTGGCATCATTGGCAAAAGCGATGACCGGAACGCCCGCAGGCCGCGCGGCAGCTTGCACCGCCGGAACGGCATCGGCGGTGAGCGGCCCGAGGATCAGCTTGTTGCCGTCCGCGATAGCCCTTTGCGCCGCGCCGCCGATCCCGGCGGAGGTGTCATAGGTGGTGATGCGCAGGTTATCGGCGCTGGTGTCCAGCAGCGCCATGGTGGTGGCATTGGCAATTGCCTGCCCGACCGGAGCCGTATCGCCGCTCATCGGTACCAGCAAGGCGATGCGGTGGCGGCCGGTATCAGTCGGCAGCGCAGTCGCGGAAGGCTCCGGCGCTGGCGCAGGCGCGGGGGCTGCGACGACATCGGTCTTGGGAATGACCTGACACCCCGCAGCCAGCAAGGCCGCGCCTGCCAGAGCCACATTGCGCGCCGCGACACGCTGCGCAGTCTGGCCGAGCCAAGCGGCCCATTCCGGATTGTCCCAAAGCTTCATTCTTGCCGACCCCTCAGTCGTGCTCCATGGACGGATCCATGACCGTGGAGCTTCCTTCTGTCCCCGCAAGGGAACCCGAACCCGGGCTGTATATCGTTGCGACCCCGATTGGCAATCTCGGCGACATTACCCTGCGGGCGCTCGCCGTGTTGCAAGGGGCGTCGGTGATTGCGTGCGAGGACACGCGGGTGACGGGCAAGCTCCTGAAACATTTCGGGATCAAGGCCCGGCTCCAGCGGCTCGATGATCACGCCCCGCCCGAAGTGCGCGCCCGGATCATCGACGAAGCGAGGCGCGCGCCGGTTGCGCTGGTGAGCGATGCGGGAACGCCGCTGATCTCGGACCCCGGCTACAGGCTTGTGCGGGAAGCGCGGGCGGCAGAGGTCAACGTGGTCAGCATCCCGGGCGCCTGTGCGGCGGTCTCGGCCCTGTCGATTGCCGGTCTGCCGAGCGACCGGTTCCTGTTTGCCGGCTTCCTGCCGGTCAAGGACAAGGCGAGAGCCGAGGTGCTGGAGGGATTGGCGGGCGTGGCTGCCAGCCTCGTTTTCTACGAAACGGCGCCCCGGCTTGAACGCTCGCTCGCCGCCATTGCCGAGCTTTGGCCCGAGCGTGAGGTGGCGGTAGCGCGGGAACTCACCAAGATGCACGAGGAATGCCGCAGCGGCACCGCTTCCAGCCTCGCCAAGCACTACGCCGCGCACCCGCCCAAGGGCGAAATCGTGCTGGTGATCGGCCCGCCGAGCGAGGCGGAAGCACCGGTGCTGGATGCCGACGCCCTGCTGCGTGCGGCACTGGCCGATGCGGGGCCGGGGAAGGCTGCAGGGATTGTGGCAAAGGCGACGGGGATCGACCGCGCGACGCTTTATGCCCGCGCGCTGGAGCTGAAAGGCGAATGACGGCGGCCCGCACACCCGAAAACCGCCGCGATGCCGACAATCGCGGGCGTGAAGGCGAGGCCGAGGCGGCGATGTTTCTCACCCAGCAGGGCTGGCGTGTGGTCGCCGAGCGGGTCAAGACCAAGGCGGGCGAGATCGATCTCATCGCCAGACGATCCGGCCTCATCGCCTTTGTCGAGGTCAAGTGGCGCGCGCGGGCGGCTAGTCTCGGCGATGCCATCGACGAACGCCGCCTTGCCCGGGTGGCTGCCGCAGTCGAAATCGTGTGGCAGGATTATGCGACCGACGGCGAGGATATCCGCATCGACGTCATCCTGCTTGCGCCCGGCCGCAAGCCGACCCACATCGAAAATGCCTGGATGCCTTTCGGCTGATCCTGCCACGGAGTTGATTGAATGACATTGCGCGTCGCTGTCCAGATGGACCCCATCGACCAGATCAATATCGCTGGCGACAGCTCATTCGCGCTGATGCTCGCCGCACAGGCGCGCGGTTACGCGGTCTTTGAATACCACGTCGAAAGCCTGACACTGGACGAGGATGACCGCCTTTTTGCCCATGCGTATCCGGTGACGGTGCAGCGCGTGGCGGGCGACCATTTCACGCGCGGGGAGCAGGTCAGGCTTGATCTCGGCAAGGACATCGATGTCGTGCTGATGCGGCAGGACCCGCCGTTCCACATGGGTTATATCACGGCCACGCACATGCTGGAGCGGATCGCAGGCGAGACGCTGGTGGTCAATGATCCGGCCAATGTCCGCAACAGCCCCGAAAAGGTGATGGTGCTCAACTATCGCCGCTTCATGCCGCCGACGCTGGTGACGCGCTCCGTGGATGAGGTGCGGCGGTTTATGGCGAAGCACGGTGCGATCGTGGTGAAGCCGATCCATGGCAACGGTGGCAAGGCGATCTTCCGCATCGGCGAGAATGGCGAAAACCTCACCGCGTTGTTCGAGGTGTTCAACCAGACCTGGCCCGAACCGCACATGGTGCAGCCCTTCCTCCCCGAAGTCGCCAAGGGTGACAAACGGATCGTGCTGATCGACGGCGTGGTCGCAGGCGCCATCAACCGTGTGCCGGGCGAGGGCGAGTTCCGCAGCAATCTTGCGATGGGGGGCTCCGCGCAGCCGACCGACCTGACACCGCGCGAACAGGAAATCTGCGCGGCGCTCGGCCCGGATCTGAAACGCTTGGGCCTCACCTTTGTTGGCATCGACGTCATCGGCGGCCAATGGCTGACCGAGATCAACGTTACCTCGCCCACCGGCATCGTGGCGATTGACCGGTTCAACAACACTGATACGGCGGGGATGATCTGGGATGCGATCGAACGGCGGCTTGCCGGGCGCAGCGCCGCCTGACCTCTCCTGCCACAAGATAGATCGAGAGCCATGACTGAATTCCTCCTCGAACTGCTCGACAAGGGCGGCTACCTCGGCATCTTCCTGCTGATGATGGCCGAGAACGTGTTCCCGCCGATCCCGTCAGAGGTAATCATGGGCGGGGCAGGGCTGCTGGTGGCCAAGGGACAGATGACCTTTGCCACGGTCTGGATTGTCGCCACCGCCGGTACAGTTGCAGGCAACCTGTTCTGGTACTGGATCGGCGTGCGCTGGAGCGAGGAACAGCTCAAGGCCATCATTGATCGCTGGGGCCGTTGGCTGACCTTCGAGTGGGATGAATTCACCAAGGCGCGCAACATCTTCCTCAAATATGGCGACTGGATCGTTTTCCTGCTGCGCTTCTCGCCGATCCTGCGCACGATCGTCTCGCTGCCTGCGGGCTTGGCGAAGATGAAGCTGTGGCGCTTTGTGCTGTTCACGGCACTCGGCTCGGCGATCTGGAATGGCATCCTGATTTTTGGCGGGCAGACGCTGGAGCCTCTGGTCGACCGGTTCGAGAAACTGGCGGGTTACGGCGTGGTCGCCTTCGTGCTCGCAGGGGTGGCGTTCTATATCTACCGCGTGGTGACGTGGAAGCCGGTCAAGGCGCACGAGGCCGAAGATCAGGCCTAACCTCTCGGATGGGCCTTGCGGTAATTCTCCAGCAGACTGGCCGCATCGACGCGGGTGTAGATCTGGGTCGATCCCAGTGACGCGTGGCCCAGCAGTTCCTGCAAGCTTCTGAGATCAGCGCCCGCGCTTAACAGGTGCGATGCGAAGGAATGTCGCAAGGCGTGGGGCGTCGCCGTATCGGGCAGGCCGAGCGCGCGGCGCGCCTGTGCCATCGCGCGTTGTACCATGCCGGCGGATAGTGGCCCGCCCTTGGCTCCGCGGAACAGCGGCTCGGTTGGGGTGAGAGGCCAAGGGCAGGCCTGCGCATATTCCGCCACCGCCGCCCGCGTGATCGGCAGAACCGGCACCACCCGCTGCTTGCCGCCTTTGCCGGTGACTTGCAGCACCTCGCCCATCGCCGCCTCGCGGCCCGTCAGCGACAGGGCCTCGGCAATCCGCAAGCCCGATCCGTACATCAACAGCAGCACCGCCCGGTCGCGCGCGCCGATCCAGTCGTCAGCGGCGAGGCTATCGACCAGTTCGGTGAGGTTCACCGCCTCGTCGGGGGTGACAGGGCGAGGGAGGCCCTTCTTGATCCTCGGGCCGCGCAGCCTTGGTGCGGCAGGGTCAGGGTCGCCGCTTTGATGGCGGGCAAAGGCAATGAACGCCTTGAGCGCCGAAAGCTCGCGTGCGGTGCTGGCATTGCCCAACCCCTCGGCCCGGCGCGCGGCAAGGTGGGCGCGCAAGGCGTGGGCCTCGATGCGGGAAACCGCGCCCCAATCGGCATAGGCACCCGCTGCCAGCATCCGCTCCGCTGCGGCAACATAGGCGCGCACCGTATGGGGCGAGCGGCGGCGGTTGTCGGCAAGATGCGCGCGCCATGCTTCGATCAGCGCGCCTGCGCTCATGCGGCGACCAGCGTATCGGCAACCAGTTCGGCAAGCAGCGCGTCGAGCACCCCGCGCCCCGGCGGCGCGACGCCGATGCGCGTTCCTTCCGCCCAGACAAGGCACAGCCCCTGCAAACGGGTAAGGGCGGCTTCATCCACCAGCCCGGAGCGCGGGAGGCCGAACCGCGCGCCCATGGCAGCAAGGTCGATCCCTTCGGTCAGGCGCAGGCCCATCAGCAGCGCCTCGGCGGCCTGTTCCGGAACCGCCAACTCGCGGGCTTCGGCGATGCCGTCGCCCTGGCGCGCCACAGCGGCAAGGAAGTTCTCCGGCTTCTTGTGCCGCACCGTCGCCACACCCCCGCGCCGCCCATGCGCGCCGGGGCCGATCCCGGCGTAATCCTGATACCGCCAATAGGCGAGGTTGTGGCGGCTCTGCTCGCCGATGCGGGCGTGGTTGCTGGTCTCGTAAGCCGGAAGTCCCGCTGCGCCGGTCAGCGTCTGCGTGATGTCGAACAGATCGGCGGCCTCGTCATCACCCAGCGGCACCAACCGCCCGCGCCGAACATCGCTCGCAAAGCGCGTGCCGGGCTCGATTGTGAGCTGGTAAAGCGAAAGGTGCCCGGTGCCAAAGCCCAGCGCCCGGGTCAGACGGTCATGCCACAATTCGGGGGTGTGGCCGGGCAGGGCATAGATCATGTCGAAGCTGACCCGCCTGAAGTGCGCCTGAGCGGTTTCAAGCGCTTGCAGAGCTTCGTCCGCACCGTGAAGCCGGCCCAGAAACCGGAGTTCCGCATCGTCGAGCGACTGCACGCCGAGCGACACCCGGTTGATCCCCGCCGCTGCCAGCGCTGCAAAATTCGCCGCCTCGACGGACGAAGGATTGGCCTCCAGCGTGATTTCGATGTCGGGATCGAAGCCCCACAGCCTCTCGGCCTCAGCCAGCAGCGCGGCGACCAGTGCAGGCGGCATCAGCGAAGGCGTGCCGCCGCCGAAGAAGATCGAGGTCAGCGCTTCTCCGCTCGCCACCGCCGCCTCGGCGCGCATGTCGGCGATCAGCGCGGCCTGCCACGCAGCCACGTCCACGCTGTCGCGAACATGCGAGTTGAAGTCGCAATAGGGGCATTTCTTCGCACAGAACGGCCAGTGGATGTAGAGCGCGCGGGCCACAGGTGGAATTTTCAGCCTCGCTTAACCGTTGACGCATAGATCGAATTCATGCGGAGTCCCTGCCTCGTGTCTGTTGTTGCCCGCCTTACCGGCATCGTGCTGCTTATGACAGCCGCGCCCGCTGTCCCGCAAGACCACCGCCCGCTGTTCCCGGCAGAGCAGGAATGGCTGTCGGAACACAACGCCGCGCGGGCCGATGTCGGCCTCGGCCCGCTGCGCTGGAACCATGCGCTGATGCGCGATGCCCGTGTCTGGGCCGAAGACCTCGCTCAGCGCAAGGCGTTCCATCACGATCCCGGCCTGTTGCAGCGCGGGCAGGGCGAAAACCTGTGGCGCGGCGACCGGGACCGGCACGCGCCTTGGGAAATGATCGACCTGTTCGTTGCCGAAAAGCAGATTTTCCGCCCCGGCGTCTTTCCCAATGTCTCCACCACCGGACGCTGGAGCGATGTCGGGCACTATACCCAGATCATCTGGCCCGAAACGCAGGAGGTCGGCTGCGCCACAGCGGTCAATGCACGGCACGAGGTGCTGGTGTGCCGTTACTGGCCAGCGGGCAATGTCATGGGCTACCGGCTCGATCCTGCTGCGCGCCTCTCGCGCCGGTAAAGCCTCAGCCGAACTGCTCGGCGACCAGCTTGGCAAAGGCATCGGCGCGGTGGCTGATGGCGTGCTTTTGCTCCGGCGCGATTTCCGCGAAGGTTTGCGCGGCGCCCACCGGCACGAACACCGGGTCATAGCCAAAGCCCAGAAGACCGCGCGGCGGCCATGTCAGGCTGCCGTCGCAGCGGCCTTCGTAGATCGCATATTCGCCATCCGGCCATGCAAGCGCCAGCACGCAATGGAACGCGGCCGAGCGGTCCACATCGGCGCCCTTTTCCGCCAGCATCCCTTCGACCTTGCCCATCGCCATGTACCAGTCACGGCCCGGTGCGCCCTCGAACCACTGCCGCTCGGCCCAGTCGGCGGTGTAAACGCCAGGCCGCCCGTCGAGCGCAGCCACGGAAAGCCCGCTATCATCCGCAAGCGCCGCCAGCCCCGAAGCCTCCGCCGCCGCCCGCGCTTTGATCAACGCGTTCTGGGCGAAGGTGGTGCCGGTCTCGGCAGGCTCCGGCAGACCAAGCGATCCGGCCGAGAGGCACTTGACCCCATAGGGATCAAGCAGCGCGCTGATTTCCTTGAGCTTGCCCGCATTATGTGTGGCAATCACGAGGGAGCCGGAACCGAGGCGGCGGGTCATTTGCGCAGCTTCCATGGGCGGGCAAGGCCTGACTGCTGCATCTGTTCGCGCATAAAATCCACCACGTCCTTGCTCACCTGCTGCTTGGGAAAGATGAAGGCCTGCCACCGACTGGGAAACAGCGCAAAGACACGCTCGTCTTCATCCCAGCGCAGCAGTTGCACCCATAAAGGGCGTTGTATTCCGGAGGGTTGCTCAACGCGAATTCCGCCGTCCTCGACAAACAGCGTCATCTCTTCTTGTAGCGAGGCTGTCTCACGATAGGTCTTGCGCACCCTTGGTCCGAGAAAGAGCCTCATCACAAAGGTATAAAGCCCTGCCGCCGCAATGCCGACCACCATCAGGCCGATCCCCTGCATCACCGATTGTTCGGCCAATGCGACCGGCACAGCAATCATCGCGCCGCCCGGCAGGGCCAACAACAGGCACCTTGTCCATGTCCGCCTGAACACCAGCGCGTTGAAGGCGAAATAATCGCCTTCCCCGATCCGGTAGGTAACAGGCTCAGGCAGGCTCACCTCACTTCACCGCGTCCAATTGCGCGGCAAAAATGCGGTCGGCGCCAATGCGGGCGAGACGCAAGAGGCGCAGCAGGGCTTCCTCGTCATAGGTCGCGCCTTCGGCGGTCGCCTGGACTTCGGCGATCTTGCCGCCCGACAGCAGCACGAAATTGCCGTCGGCCTCGGCGTTCGAATCCTCGTCATAATCGAGGTCAAGCACCGGGGTGCCCTTGAAGATGCCGCAGGAAATGCCCGCGACCTGTGCAGAGATCGGATCGTGCTTGATATCGCCCGAGGCCATCAAGCCGTTGACGGCCAGACGCAGCGCAATCCATGCACCGGAAATGGCAGCGGTACGGGTGCCGCCATCGGCCTGGATCACGTCACAATCGAGCGTGATCTGCCGCTCACCAAGCTTCTGCAAGTCGACCACAGCGCGCAAGGAACGCCCGATAAGTCGCTGGATTTCCTGCGTACGGCCCGATTGCTTGCCCTTGGCAGCTTCACGCGCGCCGCGGGTATGAGTGGCGCGGGGGAGCATCGAATACTCGCCCGTCACCCAGCCTTCGCCCTTGCCGCGCAGCCACGGCGGCACGCCGCGTTCGACGCTGGCGGTGCACAGCACTTTGGTATCACCGAAGCCGATCAGGCAGGAGCCCTCCGCGTGCTTGGTGAAGCCGGTTTCGATAGTGATGGCGCGCATTTCATCGGGCGCGCGTCCTGAAGGGCGCATGGGGAACTCCATTTGAGGGCTGGGGCCAATAGGCGTGGCCCACTTGCCGCCGCAAGCGCAAAGACTAAGATTGCCCCGATGACATCGCTTCCCGTTACCGAACTGACCCAACGCGCCCGCGAGATTTTCCGCCGTGTGGTGGAGGAATATATCGACAGCGGGCAGCCGGTCGGATCCAAGACGCTGGCAGCCGACGGCACATTGAACCTCTCGCCCGCCTCGATCCGTTCGGTGCTGGCCGATCTCGAAAGCGCGGGCCTGCTGGCCGCTCCGCATACAAGCGCCGGGCGGTTGCCGACCGATGCGGGGCTGCGCATCTTCGTAGACGGCATGATGCGGGTCGCCGAACCGACCTTGCAGGAACAGGCCGCGATCGAGGCGCGCCTGGCCGAAGCGGGGCCGGTCGAGGCGGCTTTAAAGCAGGCCAGCGCGATCCTGTCCGATCTATCGGGCGCGGCCGGCATGGTGCTGGTTGCCCCGCGCGAACAGCGGCTTGCGCAATTCAGCCTTGTCGATCTCGGGCAAGGTCGCGCGCTCGCAGTGCTGGTGGGCGAGGACGGGGGCGTGGAAAACCGCGTGGTCACCATCGGCGGCGCGCTCAGTCCCGGCGCGCTTGACCGGGCATCGAATTACGTCACAGCGCGGCTGGCAGGGCGTACACTGGCCGAGGCCGCGCTGGCGATGCGGGCCGAGATCAATGCCGGGAAATCGCACCTCGACGATGCCTCGCGCGATCTGGTCGAGCGCGGGCTTGCCGTGTGGAGCGAGGATGCCGCCGCGCGCCCGGTGTTGATCGTGCGCGGCGCGGCGAACCTCCTCGATGACAGCGCCTTGGGCGATATCGAACGGGTGCGCAGCCTGCTCGAAGACCTCGAAAACAAGCAATCGGTGGCCGAATTGCTCGATAGCGCGCGGGAGGCTGAGGCCACCCGCATTTTCATCGGCTCGGAAAACCGGTTGTTCGCGCTGTCAGGCTCCAGCGTCATCGCCTCACCCTATCGCGATCGCGAGGGGCGGGTGGTCGGCGTGCTCGGCGTGATCGGCCCCACGCGGTTGAATTACGCGCGGGTTGTCCCCATGGTGGATCTCACAGCCCGTTCGCTGGGCAAGCTCATCGCTTGAATGGAAAGCCAAGACAATCATGACGACCAATGACAAGCCGCTGGATCAGGCGGCCGAAGACGAATTGAAGGGTGTGCCGGAGCACCTGCGCGAAGGCGGCAGCGAGAATGATCAGATGGCCGAAGCGCTCGAATCGCTGCGCCGGGATCTGGATGCAGCCAAGCAGGAGGTTCTCTACGCCCAGGCCGAGACGCAGAATGTGCGCCGTCGGTTGGAGCGCGAAAAGGACGAAGCGCGCGCCTATGCCGCGACCGGCTTTGCCCGCGATATTCTGAGCGTTGCCGATAACCTCGCCCGTGCGGTGCAGGCGATCCCCGAAAGCCTTCGCGCTGACGACAGCATGAAAGGCCTTGTGATCGGGATCGAGGCGACCCAGCGCGAGCTGGAAAAGGTCTTCGCCAGCCACGGCATCACCCGCATCGCGTCGATGGGCCTGCCGCTTGATCCGAACCAGCATCAGGCGATGCTCGAAGTGCCGACTGCGGATCACGAGCCCGGCACGGTGGTGTCGGAAATGCAGGCCGGATGGATGATCAAGGATCGCCTGCTGCGCGCCGCGATGGTGGCTGTGGCGAAGGCGCCGGACTGATCGGGCGGGGCGGGGCAGCGATGCCTTGCCGCGCATGATGAATTTATCGTTCTGGCAGGCGGAATAAACGCCTTTGCTCCTGCGTTTGAAGAATACCTTTCAAACAACAGGAGATTGTCATGAACAACCGTCTGAAGGCCATCGCCCTATCCGCGACCTGCGCTTTGGGTCTTGGGGCCTGCGCAGGCAATTATGCCGCTGAGGGCGCGCTTGGCGGCGCAGCGGTCGGCGCTGCCACCAGCGTGCTGACCGGCGGCAGCGTCACGCGCGGCGCTGCCGTGGGGGCGGCAGTCGGCGGGGTTGGCGGCGCGCTGATCCGCAAGGATGGCCGTTGCTTCCGGATCGATGATGACGGCCACGAATACCGCGTGCGCTGCCCCGATTAGGCGGCAGGCCGAAACGGCATGATGGCGGTATAGGTCGCAAGGTCAGGCGCGCCTGCGACCTCTACCCCTTTGCGCAACATGAAGGCATGGCGCACGATCTCGGCCTGCTGCTCGATCCCATAGCGCTCCAGCGTCCAGCCCGGTTTCAGCGCATAGTCATAGCGGCACCACGGGTGGCGGCGCAGCACCAGAAACCAGCGGCCGAGGGTCTGCGCCTGCCAGACATGCACCATCTCGTGGATGAAATGCGCCTGGGCATGGAGCGGTGCGGCGGAGAAATCGTCGCAGTAATGCGCGGCCTCGGGGTGAAAATGCAGATGCCCCATCGGTGCCATCGTCACCCCGCGCGGGTGGAACGGGATAAACTTGCGGCGCTTGATCCTGACGGCTGCGTAATCGATGACGTCGCCAAACACAGAACGGCCTAGCCCGACCTCCCCCGGCGTCAGCACACGCTCGGCGCCGACCGGGCAGGCGGCGGCGAGGGGAGTCTGACCCCGCTCTGCCTCCAGCCCGGTCAGCCATTTGATCAGCGTTCTTCCCCTGCCGCGCGCACCGGCGCATCGACAATCGCGCTGGTGCCGTCCGAAAGAGTGAGAGTCACTTTGGCGGTGCCGCCCGCAGCAAGATCGCCCGAAGGCTCCATCGCCATAACGTGCAGGCCTCCCGGCGCGAAGGTGACGGGCGTGCCTTCGGCCAGTGTGATGGGCCCGGCCATTGTCATCTGCATTTTCCCGGCGCTTTCCGCGTAATCGTGGATCATCGTCATGCCTGCCCCTGCAACCGTGACAGAGGTGAGCGTTACGGGCGCCGCGCCAGTGTAGGAAAGGTCGAAATAGACCGCCGCCGGATTGCCTGCGACAGGCGCCAGCACCACACGGGCGTTGCTGACGGTAAGGCCCGCCGCTGCCTCACCTGCCTGTTCGGGCGAGTCGGGCGCACCCGAGCAGGCGGCAAGCGTGGCCACGCTTGCGCCGAGGAGGATCGCCATCGCGGCGCGTCGGATCGTGTTCACTCTGCATGTCTCCCTTGTGGAATGGCCACAAAACTAGGGTGCGGCATCTCTTGTGCCAAGCAAAACCACACCTATATCGCCCTCACAAACGAGCCGCCAAAGCGCTTCGCCCGGATCGGAGGAGCGAACCGGCGCGGTGTCCAACAATTGTCCTAATGGATGGGGTAAAAATGGCTAAAGTTATCGGTATCGACCTCGGCACCACCAATTCCTGCGTTGCTGTCATGGATGGCGGCAAGCCCAAGGTCATCGAAAATTCGGAAGGCGCGCGCACCACGCCGTCGATCGTCGCCTTCACCAAGGATGGCCAGCGCCTGATCGGGCAGCCGGCCAAGCGTCAGGCGGTCACCAACCCTGACAACACCCTTTTCGCAATCAAGCGCCTGATCGGCCGCCGCTTTGAAGACCCGCTGACCAAGAAGGATATGGGCCTGGTCCCCTATTCCATCGTCAAGGGCAAGAACGGCGATGCCTGGGTCAACGCTGGCGGCGAAGATTACAGCCCGTCGCAGGTTTCGGCCTTCATCCTGCAGAAGATGAAGGAAACCGCCGAGAGCTATCTTGGCGAAACCGTGACGCAGGCCGTCATCACCGTGCCCGCCTACTTCAACGACGCCCAGCGTCAGGCGACCAAGGACGCCGGCATGATCGCCGGGCTTGAAGTGCTGCGCATCATCAACGAGCCGACGGCTGCCGCGCTCGCCTACGGGATGGACAAGGAAGACGGCAAGACTATCGCCGTCTACGACCTTGGCGGCGGCACCTTCGACGTTTCGATCCTCGAAATCGGTGACGGCGTGTTCGAAGTGAAGTCGACCAACGGCGACACCTTCCTCGGCGGTGAAGACTTCGACAATGCGATCGTGGAATTCCTCGCCGATGCCTTCAAGAAGAAGGAAGGCATGGACCTGAAGACCGACAAGCTCGCGCTTCAGCGTCTGAAGGAAGCCGCCGAAAAGGCCAAGATCGAACTGTCGAGCGCGGCGACCACCGAAATCAACCTGCCCTTCATCACCGCGCGCATGGAAGGTGGCACCACCACCCCGCTTCACCTGGTGGAAACCATCACCCGTGCCGACCTTGAAAAGATGGTCGACGGGCTGATCCAGCGCACGCTTGATCCGTGCAAGAAGGCGCTTGCTGACGCTGGCATCTCGAAGGATCAGGTTGACGAGGTGATCCTCGTCGGCGGCATGACCCGTATGCCTCGCGTGCGCGAAGTGGTGGAGC
The DNA here is from genome assembly GCA_032116115.1 of Porphyrobacter sp. GTDB lineage: Bacteria > Pseudomonadota > Alphaproteobacteria > Sphingomonadales > Sphingomonadaceae > Erythrobacter. Next base: position 30,780 of record JAUMAX010000019.1, read on the forward strand.
AGTTCTTCGGCGCGAAGCCGCACACCGGCGTGAACCCGGATGAAGTCGTCGCCATGGGCGCGGCCATTCAGGCAGGCGTGCTGCAGGGCGACGTCAAGGACGTGCTGCTGCTCGACGTGACCCCGCTCTCGCTCGGCATTGAAACGCTGGGCGGCGTGTTCACCCGCATGATCGACCGCAACACCACCATCCCGACCAAGAAGACCCAGACCTATTCGACCGCCGAGGACAACCAGAACGCGGTGACGATCAAGGTCTATCAGGGCGAACGCGAGATGGCGGCGGACAACAAGTTGCTCGGCAATTTCGACCTGATCGGCATTCCTCCCGCACCGCGCGGCGTTCCGCAGATCGAAGTGACCTTTGATATCGACGCCAACGGCATTGTGTCGGTCGCGGCGAAGGACAAGGGCACCGGCAAGGAGCAGACGATCAAGATCCAGGCTTCGGGCGGTTTGTCGGACTCCGATATCGACCAGATGGTCAAGGATGCCGAAAAGTTCGCCGAAGAGGACAAGAAGCGTCGGGCTGCTGCCGAAGCGCGCAACCAGGCTGACAGTCTGGTGCACGCGACCGAAAAGCAGCTCGAAGAGCACGGGTCGAAGATCGACGCCGCAACCAAGACCGAGGTCGAGGAAGCCATCGCGGCGGTCAAGACCGCACTCGAAGGCGGCGATGCCGATGACATCAATGCCAAGTCGCAGGCGCTCACGCAGTCGGCGATGAAGATGGGCCAGCAGATCTACGAACAGCAGCAGGCCGCAGGGCCGGATGCCGAAGCCGAGACTTCGGGCGAAACCCCGGCCGACGACGATGTCGTCGACGCCGAGTTCTCCGAGGTCGACGAAGACAAGAAGGGCTAAGCCCCGATGCAAACCACAGGCTTGCTGCCGTGTCCGGATCACGCATCCGGCGCGGCGGCAAGCGGTGGCAACGGGGAATAGGTCAAAGACATGTCCACCGCGCAGACTGACTATTACGCCACGCTCGAATGCGCCCGCACAGCTGACGGGGCAGCACTCAAGAGCGCCTATCGCAAGCTTGCGATGAAGTTTCACCCGGACCGCAATCCGGGCGATGCGACCGCAGAAGCCAAGTTCAAGGCCATCAACGAGGCCTATGACTGCCTCAAGGACCCGCAGAAGCGCGCGGCCTATGATCGCTATGGCCACGACGCTTTCACCCAAGGGATGAACGGCGGCGGCGGTGGCGGCGGCTTCGGCGGTGGTCCCTTCGGCGGGCAGGGCGACTTTGCCGATATCGGCAGCATCTTCGAAACGATCTTCGGCGGCGGCTTCGGCGGCGGGGCTGCGCAGCGCCAGCAGAACCGGCGCGGCGCGGACTTGCGCTACGATATGCAGGTCACGCTCGAAGAGGCATTCCACGGCAAATCGACCGAGATCGAGATCGAAGTCAGCGCGCCTTGCGAAACCTGCGATGGCACCGGCGCAACGCCCGGCACCAGCGAACGCCAGTGCAACCTGTGCAACGGCATGGGGAGCGTGCGCGCCAAGCAAGGCCTGTTCGTGATCGAGCGGCCATGCCCAGCCTGCAACGGGCGCGGCACAGTGATCGAAAACCCCTGCCGTGACTGCCGGGGCGAAGGGCGGGTGGATAAGGCCCAGACCCTCAAAGTCGATATTCCTGCAGGCGTCGATACCGGCACCCGCATTCGCCTGTCAGGCAAGGGCGAGGCCGGGCAGCGCGGTTCACCGGCGGGTGATCTCTACATCTTCCTCCACGTCAAACCGCACCGCGTGTTCGAACGCGAAGGAACAACGCTCGCCACCCGCGTGCCGGTCAGCTTCACCACGGCGGCGCTCGGCGGCTGTGTCGAGATTCCCGATCTGGACGGCTCGACCAACCGGCTCGACATTCCTGCGGGGATCCAGTCGGGCAAGCAACTGCGCATTCGCGGGGCCGGGATGCCGGTGCTGCAAGGGCGCGGACGCGGCGATCTGGTGGCGGAAATCGTGGTCGAAACCCCCACAAAGCTTTCGCGCCGCCAGAAGGAAATCCTCGAGGAGTTCAAAGCCACCGAAACCGGCGATGAATGTCCCGAGAGCCGCGGCTTTTTCGACAAGCTGAAAGACGTGTTCGGGAGCTGAGGCGCGCACGATGCTGCCCTCGCTCCTGATCGTCGACGATTTCCTCAAGGACCCTTGGGCCGCGCGCCGGGCGGCGCTGGCGCTGGAATATGATCCGGCCCGGCAACACGGCAATTTCCCCGGCCTTAATTCCTCCACTCCGCTGGAAACAAGCGGGGTGGACGAGGCGGTGTCGCGACTGCTCGGCCTCACACTCGGCCCTGCGCCCGGCACCCAGCATGGGGCCTGCCGCCTCACGCGCAAGGCCGACAAAGGGCGCAGCGGCGTCCATATTGATCCAGCGGCCTATTCCGGCATCCTCTATCTCTCGCGCCCCGAAGATTGCGCCAAGCCCGGTGCAGGCGGCACCGACTTCTTCCGCCACAAGCGCACCGGCCTTGAAGCCGTGCCGCAAGACCCGGCCAAGATTGCCGCTTCCGGCTACAGCGACATCAACACTTTGATCGAGGATGTGGTCAACAAGGACACCACGCTTCCTGCCAAGTGGGAGCGCACCTTGCGCGTGCCAGCGCGGTTCAACCGGCTGCTGCTGTTCTCGCCCTGGCAGTTCCACAATGCCGCGCCCGGTTTCGGATCGACGCCGGAGGATGCGCGGCTGGTGATGCTGCTGTTCTTCGGGGCAAGGGCCTAGACCGGCGAGGCTAACCAATCCGCTCGCGCACTTCGAGCCGGATCTGGTCGATCAGCCCGCGCTGGCAACGTCCCGCGATCTCCTCTTCCTCCAGCACCGCAAGGAACACCGCGCGCTTGGCCTGCGCCACGGTTTCGGCACGCATTCCGCCTGGCACGGTCGAGGCGACAAGATCGATCATCCGCTCCGCGCCGTGGAGCCGTCCCCACAGGTAATCATTCTCGCGGTAATCGCGGCTGAAGAAGGCCCCGAAATTGTAGAACTCGATGCCCCGCAAGGTCGCCAAGGTGCCACCGTCGCGGATCGATAGGGCATCATCGGGCGAGATCCGATCGATCTTGACCGGGTTGAACTCGTCCAGACCCTCACGCCGCGACAGGGGCAGGGTGGCGACATCGTAAAAGGGAAAGCCGAGATAGGTCAGCAGCATCCGCCGCTTGAGGTCTTTGGGCATGTCCTCCAGCGCGTCGATCAGCAGTTCCTCGGCGGCGAGATCAGTGGCCGGAAGCAAGCGGTGGGCGCTGAGAAAATCGAGCACGGCCCCGGGGGCATTGAGCGCGCCGGCTGCCAGTTCGCGGAAGCCCGCCGAATGCAGCACATCCTCGTCCGCGCGGTAGTAGAGCGCGAGAATCTCGTACAGCCGGTCACGCGCACGGTCGAGCGCGTCTTCGGAAATGTCGGGATCGACCTGCCAGTCACGCGCCAGTTTGCGGGCGAGAAGCTGCAAGCGCCGGATGCGAAATCCGGTGTCATGGGCGCGGAAGAAGGCAATCGCCTCAGCCGTAGCCCCGCCATGGGAATCCGTCAGCTGGTCCAGCCCGCGCGCTTCAAGCTCGCAGCGCAAGGCCTGCACCAGCATGGCGCAATCGGCCATCGGCTGACCGGCGGCCTTCAAGGTCAGGCGCGCGAGCGCCGTCAGGATGCCATCGAACTTGGTCAGGGCATAAGCGCCAAAGGCATATCCCGCGCGCTCGGCCGCGGCCTGCTGCGCCTTGGCCCGCCAGCCTGCCAGACGCTTGGGCGTGGGCCGGTCGAGCAGGAAGGTGTAGCCGAACAGCTTTTCCACCGCGCGGTCGATGTCGGGCTGCAGGTCCATCACGATCCGCTTCAGCCGCGCTGCATCACGCGATTGCTGGTCGATGCGTTCCAGATCGTCGCGGATCGGCTGTTCGCGCGGGATGGTGGAAAGCGAGCCGAAGATCGCGCCGAAGAAGCCGATATCGCGGGGGCGGGTGCCGGGGAGCGGACCTGAACGGTCCGGACGAGGATCGAGATAGACAAACCGCCGGTCAACCTCGCGCTGGGCGGGGCGGCCATGCAGCGCGGTCAGCGCCGCGCCGAAAGGGGCATTGACCAGAACGGCGCCATCGATCAGCGCGACATCGTTGATCGTGCCGCGGGCCACATGGGTGGGCATGATGCGCGACAGGAACGCGCCTCGCCCTTCCCAGTGATGCCCCTCGGCAGTGGCCAGATTGTCAATCTCGGCGAGGGTCAGCGGCGGGAAAGCACCGGGGAAGCTCGCGGTGGCGCGGGCGGCCAGCACCAGTTCGAGGCGGTCGGCCAGCCCCTTCACGCCGCCTTCGCCAACCCGCGCGCGGAACGTGATCGGCAGGCGGTGCTCGGTCTCGTCCACCTGCGGGGGCGAGTTGAGGCGGAGCGTTTCGGGATGGCCGCGAAAATCCGTGGCAGTGACGGCCAGATCGACGGGGTAGCCTGCGGGCAGCAGCGGGATGCCGTCGCCCTCCGCCTCCATCTTCACTAGCGCCTCGAACAGCATCGCCGAAAAGCGCGATCCGGAAAACGGCGGGCTGAACCAGCGCCCGCGCACCAGACGCGAGACTTTGGCGCGCACTTCCTCGCGGGTTTCGGGCGACACTGTCGCGCTGACCGCATTGCCCGGACGGCTGAGGAACCATTCCGCGATCGGCTGCGCCCACAGCTTGGCATAGCGCCACATCGGCTCGGCCTCTGGGTCGGTCAACTCGCTGACATCGGCGTTTTCCAGCCACAGGTCAGTAAGCGGTTCGAGGCTATGCCCGGCATGGAGCGCCTGCGCCAGGAAGACCGCGTTGATCCCGCCTGCGCTTGCGCCCGTCAGGATATCGGGCAGCACCCGCAGGCGCAGCCCGCCCTCACGCTCGACCACTTCCAGAAATTCGCGGTAGGCCGCCGCCACACCGTCCAGCGCGGTTGCGGACGGGTGATGGAAGGCGCGGCTCGCCCGGGCAAGGTGCCACACCTCCTTGGTGATGCCGTGCATATAGACCGCCAGACTGACGCCGCCGTAACACACAAGAGCAAGGCGGAGTTCTTTCTGCCGCATGGTCTGCTTCCTAACGTGCATCACCTCTGCAATGCAATTGCGTTCGTTATCTGTTCTCGTTATTGGGTGCGGCTATGGCAAAATCGAAACGCCGGTATGTGTGTCAGGAATGCGGCTCGGTATCGCACCGCTGGCAGGGGCAATGCAGCGATTGCGGGGCATGGAACACGCTGGTCGAGGATGTGCCGGCGACGGTCTTCTCGCAGAAGCATGACCTGTCGAGCGGCGGGCGGGCGGTGATGTTTGAACCGCTGAATGCGCCGACCAAGCTGCCCGTCAGGAAATCCACCGGCATGGCTGAATTCGACCGTGCGCTTGGCGGCGGGCTGGTGCCGGGCAGTGCGGTGCTGCTCGGCGGCGATCCGGGGATCGGCAAATCGACCCTGCTGCTGCAATGCGCCGCCACCATCGCGCGCGGCGGCAATGACGTGGTCTATGTCAGCGGGGAGGAAGCGGCGGGGCAGGTGCGGCTGCGCGCGAGCCGCATGGGCGTGGCCGATGCGCCGATCCGACTCGCATCGGAAACCTCGGTGCGCGACATTCTGACGACGCTGGGGAGCGGTGAACCGCCTGCGTTGCTGGTGATCGATTCGATCCAGACCATGCATTCCGACACGATCGAAGGCGCGCCGGGCACTGTCTCGCAGGTTCGCGGCTGCGCGCTGGAGCTGATCCGATACGCCAAGGAAAGCGGCTGCGCGGTGGTGCTCGTCGGCCATGTCACCAAGGACGGCGCCATCGCCGGGCCGCGTGTGCTCGAACACATGGTCGATGTGGTGATGAGCTTCGAAGGCGAACGCAGCCACCAGTACCGCATCCTGCGCGCGTTGAAGAACCGCTTTGGCGCGGTGGATGAAATCGGCGTTTTCGCCATGGCAACCGAGGGGCTGGAGGAAGTCGCCAATCCCTCGCTGCTGTTCCTGTCGGGCCGCGAAATGCCGCTGGCGGGCAGCGCGGTGTTTCCGGCACTGGAAGGCACGCGCCCCGTTCTTGTTGAAATTCAGGCACTCATCGTCCGGCTGCAATCGGGCGCGACCCCGCGCCGCGCGGTGGTGGGGTGGGACAGCGGGCGGCTCGCGATGCTGCTGGCGGTGCTGGAATCGCGCTGCGGGCTCAATTTCTCCTCCGCCGAAGTCTATCTCAACATCGCCGGAGGCTACCGCCTGACCGACCCTGCGGCCGATCTTGCCGTGGCCGCTGCGCTGGTCTCGGCGCTGGCGGACAGGGCGCTGCCGGACAAGACCGCGTGGTTCGGCGAGGTCAGTCTGGCGGGCGAGATCCGCCCCGTCGCTCACGCCCCCTTGCGGCTGCGCGAGGCGGCCAAGCTCGGCTTTGCGCGGTGCTATGGCCCGGCGGGTGCGGCAACCGGGAGCGCCGGTGCGGATTATCGCGGACTTTCCGCACTTGCGAACGTCGTTGACCAGGTGATGGGCAGCGCATAATCATTTCGTTCTATGGCCGGTCTCGACATCATCATTGCCATCATCGTGGTTGTTGCAGCCATTGGCGGCTTCATGCGCGGTCTTGTGCAGGAAGTGCTCAGCCTTGCAGCATGGGTCATGGCCGCTTTTGCGCTCCACTACCTCCACCCTCCGCTGATCGAGGGTCTGGGGAAGCTGTACCGCGGCGAAACGGCCGTTGCGCTGTTTGCCTTCGTCCTGCTGCTGCTGATCCCCTATGCCGCGATGAAGGTCATTATCGGCACTGCAAGCGGTGCGTCTGACGGGGCAGTGCTCGGGCCGGTTGACCGGGTGCTCGGGTTCGGCTTTGGCGGCCTGAAAGGTGCGCTGATGGCGGTCTTCGCCTTCGCCATGCTGGTGACCGGCTTCGATGAAAGCTGGGGCTACACTGGCCGGCCCAACTGGATCACCGATGCGCGGACCTATTCCGCCGCCGATAACTTCTCGCGCCACCTTATTCCTGCCATCGCCGTGCGCCGTGACCGGTTGCGCAGCGAATCCGAAGCGCGTGAGGCCGCAGCGGCCAGAGCAGCAGGCAAGCGGCGGCGCTGACCGGCATGAGCGCGCAGCCGAAGGCGAAGCTCTATTCGCCAGCGCTGCTCGGGCTGGCGACCGGGCTTGCGCAATATCCCTTCGATCCGGAGTTGCCGCTGTCCGCCGAGGCGCGTTCGCGCAGCTGCGGCAGCGTCATTGCGCTCGGGCTTGCGCTCGATGGCGGCGGGCGGGTCGCCCGGATCGGCATGAGGGTGAGTGCCTGTGCGATCGGGCAGGCATCAGCGGCGCTGCTGGCACAAGGCGCGATCGGGGCCGAGCCCGTACGGATTGCAGCCACTGCCACAGATCTGAGCGCATGGCTGGCGGGCGAGGGCGATCTACCGTCATGGCCCGGGCTTGAACCCCTCGCCCCCGCGCTGGCCCATCCCGGTCGCCACGGCGCGCTGCTATTGCCGTGGAAGGCAGCGGTCGAGGCGCTTTCCCAAGCCGCGCCCTGACGCTAGGGACGAGAGCAAGAGATCGCCCGCAAGGGCAAAGGGGATGGTGAGACATGGGTGAGGCGCAGGCGCTCGCGGACCGCGAGCCGAGCGAGAACGAAATCCGGCTGGTGATCGGCGCATCATCGGCCGGCACCATTTTCGAATGGTACGACTTCTTCATCTACGGCACGCTCGCATACATCCTGAAGGACGCGTTCTACGCCACCGACAATGAAACGCTCGGCCTGCTGCTGGTGTGGTCGACCTTTGCGGTGGGCTTTGCCTTCCGGCCGCTGGGCGCGGTGCTGTTCGGCTTTCTCGGCGACAAGCTGGGGCGCAAATACACCTTTCTTGTGACCGTCACCCTGATGGGTATCGCCACCGCAGGCGTCGGCCTGATCCCTACGGTCGATACCATCGGCATGGCCGCGCCGATCATCGTGATCCTGCTGCGGGTGTTGCAAGGCCTCGCGCTGGGGGGCGAATATGGCGGGGCGGCGATCTATGTCGCCGAACACGCGCCGCCCGAAAAGCGCGGGTTCTACACCAGCTTTATTCAGGCGAGCGTTGCGGGCGGCTTTGTCCTGTCGATCATCGTTGTGCTGGCCTGCCGCGCGCTGATCCCCGCAGACGCCTTCGCCGCATGGGGCTGGCGCGTGCCGTTCCTGCTGTCGATCGGCCTGCTGGCGATCTCGCTGTGGATGCGCCTGAAGCTGTCGGAAAGCCCGGTGTTCCAGGCGATGAAGGCGGCCGGAGAGACGGCGGGCAATCCCTTTGTCGAAAGCATGACCTATCCCGGCAACCCCAAGCGGCTGTTTGTCGCCCTGTTCGGCATCACCGGCATCCTGACGACGGTGTGGTACACTGGGTTCTTCTCGGCCATGAGCTTCCTGCGCGGGCCGATGCATGTCGATGATCTGACGGTGGAGCTGGTGCTGCTGGTGTCGGGCCTGATCGTGATGAGCTTCTACGTCATCATCGGCAAATGGTCGGACAGGGTCGGGCGCAAGAAGCCGATCATCATCGGGGCGGCCTTGAGCCTCGCTCTGCTGTTCCCGCTGTTCTGGCTGATGGGCAGCTTCGCCAACCCCGCCATCGCCGAAGCGGCGGAGCGCACGCCGATCGTGGTCAGCGGGCCGGCGTGCGAAACTGATCCCTTCGCGGAGATGTTCCAGCGCGACCAGACTGATTGCGGCAAGGTGCTTGAGACGCTGACGGCTTCGGGCGTGCCTTACACGCTGACGCCGGGCGAGAGCCTGAGCGTGACGGCGGGCGGTAACCCGATTGCGATCGATCCGGCATGGTTCGCCGATGGCGCGGCGCGGCGCACGGGGATTCACGCGGCGCTGGGCGCTTACGGGTTCGACTTTGCCAAGCAGCAGCCGCCGCTTGCCAATGTCATCGGGATCGTGGGCGTGTTGCTGGCGCTGGGGATGCTGTCGGCGCTGACCTATGGTTCGGTCGCGGCGCTGCTGTCCGAGATGTTCCCGCCGCGTATCCGCTATTCCTCGATGTCGATCCCCTACCACATCGGCGCAGGCTATCTTGGCGGCTTCCTGCCGCTGATCGCAGGCGTGATCGTGGCGCGCACCGGCGATATCTACGCCGGGCTGTGGTACACGTGGGTCGTCGTCGCCTTCGGGCTGGTGGTGGCATGGTGGGGCATTCCGGGCGGCCCGCCGACGGATTTTGCAGATGACTGACGATGCCTTGGGCGGCGAGACGGGCAAAGCCAGCTCTGCTCTGCCCCCTGCCTGCCTCCGCCTGACTGTCGATAGCGCTGCATTGGCTGCCAATTGGCAGGCGCTTGATGCTCTCTCGGGAGCAGCCAGCGCCGGAGCAGCGGTCAAGGCGGATGGCTATGGCCTCGGCGTGGAAGCCTGCGTGCCGGTGCTGCGCGATGCGGGCTGCCAGACGTTCTTCGTCGCCCATTGGAGCGAGGTCGCGCGCGTGATTGCCCACGTGCCGGGCGAGGCTGTGGCCGTGCTTCACGGCGTGATGAACGAGGCTGAATGTGCCTATGCCCGCGCCGTCGGGGTAGTGCCGGTGATCAACTCGCTGGAACAGGCGGAACGCTGGACCGCGAGCGGGGGCGGGCGGTGCCACCTGATGGTCGACACCGGAATCAACCGCCTCGGCATTGCGCCAAGTGACGCGAATGACGCGCTAATTTCAGCGCTTGAGGTTGACATTCTGATGAGCCACCTCGCCAGCGCGGACGAGGATGCCAGCCCGATGAACGCGCGCCAACTGGACACCTTTCGGGCCGTTCTGGGAGCAATCCCGCACCGCCGCGCCAGCCTCGCCAACAGTGCCGGGATCGGATTGGGCGCGGACTTTGCCTTTGATCTGACCCGCCCCGGCCTTGCCCTTTATGGCGGGGTGCCGCGCCCGGAGTTGGCGGGCGTGATCCGCCCCGTCGCGCAGGTGCAAGCCGCGATACTCCAGACCCGCACGCTCGCTGCCGGCGACAGTGTCGGCTACAACGCTACCTTCACCGCGCAGGCACCGATGCCGGTCGGCACGGTTGCGATGGGCTACGCCGACGGTTTCCTGCGCAGCCGCGGCCCCGGCAACGCCTTGTGGCACGAAGGGCGCCGTCTGCCGATCCTCGGCAAGGTGTCGATGGACATGGTCGTCGTCGACCTGTCCCAGGCCACTGATCTGGCCGCTGGCGACTGGCTCGACGTGCCGTGGAACATCGCTGATGCTGCGCAGCAAAACGCTTTGACGCCATACGAAATGCTGACGGTGATCGGCGGACGGTTGCGCCGGGGCTGACCCGCTGGGCCGGTGCTTATTGCACTGCAGCTTGTGCAGGTGCTAAGAGAGACTATCCGGGGTCAACTAACGGGATCAAAAAAACAATGGTCGGCAGGGCAAAAGCAGCATCGGGCGCAGCGGGCGATGCGATTACAATCAAGAAATACGCCAACCGGCGGCTCTACAACACCGCGTCATCCAGCTATATTACGCTTGAGGATCTCGCCCGGATGGTGCGCGAGAATGTCGAGTTCCAAGTGCTCGACGCCAAGACGGGCGACGACATCACCCATTCGATCCTGACCCAGATCATCATGGACGAAGAAGCCAATGGCGAGCAGATGCTGCCTGTCAGCTTCCTGCGCCAGTTGATCGGCATGTATGGCAATTCGATGCAGGCAATGATGCCGTCCTATCTCGAAGCCAGCATGGCCAATTTCCGCGACAACCAGAGCAAGATCCGCGAAGCCTTTGAAAAGGGCCTCAGCGCGACGCCGTTTGCCGCGATCCATGAAACCAACATGGCGATGATGCGCGCTGCCGCCGATGTGTTCCTGCCGGGCATGGGCAAGTCCAAGGACAAGCCCAAACCGGCTGCGCCAGAAAGCCGTGACGAGATCGCTGTGCTGCGCGAACAGATGGCGGCGATGCAAAAGAAGCTGGACGAATTGGGCAAATAGCGCTGATAGCGGCGCGCCTTCGCGGCGCACCGCCCGCACCCGTTCAAACAGGAATCCATTCCGTGTCCCAGATCCGCCACGCGCTGACCGTCAAGCGCGAAGACGACTTTGCCAAGTGGTATCAGGAAGTCATCAGCGCCGCCGACCTCGCCGAGGAATCGGGCGTGCGCGGGTGCATGGTGATCAAGCCGTGGGGCTACGGCATCTGGGAGCGCATCCAGCGCCTGATGGACGACCGGATCAAGGCGGCAGGCGTGCAGAACTGCTACTTCCCGCTGTTCATCCCGCTCGCCAATTTCACCCGTGAGGCGGAACACGTCGAAGGCTTTGCCAAGGAAATGGCAGTCGTCACCCACCACCGCCTGATTTCGGATGGCAAGGGCGGGCTGATCCCCGATCCCGCCGCCAAGCTGGAAGAGCCGCTGGTGGTGCGCCCGACGTCCGAAACGATCATCGGCGATGCGATGGCGCGCTGGATCCAATCTTGGCGCGATCTGCCCCTGCTCACCAACCAGTGGGCCAATGTGGTGCGCTGGGAAATGCGCACGCGGATGTTCCTGCGCACCAGCGAATTCCTTTGGCAGGAAGGCCACACCGCGCACGAGAACCGCGAACAGGCGCTGGCCGAAACCCACCGCGCGCTGGAAATGTACCGCGCCTGCGCCGAGGATGATCTCGCGCTGCCTGTGATCGCAGGCGAAAAGCCCGAGAACGAACGCTTCCCCGGCGCGGTCGAGACCTGGTCGATCGAGGCGATGATGCAGGACGGCAAGGCGCTGCAGGCGGGAACGAGCCATTACCTCGGCACCAATTTCGCCCATGCGGCCGGCATCCAGTATCAGGACCGCGAGGGCGCGCAGCAGTTCTGCCATACCACCAGTTGGGGCGTGTCGACCCGGCTCATCGGCGGGGTGATCATGACCCACGGCGATGACGACGGCCTGCGCGTTCCGCCCGCGATTGCGCCGCAACAGATCGTCATCATCCCGATGCTGCGCGAAGCGCCCGAAGACGCCGAACTGATCGCCTATTGCGAAGGCGTGCGCGCCGCGCTCGCAGGCCAAACTGCCCTGGGCGAACGCATCCGCGTGCTGCTCGATACCAAGCCCGGCAAGGCTGCGGCCAAGCGCTGGGACTGGGTTCGCAAGGGCGCGCCCGTCATCATCGAAGTCGGCCCGCGCGACATGGCGGACGGCAAGATCGCCGTGTTGCGCCGCGACCAGTTGTGGAACGCCGCCAACGGCAAGCCCGCCTTCACCTATCCGGCCCACGCCGATTTCGTGGCCGAGGCGGGCGCGGTGCTCGAAGCGATCCAGTCCAGCCTCTACGAAGAAGCCCGCGCGCGGCGTGATGCCAATATCACCCGCGGTGTGACCGATTGGGCAGGCGTTGCGGCCCATTTCGAAAATGGCGGAAAGTATCCCGGCTGGGTCGAGGTCGAATGGTCCAAGCCGACCGGCGATGTTCTTGAAAAGGTCGTCGAAAAGCTGAAGGCGCTGAAGCTCACCATCCGCAATGTGCCGCGCGGCGGCGATGCGGCAAGCGGCGTGTGCATCTTCACCGGAGCACCCGCGACCGAGCGTATTCTGATCGCCCGCGCTTATTGATTACTTCCCCGGTCATCCCCGCGCAGGCGGGGATCCAGCTTTATGTGGCCGGTAGCTGGATTCCCGCCTGCGCGGGAATGACGAGAGTTGTGTTCGTGCAGGATCAGCGCAACAAGGCGGGCCATGTTGAAACGCGCCATCCTTCTTGCCTCTCTTGCCGCAGCCCCGCTCGCTGCCCAGACCCATCCTGCCGAAGCCGTCTCCGAAGAACGGCTGAAAAGCGATGTCGAAACCCTCGTCGGTTTCGGCACCCGCCACACAATGTCATCGCAGACCGATCCCGAGCGCGGGATCGGCGCGGCGGTCGATTGGGGCTTGGCCGACTTCAAGCGCATCGGGGCGCAGTGCGGCGATTGCCTTGAAGTCCTCCCCATTGGCGAAACCGTGACAGGCTCACGCATTCCTACGCCGACGCTGGTGCGCAACGCCGTCGCGATCCAGCGCGGTACCGAGCGCCCGAACGAGGTCGTGATCGTGCAGGGCCATATCGACAGCCGGGTGTCGGACGTGATGGATGCGACCTCCGACGCGCCGGGTGCGAATGACGATGGCTCTGGCACAGCGCTGGTGATCGAGGCGGCGCGGGTGCTGAGCGGCACGAAATACCCCACCACGATCATCTACGCGCTGCTCTCGGGCGAGGAGCAGGGGCTTCACGGCGGGCAGTTTCTTGCGAACTGGGCCGAGGCGCAGGGTTTCACGGTGAAGGCCGTGCTCAACAACGACATCGTCGGCAATTCCTGCGGCGCGGACGGATATTGCGAGCCCAAGGTTGTGCGCGTCTTCTCCGAAGGCCCGCGCGCCGACCTGACCGACCGGCTGCGCGCGGCGCAGACCCGGTTTGGCGGCGAAAACGACACGCCCTCCCGCAACCTGTCGCGCTGGGTGTCAGGGCTGGCAGAGAAGCATCCCGATGGCCTGCAAGTCCGCCAGATCTGGCGCACCGACCGCATGGGGCGGGGCGGGGATCAGGTGCCGTTCCTGCAAAAGGGCTACCCCGCGATCCGCTTCTCCGTGGGGGTCGAGGATTATGACCACCAGCATCAGGACCTGCGCACCGAGAACGGCGTGTTCTACGGCGACACCATCGAGGAGATGGATTTCGCCTATCTTGCCGGGGTGACGAAGCTGAATGTGCGGGCGCTCGACGCGCTGGCGCGGGCGCCGATGCCGCCCAAGGTGACGGTCGATGCGGCGGTGAAGACATACACGAGCTTGGAATGGAAATGGATTCCCGGCTCTGACGCCTTCCGCCTTGTCCGCCGCCGCACCGATGAGAGCGGCTGGCAGAACAACGATGCCGAGACCATGCCCGCCATCGTTGAAGGCCGCGACAAGCCGACCCACGATTATGCACGCCGGATCGACGGCGTGCGCGGGGACGACTGGATATTCGGCGTCGCGGCCTGCGCGGACGAATACTGCTCCCCCGTATCCAGCGCCGTCCCCGGCGGGGCGTTCGAGCCGGTGGCGAAGGAGTAACCTTCATCATTGCGAGCGAAGCTAAACAATCCATGGGCAAGGCTATCTGCCTGTTGCGACGTTCGTCCGTGGATTGCCGCGTCGCCTAAAGGCTCCTCGCAATGACGAGATTGATGGGTTAGGGCTCCAATCATGCCCAAACCCCCCAAACTCCCCCAAGGTATGCCGACACCGCAGCAGGTGATCGACTTCATCCAGTCCTCCGACATTCCCGCCGGCAAGCGCGAGATCGCCAAGGCCTTCGGGCTGAAGGGGCAGGAGAAGATCAAATTGAAGGCCCTGCTCAAGGACATGGCCGAAGACGGGCTGATCGACGGCAAGAAAAGCGCCTTCCACCGGATGGGCGGGGTGCCGAAGGTCACGACGCTCAAGATCGTCGATATCGACGACGGCGAGTTGATCGCCGAGCCGGACAATTGGGACCCCGAAGCCCCCGGCAAACCGCCGCGCCTCACCATCCGCGAACCGCGCCCGAAGCCCGGCGTGAAGCGTCCGCCTGCCTTGAAGCGCGGTGACCGCGTGCTCGCCCGTACCGAAGAAACGGAAACGGGCTGGCGCGCGCATGTGATGAAGAAGCTTCCCTCGCGCACCGAGGGGCTGATGGGCGTGGTCGAGATCGACAAGACCGGCAAGGCGTGGCTCGCGCCGGTGGACAAGCGCGTGCGCCAGTCCACTCCCATCGCCGACCGCGGCGAGGCCGAGGCCGGCCAGTTGGTCATCGCCGAACGCATGGGCCGCTCGGACCGCGCAGGGGTGAAGGTGATCGAAGTGATCGGCGATCCGCTCGCGCCGCGCAGCTTCAGCCTGATCGCGATTGCCAAGCACGGCATCCCCAACGTGTTCCCCGAAGAGGTGCTGGAGGAAGCCCCGCGCTCCGCCAAGCTCAAGCTGTCGGAAAAGACCCGCGAAGACCTGCGGCACTTGCCCATCGTCGCGATCGACCCCGCCGACGCGCGCGACCACGATGATGCGATCTGGGCCGAGCCGGACGGGCAAGGCGGCTTCAACGCACTGGTCGCCATCGCAGACGTCAGCTTCTACGTCCGCCCCGGCAGCGCGCTCGACCGCGAAGCAAGGAAGCGCGGCAACTCGGTCTATTTCCCTGACCGCGTGGTGCCGATGCTGCCGGAAATCCTGTCCGCCGATGTGTGCTCGCTCAAAGAGGGCGAGGATCGTGCGGCGATGGCCTGCCACATGCACATCAACGCTGACGGCAAGGTGAGCAGTTTCCGCTTCACCCGCGCTCTGGTGCGGATTGCGCACAACATCGCTTACGAGGATGCACAGAAGGCCGTCGATGCGGGCAATCCGCCCGAATTCCTCGCCAATCTGTGGGAGGCATGGAAGGCGCTTGCCGCCGCCCGCGATGCGCGTGATCCGCTGGCGCTGGAATTGCCCGAGCGGCGCGTGGTGCTCGACGCCAAGGGCCAGATCGCCGAGATCGCGATCCGCGAAAGGCTCGATGCGCACCGCGTGGTCGAGGACTTCATGATCGCCGCCAACGTCGCCGCGGCCAAGGCGCTGGAAGCCAAGACCGCGCCTGTCGTCTACCGCATCCACGAACCGCCGAGCCGCGAAAAGCTGATCGCTTTGCGCGATTACCTCGCCACGATGGGCAAGAAGCTGGCTTTGGGTCAGGTGGTGACGCCGGGCCTGTTCAACCGGATGCTCAAGGACGTGACCGACGAGGCGGAAAAGGCGCTGGTGATGGAGGCGGTGCTGCGCAGCCAGACTCAGGCCTATTATGGCCCCGCCAATGCCGGACACTTCGGCCTGAGCCTCGGGTCATACGCGCATTTCACCTCGCCGATCCGTCGCTATTCCGACCTGCTGGTGCACCGCGCGCTGGTGGACGCCTACAAGCTTGAACAGCCCGCCCCGCCGGGGTCAATCCCAGCCACCAGCGGGTTGTCCGACCGTGACCGCGCGAGCCTCCAGCAGGTCAGCGATGCCATCAGCCAGACCGAGCGCCGCGCGATGGAGGCCGAGCGCGACACCATCGACCGTTATGTCGCGGCGTGGCTGTCGGCCCGGGTGGGCGAGGTGTTCGACACCCGCATCACCGGCGTCCAAAGCTTCGGCTTCTTTGCCACCATCGTCGGGCTTGGCGGTGACGGGCTGGTGCCGATCTCCACGCTGGGGGGCGAATATTTCCGCCATGACGAGGCGGCGCAGGCGCTGATCGGCAGCGACAGCGGGACGACCTATGCCAGTGGTGACCGGCTGAAGCTGAAGCTTGCCGAAGCCAATCCGCTGACCGGCGCGCTCAAATTCGTGCTGCCGGACGCCGACGCGAGCCGGATCGAGGCACGCGGCACCCGTCCCGATGACCGCAAGCGCGGGCTCGGCGGGCCGAAGAAAGCGGGCAAGTTCATGGTCGGCCAGCGCGGGCGGCCCGGCAATATCCGGCATCAGGGGCGCAAGAAGTAGCGCCTTACGCCTGCCCTAGGCCTGGTGGTCGCTCTTGGCCTCGTCGTAATCGGCGGGGATGATGTAGAGCGGGCAGGGCAGGTTGCCTGCCGCAGCCGAGAAATGCGTCACCAGCGGTCCGGGCGCGCCGCCCTTGGCCGCGCCCAGCACCAGCGCGGCGACTTCCTTGTGTTCGGCAAGGAACTCGCTGACGATCCGTTGCCCCTGACCGATCTTGACCGAGATCGTGGGCATGATCCCGCTTTCGGCCAGCAGATTGCCCGCAACGCCATGCGCCAGCATCTCGGCCCGGTCGCGCGCTTCGGCCTCGATCGTGGCCTGCACCGCGCCGAAGGCGCTGAAGTTCTGCTGCGGCACCAGCGCGAGCAAATGCACCGCGCCGCCCACGACTGCCGCCCTTCGCGCGGCATAGCGCAAGGCGGCGGTTGCCTCCTCGCTCTCGTCGATGATGACCAGAAATGTGCGCATGTTTTCGAGGCCCCGTTGGGCGCGAAGGTATCAATGCATTCGTATGGATTGGCAAGTCCCCAGCGCTCAACCCCCATTCTGGGCCTTGCCCGCCGCTAGGGAATTGGCCAGAGACGGGCCAAGGATCGATAACGGGAGTTTCGCGGATCATGGCCCTGGACATCAAGATGCCGGCATTGTCGCCGACGATGGAAGAAGGCACGCTGGCCAAATGGCTGGTGAAGGTGGGGGACACCGTCACATCCGGCGATGTCATGGCCGAGATCGAGACCGACAAGGCGACGATGGAGTTCGAAGCGGTCGATGAAGGCGTGATCGCCGAAATCCTGATCGCCGAAGGCACCGAAGGCGTGAAGGTCGGCGCGGTGATCGCGCGGCTTGCGGTGGAGGGCGAGGAAGCTGCGCCTACGCCTGCGCCTGCTCCGGCTGCCGAGGCTCCTGCTGCCGAAGGCCCCGCCGCCACCCCGACCGCGCGCAAGCTGGCCGAACTCAATGGCGTCGATCTCGCCAGCGTCACGGGCAGCGGTCCCAAGGGCAAGATCACCAAGGAAGATGTCGAGGCGGCAATCGGCTCGGGCGGCGTGTCGGCCAGCCCCGCACCTGCGCCGGCCGCTGCGCCTGCGCCCGCTCCGGCTGCTTCGGCTGCTTCGGGAGAGCGCATCATCGCATCGCCGCTCGCCAAGCGGATCGCCGCCGACAAGGGCATCGACCTTGCGCTGGTGCAAGGCACTGGCCCCAATGGCCGCATCGTCAAGGAAGACGTCGACAGCTTCACCCCCGGCGCAGTTGCTCCGGCACCCGTTGCCGCCGTCAGTGCTCCGGCTCCGGCTGCCGCACCGACCCCTGCTCCGGCACCCGCCATCGAAGGCGGCGCGCCCTTCGCCGAGGAAAAGCTGTCCGGCGTCCGCAAGGTCATCGCCCGCCGCCTGACCGAGAGCAAGCAGACGGTCCCGCACTTCTATCTCACCATCGACATCCGGCTCGATCCGCTGCTGGAACTGCGCGCACAATTGAACAAGTCGCTGGAACCGGACGGCGTGAAGCTGTCGGTCAACGACCTGCTGATCAAGGCGCTCGCCCGCGCGCTGGTGCGCGTGCCGCAGTGCAATGTCAGCTTCCACGGCGACACGCTGCGCCGCTACAGCCGCGCCGATATCTCGGTGGCCGTGGCCGCGCCCTCGGGCCTGATCACGCCCGTGATCACCAGCGCCGATACGAAGGGCCTCGCCGCGATCTCGACCGAGATGAAGACGCTCGCGGGCAAGGCGCGCGATGGCAAGCTGATGCCGCACGAATACCAAGGCGGCACGGCGAGCCTCAGCAACCTCGGCATGTTCGGGATCAAGCAGTTCGACGCAGTGATCAACCCGCCGCAGGGCATGATCCTTGCGGTCGGCGCAGGCCAGCAGCAGCCCTATGTCGTGAACGGCGCGATCGAGGTGGCAACCGTGCTCCATGCCAGCGGCAGCTTCGACCACCGCGCCATTGACGGCGCGGACGGCGCGCAGCTGATGGAGGCGATCAAGCAGCTGTGCGAGAACCCGATGGGGCTGGTGGTGTGATGATGGGTGTGCCCACCTCCTCTCCCCTCGCGGGAGAGGAAGGGGCCCGCCGCGCAGCGGTGGGAAGGAGAGGGGGCAAGCACGATCTTCTCCCCCTGGCCAAACGGATGCGCCGCGAACCGACTGACTCCGAAGCAAAGCTGTGGTCGATGCTGCGCGGCCAGCGCCTCGGCGGGCTGAAGTTCAAGCGGCAGGAGCAATTAGGCGATTACATCGTGGACTTCGTGTGTTTTGGCGAGCGGCTGATTGTTGAAGCTGATGGCTCGCAGCACGCGGAAAACGCTGCTGACGCGGTGCGAGATGCTTGGCTGGCAGATCAAGGCTTTCGCGTTTTGCGGTTCTGGAACAACGATGTTTTGGGCAATCCCGAAGGGGTCGCGCGTATGATTTTGGACGCAGCGCAGCCCCCTCTCCCCAACCCCTCTCCCGCAAGGGGAGAGGGGCTATGAGCCGCGCCCCCCAAATCCGCGTCACCGCCATGCCGGCCGACACCAACCCCTATGGCGGGGTGTTCGGAGGGTGGCTGATGGCGCAGATGGCGCTTGGCGCTGGCAGCCTCGCAAGCCGGGTGGGGCAGGGCAAGGCCGTGGTGGTCTCTGCGACCGACTTCGCCTTTCCGGGCGCGATGGCGGTGGGGGATGAACTCAGCGTCTATTGCGACATCCTCGCCACCGGCACCACTTCGATGACCATCGCCGCCGAAGCCATCGCCCGCGAACGTAATGGCGAGGCCACGCAAACAGTCGCGCGCGGCACCTTCAAGTTCGTGTTGATCGGTGAGGACGGCCGCCCGCGGGCGCTTGCGCAGAGCCCGGCGTCATGAACTGCTGTCCTACTCCGGCGGGCGTTGGCACCATGCCCATGATGATCCGCCACCGCCCCTTTCCGCGTGCATCGCGCCCTCAACGTCCGGCCTCTGTCCGGGGACAGGTTTTCTGTTTCAGGGCAGTGTCTCAAGTGTCTCATCGTTCAGCTTCAAAAGGGATCATCTGAATGTCCGCCTCCTATGACGTGATCGTGCTCGGTTCCGGCCCCGGCGGCTATGTCGCGGCGATTCGCTGCGCGCAGCTGGGGCTCAAGACCGCGATTGTGGAACGCGAGAACCTCGGCGGCATCTGTCTCAACTGGGGCTGCATCCCGACCAAGGCGATGCTGCGCTCGGCCGAGATCTTCCACTACATGCAGAACGCCAAGGATTACGGGCTGGTTGCTACTGGCATCGAGGCCGACCTTGCCGCCATCGTCAAGCGCAGCCGCGGGGTGGCGAAACAGCTCAATCAGGGGATCGGCCACCTGATGAAGAAGAACAAGATCACCGTCCACATGGGCACCGGCACGCTGACCGGCGCCAACAGCCTGACGGTGAAGGGCGAAAAGGGCGAAGAGAACCTCACCGCCAGGCACATCATCGTCGCCACCGGCGCCCGCGCGCGCGACCTGCCCTTTGCCCCCGCTGACGGCAAGCGCGTGTGGATCTATCGCCATGCCATGACCCCCACGGAACTCCCGGCAAAGCTGCTGGTGATCGGATCGGGCGCGATCGGGATCGAGTTTGCCAGCTTCTACAACGACCTCGGCAGTGAAGTGACCGTGGTGGAAATGCTCGACCGGATCGTGCCGGTGGAAGATGCCGACGTGTCGACCTTCCTCGAAAAGTCGCTCCGCAAGCAGGGCATCACCATCATGACCGGCGCCGGGGTCGAGGCGATCAAGGTGACCGGCAGCGGCATCACCGCCACCATCAAGGACAAGTCCGGCACTGCCGCCACCAGCGAGTTCACCCACGTGATCGTCGCCATCGGCATCGTCCCCAATACCGAGAACATCGGCATCGATGGCCTTGCCGATATGGACCGCGGCTTCATCCAGATCGATCCCTATGGCCGCACCAAGACCCCCGGCCTGTGGGCCATCGGTGACTGCACGCCCGGCCCGTGGCTGGCGCACAAGGCGAGCCACGAAGGCGTCACCTGCGCCGAGGCTATCGCGCAGGAACTCGGCAACACCGAAGTCCACCCGCACCCATTGAACCGCAACAACATACCGGGCTGCACCTATTGCCACCCGCAGATCGCCAGCGTCGGCCTCACCGAAGCGAAGGCGAAGGAGGCGGGCTACGCGATCAAGGTCGGCAACTTCCCCTTCATCGGCAACGGCAAGGCCATCGCGTTGGGCGAGGCGGAAGGCTTCATCAAGACCGTGTTCGACGCCAAGACCGGCGAGCTGCTGGGTGCACACATGGTCGGCGCGGAAGTGACCGAGCTGATCCAGGGCTACACCGTCGGCAAGACGCTGGAGACCACCGAGGCCGAATTGATGCAGACCGTCTTCCCGCACCCGACGCTGTCGGAAATGATGCATGAAAGCGTGCTCGACGCTTACGGGCGGGCGCTGCACTTCTAAGGACACACCATGACCGAGACAGCACCCGAAGCGCTCAAGGGCGAAGACTGGGCGGGCGAGATGGGCGCGCGCTGGCTGGCGAGCCTTGACCGGTTCGAAAGCATGATTGCCCCGATCGGCGCAGCCTTGCTGGAGCGGGCGGATTACGCGCCGCGCGAGCGGGTGCTCGATCTGGGCTGCGGCGGCGGGGCGACCACGCTTGCCATTGCCGAAGCCGTCGGGCCGGATGGCGCGGCGCTCGGCCTTGATGTCGCGCCGATGCTGATCGCGCGGGCCAAGGAGCGCGCGGCAGATGCTGGCAGCACCGCGCGCTTCGTTTGCGCCGACGCAGCGACCGCCAGCCTGGACGAACCGCCCTTCGACCGGCTGTTCTCGCGCTTTGGTTCGATGTTCTTCGAAGCCCCGGTTCCCGCCTTCACCAACCTGCGGGGGATGCTGAAACCGGGTGCGCGGATCGACCTCGCGGTCTGGGCCAACCCGCGCGACAATCTGTGGATGATGGAGATGATGGGCGTGGTCCGCAGCCACGTCGAAATCCCGCCTGCCACCCCGCGCGCGCCGGGGCCGTTCGCCTTCGAGGACTTGGGCTATCTGGGATCGGTGCTGGAAGAAGCAGGCTTCGCCGGGATGGATGTCGCCGTCTATGAAGGCCTGCAAGCCGTCGGCGGCCCGGGCGCATCGCCCGAGGAGGCGACCGATTTCGTGCTGGCCGCAATGGCAGTCGGCAGAGTGCTGGCAGAGCAGGGCGATGCCGTGCGCGAAGCGGCAAGGGCTGACCTCACCGCCATGTTCGCCCGCCACTATCGCGAAGGCGAAGGCGTGATGCTTCGTGCCAAGGCTTGGCTGGTGACGGCCCGCGCATGACCACGCTCACCCCCGAACTGGCCCAACGTATCGCCGCCGCCGACCGTGCCCTTGGCGCGGGCGATCTGGTTCAGGCCCGAGCGATCCTTGAAGAAGCCGCGCGGCTTGATCCGCCGTCGCCCGATTTCTGGCAACGGCTCGCCACAGTGCGGAAGATGGCGGGTGCCCCGGTGCTGGCGGTCGAGGCGATTGACCGGGCGCTGGCGCTGGCACCACTTGATTTCATGAACCTGCTGATGCGGGCGCACCTGCTCGATTCCGTCGGCCATCCCGACGCGGGCGAGGCCTATGGCCGCGCGCTTGCGCAGCCGCGTCCCCATCCTTTGCCGCCGATGCTGGTGCAGACCATCACGCGCGCCGAAGCGCTCTGGGCCGAACATCAGAACACGCTGCAACACAGGCTCGGCGCCGCGGTCGAGGCCAGCGGCGCTGATCTCACCCCGGCAGAACGCCGGCGGGCGGAGCGGTTTGCTACCAACATCGCCCGCACGACGCGCACCTACCATTCCGAAGCGACCCATTTCGCCTACCCCGGCCTGCGCGAGCGCGAATTCCACGACCGCGAAGGCTTTCCCTGGGCGGAGGAACTCGAACGCCTCACCCCCGCGATCCGAGCCGAAATGGACGGGGTCGCCAATGCGCCGGACGCGAGCCTGGTCCCTTACGTCAAATACAACGACAGCGAACCGCTCGCACAGTGGCGCGAGTTGAACCACAATCGCGATTGGACCGCGATCCATCTGATCGAGCGCGGGGTGAAGGTGGCCGCCAATGCCGCGCATTGCCCGGTGACGATGGACTTCCTTGCGCAGATGGATCAGCCGCAGATCGCAGGTTGCGCCGCCAATGCGATGTTCTCGCTGCTCGCCCCGCGCACCCACATCCCGCCCCATGTCGGGGTCGCGAATTTCCGGTTGCTGTGCCACCTGCCGCTGATTGTGCCGAACCGCTGCTGGTTCCGGGTGGGCGCCGAAACCCGCGATTTTGCCGAGGGTCAGAGCTGGGTGTTCGACGACACCATCGAGCACGAGGCCAAGAACGAGACAGATGCCTTGCGGGTGATCCTGATCTTCGATCTGTGGCACCCGGACCTGTCCCCGGCCGAGCGCGCGGCGATTCAAGCGGCGGTCAGCGCGGCAGCGTTTCCGGTGGGGGCGCTGTAGGCACCGCAACACTCCAGACTGCCCGCCTGCGACCTGTCATCGCGATAAATATAGGGCTATTTTAAGGATTTATGAGGCCTTCGCCAATAATTGCCCCTGAAGCTCAATCCAGGGCAATACAAAGGTCGAACATGAAATACGCAGTTCTGGCGAGTGCCGCCGCAGCCGTGCTTTTCGCCTCTCCCGCCATGGCTCAGGATAATGAAACCGCAGGCGGCAAGTTCGTCGCGGGCGCCATTATCGGTATCGACAGCGTCAACCTCGAGGCCGGCGGCGTGTCCGACGCGCAAGAAGACATCATGCCGGGGATCACGATCGGCTACGACTTCGAGACCCGCAATGGTTTGGTATTTGGTGTCGAGGCCGAATACACCGATTCGAGCGTTGGTGTCTCGGCCGCGGACGTGATTGCAGCCGGCGACAGGCTTTCGGTCAACGCGGGCCGCGATCTTTATGTCGGCGGGCGTCTTGGCTACCGGACCGGCCGGAATGGGCTTCTGTTCGTGAAGGCCGGCTACACCGATGCATCCATCGAAGTCGCATATGACGCCGGAACCGGCCCGGTTTCGGAGGAAGAATCCTTCGGCGGAATACGCATCGGCGTAGGCGGGGAAATCGATCTCGGCAGCAATTACGCGATCCGCGTCGAATACCGCTACTCCGATTACGGCGACCTCGCGCCGCAGGGAGTGAACACCGGAGTTGGCATGAGCCGCAATCAGGGGATCGTCACGCTTCTCGGCAAATTCTGAGCTCAAATTGGTACCTGAGCGTGGGCCTCGTCGCAGAAATGCGGCGGGGCCCTTCCTTTGCCTGCGACAAGAGGCGGCCAGCGAGGGCCTAATCGACTGGAAAGAAACGGGTAGACAGCCAGTTTCGAATTATCCATATTGATCAGCATCTTAGGAATTCATCAAGCCCTGATCATCCCGTGGAGCGAAGTAGCCCATGCCAGTTAACCGCAATGATGTCGTAAACGCTTACCGCCTCATCCTCGGTCGGGAACCGGAGAATGAGGATGTCATTCTGGCCGCGATGGCCAGCCCCGACCTTGCCAATCTCAGAAGCGCGTTTCTTGCAAGCGCCGAGTTCAAGCGCAAACAGGGGTTGGAGGTTGGCCCCCCTCCAGTTGGGCGTTTCCTTGATGCCACAAGTCATGGAACCGATCTCAATTGCACCGGTGATCAAATGACCAACATGCTCTCGCGCATCGCAAGCGCGTGGTGTGAATTTGGGGAAACCGAGCCACACTGGTCGGTCTTGACCTCTGATGATTTCAAACAGGAAAATCTTCAGAAGAATATCGATTCATTCTATCTCTCCGGCGTCCGAAGCGTTGAACGTGACTTCAACTTCCTGAAGCGGGCGGATCGGCCCTTGTCCTTCAAAAAGGCGCTCGATTTCGGTTGCGGAGTGGGGCGCCTCACGTTCGCGCTGACACCTTATGCCGAAACGGTGGTCGGCATGGATATCTCAGCTCCGCATTTGCGGGTGGCACGCGAAGAGGCGCAAAAGCGCTTA
Organism: Porphyrobacter sp.; assembly: GCA_032116115.1. GTDB lineage: Bacteria > Pseudomonadota > Alphaproteobacteria > Sphingomonadales > Sphingomonadaceae > Erythrobacter. The sequence continues at coordinate 55,222 of JAUMAX010000019.1, forward strand.
ATCCGTAATGTCGAGTTCAAAGCCATGGAGGGCCTCGACGATATCTCCGCCTTGGGCGGCTTTGATCTGATCATCAGCAGGATAGTGCTTCAGCATAACCCTCCGCCCATCATGGCCGCGATTATGGAACGGCTGCTTCAATCGCTTGCAAGTGGCGGGGTTGCCATCATCCAACTGCCAACCTTCCTGGAAAATCAGTCGTTTTCTGCGGAAACATATCTCAACAACAGCCAACCGAAGATGGAGATGAACGCGCTGCCTCAGAAATTCGTTTTCGAATTGATCGAGCAGACCGGATGCCGCTGCCTTGAGGTTCGCGAGGATAACGTGATCGGATCGGAACCCGGCATCAGCCAGATATTCTGTATCGCCAAGCGATAGCACTTCACGGATCGCCTTGAGCGTGGCCTAAGTATCGCGACTTTGCGATGGATTCGAGGACATGCCGGCTTGGCGGGGGGCAGTCGACCGGCGTCGAACCTTCTCTGGGACGTAAGTTATTGATAATTATATGATCTGAATGAGTTCGAATCCCGCATGAGGCCTTTTGCAAAGGTTTGCCCTTTTCAAAGAGGTCAAACAGACTTGGCGCAATGCTGCGTCCGTCGCTGACCCGGCACTTGCGGAGATAGTCGAGGCAAGGCTAAGTGAACGTACTCGGCTACAATGAAGACAGTGCCGATATCGTTGACCGCTTTGCCATGCACGACAATACAGGCTTTGAGCTCGGCGCTGTTCCCCATTAAAGTTGCACCGCGTGGACAGCGGCTAAGAACCTTATACCCTGCACGGCCAATCGCGACGGAAGGGGCGAGCAGAGAACAGGCTGGCTGTCGATACGTCGATATGGCGCAGCTCCCGGTGCTGTCTCCTAGCCCGGCCTGGAGATCAAATGAAGGTCTTTGCTTTGCTGATGGAGGGTTGGTAAACTGATGGCCATGACCAACTCAGATTCGACTTCACGCCTTCGCCCCCTCCCGCTCGTCATCTTCAGTTCACGGTGGCTGCAGCTTCCACTCTACCTCGGCTTGATCGCGGCTCAGTGCGTATACGTATTCCTCTTTCTCAAGGAGCTTTTGCACCTGATCCTGCACGCGCATCAATTTGGTGAGCAGCAGATCATGCTTGTGGTCCTCGGGCTAATCGACGTCGTGATGATTTCCAACTTGCTCGTAATGGTCATTGTGGGCGGTTATGAAACGTTCGTATCACGCATGGGGCTAGAGAAGCATCCTGATCAGCCCGAATGGCTGAGCCATGTCAATGCAGGCGTCCTCAAGGTCAAGCTAGCAATGGCTATCATCGGGATCTCTTCCATACACCTTCTTCGCACCTTCATCGAAGCCAGCAGCATCGGCTCGCCTGGCAGCACGACGACCAGCGAAGATGTGATGTGGCAAACGATTATCCATAGTGTGTTTATTCTATCGGCTATCGGCATTGCCTATGTTGATCGAATGACCAATCAAAAGCACTGAATGTCTGAACGGCTTTCACGGATAAAGTAGGCGCCTCTATCAACCTCGCGCTTTGACGCCTGTGCGTCGATTGCGGGTTGATCAGGCGCTACTCTGACCATTTTGAGGCCCGGCTTGTTCGTTTCTACGCCATTACGTAGTTTTTCTGCTCTCGAGGCGCACTTATCCCACGCCCCCTCGTTCATGCACGGCTAGGCGATGCAGATAGGGCTGTTTATCCGGACCATCGGTATCGAGCGCGCCAGCAGGATGAAAATCGGCATGGCCAACCTGGTCTACAACTTCAAACGTCTCGCTTGGCAGGAAGGGAGAAGTGCGCTTGCGTAAGGCCGAAATGGCACCGGAAGGCGCCAAAAATCGCAAAATCAGACGGAAACCGCCCAATCGGCCCACGCCAGTGCGGCCTGTTATCACCGCTGCAAACTAGTCACGCCAAAATCAGCAGGTTATTCGAGGCGTCCGCTCGACTGATAGATTTCCAGACCTGGAGCACTTTAATCTCCCTCCATAATTAATAGTATTTTCTTTCAGTTCCTGATCGACTATTTTTCTTTTCAGTTACGCTATGCGTAGATGTGCTTCTGTTATTACACACAACGCACTGCTTCTCGATCGTTATGTTGTACATCTCTTCGGTCCATGTCGTCGTCGTAACATCCACATAGGTGCGCCAATTGTCACCGTTGGACCCATAATTTGTCTGCCCCTGAGATGAGGAAACAGAAGATCTTGGTATTGCTGTAACCAGCGACTTTTGCCTCCCAACTTCTTCAATTGCGAATGGCGATGAGCAGGCTGCACACTGAACATCTGCAGCCTTTGAGTTATAAATTTTTAGCCGCCTTTTCTCATAACCAAGCCTCCAATAAGCGAAGACCGCTCCAGCACTAATAAAAAAGGCAATAGCCTGGACCGCTCCCGGCCTAAATACAGATGATAATGAAAGGTTTACCAAAACGAATACCCCAGCAACCAGGGCGAGAGACCACCCAATGAAGCCCCAAAACGTGGAGGCCCCTGCTGATTTGACAGTTTGGTCTCTGATCCTCTGCTGTGCTGATGAAAGTGGAGCTAAACCCATACCTTCCCCCTTTAAAAACGAATCTAGCGAAGTTCATATACATGGCCAGAGACTGATCCAATCGCGCGCACTCTGCCTGCGTAACCAGGCGTACCGGCCTTTCGCCGGAGCAGGGAGCTCAGCGATATAGCGATCGCTTGCGCATTCGTTGGGCCTGCGATGGTATTATCAGTTACCCAGAGGCCATCTTGTGATTGAAACTGCAACTCTACCGCTTCCGTGTTGGCGGTTGAGTTGATGGATGGGGGAGCCGAGGCTGCCAGATTCGCGGCGCTTTGATCACTATTATTTTTTCGAAACGTGTTTCGTATCGATTGAAGGAAATTGAGAGCTGGCGCATATATTATATCGTAGGCGCCATCGACCCAAGCCGCACGGATTGGGTTGCGCCTCAAAACCAGCACGACCGCCAATCCAATCAACCACAGCATAAGAAGCGTGCTGATCATATATTGCATCCTCCCAACGTGAGGGCTTTTAGCCGAGCTCATCCTTCGTTTGAAGTGTTTGCGTTCATGACGCAATGCGATGGCGCAGCCCCACCTCGACCCTGACAGGAATTGACGTGGCGAACAAGCGAGTTTGCAACCATCATTGACACTCGCTAAAGTGTCACAGATGAAATGATTGTGTTGAGATTGGAGGTCGGCGTCATTGGCCACAAGTCCATCAAAAAAGGGCAGAAAGTTGGCGGGCATACGCTATCCGAGTTACCCATCCCATGGATCTCAAATTGGGCCAGCACGATTCGGGGGCGTATTAGGTCGCGACGCCGAGATAGGTTTCCGGGATGATGCAAGGATCCAGTACCCTCCAAGGAATGAAGTTTACCGACACGCTGCCCATGCGGCAGCCTCAGATACCATTAGAAAGATGAAAGGGGCACCATGACCGTATCACTCACGAAAGGCGCGAATGTCTCACTCAGTAAGGAGGTGGCTGGGCTTAACCTGATCGATATCGGGCTAGGCTGGGATGCAAGGGTTACCGATGGCAGCGACTTTGACCTTGATGCATCTGCGTTCATGCTCTCGGAGAGTGGTAAAGTGCGTTCCGACGCAGATTTCATTTTTTTTAACAACAAGCAGTCAAGCGATGGTTCGGTGCAACACCAGGGCGACAACCTCACTGGTGACGGTGATGGTGACGATGAGGTTGTGTCGGTCGAATTGTCACGCGTCCCCTCCGATGTCCAAAAGATTTCCATAGCCGTAACAATTTATGATGCTGAGGCGCGCCGCCAGAACTTTGGGCAAGTGCACAATGCTTTCATACGCATCATAAACCGTGCAGATGGTACGGAGATAACCCGTTACGACCTTTCTGAAGATTACTCTGTCGAGACAGCGATGATTTTTGGCGAGCTTTATCGCCATGGGCTTGAGTGGAAATTCAGAGCAATAGGGCAGGGATTTGCAGGAGGGCTTGGTCCGCTCGCATCTTCTTTTGGCGTCAGCATTTAATATCAGGCAGGTTTGAAATGAGTATTTCTCTCGTCAAGGGGCAGAAGGTAAGCCTCTCGAAAGATGGCACGAAGTTGACCCGTGTGTTTATGGGGCTAGGTTGGGACATCGCGCAAAGCGGCGGCTTCCTCAAGAACCTCTTTAGTGGAGGGGATGATATCGATCTTGATGCATCATGCTTGATATTTGATGAAAATAAACAGCTAGTTGATGCAGTATTTTACAACAATTTGCGGGGCCTTAACGGCATCATCGTTCACACCGGCGACAACAGAACTGGCGCGGGAGACGGCGATGATGAGGTAATCAAGGTTGATCTTGGCAGGTTACCTCCTACCGTCAAAACGATGGTTTTCATCGTTAGTTCTTACCAAGGTCAGACATTTGACAAAATTGCGAATGCCTATTGCCGAGTGGTGGATGAGGTCACAGGCAAAGAGTTGGTAAAGTTCAACATTAGCGAAACTGGCAGCCACACCGGTTTAATCATGGCTAAGGTTTACCTCCACAACGGCGAATGGAAGATTCACGCTCTTGGCGAACGAACTGTTGCCAGGACGCCAATTGATATGATTCCTGCGGTTACAGCCTCCCTTTAATTGCCGCCCGTTAAAGAACAGGAGGACTAAATGGCTATTTCACTTTCAAAGGGCGGCAACGTATCCTTATCTCAGTCTGAACCTGGGTTAAAAAAGATTCTTATCGGCCTAGGGTGGGACGCGCGAGTAAGCGACGGAAACGACTTTGACCTGGATGCTTCAGCGTTTCTGCTTGGAGACAATCAGAAGGTGGTGTCAGAGAAGCATTTTATTTTTTACAATAATTTGCGATCTCCGGATGGATCCATTGAGCACACTGGCGATAACCTCACCGGTGACGGCGATGGGGATGACGAGTCTGTAAAGGTCGACCTAGAGAACGTTCCGTCTGAAGTGTCTATAATTGCAGTGGCGGTTACGATCCACGATGCAGAAGCGCGTAGGCAAAATTTCGGGCAGGTCAGGAACGCATTCATTCGTATCGTGAATGACGATACCCAAAAGGAAATTGCACGGTACGATTTATCCGAAGATTATTCGACAGAAACGGCTATGGTCTTTGGCGAAATTTACCGTCGTAACAGTGAGTGGAAATTCCGTGCAGTCGGACAAGGATATGCAGGCGGGCTTTCTACGCTGTGCACTCAGTACGGCATTGATGTCGCTTAAGGCGAAGGGGGATTAGAATATGCGGCGGTTACCTGTTTACCTAGTACTCGATGTTTCTGGTTCCATGAGCGGTGAGCCTATTGAGGCTGTGCGCAATGGGATGCAGATGCTCGTCAGCACGCTCCGAACCGATCCATACGCACTCGAAACGGCATATCTAAGCGTCATAACGTTTGACGAGCACGCTAACCAGGTCGTTCCCTTGACCGAATTGATCTCGTTCCAGACGCCGACGATTAATCCAGGTTCAACAACCTCGCTTGGCGCCGCTCTAAAGGTTACCAAGGAGTGCATTGAGCGAGAGGTTCAAAAGGCTACCGCCGAAGCCAAGGGTGACTGGAAGCCGCTGGTTTTCATTATGACTGATGGCCAACCAACGGACGATTGGCAGCGCGGCCTTGACGAATTTCGCAAGGTTAAGACCGGCATGGTTATCGCCTGCGCGGCCGGTCCTGGCGCAGACACAAGCGTGTTGAAGCAGATCACTGAAGTTGTGGTCACGTTGGACACAGCCGACAGCAGCACCATAGGTGCCTTCTTTAAGTGGGTCTCCGCCAGTATTTCGACGTCGTCTAAGAAGGTCGATCTAAATAAAAGCGAGTCTACACAGCTCAGCGAGCTCCCCCCCCCGCCGCCAGAAATTAATCTGGTCTAAATATCCGAAGGGCAGGAGAATTTCGTGAGACGGTTACCGGTATATTTGCTTTTGGACACGTCAGGCTCGATGCGGGGAGAACCCATCGAGGCAGTGAATACCGGTATCAGTCTCATGGTCAGTGCCTTGAGACAGGACCCTCACGCGCTAGAGTCGGTATACGTGAGCATCATAACATTCGACATTGATGCGAAAATTGTTGTGCCGCTCACAGCGCTGGACGAACTTCAGGTCCCCCATATTGACACTCCTCAGTCTGGCCCGACGCATTTGGGGTTGGCTTTGGAGACTTTGGGACAAAGGGTCAGGCAGGAACTGCGCTATTCGACTGCCGAGCGAAAGGGGGATTGGGCACCTTTTCTGTTCGTCATGACGGATGGCAAGCCATCAGACATTCAGTTGTTCGAGCAGCAATGCCCACAAATGCGCTCAATTGGCTTTGCCAGCATAATCGGATGCGTTGCAGGACCCAAAGCAAGGAAAGAGGACCTTGAGCCGCTTTGCGACCATGTGGTCGCGTTAGATACCATGGATACCGCCAGCTTTAGCAGCTTTTTCAAATGGATCTCGTCCGCGATTTCGGGGGGAAATCGCTCTATGGGGGCAACTGACGCTGTCCCGTTGCCTCCGGCGCCCCCCGAAATTCAGCTCGTTTTTTGAGAGAGCATATGCGCAGGCTCCCTATCTTTTTCTTTGTCGATGTCTCGGAATCGATGGCGGGTGAGAACCTATATAAGCTCGAAGAGGGAATGTCCGCGATCGCGGCTTCCCTCAGGCAAGACCCGTATGCGTTAGAAACAGCGTATATCTCGGTGGTCATTTTCGCAGGAAAAACGCGGACGATTATGCCGCTAACCGAACTCATTGCGTTTCACCCGCCGGAGCTTCCGGTAGCGGGGGGCACTGGTTTTGGTAATGCTCTCAACCATCTTATGGATGAGATTGACCGAAGTGTTATATCGACCACGCCAGACAGAAAGGGTGATTGGAAGCCTATCATCTTTTTGCTGACCGACGGACATTCTACAGATGACACCTCTGCCGCCCTCCAAAGATGGAACGTCAGGTATCGCAATAAGGCTAACCTCGTCGCTGTCTCTATAGGCGGAACCGCCGACCATAAGCTGCTCAAACAACTTACGGACGACGTTGTCGTATTTAATGATGCCGCTCCTGACGCATTTGGGCGTTTTGTGAAATGGATTAGCATGTCGATCCAAAGCCAAAGCCGAAGTGTGCAGGCAGGCGATGATGGCCGTGTCAACCTTGCAAAGAGCGAACCAGGGCTCTTGGAAAATATCGAAAAAGCCGTTAGCTTCACCCCATTTTCAGGCGTCGATGATCGCTTCGCCGTTTTTGTTGGCAAATGCGAGAAAAGCAAATTGCCATATATCGTAAAATACGAGCTCCACCTTGGCAGAATAGAGACAGCGGATCCTGCTCTAGCCAAGCTTTTCCAGACACGACGGTATGCTCTGAATTGTGCCGTTCCTGTCAAAAACAGCTATTTCGAATTATCGGATGAAACAGCATCGGGGCAATCTGTCAGCTCGGAAGACCTCATCGGACAACCGTCATGCCCGCACTGCAATGCGCAATACGGCATGGCCGTCTGCGGCTGCGGGCAAATTCACTGCATTGATGGCGGCGGCGAGCATACCTGCCCATGGTGCGGGCAAACTGGCCATTATGGCTCTGCCGGCGAAGGTGGTGGGTTTGATATCGGAAGGGGACGTGGGTGAGCGAATTATATAAACCAAGCCAAGCTCTGGATGAGGCGATTGAGACCCTCATTCGCTTGGTCGAACAAGCGAATTTCCCGGCTCCAGACGAAACAGAGCACGCGGCCCTCATTCAGTCTTTTGAGGCTTTGCGATCTGTGGACGGCACCCAACGGGTCGTGGCAACCCAAACACTGATATTACTCAACAAGTACTGGGCTACCTTTCAAACCAAAAATGTAGAGATTTCGAGCGTAGAAAATCCCGTGGCTGCTGCTTCAATCGACGCCATGAGTTCATTTCCGGACGAGCAAGCCCCTTCTTCCACCGAGGAAAATGCAAAGGTCGAGCTTCCCTTCGAAACACCTTCACTGCCGGCAGTCAATACCGATGGCGCGCCTGAGCAACGAGAGGGTTCGGTCAAAGAAGCTGTCGTTTCAGAAGCAGAGGTGGCTGAAGCCACTCACGCCGCAAGCGCAGTGGGCTCCGCCGCGGAGGAAACACCTGTGGCAGAAACGGTTAGCGATCCCGCCGCACCGGCCTCAATTGATGAGCGCTCGGATCAACCTGCGGGCGTAGGTGCTGAGCTTAATCCCTTGCATGCTGAGAAGCCGGTCCCTGACGCTGTTGTTGGAATAGCACCCGGGATTGCACCTCAAGTGCGGCCATTGGAGGCTCGAAAGGTTAATATTCATCTCAAGAACGCACGGGTCGGAGATGCATACCAAGGCCAACTTGAGCTGACTGGCTTCAAGGAAATCAAATTAGAGAATGATGGTGGGACCCGTCTCGCTTGGGATGACGCGACTGCGACCATCAGCGGGAAGCTTGAGCAGGCCGGTGATTTTAAACTGGTCTTCCGGGGCCTGCGCGACGGATTCCCCACGGAAGTGGTAGCCAGTTTGGCCGTTATTCCTGACCCCAAATCGTTGTGGGTGAGTAAGCCAAGCGACAAGGAAGATCAGTATTGGAAGGCGGACGAAGCCTTTGACAAATTTGACGGAGAGATCTTCTGCGCCGCCGCAAGCAAGCGGGGGCGCTCCCATGCGCGCGATGGCGGCTTTCGAGATGACGATTTTGGATTGAAAACCCTCGGAGATGGCAGTTGGCACATTGCGGCCGTTGCCGATGGGGCGGGAAGCGCCAAGTTCTCGAGAAGGGGGTCTAAGATTGCGGTTGATACCGTGCTCGCGGGGCTGCCGGAGCTTCTGGAAACTCACGTTTCCCCTCACCTAGAGACGCTATTGCGGGCGTTCCTGGAAGGAGACAATGGGGCAGAGGGCCGAATTAAACAGGCTCTCTACAGCTCACTTGCCCAAACTGCTTTTAATGCCGCAAAAGCAATCGAAGCAGAGGCCAAGGCCAAACCCTGCGAACCGACGTCTTTCTATACCACGCTCATAATCGGCGCTTGCAAAAAAACCGCTGCTGGGTGGTTCTTTGCCAGCTTCGCGATCGGTGACGGCGGAGCGGCGGTTTTTAGCCTTCCGGAAGGGACAATCAAGCCAATGACGCTGCCAGATGGTGGCGAGTTTGCAGGGCAAACTAGATTCTTGCAGTCTTCAGAATTTTCCGGAACTTATGAAGACATTGCCAAGCGGTTGTTTTTCGATATCCGCCAAGATTTTACAGCATTCCTCCTCATGACGGACGGAATAACCGACCCGAAATTCCCTACCGACGTCGTGTTTGCCGACCCGGCAAGGTGGGTTGAATTCTGGAACGAAGATTTCACAAAAGAGGTTGAGTTCGTGCGAGGCAATTCCGAGCTGGAGCGCGAATTTCTTAACTGGATGGACTTCTGGTCCCCCGGCAATCATGACGACCGCACGCTTGCGGTTATGGTCCCGTAAGGGAAAATGCGATGGCTGTTATAACGCTGACAACCCAGGACGGGCAAAAGGTCCAATACGTCGATGAGATGATCGGCCAGGGCGGGATGAAGGACGTCTACTTCAGTCCGGACAAATCTTATGTGGTTGCCTTTTTTCGAGATAAGCTGGATTTCCAAGGATTGGAGCGGCTGAAATCAATCGTTGGCACCTATCGCGACGGCATTTTGCAGCGCGAAGGCGGGGCCTATTGGAGCGAGCTTTTCTGCTGGCCGACTGCCATCGTTGAAAAGGACGGGAAACTGGGCGTCGTTGCGCCAGTCTACAAATCCTGCTTCTTTTTCACTCACGGATCAGTAAATAACGATTTTCTTGGAATCAAGGGTAAGGAGAAGGAAGGCAAGTGGTTTGCGAGTGCGTCTAATCGCTCAAAATATCTCGCTCCCCAAGAAAGAGGCAATTGGCTAACCCACCTGCAAATATGCCTATCAATTAGCCGAGCCGTTCGGCGCCTTCATGCTGCTGGCTTAGCGCACTCCGATTTATCCTATAAAAACGTGCTTGTTGACCCCTCTACCGGGCAAGCTTGCGTGATCGATATCGATGGCCTGGTTGTGCCCAACAAGTATCCACCAGATGTGGTGGGTACGCCCGACTTCATTGCCCCCGAGGTCATCGAGACGCAGCATTTAGCCAAGAATGATCCCAACCGAAAACTCCCCTCGACGCAAACAGATCGTCATGCCTTGGCAGTGCTCATTTACATGTATCTATTCTACCGCCACCCACTCCGTGGCGGAAAGGTGCATGACCTTGATGCTGCCAAGGATGAAGAATTGATGATGGGGTCAAAGGCCCTATTCATCGAGCATCCCACTGACGGGAGCAATGCGGTAAAGGCCGACCAAATCGGCAAGGCTAATCTGCCTTGGGGCGACCCGAGCAAAATGCCGCACACGATTGCGGGTCCGCTAATAAGTGACCTTTTTATTAAAGCCTTTGTTGATGGGCTACACGATCCTCAAAAGCGCCCAACTGCTAGCGATTGGGAAAACGCACTGATCAAGACGATTGATATGGTCCAACCTTGCAGCGCTAAATGTGATATGGGATGGTATGTATTTGACAATTCCACGAAACCCAAATGCCCCTATTGTGGCACCACCTATCAAGGCAAACTGCCAGTTTTGAACTTTTATTCAAGCCGTCAGGGTGGTAGTTTTAAGCCTGATAACCATCGATTGATGGTATGGGATGGGCAATCTCTATTTCCTTGGCATGTAAATCGATTTGTATTCCCAGGTGAAAAGCTAACCCCTGACCAAAAGAAGCGAGTTGGATATTTCCAACTTCACCAAGGGGATTGGCACTTAGTTAACACTGGAATGCCTCAGATGTATGATGTCGTCGCGAAGAAGGATGTTCCAATTAACGGAAGCGTCAAGCTCAGTGATGGATGTCAAATCCTCTTGTCGCGCGAAGACGGCGGACGCCTTGTTCAGGTTCAACTAGTAAACTAAGAAGCCTAAATTTTCACGGTTACTAAATTATATTATAAATTAGATATCGAATAATATAGTTAGTGCCATTGGGCTGAAAGGGGAATGGGTTCAAATGTTAAAGCACTTTGGAGGATCACTGCTATTCACGGCAGTTGGTTTGCTGCTCGGAGGCTGGTACGGTTGGGCGCTTTACGGCACTCTCGACGGTATGCTCGGGATTGTATGGATCTGCGCGGTGCTCGCGGTACTCGAGGTTTCGCTTTCCTTCGACAATGCTGCAGTCAATGCCACAGTCCTCAAGGATATGTCTCCCATCTGGCAGCAACGCTTCCTTACTTGGGGTATCGCCATTGCTGTTTTCGGAATGCGGATCGTTTTCCCGCTGATTATCGTGATGGTCGCGGCTCATCTTGGGCCAATAGAGGCAATGCAGCTCGCGCTCAACTCTCCGTCCGAATACCAGCGTATAGTCAGCGATGCGCATATAGGTTTGATGGGCTTTGGCGGTGCGTTCCTTGGCATGGTTGGGCTTAAATACTTCTTCGATTCAGACAAGGAAGTGAACTGGATTGACGCGATAGAGAGGCCGCTTGCTAAAGTGGCTGACATCGAGGCGGTAGCGATCGGAATCGTGCTTGCTGGCACTTGGGCGACCTCGACCATGCTCGCAAATGAAGACGCGCTCACCTTCATCATTGCTGCTGTCGCAGGGCTGCTCACCTATCTTGCGGTCGAAATTATCAACCACTTGCTCGAACCGCCCACGCCGACCACTGGTGATGTCGCCAAGGCAGGCTTTGGCGCGTTCCTTTATCTGGAAGTGCTGGATGCTAGCTTCTCCTTCGACGGAGTGATCGGCGCCTTCGCACTGACCAACAATCTCATCATCATTGCAATCGGACTTGGCATCGGCGCGATGTTTGTGCGCTCGATGACCATCTTCCTTGTCAATAAGGGGACTATGAGCGAGTACCGTTATCTAGAGCACGGAGCATTCTATGCAATTCTCGCTCTAGCGACGATCATGTACGTCAACACCTTCGCACATATTCCTGAGGTGATTACTGGCTTGATCGGGGCGACACTTATTGGGATTGCATTTATCTCTTCGGTAAGATGGAATAAAGCCAACGGCAACGTATGAGGGAATTTGGCCGGCGCACTTTTGCGCCGGCCATTCGCAATTCATAGAATTAGTGCCAACTAGTGTCCAGCGCAGCTGAAAACTGAAATTCCCAAAATAACTAAAATTAGCACCCCAATGAGAGGGTTCTTACTGGAGGCGCTCTGCAAAGGCCTGCCGTCAGTCGCCTGCGGCAGGGCTCCTTGCCTATTGTCCCCCGGGGTTAAATTTTCTGAGTATGAGATCCCAGTTCCCGGGA
>JAUMAX010000019.1:67553-87005 GCA_032116115.1 Porphyrobacter sp.
TTCTGTTCGGATTCTCCTACCAAGGACCCTTTCAATGATCCGATGTCCAACCTGATTAGAGGCCAACCCAGTATGTTTGCGGTGGCCTTGGAGGTTAATGATTTTCCAGTTCCCGGGATACCCACCGTACCTCTTACGCCGCGTTTTCCGACGTTTATGGACGCTCCCTTCCCACCAATGCTAGCACTGACGCCTGCCTTGCCGATGTTCAGCCTAACACCCGGGATGAGTTTCACAGATTTTCGGAAACGAAAGCCCATTTTGCCCCTTTCTCTATAAAATTATTAATAAATAAATTACTTAGGGTGCCCGATCTTACATCGACAAAAAGTGTCGCACAAACCAAATAATTATTGTAATTTCACACTTTAAGCCCGCTGGATTCAGTGGCTGAAGGCACTATTCGAGTATCGCAACTGCGCGATAACCTTCTAGGTTTGTCATCTCACGCACTGAGACCGCTCTTTCACGACAAAGTAAAAGCAAATGCTCAAGAGCACTATCTTGCGGTCCGGCTATTAGTAGTTCACGAGGCTGCCGGCGCAGGACCGCGCGGGTCGCTTCTGCCAGCCCTGGTTTTATCCGATTGACGTCGGCCAGCTCATAGCGCTTCTGAAGGCTCAAGACCAGACGTGTACAGGCCGCTGCACGCTCCCGACGCTCCGCGGGCGGCCAGCAGGCGGCTTGTTCTTCCCATAGCCCGAGAGCTATTTTATCGATTTCATCAACGAAGCTGCGGCTAATGTCATGTGGCCCGAGCTCGTGCAATACGCGGCAAGTATGGAACTGACCAGGTCGGAGACCCGCTGGGATCACGGATCGACTAACCAAGCCTGAGACTATTCCATTAAGGATGCCAGAAGGGATTAGGTAATCTTCACCAGTTGAAGCTAGGTCGGCCTGACCCGCCGGATCAGCGACCACGGCAAGGAAGGGTTCGATTTCCCGGTCATTCAGGAATTCAGATCTTCGTAACTCCCTGGAAATTGCACCTTTGCCAGTCCAGCCGTCGATAAAGACCAGATCCCGAGGCTCGTGTCGTTCCAAAATATACCCAAGCGCAGCTTCATCGATGCCGCGATCCCGCACGATACTGATTGAATAATGCGATAGCTTTAGGCCCACACGCCGCAGAGCACGCGAGAGCAAGACCCCAATTGGGGTCCCTGCTCTGGCAAAAGAAACAAGGGCCATACCAGCCTGGGATGTTGGTCTTTCCGCGAGAGCGCCCGCGAGCCGCACGATATCTCGCGCAAGCCGAACAGAATTGGCCGACAGCGCTGTGCGATAAGCGGCAAGATATTCTGGGGTAGGTGGCGCTTCTACCGATAGAACCTCTGAGTAATGCCTTCGCCCATTACGCAGAAGTTCTTCTTTCTCTGCGACCGTGATTACTGGAATTTCCGCCGGCGTGAGAAGAAATGTGACGTCTGAAGGATCGTAAGTTCCTGAAAAGTTGTTCATCTTTCAGATCCCAATCCCTCCATTGCCCCCCGCCACAATTGCGAGCTCGTCGGCGCAGCGGCAAAATCGCAGAGCGACATAAATGGAAGATCGGTCGTGCTGTCTCCCACTCCTAAGACTGGCAGGTGAGGATAAGCTTGACGCAGTTCGGCGAGTAGATGCGCCACCGCGTGATGCTTCCCAAGGAACGGTGGCATATAGGCCAGGTTGTTACCGTTTAAATGCCGTGTCCAGTCCAAAGGAATTTCGTCTTCGACCGCGAGCGCCAATGAACGAAGATCTTCCTCACGGTTCGGATCATGGTGCTTCGCAACGATATAAAGTCCGAAATCTTCCTCGCCAATTATCCGTACATTAATGCTCCACTCCCGCTCCGTCGCTACTTCAGATATTTTCTGAGAAAATTTATGAAGTAACTTCTGGTAACCATCTCCTCGCTTGCTCATATTTTCGTGCCAAATAGGACATCTTGAGCTACCAGGTCTAATTATGACTCCCCCATGCGCCGCGATCGCAAAGTCGAATGTTAGGTCAACCCGCTGCAGCGCATCAACACTCCGTCCAGTGACCGGGACTAGGAGAGTTTTAGAGCGCAACCAATCGATCCAGGCCATTTGACTAGGTGTGGCGAAGCTCAGCGGTTTCCCGCTCCTATCTCGCGCCATGACTGCGAGGTCATCGTCACACATGCCAGGCGGGCACTTGCGACGGGTCTGGAAGAGTGTGTCATCGAGATCAACAAGAGCAATCACGCTCATCATTTCAGCGCTCCGAAGTCCAGAACCATATCCCCCGGCCGAACCAGTGCAGGATCAAGTAAATGGCTACCAGTTTCTTGACAAACGATCCTTCGTCGAGGCTCGCTTTCAAGCATATTGTAGAGATAATTTGGCACGCCCGTGCCATAATTGTCGACCAGCACCATTGCAGCGGAAATCCCACCACCAATCCGGGCTGGGCTCCGCGTCGTAGCCTGAAGGATGACGTCATAGCCGGCCTGCTCGAGCGTTTCAGCCAGCAGCAAAGCGGGGTAATGAAGCTCCCCAGTACCAATAACGTGCAGTGGCATTGCCTCGCCAGCATCTAGCTGATTAACGATTGAGGAAAAATCGAATTCAAGTCCTTTGCTCCCTAGCCGCCCTAGGTTGCGCCGCTGATAAAGCCTCCCCAGTTGCCCCGTTGATGTGATCAACGGAGGATCGGGATCTGGCAACGTTTCCCAAAGGAGCTCACCTTCTAGCAAAGAGCTCGAACTCACGGGATGCGGCATTTTCTTCATGTAATTGCCGCCACTCCAGTCCGTAAGGACGGCAATTTCAGTTCGCTCGAGCCTAGGTAGATAGGGTGCTATGGATGTCGCAAGGTTAATAAAAGTTCGGCCGCTGGTCACCTCGTCATCAACGAGTACCAAACTCCGCACGTTATCGAGCCGATGAGGCCAAACATCTTGCTCTGGGGCATACAGCAAGTGGGCGCATGCATGGCTATGTGGTTCACTAAAACGCACCAACGGCTCCACACCCAACTGCTGACGCGTTGAATGTAAGTAAAGACTGTCGATGCGACAATGCAAACGGCGCCAACGATCGTGGACGGCCTGCCCTAACGAAATCGCAGTTTCTGCCATGCCGATAAATAGTACCGGCCCCTTTAAATTTCCCGGAACCATTGAGGCCAGGTCATTACTGGCAGCCCTCACCACGGATGGGCGGGCCGGTACGTGCCGTCCCAGCACGCGTGAGACGATAAGAAAGCCCCGCCGTTGGTTTTTTCTTGCAGCAAATGCGCAAAGATCATCGATCAACCAGCTACGCTCTGTCCAAGAGATACTGAGCTTGCCGCCAGGAAGGACCATTTGCCGGTGGTTCATGA
Organism: Porphyrobacter sp.; assembly: GCA_032116115.1. Taxonomy (GTDB): domain Bacteria; phylum Pseudomonadota; class Alphaproteobacteria; order Sphingomonadales; family Sphingomonadaceae; genus Erythrobacter. The sequence continues at coordinate 70,890 of JAUMAX010000019.1, forward strand.
GCATTTGCGAAGTCAATTTTAAGCACCCAAGTCTTTCAAACAGTACTTTAAGATGGCTAGGCGGGCATCTGCCGCGCCGGTGATGATCCAAATCTAAAGGACAAAAATGAACTGCGAGATTATCAAAGTGCTGCTCAAAGCAGAGGGAATAAAACCTTAGTCGGTCGGGTCATAGGTTCACATATTTCCGGGTTCCAGCCCCAAGTATCTTGGCAAACATGGTTCGCCCCTTCTTGAAGACAGGTGATCCATCGAACGCGACAATGAGCTCTGAGCCGCTCCGTGTAATCCAAGGGGTGTTCTCGCTACCCGGCGCGGAGGTAAGGCCTGATAGCTTAACGTCCAATTCGTCCCGGTCGATCAGGACCGTGCCGATCACGTATGTGTAGACCCCTTTCGCAGCGTTTCCGTCAGGGAAGCTATACTCGCACTGGACTACGTTCCCCCGATACTCCACCGACATTACCGGCTTGAGGGAGGCGATCGAGACCGGCCCGTTGGAGATCGCGCTGTAGACGGAAAACACTAACCCAACTGGTCCGCCCAGTTTATGCGATATCCCAGCGTCCACCTCAATAATTTCTGTGCCCGGAGCGTCCAATGTCGCACTTCGAACGTCTCCCATGTGGCGGGCAAAAGGCATGGCCGTCAGCCCTCCCGGATGGGAAGCGGCTAACCAGTGCATCGTCCCGTCCGGCATCAGGATCCCGGCACGTAAGTCTAGGTCATCGTTGTCAGACCGTTGGTCCCCATTATCGATCCAGGTAGCTGTTACCCGGACGAGCCCGCCGGCCACCTTGTCAAGCGAGATGCGGGAGGAGGCCCCCCTCTTGGTGAGGGTCACCTTAGTCAGGGATACAGACTTATTGGCCGACCCCGTGCTCGGCGGCACTAAAGCGGTCTTTTCAGGAGGGGAAAACGGAGCTGGCGCGGGCTCTGGCTGGGAAACCTGGACGCCGAGGTGCGGGGCGAGCTTCGCCAGACCGCCAATGAAGCCCTGCCCAACCACCCGGACCTTCCAAGCATTATTCCGCTGATAGATTTCCGCAAGTATCAGAGCGGTCTCAGTCATCCCTGCACAGGGTATCCGGCCGCTTACCCCACCTACTTCGATACCGATTTCGGATAGCTGACCGAAAACAGCTCTATTCTCATGGATTGTAGCAGTAAGTATCACCTTCTCCACGCCGGCTGGTATCCGATCTGGGACAACCAAAAAACGGGTCTCGCTGACGGAGGCGCTCGCGAGCAAGACTGCGCCCTCCGCGACGGACGGCTGCCCATAGAAGCACATATCTGCATCAGACCGGACCTTCCCGGTCCCAGTCACCAGAAAAGCGGACACGTCAACCTCGCCTCCAGGTATCGCTCCATGGCGGATCAGGACGGTAAGGTCTCCGGATGGGAGGGCAGCATTCGCACCGGGGGTAAGTTCGGCCATAGTGTAGATTCTTGCCCTGTTACGAAGTCGCCTTCATCGTGTGTCGGCGCCCCCGGTTTTGCAAGGTGATTGTTACACAATTGAGCCGTGGGCTCATGACCTTAGCGATCCTCCATATAGAAAGCCCGAACCATTTCGGCTTCGGGGATGCTAAGCTTGGGCAATGAGCCTGCCGCAGCATTGATCTGCGGGATCTTCACTGACGCCCCATTGCCGCCAAACCGATCGATAACCTCGCGGAGCCGGGCTTCGTAGTCTGAAAACGGCAGAATGGTCACTGCAGCGCCACCCAGCCATTGCGATTGCGGTTGGTAAAAGCTGAGATTGCCTCCCCGCGGCTGGAACAAGGCCCCCGGAACGCGCGGCGGAGGCAGTGCCGAAAGTATGTCGAGCGGTGAGATGCCCTCGATGACCGCGCGCAAATCTGTAGCAATGGCTTCGGGATCAGGCTCAAACCATCGCGCGTGCGGTTCAATGCCGACGAAGCGCTCCGAGAACAGCTGAATGAACGAATTTGGTAGGCACCTCTTATGGAACTCGACCGCAGAGCAAAACCGTTCAACCGGATCCCGCCAAAAGGCATAAATCGCCGTCGGCGCAATTTTCTCCTCGGAGAACCGCTCTTCGGCTAGCCGGATCGCTTCTGGCACAGTTGGATGGCGTCCCATTTCGCCAACCAGATCGACTCGTATCTGTCCAAGGACAGCCCGCGCTGTCTGCGATCCATTCTTCGGTACGCCAATGAACAGCGTCTGACGGTCATGCGAAATGATCATCGGTCAGATCCCGGTGGTGGTGTTGGAGTAGGAACCCGCCGCAAAAGTGTAGGACGGCGTACCTGCTGTCAGCGTGCGGGTCAGAAACGAGAAGCTACGCGTTGTCAGCGACCAGTACGTCGTACCGATGCTGGGTGACGATGCGCTGTAGGTCACGCCCTGTGTCGAGGCCCCGGCCACCGACCAACTGCCGGTCTTTGTGCCATCGCTTGGCAGTTTGAAGATCGCGCTGCACAGGTCGAAATATCCGTAGGGTGAGAAATCCATCACGGAATAGATGGAAAACACCATCGCCGTGGAGCTCACCACCAGCCCGGTAAGACTGAAAGTGTTCGCACCATTGCTCGTGTCGAGGCTGACGGTACGGGCCAGCAGCAAGGTCCCGTCGGTCGAAAACTGATAGATGTCCGCGCCTGCATAGACCGAGGCAAACACCCGCAGGCTGCCGTCGAGCCCCAGGTTTACAGAGCCGCTGCCATAGCTGGAGGGCAGAGATTTCTGCCACTGGATCGCGGCGCCGGAACTGATCTTCAGCAGGCTGAGCGTGCCGTTGATGTTGGTCAGCCAGTAAATGGAATTGCTGCTGTCGAGGGCAGCGCCACAGCCGTAATCGTAGCCCGAGGTGCCGATCGAGCGCTGCCAGGCGACCGAAGGGGTGGCCGTATTGATGACGGTGATCAGGGCGTCGACGTTGCCGGCGGTCGAGGTCGAGGTATTGCCCGAGAGGACCAGCAAGCTACCGTCGGGACTGAGCGCCATCTGGTTGGCATATTCGTTACCGGAGCCACCGATCGAGCGCTGCCACAGCAAGGTGCCGGAACTGTTATATTTGGCAATAAGGGCGTCGGCATTGCCGGACCCGCCGCTCGAGGTCGAATACCCGGCGACATAGACGTTGCCCGAGGCATCGACCGCCGCATTGTACCAGAGATCCTGGCCCGAGCCGTTTAGGCTGCGTTGCCATTGCAGAGTGCCCGAGGTGTCCAGCTTGGCCAGCCAGCCGTAATAGTTGCTCGAGTAATAGGCGCCGGCGAGATAGACATTGCCGCTGCCATCGATCCAGCCGCCGTTGATGAAGGGGCCCGACACAGTCCGCGCCCAAATCAGCGTCCCATCCCGACCCCATTTGAACACTGTGCTGTAGGCGCTAGCGTAGATGTTGCCGCTGCTGTCAGTGCCGAGGACGGTGAAGCTCACCACGGTTGAGCCGAAGGTCGCATACCAGAAGCTCTCGTTGGACTTGCCGTAGAGATTGGAAAGGGAGATGGGGCCTGAGGCAACGCTGGCAAGCGAACGCACAGCCGCTTCGCCAAGCGACGTAGTAGTGGTTGATGCGCGGCCCAGTTCGACGGCGACATTGCCGAGCGAGATCGGCCCTGAAGTCTGCAGTGTCATGCGCGGGCCTCGAGGCGTTCCACCTTGTCGGTCAGTTCCTTGACCGCCTCAATCAGCAAGCCGACGAGATTGCCGTAGGCCACGGATAGCAATCCATCATCATGGGTCATGACCGCCTCGGGAACGATCGGAGCCAGTTCCTGGGCCACCACGCCAATGCCCCGGCTGCCAGAGTCGCGACGGGTAAAGGTAACCCCTCGCAGGCTTCGGACCTGGTAGAGCGCACCTGTGATCGTCTTGACGTCCGTCTTGAGCCGGGCATCCGAATAGGCGGTAATGTCGCCGGTCGCGGTGATCGAGCCCGACACGGAGATGCTGCCGGTGAAGCTGTCGCCCGCCTTGTTGGCAGGGGTAAATCCAAGCGCACCGACCACATCGCCAGAGGTCATGGCCGAGCCAGCGGTGACCCGGCCTTTCGCATCGACAGTGACCTTTAGATAGGTCCCGGCCGTCACGCCGGAGTTTGCCAGGGTCGCGGCGAACGACAGGTTGGCAGAGCCGTCAAAGCTTCCGCTGGTGCCGGTGACATCGCCGGTAAGCGCAATGGTTCGCCCCGAGGCCCATTTAGTCGCGGTTGCGGCATTGCCCGTGCAGGAGCCCGAGGAGCCGGTGATCGATCCGCTGGCCGTAATGTAGCCGCTGGGGTTGCTGGAATTGTAGGGCGTGAACCCAAGTGCGCTCGTCACCATGGCCGAGGTCAGATTTCCGAAGCCCACCTGTACGACGGTGCCGCCCGCGGTCTTCGAATACAGCTTCTGGTCGGCCAGATTGACCGCAAGTTCGCCGGCCTGAAGCGAACCGGCCGCAGGAACGCTGGACGCGGTCGAGGACCGTTTGAGCAGGATGGTGCTGGCCATCAGAAGGTCCCACCATCCAAGGTCACGCCGTCAATCGAACCACCGGTGATCGCGACGTTGTTCGCCGCCTGGGTCGACATAGTGCCGAGCCCGGAAATGTCGGTATTGGGGATCGTTGCCGACGCAGTGAAGGCCGCGGTTCCGTTGCCCTTGAGATAGCCGGTAAGCGTCGTTGCACCCGAGCCGCCCTTCGCCACCCCGAGCGTCCCGCCGATATTACCGAGGGTCAGGTTCGCTTCGTTCACGTCCACGGTCGGGTTGCCAGCAACGCCGTCACCGTTGGTAACGGCGATCTTGGTCGAGCCCGCAGCGAGAGTACGTGCTGCCACCGTTCCTGACGCGGTTCGGGCAACGAGCCCGTTGGTGGCAAGGTTGTGGAGGGCCAATGCCTGGCCTGTCAGGGCGACGCTGTCCGCAGCGACAGCAATGCCGGTGCCAGCCCCGACGTCGATCGCATTGCCGGTTTTGGTGAGGCCATTCCCGGCAACGATCTGTCCAGCGCCATTGAACTGGACGAAGGTGATCGCGGTGGTGCCCAAAGTGCCGCCAGCATCAACCGTGCAGAGATAGCCGACGTCGGCGTTCACCGTGCCCTGTTCGACAAACAGGTAGGCCGAGACATGCTCGTCCCAGGTCGATAGATCGATTGCCCGGGACCAGGCTCCAGAGGCTACAACGTAAACGCCGTTCTGAGCCGCAGTCGTTTGGTCTTTCACCAGAACGCGGTCGCCAGCCACCAGTGCCACGCCATCAATGGTCATGGTCCCGGAGAGCGAGGCAATATTGGCGGTGGATGCGGCTTTGACCGATGCTTTGGGATCGAGCCCCTGAACTGTCAGATCCACGTAGTTCTTGGTGGCCGCATCCTGGGCCGCCGTGGGGTCGGCCAGGCCGGTGATTCGCTGATTGTTAAGCCCGAGTGCCGCGGTAGGCGCAGCCATCTGATCGAGCCGGTTCGCCCGCACTCGGGCATCGGTGAAGTAGAGGTTGGTGCCTTCCGAAACATCGCTGGTCGTAAGCGTGATCGCGCCGGTGCGGCCTGCGACCGATGAGACCGGGAACGTGATGGCGACATTGCTGGCGGCCGTCACGCGCCCCTTGGCATCGACGGTGACCTGACCGACCTGCGTTGCCGAACCATAGGAGCCAGCGGTGACGCCGCTGTTCGCGAGGGTCGCGGCAATGGTTGCATCGGCCGTGCCATTGAACGAAGCCGTGCCAGTCACATCGCCAGAGAGACCCAGCGTACGAGCGGTTGCCAGAGCCGTTGCTGTCCCAGCATTGCCCGAAATCGAGCCGGCAATCGTGCTCGAGAAGGTCTTGATCCCGGCGACGGTCTGATCGCCGGACAGCCCCACAAAGGAACCCGGACCACCGATGGCGATGACCGAGGTTGCCGTGCCGCCAGCTCCGCCCGTGCCGGTGCCGTAGTAGAGCGTGTTGTCCTGTTCGTTGAATGCGAGCTCGGCATTGGCAAGGGATGTCGGTGCGCCGGCCGCACCGCCTGCGGCCCGACGCTTGATACGCAGGGTATTGGCCATCAGAAATTACCTCCGTCGACCAGTCTGGCCGCTTTCTCGTTGATCCATGTGTTGGTGGGGGATGAGTAAGTGAGGACGTCGCCGCCCTCAGGGGATGCCAAGGTTACGTCGCTCAGGTCTGTCAGAGCACTGAGCGGCCCTGGCGGTCCGGGCGGCCCCGGAGGCCCAATGTGTCCGCGCGGGCCTGAGATCCCTGCGTTCGAGACATCCAGGGTGATGCTCGTTCCGTCGCTCTCGACGAGGATAGTCTGGACCGCCTCGACGATATGAAGCGCGGCCGTCATTCGACATCAAACGTGAGGGGCGGGAGGACCTCACGCTCCCCGCTGTCGTTCTCGAAGCCGAGGGTCAGCCAGACCCGGCCAGCACCGGGTGCCAGCGGCGCGGTCTGCTCGTCGGTCCATAGAACCTCGATCTGGCCGCCCGTTGCCGGCGACAAAATAGCATGCGCGGGCGGTGCAATGTTGGGGCTCTGGTCGATGACCATCAGCGTCAGCCCGGAGAGATCCCGGGCAATCCCGGCGGCCTGGTCAGCAAAGAAGGTGGCGCGCACGCGCTTGGTGCCGCCCCGGCGTATTGTTAGCCTGGTCATGCCTGCACCTGCCTGCAAAAGGGTGGCGGAGGCCGAAACCCCCGCCAGCAAAGCTGAGTGGGGATCAGCCGATCCGGGTGGTTGCCGTCTTGCGGAACAGGACGCCGCCGATGCCGGTGAGCGCCAGAACCACGGTCAGTACATCAGCTTGGCTGAGGCCTTCCGGCAGTACGCCGATCGCGCTGGCAAAGCCCCAAAGGCTGCCGATGACGCCGGTCCAGATGGCCTTCGAGGTCCACCAGGGTTTCAAGTTTTCCATGTCAGTTCTCCAAAAGAAAACCCGCCAGATGGCGGGTGATTGTCCGGCCGCGGAAAGCCGCAGCGGATAGGTTTCAGGCGGGTCAGGCCTCGTTGGTCGAGAGAGTGCCGGTGGCGGAAAGCTGGACGGGTTTCGCGGTCGCAGGCGCCTTGCGATAGGCCGGCCTGCGCACGGCAATGCAGCGGTCCCTGGCGATCCGGGTGATGGTCACGCCGTCGGACTGGTTGCCTCCGAGCACGTGGTAGGCGCCATAATCTTCGCCGACATAGAGCCCGACATGGCCCGAAGCCTGCCCGCGGCGGAACACCAGCACATCGCCCAGCTGGGCCTTGTCTGCTGCCTTACCGAACGTCGCCCAGTTGCGGGCCCACAGCGGGCCTTCCACGATCGGCTTGCCGCCACGCTTGGCGACCACCGCCATGAACAGACCGCACCAGGGGATGCCGTCCTCGAGATAGGTTCGGGCAAGGCCGGCCTCTTTGGCCCAGTCGAGGATCAACGGATTATTGGCAGGACCTGCCACCTCGAAGGTGCCATAAAGCTTGCGTGCTTCTTCCAGCATCCGGGGCAATGGGCGCAGGTCATCGAGCCAGCCATAGGCCGGCGGCAGAGGGTTCATGGGGTATTCTCCTGTGGGAGGTTAGCGGCCGGCAAAGCCTTTGAAGGCAGCCGTGATCACCGCGATCGCAGCGACCAGGGTCGAGAGCCATTTGACGAAGCGCACGACGCCGGTGGCCGTATTCCAGGCATCGAGCAGGTCCTTGAGCTCCTTGCGGACCGCTTTGAGATCGGTCTGCATGGCCTCGAGGTCGGCACGGATCAGCGCCATTTCCACGGCGGGGTCTTGTTCAGGCATGGCAGGCCTCAGCGGATGGAGCAGATGATGGCGATCTCACCGGGCGCCAGATCGACAGCATAGCCCGGCTTCGGATTGAAGTCGGTCTGCCGCTGGCGTTGGCCGGTGGCGTAATGGACGAACAGCGCGGGCTCGCTCAGCACGACTGGCTCGGTCACGAACTCAAATCGGTACTGGATGCCGAGAGACCGCTTCAACTTCTGCACGACGCAGCACAGCGTGAAGTCGTCGTGGAAGTGCCGGGTGAATTCGCCGGCCGGCAGATAGCCGCCCCCGTTCTCGACATTGTGGCAACCTGGCGTCCAGACCTGGGTGATCGGACCATCCGGCCCCTCAAATACATAGTCGGCTGATCCGTTGATGCAGATGGACACATGCTCGCACAGGGTCCAGGCGACACCAGCCTCGTACATCTCGGCGATGGTGGCATTGAGACGGGGCGGCACAAAGTCCAGCATCGGCCAGAGCCTCCACGAGTTTGCTGGCCGGCGGAAGGTGAAGTCGTTCTTGAAAACCCCGTAGTTGATTTCGAGGTCGTCGTTGATGGCGATCACCTCGTCGGTGACCGTCGGCCGGCGATCTGCCTTCATGTTCCGTTTTCCTCTAGCTGACGGTGACCGAGACAACCTCACGCACGACATGGCTGCCCGACTGGCTGCCTGACGTGGCGATCGCGGCGCCACCTTGGGTCGCGGAGAGGTTGAACGTGTCGGTCGCGGCGTTGATCACGAAGTAGTTGATGTTGGCCAAGATCCCGGTTGGGAGCGCCCCGGATGTCGTGAACTGAACCCGCTTGCCATTTGTCAGGCCGTGACCTGCCGCCGTCACAGTCGCCGGGCTTGCAACAGTCATGGTTGCCGCTCGAGGCAACATGGAGGCGAAGGGGTTGCTGCTCAGCGTGCCATTGGCCTGATAAGCTGTGATTGGGTTCTTGTAGCCGTAGCGGGTACCCGAGCCGGAGCCCGTGAAGCTCAGTGCTGCGCCACCCGGCGTAGCTGCGATCTTGAACGCGCTCGAACTGACCACCGATTGGACATAGTAGATTGTGAACGACGTAATGCCGGTGGGCATGCCACTGGTGCAATAGAACTGGACCGGATCGCCAACGGCAAGCCCATGCGAAGTCCAGTTGATATTGTTGGTCGGCGACGGACTAAAGGTGATCCCGGTTACGGTTGTGACCCACGAAACCGAACCCGCTGCCAGAGTAGAGATTGTCCCGTTTATGCGCAGTCGTTTGGGTTCAGGGATGACGTTATAGCCATCAAGGCCGATCAGAGTGCGCGAAGTCGCGGCGTAAAGGTCGTACTCGTGGGCAATCGCGCGGATTGTGCGACCTTGCCAACTGGCAGGCGTGAAATTTCCGCCGCCGACTAACGTGAAGTAGCCGCTATCAGCCCCGTACTGATCCACCGCGCCATATTTATCTGCCCAGGAATAGTAACCCACAGGCAGATCGATCTGCCGCTCGTCGCCTCCCGATCCGAGCAATATCCCAAGCACGCCGGACATCAGCTAATCCCCGTGCCGGAGACGAACCAGACGTTGGCCTCGACCTTGATCAGCGTGGCAAGGCCGCGCACAGCGAGAGTCCGATTGCCAGTGCTGATGGTGCCGGCCTGGCAGAGCGTGACACCTGAACCCTGCGAGATCGTGATGGCTGCGCCGCCGTTGTTGACGATGGTGATGGTTGTCCCGATCGGGAAGCCGACCGTGCCATTGGGCGGCACAGTGATGGTCTGGGCAGCAGAATTGAGCGAATAGATGTGTTTTCCATTGTCAGCCGCGACCAGCTGGTAGGACGCGCTCTGGGCGTTCTGAGGCACTTCGCGGAAACCGATCGCCCAGGCTGAACCACCCGCATCATTGACGGTGGAGCCAGTGGCCGCACCCGAAATCGTCTTGTTGGAAAGCGTCTGGGTGTCGGAGGTGCCTACTGCAGCGCCCGACGGCGCGGACTTGCCCGACCAGGCTGCGAGGTTAGCGCTATAGCCCTGCACGTCGCTGCCGATGACCAGCCCGAGATTGCTCCGAGCGGTTGCCGCGTCGGAAGCACCTGTTCCACCATTGGCAAGTGCGACCGTGCCGGTGATCTTGGATCCAGCCAGCGAAGTCAGCCAGGCGGGATCAACATAAGTGCTGGTGGTGAGCACGGCATTGCCGGAAACCGAAGGCGCGGAGAGCGCCACAGTCCAGGAGGCAATCGTGCCGCTCCCGCCGACCATCGCCACATTGACGACGAGCGCACCGGTGCCGCTGGTGTAGGCGGTGATTTGGCCATGCATCCAGTTGGATGGGCTGGCCGTGCTGGTGATCGTCACCCATTGCCCGACGACAAAGGCTTTGCCGGTTTGGACGGTCAGCGATTTGGAACCGGTGCCGATGGCCAGCGAGGTTGTGCTGGTGGCGCTGGTGCCGGGCGCGTTGACGGCTGCGGCTGCGCTGGTTGCTGCATTGGTGGCGTAGCCATTGACCTCGACCGCTAGAGCATTGGCCTCGGTGCCAAAAGTCGGCAGCGCGCCGAGGAAAGCGTCCGCGCGCGCAGAGAAGTTCGCCGCATCCGTCCGGGACGGCGGCGTGGGCAGTGCTGTGATAGGCATGAAATTACCCCTCGGGGTGGATCAGGTGAGCCCTTCGATGGTCAGGCTGCAGTAGCTGACAGTCGGGTAGGCAAGGTCGATCGAGAATTCTTTGTAGAAGCCGTAGACCGTGAGGCTCTCGAAGCTCTCCGAGCCGATCCAGAGGACCGGTGATGCACGCAAAGCAGCGAGATTGCGGGCCACGTCGTCGATGGCGCTGGTCGGCATGATGACCCGGGCGGTCATCCGCTTGGCAAAGGCGCGTTCAACCACCGAGGTCACGCCGAACTGGTCGGTTTCTTTCCGCGAATAGTCGATGATCCCGATGTCCGCGCCATGCTCGGTCTCGCCGATCGTAAACTGCCGGCCGAACAGCAACGCGCCGCAGGAGACAAGGTCTGCCGGATTGTCGCGGGCAACGGTGACGGTAAGGACGCCAGCCTCGTAGACCGGCACATCAAGGAACAGCAGGCTGGACTTGCGGCCCACTGGCTCGAAGAACCAGCTGAACCAGTTGTCGATCGCGGTCCCGCCGACATTGAAGCTCTGGGTCTTGATGTAGAGGGTCGTGCCAGACACGGTCAGCGTGACTGTCGCGCTCTCCGCATTGGTGTCGATCAGCGCGACGCCATCAGTTGCGCCTGGCGCCAGCACAACCTGCAAACTTCCAGTTCTGGTTGTGGCGGTGCCGACCCTGTCATCGAACATGGCCCAGCGGTTTGTGGGGCCAAGATCGAGCCACTTGGTAGGGTCGGTGGCTGGATTTACCCCCGTCGAGGCTACCAGCGCCTCGTAGCGCCGATGGGTTGCCGTCAAGATTACCCGCGCGCCGACCGCATAGGCTGTGCCGGATGCCCACACCGGGTGGTCGTTTTCAGGCGCGGTGCTGCTGGTCAACATGACATCCGTCAGCGTGGTGGGCCGGATCAGCTTCATGCCGCGGTCCTCACCGCCACGGCATCACCATCGGGCGTCACGCGTTCGAGGATGCGGGCGGTCTTGCTGGTGCCGGATGCGATCGTGGCGGACGCAATCCGCTGTTCATCGCGTAGGTCAGCAAGCTCCTGACGGAGCGCAGCGAGCCCATCGACCAGAACCGTGGCGCTGTCGTTTGCCGGCAAAGACACTGATGCCGATTGGTTGGCAGCGAACTGCTCCCACCACGTCGGGGTGCTCGATGCTGCAGCCGTTGCCGTGTCCGTAGGAAGCCCGGCCATCGCATTGATGATCGCGACGGTCTGTTCCAGGCTGGCAGCAGTCTGGCCCTGAATACGCGCCAGATCCTGTGCCGAGGTAGCAGCATCTGCCGCCACGTTCAGCAGGCTTTGGCTCAGCCCCGGTAGCGATTTGGCTGCTTCCTGATCGCCGGCGCGGGCAGCCAGGGTTGCGGCGTTGAACTCGGAAAGAGCCTGAGCGTAGGTCTTGGTGCCGCTACCCATTGCGCCACGGATACGGGCTACCTCGGAAAGCAGGCTGTCGGTAATGCTTTCCCAAGCCGATCGCAGCTTTTCGGCCGAGGCAGCGGCTTCGTCAGCGGCCTTTTGCTGGTCCTGCAGCGCCCAGATCTGCTGCTGCAGGGCGCGGTTGCTCTCGTCGAGTTTGGCTAGATCGAGCGCACGCAGCGCCGCCGTATCACCCTGCAGTTCCAGCAGGCGGCGCTCGAGGGAGAGGCGTTCATCCAAGATCGCGGCCGCACTGGCTGCATCCTGGGCTGCACCGATGAGCTCCGCAAAGGCGGGCGCCAGCTGGATCAGGGTGACATAGGCCGCGCGGCCTGCCTCGGTGGTCAGGTCCTGCGCTTCGACCAGCGAGCGGAAGCCTGCAATGCTTTGCGGCAACTGAAGCCCGAGGCTCTCGAACACCCTGGCCATCTGAGCTGTCTGGGCCGAGGCCTGCTCAGCCCTGGTGTAATAGAGGGCAAAATACTCGCCCGTCGCCGAGGTCATGTCGCTGGCCGAGCCAAACAGGTCGAAGAGGTTCATCTTGGCCGCAAGGGTTAAATCTTCGACCGAGGTACCCAGCAGCATCAGCGACGTGCTGACCGCCTCGACACTGGAGGCAACCCTGATCAGCGTCTCGAAATAGCCTTCACCGACCTTCTGGAACTGCTCCAGACCCGGAACAGCGTAACGGGTCAGATTATCAGCCGCTGCGCCAAAGACGGCGGTGAGCTTCTCCTGGATCTCGGCCCCGGTTAGACCCTTCAGATCAATCTTGCCGATGTTGATGACGAAGCCCTGCAGGCGGGACTGCACCTCGCTGAGCGACATGCCCAGAGGGCCGGCTGCGGCCGAGATCGCATCGTAGAAGCCGGAAAAGATCAGTGCGAACTGGCGCTCAAGTTCAGCATCAGCCGCGGAATAGCGGGTCGAATAACTCGAGCCCATGCTGATCCCGAGGAACTTCTTGGTCTTCTTGACGTCAGAGTAATAGCTCGCGTCAAACCCGCCGCTGAGGATGTCTGCCAACGACTGGCCCCGGCCAAAGATACCCTGGCCGGTGATCGTGGTCTTGGTGCCAAACAGCGCGCCAAACGCCTTGCCGACCAGACCCACCAAGCCGCCCAGAATACCGCCAATGATAGGGATCTTGTTCAGCACCGAGCCGACGCCCTCCAGACCTTTGCCAATGAGACCGGTGACACCTGTGGACTGGTAGCCAGTGTTCACCCCTGCAGCCGAGGCTTCGGCACCGTTCGTGCGGATGATGAGATTGGTGAGCCCGCCGATGTTGGCCTCGATGTTCCTTAGCGAAGCAAGCATGGCGGCTGAATAACGCATGGTCAGCGTGTCGACCTCGAGCAGATGGTCGATCGCCTTGGCAATGCTATCCGATTTGGCCGTGCTGTCGCCGAACACTGTGCCGGTGCCATCATTGGCAGCAGGCAGCTTCTGCGATCCGCCAAAGGCGCCGCTGATAGCGATGCCAAGCGAGGCAATGACTCCGGCCGTCAGCGCGCCGGCCGCAATGTTGAGCGGGAATGGCAACGAGCGGATAGCGTTGACGACTGCCTCGACCGCCTTGATGCCAGTCGTGATAATCGAGTTGCCCTGTTCAACCCCGGCACGCGCTGTGTCGGATGCGGCCATGGCGGTATCGCTGGTGACCTTGGCCGCGGTCTGCGCACCAATGAGGCCAATTTTCACCGCTGCATTCTTGATGGCGATCGCAAGCTCGAAGGCGCGGAAGACCTTTTCGGCAGCAAGCAGCGCCTTGTAGCCGTCCGAGCCTTCCTTGAAGAACCCCTTCGCGGCCGAGGCGAGATTGCCATAATGGTTGATCTCGGCCGATGCCTGGGCGGCACGCGCGTCGGCATACTGAAACGAGGTCCGTCCATATTCGCGCTCGGCCTCAGCCACGCGCTGGGCCGCGGCAACCTGCGCCGAGGCAAAGCGGGTGATCTCGACGGTGATTGCGCCAATAGCACCGCCAACCGAACCAAAGGCATCGGCCATGTTCTGTGCCGCAGCCTCAGTGGCAGAGACCATGTCCTCCAGGCTCTGCAGGAACTGCTCCTGATCGCTTTGCGCAAAGTCCGCCTCCATCAGCCGAATGCGCGCGGCTCGATATCGCTCCCAGGCTTCGACACCGCGTTCCAGCACAATCTGCTCGCGTTCGGCCTCGAGATTGGCGAGTGCCTGCGCCCGGGTCGTCTGGCCAAGCAGGGCGACCTGCTGTTCGAGCGGGGCAACCGTCTGGCGCAGGAACTCCGAGGTTGCAAAAGCGCGGGTGGCCTGTTCCCAGGCTTCACCAGCTTCAAGAATGGCAATCCGCGTTTCGTCGGTTGGGGCCTTGAGCGCCGCCATGGCGACTTCCATCCGCTTGATCTCGATCGGGGTCTTGCCGATCTTGGCAGTCTCGAGCGCGAGATTGGCGGCAAAGTCGCGGGCGGCTTGGAGTGCGCGGTCAGCTTCGGTCGTCTTGGGCCCTTTGGCCGCCTTGTCGGTCTGATCTCCTCGGATCTCATCCGCCTTGGCCGCCAGTCGAGCCTTGGCAGCAGCGATGCTGTTCTCGCGCCAACGCGCCGAGAAGGCATCCATCATGCCCATGGCATCGCCAAAGGCCGAGGCGAACTCGTCGCGGACCTGTGCGCCCATTCGGGCCGTCGAGCCCGCAAAGCTGTTTTCCATGCGCGGCAGGGCCACGCTTTCGATGCGGGTAATGGTGGCCAGTCCGACACGGTCGAGCACCGGGTTAACCCATTCGGCGAGCCAGTTGAGCGCTGCGATCGCCTTGTTGGCGAGATACTCGATGCCGCTAATCGCGAGATTGGCGGCTCCCACCGCTGCTTCGCCGACCACGCCAGGCAGTGATGCCCAGGTGATCCGGATCGCATTGAACCCGCCGACCCAGCCAGCGTAGATTATTGCGACAGCATACTTGCCGGCCTGCAGAACAGCCTCGAAGGCCGTCACCGCCCAATCCTTGAGGGTCGAGAATACTGAGCCCAGGTTCAGCCCATCGGAGACGGTCTTCCACAGACCCTTCATGGTATCGCCGACGGTAATCCCGACCGGGCCCAGCTTTTCCATTTCCTTTTTGGTGAGGCCGAGGCTCTGGGCGTAGCGGTCGAGTTCACCCGACTGCTTGACGCTTGATTGGAACATCTTGAACGCGCCGAAAGCGATGCCCGCCGCAGCAGCGGCTGCGAGAAGATAGGGATTGGTGAGCGCGGCGGCTGCCGCACTGGCGGTGAGCCCCAGCAGTGCCCGAGCCATGCCGCCGATGCCGACACCCGCCTGCATGGCGATCTGCCCGATCTGCGTGCCCTGCTGCATGAACACAGTCATCGGCTTCTGGCCCGAGAACAGGCCAACCACCATGTCGTTGAGCTGGAACACCAGGTTCTGGACGTGATGTCCGGCCAGCTTGGCGGAACCGCCCATGCGGGTCACGCCGCCACCGCCAACCGCATTAAGCGCCCGGTCGGCACGCGAGGCGCTATCGGCCATATCGCCCATCGCGCCAGCCACCGTGCGCTTCATGTCGGCCATTTCCTTCTGGAGACGGGCGACATTGGTGATCATCTCAATCTCGAGGGTGCCAGCCTTCATGGTGCAGGCTCCTTCGAGAGCATCATCGCCCGGAAGGCATTGGCGACCTTCCGGGAGACTTCATCACGGTTGAGACTGGATGTGGCAGTCCAGGGCGGCGGGCAGTCGGGTTCACGGGCCCGGACTGTTTCTGCGACGAACTCGACTGACAGGCGGCGTAGCAACCTGGCGACCCACGGCGGCAGGTCATGCCCCATGCAGTGCTGCCAGTGCTCGATGGAGCCCCATGAGATGGGGACTACGCCCATGGCGCCCGGATCGGTTGGTCCGACCTCCATGAGCCAGTCGATCACCCAAGGGGTGCGGATTGGCGGGAAGTCGGGAGCAAGATCGTCGATCGTCATCCGCTGCAGCCGGGTTAGCGGCTCAGCATCTGTGTCCGATTTGATCTGCTTGTTGGAGCGCGGCTTTGGCGCAGTGCCGAGCCACGCCAGTTGGCGGACGTAAAGGCTCAGCTCTCGGCCGAGCTCTTCGTAAAATTTGCCCAGTCATTGATGTGGGCGGCAACCTGCGTGGCGATGAACCCGATCGATGGATCGGCATAGGCCTTGCGAAACAGTTCCTGGCCTTCGAGCCCGTCGGCGGGTGGATAGGTGAAGCCGTTGAAGCTGACCGTGCAGGCAGCGAGGAAATCGGCCTGTTCGGCGAGCTTCTCCTCGGCCGACTGGTCCATCTTCCCGCGCTTCTTGATCTTGTCCATCAGCTGGTTCTGCTGGCGAGCCTGGGCGCGCTGATAGACCTTGGAGCCTGGGCCGTAGACTGTGAT
>JAUMAX010000020.1:0-88373 GCA_032116115.1 Porphyrobacter sp.
ACGCTGAGCCACTTTCCAACTTACTCATAGCGGAGCAGCCGGGGACCAGTCGGCAGATATTGAAGAGCTAAAATTAATAGAGCATCTAAAAATAATACTTTTGCCAATTCGTGTCATGTTAACTAACTCATAATCTATAAAAACTTACAGACAAACAAAACAATTTGCTTAAAATTTGTCAGCCTTATGACACACCCCCTATATAGTTGACGCCCTTTTTCAAACATATTCAATACACTGAAATTTGTAATATGCGATTTCTGTGATATTTTCTGCATCTGTTCGTGCTTGGATGCTCACAATTCGACAATGATCCGCACCGATCCGCTTTCGGTCCCGCAAGCCCTCGCGATCCGTCGGCGGCAATCTTCGATCACATCGGCTGCATCGAGGCTTGTCGGAGGCAACTCGGCCAAGTCCTCGGGTTGCGCGCCGAGCACAGCTGCAATCCTGTCAATTCGCGCCGGATGCGGCCGGCATTTCCCGTTTTCCCAAGCCCAGACGCTCGGCTTGCTTACGCCGACCGCGTCCGCCACGTGCGCCAGGGTCAGCCCGCGCCCACGGCGCAATCGCCTGAGGTTCAAACCAAAAACCTCTAATGCCATTATGTTCTTCAACTCGCCCGCCTCAGAAGGCGGCAGCGGATCGCTATACTGGATAGCAACTAGGTTCGATGAGCTCGGCATACTCTGTGACTCTCTTTTCGCAGCATGAACGGCCCACGCTCCCCGCAAGGGAGTAAGTGGGAGGCGAGAGGCGTGCACGCGAGCACGCTCAGGGCGCTGCCGCCAGAGCGATGACAACACCGCGGCCGACAAACATCACATCGCCAGACAGCGCCGTCCGCGCCAGCGAGGCGCAGGACAACGACAAGCAGAAAGACCGGAAGTCTCGAACCGCTATTCGCGCCATTATGCTGAGAATTTGGTGCCGTTTTAGCACCATTATGACACTGCCCTGCCGCCAGGCCTGCTAATTAACGAAGGCTGGCGGAGTGCGCTGGCGCGCTGGAAAAGCCACGCCGCTCAGATGGACAACCAGAGCCAGGCGAGACCGCCTGCCACCGTGTAAAGGTATACACATGAACGACGAGGGAGAAGCGCAGAAGCAGATCGCAACCTTGCTTCACGAACTGCGACAGCCACTCAATATGATCATGTTATCCTGTAATAATATGCAGAACCGAGCAAAGATCGCGAATGAAAGTTTAGATGATGTCTATTTGATGAACAAAACGAACCTTATAATTTCCGCCGTCCAAAAATCTTCAAAAATAATCGAAAAAATTGAAGCCATCTCGCAGAAAACTGAAATCTCTTGATAAGTATAATGGGATGGGATGATCGATGTACGGCATGATTCATCGCGCGATCTACGATTTTTTGGCCGAGCAGCACAGCGAAAGTGAATGGGAAGGCGTCAGGACCGCCCTGAATGTCGAGCGCGACGGCATGATAAGCACGTTAGTGTATCCCGATGCGCAAACCATGCAGCTCGTGGAAGACGCTGCAATGCTTATGGGTGTCCCAACTGCCGACTTCATGCGCCGGCTTGGGCGGTTCTGGGTTACGTTCTCGGAACGCGGTGCCTACAGTCGCATTCTCGACTTTACCGGCGAAGATCTTCCTTCGTTCATCCAGAACCTCGACAGAATGCATCAGGCGGTCGTTTCAGCCATGCCACGAGCCGATGTGCCGTCGTTCACCCTGGTCGATAGTCGTCCCGGTGAGCTGGTTGTCGATTACCGCTCAAACCGGACCGGATTGGAAGCTTTTGTGATCGGCTTGCTTCAAGGGCTGCTCGACCGCTTCAAGCATTACGGTAGCGTGACGTACGAAAGCCGAGTGGCGAGCGCTTCCCGCTTCGTCATCAGGTATGGTTGACAGGATTGGCGATGACGCAGGTCAGCCTTGACGAAAACAATCTATTCATGCTCCATCCGACAGCGATCCGGATCGATGGCGCGATGGATGTCTGCGCTTTCGGCCCACTTGCGCAAAGGTACGCGCCCGCCATGAGGCGAGGCAGTGTCTTGTCAGACTTCTTCGAGATCGCTCCTGAACTGAATGAGAGCAGCGCATCAACATTCGCAACTGAGCAGACAGCGTTGGTGCTGAGGTCGAAGTCCCGCAGCATTCACCTCGTTGGCACTCTGTTTGCAACCGAAGGCGGTTACCTGCTCGTCACCAAACCCACGATCGCAGACGCTGCGAACCCGGTGAACGGCTTCCAGATCGCAGATTTCGCAGCGGACGACCCGCTCGTCCAGTGCCTGTTCCAGATAGTACTGCTGCAAGGTCTGCGCGATGAAGCGGAAAAGAACGCGCAGGATCTGAAGCTGGCTTGGGAGGAAGTCGGTGATATTCTTGTTCAACTTCGACGCATCACCGGCTTTATCTCGCATGAATTCCATAACCTGCTGTCGATCATTCAGCTCAATTGCGATCGGGTCATTTCGTCGGAGAGGACATCGCCGGAGGTCGCGCGGGCTGTAGGCATGATCAAGGAAACCGCGATACGTGGCGGACGCGTATCGCAATGGCTGCGCGCAATATCCGGCGATGCAGACCTGTGGCAACGCGAGCCGCTGGACGATTTTTTGCGAGCTAACCTGTCTTTGCTGCGGACCTTGGGCGGGCCTAATGTGACCCTCTCGGCGCGGTTGATGGCGGGAAGTGCATGCCTGAAGGCTCCGGTCTGCGATCTTCTCAACTGTCTGGTCAGTCTGATCGGGACGATCGCCAAAGGCTGCCGTGGCAGCGTCCACGCGGACATCTCGACCACGCTTGCGGAAGCGACTGCATCCGAACTTGCGATGGCTGAACTGCGGATTTCGATCGCAGCGGAGCAGTGGGGCGACGGCTCCGAGCTTCTGATCAGCCGGCACCAGTCGTTCCTGGGCAATGAGCCGGGCCGATCGAGCATTGCCGAGTTTGCAGAGGCCGCAGGAGGCACTGCTCACTATGAACCAGCAGAACAGACGCGCGGAGTTTTCACGCTGCGGATCCCCTGTGCTGCCGAGAATGTAGGCCGGGTGGAAGCACCTCAGGCAAACAAGGCATCCGACCTGGCCCCGCACCGCCACCTCGTAATCGTCGAGGACGAACCGGCGGCGCTGGAGGCACTGGTGGAATTGCTTGAATTTGAGGGTTTCCCGATCACCGCATGCAGCAATGCCGAGGAAGCCCTGGCTGCAATTTCAGCCGTCCCCGATGCAGTTCTCATTACCGATGTCGTCCTTCCGACTATGGACGGCCTCACGTTGGCGCTCGAAGCAACCCGGCGTTACCCACAAGTCAGAGTCGTGGTGATGAGCGGGCACGTTCCCAACCACGAACACTACAATCCGCGGTGGGCCTTCATGCAGAAGCCGCTAAGTGTGGACGAACTGATTGCCGAGATTGCGCGGGCAGACACATGAAGGCTCCCGTCATCATTCGACAAAAGCCGTTTCGGCAATTCGTGCAGCCGGTGGCCGCATGGGAAGGACAACTCTCATTGTCGTCCCTGGTCCATCTGTGTGGTCGACGCTGATCTCGCCACCATGCGCCCGAATTATAGCATTTACAATGTACAGCCCAAGACCGGTGCCCGAACGCCTGCCGACGTTTCTGCCGCGTGCACTTTCGGCAAACACGTGCTCGCGCTCGTCAGGCATGATCCCGATGCCCCAATCACGAACCAGCAGTTCGACTTCATGCGCGCCGGATGTGGCCGAGATATGAACGCGGGCCCGGCCGCTGCTGTATTTCACCGCATTTTCGATCAGATTGACGAGCACCTGCTCCATCAACACCCTGTCGAACCATATTTCGGGAAGGGCGCCGATGTCCGAGGCCACCTCGATGTCAGCATTATCCTCGAACATCGTCGCGACCTGCGTGATTGCCGATTGCAGCCGGTCCGGCTCCGGACGGAAATTGATCTCGGTGACGTCGTTCCTGACCCGTTCGGTCGTGTTGTCCAGCAGGCTGTTCAGCCGAAGAACAAATTCGCGGACCCGCTCTGCGAGTTGCCGGATCTGTTCCGGTGCAGCGGTGTCGGCACTTCGCAAAATTCGCTGGGCAGCGCCGTCTATCACGGCAAGCGGGGTACGGAATTCGTGAGAGGCGATTTCCAGCATCCGCCGCTGCCTGCGGCTCAAAGCGCGTTCAAACCCGAGCGCGGTTTCCAGCTCGGTCGAAATCCGTTGAAGACCATCGACATCGTGAAAAGTGACAAAAACAAGGGCGCGTCCGTCAACCTCAAGCAGTCGTCCGGACAGGGCGCTGACGAAGGTGCGCCCGCTTCGAGCAACCAGTGGTATAACGTCGCTGAAGCTGCCGTGCCGGTCGACTTTCTCGAAAAACATGTGCTTGTCCTTTGGGGACGCGAACCAGGCGATATCTGCGCCGTCGCCCGAGGCGGCGATCGGCAACAACCGCCGTGCGGCAGCATTGGCCTGAAGGTATGTTGTCTTGCCCGGAGACATGACCAGCGCCGGCGTCGGGCAGATTGTCAAAGCTTCGATCAGTACGGCCTGAGTGGTTGCCAACAGAGCGGAGTCAGCCGGTCTGAAGTTTTTGCCATCGGAGGATTGCGCTTCTGTAGAGCCTCGCACTGCGTCCGCGGCCAAAATCAGAGGATCCTGCGGTGCTTCGCGCACTATCTGGCCGGACGATTCGTAACGATGGAATTCGACCAGGACGGCCTTTGGGTGTCGATCCAGACTTACGCCGGTGCAAGTTACCGCTGCCGCACCTGCCGCGCGCTGCGTATCGCCGCGCAGCACGATGTTACTTCGCTCCCCAGGTTTGAGGGCTGGCGGAGACCGGTCGAACAGTTCCGCGATCGCGGAGCACTGCTCGGCGGCCATGTGAAGATGCAGGCGCTCAAGCGACCCCGCGTTCCAATAGTCAAGCGCAGAGGCGTTCGCCCAAACCGGACGCCCGGTGTCGAGGCTGACTATCGCGACCGGCGTGCTGAGCAACTCCAATGCTGACAGCATCGGGGGTCCAACAAAGGAAAAATCAACGTCAGTCATGGCCTGCAAGCATATCCGCTCCGACCCGCAGGCCCCAGGCACAAAAGTGAGAATCGCGATGACCGTGTCCAATCGCACAGTGGAAACCTCCACCCATGCCGTTCCGTTTCGACGGCTGCTATGGCGATCCTACCTCCGCACATCTCTCATCCCACTCTTCGTCATCGAAGTCGGCTTCTTAGCCACGTACTGGGTGAGCGAGACCCTTGTCTACCGCAAAAACACCGAGGCGGTTTCCGAACTTTCGCGTCAATATTTCAACGATATTGCGCGTCGCGAAGCAACCACGATCAGTGCCAGTCTGGAGGCAATCGCGTCGCACACAAGGGTGTTCGCCTACGAGGCCAGGACGGCGCTGGACGGCAATTACATGCCCCCGCCCGCCGAAAGGGCCCGCTACAAGCTGCTGCCGTCCGGAGGTCTTTTTACAACCTTCGACAATGATACTACGGCCAGCTTCTATTCCGGTAGCACGCAGGTGGGCAGGGCGGAACTCGAAAAGGTGTGGCGCCTCGGGGCGCTCGATCCGTTCATGATCGCTGTCAAACAAAGCAATCCTCAAATTGCCGCTCTCTATTTCAATACATTTGACAGCTATAATCGAATTTATCCATATGTTGATGCGTCTTCACAATACTCTCCAAATGTTGAGATACCAACTTTCAATTTTTACTATGAAGCGGATGCAGAACACAATCCCGAGCGGCGCGACGTATGGACAGATGCCTATGTGGACCCAGCGGGGCACGGATGGATGGTCTCTTCGATCGCCCCCGTCTGGCGCGGCGACAAGCTCGAAGGTGTGGTCGGCATCGATGTCACGCTAGAGACGATTATCCGCACACTTCTCGATCTCGAGCTGCCTTGGAGCGGCTATGCAATGTTGGTCGATCAGAACGGCGGAATTATCGCAATGCCGCCGGCAGGGGAGCGGGATTTCGGCCTCGATGAACTTACCGGTCACGACTATTCGCAAGCGGTCCTCTCGGACACTCACAAGCCGGAAAACTTCAACCTCAACCTTCGTCCGGACACGCAGGCCCTAGCCGAGGCAATGAAGCAGAATGTCGACGGCGAAATCGAACTGGAGCTGGAGGGTGAGCGGCTCGCTAGTTTTTCAACTGTCCCCCAAACAGGTTGGCGGTTAGTCATAATCGCGCCGACCGATGCGATCTATGCCGATGCCCTGGCCCTGCATACGCGGCTTAAAACCATCGGTTTTGGTATGCTTGCTGTCCTGCTGGCATTTTATCTTCTATTCTTTGCCTTCCTCACGCAGAGGGCGCGCCGAATGAGCCGGTTGATCGACGAACCGCTGTCAGAGATCTCGGAGCTTATCGATCATATATCCGATCGCAGCATAGAGCCGAGCTTCAGCGGGTCGAGTGTGCACGAAATGGACGAACTCGGACATCACCTGATCGCAACGCGCAAGAAGCTGCTCAATGCCGAGGATGAGGCGGGCATCCAGAGCCGTATTGCCCGCACCGCGTTGATTCAGTTGCGTGAAGCCAACAGCGAGATGTTCAGCTTCACCCAGTTGATGTCACACGAGATCCGCACCCCTCTTTCGATCATCGACGGAAGCGCCCAAATTATTCAACGAAAGGCAGACACTCTCAGCCCCGAAGACTTGCGCGATCGCGCCGCCCGACTGCGCAAAACGGTTGCAACCGTCGCCGATATGCTGACGAAATTGCTCACCCGCTTCCACGCAATCGTCATGGAGTCGCCGATCGAAAATGGTGAGATACAGCGAAACCTGTGCACAGAGATTCGCGCTCTTGCCGAAGCGATGTTCGTAAGCGAACGGCTGCACCTTACGATCCCGAATGAATGCCCTTCGACAATTGGCCAAATAGGCGCTCTCATCATGACTATTCAGGAGGTTTTTGAATATGTCGCCGAAAATTCACCGCCGGACAGTCCGATAGAGGTCGTCCTTCACTGCGATGCAGACACCATTGTGACAACAATTGCCAGTGAGGCCGCAGCAGATGACGGGTACCGGCTGAAACGCGCACGCAGCTTCGCAGAGCGGCTCGGTGGCACCATCCAGATTGCGCCGCCTTCTTGTGCAAAGGCGATCAAGATTGTGGTTCCAACCTGGGTTAGTTTTGTTAATGGACGCAAATGATCGCCGCCTCCCGCATCTTGCTCGTCGAAGATACCCTTGAGCTTAGGGAGGACCTCAAGTTTGTTCTGGAGGATAGCGGCTATACAGTTGTGGAGGCCGAAAGCGGCCAAGCTGCTTTGTCGGCGTTCAGGGAAGCGCGGCCGGATCTCGTTATCTGCGATATCCAGTTGCCGGATACCGATGGTCTCTTTGTCCTAAAATCAATTCGTACATGCCAGAGTGGTTGCGATCAGATGCCGGTGATCGTCGTTTCCGCATTTTCAGACCCAAAATTGCGCCGCGAAGCAGAGGCTCTCGGTATCGACGGGTTCATACTCAAACCTGTAGATTATTCAGACCTTCTCAAGCTCATCAGCCAAAGTCTGCCTGACTCCGCTGCGATCTCGGAAACTTAGCCAGTCTGGATTATTGCCCGCAAGCGCCGGCAAGCCGCATGTCGAGCAATTCTTCACGCCGATCCTTGGACAGCTCCGCGCCAAAGGCAACATCGATCTCGCTATAAACGCTGCAGACCTGAGCGGGATCCACATTACCAAGTGCGCGCAACGCCCGGGCCAAAGCGAACAAATTCTCTGCGCCCATGCCATCAGGTGGGCCGGCCTCGAATAGCTCGATGAAAATGTTGGCCGCCTGCCCTGCCTGGCCCTGCTCCAAGTAAACAAGGCCAAGCCGATAGCGGGCTTCCTTGATCCGCTCATCGCCAGGACTGTTGGCGATGAAAGTCGTCAGCGCAAGTTCGGCGTTCGCCCATTCTTTCCGCTCCAGAAAGGCTCCCGCCTGTTCGAGGCGGTCGACTGGCAAGGGCACAGCTTGCTGCGTCGACGCAGGCGACTCGGCTGTCCCCGTCATG
Source organism: Porphyrobacter sp. (assembly GCA_032116115.1). Lineage (GTDB taxonomy): Bacteria > Pseudomonadota > Alphaproteobacteria > Sphingomonadales > Sphingomonadaceae > Erythrobacter. Next base: position 8,011 of record JAUMAX010000020.1, read on the forward strand.
GTAACAGGGGCAAGCGGAGGCGCGGCGACGATTTCACCCGCCTTCGCATCGCTGCGAAGCCGGGCCAGTTCGTCCGCCAGCAAAGCGAGGCTGCGCTGATCCTCGTCCTGCCGCGATACCAGTTGCACGATGATGCGTTCCAACGAAGCAAGTCGGTCGTTCAGGCGCAGCATTTCGTCCCCAAGCGCAGTGTACCTAAGGTCTGCAGATGCAACTGCCTGTGCCGAGACCCGATCAGTCACAGGATCAGCCGCTGCACCGGTCTGGGCAACCGCAACAATTGGCCAGAAGGTCACTCCCGAAACGGCGAGGCCAAGCGCCGCGAGGGCGTATCGGAAACCTCCCATGATCAGAATCTGAAGCCTACGCCGGCAGCTACGATCAGCGTACCCAGCCGCCGCGAATCGTTGGTGCGCGCTTCGCGCTCGATCAACACTTCCGTTTTGCGCGAGGTGTATTTAGCGTCGAGGTTCAGATAAATTCTATCATTGATCGCTATATCCGCGCCGATCTGGGCCACGGGCGCAAAGCCGCTTGTCAACCGGACGCTGTAAGAAGCAAACGGGTCGGGTGCAGAATTGAGCAGCGCTACATCCGCCCCCTCCCCGTAGATATTGAGATGCGTGACGCCTGCACCGACGTACGGCCGAAGGACTTTGTCATCGCGGGCAAAGTGGTACTGCACGGTCGCGGTGGACATGAGCATATTTGCAGAGACAAGCTTTTCACCCGAAGGGGCGCGCAATTGGTAACCGGCGCTTCCGAGCGCAGCCTCAAACGCGAGGCGATTGGTGAGGAACATGGTCAGACTGACTTCTGCTCCGACAGTGTCCTCGACGCCGGATTCGACCGCTTCACCCTCGTTGGGAAGTGTTAGCGTCAACCCGTCCAGCCGGTGATGATAGGTTCCCCTTGCCTTGATGAGAATATCACCAACTTCGGCATTGGCAGGTGCGCTCCCGAGCAGGGCCGCGATGGCGGCTGCAAGCATAGTCATTTCACGCATTGGTAATTCCTTTTCTGTCTCACTGTCCGGCCACGCCCTTGAAGATCGTCTCTCCACGCCGGTTGCGGCGCTGGCTCTCCTGATCGAGAGCGGTGGCCACCGGCTTTTCCTTGCCAAACGAGGTTATCTGAATGCGCGCCGAGGCAACGCCGCGCGCTGCCAGATGGCGCCGCATTGCCGCAGCCCGCATTTCGCCTATCGCAAATTGCCGACCACGGTTGCCCAGCAGGTCTGCATGGCCCCGCAATGTGGCGGTGACGCGTGGATTCTGGAGCAGCCATTCAGCTTGCATGTCGAGCACGCCGCGCGCCGCGGCATCGAGCGTTACGCTGTCGCGATCAAAATAAATGATGGTCGATCCCGCAAAGGGCTCAGCTACCGGTTCCACGACCACAGGCGCAGGCTCGACCTGCTGGGCGCGCAGCGGCTCGGCAGGCAACCAGAACATTGGTGCAGGAGGCAGGTCCTGGGCCGGGCGTTGGCAGGAGCTCAGTCCCACACAAAACGCCATCAGAATGGAAGCCGACCGCCGTCCGAATGGGCGCCACAACCATATACTGTTCATGGCAGAGTCTCCGACCAATGCGGCTCAGATCCGGCCAAGGGCAGAGCGATGCGGTATTGCACCCGCCCTGCGACATCTGTGACCCAGATCTCTGGCGGACTGCCGTTTTGGCTCACCCTCTGAAAGGAAACTGCCCTCCCGCTGGGAGCCCAGGACGGGTCTTCGTCATGCCCTCCTTCGGTGAGTATCCGTCTCTTGCTGCCGTCAGGCGCCATTACGCCGATCTGCTGCCCCTCGGAGGTCTGGGTGACGAAGGCGATCAGCGATCCGTCGGGGCTCCACACCGGAGAACCGTGCACTCCACCAAAACTGATCCGGCGCTGGTCACCGCCATCTAGCCGCATCACGTACAGCTGCGGTTGTCCGGAACGGTCGGATTCAAACACAATCGATTTTCCGTCAGGAGAATAGGACGGACTTGTGTCAATTCCCGTCATGTCGGTCAGGCGCTGCGATCGGCCGACAGCGAATTCATATTCGTAAATATCGGTGTTGCCGTCTTGCGACAAAGCCAACACTGCCCGACTTCCATCAGGAGAAAAGCGGGCCGCCGACGGCAGACCGGCGGGGAGCTGCAGCGATGTCCTGCGTCCGCTTTCCAGATCGAACAGGACAATGCGTGGCATGTCGCTCTGATAGGCGACGAACAGGGCCGAGCGGTTGTCGGGACTAAACTGCGGCATCGCGACGAGTTCGCCGTTGTTCAGAAGTTCGGTTGGGTTTGCCCCGTCGACATCGACAGCGATGAGCCGGGTGGCCGGTTCTTCAGCGGCCGCGCCGGAAGAAACAAGCACGAACCGCGTATCGAAATGGCCTGAATATCCCGTCGCATGAGCAAAGACGAGATCGGCACACTTGTGAGCCGCCCTGCGCCATTGCCGCTGGGAGACACGAAATTCACGAGCGGTTTCGATGGTGCCGCTGAAAACATCGTAGAGCGCGCAAGAATAGACCAGCATACCGTCCGCAGCGCGCGCTGGCCGTCCGATGACAAGCGCTTGCGCGCCTTTGGCCGAAAATGCGCTAAGCAAGCTCTTGTCGTCGGCAACCGCCGCCGAAGGCGCATCGACGACACGGAAGAACGAACTGGTCGTCAGATCCGCGCGAATAACCGATGCAAGGGCGAGGCCAATATCCCCGCCCGTTCCAGCTTCGACCTGAATGTCGCTGGCAATAGTCGGGATTCCGATGGCAAGCGGAGCCATCACGCCTTCTTTTATGTCGACAAACAGACGATCCTGCGCAGCTGCCGGCGAGATGCAATTCGCCACAGTCAGCAGGGCAATAGACACGGCAAGATTCAGTCTCATCTCAGATCTCTCGAGTCGAATTCGACTTCGACGTCGGCCCAGGCCTCATAGAGTTCGGGCGGAAGCCGGAGCGGGGAGCACATCAAAACGGCACGACGTCCGCTGTTCGTGAGCAGATTGATGTATGCGGTGCTGACTTGGTTCTGGCCGGTTACGCCGCTCCGCACCGGTTGTCCGACGACACGGCCATCCCGATCCAAGCGAAACCTCAACCGCACACTGGTAGAAGCGAGACCATCAGCCGGTGGCGGGTTCCAGCACGGCATCACCTGTGCGCGAACCTTTTCGGCCAGATCGATCTTTTGCCGGAAAGTAAGCCCTTGAATGCCCTTGGGCGCCGCTTTGCCGACTGACGAACTGATGGTTGCTGAGTTGAGCCTTGACGGCTTAGCCTCGCTGCTCGCGAGATTGCGCAAGCCTGACAGGGCGGCCGCATCAAAGCGCGCTACGCGTCCGGCGCCCGGCTGCGGCTGCACGACGGGCGACGCGTTAGCAACTTGGGTAGGTTCTTCGGCCACAGGCGTAGGGGTCGGCGCAGGCGCAGCCGTAGGCTTCGGTACAGCCAAACGACTTTCGGACTCGGTATCAGATGGAACCGTCTTTGGCGTGACCTCCGGCTCCGGGCGAACGGAAGCGGAGCGCATTGAGACAGTTTCGGGCTCCTCGGAGACAACATCGCGAGCCTGCGGCTGCGAGCGTGTAGCTGGCGGAGCATCGGCGATAACCGGGCGCGAGACGGGCATGGCGTGCGCAAGATCGATGATCTCGATCTCCATGCCTTTCTTCCGCGGTTCAGCCTCCTGGATTGCAAAGGTGACCCTGCCCAGCAAGAGGACGACGGCAATGTGCAGGATTACCGCTAACGCGTTAGAAACACGGTCGATCACGGCAGGTCCGCGGAAGCCGGTTCGGCCGCCGGAACGGAAACGAACGCAACCTTGGTAAAGCCAGCTTGCGCGATTCCTGAGACAACCTCCATCACGCTGCCATAGGCAAGCGACCGATCGGCGCGGACGAAAACCATCTGTTTGTCCGGGGCCTCGGATGCAAGCGCAAGCTGGGCGATGGCCTCCCCGAAAGCCTCTGGCGCCAAAAGCGTTCCGCCCAAGTATGTTTTCTGCTCGGCATCGAGGATGACCTCAATCGGTTCTCCCCCGGCTGCGAGCGGGTTCGCGCGAACGTCGGGAAGGTCCACCTCTGTGCCGGAAACCAGCATTTGCCCGGTGACCATGAAGATGATCAGCAACACCAGCATCACATCCACCATCGGGGTGACGTTGATTTCGGACAACAGATGGTCCTGCCGACGATGTCGGCGAGACCCGAGAAAATGCGATTTACCTGCCATTGCCGCGCCCTAAGCCCTTCCCGCCAAGATCAACGGATGATGCCGTACTGACGAGAAATGGCGACTTCGACGCGACCTGCGGTCGCACGCCACTCCTGATCGGTAGCTGCGAGCGCTTGCACGATCCGGTTGTAACCCATCGATGCCGGGATCGCGCAGAACAAGCCGACTGCGGTGGCAAACAGTGCTTCCGCCATCCCAGGCGCAACAACTGCAAGCGACGTATCCTGCGCCTGGCTGATGCCAATGAAGCTGTTCATGATACCCCAGACTGTGCCCAGCAGGCCAAAGAATGGAGCAGTATTGCCAATGGTAGCCAACCAGGTCGAATTGCCGGCAAGTTGCGCATATTCGCGCTCGATTGTTAGTTCCGATGCTGACGCAAGACGATCCCGGATGTTCTCGTAGTCGCGGCTGGCGTGTTCAATGGACCACTTCCATTCCTGGGCCAGTGAGTGCAGGATCTCATGGACCCTGCCATCGCCTGACACAGCAAGCTCTCGTAATTCTTCAATTGTCTCGACGGAACGAAGAAGCTTGCCGACGGTGCGGATCATTCGCCGCTCAATCGCGATCGCCAATGTGCGGGCTATGATAACCGACCATGAATAGGCAGATGCCAGGACGAGGAGAATTATGACCGATTGAACGACCAGATCGGCTTCGAAGAAAATCTGTAAGGGCGTCATGCCGGATGAAATCCTTCCGATGGTCATAGGCGATTACCTTCTGCCTGATGCCGAAGCGCAGAGACCCGAGATTTTAAAGAACGAGAGCGCGGAACAGGGTGGCGAGGTCAGGCACGCCGGTGACGGTGATCTTTTCGCGCTTCTGGAATGTCTCGACCGCCGTAGCGATGGACGTGCCCCATTGACCGTCGATCGGTCCGGAATACATTCCGCGTTCCAACAGGCGCGATTGCAAGGCTTTGAGCGCCCCCTCGCGTATCGCCATCGTCCGGCCTTTGTGTTCAATAATGACGATGGCCGTCGCGTTGCGCTGATGCATCGGAGAGGTTGCGCGAATGACCTCGTGGGCCGCAGCTTCAACGGTAATGGTCGGCTGATCGGCACAAATTGCCGACACTGCCTGCAAGAAAACTGCTCCATCAGGGAGCGGAAGGACATCAAAGGTTCCGTTTTCCACACGATTTCGTGCAGTCGCATATCCCATCAGCCACGAACCATAATTGGCTGCATGTGTGCTGTCCGGGAATTCCGTGTTGAATGTCTCGCACGTGCGTGAACCGTAGCCTCGCAACGCAAAGCTTCCTTCCACATCCGATGCAGCGGCGCCGTTATGAAAAAATGCGCTGGCTGCAAAGACTGCGGAGCCCGCCAGAAACTTTGAAAAGCTGTACATGCTGTGATGCCTTTGCAGAAAAAGGTGCGAAACCCCGGGTCTGGTGAATGCGCTCACCGCGCCCGAGGTTTCCACTTGAGTGGTCCTGACCGGAGTCGCTAGATCAGGACCACATGCAGCCCACAGGCTCGGGGGGAACCTGTGGAAGCAGCAATTTACTTGGCCCCGATGACGGAAACCGAGCTGTTGCCGATAGCCGTCGCCGAGCCAGCGTTGCCGCTGTTCACGAAGCTGCTGGCACCGAACGTCCCGAACGAACCGACGCTGTAGGTCACATTAGATGCAACCGCAGTCACTGCGCCGGTGTTGGTCTGCTGGTTACCCAGCGCGACATTGGCCATGCCGGTGTTCAGCGAGCTCAGCATGACAGTGTTGGCTGTCGTGTTTCCGACCGCAAAGGCCGTCGTGCTGTTGTTGCTGTTGCTGACACTTGCATTCAGCACACCCGCAGTCGTTGCCGCGCTCGTCGCGTTGAGGGCGATCGACGTCCTCCCCGTGGCGATGGCGGACACCGAACCGGTGTTCGACTGATCGTTGAGCAGCGCCGCATTTGCCTGGGCAAGGTTGGTTCCGCCATTGATCGTCGCGTTGCCATCAGCACCCGTATAGCTGGCGCCTGCGGTGTAGTTCAGCGTGTTGGAAGCGCTGTTACCGCGAGCAAGTGCCAGGGTGGTGTTACCTTCGACAGATACCGAGCTGGTATCGAGCGAAGGCAACGGGTTCGGCAGAATTCCTGCGTCGCCGCTGACAGTGAACTGAACGTTGCTGGTCGCATTAGCCACGGTGGTGGTGCTGCTGGACTGCTGGTTCACCAACATTGCCGATGAACCAAGGTTCGCATCGGCACCCACGGACATCGTGTTGGCCGAACGGTTGGCAGTCGATTCCGACCGGGTCGCGTTGTTCGACATCGAGACGCTGCCATCGACGAGACCAGTGGTGGTCGTGTCGTTGGAGCCGATGTTGTAGACGCTCGTGGTGGCCGAAGTATCCAGCGTTCCCGTTGCATTCTGGGCGTTGACCAGAACGAACGAAGCGTCGCTGTTGGCAGTAGTGCCATTTGCAACATTCGAATTACCGGCTGCCTGAGCCACCGAAGTCGAATTGGTTGACGATGCAGTCAGCGTGTTGGTCGCGTTATTGACCACACCCAGCGCACTGTTGGCGTTGCGATCCAGTGCCACGTTCGACCCGCTGGAAACGACGTTGGCCGCCACTTCCATGTCGCTGCTGGCGTTGATGTCAGCCGTTGCACCATCTTGCACACTGGTCAGCACGCCCGACGTTGCCGTTCCGGCCAGATCCGTACCAGCAACCGTGAGGCTGTTGGTCACGGTGTTACCGATCGCTTCACCGTACGCGCTGTTGCCCGATACGCTGAGGGTCGAGTCGGTGATCGCCGTGTCAAGTGCACCATCAATTGCGAAGGTGGTGAACACTTCGGTCGTGCTGCTGCTACCTGCCAGCAGCGTCTGGGTGGAAGCCAGGGATGAGTCGGCTGTGCCTTCCGCTTCTGGCTGACCAGTCCCATTCACCCAAGCTTGGGAGTTACCGATGGCATTGTTACCATCAGCCGAAGTCGATGCGACAGTCACGCTGTTGGCCGCCGAGTTGCCAATCGCCGACCCCTGCACCGCGTTGCCTTCAACGGCAATTGTGCTGGAGTCGATGACACCTTCAACGTCCACCAGAACACCGCCGGCGTTGAACGATCCAGTGGTGCCGGACACTGGCAGAGTTACACCGCCCGTACCGGGGGTGGCGTAGGAGAATACGCGCGTGATGGGGTTATAAGTGACGGCGTATTGGGCGAGGAATGCATTCACCTCGTCAGTGCTCAGACCAGCAAGGCTGCCGGTCGCAACACCAGCGGTGATCGTTGCCGAAACGGTGAACGGTGCAACATCGGCGCTGCCAGCAAAACCGATCAGAGCAGAAACATCCTGCGAGCTGACCTGAGCGTTGCCAAGACCTGCAGTGACCCCGTCCAGCGTGGTTCCGTCGACACTGACCGCGTTGGTCGCACGGTTGCTGGAGGCAAGTGCCTGCAGCAGGTTACCGTTCGATTCAATCGAGGACGAAGTGACAGTGGAGTTCACGTCGGTGACAACCGCCGAGCTGTTTCCAAAGGCGCCGCCGGTTGCTTCACGCAGGCTGGCGACCACATTGCCGGCACCCGCCACCTGGGTGTTGGACACCCCGAACTGCGCGTCGACAGTATTTTGGTCGCTACCCGGATACGCATCCGACTGGGCGGTAAGCGCGCTGCCCGAAAGCGACGTGCCCGAAACCGTCAGGACATTGCTGGCCCGAGCGGATTCTGCCGAAGTCATGACCCGGTTGTTCGAGGTTTCCACCGAGCTGCGCAGAATTGCGAGATCGATTTCAGTCTCGGCGACAGCCTGTCCATCGCCATTGACGGTGGCAAGAATATTTGCCCCGGCAACGTTCTGGAGGTTGGCAATCGCTGCATCGCCCTGGCTGTTGACCGAAGTCAGCGTGCCGACGTCCAGAGTCACAGCATTGGCTGCCACCGTGCCCTGTGCCTGTGCCATCAGCGTGTTGGCATTCACGACGGTGTTCGCGTCGGTCAGCCCACCTTGCACATCCATGCGGAACGAGTTCGTGTCATCCGGAATGCTCGTGGCAGTCACACCCGCACGCACCTGCTGCACGTTGACAACGCCAAAAGCGGCGGTGGCAGTTGCATCAAGCGACGTCGGGCGGCTGTTGGTTACACCGCCGTTCGCGCCCAGCTCAAGGATCTGCGCGTCAACGGTAAGGGTGTTGGCAGCAACGGTACCGCGTGCAATTGCCGAAGCATTGTTGCCCGCAATTTCCGCCGAACTTTCAACGACGTTACCGCGGTAGCTTACATCGACCGAAGCATTCTGCGTAGCCGTAACGGTCGAAGTTGCATCATTGGTCTGCAAGTTCGCAATGCCAGCTGCCGAACCGACAGTGACACCCGTCAGCGACAGGCTGTTGCCAGCATCGCTGCCGACCGCAAAGGCCTGCTGGGCATTGTTGGTGACAGCAACCGAAGTGTTGGTGGCATTGCCGCTCTGAGTCTGTCCGATGGTGACATCAATGTCCGATGCACTGTTCTCGGCAGACACGGTCGATGCGGTGTTGATCATTGCACTGGCAATGACGACCGCACCAGAGGCAGAGACAGCCTCGTCACCCAATGCCACCGGTGCCAGATCAACCGTCAGAGCCGCCGAAGTGGCCGTGCCGGAATTCAGCGAGGTCGCTTCCAGACCGATCGTCTGACGGGCACGGTTGCCCGCTGCGCTGGAAGCCAGAACGTTGGCATCCACCGTGATCGTGCTGTCAATGAAGCTGGCAGTGGCACTGCCTGCAACATCAACATTGATATCAGCATTGTCCGAATCTGCCTGAAGATCAACGGTGTCCAGTTCCTGACGCGAGGCCAGCACGGCCGATGCATCAAACACTGCCGAAGAATCACCGCTGGCAATAACTGCGTTCAGGTTGTTACCCGTTGCCCCGGACGTGATGCGGTTGGACGATGCATCAATCGAGCTGCTGTTGGGAGTCTCGACATCAACATCAACCTGGTTGCCGTCGCTCAAGCTGCGCAAAATGCCAGTCGTCACGACCTGCGTGTTCACGCCGACCAGACCGCCGCTGGCGATGACATCAGCCAGGTTGGCCGGGCCCGCACCAAGTTCGTCGATCGTTGCGCTGGCCGTATTGGCCGCCCCGGTGTTGTAGGCAAGACCATCAGCCAGTGCGATCTGCGTCGTGGCAGTGTTGCCGTTGGCCGCAGCTGCAATCGTGTTCGAAGCAACCGACAGGCTGCTGTCGACGAACGACGTGGTGACGGCACCAGGACCGGAAATGTTGGCCCTTACGGCATTGCTCCGAGCGATAGCAGCATTGTCGGTGGTGTTCGCATCGAACGACTGCGCATTGCTGATCGCTGCCGTCACCGAGGTGTTGGCATCGTCAGCAGCAAGGCCGATCGAAGCGGTACGTGCGTTTGCAGTGAAGGTTGCAGTCACGTCATTGCCGTCGAGCGTGGCCGTTCCAGTGACGTCTGCAGTTGCAGTCGTCGAGATCGACACGAAGGTCGTCGAATCAGCCGTTTCTGCGGTCGAATCGGCGCTTGCATTTGCGATCTGCACCGACGACACCAGCAGCGTGCCCTCAAGGTCGGCAACGTCGGTGGCCGAACCCGAAAGGTCGGCCGTGACAGTAGCGTTGTTGGTGGCAAGATTGGTGTAACCAACCGGCTCCGAACCAGTGATCGACAGCGCGAAGGTGTTGCTGCCTTCGTTGATCACAACACCGGAAGATACCGTGTTGTTCGAAACATCGACCGAACCGGTCGCGAAATCGACCAGAGTGGTGCCGATGTCTGCCGAAGAATTGGTGGCATCCACACTGGCAGTTACGCCCGTGTTGACCGACACACCCGACAGCGCAATGCCATCGTCAAGCAGGGTTGAGCTGCCGATATTGGCGAGCGAAGCCGAAACGCCGTTGCGGTTGGCAATGGCGGTCGCATCGGCAGTGTTCGCGTTGTTTTCGAACACGCCGTTGGTGACCGCACCAGTGTTGGCGGTGGTCGCATCGAAATCGACGTTGGTGGCGAGTACGGCACCAGTGTTGCGCTGGGCAGTGGTGTCACCGCCGGTGACGTGCGCCTGCAGCACCGAATCAAAGTTCGGAGCAGTCACAATGGACTGCGCTTGTGCCGGACCGGCAATGATCGCGGATGCCAAAATGGCAGTGCTGGCGCCAGCAAATAGCTGTGAGCGTTTTGTGGATATTCTACTATTCATTAGATACAGTTCCCTTTTGGATTTGCGTGCGTTTGATTTTATTTTGCAACCCGAGTTACTTTATTTTTATTTGTATTTTTGCGATTTCCTGGAACCCCGGGCCATCACGATATATTGCGGAATCGCCCGAAGATGGCCTCCAGTTCACTTGCACCGCTGAAGCAGGTACCCCCCTGTTTGAAAGCGCGGCGACTACCGCCGCAATGCGCTGGTCCAGCAGGGCGTCGCGCCGTGCCGGATCCCAGTTCTCAGTGTCCCGCGCGACCAAAGTCACCGAGACAGTGCCCTCGCCCGAAAGCTGGGCAATCATGTCCAGCACGGATTGTGCGCTCGACATGAGATTGGAATCGCCGAACTCGAAGCCGAGCTGCATCTGGCCGGCAGCGGAAGATGCACCCTTCGCGTCCAGTTCGTTGAGCGAGCGAGCGGCTGTGGGAGTCGGCATTGCCGGAGCCTGCACAGGCGCGGGGACGTATCCTTCCTGGCTCGAAACCAACAAAGACCGTCCGCGCAGTTCGTCTGCCGACTTCTCGGGAATGGTATCGAGGCGCTGCGCCATGCAAGTCGCCGGGTCGACGTTCTTGACCGAGGCAACCAGCTTAAGAACGCCCTCCTCGAGCGCCGTGCGGATCCCAAGCTGCAAGGGCTCCTGGCCCTTCGCACCGATATTGATGTCGAACAGTTCGGTGCCGAAAAAGCGAAAGACGCCGGCACCAATCTCGTACCCGCTGAATTGCTTTGTCAGGCTCACCGTTTTCAGCACCAGCAGTGAACGTGTATCGACAATCCGCAGGTCGATAGCGACGCTTTGCGTGTACACACGCGCTTCCGGGCCGACATTGTTGACTGTGATTTGCGCACCGCCGGAGCGGATGTTGTAGTTTACTTCCGTGATGCCGCCGACAATGTAGTAATCAGACTGCGCAATCGTCCCGCCAAAGTAAGGAAGCCACGGCACGCGATCACCATTTACCTGATGCACTTGGCCGTTGCCAAGCTGACGACGATCCGTGTAGCCCAATTCGCGCTCGGCAATTGTCGGGTCAAAGCGCTCAGCTATCCGGAGCGGCCCGCCGATCTTTCCAAGTGCAGAATACACCATCAGCGATCCGCCCTGCGTGATCGCGTTGCCTTCATTGATGGAATATTTGCCGGTGTAATCGCGAACTTCTCCGACCGCGACGACAACAGGTTGGGAGGTCGTTGCAGTCAGCTGATCACCGAAGCAAGCGAGCGCCCCCTCCATCGGCGAGCGATTGTCACGAACTGGCGCACCGATTGCGATCGGCACTTCGCCCGGCGCGACCCGCTGGCTGTCGAGGCCTACTCCCGTCGCGGCACAGCCTGAAAGGCCGCTGCCGAGCAAGGTAACCATCGCCGCAATTGCAGCGCGCGGAGTTTTGCGATTTGCGGAATGCATGGGGCTCTATCCAGCTGCCGCATACTGGCAAGCCGACGATCCATTGATGGTCGACGTCTGGTTGCCCGAGTTCGTCTGGCGGGTATTGAGCGCCTGGAAATTGTCACCTCGGACAGAGGTTGACATCGAACCCGATGATCCAGCGGCGACTGCACCCGAATTGCCCTGCGTCGTTGTATCGGTGCTGCCGTCACCCGGTCCGCCAGCTGCGTATGTCGTGTCATTCTGGTTACCGGTCGCATCAGTATTGTGCCCTGCCGTGCTGGGCGAGTTGGCGACCGCATTTGACGACGACTCATTTCCAGTCGCAGTCGAATTGACCGAGCAATTATACTGATCATCGATGTAGGTATTATATATTGGGGCCGAATAATAACCGTTTATTCCGCGCTGACGCACTTCTTCAAGATACATAAGCGCCGCTCTATCGGCTGGTGTGTTGAATTGCCAAGCCGCATTTTCGCCAACGTTATTGGCAAATGATGGCTGCGCGACAAGAGATCCAACCATGGATATTGCGAGAAACAACTTCTTGGGCATTTCGTTTAACCTAATGAACTGGGAAATTCGGACGTCGCTTGAAGATGCGGGGGCCGTCACAATGCAGGCATCGAACAAGCCGACGCCTCGTGCTGCGCATGAGGCGCCGCCACCTTCGCCCAGGATCTGGAAATTCGTTGACCACCGCACCACGCGCCCTTTTGCAGCGCAGCGCGACTTTCACGCGCGACAGTAGCCAGGTTGATACAGTCCACACCGTCGACAATGACCTCGGCACCCAAGGCGTGCGCCAATCCGACAAGGTAAGAAAGTGGATCACCGCCAAATTGGGTGCGCAATGTTTGCGAGAGAAAATGCCTGTCAATCGTCACAAAATCGGGAGTGAAAGCGACCAGATCGCGCAACGACGTCGAGCCTAGGCCGAAGTTGCCGAAGGATATGCGACAACCTTGCCGCCTGAGCATGGCGAGCGTTTCGCTCATACCTGGGGCCGCGCAGGCCACTGCAGATCCTCTGACCTCAACGATCAGGTCACGCGCTACACCGCCGCCGCGCTCGAGCTTTTCGAGAATTCCGCGCCAGAAATGTTGATCGGAGAGGCTTTCGTGAGAGACTGAGACCAATAATGAGACCGCGCCACGCGCTTCAATCAACTCGTCGGCCGCACGCGAGACGATATAGCTGTCAAGCAAATGGACGAGGCCAACTCGCTCTGATGCTGCTATTACCTGCTCGCAGGCCGCAGGCTGACCATCCGCTCTGATCAACGCAAGCGTCGCTTCGTAGAAGGCCGATCCGCCTGGCGCGGCCGCTCTGCCGACGGGCCGCCAGCCAATATCGACATCGACGACATCTCTTGCCAGTCCGACTCGCTCGGCTTCGCGAAATCCACCAATTGCGGCAAGTACGGGCGACAAGACCGCCATATCAGTACGATACGAGCGCCGAGCAGCCTCGACAGCCGACAGGATGATGACATCTGGACCGGCCGCAGCGACGCCATTATTCAGACAGCGCTCTGAACCATCAAGATTGATTACGGAGGCGTGGAGATGAACCGGCCCCGCGGCGGTGAACACTGGTTCGAGAACAATGTCTCTGATGAGCGCTTCGAGCCAATCGCTTTCGGCATGGTCGAACCGATCAGAGCCGCGCTTGGGCGCGCCCCAGAAGATCACCCCTACGCGTGCTGCACCTTCGGGGCTTGCTACGCCGGCCGAACCGAGCCCGGCCTGCACACGCGCCAACAAGGTGGCAAACGCAGCTTGCGCAACTTCGAGGCCGAACGCCTCGACGATCATTTGATAGTTTTGTATTTCTATTACGAACACTTGCTCCGACCTGACGTCGGATAAACGCTGCCGTAGAGAGGGGTGAATCAGTATCTTGTTCGACAATTGCAAATCGCTGAGATCCACGTCCACCCCTCCCCTACTTTTGATCTTTGTTTAAAAGATCTATTTTTGCGACCGAAAGGCCCAGGTGCCGATCAAACTATTGATCGAGCTCCTCAAAGGTCAGCGGCTTCTGCCGTTTTCTACCTAAGATGAAGCGAGCACTGGTTGCTTTCGTTTATGCAGATAGTGGACGGCAGGCGGCGGGGCACGTGACATTGCTGCCAATCGGCGCTCGGAATAGGACCGATATGGCGGGAAGGCTGCCGGGGCGTTGTTGAGATGCCTTTTCAAAAGCGGTTGAGCGGAGAGTAGGGGGCTTTGAAAGACTTTATAAAACAATACTGTGGTGCATCTCATGTCGCAATTTGGCTCGCCTTTGGTCTGGTTGAAAATGGTGGCAAGATGACTGCAATATCTCGCGCCCCCGCGTTGCTCCGTCAGCGGCACAGCTCAAATGCCCCCGATGCCACTTTGCAGCCTTCTCACTTCGGGTTTGCTTTGGGCTGGCTGGCGGCGCACGCATGCACACAGATCGGTTGGTTCAAGCAAGCCCGTTGATCGAGGAAGCAATAAATCGAAGATTTGATCCGAAGGCTTCGAGATCAATTTTCCTGCGCGCATTGGCGGATCGTCCAATGCGGCGAAACAACGATCATATTGGTTGTTTTGAGGCGGCGTCCCCCGGCTCTGGGCACGATACCGGTCTACCGCATATACATGCGGGTGATGAGTGGAGACATTCCCGTGAATGCGCGCCCACTAGCGATCCCGCCGCCCCCTTTGCGACAATTTCACCGGGGCTCCCACCGCTGAATTGGGGGTCATGCCATAGCAATCACAACTGCCCAGAGGAAAGGCGCAGCTACTCTGGCGCTGGCTGATCAAGCGCACCCAGCTTTCCCGCCGCGATAATCGCAGTCCGGAGAGCATGCGCGAGCTTGCCGTTCACCACCTCGGCGAACACCTCACGCTTGATTGCAATTAACTCGGGTGACTGCGGACCAAGTTCATCCAAAGCGGATTGGACGATGCCCAGGACATCCTTGTGCGTTAGCGCAAGGCATGTCTCCGACTGCGCCAGCCGCGCCGCTTCGAAGTCAAACCCGATCGCACCAAGTGACGGCTTGCGATATTGTTCAGGCATAGAAACCTCATAGACTTTTGGGCGAACTGTCATTGTTGATAGCATGTCCACCTAGGGTGTCCCATTAAAGTGCGCAAACGAAAGATGAGCACCTAGTATCTTGGGAAGCCAAATAAATGACACGTTAGCTGAATATTTTATAATTTTCATTCGATTATTAATCGAACTAAGCAATTATTATTAATCAATACGCGTGATTACGCATATTGTGGCAAAATATGCACGACTCATCGCAATCATATCGTTATAAAATTTAGCTTAAATGCTAGAAACAAAAATACAGTAAACCCTCAGTATTACACTTTGATTATACTAAAGCGGTCAGTAAAATCCAACAACTTGACTACATTTTTTTACATTTACTAAAAAACCTCTAAATACTATCCTGAAATTGATATTTCTAACTTAATCCCGTTGACTTCGTTGGAGGCATTTATCAATTAGCCGATCCTGATTGCGTAAAGGCCTCCCAATGCGAGTTGGCAGTACGACCTGAATCCCCTGCATTTGCGGTCCCCCAACGCACTGTTTTTGATCCCTAGGCGAGGATCTGCGCAACAGCATTTCCCCAGCTGACTGTCAAAATTGCAAAAAATACAATAAGTTCAGGGATGATTGTTGCCGCAGGCAGATCGACGAGAACAATATCGACGTTTGCGGGGATGGGTGATCTGGCGATGCAATCAGCTCTTGCGCCCATCAAGTGGCGACAGACAAGGTGTTCAGCGTTGGCGTCGAGTTCCTCGCTGGCGGCGAAATCGGTGCGGCTGTCCGAGGCGACGGGGCAATCATCATCGGCAACCTGAAATGTGCTGCTGATCTCGTGCACTAGGAACTGGGCACTCAAACTTTTGCAGTTTTGCATGACTTCCAATTTAACTTTTGCCCACATATTCTTGTCTGTCGCCCCATTTATGCGAGCGGGCGATGGGCTTTTTTTGCGGCCTCGTCGCGAAGAAGAGTTGCCGTTTTGGTGTCATTTGGCGCGATATTGGCAACAAGTTTGGCGCTATCGACCAAGTGTGGCCCGCTTTTGCGCATAAAAGCCAGATAGCCGGACAGGCTGCGTTCGGCACAGCTGCATTCCGCGCTCTGAGCCAGTCTGCAATTTCTGGTTGTCAGGTGTTAGCTAAGAGATTGCGGCACACCTGCCGGCGGGTAACGACGGCATCGCCCCAATGTTGGTTGTTCAGGACAATTCAAACTTCTTCCTCTTTCATGCGTGCAATAGACCGGCCCTGATAGTTTAGATCGAGGCCTAAAGCGGATATTACCCCTTGATCACCCACCACTCCGGCCAGTTCACCTTGTGCGGCGTGCGGGTCGAATTCCAAACTTCGCGCTGCTCTTCCTGGCTAAGCTGCTTGCTGCCGAGCCGCACCAGTGCGGCCTCAACGATCCAGGGATCGAGATCCCAGCGCACGCGGGCTTCATCAGTCGGGTGCTTGAGCTTGGCCATTCCTAGCAGTTCGAGAATCGCATCAGCTCCAATGCCGACCGAGCGGATCACAATCTTGGAGATACCAGTGGCCTTGTCGTCACCTCTTGCCGCCCTCGCGGCTTCGATCGCCTCAAGCGAAGCGCGTGCAGCTGTGCTGTCACCAGCGAGGCCTTTCTGGGTGAGCTGCAGCAGGAACGCCTCGGCGGCGGTGACTCTGCGCTCGTGCCCATCCTCACGGACGGTCACCATCTGACCCAGCACCGCATCGTAAGGGATCTCGCGGTGACGGTTCTTGGGACGTCCGCGCGGATTGCCGGACTGCCCCTTGGTGAACTTCGAGGCCTTGGGCGGCTGCCTGTAGCCAACCTGCTCTTGCGCGCCCTCGCTCATCCGGTGCAACCTCGAGGCCAGCGCAGCTTGTCGGAATCGAAGGTGAAGAACTCGATGTTCTTTGCATCCTTCTCGGCCAACCTTCGCGTGCCCGGCCTGCTAAGCGCAGCCTGCGTCGCCCAGGCATGGATTTTCCAGCGATTGGGGAACCCGGGATCGGGTTCTGAAATGCCGAGAACACGCATCGCCTCATTGGCATTGTCGGCATAATGATGCCGCTCGACTTTGACCTTCGAGCGTGAGGTCGCACAATTCTTCTTCGCAAGCGTCATTTCGCGCTTCTCGATCATCTTGAGCACTTTGCGGATCGCCATGCGCTTTCCGGCAAGCGCGTCGCGCAAGGTCTGCTGTTGCAGCACCTCCTCGACCGTCAGCTCGCGCTCCTTCCCGCCGATGGTTGCGGTCATGCGCTTGTCGAGCACGATCTCGAACGCGGAGACGTTGGGTCGGCGCGGCTTGCGGGGACGCCCGTTGGGATTGCCGGACTGGCCGGGCTTGAAGCGGGTCGTGCTCATGCGGCAGTCTCGGCGCCAAGCTCGCGGTGAACGAGCTCCGGCTCCTTGCCGGTGAGGTCGGTCCAGCGCTGCATGGCAAGGTTTACATAGGCTGGGTCGATATCGAGCCCGCGGAACCGGCGGCCGACTCGCTCGGCTGCGATCAGGCTTGTTCCCGAGCCGAGGAAGATATCGAGCACCAGCTCCCCCTGCCGGGTCACGTCGCAATAGGCGTCCGCCACCATGGCAACCGGCTTGACCGTCGGATGCAGGTCCAGGTCTTCCCGGCGAGACCCGCGCATCGAGTTGACGCTCGCATAGTCCCAGACATTGGTGCGGTTGCGTCCGTGCTTGCCGAGTTCGACATTGTTGATGTGAGGGCCGCTGCCGACCCGGTAGACGAACACCATCTCGTGCTTCGAGCGGTAGAGCGAGCCCATGCCGGCATTGCTCTTGTTCCAGACGCAGATGTTGAGAAGGTCGTCATAGATGCCGGATACCGAGGCAGTAACGTCGTCCATGTGGCGCCAGTCCATGCAGACAAAATGCACCGCGCCATCGCGTGATACCTTGGCGCAGGCGCCGAGCGTGTCAGTAAGGAAGGTCCGGAACTCGGTATCGGTCATCTCGCCCGATGCCATCGCGAACTCGCGGTGACGGCCCTTGGCATTGGCATGGCCATTGATCTTCACGTTGTAAGGCGGGTCGAGGAACGCGCAGTCGATCACACTGCCCTCCCCGACGATCGCATGGAGGAACGCGGCATCGCGGCCATCCCCGCAGCCGATGCGGTGCTCGCCCAGCTGCCAGATGTCGCCGGGCATGACGCGCGGGTTCTCGGGCACAGCGGGGATGACCTCGTCGTCCGGATCCTCGGTCTCGGACAGAACCACGTCGATCTCGCCGGGGCTGAACCCGGTGAGCCCCAGGTCGATATCGATGTCGGGCATCGACAGGTCAGCAAGTTCCAGCTTGAGGATCTCGGTATCCCAGCCTGCGTTGAGCGCGATCTTGTTGTCTGCAAGGCGCAGCGCCCGCTTCTGAGGCTCGGTCAGACCATCCAAAGTGATCACCGGAACCTTTTCGAGCCCAATTTCCTTGGCAGCCCGCAATCGGCCGTGCCCGGCGATAAGGTTGCCCTCGGGATCGGCGAGGATCGGGTTGGTGAACCCGAACGCCGTGATCGATTGCACGATCTGCGTAACCTGCTTCCTGGAATGGGTACGCGCATTGCGCGGGTCAGGCGTCAGATCGCCGGGGGCCTTGTAGACCACCTGAAGCGTCCGGTCGGCGGGTAGTCCCGCCTTTGAGGGAGGGTTGGACATAAGTGGAACATACCACGCAAGCCCCTCTTTCAAAAGCAACAAGACTCAACTTTATTCACAGCTGTGGAAACGACTGGACTACGGCGGCACGGCAAGCATTACTGTTCCTGCGCCCGGCGAACCGGGCTCGTCCCGGTAGCGGCGGCCATTCCGGCCCCGCCGCGCAAACCGGAGACGAACATGGCTGCTACCAACGCCGCAACCAGCCCCAGCGCCGCAAAGCCCGCGAGCAAGCTCGATACACTCGAGAAGCTGCTCACGCGCAAGAACGGCGCCGCCATTGCCGAGATGACCAAAGCCACCGGATGGCAACAGCACTCGGTGCGCGGCGCGCTTGCAGGCGCCATGAGGAAGCGCGGGCACACGATCACCTCGGACAAGGTGGATGGCACGCGCCGCTACAAGATCGAGGTCGCCCAATGATCGCCGAGGTTGAGCGGCTCGTTGCCGAGATCGAGACCCTCGATCTCGAAGGCCTGCGCGATGTTTGGAGGGAGCGCTACGGCGCCCCTCCCCCGCTGCGCTCGGCGCCGATCATGCGCCAGCTGCTGGCATGGCGCGTGCAGGCACAGGCGCTGGGCGGGCTGGATGCCGAGACCCGCAAGGTATTGGCACGCTCCGGTCCCGTGCAGGCCGACGGCAAGCACCTCGGGGTTGGCGCGCAGCTGACGCGCATCTGGAAAGGCCGCGAGATCACGGTGATCGTCGAGGAACAGGGGTTCCGCTGGGAGGACGAGCTGTTCCCCAGCCTCTCGGCCGCGGCCACCGCAATCGCAGGCACGCGCTGGAACGGGCCGCGCTTCTTCGGCTTGCGAGATGCTGCATGAGCAAGATCGCCAAGATTATCCGCTGCGCGATCTATACCCGCAAGTCGTCGGACGAAGGACTTGATCAGGCGTTTAACAGCCTCGATGCACAGCGCGCTGCGGGCGAGGCGTACATCACCAGTCAGGCCAGCGAGGGCTGGACCATCATCCCGACCCTGTATGATGATGGTGGGTACTCGGGCGGTACGATGGAGCGGCCCGGCCTGAAGGCTCTGCTCGCCGATATCGAGGGCGGGCACATTGACTTGGTTGTAGTCTACAAGATCGACCGCCTGACCCGCTCGCTGACCGACTTCTCGCGCATCATCGAGACCTTCGACAAGGCAGGTACCAGCTTCGTCTCGGTGACCCAGTCGTTCAACACCACCGATTCCATGGGACGATTGATGCTCAATGTGCTGCTCTCCTTTGCGCAGTTCGAGCGCGAGGTGACCGGCGAGCGCATCCGCGACAAGATTGCCGCCTCCAAAGCCAAGGGGATGTGGATGGGCGGCAACCTGCCGCTGGGCTATGATCTGCCTGCAGTGGGAACCCGAACCTTGCTGGTCAACGAGGGCGAAGCCGGAACTGTGCGGCACATCTTCAATCGCTACCTCGAGATCGGCTCGGTTCATGCGCTCCAGCGCGAACTCACCAGCCAAGGGATCAACTCCAAGCTTCGCACCTTCTCGACCGGTCGGACCTCGAGCGGGCAAGCATTCAGCCGCGGGGCGCTATTTCACCTGCTTCGCAACCAGATCTATCTGGGCAAGATTGTGCATAGGGGCCGGGTGTTCGAAGGTGCGCACGACGGGATTGTGGAGCCTGATCTGTTCGAGCGTGTGCAGAAGCGTCTTGATGCGCAAGCTCGGAGGCACAGCGCGAACGCCGAGCATCGCAGTCAAAAGGCTCCGCTAACCGGCAAGCTGTTCGATGCCGTCGGAGAGCCGATGAGCCCTGCCGCCTCGCGCGGCAGATCGGGCCGCGCCTATCGCTACTACGTCTCTGCCTCGCTGCAGCAGGGCTTGCGGCCTTCAGATGCGAATCTGGTTCAGCGGCTGTCGGCGCCCGAGATCGAGCGGATCATCGCCGAAGCAATCCGGCGCTGGTATTTGCGCGCCGAAGATCCTTTTGCGGTCGTAAAGTCTGTCCACCTGAGCGAGCGCGGGCTGCAGCTCACCCTCGAAGCTACCCACTGCACCAACCTGATGACGCGGCTTGCTGACAATGAGGTCATCCTTGATCGCACCCCCGACCGCGTGACCATCCTCTTGCCCATTATTTTCCCGACCCGTGGAGGGCGTCATCTTGTGGTCCCGGCACAGGCACGCCCGCCGCAGCCGGATCGGGTTCTGATTGGGGCGCTGCGCAAGGCGCATGCGATGCTCAGCACTGAGCGCGGACTACCGACAATTGAGGCAGCGCCAACCTCGCCTTACGATCGCAGCATCCTGCGGCTCGCATTTCTCGCGCCCGACATCCAGCAAGCTATCCTAGAAGGTCGCCAGCCGCACCGCCTCAACCTGGAGACGTTCAAGAGCATCGAGCTGCCCCTGAACTGGTCGCGACAGCGCGATTTGCTGGGAATCAGGCAATAGCGCGATCATCTGATATTCCGATCAATCACCCTGATACGGTCGATTGAAGTCCCTGTTACGGGGCCTTAAATCCCCTGTTCGTGCGAATAACAGGAATCCGCCTTTTCCGTCGCACAGCCTATTGAAACGGCGTGATTTTTTCAGGCCGCATCGCGCGCGAGCGGCTCGGAATGGCCTGTTTTGGCGTTCAAATGAACGTTTTTCCCTGTTCTTCCCTGTTTAACAGGCAAACCGAACCGATGCAGGATCGGCAAGAGACGGGCCGCGCAAATGCCGCCTGATATCGCCGATGAGACAGCCACAATGATGCGGCCGTTACGGTTTGGCGCGCGCAAACCGGCCTGTTCCGCGGACTTGCGGTAGGTACCCGAATCCAGAGACGAGTGCTGGGGGTCGGTGGCGGAGCAGGTGGGATTCGAACCCACGATACGCTTTTGACGTATACACACTTTCCAGGCGTGCGCCTTCGACCACTCGGCCACTGCTCCGTGCACCTTTGTGCGCTACCGCTTTGCTGCCTGAGCGCAAGGAGGTGGCGCCCGTGAGGGCAAGAACGCGCCACTAGCCGCGAATGGATTGCTTCGCAAGGCGCGTGGTGGCACCAATTGGCGCATGAGAACGATGCTTCTGTCGGCTTCGGCCGCGCTCGCCCTTGCCCTGCCGCTGGCTGCTCAGGAAGCTGCCAAGCCGGTGGCCTTGGCACCCTCGGAAATTGTCGCCGCTGCGCCCAGGGCGGACTGGGTGGCGATCCCGGCGGAGGATCTGCTGGTGATGACCCTTGCGCCGGATGCGGATGGCAAGCCGCGGCAGGTGGTGATCCAGCTGATGCCTGCCCCCTTCTCGCAAGGCTGGGTGCACAACATCCGCCTGTTCGCGCGCGCCGGGTGGTATGACGGGATTTCGGTGAACCGGGTGCAGGACAATTACGTCACCCAGTGGGGCGATCCCAATTACGACAACCCCGAAGCGACGGGGAAGCCGAAGCCCTTGCCCGAGGGGCTGAAGGTGATGGGAGAGAGCGAGTATGTTACTTCGGGTCTCGAAAAGCGGCTTGAATACATCGAACCCCTCGTCATGAGTCTTTTTTCGAGCATGGTGGCAGGTGGCTACCAAGCTGGCACAGTCGAGCCTCCCGCCCCATCAGACGAAACTGACAACGCTGATGCGACTTACGCGAAGTTCGCCCGCGACCGCTATGCACCCTACAATCTGTTCCTTGCCGGATGGCCGATTGCAGGTAGCACGACCGTCGAACGTGGAACCCCCAGTGGGCAGTATTGGCCCACCCACTGCTACGGCATGGTCGGCGTGGGACGGAACTATTCGCCGGACACCGGTTCGGGCGCGGAGCTCTATACCGTGATCGGCCATGCGCCGCGCCACCTTGATCGCAATATCGCGCTGGTGGGGCGGGTGATCGAGGGGATGCAGCACCTTTCCAGCCTGCCACGTGGGTCGGGCGATCTGGGGTTCTACACCGCCGAGGAAGCCGCCAAGCGCACGCCGATCCTGTCGGTGCGGGTGGCGAGCGATCTGCCCGCTGGGGAGCAACAGCAGTTCGAATACCTCTCGACCGAAAGCACCACCTTCGCGACCTACGCCGAAGCCATCGCCAACCGCCGCGATCCGTTCTTTATCGTCCCCGCTGGCGGCGCAGACATCTGCAACATCCGCGTGCCGGTGCGGCGCGTGGCTGAGGGGGGCTAGGGCCTACTGCCGCTCCGCCTGCGCGACCGCATCGCTTGCGCGCAGGGCCGATACGATGCGGTTGAGATGCGCCACATCCTCGACCTCGACCTCGACGTCGTAGGTCACGAAAGGATGGTCGATCTGCGCCTGCATCAGCGTGATGATGTTGGCCTTGTTCTGCGCGAATATGCCCGCCATTTCCGCCAGCGTCCCCAACCGGTCGTAGATGGTCACCGACAATTGCCCGGTCGCGCCTGACGACTGGTTGCCCCAGGCCAGATCGATCCAGTCGCTGTCCACCCCGCTTGCCAGTTCCATGCAGTCGATCGCGTGGACCAGCACCGTTTCCCCCTTGCGGCGAATGCCGACGATGCGGTCGCCGGGGACAGGGTGGCAGCAGGGGGCAAGTTCAAACGCCACGCCGGGGGTCAGGCCCCGGATCGAGATGGCGCGTTCGCGCCGCTCCCAGTGTTCATCCTCGGCGATCCCGGCAGTGCATCCGGGGACGAGCGCCTCCATCACCTCGCGGTCGGCGATCTTGGCCGCGCCGATGGCGTACATCAGGTCGTCCGGCTCATCGAGGCCGAGCCGTTCGACGGCGGCACGGATCGCCTTCTTGCCGATGCGGGCCGGCACGCGGGCGGCGATTTCATCGAACAGTTTGGAGCCGATAGTGGCGACCTCGGCGCGCTCCTTCATCCGCACCGCGCGGCGCACGGCAGCGCGCGCCTTGCCGGTGACGACAAAGCTCAGCCAGGACAATTGCGGCGAGGCGTGGGGGTTCTTGATGATCTCGCACACATCGCCATTCGCCAGCGGGGTGCGCAGCGGCATGTGCCGCCCGTTGATCTTCACCCCCGCCGTCTGCAGCCCGAGATTGGTGTGGACGGCAAAGGCAAAATCCACCGCCGTCGCGCCCTTGGGCAGCTGGAACAGCGCGCCTTTGGGGGTGAAGGCGAAGATGCGATCCTGATAGATCGCCATCCGCGTGTGTTCGAGCAGTTCCTCGGCATCGTGGCTTGCATCGACAATCTCGATCAGGTCACGCAGCCAGCCCACTGCTCCGTCGGGCTTGTCGCCCTGCTTGTAGGCCCAGTGCGCCGCGAGGCCGAATTCATTGGTGCGGTGCATATCCCGCGTGCGGATCTGCACTTCGACCCGCATCGAGTTTTCGTACATCAACGATGTGTGAAGGCTGCGGTAGCCGTTCGATTTGGGCGTGGAGATGTAGTCCTTGAACTTGCCGGGCAGGAATTGCCACGTGGTGTGCAGGATACCCAGCGCGCGGTAGCAGTCCTCCTCGCTATCGGTCAGCACGCGGAAGGCCATGATGTCGGTGACCTGTTCAAAGCTGACATGGCGTTCGGCCATCTTGTGCCAGATCGAAAAGGGGTGCTTTTCGCGGCCGTAAACCTCGACCTTCAGGCCGGCTTCGGCGAGGCGCTGCTTGATCGTGAGCGCGATGGCATCGACCTGGCCGCCGTCCTGACTGCGCAGGGCATCAAGGCGGGTCGTGATGGTGGCGTGGGCTTCGGGCTCCAGCTCGCGGAAGGCCAGCGCCTGCATTTCGTGCATATATTCATACATGCCGACCCGTTCGGCCAGCGGGGCGTAGATATCCATCGTTTCGCGCGCGATCCGCTGGCGCTTTTCGGGCGACTTGATGAAATGCAGCGTGCGCATGTTGTGGAGGCGGTCGGCCAGCTTCACCAGCAGCACGCGGATGTCTTCGGACATGGCGAGCAGGAACTTGCGCAGGTTTTCTGCCGCGCGTTCATTCTCGGGCATCGCCTCGATCTTGGAAAGCTTGGTCACGCCGTCCACCAGCCGCGCGACCTCGGGGCCGAAATGCAGCTCGACGTCCTCGATCGTGGCGAGGGTGTCTTCGACCGTATCATGCAGCAGCGCGGTAATGATCGTCGCCACATCGAGCTTCAGGTCGGTCATCAACCCGGCAACCTCGACCGGGTGGCTGAAATAGGGATCGCCCGACGCGCGCTTCTGGGTGCCGTGCTTCTGCACCGTGTAGACATAGGCGCGGTTGAGCATCGCCTCGTCAGCGGAGGGATCGTAATCGAGCACTTTCTCGACGAGTTCGTATTGGCGCAGCATCATCAACTATGTGCTGCTCCTCAGACGGTATTGCAATGCACAACTGCACCGAAGCGCCGGGCAATTCTGTGATGGTGACGCAAGCGGGGCATGGACAAGACCGGCGCTGTCTTGTTAACGTTCTCAAGAGTGGGAGAGAGGAAAGAGAGGGCAATCGCCATGCGCATCCGACGTTGGCTGCTGGCTGGCGCAGCCATTGTGCTGCTTGCAGGATGCGGGGGCGAGGATGCCTCTCCCGCGCCGCCCGGCCCGATCGGCGGGGGGCCATCCCCCACGCCGTCCCCTTCGCCCTCCCCATCGCCGTCGCCGTCGCCCACCACGGTTGCCTTTGCGGACGAATTCAACGGCGCCGCGCTCAACACCGCGATCTGGAAGGCGGAGGGGCCGAATTTCTGGGTCAACAACGAACTTCAGGCCTATGTAAACAGCCCCGATACGATTGCGCTGCGCAGCAATGTCGCAGGCGCCGATGGCGGGGTGCTGGTGCTCAAGCCCAAATGGGCGCCGGGTCAGGACCCGCGCAGCGACCGGCGGGCCGATTTCCAATCGGGGCGCATCGACACGCGCGGCACCTATGATTTCACCTATGGCCGGGCCGAAGCGCGGATCAGGATGTCCGAATTCACCGGCGTCTGGCCGGCGTTCTGGCTGCTCGGCAACGGCACCTGGCCGGCAACGGGCGAGATCGACATGATGGAATTCGTCGGCGAGCCCGGCTGGATCTCCGCAGCCCTGCACGGCACGGGCTATTCCGGCGCGAATGCCCTGTCCCGGCGCTACAACTTCCCCGCCGGGGTGCGGGTCAGCGACTGGAACATCTACGCTGTGGAGTGGAGCCGCACGGCAATCGCCTTTTCGGTCAACGGCAATGAATATTACCGCGTCACGCGCAGCGACGTCGAGCGCGCCGGACCATGGGCCTTCGACACGCCCAAGCACATCATCCTGAACTTCGCACTGGGCGGGGATTATCCCTTTGGCGTGAACAGCGTGGCCGTGCCCTACCGCGGCCTGCCGCAGTCCACCGTGGATGCGATCAAGGCCGGGCAGGCGGAAATGCTGGTCGACTGGGTCAGGGTCACGCCGCCGCAATAGGGCGCGTCAGAGCCACGTCGCGCCTCAGCTCCAAGTCGCCCTTGGCGGCAGGCTCATCAGGATCGCGTCGATATTGCCGCCGGTCTTCAGCCCGAAGATCGTGCCGCGGTCATAGACGAGGTTGAACTCGGCATAGCGCCCCCGGTATTCGAACATCTGCGCTTCGTCCTCGGGGGTGAAGGGCATGTTCATCCGCCGCCGCACGATCGCGGGGAAGGCGATCAGGAACTGCTTGCCGATATCCTTGATGAATTCGAAATTGCGCGCCCATGCGGCATCATCCGCGCATTCGAGATGGTCGGCGAAGATCCCGCCAACGCCCCGGCCCACTTGCCGGTGGGGGATGTAGAAATATTCCTCAGCCCACTTGCTGTAACGTTCATAATAGGTTTCGTTGTGCGGATCGCAGGCGGCCTGCATCGCGGCGTGAAACTCCGCTGTGTCTTCCGCGTAGGGGATCGGCGGGTTCAAATCCGCTCCGCCGCCGAACCACGCCTTGGTGGTGGTGAGGAAGCGGGTGTTCATGTGGACCGCGGGTACATGCGGGTTGGTCATGTGCGCGACAAGGCTGATGCCGGTGGCGACAAAGCCGGGCGCATCCGCGCTCGCGCCATTGATGCTGCCTGCAAATTCCTTGGCAAAACTGCCGCGAACGGTCGAGACATTGACGCCGACCTTCTCGAACACCTTGCCCTTCATCAACCCTTGGACCCCGCCGCCGGGATCGGAATTGCCCTCCTCCTCGCGCTGCCAGGGGGTGTATTGGAAGCTGGCGTCCGATCCCGCCTCACGCTCGATCGCCTCGAACTCCGCGCAAATCTGGTTGCGCAAATCTTCAAACCACGTGCGCGCGCGCTCCGTGTATGGTGTCCAGTCCGTCATACATCCCCGTCCGTCATTCAAACCGCACCATAGGCGATGAAGCGCACTGCACAAGCCCTGCTTTGGCGCTGCTTTGGCCCTGCCTTTACCCCGCGGGACAGTTGCAAAGCCGAATGATTGCAGGCAGAGCCGGGGGATGGTTCCCGCTATGTTCGCCCCGTTTGAATTCGCCGCGCAGGAGATGCTGCTGGGGCCGGGGCGTGCGTTGTTCTGGCCTGCCGAACGCGCGCTGCTGGTGGCGGATCTCCATCTGGAAAAGGCGAGCTGGTTTGCGAAAGCCGGCCAGATGCTCCCTCCCTATGACAGCCGCGACACGCTGGAACGGCTGGCCGATGCGGTAAAGGCCACCGGCGCACGCCGGGTGATCACGCTGGGCGACAATTTCCACGATGATGCAGGCGCGCTGCGGCTCGATGCGCATTGCACCGGGATGCTGGAGGCGCTGACCCGGTCGCTCGACTGGGTGTGGATCACCGGCAACCATGACGAGGCGCTACCCAAAGGTTTTGGCGGGGCAATTGTGCCGGAGCTCGAACTGGGCGGCATCATCCTGCGCCATGAAGCCCGCGCAGGCGAGACAAAGCCGGAAATGTCGGGCCATTATCACCCGAAGCTGCGGGTCAACATCCGCAACCGCCACATCGCCCGGCCCTGCGCTGTGCTGGGGCGCGCAGGCGACGGAGCCGAGCGCATGATCCTCCCCGCCTTCGGCACGCTGACCGGAGGGATGGATGCAGGCGCACCCGAGATTTTGGCCGCGCTCAGTCCAGCACAATCCATCGAAGCGCTGATACAGGCCAAAAACCGCATCGCCCGCTTCCCGCTGTGGCGGGCAGCCTAGCGTTCGGCTTCGAGCAAGATCGAGCCCACCGCAACCACGCCCTGCCGAGTCAGGCTCACCAGCGTGACCCGCCGATCAAGCGGTGAGGGCGACCGTTCGACCAGACAGGCGTCTTCAAGGCGGTCAATCATGCGCAGTGCGGTCGTATCCGGCACGCCCGATGCAATGCAAAGGCTCTTGGTCGACACTTTCGCGCCGCCTGCAAACTGGATGAACAGCTCCACAAGCATTTCCCAATGGGGCTCCCCAAGGAATTCGGGCGAAATGTGCCGTGTGCGTTGCTGGGCAACCCTGCGCATCCGCATGGCGGTCTGGGCGAGACCAAGGGCCTGACGCTCGATCCGCCCGGCCGAGGTGATCCAGTGATAGGATGAACGCACCTCATCGGGGCGCCACATCTGATCAAGCGAGTCAGCCAGCTT
Source organism: Porphyrobacter sp. (assembly GCA_032116115.1). Taxonomy (GTDB): domain Bacteria; phylum Pseudomonadota; class Alphaproteobacteria; order Sphingomonadales; family Sphingomonadaceae; genus Erythrobacter. The sequence goes on from JAUMAX010000020.1 coordinate 35,973, forward strand.
GATCAGGCTCTCGCCAAGTTGACGCATTTGCGAAGGCGAAAAATCCTCGGCGATGTCCCCTACCAGCCGGAGGACCACATCATTCGTAGTTGCGAGCGGCCTTTTTGGAGACGGATTATCGACGGAGGAAAACAGGTTATGCCCGGTAGCGGCCTCCCATCCTTCCACCAGATCGAGAAAATCGTCGACCGGCCCATCATTGGCCCCAAGCCCCAACGCAGGCTGCCCTGCCTGCGGCGATCGCGGCGGGATGACGGGTTGGCCCCCATCCTGCAAGGACGGCGACGAAATCGGCGCATCAGGTGTCGATGGCTGATGATCTCTATTCGCTTCCGGTTCAGTCGCCCTGTGTATCGGACTAGGCATGCGCGTCCCCCTCAAAAAAAGGCCAGCAATCGGGCCGGGGGTTCAAGCGATCCCTGACTTAAACCGTAGGATATCAATGACGTTAGCCAGGATTAGTTCCAAAGCCCAGTCAATTGTTACAGTGATGGCAGAAGCCTGCTTTGCGGCCCTTGCATATGGCGGATAACGCGCTTGTCCCCGCGAATGGCAGCGAAACAAGACTCACCTAGCGTTGCGGCGCGTTTCGCACTAAGGAGCGCGCAGCACGTAAGTCACCACAGGAGAACACCCCATATCACGTCCACCCCGGCGCTCGATGGCCCCGCCCGTAAAAAGCGGCCCTCGTTTTGATAACATGATCAATGTCCCCAAGGTCCGCGTCATCGATGACGAAGGCGAAAACCTTGGCGTGATGTTCACCCGCGAAGCGATTGAGCAGGCCAACGAGAAAGGCCTGAACCTCGTCGAAGTGTCCCCCAATGCGGACCCGCCGGTGTGCAAGTACCTTGATGTCGGCAAATTCCGCTACGAAGCGCAGAAGAAGGCCAACCTGGCGCGCAAGACGCAGAAGACCCAGGACATCAAGGAAGTGAAGATGCGCCCGAACATCGACACGCATGATTATGACGTGAAGATGCGCAACGTGACCAAGTTCATCGAACACGGCGACAAGGTGAAGATCACCCTGCGTTTCCGTGGCCGCGAAATGGCGCACCAGCATCTCGGCATGGACCTGCTGAAGAAGGTGCAGGACGATGTGGCCGAAGTCGCCAAGGTCGAAGCCTTCCCGCGGCTGGAAGGCCGCCAGATGCTGATGGTGCTCGCGCCCAAGTAATCAGCCTGCCTGACCGGCATGAAAAGGGAGCGGACCGCCATGGTTCGCTCCCTTTATCGTTGTGCCATGCGCAGGGTGGACGACAAACGCCTTGGCGGGTCGACAAAGGGCTGACGGAAACCGATTGCGGGCAACATCGTTTGGTCAGTTCATGCTATTGATTTCAGACAGGGGACAGGCAGGCACAAGCCAGGCCTTGATCCCCGTCCAGACCCTGACTTGCTGCCTTTAGACCCCCTCCAGACGTCACCACGCCCGCTTGCCGGGATTGTTTCACAGGAAACATCAGCCATGCCGTTCTTGCCCCTTCTTCGCCCCGCATTGCTGGCGGCCGCTATGGTTGCCGCCGCGCCAGCGCTCGCCAACCAGCCGCTGGCTGACGTTGATCTGGCGACCTTCGTCCCTTCGCAAACGCCGAACAACGACAAGATCGACTATTCGATCTGGGACGAGGCGATGAAGAATATCGTCATCTCGATGGGCCCGTCCTTGCGCGAAGGTGCAGGCCGGCCTGACCCGAGCTTCGGCACCCGCCGCCAATATGGCCACGTTTCGCGCTACCGGCTTGAAGGCACGCGCGTGATGTTCAGCTTCCTTGATGCCGACATCATCGCCAGCTTCACCGAGTATCGCAAGGATCTGGAAAACACGGCGAACCTCGTCGACATCCAGTCGCTGTCCCGCAACGAACAGCTGGCCTACTGGATCAACCTCCACAATGTCGCGATGGTCGAACAGATCGCCAATGCTTGGCCGGTCCGCCAGCCGCGCGAGATTAAGCTGGATGGCGTCCCGCTCGATGATGCGCGCTTCATCACGGTTGAAGGCATCAAGCTGAGCCCGCGCGATATCCGCGAGAAGATCGTCTATCGCAACTGGAAGGACCCGGTGGTGATGTACGGCTTCTGGCGCGGTGAGATCGGCGGACCCTCGCTCCAGCGCGAAGCGTTCAATGCCGACAATGTCGCGCGCCTGCTGGTTCGCAGCGCGGCCGATTTCGTCAATTCGCTGCGCGGCACGCAGGAAGACGGTGGCAGGTTGCAGGTTTCCGAACATTACCGCGAGGCCGCGCCGTTCTTCTTCCCCGATTTCGAGAACGATCTGCGCGCCCACCTCACCCGCTTTGCCGACGAGAAGACCACCGCGCTGCTTGCCAGTGCCAGCGGTGCCGATCCGGTCGTCAACGAACGGGACATCGCCGATCTGGAAGGCGGCGTGCGCGAGCCGACCTATTCGAACATCACCTCCAACGGCCAGTCCGTCAGCTTCCGCATCCCGCAGAGCATGACCGCCCTGCTCAAGGAGCGCGAGACCAAGTTCCAGGAGATCATCCGTCAGGGCCGCACCGGAACTGTCACCTTCAGCAATGTCGAGCTGCCCGGTGAGGCAGGCGAGGCAGCCGAGGTAAAGTAGGCGCGCGTAGCGCCGGGCCTTCGTTCATCCCACGTTTATACGATTGAGATAGCTTGTGTTTCGGACGGGCTAAATCGATCTTGTGGGAGCGTATCGCTGGTTCGCAACGTCACCCTTGCTGCTTTGGCGAGCTTGGCCGCCATGCTGCCGCTGGCAGCGGCGGCGCAGGACGGGTCGGGGCAGGCCATCCCCGCCGCGCCACCCCGTGAGCCGTTGGCTGTTTTCGCCCCGCGACCGGACGGACGCGACCATCGCCTCGATTACAGCGTCTGGACCGAAGCGCTGCGGGCCTATGTCGTTTCCATGGGCCCGCCGCTGCGCAAGATGCCGCCCGGCGGGCCAGCAGGGAGAAGAAAAGACGGGCACAATTCGCTCTATCGCCTCGACGGGGCGATGGTCGGGTTTGACGTCATGAACGCCGAGATCATCGCCAACATCGCGCGCTACCGGCGAGAACTGGAAGCGGTGGCGGATACGCTCGACATTCAGGCCCTGCCTCGCAACGAACAGCTCGCGTTCTGGTTCAACCTCCACAATGTCGCCTTGGTCGAGAAGATCGCGGCGGAATGGCCGGTCTATATCCCGCGCGACATTCTGGTGGACGGCGTGCCGCTCGATGAAGCACGCTTCATCACGGTCAGGGGCATTGCCCTGTCCCCGCGCGACATCCGCGAACAGATCGTCTTTCGCCACTGGAAAAACCCCAAGGCGATTTACGGCTTCTGGCGCGGCGAGATCGGCGGCCCGGCCATGCAGCGAGAGGCCTTCGACGGGCGCGATATCGGGGAGCAGCTTGACCGGACCGCCCGAGAATTCACCAATTCGCGGCGCGGGGTGGAGCGGCGCGGTGACACACTCCACGTCTCGCAGTTCTATGCCGAGGTCGCCCCCTTCTACTTCCCCCAGTTCGAACAGGACCTGCGCGCCCATCTCGCCAACTATGTCGAGGGCAAGGTTGCCAATATGCTGGTGGAAACCGAGATGGTGAAGGCCAGCATCTACGAGCACGATATCGCCGATCTGTCCGGCGGGCGGCCGCCCTCGCTGTTCTATCGTGGCGGCCAATTGAGCCCGCAGGTGTTGAAACTGCTGGGCGAACGTGCCCAAAAGTTCGAGTATATGCGGCGCAAGGATATCCCCATCTATACCGTCACCTTCAGCAACATCATCCTGCCCGGCGATCCCCCTGGCAATAGCGAGGTGGAGTGACGGACCTGCGAAAATTTGCATTCATCCCTGATTTATCAGTATGATATATCTTGGATTTTAGACGGACCCGATTCATCTGGCGGAAGGGATGACATGCTGCCGAGACACATGATCGCGCTGCTGGCGGGCGCTGCTCTGGCACTGCCGGCAATGGCCGCCGCCGAAACCGGTGCTGCCCAGGGGCAGTCTGACCGGGCCGCCCCGCACCTTGTCCCCGCCACTGCCGCGCCCGAGGTTCGCGCATCGCCGTTTGACAATCGGCTGGCGATCTTCACGCCCTCCACCGACCCCGTCCGCCACACGATCGATTACGAAATCTGGGATTTCGCGCTCAAGAATATCCTGATCTCGATGGGGCCGTCAGACCGGCAGGGCGCCCCTCGGCCTGAAAAACTGACCACCACCCGGATCGCGCACGGGCCGCAATCGCGTTACCGGCTCGAAGGGTCGATGGTGCTGTTCCGGTTCTTCGACGCCGATGTGATTGCGAGCTTCGCCGAATACCGGCAGGATCTCGAACGCGTTGCCGAAACGCTCGATATTGCCGCGCTCCCGCGCAACGAACAGCTCGCCTACTGGATCAATCTCCACAACGTGGCGCTGATGGAGCAGATCGCCAAGGAATGGCCCGTGCGCCAGCCGCGCGATATCGAGCTGGACGGGGTGCCGCTGGACGAGGCGAAGTTCATCACCTTGCGCGGAATGCCTGTGTCGCTGCGCGATATCCGCGAGAATATCGTCTTTCGTCACTGGAAGGATCCCAAGGTCATTTACGGCTTCTGGCGCGGTGAGATCGGCGGACCGCAGCTGCAAGCCTATGCCTTCACCGGTGCCAATGTCGGATCATTGCTGGAAGTGGCGGCGGCGGATTTCGTCAACTCCCTGCGCGGCACGCAGAAGCGGGGCAGCAGGCTGGACGTCTCGCGGCTCTATGCCGAGGTCGCGCCGTTCTACTTCCGCGATTTCCAGACCGATCTGCGCGCGCATCTGGCGCAATATGCCGACGAGCCCGTGGCCGAGCTGCTGGCCGAAACAAGCGAGGTCCGCGCTGCGATCAGCGAAGCCGACATCGCCGATCTGCACGGCGGCGCGCGTCCGCCGAGCTACCTTGGGGTCCAGACCCCCGAATGCCCCACTTCGTGGCATGACGCGGCTTGCGGACTGATGATTGCGCGCAGGGAGAAGTTCAGGGCCATGGAACGCAACGGCCAGGCGACCGGGCGGGTGTTCTTTTCCAACATCGATCTGCCCGATGATCCGCCGAACAAGAACGCGGTGGAATGAGATATCTGCATGAACTTGCGTTCATTCTGCGTTTATCTATCTGATATAGATTAATTTTCGGACGGGCTCGATTCATCTGGTGGGAGAGATGAGATGTTGCCGAAATTCGTGATCGCGCTGTTGGCCGGGTCATTCCTGACTGTGCCTGCCATCGCTGCTGCCGAAACGCCCGAGGCGCACCAGCAGGCCGAGAAAAAGGATCTTCACTTCATCCCCGGCCTCGCCCCGGCCGATGCCAGACCCTCGTTCTCGGACGAGCGGCTGGGGATCTTCACTCCGACCACCGATCCCATCCGCCACAAGATCGATTACGAAATCTGGGACTATGCGCTCAAGAACATCGTGATTTCGATGGGTCCGTCGAACCGCAAGATCGCGCGCCGCCCCGATCCGGCGAGTGGCTCCCGCATCAACTCGCGGCCAAGTTCGCGTTACCGGCTGGAAGGGTCGCTGGCGCTGTTCCGCTTCTTCGACAAGGAAATCGTCGCCAGCTTTACCGAATACCGGCAGGATCTGGAGCGGGTGGCCGAGACCCTCGACATTGCCGCCCTGCCGCGCAACGAACAGCTCGCCTTCTGGCTCAACCTCCACAATGTCGCGATGATGGAGCAGATCGGGAAGGAATGGCCGGTGCGCGAGCCGCGCAAGATCAAGCTGGACGGGGTGCCGCTGGATGATGCGAAGTTCATCACCTTGCGCGGCATCCCGGTATCCCTGCGCGATATCCGCGAGGGGATCGTGTTCCGCCACTGGAAGAACCCCAAGGTGATCTACGGCTTCTGGCGCGGCGAGATTGGCGGGCCGGAATTGCAGCGCCACGCGTTCACCGGGGAAAATGTCAGCTCGCTGCTCGATGTCGCAGCGGCGGACTTCGTCAACTCGCTGCGCGGCACGCAGATGGACGGCGAGCGGCTTGAGGTCGCCACCCTCTATGCCGAGGTGGCCCCGTTCTATTTCCGCGATTTCGAGGGCGATCTGCGCCGCCATCTCGCCGCCTTTGCCGAAGAGCCGACCGCTCAGATTCTGGCCAACACCCGGGCGGTGAGCGCAACCATCAGCGAACATGGCATCGCCGATCTGCACGGCGGGGCGCGGCCTCCCAACTATCAGTTCGTGGCCTCTGCTCCAGGTGCGATGGACGATCCGCTGATCGGCTGTTCGGAAGATGTCGGGTTTGCGGCCTGCGACTTGATCCAGGCGCGGGAAATGAAGCTGCGCAACATGGATCGCCGCGGCCAGGCGACTGCCCGCGTGTTCTTCTCGAACATCGACCTTCCCGGCGATCCGCCAAACAAGAACGCGGTGGAATAAACAGGGCCGCTGAAGCGCAAGCTTGCTTGCCGTGCGGGCGCGCGTGCTGATAGGCCTGTTCCGGCAATGACCGGGGGAGGCTACAGCGCATGACAGCACGCCGGATCGGCCTCATCCTCGGTCCGCTGGCGCTCGTTCTGACCGCTGTGCTGGAGCCGCCGGGCGGTATGCCATCCGGTGCATGGCTGGTGGCAGGCCTTGTCGGATGGATGGCCGCCTGGTGGATGACCGAGGCGGTGCCGCTCAGCGTGACGGCGCTGCTGCCCTTTGTTGTCCTGCCGCTTGCAGGCGTCGCGAATGCCGAGAAAGTGGCGGGCACCTATTACTCACCGATCCTGTTTCTGCTGCTGGGCGGAGCCTTCATCGCCCTCGCCATCGAGCGCACGGGGCTGCACCGCCGCCTGAGCCTCGCGATCCTGCGGGTGGTGGGCGCAGGGGGCGGGCCGGAGCGGTTGCTGTTCGCGTTCATGATCGCGGCCGCGCTATTGTCGATGTTCATCTCCAACACCTCGACCGCGCTGATCATGATGCCGATGGCGCTGGCGGTGCTGGAGGGGGGATCTCCCGCTTGCCATGACACTGCGCCCCCCCTGCCCTCAAGTAGCACAGCGGAAGGGCAACAAGGACTTCCCCAAGACGGCATTTTCGGCGCGCTGCCGATGGGGATAGCTTTTGCCGCGAGCATCGGCGGGCTTGGCACCATCGTCGGCTCACCCACCAACGCCATAGCGGTCGGGCTGCTGGACGAGATCGCCGGCGTGCGGATCACCTTTGCCGAATGGGCGCTGTATGGTGTGCCGCTGGTGCTGCTCAGCATCCCGCTGGCCGCATGGATCGTGGGCCGGGTCTTGCGAGTGGCCGACCACCCCTTCGATCTGGATGCCGCACGCGCCGCGATTGACAGCCACGCCCCTTGGACCACGCCCGAGAAACGGCTGGTGCCGCTGTTTGCGCTCACCTTCCTCGCCTGGGTCAGCCAGCCGCTGATCGCGCCGCTGCTGCCGCCCGGATCGTGGACCGATGGCACCATCGCGGTGATCGCGGCGCTCGCACTGTTCCTGCTCCCCGATGGCACGGGCCGGACGCTGCTGGTGTGGAAGGAGGCCGAGCGTGCGCCGTGGAGCGTGATCTTCATGTTCGGCGGCGGGCTGGCGCTGGCGGGCGGGATGCAGGCTTCGGGCCTTGCCGGCTGGATCGGACAGTCGCTGCTCCCGCTGGCGGACTGGCCGCTGGTGCTGGTCGCGCTGGCGGTGGTGGCGCTGGTGATCGTGGTGACCGAGTTTGCGAGCAATGTCGCGACCGCCACCGGCATCATCCCGGTGGTTGCCGCGCTGGTGGTGGCCCTGGGCGCAGACCCGGTGCTGCTCGCCCTGCCCGCCGCGCTGGCGGCCAGCTGGGGCTTCATGCTGCCCGCAGGCACCGGGCCGAACGCGATCGCCTGGGCGACGGGCCGCATCAGGATCGGGGCGATGGTCAAGGCCGGTGCCCTGCTGGATGTGGCAGGCGTGGTCCTGATCGTGGGCGTGGTATGGGGCATCGCAGGCCTGACCTGATGGGAGAGAGTTGATGACTGACAGCCGCAAGCCGGTGTTCCTCGTGATCGGGGCGGGTGCCGGTATCGGCGGGAACGCCGCGGCGCGCTTTGCCGCTGGCGGCTATCACGCGGTGATGGCGCGCCGCAGCGACGCGGATGGCCTTGCCCGTATGGTCAGCCAGATCGAGGCTGCGGGCGGCTCTGCCAGCGGCACCCTGCTCAACGCCGCAGAGGATGGCGCGATCGAGGAGCTGGTCGAACGCACGGAAGCCGACATCGGCCCGATCCACGCTGCGCTCTACAACCTCGGCGCGCAGATCGGGAACCGCGCGCTTGACCAGACCCCGCACCGCATCTTCGAGCTGGGCTGGCGGCTCGGCACCTATGGCGTGTTCCGGCTGGCCCATGCGCTGTTCCCGGCGATGGTGGAGCGCGCCAAGACCGGTGCGCATGGCACCCTGCTGGTCACGTCCGCCACGGCAGCGGTGCGCGGCAATGCCGGGCAGCACAGCCATGCCGCGGCGATGGGCGGGCGGCGGATGCTGTGCCAGACCCTCAACGCCGAATTCGCGCCCAAGGGCATCCACGTCGCGCACGTCGTGGTCGACGGCGCAGTGGACGCGCCCGACACGCTCGGCAAGCTGCTGGGCGACCGGTACGAAGCGTTCAAGACCCAGAAGGGCCGCGAAGGCATCATCGACCCGGCCGCGCTGGCCGAGACCTACTGGCACCTCGCCCACCAGCCGCGCAATTGCTGGACCCACGAAGTCGATGTGCGCCCGTGGACCGATGTGCCGTGGTGGAACGACAACCCCGATCCGCAGATCGACTCGAAGGGCAAGGGCTTTGCCGGGCCGCCCGCAGCCGCGCCTGTTGGAGACACATGAGACACTGCCCAGGAACAGAAAAATCCGCTCCGTTCAGGCCCGCACAGGTCAGGGATGAAAGGGAAGCGCCGCGAGCCATCCGCGCAAGCTGTCACGCGGGCGGCAAGTAGGAAAGCGGCCTACCCCTCCCCCTACCCCCGCCACTCGCGCCGTTCTTCGGCAGCGCGCAGGACTTCGTAGCTGGTCTGGATCAGCTGGAATTGCTTGGCCGCGTCGGCATCGCCGGGCTTTACGTCCGGGTGCACTTCCTTGGCGCGGTTGCGATAGGCCTTCTTCACCGCGTTGAAATCGGCGTCGGCTTCCAGCCCCAGCACTTCCAATGCGCGCATTTCATCCGCCGAGCGCGATCCGTCACCCGATCCCGCCCAGCCGTAATGCGCGCTTTCGGCATAGCCCGAGGTTTCCTGCCGTTCGGCATTGGCGCGCTCTTCCTTCTCGGCCTTGTCTAGGCCTTCGAAGTAATCCCACTTGGAATTGTATTCCGCCGCGTGCTTCTGGCAGAAATACCACCGGTCGCGGCTGTTGGGGGCCTTGGGCGCGGGGCAATTGCCCGGTTCGTCACATCCGTGGCGGTCACAGATGCGCACATTGGTCGCCTCCTGCGAGGAACCATAGGGCCGCCAGCGCGGGAAGCCCCAATCCATGGAACGCCGCGCGCGGGTCATGCGCGAATCCGGCGGGGCCGGAGCAGAATGTCGTTGGTCGATTGTCTCACGCGGTCAATCTAGGCGCAGTGGCCGGTAATGGGAAGGCGTGAGAATACGGGAACCAGTTGCAATGTGAAATGTTGCATTGCAATAGTACCCCAAGCGGCGGGCATGTCGTCGCACCTGAAAGACCGCATGATGAGCCAGCAATTGACCCTTTCCAGCCTGTTCTGCGTGCTTGCGCTGGCGGGGCTGTGCGTGGTCACGTCGGCGCGCGATCTCAGTGGTATGGACGCGCCTGCATACGAACAGCAGGCCGAACTTGCGCCCGGCCTGCTGCAAGGCTGATGATCAGTTGATGATGACGGAGGCGGCGCGGCGGTTCTGAGCCCACGCGCCTTCGTTCGATGCCAGCGCCACCGGACGCTCCTTGCCGAAGCTCACCACCGAAATGCGGTTCGCATCGACGCCAAGGCTGACGAGATAGGCCTTGGCCGCGTTGGCGCGGCGCTCACCCAGCGCAAGGTTGTATTCGCGCGTGCCGCGTTCGTCGGCATGGCCTTCGATGGTGAAGGTGATCTGCGGATAGCGCGCGAAATACTGCGCCTGCGCCTGAAGCGCGGCGGCATCCTGCGTGTCGACGTTGTAGCGATCGGTCTCGAAATAGATCGTGGTCGAGGAACCGACGGCAGCGGCGAAATGCCCCTGCGTGCCGACAGCGGGGCCGGTGGGCTGCACCTGCGGGGTCGGCTGGGTGTTCGGACGCGGGGTGCTGACCGGCTCGGGCGGCAGGGTATCGGGCGCCTTCTTGGCGCAGGCGGCAAGGCCGGTGGCCGAAGCCAGCAGCAGGATCGTCGCAAGCTTGGTGTTCATCGCTCGTGTTCCTTTCACTCGTAACGGGGAAAATCAGGGGCGGATCGGCCCCCACGCAGGGTCGGAGGCGTCAACAGGCGTGGGCAGGCGGCGTTCGTTCTGGCCGGTCAGATCGACCTGCCAGATGCCCGAACGGCCGGTGTCTTTTTCGGTGCGGAAGAACTGGATGATGCGGCCATTGGGCGCCCATGTGGGGGCCTCGTCCTGCCAGCCGCGGGTCAGCACGCGCATGTTGCCGCCGCCGGTGTTCATCACCGCCACATTGAAATCGCCCGCGATCCGCGTGAAGGCGATCTGGTCGCCGCGCGGGCTCCATTCCGGCGTGGCGCAGCGTCCGCCGGAAAAGCTGATGCGCTTCTGGTTCTTGCCGTCCGCATCCATGATGTAGCATTGCTGGCTGCCCGAACGGTCGCTTTCGAACACGATCTTGCTGCCATCGGGCGAGTAGCTGCCGCCCACGTCGATGCCCGGATTGTCGGTCAGCTTGACGCTCGCCCCGCCCGTGGCCGGCACGCGGTAGATGTCGGTGTTGCCTGCGACCGCCATCGAATAGAGGATCGACTTGCCATCGGGTGACCAGCGCGGGGCAATGGTGGGGTTGCGGTTTTCGGTCACCAGCGTCTGCTTGCCCGTGCCGATGTCATAGACATAGATGCGCGGGTTGCCGTCGACGTAGCTGAGATACAGGATCTTGGAATAGTCGGGCGAATAACGCGGGGTGAGCGCGGTGGCGCTGCCCAAGGTAAGAAAGCGGTGGTTCGCCCCGTCGCTGTCCATCACCGCCAGCCGCTTCACACGGGCGTTCTTGGGGCCGGTTTCAGCGATATAGGCGATGCGGCTGTCAAAGAACGGGCTTTCGCCGGTGAGGCGGCTGAAGATGAGGTCGCTGCACTTGTGCGCCGCGCGCCGCCAGTCGCCCGGAGCGACGACCCAGCCTTCACGCACCAGCTGCTGTTGCAGCGCGACATCATAGAGGTAGCACCCGACCACCAGCCGCCCATCGTCGCGGGCGGTGACATAGCCCTGCACCAGCATCTCGGCGCTGCGCCCGCTCCACGTGCCGTAGGCGGGAGCGCGGACCTGCGCGAAGGCTGGCTGCGGCAGGCTGTCGGGGCCGACCGGCTTGAACAGCCCGTTGTTGCGCAGGTTGGCGGTAATGACGCGCGCAACCTCGCGGCCCAAGGCGCCGGTGCCGGCCTCGTTTGCTGGGGTAGCGCGGTCACGGTCGGTGGCGAAGGCGGGGATGGCGATGCCGATGTCGGACCATGCGGCCTCGTCGGTGACGGTGCCGCGCAGCGGGCCATCATCCTCACCTTCGACTGCCACGGTTTCCACCGGCTGGTCATCGCCAATCGGCGCGCCCAGATCCTGTGCGGCAGCAGGGGCCGCAATCAGTGCGGCGGTAAGGAGCAAGTTGAACGTCTTGATCATGTCAGAGCCTTCGGTCGAATTGCCATTCGAGATCGTCCCAGCGACTATAGAACTGCTCGGGTAGCTTGAAAGGGGTTGCAAGCTGGACCGCGCGGATGGCGCGTTCGCAGTGCAAGGCCGCCTGCGGGCGGTTGCTTTCGGTGATGCTGCTGGGCGTGGTGCGGCAGGTCGGGCGGCTCTTGAGCGTCCCGTCGGAATTGAGCTTCCAGCTGACGACCGACACCAGCAATTCGGCATCGACGCCATTGGGGGCAGACCAGTTTTTCTTGATCTGGCGCGAAATGGCCGAGCGCAGATCGGCAGCCTCGGTTGCCCCGAACTTGGCGGCAGGCGCACGGGTTTCGTTCGTCGTGTTGGACGATCCCGCCCCGTCGCGGAACGCATCGTCAAACGCGCTGCCCCCGCCCTTCTTGGCGGCAGTTTTGGCGGGGGTGGCGGCGGCCTGCTTGGGCGCGGTGCGATCGGGGCGCGATCGGTCGCGGGTGGGCGCGGGCTGCTGGGTCGGGGGTTTGGCGGCAGGCTTGGGCTTTTGCGGGGTCGGCACCGGGCGCGCCGCAGGCTCGGGCTTGGCAGGCTCGGGCGCAGGCGCAGGCTCGTCCGACAGCGTCGGCGCGGTCGATGCCCGGCTTTCGGACACGAGTTCGGGCGCGGCAGCCTCAAGCCCAACTTCGGTCGCAAGGCTCACCGTCATCGCCTCCGGGAAGACCGAAACCTCGCTGCGCACCGTTTGCATCAGCAGCACAGCCACCAGCGCGCCGTGCAGCACGACGGCGGCGGCAAGGCCGACCTTTTCGTCATTCCGGAGCGCCGTCTCACCCATCACCGCATCCCGACTATGGGGCCGAAACTGAACCGTCGGTGACCAGCGAGATCGAAGTGAAGCCTGCCCGGCCCAGCTCGCCCATCACCTGCATCACCCGGCCATAGTCCAGACCGCGGTCGCCGCGCAGCACGATCAGCGGCTGTTCGCCGCCGCGGTCCAGCGCCTCCAGCGCAGCGGGAAGCCCGCCAGCGGCCACGGGCTCGTCCTCGATATAGATGACGCCCGCCCGGTCGATCGAGACGGTGATCTGGTCAGGCTTTTCCTCGACCGGCGCGGCGCGGCTTTCCGGCAGTTCCACCGGGACGCCCACGGCAGGCAGCGTCACTGTCACCATGAAGATGATCAGCAGCACCAGCATCACATCGACCAGCGGCGTGACGTTGATCTCGGCCATCGCCGCGCGGCGCGTGCGCTTGCTGCGGCGGCGGGAGGATACACCCATCCCCATTACGCGCGGTCCAACTCGCGGCTGAGGCCGGTGTGGAGCTTGTCGGCGAAGCGCTGGAGTGTCGCCTCGTAACGGTCCACCGCCCCGCCGAAGCGGTTATAGGCGATCACCGCCGGGATGGCGGCGAACAGGCCGATGGCGGTGGCAAACAGCGCCTCGGCGATGCCGGGGGCGACCACGGCGAGGCTGGCGCTCTGCTGCGCGCCGATCTGGAAGAAGCTGTTCATGATCCCCCACACCGTTCCGAACAGGCCCACAAACGGCGCGACCGATCCGACCGTGGCGAGGAAATTCAGCCGTCCGGCCAGTTCATCGGCTTCCTCGGCGATCTGGCTGTCCATCGCGGCGGCGATCCGCTGGCGGGTGGCGTCGCGGTCGACCGGCTGCTTGGCGGTGGACTTGCGCCATTCATCGAGCCCGGCGGCAGCGACCCGCGCGGCGGGGACTTCCTTCCTCACCTGCTTGGTCAGCAGCGCCTCACGGTCGCGCTGCTCCCAGAATTCCGCCTCGTATTCGCGCGATTTCTTGCCGAGGCCGCCGATCCGCAGGGAGAAGGAGACGATGATCGTCCACACCCAGATGCTGGCAAGGATCAGGCCGACCATCACAGCCTGCACGATGATATCGGCCATCAGGAACAGTTCGACCGGATCGAGCCGGGTCGGGGCGGGAGCGGCAGCGGCGGCGCTGAGCAGGGCGAGCGTCACGGGTTCGGGTTTCCTTGGGTCATGAAATTGTGAAAAGCAGCGCGCCATTCGGCAGGCTGGCGGCGCGGGCGGCCGTCAAGGGTGATGAAGCCGACGCGCAGATGCGCCTCGCACAACAGCTCGTCACCCCGGCGCGCGGTCTGGTGCATCCGGCAGGACGCCGCGCCCAGGTCCGTGCAGCGGGTTTCGATCACCACGTCGTCATCAAGCTTCGCCGGGCGCAGGTATCTGAGGTTGACCTCGGACAGGGCATAGGCGCCCTCGCCCCCTTCAATCGCTGCGCGCTGGTCAATCCCCAGCAGCCGCAGCAGATCGGACCGCGCCCGTTCGAACCAGCGCAGGTAATTGGCGTGGTAGGTGATCCCCGACAGATCGGTGTCCTCGTAATACACGCGCACCGCATAAAGGTGCCGCGCTCCATCAAGGATGCCGCCGGGGGGATTGGGAGAGGTCATGGCTGCCACCTAGCCGAGCGGGGAATCACTGCAAAGGCCGCTGTTTGCCTTTTGTCGATGAACGGCAGTGGAACGCGGGTTAACCCGTAGCTATCGCCGCGCGATCATCGGCCCCAATGGCTGTCCGCCGAAGATGTGGACGTGCAAGTGCGGCACTTCCTGCCCGCCATGCGCGCCGATATTGGCCATCATGCGGTAGCCGGGTTCGACCAGCCCCTTCATTCGCGCCACCTCGCCCACCGCGCGGACGAAGCCGCCGATTTCGGCGTCGCTGGCCTTGGCGCTGAAATCGTCCCAGCTGACATAGCGGCCCTTGGGGATCACCAGGGTGTGCACTTCGGCCTGCGGATTGATGTCCTCGAAGGCGAAGGCCCAGTCATCCTCGTAGACTGTCTTCGAGGGGATTTCCCCGCGCAGGATCTTCGCGAAGATGTTGTTGTCGTCATACGGCAGGGTCGGGTCGATCGGCATTATTCGCTCCGGCTGGCTTTTTCAGTGATGCCCGACACGCCCTCGCGCCGGTCGAGTTCGGCGAGCACCTGTTCAAGCTTCACGCCTTTTTCGGCGAGCAGCACCATCAGGTGGAACAGCACGTCCGCCGCTTCGCCGACCAACTCGGCCTCGTCGCCGGCCAGCGCGGCGATCACCGCCTCGGTCGCTTCCTCGCCGAGCTTCTGGGCGATGGTCTTCAGCCCCTTGGCATGGAGCTTCGCCACATAGCTTTGCTCCGGCGGAGCGGTGAGGCGCTGGGCGATGGTGGCTTCGAGGCGGGTAAGGGTGTCCATAGGGCTACTTTCGATCAAACCCCGCGCGCGGGCAAGCCCGCTGCCCGCAGCGCGGCGTGTGCCTCTGCGATGGTGTGGTGGCCGAAGTGGAAAATCGAGGCGGCGAGCACCGCGCTGGCGTGGCCCTTGGTCACGCCTTCGACGAGGTGTTCAAGGCTGCCCACCCCGCCGCTGGCGATCACCGGCACGCTGACGGCATCGGCGATTTCACGGGTGAGGGCGAGGTCATAGCCACGCTGCGTCCCGTCGCCGTCCATGCTGGTGACAAGCAATTCGCCGGCGCCCAGATCGGCAACCTTCAACGCATATTCGACCGCGTCGATCCCGGTCGGCTTGCGCCCGCCGTGGGTGAAGATTTCCCAGTTCCCCCGCGGCGTGCGGCGCGCATCGACGCTGGCGACGACGCACTGGCTGCCGAAGCGCGCCGCGATCTCGCCCACCAGTTCGGGCCGGGCGACAGCCGCGCTGTTCACCGCGACCTTGTCCGCCCCTGCCAAAAGCAGCGCCCGCGCATCCTCGGCGCTGCGCACCCCGCCGCCCACGGTCAGCGGCATGAAACACACCTCCGCCGTGCGCCGCACCATATCGAGCAGCGTCCCGCGCCCTTCGTGGCTGGCGGAAATGTCGAGGAAGCACAGTTCATCCGCGCCCGCCGCATCATAGGCGCGCGCCTGCTCCACCGGATCGCCCGCGTCCTTGAGGTCGACGAAATTGACGCCCTTGACCACGCGGCCATCGGCCACGTCGAGGCAGGGTATCACGCGGATGCGGACGGTCATGGATGAGCCTCCGGCAGCGGCTCACGTGGCGGCTCCACGATCATCACGCAGCCACTCTCTGGACAAACAAGCTCCTCCGGCGAGGGCGGCAGGCAATTGTCACCCTGGCACCCTGCATCATCCCGCATCAGCATCACCGGGGCGGGCCACAGGCAGCTGAGGAAGAACGCCCCGGCCATGCCATAGACCAGCCCGTTCTTGCCAAAGCGCGGGGCCAGGAAACGCTCCGCCGCCAGCGCGAGGCCGAGGAACATGACGATGTTGATCAGCGCGATCTCGACCGTGCCCACGGTCACGCCGGCAAGGAAGGTGAGGCACAGGAACAGGAAGCCCATCAGGCGCATCGGATCAGACCCGCGCCCCCATCGCAATGGCCGCCGCAAGGTCAAGCCGCCCCTCATAGAGCGCCCGTCCCGTAATCACGCCTTCGATCCCTTCATGCGCGTGGAGCGAGAGAATGTGGATGTCATCCAGCCCCTTCACGCCGCCGCTGGCGATCACCGGGATATCGACCCGGCGGGCGAGATCGACCGTGGCTTCGATGTTCACGCCCTTCAGCAGCCCATCGCGGCCGATATCAGTGAACAGCAGCGAGGCCACGCCTGCATCCTCGAACCGGCGGGCCAGATCGGTGACGGGAACATCGGAGACTTCGGCCCAGCCCTCAGTCGCGACCATCCCGTCTTTCGCGTCCACCGCGACAACGATGCCGCCTTCCCATTCGCGCGCCATGTCCTTGACGAACTCGGGGTTCTTGAGAGCCGCCGAGCCCATCACCACCCGCGCCACGCCGAGGTTGAACCACCCTTCAACCGCTGCCGCATCGCGGATGCCGCCGCCCAGCTGCACATAACCGGGAAAGGCGGCGACGATCGCCTCGACCGCGGCACGGTTGCGGCTTTCGCCGGCAAAGCTGCCGTCAAGATCGACGACATGGAGATGCTCCGCGCCCGCATCGGCGAAGATCAGCGCCTGCGCGGCGGGATCATCGCCGTAGATCGTGGCGCGGTCCATGTCGCCTTCGGACAGGCGGACGACCTGACCGCCCTTCAAATCGATGGCAGGAAATACAATCAAGGATACCACTCCAGAAAGCGCCGGAGCGTGGCGAGGCCGTAAGCCTGGCTCTTTTCCGGGTGAAACTGCACACCGATGATATTGTCGCGCGCGACCGCGGCGACCAGACCCTCGCCGTGGTCGGTCATGGCGGCGACATGGTGCGGGTCTTCCGCCGCGAAGTGATAGGAGTGGAGGAAATAGGCCTCCCCTTCATCAATCACCGCATGATCACGCGCATGGGGGAGCATCGCCACATCGTTCCAGCCCATGTGCGGCACCTTGATCGCGGGGTCGCTAGGCTGGATCAGCCGCACCTCGCCCGGCACCCAGCCGAGGCCGGGCGTTTCGCCATGTTCAAGCCCGCGATCCGCCAGCAGTTGCATCCCGACGCAAATGCCAAGGAACGGCGCACCGCCGATATGGACGCGCTCCTTCATTGCCTCGACCATGCCGGAAATGGCGTTCAGTCCCTCGGCGCAGGCCTTGAAGCTGCCGACACCGGGCAGCACAATCCGGTCCGCCGCGCGCACGACAAAGGGATCGGCGGTGACGGTGACACTCGCCCCTGCCGCCTTCAGGGCATTGTGAACCGAATGGAGGTTGCCCGCGCCGTAATCAATCAGCGCGATAACCTCAGCCACCGAGCTGCCCCTTGGTGCTGGGCACGCTCTCACCCTTGCGCGGGTCGCGTTCCACCGCCTGCCGCATGGCGCGGGCGAAGCCCTTGTAGAGGCTTTCGCAGATGTGGTGGTTGTTGCTGCCGTAGAGCAGTTCCATGTGCAGGGTGATCCCGGCGCTTTGCGAGACGGAATGGAACCAGTGCTCGATCAGCTCGGTGTCCCATTCGCCCAGACGTTCCTGCGTGAACTTGGCCTTCCAGACGAGATAAGGCCGCCCGGAGATATCCAGAGCAACCCGGCTCAGCGTCTCGTCCATCGGCGAATAGGCCGCGCCGTACCGCCCGATCCCGGCCTTGTCGCCCAGCGCGTTGCTGATCGCCTGCCCCAGCGCAATCGCCGAATCCTCGGTGGTGTGGTGCTGGTCGACATGCAGGTCGCCCTCCACCTTCATCGTCACATCGATCAGCGAATGGCGGCTGAACTGTTCGACCATGTGGTCGAGAAAGCCGATGCCGGTCGACACGTCATAGGCGCCCGTGCCGTCAAGATTGACGGCGATGGCGATCTTGGTCTCGGTGGTGTTGCGTGTCACCGAGCCGGTGCGGGCAGGGATGCTGGACATGGCCCCGCGCTATAGTCGGCTGGCGGCGCATGACAAGCATCGCGCGCATCTGCTTGCGATCCGGTTACAAAGCTGTGTGGAGATGCGGGGCCAAACCGGCATCGAAGCGGCATGGGGGCTTGACCAAGCCCGCGCGCAGCGTCACCAATCGCCGAGTCATGACCAGCGACGCACCCGATAGCCTGATCCCCTACGACGAGATCGTCCAGGAAGCCCTGCGTGCGGTCGTCGGCCGGGTGCTCGGCTCGATTGTCAGCGGCGGCAGCACCCTGCCCGGCGCGCACCATTTCTACATCACCTTCAAGACCGCCGCCCCCGGCGTGTCGATCCCCCCGCACTTGCGCGAACGCTTCCCGGACGAGATGACCATCGTGCTCCAGAACAAGTTCTGGGATCTCGAAGTCCTCCCGCACAGCTTTTCGGTCAGCCTCACCTTCAATCAGGTGCCGGCCAAGCTGACGATTCCCTTCGCCGCGATCACCGCCTTCGTCGATCCGGCGGTGGATTTCGGCCTCCAGTTCCAGGCTGCGGCCGAAGAGCTTGAGCCTGAACCCCATGAAGACGCCGAAAATGACGGGCCGGACACCGACCCGGATGGCTCGAACGTGGTGAGCATCGATTTCGGGCGCAAGAAATAGGCCCGATGGCGCGGGGCAAGCGGGCAGGCACAGGCAAAGCTGGCAAGGCTGACGCCGCGCCTGCTGCCTCTGACCAATCGCCAACCGGCCCCGGCGGCCTTCCCCTGCCCAGTCCGGTCGCTGCGACCAATCTTGTCATTGCCGACATCGTCCTGCGCGCCGCAGGCGGCCTGCTGCGCGACCGGATGGAAAAAGGCCTGCTGGTCAAAAGCTACGATCAGGCCAAGGCTGACAAGCTGGTCGACGGGCGCGGGGTGGCAACCACGCTGGCGCTGTGGGGTGCCAGCCGCCTTGCGCGCCGTTCGCCCATCGGTCTTGCGGTCGTTGCGGGCGGGCTTGCGGCCAAGGTATTCTATGATCGCGGCAAGCGGCTGGAGACCAAACGCCGTGCGCGAAAGGCCGCCAAGCCGGATTCCTGAGCACCGCTGGATATGCGGGCCTCTTGATTAAGAGGGGCGTGTTGGTGCAACGGGGCCTATGGGCGACACTCCACACCATTCCGACGACACGCTCCACCGCCGGGGCCTGATGTTCATCCTGTCTTCGCCATCGGGCGCGGGCAAGACCACCTTGTCGCGGATGCTGCTGGCCAAGGATGCCGAGATCAAGCTTTCCGTCTCGGCCACCACCCGCCCGCCGCGACCGGGCGAAATCGACGGGGTGCATTACCACTTCGTCTCGCCCGAGACCTTCGACCGTATGATCGAAGAGGACGATTTCTACGAATGGGCGCATGTCTTCGGCCACCGTTACGGCACGCCCAAGGGGATCATCCGCGCCGCTCTGAAGCAGGGGCAGGACTTTCTGTTCGATATCGACTGGCAGGGCACCCAGCAGCTTTACCAGAAAGACCAGCAGGATGTGGTGCGGGTGTTCATTCTCCCCCCCTCTATCGAGGAATTGCACCGCCGCCTTCAGGGCCGCGCGACCGACAGTGCCGAGGTGATCGCCGCCCGCATGGAACGCGCCCACGCCGAGATCAGCCACTGGGACGGCTATGATTATGTCATCATCAATGATGATGTGAACGTGTGCTTCGACAAGGTGCACGCGATTCTGGAAGCCGAACGGATGAAGCGTGCCCGCCAGACCGGCCTCATTCCCTTCGTGCGCGGATTGATGGGCTGACCGCCTGCCGCGCGCGCCGACACCGCTTGTCGCATTTGTGATAATCCGGTCGCAAATGTCATATATCTGACACGCAAACGCCATATCGGCCCGCCAAGCCGGTTCATCCTGAGCGGGCATGTTGCGAAAGCGGTTGTCCATGCCCCGCCCATCCGATGCCTTTCTGAACGGCCATGCCGTCCGCCTGATCGCTGCTGCCCTGCTGGCCAGCACGAGCGTTCCTGCACTCGCACAGGCCTCCGCGCCCGAAGCGCCGGATCAGGCCGCCACCATTGCCGATCTCCAGCGCCAGATCGACGAGCTGAAAGCCATGATCGGCGCATTGCAGGCACCGCAGCCCGCGCCTGCGCCCGTAGCCGCGTCTCCGGTTCCGGCCATCGCGCAAGCCGCACCGCCGGCGCTGCCCGCCCCCGCAGCGGGCAACCCGGCAGCGCAGCCCCCGATCCAGGTCGCCGCCGCACCGGCCCCCAAGCCCAAGGCATGGTATGAAAAGCTGCGCCTGCGCGGTTACACCCAGATGCGGGTCAACCAGATCATCTCGGGCGATGCCGATGCGCCCGCTGGCGTTTCACGCCTGCGCACGATCCACGACAGCGGGTTGAACGGCGACAGCAATTTCACCTTCCGCCGGATGCGGCTGATCCTGCAGGGCGACCTCAACGAGCATGTCTCGCTCTACTTCCAGCCCGATTTCGCCGCCGCGATTGCCAACCAGTCGGTCGGCGAGCGGCGTGAGAACAGCGTTTCCCTGCGCGACATGTATGCCGATGTCTTCCCCACCGGCGACAAGTCGTTCCGCATCCGGCTCGGCCAGTCCAAGGTGCCCTATGGCTGGGAAAACATGCAGTCCTCGTCCAACCGTCTTGCGCTGGATCGTACCGACGCGATCAACACCGCCGCTGCCGGCGAGCGCGATATGGGGATCGTCGCCTATTACACCCCGCCCCGCGTTCAGGCGATCTGGGACCGCCTGACAGCTGACGGCCAGAAGCTTTTCGGCAATTACGGCGCCTTCGGTGTCGGCGTGTTCAACGGACAGGGCCTCAACCGCTCGGAAGTCGACAATGACCTGATGACTGTGGCGCTGGCGACATGGCCGTTCGAACTGGACGGTCTGGGACTGGGCAATCAGGTGTTCGAGATCGGCGGGTCGGTCATGCGCAACACCATCCGCCCGGAAGTGCGCACTGGCGGAGTCAGCGCGGTCGGGTTCAAGGACAACCGCGTCAACGTCCATGCGATCCTCTATCCGCAGCCCTTCGGCATTCAGGCCGAATGGAACTGGGGAACGGGGCCGGAATTCGTCCCCGCCACCGGCCGGATCGAGGAACGCCCGGTCGATGGCGGCTATGTGCAGGCCATGGCCAAGATCGACAATTCGCCGATCGGGCCGTTCTATCCTTTCGCCCGCTGGCAATATTATCGCGGCGGCTTCAAGGCGGCGATCAACGCGCCCCGGCTTGAGACCGAGGAGCTGGAACTGGGCTTCGAATTCCAGCTCGATCCGGCGCTGGAACTGACCGCAACCTATGGCTGGGCCTCACGCAAGGAAGCCGACGAGCGCCGCTTCGGTCAGGCCGAAGGGCAGATCCTGCGCATTCAGGCGCAGTGGAACTATTGAGGCCGCTGCCGGATCATTCCCGCGGCACTTCATCCGGCCCGGGCGGGTCGAAATCGGGCGGGGTCGGCTCGGTTTCGGGCGGCGATGGTTCGCCCGGTTCGAAGGTCGGCGGCGGGGTTTCGACCGGCGCGCCCGGCTCGATCGTGTCCGGCGTGGTCGGTGGGATGCTGGCCATTGGCTGTCTCCTTGGGGTGCGCGACGCTCAGCCAGCATAGCCTATTCGCGGGACTTGTGATGCCGCTTCGTTGTGCTGCTCGTCCCATCCCCATGCCGGTCTGGCCGCTGGCGCACCAAAAAGGCCGCCGGATCGCTCCGACGGCCTTTCTGGAATTGCTTGGCGTGAAGCCTCAGTGGCCGCCGCCCGGATCGGCGAAGTGGCTCGGCAGGTGGGCGTTGACCACGCCGCCATCGACGGTCAGCGTCTCGCCCACCACGTAATCGCCCGCGCGGCTGCACAGGTAGATTGCGGCGGCTGCCATGTCTTCGGCGGTGCCGATGCGCTTGGCCGGGATGCCCGAAGCCGAAGCGTCGGGCGCGTCCTTGGCGGCCTTGTTCATCTCGGACGGGAAAGCCCCCGGCGCGATCGACGTGACGACGATGTTGTCCTGGATCAGCCGCGCGGCCATGCGCCGGGTCAGCTGGATCACCGCCGCCTTCGACGCCTGATAGGCATAGGTTTCCCACGGGTTGATGCGCTGGCCATCAATCGACGAGACGTGGATCACCTTCGCCGGATGCCCGTTCTGCCCGCCCGCGACCAGCAGATCGTGGAGCTTCTGCGTCAGGAAGAACGGCGTCTTGACGTTGAGGTCCATCGTCCGGTGCCAGCCGGCTTCCGAGAATTCGAGGTAAGGCTGGCCCCATGCGGCGCCTGCATTGTTGATGAGGATATCGAGGTGCCTCTCGCGCGCCTTAAGCTCATTGGCGAGGCTGACCATGCCGTCCATCTGGGACAAGTCGGCGGGAATGCCGATGACGCGATCAGCGCCGAATTCGTCGATGGTCGCCTGCATCTGGTCGGCCTTGCGGGCCGAGATATAGACCTTGGCACAGCCCGCAGCGAGCAGGCCTTCGACGAACATCTTGCCGATCCCGCGGCTGCCGCCGGTGACCAGCGCAATGCGGCCTTCGAGGCTGAAAAGTGATTGAATGTCCATGTGATCAATATCCGCTCAGGGTGGCCACGCGGTTCGCGTGGAAATAGGCATCGCCCAGAAATTCGGCCAAGGCGCGGTCGCGCTTCATGTAGAGGCCGATGTCGTATTCGTCGGTCATGCCGATGCCGCCGTGCATCTGCACGCCTTCCTGCACCGCGAGGCGCGCGGTCTTGGCGACCTTGGCCTTGGCGACGCTGGCCATCAGATCGGCGCTCGGAGCCCCTGCATCGAGCAGCTGCTGCGCCTTGATCGTCACCGCGCGGGCGATTTCGACTTCGGAATAGAGGTGGCTGGCGCGGTGCTGGAGGGCCTGGAACTCGCCGATCAGCTTGCCGAACTGCTTGCGCTGCTTGAGGTAATCGACGGTCATGTCCATCGCGCCGCGGGCAACGCCCACGCCCTCGGCCGCCGCGCCGACGCGGCCCGCCAGCAGCATGGCATCGAGCACGGCGCGCCCACCGTCGATCTCGCCGATCACGGCATCGCCGTCCAATTCGACGCTGTCGAATCGGGTGTGGGTGGCCATCGAGGAATCGACCAACCGGACGCTGTCATGGCTCATGCCGCTTGCGTCCTTGGGGACAGCGAACAGCGTGATGCCGTCGGCATCCTCGTCCGCGCCGGAGGTGCGGGCAGCGACCACGATCATGTCGGCGCTGGCACCCTGAATGACGAAGCTCTTGGCGCCGCTCAGCTTGAAGCCGTTGCCCGACTTTTCGGCGCGGGTGGTGATGCGGCTGGGGCGGTGCTTGGCCGTCTCGTCAATGGCGACGGCAAAGACGCTGTCGCCCGCGATCAGGCCGGGCAGATAGCGGCCCTTGAGGTCTGCCGACCCGTGCTTGAGCGCAGTCGCGGCCAGCACGGACGATGTCAGGAACGGCGAGGGCGTCAGATTGCGGCCGATCTCTTCCAGCACGATACCCGCCTCGACATGGCCCATGCCGAGCCCGCCATCGGCTTCCTCCACCAGCATCCCGGTGAAGCCCATTTCGGCCATCTGCTTCCACAGCCCGTGGCCGAAACCGTCCTTGCAATTGCGGTCGCGCCAGTGG
Organism: Porphyrobacter sp.; assembly: GCA_032116115.1. GTDB lineage: Bacteria > Pseudomonadota > Alphaproteobacteria > Sphingomonadales > Sphingomonadaceae > Erythrobacter. Next base: position 59,636 of record JAUMAX010000020.1, read on the forward strand.
CGCAGCTGCTTGGCGATATTGCCTTCCTCGGCGATGAAACCGCGCGCGGTGTCGGCCAGCATCGCCTGATCGTCGTTATGATACAGGGGCATTGTTTTTCCCTCTCCCGGAAATTTCTGAACGTCATCCCGGGCTTGACCCGGGACCGCTGTGATCTTGGTGCCAAGGGCGATAGCGGCCCCGGGTCAAGCCCGGGGCGACGCTATTTTCAAGCGCCCGGCAGATCGAGAATGCGCTTGGAAATCACGTTGAGCATGACTTCGCTGGTGCCGCCCTCGATCGAGTTCGCCTTCGTCCGCAGCCAGCTGCGTGACGGCTTGCCGCCTTCGGTTTCCTCGCTCTCCCATTCAAGGGAGCGCGAGCCGCCGACCGCCATCATCAACTCGTGGCGGCGCTTGTTCAGTTCCGTTCCGGCATATTTCATCATGTTCGGCTGCGCGGGGTGCGCCTTGCCGACCTTGATTTCATCGAGGAACTTCTCGCCCATCGCGGTGTAGGCCAGCGCGTCGACATCGAACATCGCCAGTTCCGCGCGCAGCACCGGGTCGAGCTCGTCGCCCAGCTTGGCCGAATGGCGCTTCATCGCCGCGCCAATCCCGGCGGTGCGATCCCCGCCATCTGCGCCGGAAATCATCTCGCGTTCGTGGCCGAGCAGATACTTGGCCACGTCCCAGCCGCGATTGACGGTGCCGACCTGCGCCGGGCAATCCTCGCCATAGGACTTGGGCACTTCGACATTGTCGAAGAAGGTCTCGCAGAAGGGCGAGTTGCCGCTGATCAGCAGGATCGGCTTGGTGGTGACGCCTTCGCTGGCCATATCGAACAGCATGAAGGTGATGCCGGAATACTTGTCGGCCTTGTCGGTGCGGACGAGGCAGAATATCCAGTCGGCGTGATCGGCGTAAGACGTCCAGATTTTCTGGCCGTTCACCACCCAGCTATCGCCCTTGTCCTCGCCAAAGGTCTGCAGGCTGACAAGGTCGGAGCCCGAGCCCGGCTCCGAGTAGCCCTGGCACCAGCGGATCTCGCCGCGCGCGATTTCGTTGAGGAAACGCTGCTTCTGCCCCTCGGTGCCGAAATGCAGCAGCGCCGGGCCGAGCATCCAGATGCCGAAGCTGCTCAAGGGCGGGCGGGCGTTGATGCGGCCCATTTCCTCGCGCAGCACCTTGGCTTCGGCAGGCGAAAGACCCGCGCCGCCATAGGCCTTGGGCCAGCTCGGCACGGTGTAACCCTTGGCCACACAGGCTTCGAGCCATGCTTTTTGTGCGTCATTCTTGAAGGTTGCGCGGCGGCCACCCCAATAGATGTCGCTTTCGTCACGCGCGGGCTCGCGCATTTCGGCAGGGCAATTGGCCTCCAGCCAGGCACGCGTTTCGCTGCGGAATGTGTCCAGATCGGCCATGCCGATTCTCCTCTCTTGAAGCTCCCACTTGACGCTTACGTTAGAGGCATTTGCACAGGCCCTGCAAGGGCTGTTCGCGGGGGCCTTGTCACGGCCAAGATGCCGTAGCGTCAGCGCTAGCGCGATTGCCAGCGCGATTGACGGCGCGCGCAATCCGCCTAGGTTCGCCGCAAAATTGGGAGAGAGACATTGGCTTCACACCTCAGGATCGGGGGCAGCCTCGCATGGGCGTGATTGCCGGAAAGCTGCCGATGCGGCTGAAACTGATTCAGGGTTTCGGCGCTGTCGCGTTCGGCGTGAAGGATAATGGTTTTTCGTTCTTCCTGCTGATCTTCTACAATCAGGTGCTGGGCATGGATGCCCGCCTTGTCAGTCTGGCGCTGCTGATCGCGCTGCTGGTGGATGCCGTGGTCGATCCGATCCTCGGCAACTTGTCGGACCGCACCTATACGCGTTGGGGCCGCCGCCTGCCGTGGCTCTATGCCGCGCCCATCCCGCTGGCCTTTGCCTGGGTGATCATGTGGAGCCCGCCCGCAGGCGAAGCGCCGAGTTTTGCCGGACTGGTGGTGATTGCCATCGCCGTGCGTGTGCTGCTGTCGGCCTGCGAGGTGCCGTCGATCAGCCTCGTACCGGAAATCACTGATGATTATGACGAGCGCACCACGCTGTTCCGTTACCGCGCGCTGGGGGGCTGGATCGGGGGCCTCAGCATGATGGTGCTGGCCTACACCGTGTTCATGGCGGGGCCGGAAGGCCTGCTCCAGCGTGAGGGCTATTATGCCTTTGGCGTTTTCGGCGCTGTGCTGATGGCCGTTTCGGTGATCGGTTCGGCGGCCGGCCAGCACAGTCTGGTGGCCAGGCTGCCGGACACCAGACCGCCCCCGTTCTCGATCAAGGGCGCCTTTGCCGAAATCCACGAGGCCTTTTCCGAGCGCGCCTTCCTGATCTTCGCTGCGGGCGGCCTTGCCGCCTACATCCATCAGGGGCTGAATTTCTCGATCACCAATTACATCAACCTGTTTGTGCTACAGCTGACCAGCAGCCAGTTGATGTTCTTCCCGCTGGTGCTGCTGGGCGCGGTGGTGCTGATGTTTGTGACCATCGGCCCGCTGCACCAGCGGTTCGGCAAGGCGAAGTCGGCAGGGCTCGGCATGATTATCGGCACGGTTCTGGGCATTGTCCCCTATTCGCTGCTGCTGCTGGGGTTCTGGCCCACACCCGGGACGATGATGTCGGCTGCGCTGTTCTTCGGCTTTGCGTTGATTGCGACAGGTCTGGGCATCATCTCGCTGGTATCAGCCACGTCCATGATCGCAGAGATTGTCGAGGCGTTTGAAGAGCGCACCGGCAGGCGTGCGGAAGGATCGTTCTATTCGGGCAACTGGCTGGTGCAGAAATGCGCGACCGGCGCGGGGATTTTCCTGTCGGGCCAGATCATCGCCTTTTCGCAGCTTGCCCCCGATGCCGTCCCCGGCAGCGTGCCACAGGATGTGCTGACCACCTTGCTGCTGTCCTATGGCAGCACGATGCTGCTGCTGGCGATCATCGCCTCATGGTGGCTGGCCCGTTTTCCGATCAGCCGCGAAGAACACGAGGCGCGGATCAATCGCCTCGCCGAACGCCGGTTGCGGGACAATCGGGATGCCGTAACGACAGACGCCGCCATGTCATTTGCGGCAGCCGACGGAGCGCCCGCGCCCCACAAATGAGAGCTTGGCGGGCGGACAAGGCTCTGCCACGGTCAGACCCAGATTCGGTTTTCAATCAGGACGAGAGAGGAACTACCCCATGGATTTCGAACCCACCGAACGCCAGCTTTACTGGCGCAATCGCGTGCGCGATTTCATCGAGGCGCACGTCCGCCCCAACATGGCGGTCTATGACAAGCAGGAGCACGAGGGCGAGCGCTGGAAGGTTCTCCCCATCGTCGAGGAAACCAAGGCCAAGGCCAAGGAAGCCGGCATCTGGAACCTGTTCATGCCGCCGCGCAATGACAGCCACCACCATGTCGATGATACCTTCGAATTCGAAGGTCCGGGCCTCACCAACCTCGAATATGCCATGTGTGCCGAGGAAATGGGCCGCATCGGCTGGGCGAGCGAAGTGTTCAACTGCTCGGCGCCCGATACCGGCAACATGGAAGTGTTCCACCGCTATGGCACGCGCGAACAGAAGGAAGCCTGGCTGCGGCCGCTGATGAACGGCGAGGTCCGTTCGGCCTTCCTGATGACCGAGCCCTTCACCGCTTCGTCCGACGCCACCAACATCGAAACCCGCATCGAGCGCGACGGCGATCACTATGTGATCAACGGGCGCAAGTGGTGGTCTTCGGGCCTTGGCGATCCGCGTTGCAAGATCGCGATCCTTATGGGCAAGACCAACCCCGATGCGCAGCGCCATTCGCAGCAGTCGCAGATCCTGATGCCGATCGACACCCCCGGCGTGAACATCCTGCGCCACCTGCCGGTGTTCGGTTACGATGATGCACCGCACGGCCACATGGAAGTGGAAATGGTCAACGTCCGCGTCCCCGCAGAGAACATCCTGCTGGGCGAAGGCCGCGGGTTCGAGATCGCGCAGGGCCGCCTCGGGCCGGGCCGTATCCACCACTGCATGCGCACCATCGGTGCCGCTGAAGAGGCGCTGGAGAAGATGTGCCGCCGCCTGCAGGAACGTGAAGCCTTCGGCAAGCCGGTCTACAAGCACTCGGTCTGGGAAGAGCGCGTAGCGCGCGCCCGCATTGATATCGACATGACCCGCCTGCTCTGCCTCAAGGCGGCCGACATGATGGACAAGGTCGGCAACAAGGCGGCGAAGCAGGAAATCGCGATGATCAAGGTGCAGGCCCCCAACATGGCGCTGCGGATCATCGACGATGCGATCCAGGCCCATGGCGGCGGCGGCGTGTCGGACGATTACGGCCTCGCCCGCAGCTACGCCAACCAGCGCACCCTGCGTCTTGCCGACGGTCCGGACGAAGTCCACGCCCGCTCGATCGCGCACATGGAGTTCGCCAAGCACGCCCCGCGTCCCGGCCCCACGGCCAACGCTCTGCGCGGCGATCACGGGCGCGCTGTCGAACCGCAGAGCTTCAGCTCGGGCGACATGGGCGTCGCCAGGTGATCTGAGCGCGGTAAGTATTGTCCCCCTCCTCCCCGGAGGAGGGGGACCAAGGGAGATGACAATTGGCAAAAGCCGCCATTCTCGAAGCACCCGGCGAAGGCCTTCGGATCGCCGAGGTCACCTTTGCCGATCCCGGCCCGCATGAAGTCCTGATCGACACCAAAGCGTGTGGTCTGTGCCATTCGGACCTGCACTTCATAGACGGGCATTACCCCCACGCCCTGCCCTGCATTCCGGGGCATGAGGCGGCAGGCATCGTCCGCGCGGTCGGCAGCGAGGTGCGCACGGTGAAGCCGGGCGATCACGTCGTCTCCTGCCTTTCGGCCTTCTGCGGCCACTGCGAATTCTGCGTGACCGGCCGCATGGCGCTGTGCCTTGGCGGGGACACCCGCCGCGCCAAGGGCGATTCCTCGCGCATCGCCTTTGCCGATGGTTCGCCGGTCAACCAGATGCTCAACCTGTCGGCCCTGTCCGAACAGATGCTGATCCACGAACATGCCTGCGTTTCGATCGACAAGGACATGCCGTTCGACCGCGCCGCCCTGCTCGGCTGCGCGGTGACGACCGGCGCGGGGACGATCTTCAACGCCTGCAAGGTAACGCCGGGCGAAACCGTGCTGGTGGTCGGCTGCGGCGGGGTGGGCCTTGCGGTCATCAACGCCGCCAAAATCGCCGGCGCGGCCAAGATCATCGCTGCCGATCCGCTCCCCGAAAAGCGCGCCCTTGCCGAAGTGCTGGGCGCAACGCACACGGTCGATGCGCTCGCGCCCGATGCCGCCAAGCAGATCATCGCGATTTCGGGCGGCGGGGTCGATTGGGGGATTGAAGCGGTGGGCCGTCAGGCCTCCGCTGACCTTGCCGTTGCCAGCCTCAAGCGCGGTGGCACCGCTGTGATCCTCGGCATGATGCCGCTGGACTGCAAGGTCGGGCTGTCGGCCTTTGACCTGCTCGGCGGCAAGAAGCTGATGGGCGCATTGATGGGGATGAACCACTTCCCCGTCGATCTGCCGCGCCTCGTTGATTTCTACCTGCGCGGGCTGCTCGATCTCGACACGATCATCGCCGAGCGCATCCCGCTCGAAGCAGTGAACGAAGGCTTCAATACCATGCGCGCCGGCCACTCCGCGCGCACCGTGGTGGTGTTCGACTGATGGATATTGATTACGACAAGGAAATGGTCGGCACGGTCGAAGTGACCGAGAAGGACGCGCTTGATCTTGCTGCCCTGACCCGCTGGTTCGAAGCCAATGTCGATGGCTACGAAGGCCCGATCAGCTACACCAAGTTCAAGGGCGGCCAGTCGAACCCCACCTACCGGATCGACACGCCCGGCGCGAGCTATGTGCTGCGCCGCCAGCCCTTCGGCAAGCTGCTGCCATCCGCTCACGCAGTCGACCGCGAATATGCCGCGATGACCGGCCTGTTCCCGACCGGCTTCCCCGTGCCGCGCACCTATGGCCTCTGCGAAGACCCCGAGGTGATCGGGTCGAAGTTCTTCGTCATGTCCATGGCTGACGGGCGGAGCCTGTGGAACGGCGCGCTTCCCGGCATGGAGCCGGAGGAACGCCGCGCGCTTTATCACGCGCTGATCGACACCATGGCCGATCTGCACCTCAACCAGCCCGACCGCATCGGCATGGGCGATTATGGCAAGCCGACCGACTACTGCGCGCGCCAGATCGCCCGCTGGTCGAAGCAGTACAAGCTGTCCGAAACCGAACATATGCCGGAAATGGAGCGGCTGATCGAATGGCTGCCGCAGACCATTCCGCCGCAGCACGGCTCCAGCGTGGTGCATGGCGACTACCGGCTCGACAATGTGATCTTCCACAAGGACGAAGCCCGCATCATCGCGGTGCTCGACTGGGAGTTGTCGACGCTGGGCGATCCGATTGCCGATTTCAGCTACCTGATGCTCAACTGGTTCCAGCCCGCTGACGGGCGTGCGGGGCTGTCCGGCCTCGATCTTGAGGCTCTGGGCATCCCGACGGTCGAGGAAGCGGTGGAACGCTATGTCGCGCGCACCGGATACCCCGTGCCGCCGATGGACTGGTATTTCGCCTATAACCTGTTCCGGCTCGCAGGGATCATGCAGGGCATCAAGAAGCGGGTGATCGACGGCACCGCCTCGTCCGCCCACGCACAAAGCATGAGCGAGCGGGTGCGGCCATTGGCGGAGCGGGCCTATCAGTTCGCGCTGGCGGCGGGGATGGAGTCCTAGTTTTCGCACGCCCCTCCGGGCGTGCGTCCTCGCCGCGCTTCGCGCTTTGCGCGAGCGGCTGCGGGCGCGCGGTCGCGCTTGCGGCCCTGACGGGCCGATTGGTTACGCTTGCCGCTCGCAGCAAGGGCCGCTAGGCGCGCTGGCGGATATCTGACCGCTGGAGAACACCCATGCATGACGCCCTGATCACCGCCATCGAAGCCGCTTGGGACGACCGCGCCTCTGTCACTCCCGGCCATCCGGTGGGCGAAGCGGTGGAACAGGCGCTCGCCCTGCTCGATAGCGGCGCGGCGCGGGTGGCTGCGCCTGACGGCAATGGCGGCTGGCAGGTCAACCAGTGGCTCAAGAAGGCGGTGCTTTTGAGCTTCCGCCTCAACGACAACGCGGTCGTCGATGGCGGCGCGGCCAGCGCGCCTGCCTATGACAAGGTGCCGCTGAAGTTCGCCACCTGGGGCGAAGACGAGTTCCGCGCGGGCGGCTTCCGCGTGGTGCCGGGCGCAGTGGTGCGGCGCGGGGCGCATATCTCCAAGGGCGCGGTGCTGATGCCGAGCTTCGTCAACATCGGCGCTTACGTGGGCGAGAACACCATGATCGACACATGGGCGACCGTGGGCTCGTGCGCGCAGATCGGCGCGAACGTCCATATCTCGGGCGGCGCAGGCATCGGCGGGGTGCTCGAACCGCTTCAGGCCGAACCCGTCATCATCGGCGACGGTGCCTTCATCGGCGCACGCGCGGAAGTGGCCGAAGGCGTGCGCGTGGGCGAAGGCGCGGTGCTTTCGATGGGCGTCTATCTCGGTGCCTCCACCAAGATCGTCGACCGCGCCACGGGCGAAGTCCACATGGGCGAAGTGCCGCCCTATGCCGTGGTCGTCCCCGGCTCGATGCCCGGCAAGCCCCTGCCCGATGGCACCATGGGGCCGAGCCTCTATTGCGCGGTGATCGTCAAGACGGTGGACGCGCAGACCCGTTCGAAGACCGGAATCAACGAGCTGCTGCGCGACTGAGGCGGCGGGGTCACCCTGCCCCGTTTCCGCCCCGCTCTGACCGTTTGTTACGAAACGCCCGCGCCATTGCGCGCATGGTCTCCCGCCCCATCCCGCAGGAGACCCCCTATGCCGCACACCAACCGCGAAACCCGTATCGATGAGACTGACGCAAAGGCCGGCAGCAACGAAGGCGTGGTGCGCTGGGTGCTGCTGTTCAGCCTCGGCCTCGCCATCATCGCCATGACCGTGATCTGGGTGACCGGCGCCCTGACGCAGGACAAGGTCGAGAGCCAAGGCACAGCCACGGGCCGGATCGAGGCCGAGGCCGAACAGCGCGATGCCCCTGCCACAACCAGCAGCACGGTTGCCCCCGCTGCCGACTGAGCGGGAACCATTTGCCCCCGCTTGACTTGATTGACGTTACGGAAGATGTTTCCGTAACGTCAACAACAACGGGGAGAGCCGCAATGGCCGATCAGAACGAAGCCATCCGTATCAGTGACGAAGACGCGCGCGGAGCGGTCAGCAATACCGGATTGCGCTATGTTCTGGCGTTCAGCCTCGGCTTTGCGGTGGTCGCGATGAGCCTCGTCTGGATTATCCCCGCGCTCTACAACGCGAGCCACTGATCACTCCGCCTTGGCGGGCGGGTTGATCAGCGTTTCGATCGGCGGTTCGTCGGCGCGGCTGGCGGCCTGAGCCTCGGCGGCGCGCATCACCCGCAGGATGTTGCGGCTGGCGATCATCTCCAGTTCCGCCTGCGAATAGCCGCGCCGCGCGAGTTCGGTGAACAGCGCAGGGTAGCCGCTGACATCCTCCATGCCTTCCGGCCCGATCGGCATGCCGTCATAATCGCCGCCGATGCCGATATGCTCCACGCCCGCCACTTCGCGGACATGGTCGATATGGTCGGCGACATCGCCGATCACGCTCTTGGGCTCGGGATTGGCGGCGACCCACGCGGCCACCGCCTTGGCCGCCGCATCGGGATTGCCGAGATGCTCGACCCGCGCCTGAGCGATCACGCCCGCGCGCCGGGCGTCCCACTGGCGCACCTTTTCATTGATGAAGCGCGGCAGGGCGACCACCATCACCACCCCGCCGTTCTCCGGCAGGCGCTTCAGCACGCTATCGGGCACATTGCGCGGATGCGCCGTCACGCCGCGCGCACCGGAATGGCTGAAGATCACAGGCGCGGTGGCGACATCAAGCGCATCCATCATGGTCGCTTCGCTGACGTGGCTGAGATCGACCAGCATCCCCAGCCGGTTCATCTCGCGCACCACATCCTTGCCGAAGTCGGTCAGCCCGCCATGCAGCGGTGCATCGGTCGCGGCATCGGCCCAGGGGATGTTCGAATTGTGGGTCAGCGTCATGTAACGCGCGCCCATCGCGTGGAACTGGCGCAGCACGCCGAGGTTCGATCCGATCGAATAGCCGCCCTCCATCCCCAGCAGGGAGGCGATCTTGCCATCACGCATCGCGGTTTCGACCTGATCGGCGGTCAGGGCATAGCGCATGGTTTCCGGGTTCCGGGCGATCAGGCGCTTGGTGACGTCGATCTGCTCGATGGTCTGCTGCACCGCCGCCGCCTCGTTGGCGTTGTGCGGTACATAGACCGACCAGAACTGCGCGCCCACCTTGCCCTTCTTCAGCCGGACCAGATCGGTGTGCATCGCCCCGTCATCACCGCCGACGTGGTCGTGCTCGTCCATGGTGTCGGTGAAATCGAAGGTGTTGATCTGGTTGTTCTCGCGCGAGCGCAGCTGGCCGGGGGCATCATTGTGGCCGTCAAACACCGGCGCAGCCTCCAGCGCAGCGGCGGCGGTGGCGGCGGCCTGTTCCTCGCTGACCTTCTGCGCAGTGGCAGGCGCCGCCAGCAACAGCGCGGCGGCAAGGGCAAGGCGCGAGACGGTGAAACGTTGCATGGGGGTGGCTCCCGAAGCTAGAGCGCCTGCGACAGCAGACAAGGACGTGAGCATGGGTGATAGCGCGGCAGCACTGATCGAACAATTGGGCCTGACCGCTCATCCCGAAGGCGGGTGGTATCGCGAGACATGGAGGGGCGATTCCGGTGCGGACGGACGCGCCAGCGGCACGGCGATCATCTTCCTGCTGCGCGCCGGGGAAGCCTCGCACTGGCACACGGTCGATGCGGCCGAGATGTGGCTGTGGCAGGCAGGCGATCCGGTCGAACTGCGCCTCGCCGCCGATGATGCGGGGCCGGCGCGCTCGGTCATACTCGGTGCGGATGTGGGCGCAGGCCAGCACTTGCAGGGCCATGTGGCCCCGGGCGAGTGGCAGGCGGCACGGCCCTATGGCGATGCGGTCCACGGCTACAGCCTTGTCTCCTGCGTGGTGGTGCCGGGGTTCGATTTTGCCGGCTTCACCCTCGCACCGCCGGGCTGGGAGCCGGGACAGGGCGAGGCGGCATGATCAAGGCTGCACTGCGCTGGCTGCTGGCCGCGTTCTATGCCTTTGCGGGCGTGATTCACCTGATCAATCCCGCACCGTTCCTCACCATCACCCCGGCATGGGTGCCAGCGCCGGAGGCCGTGGTGCTTTTGACCGGCGTTGCCGAAATTCTCGGCGCGATCGGGCTGGTGCAGCCGTTTTCGCGTCCCTTGCGGCAAGCAGCGGGATGGGGGCTGGCGCTCTATGCGCTGTGCGTGTGGCCGGCCAACATCAACCATTTTGCCATGGACATGGCGCGCGCCGACGGCGGGTTGGGCCTTGGCTATCACATCCCGCGCATGGTCGCGCAGCCGGTGATCATTGGGCTGGCCCTGTGGCTGGGTGAATGCTGGCCGCTGCGCCGCCGCGCTGCGTGACCGCCACTCCAAGCACTCCGGCCAAGGCTGGCACCATCAGCCTTTGATGGAACGGCGCAGAAACGCAAAAGCGGCGCGGATCCTTCCGGATCGCGCGCCGCCGATGTGTGCCAGAGGCAAGGCGCCGCCAGGGCGCCGGGCCGCTTAGCTCAGATGCTTGGAGACCGCAGCGGTCATCTTGAACATCGAGATCTGGTCCTTGCCGATCACCGCGCCGAGCTTGGCGTCGGGATTGATCTGACGCTTGTCGGTGGTGTCCTGCAGGCTGTTCGCCTTGATGTATTCCCACACCTTCGAAGTCACCTGGGCGCGGGTCATCGGACCCTTGCCGATCACGGCTTCAAGGTCCGCCGAAAGCGTTACCGGCTTCTGCAGTGCGTTGGTCGTGCCAGCCATCATCTACTCCCTTATGTAAGTGGCAGGTTAGTCAAGATCGTCATCTTCCCAGCCTGCATCATCGTCTCCGCCGCCGGTGAAGGTGGCATGGAGCACTGCGCAGGCCGTAATCGTCCCTTGCAGCGATGCAAGCAGTTCCGCTCGTCCCGCCCCGGGCATCAGCACCAGAGGCAGATCGGTCGCGAACAGTTGAAACAGGTAATGGCGCGTTTCGCCCTCGGGCGGGTCGGGCAGCAGCCATTCGGAATTGCCGAAAGCATTCTTGCCCGCGCGCGGCGGCGTTTCGCCTTCGAGCAGCTTGCCGCGTTGCCCGGCAAGGCCCCACACCAGCCAGTGGCAGGCAGGATCGGCGCCCTTGGCTGACGCATCCTCGACCACCAGCACCAGTTCCGCAGATCCGGGCGGCGGCGCGCTCCATTCCAGCGGCGGGGCCACGGCATCTTCTTCGGTCGCGGTAAAGCTCGGGTCGAGCGCCTCACCCGCGTTGAACGCGGGACTGGTGAGCGCAAAGCCTCCACGCGCAAACGTCTGCGCCGACCCCAGCTTCGCAATTGCGAGGCCGGGATGACGCGCGGATGCGGGCACATGGGGTGCGAGCCAGGCGGGGAATTCCGTCATGATTCTGTCAGTTCCTCAGTGGGGGTGCTAGTCCGTTCGGATGCGCGATACGAGACTGTGCAAGGCAGTTTTTTCCAGTTTCTGAGGAAAACCCTGCAAATGCGGGCAAAAAGATCACGTTTTTTCGCGGTTTGGTGTTTTTTTGTCGACGGCGTTCTTGCTCTTGGCCCCGCGCCATTGCATCCATTGCCACGTCAGGCTCCCCCCTTGGCCTGGTTTTCCTTGCGGAGTTGCACGCCCTTATGAAGCTCGGTCGCACCGTTCTCAGCCTCATGCTTTCTGTCAGCCTGGTCGCCTGCGGCGGCGGCGGATCATCGACACCGCCTGCAACCGGCGGCGGCGGCGGCGGCGGCACCCCGACCCCTACGCCCCCCACGTCCGCCTGTTCGCTGCGCGCCCAGCAGGACTTCGCCGATGGCGTGCTCAACGAATGGTATCTGTTCCCAGATCTGCTTGCGACAGCCAACCCCGCGAACTTCAATTCGGTACAAAGCTTCCTCGACGCCCGTGTCGCCCCGGCTCGCGCGCTGAAGCGTGACGAAGGCTTCACCTTTGCCACCTCGATCGCCGAGGAAAACGCGCAAATCGCCTCGGGCGCAACGGCGGGCTTCGGCATCCGCCTGTTCTACGATACCCCTGCCCGCCGCGTGTTCGTGCAGGAGGCGTTTGAAAGCGGGAACGGCTTTGCCGCCGGGCTGGACCGCGGTACGGAAATCACCGCGATCGGCACATCTGCCGCCAACCTCCAGACTGTCAGCAGCCTTTTCACCAGTGGCGGCGCGCAGGCCGTGGCCAATGCGCTCGGCCCGTCCACGGCAGGCACCACCCGCGTGCTGCGCTTCACCCAGCCCGGCGGAGCGGTGGTCGAACGCAGCATCACCAAGACCGACTTCTCGCTCAACCCGATCTCCGACCGTTACGGTGCGCTGATCCTTAACGATGGCGCGCGCCGCGTCGGCTATCTCAACTTCCGCACCTTCATTGTCGCCACGTCCGACCGCCAGCTGGCGAGCGTGTTCCAGAACTTCGCCAATCAGGGCATCAGCGAATACATCATCGACCTGCGCTACAACGGCGGCGGGCTGGTGCGCATCGGCGAGCTGATGGGCGATCTGCTGCGCGGCAACCGCACCGGGCAGGTGTTCAGCCGCACGGTCCTGCGCGCGAGCAAGGCGGACCTCAACGAAACCGATCTGTTCGACGACACCACCCGCTTCTTCCGGCAGGCGACGAACGACTTCGGCCCCGAAGAAGCCCTCCCGCGCGCATCGGTGAGCAAGATCGCCTTCATCACCACCGGCGCCAGCGCGTCGGCGAGCGAGCTGGTGGCCAACAGCATGATCCCCTATCTCGGCACCAACATGGCTCTGGTTGGCAGCAACACGTCCGGCAAGCCGGTGGGCCAGTTCGCCTTCGATCTTGCCGCCTGCGACCTGCGCATTCGTTCCGTCACGTTCCAGACCGTCAACGCCAACAACCAGGGCGATTATTTCGAGGGGCTGGCGAGCCTCGCCCCCAACACCTGCCGCGCGGGTGACGATATCACCCGGCCGTTCGGCGACCCGCGCGAAGCATCGATCGCGGCGGCGCTCGATTTCCTTGCCGGACGGGCCTGCACGCCGATCACGGCAGGCAGCGCGGGCGGCATCGCAGGCGGGCTGTCTGAGGGCCAACGGGCGCGGCAAGGCCTCGACCTGCCCGAACGCATCCCCCTCCAGCCAGAGCGGCCCAGCTACGTCCAGCGCGAAATGCCGGGCCTGTTCTGATCCCTGCTACAAGCCCTGCGGGACAGTTTCGAAGCTGGGAATATCGCCCAGATCGACCCAGTCCTGCTTGCTCTTGGCATAGCAGTGGAAGGCGGGTTTGAGGATGCTGGTATCGTCCAGCGTCCCGGCCTTGATGAACATCATCCCCGGCGGGCTTTCGACCCGGGTGAAGACGGGCGATCCGCAGGTTCCGCAGAACTGGCGTCGCACGGTCGCGCCGCTATCGCCGGTGTCGTTATAGGTGGTGAGCTCGCCTTCAAAGGCGACCGCCGCCTCCGGCACGCCGACAATCACGGAAAGCGCGCTGCCCGCCTGTCGCTGGCAGTTCTTGCAATGGCAGGTGACGCACAGCAGCGGATCGCTTTCGCAGGTGTAACGCACCTTGCCGCACAGGCAGCCTCCGGTGATGGTCATGGCTTCTCCCCCTTTCAGATCGCCTCGGGTCAGGGTGCCTCCCCGCCCGTGTACGGTTGACTGTCAGTATAGCCGCAGCCCTTCAATGTCTCCCCGCCCAAAGCGATAGTGGCAACGAAGGGGAATATGCGGTCGCTCATCCCGTCGCTGCATTCGCCGGGAGTGAGGGTGGCGGTGAAGTCCTTGCCATCAAGCGTGCCGGACAGGCCCAACCCGTTGTTCCCGGCAAAGCGGGTGACGGCAAAGCGCGTGCCGAACTGGTTGTCGGGCGTGGCCCATACCCCCTCCCCGTCTGCGACCGCGAGGTTCCAGAAGGGTTCGGTGCCGATCAGGGTGACGGTTTCCTCCGGGGCGACCGCATCGAAGGTCTTGCCCTGCGGGTCGATGCCGTCGTCCTCCTTGGCGGGCGTGCAGGCTGCGGCGGCAAGCATCAGCGCGGTGATGGCGGGAAGGCGGAAGGTCATGGCGAAGTCTCCTGTCGTGCAGGGCAGAGGATAGGGCGGAACCAGAACTGCGCCAAGGGGTTGCCCGCCCATGGACTTTACCCCGACCCGCGCGCGCGCCAGCGCCCGCCTCGCCGAATTTCTTCCCGCTTCCGGACGCCGCTACGCCGAAACCCGCAATGCCGATGATGGCCCGGCGGCAGGCGGGCGCGGCAATGTGTCGCAGCTGTCGCCCTGGCTCCACGCAGGCCTGATCGGCGAGGCCGAGGTGCTGGAAGCGGTGCTCGACCAGCACTCGCCCCGCGCGGCGGAGAAGTTCATCGCCGAGGTGTTCTGGCGGATCTACTTCAAGGGCTACCTTGAACAGCGCCCGGCGATCTGGGCGGATTATACCAAGGGCGTCGACGGCGCGCTTGCCGCGATGGAGCGCAATGCGGGCCTGCGCACCGCCTATGCCGAGGCCACCGAAGGCCGCACCGGGATCGAAGCCTTCGACGTCTGGGCGAGGGAGCTGACCCAAACCGGCTACCTCCACAATCACGCGCGGATGTGGTTCGCCAGCATCTGGATCTTCACCCTGAAGCTCGACTGGCGGCTGGGCGCAGACTTTTTCCTGCGCCACCTGATGGACGCCGACGCAGCCTCGAACACGCTGTCGTGGCGCTGGGTCGCGGGGCTGCACACCAAGGGCAAGCACTACCTCGCCCGCGCCGACAATATCGCCCGCTACACCGCAGGCCGCCCCGGCGGGGCGCTTGGGGCAGAGGGTCTGGCAGGCGATGCCGATCCCCTGACCGAGCCGCAGGATTATGGCCGCCAGCGGCTCGATCTACCCGCCCCGGTGACGCCTGCCGACCTTGCCCGGCCTTACGCACTGTTGCTGCATGACGAAGCGGCGCATCACGCCCCGCTCGCCCTGCCGGCCAAGCCTGCGCTGGTGATCGGCGCCGCCCGCCCCGAAGCACGCTCCCCCGGCGCAGTTGGCGCGCTGGCGGCGGGCTTTGCGAAGGACGCTGTGGCAGGCGGCATGGCCGAAGCCTCCGCCGCGTTCGGTTGTCCGGCGCTGGAATGGCAGGCAGGCGAGCCGCTGGCCAAGCTGCTGGCCGATGCGGGCGTGGATCGCATCGCCCTTGCCTATCTTCCCGCAGGCTGGACCCGCGATGCCTTGTGGCCCGATCTCGCCCCGCTCGTAGCGCAAGGCCGGGTGGTGACCATGCTCCACGATCTCGACCGCACGACCTGGCCCCATGCCAAGGCCGGTTTCTTCGGCGTCGCCAAGGCCATCGACAATGTGCTGGCGGAATGCGGCATCACCGGAGGCGCGTGACGATCTCAACCCGGAATTAACCCTGCCGGGCTAGGCTGCGGGCTTAACCACGCCAAGGTTCGCCGCGCCATGCTCTACCCCAACCGTCTGCAAGCCGCACTGCTGTTCGAAGGGCGGGGCTATGATCTCGAAGCGATCATGCGGGATTTCATGCGGATCGAAGGGATGCGCTCGGGCGCGAGCTTCCACCTGCCGGAAAACAATCCGGGCAAGTTCTACCGCCTGTTCGATGCCACCGAAGAGCTGATGCTGACCTTCGAAAAGCTCGACCGGCCCGCCGACATGGGGTGCTTCCGCGCTGCGCTTGCCTCGCCCTATACGGGCATTCTGACCCCTGACATCCGCGAGCGGCTGGCGCGCACCGATAGCCACATCCTGCTGGAAGTCTCGCACGGGGTCATGGCCGGGGTGGACGAAGACCCGAAATTTGCCGCGCTGTTCGAAGCCATCGGCCAGCCCCGCGCGGGCGCGACCCAGTCCCAGTTCGAGCGGCGGCTGAATGTGCTGACGCTGATGACCCGGATCGCCACGGATCACGCCATGCCGCTGGCGGTGCATTGGACCCAGTCGGATGCGCTGCTGAGCGGCGACATGTTCGATCGCATTGCATCCGGCAATGATGCGCCGGGGCCGCTGCACATCCACCCGGTCCTGTTCGGGCCGCGCCCTGCGCCGGGCGAGCCGGCTTTGGCCGGGCTGCGCACCTTCGGCGCCCGCCACTGGCTGGGGCGCGAGATCATCATCCAGCCCAACGTTCTGCCCTGGGCGGCCAATCTCGAAACGATCTTCGCCTTCCTGCGGGTGGCGACCATGCCCAATGGCTATGTCATTCCCGATGGCGATACCTTCGGGCCGGAGGATCGCAGCCTGTCCTACCGCGTCCTGCACCATGATGCCGGAGCGGTGATCGGCGATGCCGCGCCTGCTGACCTGCCGATGTACGAGCTCGTCCCGCTCAAGCACGTCGAATACGGCTTCGTCGCCTCCGATCACGTGCCGGACACCAACACCTTTGACGACCGCGCCTTCCCGGCTGGCATCATGCCTGACGATCAGGACGCCAAGATGGCTCTGGCCAACGAGTGGGGGGAGAAGCGCAAGCTTGCCGAGGGGATCGGGGGCCGGTTCGAGGTGCGTGCCGTGGGCGAGGACAGTGCTCCGCCGCCACCACCACCACCACCGCCGCCAGCGCCGGTGATGGCGCCAACCCCGAGCCAGCCGGGCCTTCCCGCTCTCAGCGGGCGCGGGCTTCGGGCGCGGGTGTTCGGCAGCAAGGAAGCCTAAGGCTCACCTTCGCAATCCGGCGCAACCGGACTGTCGGATCAGGAAATCAAGCTGTCCGCTTCGCGCTTTTCCGCGCGCACACGGTCTGCCTTCACGCGTTCCTCGGCGGTCTTGCGCGCCTGTTCGGCGAGGCCCCGCCAGGTCTTCTCCGACCGCAATTCGCGATCACGCACATTATCGAGCGTCGCTTTCTCGGCGAGCGCTGCCGCTTCGTCGGCGCGTTCGCAGTAGAATTCGTAAGTCTGGGCCATGCCGGGTGTCCTGCCATTGGAGGGGGGAAGGCGGGAGTCTGGTCATACAGGCGGGACGCCGCAAAGCGCCCCGCCCGCGGTATTCGTCTTAGGCAGCCGACAGGTTGACGGCGCTTTCCTTGCCGTTGCGGCCACGCTCCAGTTCGAAGCTCAGACGCTGGTCCTTTTCAAGGCTGTGCATGCCGGCAGCCTGCACGGCCGTGATGTGGACGAAGCTGTCCGACGAGCCATCGTCGGGCTGGATGAAGCCATAGCCCTTGTCGGTGTTGAAGAACTTTACGGTTCCGGTCTTGGTGGTCATGGGGGCGTTCCTTTCAAGAACAATGTATTGCCGCCCGGCAAAAGGCCGCGCGGTTAGTGCGTCGTATCGTCCGATGAAAGGAAGTCGTCGTCTGAGTAGCGCCGGGGCCGGAGGCAAAGCCTGGGGCAGCGGCGGAGCGCAAATTTCGAAGTCCGTCGCAAATTTCGACGTCAGCGTGCGCTCTATAACATGCCTTGGCGCAAACGCCTAATCTGCGCGGCGCCGCCCCCCCGGCCCGGCTGCGGGGCGGGCGTGTTGGAGACACAGGAGACACTCTCCAGGAAACAAAAACCCGCCTCCCCCGGCAGCTTGCCCAAACGGGCGCGGCAGGGCGCAAAACGGATCGGCGTGCGGGTGTGGGTGTCATGCGGGCAGCATGGCGCGGATCGGGGGGTGTAGGAAAGGGGGCGCGCGCCATTTACGCCGCCCGCTGCGATCGGGTAGGCTCGCGCCATGTCACCCGTCACCATTCTGATCGACGCCGATGCCTGCCCGGTGAAGGACGAGATCTACCGCGTCGCCGACCGTTTCCGCGCCGAAGTCCGCGTGGTCAGCAACGCCCCGTTCCGCATTCCCGATAGCCCGCGGATCAAGCGCGTGGTGGTATCCGACAGCTTCGACGCGGCGGACGACTGGATCGCCGAGGCAGCGGATGCCCGGTCCGTGGTGATCACCGCCGACATATTGCTCGCCGACCGCTGCCTGAAAGCCGGCGCGCGGGTGCTGAAACACAATGGCGAGCAATTCACAGCCGGCAGCATCGGCGGAGCCATAGCGACCCGCGCGATCATGGCGGATTTGCGCAGCGGTATGGACGGGGTCGGCGGCGGGCCAGCGCCGTTCAGCAAGACGGACCGCTCGCGGTTCTTGCAGGCGCTGGATCGGGTGCTGGTGGGGATGGGGTGATGGGGGGGTGTGGAGATCATGGAGCCCCCACAATTAGGCTGAGATAAAGGGCCTATGTCACCAATCAGAGATGACAACCGAGAAATGTCCCTAAAGGAAGAGGTCAGGTTGCTGCGATTTGCCATCTCTCGGCGGGTATAGAATGCTCACAATCAGCCACTGTGATGGGAAACGATGAATATTGCCCATAAGAAACATTATTTCACGCGAGCACATGAAATCCCAAATCTTCGCTCGGAATTTTGATTCCCAATCCGAACCATATTTGCTCAGACATTTCCAATATAATGCACCGACTTCCCAATCTACTAATTTATGACGAAATTGCTGGACGCCTTGACCGTCAATTTGACATTCATATCTATAATAAAACGCGAACGGAAGTTTCCTCAAAGTCCTTACATCAGCCTGATCATCGCCGAACAGGGTGCCTTGCTTTTGTTCTGCAACGAGTTTGGCAATCTCGTCATCAGTCCAATTTGATGGTCGAACCTCCTCAATATCGAGCCCGACTAACTTGGAAGGTCTCAGCAAAGCCAAACTTTGACCAGAACGCTCTCTTTCAGCCTCTACTTCTGTGAATGATTGCGCAATCGGCGTGCGAGCAAGCGCCTGCAGGCGCGATTGCCACCCGCCAGCCGTCGGCAAGGGTGTCTCATTACATTTCAACGTATCGATCTTGATCTGGTGGCTCTCTGGACGATGATCTTTGCGAGCCTTCTCGATCTTGGCTTCGATCCATTGCCATTTCTTGAATTGCTTATTGGCGGCGACCAGCCTGAACGGCACCGGATAGAGCCTGATTAGCGATCCGTCAGGCCGAACTCCGGCAACACAGGAAGTTTCAACGTATTTCTCACTTGGCGAAGGATAGGTCTTGCAAAGGATCAAAACCTTTTCATCAAAGACCGCCATGCCTCACCCCTTAGCTAAGTCGCTAAGTATGCCACAGATTTTGGAGATTGGAACGGGCAAGGGGCTACTTTTTTACACCCAAATGTCTGTACTGTCTGATTAGTCCGCGCTCTTGGAGCATTGTAGCCACAATCGTCCGGTGACAGTCTTTGGGGTCGCGTTCGTAGCAGAGCAGCACAGTTTCAACATCGGCTGCACTCCCTGCCAGATTCATCAACGCCTCTTCAGCACATTCCTTGCTAACGTGCTCATTGAAGACCGCGAGGAACTTCGCGCGATCACCTCGACGCATAGCTTCGCGACCCTCCTTTGGGTCCCCTAACGGCTTAAAGTGCTGGTAAGTTATGCCAATTTCTTTCAGCGCCTCGGCAAGCTTGTTTTTTGAGAAGCCCTTGCGTCTCGAAACAGGCACATCGCGAATATCGGCAACATGCTTCACGCCGACTTCCTCGAGTGTCGCAAGGAAAGAATGAAGATCTGCGCCCTCATATCCGATGGTGTAAAGTGTCGTCATCAGAAACGTATGCCTCCAAAAAACGTGCAGCGGAATCCTTCAATAACATGGACGAAAAGTTGAAGGTCGCACTGTTGCACTTGAGATTCAACTGCTCGCGATACGAACACCGTGCATCGCCACCCCACCCACATTGACACCGCTCCCCCATCAGGCCCACGCCCGCTTTTGAGCATTCCACCCCTGATCGGAACATGCTGCGGCAAGGGGCTAGCAGAAAAAGAGCCGCCAAGCGCGCAAGCTCATGGCGCTCGGAGACTGGGAGAGCGTGACGATCAGCGAGAAGGGCCACCCCTCCCCCTCACCTATCGCGATAGGCAATTACCCCCTCGCCCACCACGAAGCGGGCGGCGGTTACGTCGGCTCCGCTGGCTTTGCGGGCGCGGCGGATGCGGGTGGCAAGGGCGGGGATCGCCTCGTCATAGGCTGCGCGGCGGGCCTGATCCGGGGCGCGGGCGGCGCCGAACAGTGCGATCTGGTGGGCGCGGAGCAGCTGGTTGATATCCATGCGGCGGGCCTTTGCGGGTGAGGAACGGCCGGCCACGGCAATCGCGGGCCTCCGGCGAACCGGAGACCCGCAATCACTGGTCAGAGTTGTGCGTCAGCTCTGCTGTTTGGCAGCGCTATCGCTTTCGCTCTGTTCCATCTGGAGGTTGATGGCGTGCGCCTTGCCCCCATCGACCTGCTTGGTTTCGTAGCCGTAACGCTGGTCAGCCTTGGGCACTTCGGCCTGCTGCTGCAGATCGGACTTGTTGAACGGCAAGGCATCGCCGCCCTTGTCCGGCGTGATCATCCCGGAGCCCTTACCGGTGTCGTACGACTTGATCTTGCCATAATGGGTCATGATGATGCATCCTTTCGTGTCCGCGCGGGCAATCGGGGGTGACAACTTGTGCGCGGGGCCAATAGTCAGAGCGAAAAGGCAATCTATGTTAGTTTGACTGCGCCATTCCTGTATGACTTGTGGCCAGACTGATGTGGTTATTGCTGCGACTATTTCAATTCTTTATTTTGTGATTATTTTTCACATTCTGCCTCGCAATTGACTTGTTTGTCTGAAGCGCGCAAAGCGGTGGGCGGGCATCTCGCCCGATTGGAACAGCTTATGGCCAAGGGCCAACAGAAGAAGAGCCGTGAAGCCCGCAAGCCCAAGGCTGACAAGGGGCCGAAGCTCAATGCCAGCCAGCCCAGCCTCAAGCCCGGCGGGATCAAGGGGCTGGAGAACATGAAGAACGCCTGAGGCCGTCGGCGCGCGGCGATTTTGCGGGGGGCAAGCCTTGCTCTCCCCCACCGCACACCTTTGCTGCGCCGTGCCTTGCCGCTAAGCCGGAGGGACGGTTTTGCGTTAAGGGGATCCCGCGTCATGGCTTCATTGCCCGATCTGTTGCTTCGATACCGCTGGGTTGTCGGCCTGCTCGCCATTGTGCTGAGCGCGGTGACGTGGGGGGTGGATCTGGCCGAGATCGTCTACCAGTGCCCCTATTGCCGGGTGCAGCGCAGCGTGATCGGGCTGCTGGGCGTGATCCTGCTGCTGCCGTGGTATGGGCACTGGCTGGCGCGCTATGTCGCGGCGGTGCTGGCGGTGTTCGGGCTGCAGGTCGCGGGCGCGCAGCACTTCATGGGCTGGGCGAAGATTTCGGGCGGGAAGTTCGAATGGGGGGAGATGTGGTACATCAACCCGTGGATGCTGTCGGGCTTCGCGCTGTTCATCATCACCGCGCTGGTGCTGCTGATCTGGCGCGGGCGGCCGGCAGGATAGGGCCGAGATCGTGCGCATCGCTATGATGATGGCTTCGGCCATGATGCTGGCAGGCTGCGTCTCGCCGCAGGCGGGGGAGAGCGATCCGCAAACCCGTTTCATGGCGACGCTGGCGAGCCATTGCGGCAAGGCCTATGCGGGCCGCATGGTGTCCGCCGACGCCGCCGATGCTGATATGGCGGGCCTGCCGATGGTGGTGCATTTCCGCGAGTGTTCGCCGGAGCGGATGGCGATCCCGTTCCATGTGAAGGGTGAGGACGGGACGTGGGACCGCAGCCGCACCTGGCTGATCACCCGCACCGATCGTGGCCTCAGGCTGAAGCACGATCACCGCCACGCGGATGGATCAGCCGATGCGGTAACGATGTATGGCGGGGACACGGCGACGGGCGGCACCGCGGTCGCGCAGGACTTTCCGGTGGATGGCGAAAGCATTGCCATGTTCCGCGCCAATGGCCTCGACAAGTCGGTCACGAATGTGTGGCGCGTCGAGGTGGATGCCGCGACCTACACCTATCAGCTCGCCCGCGAAGGCCGGTTGTTCCGGGTGGAGTTCGATCTCGCCCGCCCCGTCACCCCGCCGCCTGCGCCGTGGGGCTGGTAAGCGCCGCTACTCGCGCACGATATCCTCGACCAGCACCGCCGCCGTCACGCCAAGCTGGCTGATGCGCGTGACGTTGTGGGCGCGCTGACCGTCGGGCGAGAGGGTGAGTTCCTGACGCACCTTGAAGCTGCCCTTGATGGTGAATTCGACCACTAGCTGGTTGCCCTGCACGCGGGCCATGACGGGGCTGATCGCATCGGACAGGGTGCCTTCGAACCGGTCCGGCGCCACCTCGTAGAGGCGCCACTGGCGTGTGCGGGCGGGCTTTTCGCCTTCGCGGATGGTCTGGTCGACCACCAGCACCCGTCGCGGCGGCGCGGCCCATGCGGCTTCGCGCAGGCCCTCGGTGATGATTGTCCCGTGGCTGCTCACCTGCACCGGGGTATCGGCTGACCTGACCTTGGCGAGCACGCCGGTGCCGGCGCTTTTGCCCGCAAAGAACGTGAACGGATCAAAGCGCGGCGCATCGGCCTGCGGGATCGGTGCGATCGCTTGCGGGGCCGAAACGCAAGCAGCGAGCATCAGGGCGAGGGGGGCAAGCAGCGCAGCGCCCGCCCCCCGGCGCAGATCAATCATGCTCGCGCCCGCCAGCGCCGACATAAAGCTCGCGGCCGCCTTCGTTATAGCGGCGGCTCATCTCCTCCATGCCCTTCAGCGCGGCCTGACGGCTGGCTTCGGCAGTGTCGGCGCCCAGCTTTTCCGAAGCAAGGAAGCTTTCGGGGCTGGAGTTCTGCTTGGCGGCGAAATCACGGACGTCCTGGCTGATCTGCATCGAGCAGAACTTCGGACCGCACATCGAACAGAAATGCGCCGACTTCGCGCCTTCGGCAGGCAAGGTCTGGTCGTGATATTGCTCGGCGGTTTCGGGGTCCAGGCTGAGGTTGAACTGGTCGCGCCAGCGGAACTCGAAGCGGGCCTTGCTCAGCGCATTGTCGCGCACCTGCGAGGCCGGGTGGCCCTTGGCCAAGTCCGCCGCATGGGCGGCCAGCTTGTAGGTAATCACGCCGACCTTCACATCGTCACGGTCGGGCAGGCCCAGATGCTCCTTGGGCGTGACGTAGCAGAGCATCGCGGTGCCGTACCAGCCGATCTGCGCCGCGCCGATGCCGCTGGTGATGTGGTCATAGCCCGGCGCGATATCGGTGACGAGCGGCCCGAGCGTGTAGAACGGCGCTTCGCCGCACACCTGCAGCTGCTTTTCCATGTTCTCCTTGATCTTGTGCATCGGCACGTGGCCCGGCCCTTCGATCATCACCTGCACGTCCTGCGCCCAGGCGCGGTGGGTCAGTTCGCCCAGCGTGTAGAGTTCGGAGAATTGCGCTTCGTCATTGGCGTCGGCGATGGAGCCGGGGCGCAGACCATCGCCGAGGCTGTAGGCGATGTCGTAGGCCTTCATGATCTCGGTGATCTCGTCGAAGTGCTCGTAGAGGAAGCTCTCCTTGTGGTGGGCAAGGCACCACTTGGCCATGATCGATCCGCCGCGGCTGACGATCCCGGTGACGCGCTTGGCCGCCATCGGGACATAGGCGAGGCGCACGCCCGCGTGGATGGTGAAGTAGTCCACGCCCTGTTCGGCCTGTTCGATAAGCGTGTCGCGGAAAATTTCCCACGTCAGCTCCTCGGCCACACCGCCGACCTTCTCCAAGGCCTGATAGATCGGCACGGTGCCGACCGGCACGGCGGAATTACGGATGATCCATTCGCGGGTGTCGTGAATGTTGCGACCGGTGCTGAGGTCCATGATCGTATCCGCGCCCCAGCGGGTCGCCCACACCATCTTGTCGACTTCGCTCGCCACGTTCGAGGCAACGGCGGAGTTGCCGATATTGGCGTTGATCTTGACGAGGAAATTGCGCCCGATCGCCATCGGCTCGGACTCAGGGTGGTTGATGTTGTTGGGGATGATCGCGCGGCCGCGCGCGATTTCCTGCCGCACGAATTCGGGCGTGATGATGGTCGGGATTTCCGCACCCCAGCTTTGCCCGTCGCGCACCATGTCAGCCGCGATTTCGCGGCCGAGGTTCTCGCGCTCGGCAACATATTCCATTTCGGGGGTGATGATGCCGCGCCGGGCATAGTGCATCTGGCTGACATTCATGCCTGCCTTGGCGCGCAGGGGACGCTTCACCGCATTGGGGAACTGCGGGACGCCGCCGGAGCGGTCGGGGCCAAGCTGGCCGTTGTCTTCGGGCTTGATCTCGCGGCCCTCGTAATCCTCGACATCGCCGCGCGCCATGATCCAGTCGCGGCGCAGCTGGGGAAGGCCGGCGTTGATGTCGATATGCGCGTCGGGGTCGGTATAGGGGCCGGAGGTGTCATAGACCCGCACGGAGGGCTCGCCGCCCTCAAGGTCGATCTCGCGCATGGCGACACGGATGCCACTGCCGGTGCGCGCGCCGACGTAAATCTTGCGGCTGCCACGGATCGGGCCGGTGGTGACGCCAATTTCGACGGGGCTGTTGATGTCGGCCATAGTGCTCTCTCCTCGAAGGCGGATAGAGCGCGGGCGCATTGGTGCAAACGACCAGCCCACTCCCTCCGCCGATGCTAATCGGTTCAGGTTCGACGGGTCGGGCAGAGCTTACCTGCCCCTCTCAGCCGCAGCAGGCTCCCCGGGGATGGAGAGGGGATTAGGGCATTCCGGTTTGGGTGTCGATAGGCTGATGGACGGATGCTCGCGGCGTCAATCGTCCATCCCCATCATCACCGTTCCCCATCGGGACCAAAGTTCTCCGTCTCATAGGGGCCGCATTTCACCATGTGGTCATCGACGAAGGCGAGGGCTGCATCCCCTCCCTTGTCGAAGACCGCAGCCGCCTCCTTGACGAAGGTTTCGAGGTAGCTCTGGAACGCCTGGATGAACCGATCCTCGGTCGAATATTCCTGTCGCAGCAACCCAGTCCATCCCTCGATGGCATTCTGACGGTTGGGGTCAAAGCCCCCGGCCTGCCGCTCAATCTCGAACATCGTGAGGTTATACGCAAGGCAGCGCATCATCGTCTCGGGCGCGGGCTTGGGTGCCCGGTCGTTCTGGGCCGACACGGGCGTCGCGAGACCCATGGAAAGAAGAGCCGCAAGCCCGATGGCCCCATTAAGCCGCTTCATCATCGATTCTCCCGCAGGGGCGCTGTCTGGCCGGGACAGACTTGCCATACCCCGATGTCATCAAATGCCCGGACGCAATCCATCGCGGTGACCGATCACCCTATCTCAGGTTCTCATGCACCAAGACCTGCCCCGGCGATGCTGCCGACATCAGGGCATCGGCAGTCCCCGCCGCATCGAAGCCGGACGCACAATCGGCGTCGGTCGCGTAGCGGGTCGAAGGCGGCGCCCATACGAGATAGCGCTGCGTCCAGTCCTCGACCGACGGCTCCTTCCGGAGCCGGGCGGATGAATGGAACGCCGCGCCCTCGCCAAGGGAATAGGGCCTGACCACCTTCGGCCCGCGCGATCCGGATTCCTTCACGGGATTGTCGAGGCCGCTATCGGTCTCGCCGGCGATGAAAAGGCAGACATACTTGTCCGAATTGTTGAAGAACGCGTCCATCGCGCCGAACGTACCGTTGCCGAAAATCACGGAGGCAAAGCTGGCAAGGAATGGCCCTTGTTCGGTGCCCCAGCTTCCGAGCTGGCTCATCTCGCGATACTTACCCGACGGTGTGCCGTTCTCGAACCCCCGGCTGTGGTTGAACAGCCCCAGCACCCATTCCGAGGTGCGTTGCTCAGGGGGGACGTAGTTCGAAGACTGCGCCGCTGGAGGGGTCGGCGCCGGACTGCCCCATCCCGATTGTTGCGGTGCCATGCCGAGCCTGGCGGTCAGTTCCGGTGTTGCCCGAAAACCGATCTGCCCGCCGGGCGGAAGCGCTGCCCGATCAAAGCTGTCCAGATCCCTCGGCGCAACCGGCGAACAGCGCTGATCGTCCCCCGGAAGGGCCGACCAGAAATAAAAGGCGGTCGCATAATGTTGCAGTTCGGAAAAGGCGTGCCGATTGGCAACGTGCATGATGACGGATTCGCTCGTCCCCGGCTCGACCACGAAATTGAAGCCGAGGTTTCCGGCCTGACGCGAACCCACCATCGGCCCGCCCGTCAAGGCGGCGCGGGCGCGCACGCAGATCGCAAAATCGTTTTCGTTGAAAATGCGGACCGCCGACATGCTGACGGCTTCACCGCGGTAGGAATAGGCAAAGGCGCCGGAGGACGAGTAAATTCCGGGAAGGATTTCATTGTCCTCACCCTGCTGGGTGTCCATCCGGTTGAGCGCCGTATCATAACTGACCCCCGCCCCCGCGGCGATGTCAGCGACCAACATTTCGGTGGTGCGGTTGCGCGCTGCGGCCGGGCTTGCGGAGGTCAACGCCAAGCCGATGACCGTGCAAGCGGTCACACCATTGATCAACCAATTCATTTTCATTCGATCACCCGCCCCCGCACCATCACGAAGTCCACCTCTTCCAGCACGGTAACATCGGCCAGCGGATTGCCGTCCACTGCAATGATGTCCGCCGAATAGCCCGGCGCGAGGCGGCCGATCTGGCTGTCCATGCCGAGCACCTTGGCCGCCACGGTGGTGGCCGAGGCGAGCACTTCGCGGTCACTCATGCCCTGTTTCTTCATCAGGCCCAGCTCTTCGGCATTGCGGCCATGCTGGTAGACGCCGGCATCGGTGCCGAAGGCGACGGTCACGCCGTACTGGCGGGCACGGCTGACGAGGCTGGCCATCAGCGGTTGCACGGCGCGGATCTTGTCTTCGACCACGGGGGTGTAGACCCCCTTGCCCAGCCCCTCGGACACGCCTTCGAGCGCCATCAGGGTCGGCACCAGCACTGTGCCATTGGCCTTCATCGCCTTGGCAGCGGCTTCATCGAGATAGGTGCCGTGCTCGATCGAATCGATCCCGGCCTCGGCGGCCTGCTGGATGCCGCGCGCGCCGTGCGCATGGGCCATGACTTTCAGGCCGAGCGAATGGGCAGTGTCGGCAATCGCCTTCATTTCGGCGGGGGTGAAGTGGGCTTCAAGCCCGCGCCCTTGCTGGCTCAGCACGCCGCCGGTTGCGGTGATCTTGATCACGTCGGAACCGTTCTGGCTGGCAAGACGCACCTTGGCCGCGCATTCCACCACGCCGGTGCAGGTGAAGCCCGAATCGAGCAGTTCGTTGACCTCGGAGCGGAAGCCGTTGACGTCGCCATGCCCGCCGATGATCGCCAGCGCCGGGCCAGCCGCCACAATCCGCGGCCCCGGCACCAGCCCTTCGGCTGTCCCGCGCCGTAGCGAGAAGGCGGTGTCCTTGCCGCTGCCCGCTTCGCGCACGGTGGTGAAGCCCGCCAGCGCGGTCAGCTTCGCGTTCTTGGCCCCCACGACCACGCCCCATTCGTCGGGCTCGGTCGCTTCCTTCCAGAAATCGCCGCCCGGATCGCCGGTGAGGTGGGTGTGGAGGTCGATCAGGCCGGGCAGCACGGTCTTGGTCTTGAGGTCGATCTCGCGGTCCGCCGTCACGGCACCGTGGCCGGGGGTGATCGAGACGATTGTGCCATCCGTGACGAGGATCGTCGCAGGCCCGGTCGGCTCGGCAGCGGCATCGGTAATCACCGCGCCTGCGCGGATCGCGACGGTTTCGGCTGCGAGCGGCGCTGCGACCAGAGTCCCTGCCAAAGCCAGCCCAGCCAGCAGACGGTTGCGCAATTCTCGCATGATGTTTCTCCCCTATCCGTGTCCGACCCCCATGGCGTGATGGCGCGCCCGCGCGGCCGTGGCAAGCGCCCCTGCGAAAATCCGGCGCGGCGCGGACTATTCGCTTGGGGGCGGACGGACGTGCGGTTATGCCTTGCATCGCAATGACCTGAGCCGAGGGGGCAAGATGATGATCCGAATTTCCGCGCTGCGCCGCACCGTGCTTGCTGTGACGATGCTGTGCCTCGCATCTGCTGCCGGAGCACAAGACGTGCCCTCGCAGCCGCCGCCGGTGCCCGCTTTTGCCGGCGAGGCGCCAACGATTGCCAACCCCCAGCCCGATCATCCCGCCTATGCCGATCTGATCGACGCGATTGACGAGACGGTCGACAAGTCCACGCTCATCAGCAACGGTCTGGCCGCGATCAAGCGGCAGATGGAGGCTAATCCCGACCTCGCCTCAGCCGAAGCGGTCAGTCCCGGCATCCTCGACGAAATCGTCGGCAGCATGCGCCCCGTGCTTGAACGGCAGAACCTGCGGGTGACCGCGCTTTACCGCCCCAAGATGATCGGGGCGATGGCGGATTACCTGACGCCCGATGAAGCAGCGAGCGTCGCAGGCTTCTATCGCTCGGATATCGGGCGCAAGCTGATGGGCAGCGTGGTGGCGAACTTCAACATGGACCAGACGATGGCCAGTGCCATGTCCGAAAAGCCGATCACCGAGACCGAGGTGCGCGCCGATATCACCAGCGCCGTCACGCAAGGGCTCCAGCAGATGGACAGCAAGGATCTGGCCGAGATGGGCCGTCAGGCCTTTTCCAATCCGGCGCTGCTGAAGCTCCAGCGGGTGAACCCGAAGATCCAGCGCCTGCGCGCGGAAATGGAGAACGAGGCGCTGACCCCCGAGGAAGACGCTACGATCGGCAAGCTGATCCAGGACATCTTCGCCCGGCGGTTCCCGCAATAGGGCGCTGTCAGAAGGTGTAGGCGACCCCCAG
>JAUMAX010000021.1:0-14969 GCA_032116115.1 Porphyrobacter sp.
GCCATCGAGGTCGCCAGCGTCGATGCGCCAACGCCGCCGCGGGTGCCCACGATCGCCGTCGAGATGTGACGCTTGGCTGCATCGGCATCGCCCGCCTTGGGCGACATGAACACCGCCAGCGCCTGATTGAGCGCATCATGCACCTGCTGCGGCGACAAGGGCTTGAGCAGGTAGTCGTGGATCCCGCTCGACAGCAGATCGCGATAGAGGCGCACGTCGTTGACCTGGCCAATGGCAATCACCACCGTGCCGGGTTCGCACACTTCCGCAAGCGCGTTGATGTCGTTGAGCGGATCGCCGCTTTCCGACAGGTCGACGAGCAGGATCGCAGGAGAGGCGCTGACCGAGAGCGATTGCACCGCGTTGCGCAGGCCGCCCTTGTTGCACTTTTCCGGCTGCCAGCCGAGCTCGATCACGACAGGACGGATGACGTCCAGCGCGGTATCGTCGCAGATATAGGCCGAGAAGGGATCACGATTTCCGGGCAAACCGGACTTCCAGGGAGCATTCATGGCTTAGTTACCTCCTCCGCCGCCGCCGCCTGCTGCGGCCGTGCCTGC
Organism: Porphyrobacter sp.; assembly: GCA_032116115.1. GTDB lineage: Bacteria > Pseudomonadota > Alphaproteobacteria > Sphingomonadales > Sphingomonadaceae > Erythrobacter. The sequence goes on from JAUMAX010000021.1 coordinate 561, forward strand.
ATCCATCAGGCCCGTCGCACCGGTCGGGGCCATTTCACGATAGGTCGAAATCGCCTTGTTCGACGTGGCGATCACGGTTTCGCTTGCACCCTTCTTGCCTTCGAGCAGATCCTGCGGATCAGCGACCATCGCGGCGAGATTGCTGTTGACCGCACAGCCGAAATTGGGGCTGGTGCCGTTGGCGTAGTTCATGTCCGACTTGGCCGACCAGTCCGGGCAGCCCGGCACGCTGGCGGTTGTCCGGGTGATCACCACGCGGGCCTGGCCCGGCGAGAGAACGCCCGCCGTAACCGGCGCGGTGTCGCTGATCATCAGGCCGTAACGCGACGCCAGATCGCGGATCGCATTGGCGACAGCGGGGTTCTGGCCCGGGTTCTCGATCGCGATGCGATCCCCGTAGCGCAGGTCCATTGTCTCGAACCAGCCATTCAGGCGCTGCTGTTCGGAGATCGGCAGGCCGGCGCTGGTGGTGGTGACGTCCAGCGTCATGTTGGTGCGTTCCACCACCGGTTGCTTCACACTGTAAAGCGTGGTGTTGGTCGGCATCCCGCCGCAACCGGCAAGGCCGAGGCCGAGCGTCAGCGCCAGGGCGAGCTTGGCCACGTTAAGCGGGGGGAGCGTGGTGTGTCGTGCATTGGGCATCGTGATCACCTTTCTCACGTTAGAGGCTGAAGCCCGGGGCCGCGGCAGCGGCCTCGCGTTCCTGGCGGCGGTTCTTCTTTTCGGCGCGGCGCGGCTTTTCCCCGCTGGTCGGGACGATCGCGGCCGGATCAGCCTCGCTCACCTTGGGCGGGGGGGCATCCTGCCCACCGGCAACCGGGCCGGGGCGCTGTTCGCCCGAGACACCGGCGTTGTTCTGGTAACCGAGGAACTGCTGCAATTCGTTGGCCGAGTGGTAGCCATCGGTGGGCAGCTTGATGTCCTTGGCGTCGACCGGCTTGACCAGATAGGGGGTGACGATGATCACCAGCTCGGTCTCGCCCTTGCGGAACTGGCGGCTGCGGAACAGGTTGCCGAGGATCGGCACGTCGCCCAGGCCCGGAGCCTTGTCGAGCAGGTTCTGCGAGTTGGCGCTCATCAGCCCGGCGATCATGAAGCTCTGGCCCGAACCCAGCTCGATGGTGGTTTCAGTCCGGCGCGTGGTGATCGCGGGAACCTGGAAGCCATTGAGCGTGATCGCGCCCTGGGTCGACAGCTCGGACACTTCCGGGCGCACGCGCATCGAAATGCGGCCGTTCGAAAGCACCGTCGGGGTGTAGGCGAGGCTGACGCCGAACTGGCGGAACTGCACCGTCACCTGGCCAAGGCCCTGAGCGATCGGGATCGGGAACTCGCCGCCCGCAAGGAAGGTCGCGGTTTCGCCCGAAAGCGCGGTGAGGTTGGGTTCGGTGATGGTGGTCACAAGGCCCAGGCGCTCCGAAAGATCGAGCGCGCCCAGCATGTTGATGCCGAACAGATTGCCCAGCCCCGACAGGGTGGTGCCGCCGCCGGAATCCACGCCGGGACCCGTGATCGTCTGGGTCTTGATGGAGCCGTCGGCGTTAAGGACCGGCAGGCCGTTGGCGCCGAACACCGGCGCATTGATGCTTGCCCCGGCTGCGGCTTCACCGACAGCCAGCGGGCCGCCGTAGTTGAAGCCATCGAGTTGTCCGAGGCGACGACCCGTGCCGACCCCGAAGCGGAAGCCGCTGCTGGCATCGGCCATGTTGAGGTTGCCGCCGACTTCGCGCAGCAGGCTGCGGTTCACTTCGGCAAACTTGACGTGCAGGTTGACCTGCAGCGGGGTCGCGGTCTTGAGGCGGCTGATGACGTTCGCATCTTTGCCGAGGAACGCCATGACCAGCCGTTCGGCTTCGGCGGCGTCTTCGGGAGCGCCCACGGTGCCGGTCAGCAGCACGGTGTTGGCACCCATCGTCGAGATGCTGATCTTGGCATCGGGCATCGCCATCGCCAGCATCTGATCGACGCTGCCGATGTTCGACCCGACCCGGATGTTGGCCGAGAAGATCACGTCGCCACGTTCGTTGCTGGCGTAGACGGTGGTTTCGCCGCCCGCCTTGCCGAACACATAAAGCTGGCGCTGCGACTTCACCTGAACGTCAGCGATCTCTTCATTGGCGACGAACACGTCGGCCATGGTGCCGGGCACCGTCACCAGTTCGCCCTTGCCGATCGACAGGACGATTTCCTGCGACGGGCTGACGACCTGCTGTGCGATGGCCGTGGTTGCCGGCATCGCCGCCATCGGCACCGCCGCGATTGCGGCAGCCAGCAGCTTGATCTTGAAATTGCGGTTCATGGGTTGGCCCCCTTCGGGTTTGCCACAGGTCGCCCTGGTCTCGGACGCACGATGGATCATTTTATTCGACATGGTCCTGATCCCCTCAGTTGATCACGGTCGCGCCGGCCGAGGGCAGCTTTTGCCCTGCACGGCGCACGCCGCTCGACTGGCCGGAGAGGATCGCGGTGCCATTGGCCTTGGCGCTGACCTGCGTGTCTTCGGTTTCCTTGCCGCGGGTCACACGGACGCTGGGGCCGCGGTAAACCGGGGCGGCGTTGGCGTCCGAGCCACCGGCACGGGCCGGAGCAGGGGCAGCGGCGGCCGGAGCGGACTGCTGGTACTGCACGTTCTTGGGCGGCACAGACGAACGCTGGAAGCGCGAGACATCACCGCCGGTCACGAAGGTCGCGCCCTTGTCGATCGGACGGCCCATCGCAGCCTTGAGCATTCTTTCTTCCTGCTCGGGCGTGGCGTTGGCCGGCAGCTGGACATCGCCCGAAGCCACGGCCCGTTCCAGTTCGGCGGGGCTGTCGGCGAGCGAGCGCAGCACCAGGCTGATCGTGCCGATGGTCTGGGCAACAGCGACCTTTTCCGCGATCTTCGGCGTCACTTCGATCGTGACAGTGCGGAATTCGGTCACCACGGTCTTGCCGTTTTCGTCAGTGGTCTTCTCGACCGTCTGGTCGGTGGCGAGCACCCGCAGGTTGCGCAGCACCGTTTCAGCGGTCTTCAGCGAACAATCATCGCAGCCACCCGTAACTTCCTGCGTCAGCACGAGGTCGACGCGGTCGCCGGCAAAGACGAAGCCTGCCACACCGGTCGTTGCCGACACGGGCACCGTGACAGCGCGCATGCCCGGCCCGAGCGCCGCAGCCAGGAAGCCGCGATCGCCCGGCGCGACCAGCGAGCCTTGCGTCACCGGCTCACCGGCAGTGATCGGATAGCGGACCACGGTGCCGAGCAGCTTGTTCATGTCGGCCTCGCCGTCGATGAAGTAAGCGTCCTGCACCAGCTCCTTGGGCCAGGGCTGGAAGCCCAGCGCATCAGCGGTGATGATGGTGCCAGCGGTCAAAGCCCGCTTCGCCACCAGAACGCGCGGTCCGGTGGGCACGGCGGCCTCGGCATCGGGGGCAGGGCCTCCTGCGAACATGCTGCGTGCGGCAATGGCCGTCCCGATCGCGATGATCAGCGCGCCGAGCAGCAGAACAAGTTTCTTCCTATCCATGGCTCAAATAGCCCCCTCGTAAATGCCCTAGGTTTGGTTAGCGGGCGGGTATGGTTGCAATGCGTAAGTCTTGACTGGTTAAAATCGGGTTCACGCCACCTGCGCTGCGATCGCACCGACGGGCAGATAGTTGAGCGCAAGCACCCACAAGCCGCCGACAGCAATGGCGACGCCGTAGGGAAGGTAGCCCGGCGTCTTGGGCTTGAAGACCACGCGGCGCACCACGAAGCCCACCGCCATCACGCCGCCGATAACCCCCATCACCAGCAGCATCTGCATGTAGGCAAAGGGCGTGAACCACAGTGCCAGCGCGCCGAGCAACTTCACGTCGCCGCCGCCCAGAATGACCACGTTGATCTTGTATCCGATGAAGGCGATGCCGATCAGAACCGCCGAAGCGACGACCGCGAACAGCAGCTGCCAGGCAAGGTCGGGCCACAGCGCCATGCCGCTCGCCCACCAGAATGCGGGTGCGCCGAGCGCAATGCCTGCATTCAGCCAATTGTCGATCTGGCGCCGCCGGATATCGGTGAACGCGGCTATCAGCAGCGCAATTGCCAATGCGGTCAGCAGAACGTAGGAAATGGAACTCATCGACTTCGTGCCCCCGGCGCGGGCCGGCGCAACATGCGCTGGCCGTCCTTCATTGGGACACTGCTACAGGCTATGACTTACCAAATAGTAACCACGACAAACGGCCTGCGAGCTTGGTTTGCAGGAGTGCAGGCATGATCGACCGCCGCGCCATCCCGCCCCATGCAACCGAAAGCACCTGGGCCGCGCCCGACGGTCACAGGATCCGCCGCATCGACTGGCCGGGCGGATCAGCGCCACGCGGGTCGATCCTGTTCCTGCCGGGGCGGGCGGATTTCTACGAGAAATATCTCGAAACGCTGGATCAATGGCACAGCGCAGGCTGGCGGGTGACCGCGTCTGACTGGCGCGGGCAGGCCGGATCGGGCCGGCTGGGCAAGGACGCTGTGACCGGCCATGTCGCAGATTTCGGCATCTGGGTGGATGATCTGGCGTCCCTGTGGGAACGCTGGATCACCGAAACGCCGGGACCGCATGTGCTTGCGGCCCATTCGATGGGCGGCCATCTGGTGCTGCGCGCGCTGGTGGACGGGCGGGTCAGGCCCGATGCGGTCGTCCTGAGCGCGCCGATGACCGGCGTTGCCAGCCCGCCGCTGCCGCTCGCCATGCTGCACCGCGTTGCGCAGGCCATGTGCCGGATCGGCGATCCCACGCGGCAGGCATGGAAATGGAGTGAAAAGCCGGGCGAGCTTCCCGCGGCCCGCGCCAATCTGCTGACCCATGATCCTGTGCGCTACGCCGACGAGCAATGGTGGCGTGACCACCGCCCTGAACTGGTGATGGGGCCGGCCAGCTGGCGCTGGGTCGAGCGGGCCTATGCTTCGTGGCGGGCGCTGGAGGCTCCCGGTGCGCTGGAGGGCGTGGACCTGCCGGTGCTGTTCCTGTCGACATCAGGGGACAAGCTGGTCAGCCACCCGGCCAACCTGCGCGCCGCCGCGCGGCTGCCCAAGGGCGAGATGGTCGCGTTCGGCTCTGAAGCGCATCACGAGGTGCTGCGCGAGGAGGACGCGGTGCGCGACAGGGTCATGGCGGCTATCGCCGATTTCCTCGACCGGACAGTGCCGCGCGAAACCGTCGCTGCATGATCCACGACGTCGCCATCATCGGTGCAGGCATGGCAGGGGCCAGCCTTGCGGCCGAACTTGCGCCCCATGCCCGCGTGCTGCTGATCGAGGCGGAGGACGCGCCGGGCTACCATTCGACCGGACGTTCGGCTGCGTTCTGGGAGGAGACCTATGGCGGCCCAGGCGTGGTGCCGCTGACGCTCGCCTCGGGCGGATATCTGGACGATCACGGCTTTCTCACCCCGCGCGGCGCGCTGTTCATCGGGCGGGCCGGGGACCGCGCCGCGATGGATGCCCATGTCGCGACCTTTGCCGGAACCGGGGTCATCACCCATCGCCTCTCGCCCGCCGAACTGGCCGCCAAGGTGCCGCATATCCGCCCCGAATGGAGCGAGGCGCTGCACCAGCCGGCCTGCGCCGATATCGACGTGGCAGGGCTGCACCAGCACTATCTCGGCGCAGCGCGGCGGCACGGCGTCACCACCGCCTGCCGCGCGCGGGTGAGCGGCTTGGTGCGCGAAGGCGGGGCATGGACGATCACCACCGAACGGGGCGAGGCATGGCGCGCTGCCACCATCGTCAACGCCGCCGGGGCATGGGTGGACACAATCGCGCAGATCGCCGGCGTGCGCCCGATCGGCATCACCCCCCTGCGCCGCACGGTCGCAGTGCTGCGTGTCGAGCCGCAGGCCCCCGCCGATCTGCCGCTGGTGCTCGACATCAATGGCGGGTTCTATTTCAAGCCCGACGCGGGCCGGCTGTGGCTAAGCCCGCATGACGAGATCCCGTCCGATCCCTGCGATGCTGCACCGGAAGAAATCGACGTTGCCATTGCCATCGACCGCTTTCAGCAGGTCACCGACTGGCGCATCGCGGCGGTCGAGCGGCGCTGGGCGGGCCTGCGCAGCTTCGCGCCGGATCGCCTGCCCGTCTACGGCTTTGACGCCAGCGCCGAGGGCTTTTTCTGGTTCGCGGGCCAAGGCGGCTTCGGCATCCAGACCGCGCCTGCCGCCGCTCGGCTGGGGGCGCAATTGCTGCTGGGGCAGGGGAGAGACGCGATGACCGCGCGGATTGATCCGGCCATGTTCACCCCGCAGCGTTTCCAACCGGCACGCCACGCGCAAACCGTCTAGGCAAGCGCTTGGCCTTCTGGCATTTCCCTAATGCCGGTTAACCACAAGGGAGGGAAAAATGGCGCACAAGTTTGAAATCTACAAGGATAACGCGGGCGAGTTTCGCGTGCGCTTCAAGTACAATTCGGAAGTGATGTTCTCGACGCAGGGCTATTCCAGCAAGGCGAGCGCGCAGAACGCGATCGATTCGATCAAGAAGAACGGCCCCGATGCCGAGGTCGAAGACAACAGCTGATTGCCTTTGTCGCGCTGACGCGCGATGCAGACCTCCCGCCCCACCTCCCCACCCGGCCACCAATAGTACCACTATGTTATGGTTGCCGGGTGGGGAGGTGGGGCGGGAGGTCCGCGCCACCGAAGGTGGCTCATTCAAAAACGCGCGGCCTCGGCGCTTGCCAATTCGTCGCAGCGTTCGTTTTCGGGGTGGCCGGAATGGCCCTTGACCCATTCCCAGTTCACCTTGTGGGGCCGCGCGGCGGCGATCAACTCGCGCCACAGGTCTTCATTGGCAACCGGCTTCTTTGCCGCATTCACCCAGCCGCGCTTTTGCCAGCCGAAAATCCATTGGGTCATCCCGTCGATCACATAGCGGCTGTCCGTGTGAACGGTGACGGCGCAGGGCTCTTTCAGGGCTGACAATCCGCGCAGCACCGCTGTCATTTCCATGCGGTTGTTGGTGGTGTCCGGCTCCCCGCCGACCAGTTCCTTCTCGTGTCCGCCGCTGCGCAGAATCGCGGCCCAGCCGCCGGGACCGGGGTTGCCCTTGCACGCGCCGTCGGTGAAAATGTCGACCTGTCTCATGCCAGCCCCCTAGGGCGGTGAGGGGCGATCAGGCAAGCAGCCCTGCGCCATGGTCGTGGTAGAACTGCCAGCGCCGCGCGAATTGCATCGGGTCCTTGCGGGTGACCAGCGCATCATCGGGCGTGTCGAGCCAGTCTTCGGCGCGGGAGGCGACGAAGCGCAATGCAGCGCCCTTGGCCACGTCGGGAAACAGCGCGCGCTCTGCGGCCTCAAGCCGCCGGACGCTTTCATAGCCTTGCACCAGCGCCGCGCCGCAATCCGGGCGGTAGGCATTGTCGCTATCGAAGCACCACGCCGCGTGGGTGACAGCCAGATCAAGCACCATCGGCCCGGTGCAGGCGAAGTAGAAATCGATCAACCCTGTCACCCGGTCGCCCAGCATCAGGACATTGTCGGGAAACAGATCGGTGTGGGTCTGGGACTGCGGCAGCGCCGACAGGTCGAGCGCGGCTGCGGCATGGGCGTGGTCCAGCATCGCGGGCAGGGCAGCGTCGATCGTTGCCAGCGCCGCTGCCCCGCAGGCGTCCAGAATCGCGGCGCTTGCAGCAAAATCCATCGCATTGGCGCGGGTGCGCGGAAAATCCTCTGCCGCCAGATGCAGCCGCGCCAGCACTTCGCCAACGGCACGCGCCTGCGCAGGCGTGGGCCGGGTGGGGGAGACGCCGGGCAGAAACTCGATCAGCGCCGCCGCCTTGCCTTCGACCATGCGGTAGGATGCCCCTTGGCGGTCATGCATGGTGCGCGGGACCGGACACCCTTTGGCCGCCAGATGATCGAGCAGGTCGAGGAAATAGGGCAGATCGGCATAATCGATCCGCCGTTCGTACAGCGTCAGGATGAAGCGCGTGCCGGAATTGTCGCTGCCGCCCGAACTCCCGCGCGAACTCCCGGTCGTCTCGACCAGCCAGTTGGAGTTGGACACGCCCTCGGCAATGCCCTTGGCCATCACCAGTTCGCCCACGTCATAATGCGCGATCAGGCGGGCGAGATCCTCCGCCCCGAGATGGGTATAGACCGCCACGCGCCTTCCCGCAGGTTACTCGGTCAGCTGGCGCGGCAGCTTGAACACCATCTTTTCTTCCGCCGCCGTGATCGTCTTTTCGCTGATCGGGCGATAAGCGGCCAGGGCATCGACCACTTCGCGCACCAGAATTTCGGGGGCCGAAGCTCCGGCGGTAAGGCCGAGCGTCTTCACCCCTTCCAGCCAGCCGAAATCGATCTCGGTCGCGCGCTGGATCAGCTTGGCGGGCGTTCCGAGTCGTTCGGCAACCTCCACCAGCCGCAGGGCGTTGGACGAATTGGGCGAGCCGATCACCAGCACCAGATCGCAATCCTGCGCCAGTTCCTTCACCGCCGCCTGACGGTTGGAGGTGGCATAGCAGATGTCTTCGGCGCGCGGGCCGGAGATGTTCGGGTAACGCCATTCCAGCGCCTGAATCACCTCGCGGGTGTCATCCACCGACAGCGTGGTCTGCGTCAGGTAGGCCAGTTCCTCGTCGGAATCGAAGGGCAGCTTGTCGACATCCTCGATCGTTTCCACGAGCGTCATCTGCCCATCCTCGACCTGCCCCATCGTGCCGATCACTTCGGGGTGGCCTTCATGGCCGATGAAGATGATGTGGCGGCCCTTTTCGATCTGGCGTTCGGCCTGCCGGTGGACCTTGCTCACCAGCGGGCAGGTGGCATCGACATACAGCAGCTTGCGGCGCTTCGCCTCGGCCGGGACGGCCTTGGGCACACCGTGGGCGCTGAACACCACCGGCGCATCGTCCGGCACTTCGTCCAGTTCCTCGACAAAGATCGCACCCTGCGCCTTCAGCCCTTCGACCACGTATTTGTTGTGGACGATCTCGTGCCGGACATAGACCGGCGAACCATAGCGTTCGAGCGCCTTCTCGACGATCTCGATCGCGCGGTCGACCCCGGCGCAAAAGCCGCGCGGGGCAGCGATCAGGAGATTGAGGGGCGGACGTTGAGCCGTGTCGGCGTCGGAGCCTGCGGAGGATGCTTGAAAGGGCGCGTTCATGTCTCACCCTCTAGCGCTTTCCGCACGTCCTCGCTAGGGCGCACGGGATCGGAATATTCGAGGACGGCTTTGATGATGCTCCGCGCACGCGCCTTTACTGCCATTGCCGCTGTGACAGCGCTCAGCGCCTGTTCGCAGGAGGGCGAGCTTGTCATCGATCAGGGCGTTGGCATTGCCAGCGTCATGACTGTGTGTCCCACGGTGGGGATTCCGGACTATACCGGCGATGTGACCACCTTCCGCAGCGCGGCTGACACGACCACCGCCAGCCTCGATGTCAGCGCGGCGATGACCAACCTGCGCGCGACGTGCAACGACACCGCCGATCAGGTCTATTCCGAGGCGACCTTCACTGTGAACGCACGCCGCACCGACACGCGCGGCGCGCGCACGGTTGAATTGCCCTACTTCGTCACGGTCCTGCGCGGCGGCAGCGCTGTTGTGTCCAAGCGCATCGGCACAGTGACGCTGGCCTTCGCCGACGGGCAGGAACGTGCCACGGCTGCGGCCAAGGCGGGAAGCTTCATCAACCGCGCCGATGCTGCTCTGCCCGAGGATATCCGCCAGAAAATCACCAAGCGACGACGCGCCGGTGACACCGAAGCAGCGCTCGATCCGCTCGCCGATCCCGAAGTGAAGGCCGCGATTGCCCGCACGCGCTTTGAAATGCTGGTCGGCTTCCAGCTGACCGAGGCGCAGCTGGCGTATAATGTGACGAGGTAGGTTTTGCGCGGGCGCCTCCGCGCCCGCGTCCTCGGCGCGTTTCCTACGCTTCGCTGCGGAGCGCCTGCGGGCGGCCGGTCGGCCTTGCGACGCCTCCGGCGTCGGACGTCGCACTAAATCTATCGTCTTCCCGGGCTTGACCCGGGACCCCGCTTCCTTCTTTGCACGCGCGATACTCCGCGCCATCCGCACGAGAACATGATGACCCAACCCAAGACCCTCTATGCCGCTTATTCGGCGCTGATCGAAACCGTGCTGACCGATCTGGTCGCAGACGGCGTGCTGCCCGCGGGCACCAGCTTTGCCAATGTCACCCTCGAACCGCCGCGCGATGCCTCGCATGGCGATCTGGCCACCAACGCCGCGATGGTGCTGGCCAAGGGGGCCGGCATGAACCCGCGCGCGCTGGCCGAGGCGATCACGGCGAAGCTCGCCGCGCACCCCGCCATCACCAGCGCCGATATTGCCGGGCCGGGCTTCATCAACCTGCGACTCGCTCCGCAAGCGTGGCTTGACGAACTGGCCGCCATCGCTGCGCTTGGCGCGGATTATGGCCGTTCGGGCATGGGCGAGGGCCGCAAGGTCAATGTCGAATATGTCTCGGCCAACCCCACCGGCCCGATGCACATGGGCCATTGCCGCGGCGCGGTGGTGGGCGATGCGCTCGGCAGCCTGCTCGAATTCGCCGGGCATCAGGTGATCCGCGAATACTACATCAACGACGCCGGCGCGCAGGTCGATGTGCTCGCCCGTTCGGTGCATCTGCGTTACCTTGAGGCGCTCGGCCAGACCATCACCATTCCCGAGGGTCTCTATCCCGGCGATTACCTCGTCGATATCGGCCAGAAACTCGCCGCCGAATTCGGTGACCAATACGCCGCCGCGCCCGAGGCTGACTGGCTGATCCTGTTCCGCACCCGCGCGGTGGCAGCGATGATGGACATGATCCGCGACGATCTCGCCACGCTTGGCATCAAGCACGATCTGTTCTCGTCAGAGGCCGAATTGCAGGCCTCGGGCAAGGTTGACGCAGCCGAGGCGTGGCTGCGCGCGCATGACCTCGTCTATGACGGCGTGCTTGAAGCCCCCAAGGGCAAGGCCCCGCCCGAAGACTGGGAGCCCGTGCAGCTGCCGCTGTTCCGCTCGACCAAGTTCGGCGACGATCAGGATCGCCCGATCAAGAAGTCGAACGGCGCGTGGACCTACTTTGGCGCGGACCTGGCCTACCACTTCCAGAAGGCCCAGACCGCTGATGCGCTGGTGGACATCTGGGGCGCGGACCACGCTGGCACAGTCAAGCGGATCAAGGCAGCTGTGGCTGCGCTCACCAGCGCGGACGGCGCTGCGCCCAAGCCGTTCGAGGTCAAGCTCGTCCAGATGGTGCAGCTGATGAAGGGCGGCCAGCCGTTCAAGATGTCGAAGCGGGCGGGCAATTTCGTGACGCTGGCGGACGTCGTGGACATGGTCGGCAAGGACGTGGTGCGCTTCACCATGCTCACCCGCAAGCCCGATGCGCAGATGGACTTCGATTTCGACAAGGTGGTCGAGGCGTCCAAGGACAATCCGGTGTTCTATGTCCAGTATGCCCACGCGCGCATCCGTTCGACCTTGCGCAAGGCGGCTGACATGGGGCTAACCCCGTCTGACGCGAACCTAGACCGGCTCGGCGCAGAGGAATTGGCGCTTGTCGCCCGTGCCGCGCAGTTCCCGCGCGAGATTGAAGCCGCGGCCCGCGCGCGCGAACCGCACCGGATCGCGTTCTATCTCTATGATCTGGCAGCCGATCTCCATTCCTACTGGAACCTCGGTAACGACCGCCCCGAAAAGCGGTTCATCGTGGAACAGGATGCAGCGCTGACCGCGGCAAGGCTTTTCCTTGGCACGGCAATCGGGCAAGTGATCCGCAACGGTCTCGCCGTCCTGGGCGTCGAGGCTGTCGAAAGCATGTAACCGCGGGCAACTAGCCGCCGGGGGGAAGGGCTGAGCAATCGCCATGATCGATGCCGAGTACGAAGAACTGAACGACGATGGCGGCGAGCTGGATCTTGCCAGCACCGATAGTCTGCCGTGGCTGGAATCCGACGAGGATGATGCCGATGCAGGCGGGCTGGATGCAGGCCAGATCATGCTGTTTGCCGCCGGTCTGGTGGCCCTGCTCGCCGTGGTTGTCGGCGGGGTGTGGTATGTCTCGAACCGCGCAGCGGGCGGCGATGTTGTTGCCGACGGCAGTGTGATCGCTGCGCCCGAAGGCCCGGTCAAGCAGCGCCCCGATGATCCGGGAGGCAAGGAATTTGCCGGCACCGGCAATGTCGCGCCCTTGGTGGGCGAAGGCGGGTCGCGTCCGGCCGTGGTCGCCGATGGCCCCGCTCCGGCAGCAACACCGGTGGCCAAGCCGACCGTCTCGACCGTGCCTGTCGCGGTTCCGGCTGCGGGCGATGTTCCCGGTATCGGCGTCCAGCTTGCCGCCTACGGCACCCGCGCCCGCGCCGAACAGGGGTGGAGCGATATCGTCCGCCGCACCGATGCGCTGACCGGAGTCAAATACCGGGTGGTCGAAGGCAAGGTCGATATCGGGACGGTCTATCGCTTGCAGGCGGTCGCCGGCAGCCGTGCGGAGGCGGATCGGCTGTGCGCCGCGCTCAAGGCTGACGGGGTCGATTGTCAGGTGAAGTGAGGCCGGGGCGCGGCTTTTCCCCGCTATTGACCCCCTCTTGCCCTTGCTAGACCCCCGCAGCGGTGCGATTTTGCGGACATGATTCCGGCAATCTTCGGCCCTTCCGGCCCGCAGCTGACAGCGAACGAGCGCGCTTTCTTCCGCGAGGCTGATCCTGCGGGCTACATCCTGTTCGGGCGCAATTGCGTCGATCCCCAACAGCTGCGCGCGCTGACGGATGACCTGCGCAGCATCCACGGGCGTGACCGTTTGCTGGTGTCGATCGACCAGGAAGGTGGCCGCGTGGCGCGCCTGCGGCCGCCGTTATGGGCGGGTTATCCGGCAGGACAGGCCTTCGCAAAGCTCTACGACATCGCCCCTGCCAGCGCGATCGAGGCTGCCCGGGCGAATGCCACCGCAATGGGGCTGGAACTGTCGGCGATGGGGATCACGGTCGATTACCACCCCCCGCTCGACCTGCGCGTTCCCGGCGCTCACGATGTGATCGGTGACCGGGCGTTCGGGGCGGACCCGATGCAGGTGGCCGCTTTGGGCCGAGCGGTGCTCGAAGGGTTGGCGGCAGGCGGCGTGACCGGATGCATCAAGCATATGCCCGGCCACGGCCGCACCGATGTCGACACCCACAAGGCGCTGCCGACAGTCACCGCCCCGGCTGAGGAACTTGAAGACGACCTCTTCCCGTTTCGCACCTTGAACCATGCGCTTGTCGGCATGACCGGGCATCTGGTCTTCACCGCATGGGACGCCGAAAACCCCGCCACACTATCCGAAACCGTCATCCGTGATGTGATCCGCGGGCAAATCGGGTTCGATGGCCTGCTGCTGACCGATGATATCGACATGGAGGCGCTGGGCGGATCGATCCCCGAACGCGCGGCGCGCGCCTATGCGGCCGGATGCGATATCATCCTCAATTGCTGGGCGAAAATGGACGATATGCAGGGCATCTGCGCGGTGCTGCCAGCCATGTCCGAGGCGACCGCAGCCCGGCTTGACCGGGCGCTGGAAGGCACCCGCATTGCGCCCGAAATCGCGCCCCAAGCTGCCGAACTGCTCGCGAAACGCGATGCGCTGCTGGCGCTCACCGGGGCGGCGGCATGACTGATCAGCCCTTCATGTTCCCGCCCGAAGCGGCACGGCCCGACAAGGACGCGCTCTATCTGGAGCTTGACGGCTGGGAAGGCCCGCTCGACCTGCTGCTCGATCTGGCGCGGCGGCAGAAGGTCGACTTGCGGCAGATTTCGATCCTTGCTCTGGTCGATCAATACCTGACTTACATCGAGCGCGCGGGCGCGATGAAGCTGGAACTGGCCGCCGATTACCTCGTGATGGCGGCGTGGCTGGCTTACCTCAAATCCGCGATGCTGCTGCCCAAGGCGGAACAGGAAGACCCAAGCCCCGAAGAGCTCGCGTTGCGCCTGCAACTGCGCCTGCAACGCCTTGGTGCGATGCGTGAGGCAGCCGCGCGGTTGATGGGGCGTGACCGGATCGGGCGCGATGTGTTCCTGCGGGGCGCGCCCGAAGGCCTGCGCACCGACCGCAAGACCGTGTGGCGCAGCGACATGTTCTCGCTGATCCAGGCCTATGGGCAAGTGAAGGCACGCACCGCGCCGCGCATCTATCACGTCGCCAATCGCCCGGTGATGACACTCGATTCCGCGCTGGAGCGGGTCTCGGCGATGCTCGGCGTGACGCTGGAATGGATGGACATCCGCGATTTCCTGCCGCCCCATGCCTCGCCGGAACTCAAGCGTTCGGCGCTCGCCTCCAGCTTTGTTGCCGCGCTGGAACTGGCCAAGCGCGGCAGTGCCGAAATCGAGCAGGAGGGCGCGTTCACCCCCTTGCGCATCCGCCGGTTGAAGAGCGCCGCGGCCGCATGAGCGACGAG
>JAUMAX010000022.1:0-29102 GCA_032116115.1 Porphyrobacter sp.
GCAAGCGTTACGTCATCCGCGTCGATGCCCGGCCGCAGTCCGGCAGCGTAAGCGTGTGCGTGCCGCTGCCCGCAGCGGGCGATTATGCCATCGCGGTCCACCACGATGTGAACGGCAACCGCAAGTCTGACCTGTCCGACGGCGCGGGGATGTCGAACAATCCGGGCATCCGCAAGATCCTCGGCCTCGTCCCGCGCCCGCCTTCGGTCGACAAGGTGCGCTTTGCCGTGGGCGAAGGCGTCACCCGCATGTCGATCTCGATGCAGTATATGTGAAGGGGCTTAGCCGCTGCGCTGGCCGCGGCGGTGGCGCCTGAGATCGAGCAGCACCTGCGGCGCGGCGAGCAGCGGGTAGCGTTCACGAAACGGCGTCAGCTTGACCGGCATCCCGGTGTGCCGCTCGATCTTCCACGCGGCATAGCGGGCTGCGCCTTCGAAGGTGGTGCTGGCCTTGACCAGTCGCAGCAGGTTCAAGGGCTTGCCCAGACGGCGGCGGCGCTTCCACCATCCCAGAATGCGCGCGCGCTCCGCCGGCATCAGGCGCGGGGTCAAGATCGTGCCGTGCTGGCCCGGCGGGATGCCGCCCGCCTCCAGCGCCAGCGGCAGCAGCCCCGCGAAGTGATCGGCATTCACGCTGAGAATGTCATTCTCGCGCCCGCCTTTCTCGACCCGGAATTCGGCGCTGTAGGTCGCGCGGAACAGCGCGCGCCAGTAATCCTCGGCCGCGCCGCTGACCGGCCCCAATGCCGCCGCCAGCCGTGCCGCCGTGGCCGAGGCGGCGGCGATAGCGGCGATGACCTCGTCGCGCGCAGCATCGTCCTCAGCCCAGATCAACGCGCTCGGCTGCACGAACCGCGCCCAGATGGTGGTATCGGCCAGCGCTCCGCTGGCGGCGCGTGCAAAGGTGGCAAGCGCCATGGTGGCGACCTTGGCGCGCAAGGTTGTGCCGCCCCAATCGCGCTCGTGATAGCTGACGCGCGGCCAGATCGTGCTTTCCTGGGTGCCGGGCAGCAGGATGTAGAAATCGAGCACGCCGTCGAGCGATCCGGTGCGCAGGTTCGATCCGTAGAACAGCACCGCGCGCGCGCCCGCTGCGTCAGCGAGGGCGCGGGCGAAGTCCGCTACGGCAGGATCGACAGTGGCAGAAAGGCGCGCGGCAATCCGCTCGGCCAGCGCCGGGGATGCGCCGCTCATGGAGTTACGAAGGCGAGCTCCGGCCCCTGTTCGATCCGGTAATCGCCTGCCGGAAACGCCTCACCATCAAGGATGAACTGGTCATCAATGCTCAGGCTGAACTGGGTTGCGGCGAGCTGGTGGATGCCGCGGGTCCGCAAGCTGCCCCGCAGCCTGCCAAGCAGCGCCAGCGGCACCAGCGCCGTGGTGCGGCGCGAAATCTGGTCGATGGCGACCAGTTTCAGCCCGCTCTTGAGCGCGCCGAAGGGCTTGATCCCGGCGGGCAGGCGTTCGAGCGTCGAGGCGAACAGCAGCTGGCGCATTTCGGGATCGCCGTGGCCGCTATGGGCCATGGGGGCGTCCGAAGAGCCAAGGCCGATCCGCATCCGCGCGCCCTGACGCCACGGATTGCTGCGCCCGGCGAACAGCGATTGCATCAGCGCCCACAGCCCGGTGACGGCCACGACCATGCTGTCAAACGCGCCCAGCTTGTGCGCGCTCTGCCCTGCCTGGGTTGCCTTGGTGAAGGCCCCTGCGCCAAGGATGAAGCCCGCCACGCGGGAAATGCCGGGCGCCTTGCCCGGCTCTTCGGCTGCCGACACCGCCATCGGGCGGCGATACACGCGGCTGCCATGATCCAGCGCGTCGATCGCGTCCTGCAGGCTCCAGTCGTCCGGCACGCCAAGATCGACGGTCAGCGCATTGGTCTTGCCCTTGGGGAGCACCGCGATTGCGGGCCAATCATCACCGAAGATCGCCTGCCCGCAGGTCAGCACATCGCGCACTGTGCCATCGCCGCCATTGATGACCAGCAGATCGATCCCGCGCTCGGCAAATTCGGTCAGCGCCAGCGGCAATTGCCCGCGTTCGCGCGGCTGGGCGATGTGGACGTGCGGACACAGGCCGCAGTCGAAATCGGCACCCAGGTTGCGGTGGCTGCGCGGATTGTAGATCACGCCGACCGTGGGCGCCTGCCCCGCATCGCGCACCCGCCGCGCACGGCCACGCGGCTTGGCCGTAGGGTCAAGGCGCGGGATTTGCCCAAATTCGTAGATCGGCGTGGCCATGCGCGTCCTATACTTGTCGGAAAACTAACTTTCCACCGCAATCTTGACCCGGAACTGTAACAGGCGGGGTCGCAAGATTGGCTCTGCCTTGTGAAAAACAAGAGCGTGCGCGGCAGCAGGCAGCCGCCGGGAGGGACGCGTTATTCGCCGCCTTCCAATGTACGGATCGTGAACTGGCTCACCAGCCGCTGCACACCGGGCAGGGCCGAGAGGATTTCGCGGTGGATGCGTTCGTAGCTGTCGTCATCGCGCACCAGCACCTTGATGAGATAGTCGGATTGCCCGCTCATCAGATGGGCCTCGACGATCTGCGGCGTGCTCGCCATCGCCTGCTCGAAGGCGAGCATGGTCGCCTGACGCTGATCGGTGAGCGTGACCTGCACGAACACGGTCGAAGGATTGCCCCGCGCCGCCTTGGATAGCCGTGCGCGGTAGCCGATGATCGCCCCGCTTTCCTCCAGCGCCTTGACCCGCCGATGCGCGGCTGACGGCGACAGGCCGACCCGCTCGCCCAATTGCTCCCCGGTCAGGCGCGAGTCCTGTGCCAGCTGATCGAGAATTTTCCGGTCGATGCGGTCCATGTGCGAAATTCGTGCGCCTTTCTGCACATATGTGCAAGATTTTTGCACTTTTGCGCACCCCGCTGCCGATCATTGCGAAGAACGCGCAAGGCCCATCTGCTAAATGCGGGTCCGAGAGATACAGCAGGAGAGACCCCATGCGCGTCGGCGTTCCCACCGAGATCAAGAACAACGAATACCGCGTCGGCCTGACCCCGGCGGCGGTCGCCGAACTGACCCGCGCGGGCCACGATGTCGTGGTGCAGAGCGGCGCGGGGCTGGGCGTCGATTTCGCTGACAGCGCCTACGAAGCGGCGGGCGCGGTGATCCTGCCCGATGCGGCGGCCGTGTTCGCCGCCGCCGATATGATCGTCAAGGTCAAGGAGCCGCAAGCGGGCGAGGTCGCCATGCTGCGGCCTCACCATGTGCTGTTCACCTACCTCCACCTCGCCGCCGACAAGCCGCAGACCGAAGGGCTGATGGCGTCGGGCGCGACGTGTATCGCCTACGAAACCGTGACTGCGCCCGACGGCACCTTGCCGCTGCTCAAGCCCATGTCCGAAGTCGCCGGGCGGATGAGCGTGCAATGCGGGGCGCATTACCTCGAAAAGCATCAGGGCGGACGCGGCGTGCTGCTTGGCGGCGTGCCGGGGGTGGAGCCGGGCAAGGTGGTGATCCTGGGCGGCGGGGTTGCGGGCGTGAACGCGGCGCAGATGGCCGTGGGCCTGCGCGCCGATGTGACGATCTTCGACATCTCCAACCGCCGTCTGGCCGAGCTCGACGCGCAGTTCGGCAACCAGATCAAGACCGCCTTTGCCTCGTCAGCCGCGATTGCCGAGGCGGTCGCGGGGGCCGACCTCGTGATCGGCGCGGTGCTGGTGCCCGGCGCCGCCGCGCCCAAGCTTGTCACCCGTGCCATGATCGCCGCGATGCGACCCGGCACGGTGGTGGTCGATATCGCGATCGATCAGGGCGGGTGCTTTGAAACGAGCCATGCCACCACCCACGAAGACCCGGTGTTCGTGGTCGACGGCGTCATCCATTACTGCGTCGCCAATATGCCCGGAGCCGTGGCGCGCACCTCGACCATCGCGCTCGGCAATGCCACGCTGCCGTTTGTGCTGAAGCTGGCGAACATGGGCGCGGAGGCCGCGATGGCCGCCGATCCGCATCTGGCCGAGGGGCTGAACGTGTCGCACGGCAAGCTGCATGTCGCCGCCGTGGCCGAGGCGCTGGGCCTGCCGCTCGGCTAGATCAACGCCCGCCGCGTTCGGCGATCAGCTTTTCGGTCAGCTTCCGGGCATAGGGCACCGCGTGCTCGGTCAACGCGTCGTAGAACATCGGCCCGTTGAGATATTCCAGCGCGTATTTCTCGGGCGGGTTTTTCTCGTCATGGTAGTCGGTCCAGACACAAGCCACGATGCCTGCGCGGCCGCGTTGTTCCAGATCTGTGTCTTTGCAGAACCGGCGCAGGGCGGGCAGATCCTTCCACATGTCCAGCGCGCCGATATCCGCCAGCGTGTTTTCTGCCTGCGTGCAGGCGAGATTGACCTCGTCATCCTCTTCGTAGGTGACCCGTTGCTGCTGGCAGAGCACTTCGAAAGCGCGCGCGTCACGCACCAGCAAGTGCTGCACCACCCCGCCCATCGCGCGGCGATATCCGGCGCAGGCCATCTCCATCGCGCTCATCGTGGGGACTTTGGTCGGGCCGACCCAACAGGCCTCGGCCACCCGGTCGGTGTCCTGCGCGAGCATCCTGTCGGCCTCGGCCCGGTTCAGATCGGATTGGCGATCGTCGCACGCCAGTGCGAGCGCAGGGCGGCGGCCTGATCCGGGAGTGCTGGCGCATTCCGCGTCGAGAGCGGCGATGTTTTGGGTGAGTTCGAAGGCCTCGTCCGACACCGCCTGCCTGATCCGCGCACGTTCGTCCCGGGCGGCGCAGCGTTCGGCGGCATGGGGGCCGCGATATGCAGCATAGTCGGGAAGATTGCAGACGCGGCCCGCCATGTTGTCGCTCAGCACGTCGATGGCGAAGCGGTCATCATCACGCGCGGCCAAGGCCAGAAGCATGGGATTATCGATCGCGTCCGATAGGCCGTCCTCGCCGCCCACGGCAAATTCGCCGCCCAGCATGGCCATGGCTTCGTCAAACCGGCCCAATTCGCGCAAGGCGTTGACGATCCGATCGCCGGCCCAGAAACCCTCATCGTCCTTGCCAGCGAAAACCGCCTCGATCAGCCCTGGCCCGTCACGCACCAGCCATTCCAGCGCAGTGCGGCGCTGGTCGGCGTTCCCGGCGCCCCAGCTGGCGTGGAGCAGCAGTTCCCACCGGTCCCCGGCCGGGCGGCCCAGCTGCGTCGCCAGCCAATAGGCCCGCAAGGTCCGGGTCTGCCCGCGCAAGCCTTGCCAATCCGCGCTGGCAAGCATGGCGGGGAGACGCTCAAGATCGGCGGCGCTGTAGGCGTAATACTCCGGCGGGGCCTGCCCTTCCGGCGTGGCGGCGTAATCGGGCAGGATCAGCAGCCCGTTGCCGGGACATTCGGGGATGGCCTGGTCGATCCATTCGTCACCGAGATGGCTGCCGTCCGGAAAGCTTTCCAGTGGCAGGTGGGGATGGGTCACCGCCTGCCTGAACGTCGCACCGCCGAGCGGGCAGGTGAACACGCGCACTTCCAACTCCAGCTGCGCCACCTGCTTGTCGCTGAGCGTCTTGGCCGAAGCCGGAAAAGGCGAAAGGCCAAGGGCGATCCCGATCGCCATGACGGTCAGAGCAAAACGCATAAGCCGGCATAATCGAACGAACGGGTCAGACCAACCCTGATGGTACGCAAGGTGGGTGGGGGCGGCCCGAATTGGCTATCGCGCCGCCGCCACAGGGGTCTGCGCGGGCTTCATGAAGCCGATATCGGCGGAGGCAAAGCGTCCGATATTGGGTGCAACCGAAGGCAGCTCGGATGGTGCGACCCCGAACCACAGGCCGAGCGTGGAGGATAGCTCGTCGACCGAAGTGGTCGGCAGCAGCCGCCCCTGACCGACCTGATCGGCGCTGGTGACCGAAACCTGCGGCGCACGCCCGTAAAAGCGCCCGCCGCGCACGCCGCCGCCAACGATGAAGTGGTGTGCACCCCAGCCGTGATCGGAGCCATCGCCGTTCGATGACAGGGTGCGCCCGAAATCGGACGCGGTGAAGGTGGTGACGTTGCCTGCGACGCCCAGCTCCACCGTTGCACGGTAGAAAGCGTCAATCGCGGAATCGACCTGACCCAGCAGCCCGTCATGCGTGCCGATCAGCCCGTCATGGTTGTCGAACCCGCCCAGCGAGACGAGGAACACCTGCCGCGTCACCCCCAGCCGCCCGCGCGCGGCGATCAGTTGTGCGACCACGCGCAACTGGTCAGCCAGACGGTTGCCGGTGCCAAAGCTGGTATTCAGCGTCACGCTGCGCAATGCATCATTGACGAAGGCGCCATACTGGATCGAGCGGTCGTTGAAGCGCGCATAATCGGCCGCCATGACATTGCCCGATCCACTGCGCAGCAGCGTGGACAGCGCCTGCGAGGCGGCGGCGGAGTTGAACAGGCGTCCGTTCTGCAAGGGGTTGTACAGCGTCGCCCCCGCTGGCGACACCTGATAGGGCACGGCAGTCTGGCCGCTCAGGAACACCGCGTTGCCGGTGGCATTGATCGCGGTGAACATCGCATTGGTGTTCGACGACAGCGCCAGATCGCCCATCCGCCCGCCCCAGCCGGTGCGCGAGCCTTCAGGCTGCGAGCTTTGCCAGGTCGATTGCTGGTCATTGTGCGAAAACAGCTTGGCCGGGCGCGGCACGCTGCCTGCGTCGTACTGCGCACGGGTCAGCGGGGCGATCAGCGGGCCGACATTCAGCAGCGGGGCCATCGTGCCACTATCGAACAGGGTCTTGAGGCGCGGCATGGTGGGGGCCAGCGCATAGGTGATGTCGTCGGTGAGGCGCTGGTCGGACGGGGTGGTCAGCACGGTGCCTGACAGGGCGTTGCGGCCGATGGCAATGCCCGATGCCTCCTCCGAACCGGCGGTTCCGCGGATCGCGGCATAGCGTGCGTAATTGGCGGCATCGAAGGGGATCAGCGTGTTCCCGTGGTCGTTCCCGCCATACAGGAACACGCAGACCAGCGCCTTGTAACCGCCGCCGCCATTGAAGGCCGCCGCTTCGGCGAGGCCCGCAAGGTCAAGCGCGTAGGACGATGCCGCCCCCATCATTGCCAGCTGTCCCGAACGCCTGAGGAACGCCCGCCGCTCGATTTCAATGCCCTTGCCGATGAACATGCCCGCGTCCCCCGAAGCTTACTTCTGAACCAGATAATCGGTGGAGGCGAGGATCAGCGCCACGCCGATCTGCACCCGCCGCAACCGGTCGGCGTTGGTCGAACTGGCGGTCAGCACCACGTCCTCCATCGCCGTGCGGATCGTGTCGCGCGCGCTTTGACTGAGCTGGCGGCCAGTCAGCACCAGATCGAGCCGGTCGAGCAGCGCGGTGCTGTCCTGCGCGATGGCAACTTCACTGGCGAAGTCGAGCGCGATGTCGGCAACCGGTGTCCGCCCTCCGGTGATCGCGCGTTCGAGGAAATTGACATAGCCCGCCACCGAGGTTTCGTTGACCAGCTGGAACTCGGGCGCGAGCAGGCCGCGATTGGCGATTTCGGTGTTGGCGGGGAAATAGCCCGGGCGGAAGAAGTTGAACACCGATGGCGATCGCAGCGGACTTTGCCCCAGCGCGCTCGCAGCGTCACTCAGGTCACCGACCAGCCAATTGCCGCTGTTGGAACGCGCACCAAAGGTTCGCGCAAGCTGGACATAACGCAGCACCGGCTCGCGCAGTTTGCCGAAATTGGGGTTGGCCACGCCCGCCGGATCCAGCGCCTCGGTGTCGGTCAGGATCGCCTTGAACACCGCCGCCAGATCGCCGCGCCGCCCTTGCCCGTTATTGGCAAAGACAGCAGCGACGCGTCCGACATAGGCCGGCGAGGGATTGCTCGTCACCAGCCGCTGGATCATCTGGCGGGCGAAGAAGGGGCCGACATTGGGATGGTTGAACAGGTGGTCCAGCGCGCGCCGCAGGCTTTCGGCCGCGTTGGTTCCGGCGGGGATCGTCAAGCCGAGGAAGGTCTTGGCCTCGGCCGAATGGAACCCGCTGGCGCGCGCCGGAACCCAGCGGGCCGGATCGGCGGTCATGGGCCGGCGGGTGTATTCGGCATCAGGGACCTGGCGCGTGCCGCCTACCTCGGTGGTGAAGGCCAGCCCGGCAAGATCGAAGTCATAGCCGGTGAACACCTTGGCCAGCCCTGTCACATCCTCGCTGGTGTAGGATTCCACCGGATTCCCATTCACCAGCCGGTTGGTGCCATCGGCGTTCAGGTCGAACAGCCCGATGGTGAACAGCTGCATCACCTCGCGCGCGTAATTCTCGTCAGGTACGCGGCCGGTGCGGGGATCGGCGGCGCGGTTGCCGCGGGTGTTGAGGAACACCCCCATCGCCGGGTTGAGCGTGATATCCTGCAACAGGTCGCGGAAATTGCCGAAAGCGTTGCGGTTGAGGATATCCCAGTATTCGCCGATCGCCGGGCCGCGCCAGGTCAGGTTGATGCCGGAGATCGACACCACAAAGAACTCCGACAGCGCAAAGGCGATCCGTTTGCGCACCGGATTGCCGCCCGAAAGCAACTGCGACCAGATCATGTAATCGCCGATGATCGCCGAGTTGTAGAAGCGGTTGGCATCGACCCGGTCGAGCCCGCGGTCGGCAAAGAAGGTTCGGGCGTTCTGGCTGTTGGCGGCGGCAAACTGGCGATCAAGCCACGGCGCGTAGCCTTCACTGCGCACTTCGGCGATGGCGGCGGTTGACGCCGAGAGCGAGGATTGAAGAAGAAAGCGCGCGGCTTCGGCGTCGGTCTGGGGCTTGCGCACCGCGGCTACCGGCGGACCGCCGCCGCCGGTGTTGCCGCCTCCCCCGCTTCCGCCCCCGCCCCCGCCCCCGCAGGCAGCAACCGCCAGAGCAAGCGTGCTGGCCGCAGCAGCCTTGACGCCCGGGGCGACAAGCGGCTGGTCTATCGGAACGGACGACAGCGCAGCGGTATCGCTCGTCGGTGACGGCTGCCGGGGCGCCTCCCCCGTTTCGCTCCGCCGCAAGTTGCCCTCATCATCACCCGGAAGATACATTCGTGCGCCCCCTCGCTGGCATAACGTGCGAAGCCTAGGATATCCTTCGCGGGCTTTCGATAAGTTTTCCTTCGGGCTCAAAAGCGCCTGCGCGGGATTGCCAGCAATGGCTGACCTGCGGGCCTATCCGATGGCGCTCACCCCGTCGGCATTCGCGCGGCTTGGCGATGATGGGCAGGGTGAGGAAGGCCGTGGCCGGAATTCCGACAGAGGGGTGCTCCGAATGTCCAGAACGCACAGCTTTCAGGAATTTGCTGCCGTTCTGCTTGCGAGCCCCTTGTGGTCGTTCCCCTATTCGTCGCCCCGTGCTTGACACGGGGCTTGGCTGCTTCTTTGCTCTGCCGGGCAAGAAGAAAAGCCTAGCCCCGGATCAAGTCCGGGGTGACGGTGTGGTGGACTGCAGCAAACCACCCAGCTTCCGTCATCAAGGCTCTCAGAGGACCAACCCGCAAGCGGACATTGCGTCATCGAGAGAAGTTCTGGATCTGGATGTTCCGACGCACACACCGGAGAATCACCGGATCAGCTTTTCGAAGCCGCAGATACGCCATTGAAATCATGGCGCACCCGACAGGATTCGAACCTGTGACCTCTGCCTTCGGAGGGCAGCACTCTATCCAGCTGAGCTACGGGTGCATGGTGCCATGCGGTGCGCGCTATTCTTGCGTGCGGCGCGGCGCTTAGCAAGAGGCGGGGCGCGATGCCACACAATTGTGGCGGCTGGGTGCTGGCTCTCGCGCAAGCGGCGGGGACAGGCTTAACCAATCGGAAAGGGCGCCTGCCTAGGCTCCGGGCATGGCCACGCTTCCGCCCGCAATGATTCCCCCCCAGCCGGCCAGCCCGCCCGCTGGCGATACGGCGCCCGAGGCGCTGTCCGAGGCGCTGGTGGCGCTCCACGGGCAGGCGGCTGCTCTGGCGATGCTGGCGCGGATTGCGCCCGAGCCTGTCGAGATCGGCGGAGAGCTGGGCGCTGTCATCGCCCGCGCGCAGCCCTGGCAGCGCGCGCTGGTGGCGCAGACTGTGGCCGATTGCGCCGCGATGCTCGACACCGGCCTTGCCGCGCTCGGCACGTTGACCCGGCGCGGACAGGACACCGCGGCTCCGGCGCTGGTGCTGTGGCGCGAGTTCCACGCCGCGCGGGCGAGCATGGTGAGCGTGCTCCAAACCGTCGAGCCTGCCTGATCCTGCCCAAAGCCGGTTGACTGCGTTCCGCTTTCGTTCCAACGCTGGGGCATGTCCGGCAGCGCCTTTCCATCGCCCGATTCGCTCGCCGCGCCCGTTCTGGCCGCAGGCGATGTGGCGCGCGGGATCGGGCGGCTGTTTGCGCGCAACGACATCTGGTGCCTGTCCGAAGTCCCGTTGAAGAACGGCCGCCGTGCCGATCTGATGGGGATCGATGCCAAGGGGCTGGTGGTGATTGTCGAGATCAAGGTGGCCCGCGCCGATCTGCTCGGCGATGCCAAGTGGCCCGACTACCTCGATTATTGCGACCGCTTCTACTGGGGCCTCCCCCCGGCGCTGGACCGCGCGCCGCTGGAAAGCGAAGCGTTCCGCCCAGAGACCTGCGGGGTGATCGTGGCCGATGGCTATGATGCCGAGATCCTGCGTCCGGCCGCGCTTGATCCGCTGGCGGCTGCGCGGCGCAAGACGCAGGTGGAACACCTCGCCCGGATCGCGATGCGGCGGCACATGGCGCTGGTCGATCCGCTGTGCACCGCGCTCGATTCGCTCGGGTAACGCCGGCGCCAGAGTTTGCCTGTCGACTTGGGGCGATTTGCGGCATAGCCTCACCGCGATGCTCCCCGCCGACACCCCCGTTCCGCTTGCGCTGCTGATCGTCAGTCTGGCGGTCACGGTGATCGTGGCCCTGCGCTATGTGTTGACGAGCGGGCTGTTTGCCTATGCCACGGCGAAAATGCGGCCCGGGCTTTATGACGGCAAGGGCGCGCAGATCGGGCGCGAGGTGCGCTGGTCGCTGCTTTCGGCGGGGATCTACGGCGCGCCGGCGGGGATCGTGTTGTGGGGCTGGAACCATCACGGCTGGACGCTGATGACCGCCGATTGGGCCAGTCTGCCGCTGTGGTATCACCCGCTTTCGGTGCTGATCTACCTGTTCGTGCAGGACACCTGTTTCTACTGGAGCCACCGCTGGATGCACCGGCCCAAGTGGTTCCGCATCGCCCACGCCGTCCACCACGACAGCCGCCCGCCGACCGCGTGGACCGCGATGAGCTTTCACCCGATCGAGGCGGTGACAGGCGCGATCGTGGTGCCGGTGCTGGTGTTTCTGGTGCCGATCCACCTTGCCATGCTGGGCCTGGTGTTGACCGTGGCGACGGTGATGGGCGTCACCAATCACATGGGGTGGGAGATGTTCCCGCGCTGGCTTGTTCACTCCCCGTTGGGAAACTGGCTGATAACGGCCAGCCATCACGAGCGCCATCACGAGGAATACAGATGCAATTACGGACTCTATTTCCGCGTGTGGGACCGTTGGTGCGGGACGGACAAGGGCCTGTCGAAGCGGATCGTGGCCGAGGCCGGGCACGGCGCGCAGGTGCCGGTCCGGTGAGGGCGCTTGCCCTTGCAGGCATGGCGGCGGGTCTTGTGGCGGCCGCCGCCCCGGCGCAGGCGGGCGAGGTGGTGATCACGGTCACCGATCTGCGATCGACCAAGGGCGTGGTGCGCGCCTGCATGACAACGCGCGCGGATGTCTTTCCCAAATGCGCCAAGGACCCGAACGCGCACCGCACCGTGGTTCCGGCAGGCAAGGTCGTCGAAATCCGCTTCACCGGGGTCAAGCCCGGCCAATATGCCATCGCCTTGCTCCATGACGAGAACAACAACGGCAAGGCCGACCGTGCGATGGGGATGATGCCCAAGGAAGGCTACGGCTTTTCGCGCGATGCGCCGGTCAACATGGCGCCGCCCAAGTTCAAGGACGCGGTGTTCACGCTGGGCGAAGGGCTGACCCGCTTTGCCATCAAGATGCGGTATTTCCTCTAGAGGCCACTTTTGGTGGCGCAGACCGCCCGCCCTGCCTCCCCACCGGGCCACCATAACATAGTGGTACTATTGG
This sequence comes from Porphyrobacter sp., assembly GCA_032116115.1. Lineage (GTDB taxonomy): Bacteria > Pseudomonadota > Alphaproteobacteria > Sphingomonadales > Sphingomonadaceae > Erythrobacter. Next base: position 12,074 of record JAUMAX010000022.1, read on the forward strand.
TGGCCGGGTGGGGAGGCGGGGCGGGAGGTATGCATCGCGCGCCAGCGCAACTGAAAGCAAAGACTCACCCCCGTTTAACGGGATGTTTACCACGCTGCGCCAGAACCTGCTGGATACAGGTTCACCAAAGGGGCGGATTACAGCCATGGACACTCTGCGCGGCAGCTTTGATCCCGACGCGACTGCGGATCGGGGCTGGGATGCATCCGAAGAGGACAGTGTCGACTCGGCCCAGCGCCGCGATCTGCCGCCCGAAGCCATCGGCCAGGACGAGCGCCGCATGCAGGTGCGCGCCTATAATCACTGGGCCAGCCTGCTGGGCGAACGCATGTTCCCCAATATCGAAGACCTCGACCCGGCCACGCTCCCCGATTTCGGCCCGCATTCGGTGTTGCTCGATTTCACCGGCGGGATCGACAATCCGGCGGTGCGCTTCATCGGCGAAAAGCTGGGGCAGGAATGCGGTGCCAAAGGCGCGATCACCCGCCTGTCGGACGTGCCGCCGCGCTCGCTGCTGAGCCGCATCACCGATCACTACATGCAGATCCTCGCCAATCAGGCGCCGATCGGGTTCGAAGCGGAATTCGTCAATCATGCCGGGATCGCGATTCTGTATCGCGGGATCCTGCTTCCCTATTCGAGCGACGACGAGACGATCGACTTCATTTACGGCGTGATCAACTGGAAGGAAATGGCCGACCAGCTGACCGCGGACGAGCTGCTGCTCGAAATCGATCAGGCGCTGGATCTGGGGGCCGATCTGGAACTGGCCGAAGAACCCGCGCTGCGGGCTGCCGATCCCGTCACGACCTGGGCGGATTCGCCCGCCAGCGAAAGCGACGAGACCGAATCCGGCGGCGGTTACAATGACTTCGCGGTCGATTTCACCGCTTCGCGCGCCGACAACTTTGCCGGCCTGTCTGCGCTGGACAACGGGCCTGACGATGCTTTGCAGATGCCCGATTTCAGCCAGTTCGGCCTTGGCGATGACGACGAGGATTACGACGAGGACGAAGGCGACGGCGATTTCGGCGGATACAGCTTTGCCTCGCTCGCCGATTACATCGAGGCGCCGACCAAGAAGGCAATCGACCTGACCGGGTTCGAGCCGATGCCGGAAGACGAGGAATCGCTTGAGGCCGACTTTGGCTCCGCCGATTTCGGCCCCGAGTCTGACATCGAGCCCGAGCCGGCAGTCCCGGTTGCCTATGCGCCGCTCTCGCCCGCTCCCGAACCGGTTGTGCCGGTCGCAGCCCCCGTCCTGCCCGCCTTTGATGAGGTGGACGAGGATGATGACTTCGCCGACGATCTGCCGGACGATGCCGGGCTTTATGATTGCCTTGCTGCCGCCCGCGAACTCGCCCGCGCCGCTGACAGCACCGAAGACCGCAGCCGCAACGCGCTCTATGCCGCCGTCAGCCGCGCCTATGACTTCAGCCTGGCTGCACAGGCCGCGCCCGATGATTACGCCGAACTGATCGCCGAAAGCGGTCTGACGGTGCAGGACCGCGCGCCGATGACGCCTGTGGTCAAGCTCGTGTTCGGCCATGATTACGACAAGACGCGCCTCACCGAATATGCCGCTGTGCTGACCCATGCCCACCGCTTGCAGCTGGAGCGCGGGAGCCTTTCGCGCTTCCTCGCCGAAGTCGAAGGCGGGGTGAAGGCGGTGGTCAAGGCCGAGCGTCGCTTGCGCCGCGAAGAGCAGGGCAAGCCGGTCGAAGATGCCGCTGCCGTGCGCGAGGCTCTCGCCCAGCAGCTGCGCGAACTCGAAGCGATCACGCTTGAGGAGCTGGACGGAGCCGGCGCGGAATTCGCGCTGGTGCTGATCCGCCGTGACGAGATCGGCTGCGCGGAAATCCTCGCCGAAATCCCCGAGGACATCGCCCTGATCGAGCGCGCGGCCCGCAAGCTGGTGGGCTGAGACCCGCTTCCTTCACTTTGCGTTCAGGCGCAATCGGGGTAGGGTCGCCATGATGCGCGGTCGCCCCCACCCCCTTGCCTTTTGCCTCGCCCTGCTGGCGAGCGTGATAGTGGCAGCCCAGCCGGTTGCCGCGCAATCGATCCTGCGCGATGCCGAGACCGAGGAACTGCTCAAGGACATGACCGCCCCGCTGGTCGAGGCCAGCGAGCTGGAGCCCGGCAATGTCGAGCTGGTGCTGATCAATGACGAATCGATCAACGCTTTTGTGGCAGGCGGGCAGGCGATCTATGTCCACTCCGGCCTGATCAACGAAGCGGGGACCGCCAACGAGGTGCAGGGCGTGCTCGCGCACGAACTTGGCCACATCACCGGCGGCCACGTGGTGCGCTTTGACGAGCGGACCAAGACGGCGACCAATATCTCGATCCTGTCCCTGCTGCTGGGCCTTGGTGCGGTGCTTGCCGGGGCGGGCGAAGGCGGGATGGGCATTATCGCCGCCGGGCAGCAGGCCGCGCTCGGCAGTTTCCTTGCCTTCAACCGCGATCAGGAAGCCTCGACCGATCTGGCGGGCGCCCGTTATCTGTCGGGCGCTGGCATCACCGGCAAGGGGATGATCAAGTTCTTCGAGCGCCTGCGCAGCAATGAAATCCGTGCCGGTTACAGCCAGGCTGACGAGGCCGCCTATGCCCGCACCCACCCGCTGTCGGGCGACCGTATCCAGGTTCTGCGCGGGCTGCTGGAACAGGACGCGGCGTGGAATGCCGAGCCTGATCCCGCGCTTCAGGAACGCTTCGTGCGGGTCAAGGCCAAGCTGTTCGGCTACCTGTCCGAGCCGAAGCGCACGCTGGCCGCCTATCCCGCGCATGATACCAGCATCCCGGCGCGCTATGCCCGCGCCTATGCCTATCACAAGGATGCGCGGGTCGAACTGGCGCTGGCCGAGGCGGACGCGCTGCTTGCTGCCGAGCCCGATAACCCGTGGTTCCTCGAACTGAAGGGGCAGGTGCTGCTTGAATCCGGGCGGCCGGTGGAGGCGCTGGTGCCGCTGCGCCGCGCGACCGAACTGACCCGCGCTCACCCGCTGATCGCCGGGATGCTGGGCCATGCCCTGATCGCGACCGAGAACCAGACCAATTTCGCCGAGGCCGAGACCGTGCTGCGCGCCTCGGTCCAGCGGGATCGCTACAATCCCTTTGCGTGGTATCAGCTGGGCGTGGTCTACGAAGCGCGCGGCGATATCCCGCGCGCGCGGCTGGCCAGTGCGGAACAGCAGGTGATGAACCGGCTCTACCCGCAGGCTCTCATGAACGCCCAGGCCGCCGAGGCGAGCCTGCCCTATGGCTCGCCCGACTGGATCCGTGCGCAGGATGTCGCGCTCGAAGCGCGGGCACAACTGGAACGGGCGCGCGACCGGCGCTAGGGCAGGGCGGCACACCATCCCCTTACTGACGGAACACCCCTGCGCATGTCCTCCCAAACGCCTGCCGACGCGCCCCGCACGCTGACTGCGACCCTGCTGACCGCGTTGCTGGCGCTGGTGTTCGGCTTTCTCGGCGCGGCGGTGTGGTCCTATTCGGGCCTCGCCGATAATCGCACCCGCACTTTCCTGCTCGCCAATCCCGACCTGCTGCCGCAAATGGCGGAGGCTTTCGAGGCGCAGGAAGCCGCCAAGCGGCTGACGCAGATGGGGGGCGAGGTGTTCACCCCCTTCCCCGGCGTGGTGCTCGGCAACCCGCAAGGTAAAACAGTGCTGGTCGAGTTCACCGACTATAATTGCCCCTATTGCGAGGCGAGCCTCAAGGACGTGAAGCGGCTGGTGGCCGAAGACCCCGATCTGAAGGTCGTGATCCGCGAATGGCCGATCTTCGAAGGCAGCGATGAAGTGTCGCGCATGGCGCTGGCGGCGGGGCTGCAGGGCAAATACGGCGCCTTCCACGATGCGATGTTTGCCACCGGTGATGCCGCCGCAGCAGCCAAGGCCGCCGGGCTCGACATGGAGCGCGCCGCGCGCGATGCGGCGTCCGATGCCGTCTCGACCGAGATTGCCAGGAACCTCGATTACGCCCGCGCGCTGGGCTTTACCGGCACGCCGGCATGGATCGCCGGGGACAAGCCCTTCGGCGGGGCCGTCGGCTACGAGAAGCTGAAGGCTGCCCTCGACGCGGCGCCGCAAGAGGCGGGCTGATGCGCGCTCCGGCGTGGGCTGTGCTGCTGGTGGGGCTGGCCGCGCCGCTCGCCGCGCAGCCTGACGACAGCGCCCCCCGCATCGATTACGCCGCCGAGCGTGCCGCGATCGGTCGCTATCAGGATGCCGACCAGCGCTTGCAGGATGTGGGCTGGCGGCTCGCCCGCGCCAATGCCGCCTTCTGCCCCAAGGTTGTGCCCAGCATCGGCCTGCAATTGCAGGACATGGCAAGTTACGGCGCGCCGGATATCGCCCGTGCGGCGCTGGGGCTGAGAGGAGATTTCGCGGTCGAAACCGCAGCACGCGGATCGCCCGCTGCGCTTGTCGGCGCGTTCACCCGCAACCGCGAGATCATCGGGCTTGATGGCTTGGACCCCAACCAGTGGCCTGCCGAGCGCGCTCCGATCGACTGGAAGCGTACAGTGCGGGCGCATGATCATGTCGAAGCGGTGCTGACCCGGAACGGGGGGATCGCGATCACCTTTGCGGACGGGGAGACAGTGCGGGTGCAGCCCGTGCCGGTCTGCGCCACGCGCTTTGAAGCCCTGAACGAGAGCGATACGGCGGTCGCCGATGGCGCGCGGGTGGTTATCGGGGTTCTCTCTCCGACCCTCGCCGACCAGGAGGCGGTGTTTGCCGGGACTGTGGCGCACGAGCTGGCGCATAACGTGCTCGGCCACGATGCCTGGCTCGATCGCAACGGACGCAAGCCCAGATATGTGCGCCGGATCGAGCGCGAGGCCGACCGGCTGATCCCCTGGCTTTTCGCCAACGCCGGTTACGATCCGCAGGACGCGGTGACTTACATGATCCGCTGGGGATCGAAGCACGATGCCGGCCTCAGGCTGCGCCGCAACCATGATGGCTGGGATGAGCGGGCCGAGATGATTGCCGCCGAGGTGCCGCTGGTGCAGGCCGTGCTGGCGCGCGAGGGCAAGGCCGACTGGGCGAGCCATTTCCGCCGCGAGATTGACCCCCAGGGCGGGCTGGCGCGGCCCGCTTCGCGCTGATTTGTGCGCCGAGCCGTTGCGCTCCCGCGTTGGCAGACGCAAATTGCGGTGCGGTTTGCGACGAAATGAGTTAGACCCCTTCCCCTATGGCAGTGCTCCAGATCCAGGCGGCGCCGTTCTTCGCGAGCAAGAACCGGGCGTTCTGGAACCTCCAGTTGGCGGGCTGGGGCGCGGCGTTTCTGCTGCGCGCGGTTTCGGCACTGGCAAACCAGCAGCCGCTTGACCTGCTGGCGCTGATCCTTGTCACCACGATCACCGGCTTTTCGATCAGCCTGATCCTGTCGGTGATCTACCGCAAGCTGATCCACCAGACCCCGCTGGTGACGTGGGGGCTGACGGCGGTGGTGCTGTTCTTTGCGGTGCTGCTCCATGCCTCGATCGATGCCTGGGTGCAGGGTGTCTATTACGCAGCCAGCCGCGAGACGACCTTTGCCCAGCGGTTGATCGGCCTGCTGTACCTGCCGCTGACCCTGCTCGGCGGGTGGAGCGCGCTCTATTACGCGATCAACTTCTTCCTGACGGTGGAACAGCAGGCGGACCGGCTGGAGCGGCTGGAAGCCCAGGCGACCGCGGCGCAGTTGGCGATGCTGCGCTACCAGCTCAACCCGCACTTCCTGTTCAACACGCTCAATTCCATCAGCACGCTGGTGCTGCTGAAGCAGACCGAGCCGGCCAACGCGATGCTCACGCGGCTGTCAGGCTTCCTGCGCCATACCCTGATTGCCGAGCCCGGCAGTCAGGTCACGCTGGCGCAGGAGATCGAGACGCTGCAGCTTTATCTCGATATCGAACGGATGCGCTTCGAAGAACGCCTGCGCACCCATTTCGAGATCGAGGACGCGGCGCTTGCCGCGCAGCTGCCGTCGATGCTGCTGCAACCACTGGTCGAAAACGCGATCAAATATGCCGTCAGCCCGCAGGAGGAAGGCGCGCGTATTTCCCTCACCGCGCGGGTGATCGGGGATCGGCTGCGGCTGACGGTCGAGGATACCGGGCCGGGTATCGAAGACATGCAGCGCTTCATGGCGGGCGATGCATCCGGCACGCCTGCGCCGGGCCGTCCGGTCTCGACCGGGGTCGGCCTTGCCAATATCCGCAATCGTCTGGCGCAGGCTTATGGCGATACTCACCTGTTTGAAACCCGTTCGGAAGCTGGGGGCGGCTTTACCGTGCTGATCGAAATCCCCTTCACCCGGGCTGATGTGCCCGAACCCGCCAAGGCAGCCCCCGCTGCCGCTGTGGCGGCCAGCGACAACATCATCCCCCTCAATCCCCCCCAACGAATTATCGGAAGCCCCCTATGACCATCAGAACCATCCTCGTCGATGACGAGAAGCTCGCGATTCAGGGCCTGCAGCTGCGACTGCAAGCTTTCGAGGACGTGGAGATCATCGACACCTGCGCCAACGGGCGCGAGGCCATCCGCAAGATCAAGACCGAAAAGCCCGATCTGGTGTTCCTCGACATCCAGATGCCCGGCTTTGACGGTTTCAGCGTCGTGAAGGGCGTGATGGAGATCGAACCCCCCCTGTTCGTCTTCGTCACCGCCTATGAAGAACACGCCATCCGCGCCTTTGAAGCCAACGCCGTCAACTACCTGATGAAGCCGGTTGACGAACAGAAGCTGGCCGACACCATCGAACGCGTGCGCCAGCGTTTGGCCGAGAAGAAATCGGCCGAGGATGCCGGGCAATTGCTCGATGTGCTCAACGAAATCGCGCCGGAGCGGGCAGCGGACTTTGTCGAAACCACCGCCCCTGCCGCCGAAAGCGCCGACCGCTTCGAAAAGCTCATCAACGTCAAGGACCGCGGCCAGATCTTCCGCGTCGAAGTCGACACCATCGAGCATATCGAGGCCGCGGGCGATTACATGATCATCTCCACCGGCGACAATTCGCTGGTGCTGCGCGAGACGATGAAGGACCTCGAACGCCGCCTTGACCCGAGGAAGTTCCAGCGCGTCCACCGCTCCACCATCGTCAACCTCGATCTGGTGCGGCAGGTGAAGCCCCACACCAATGGCGAATGCTTCTTGGTGCTGGAAAGCGGCGCCGAGGTGAAGGTGAGCCGCAGCTATCGCGATGTGGTAGCGCGCTTCGTGCATTGACCTGACCCCTCGTCATTGCGAGGAGCGGAGCGACGAAGCAATCCATGGCCCATGGCTCCCGGATCGGGGTGCGGGCTATGGATCGCCGCGGGCCTGTCGGCCCTCGCGATGACGAAGGATTGATTGGTGCCTGAATTCACCCTCCCCGGCTTCGACCTCGCCAAATTCATCCGCGAAACCCTCGCCGAGGACTTGGGCGAAGGCCTGCCCGGTGGCGGGCGGGATGTGACCAGCGAGAGCGTGATCCCCGCCGATGCGCGCTTCACCGGCGTGATGGACAGCCGTGATGCGATTGTTGTCGCGGGCCTGCCGCTGGCCGAGGCGTTCTTCCGGCACCTTGATCCCGATTGCACCATCGAAACCCTCGTCCACGATGGCGACAAGGTGCCCGCCGGGACCGATCTGATGCGCATCGAAGGCCGCGCGCGGGCGTTGCTGACGGCGGAGCGCAGCGCGCTCAACATCGTCCAGCACCTCTCCGGCATTGCCACCATGACGCAGGCCTATGTCACCGCGATGCGCGGCCCCGGAGGCAATCCGGCCTGCACCCTGCTCGACACCCGCAAGACCATCCCCGGCCTCAGGTTCCTCGAAAAATACGCCACCCGTCAGGGCGGTGCGCAGAACCACCGGATGGGGCTGTGGGATGCGGCGATGATCAAGGACAACCATGTCGCTGTGGCGGGCAGCGTCGGCGAGGCCGTGCGGCGCGCACGCGATGCCGGCGTGGCGCAGATCATCTGCGAGGTCGACAGCCTCGATCAGATCGAGCCCGCGCTGGAAGCGGGCGCGCATCATCTGCTGCTCGACAACATGGACCCGGCCACTCTGCGCGCCGCGGTAGAGCAGGTCGCAGGCCGGGTGCCGACCGAGGCGAGCGGGGGCGTAAACCTCGATACCATCGCGGCCAAGGCGGCGAGCGGGGTGGATTACATCTCGGTCGGGCGCCTGACCCAGAGCGCGCCTGCGGCTGACATCGGGCTGGATTTCACACCGGTATGAAACTGATCCGGGGGCCGCGACCGCTGGCGATCCGGGTGTTCGCCGCCGCTTTCCTCGCCGCTGCGCTGCTGCGGCTGGTGCGCGGGTTGAATGATCTGGCGCTGTCCGAAACCATCCTCGCCGTGAATGTCCCGTGGTTCGCGTGGGACCGTGACTGGACCATCGTCGCCCTGTCGGCGGAGTTCACCATCGCGCTGATCCCGCTGACGTGGATCTACCTGTTCGCCGCTCCTTTCGCGCGCTGGCTGGTGCTGGGCTTCGGCGCGCTGCGGCTGGCCATGCTCGATCCTGCCGCGCTGGTCGGCCCGTTGCTGGTCGCGGTCGCAATGGCGAGCCTGCTGACCGCGCAGGCGAACCGCTGGTTTGCGCGGGAGCCTGAGGAGGAGGACGGCCCTGCGGTGTTCGAATAGCCTCGTCGCCGCGCTGCTGCTGACCGCGCCCTCGCTGGCGAGCGCGCAGGCCTACCAATGCCGCGCGCCGCAGGTCGCCAGCGTCCCCAAGGTCACGCCAGACGGCCCGCGCCGCCTGATGCCTGTCACCGGCTACACCATGGCATTGAGCTGGAGCCCGGAGTTCTGCAAGCCCCGCGCCGATGATCGCAGCCATGCGGCGCAATGCTCGGGCCAGAACGGCGGCTTCGGGCTCGTCGTCCACGGGTTGTGGCCGGAAAGCGGGCAAAGCTGGCCGCAATGGTGCGAGGCCCGCGCCGCGCTCACCCCCGCCGAGGTGCGCGGCAATATGTGCCTGATGCCCTCCGAACGCCTGATCGCGCGCCAATGGGCCAAGCACGGTAGCTGCATGGTGCGGCGTCCGGCGCAATATCTCAAGGTGATCCGCATCCTCTATGGCGGGCTGCGCCTCCCCGATTACGACCGTATCAGCCGCGAGGACGGGCTGACCGCAGGCCGCATCCGTTCGGCGCTCGCGGATGCAAACCCCGGCTGGCGCGAGGAGGCGATCGGGGTGAGGCTGAACGAGCGCGGCTGGCTGGAGGAAATCCGCCTGTGCTATTCCAAGACCTTCCGCCCGGCACGCTGCACGCCGTCACGCTGGGGCGCGAAGGATGCCGCGCCTGCGAAAATCTGGCGCGGGCTGTGACGCGGCAGCGCACTGACGCATAGCCCGTTGGCGAAGCACTGGTGCCATTTCACGAAGCGTGAACTGGTCCTGGGCCGCAATTGGCGAAGGATCGACGCAGATTACGAAGCAGCGATGGCGCCGTCATGCCGGGGCCGCCAGTCAGGGAACGTCATCAACCGACGCACCTGAAAGGAACGCCTGCCATGATCCGTTCACGCCTCACCATCGCCGCCGCCATCGGGTTGGCTGCCCTGATCCAGACCTCCGGCCTTGCCGCGCAGGATGCCGCCGCCGCAGCGCCTGCCACCACCACGCTGGAAATCACCTTCACCCGCCTCGCCAAGCCGAGCGGGCAGATCATGCTGGCGCTGTTCGACAGCGAGGCGGCCTATGAAAAGGGTGCCGCTCCGGTCCGTGCGATTGCGATTCCGGTAACGGGCGACACGGCCACGGCGACGATCCCCGATGTCCTGCCCGGGCGCTACGGGTTCAAGATCCTCCATGATGTGAACGGCGACGGCACAATGAACACCAACCCGTTCGGGATGCCGATCGAGCCTTTCGCTTTCTCCAACAATGCGGTCGGCAACATGGGGCCTGCCAAGTGGGAGGCCGCCGCCTTCGAGATTGCCGGGCCGACCGTGCAGACCATCACCTTCCGCTAGACCCCGGCGCACAGGAGCACGATCCATGACCAGCCTGGCATCATCCATCATCGACCGTCGCGGGTTCATCCAGTCGCTGCTGGCCGCCGCCGCAGCCAGCGCCGTGATAACGCCGGAACGCGCGCTGGCCGGGGCGACGCCTGCGGGCTGGACGCTGGGGGTCGCCGATGTCGAGGCCGACATCGCCCCGCGCGCCCTGACCCCGATCGCGGGCCGCGCCCCAGCGGATTTCGCGGGTGTCCTTTACCGCAATGGCCCGGCCAAATTCCGGCGCGGCGCATCAAGCGCGGGGCATTGGTTCGATGGTGACGGGCTGATCCGGCGGTTCCAGATCAATGATGGCCGCGCCAGCCTTGCCGCGCGCTTTGCCGATACGCCCAAGCGGCGGCTGGAGGCCCGGCTCGACCGGATCGTGACCCCCGGCTTCGGCACCGCGCAGGCGCCGGGCGCGGAGATCGGGAACAATGACGATGCCAATGCCGCCAACACCAGCGTGATGCTGCTGGGCGGCGAATTGCTGGCGCTGTGGGAGGGCGGATCGGCGACCCGGCTCGATCCGGCAAGCCTGCTGACGCAAGGGATCAAGACCTTCCGCGATGATCTGCGCCACATGCCGTTTTCCGCCCATCCGCGGGTGGAGGCCGATGGTTCGGTCTGGAACTTTGGCGGCAATGGCCAGGTTACGGGCCTCTGGCGGCTGGGCGCTGACGGGCGATTGATCGATTTTGCCGTGCTGCCCTTGCCGCGCGCCAGTTATTTCCACGATTTCACCATCACCGCGAAGGCCATCGTCATCGTGCTCCAGCCGTGGCTGCAAACCCGTTCCGGCTTCCCGATCAGCACCACGATGGCGTGGCAGCCTGAAATCGGTACCCAGATCATGGTGATCGCCAAGGACGACCTCAGCCAGCGTCGCATCTACGAACTGCCCGCTTTCAGCGCGTTCCACTATGGCGATGGCTGGGAGGAGGCGGACGGCACGATCCGCTTTGCCGGGTGCCTCGAAGCGGATCCCACCTTCGGCCAGACCAGCGCCAGCGCGATGCTGCGCGGCGAATACATCGCTCCGCCGCGTCCGATGCTGCACCAGATCGTGCTCTATCCCGATGGCCGGTCGGCACTGGTGGAAACTGGGATCGCAGCCGAATTCCCGACGAGCGACCATCGCCGCGCCGCGCATCCGCACCGGCTGACAGCCCATGTCACCGGCTATGACGGCAGCAGCCCCTTCCCTCACGCCATCGCGGCATGGGACTGGCAGCGCGGGCGCAGCGACAGCTTCGATTTCGGCGCGCACCAGCTGGTCGAGGAATTCCAGTATGCCCCCGGCAACACCGCAAACGAAGGCGATGGCTGGCTGATCGGATCGACGCTCAATCTCAAGGCCGGGGTGAGCGAACTGCACCTGCTGCGCGCCGGAGACGTGGCCGCAGGCCCGGTTGCCAGCTGGCGCGCCGATGTGGCGCTGCCGATCAGCTTTCACGGAACCTTCGTCGCCGCCTAGCGCCGCTCCCTGAAGAATCCGCGCAGCATCTCTGCCGCCTCGGCCTCGCCGATGCCGGTATAGACCTCGGGGCGGTGGAGACATTGGGGCTGGTCGAACACCCTTGCGCCATGTTCCACCGCGCCGCCCTTGGGGTCGTTCGCGGCGTAGTACAGGCGCGCGATGCGGGCGTGGGCAATGGCGCCGGCGCACATCGCGCAAGGCTCCAGCGTCACCCACAGCTCGCATCCGGTCAGGCGTTCATCGCCCAGCGCCTGCGCGGCGCGGCGGATGGCGAGGATTTCGGCATGGGCGGTGGGATCGTGCAGCTCGCGCGGGGCGTTGTGCGCCTCGGCGATCACCACGCCGTCCTTGACCACGACCGCGCCGATCGGGACTTCGCCCGCATCGGCAGCGGCGCGGCCCAGCGCAAGCGCGCGGGGCATGAAGCTGCGGAAGCCCGCCTCGCTCATGCCCAGCGCCCTGCGCAAAGCCCGGCGGGACGGTTATTCCTCGCCGGTGACCGGCGTGCCCTTGGCATCGGGCATGGTGATATCGACATCGGGAACCTCGACCGTCGTTTCCTTGGTGCCGACTTCGACGTCGGCGGTCTCGACGTCATATTCCGGCAGCTGGCCGCCTGTCACTTGGACTTCGGGCATCTCGCCTTCCTTGGTCTGGTCGACATCGCACGCGGCGAGCCCCAATGCAAAGGGGGCGATCAGGCTGGCGGCTATCAGTCGCTTCATGTTTGTCTCCTGCGGGTTTCAGGCCGTGGACCGTTCCCACGGACAGAACGCCGGGCATAGCGGCGGCGGCGGCGTGACCTTGCTTACATAGATTGGAAAACCCGGCGGGAGGCTGTAATGGGCGGTGACCCACGCGGTTGCGCTGCAACTTGCTTGACGATTCGGGTCTGCCCCGTTATGCGCGCCGCTTTCCTTGTCCGGGCCTGAGCCTGGGCCCGATTTTTACGAGAAGAGACACACCATGTCGCGCATCTGCGAACTGACCGGCAAGGGCCGCATGACTGGCCACAATGTCAGCCACGCCAACAACAAGACCAAGCGCGTGTTTCTGCCCAACCTGCAGAACGTCACGCTGATGAGCGAAAAGCTCGACCGGAGCTTCAAGTTCCGCGTGTCGACCCACGGCCTGCGCTCGGTGGAGCACAATGGCGGGCTCGACAACTGGCTGCTCAAGACCAACGACGAAAAGCTTTCGGCCAATGCGCTGAAGGTGAAGCGCGAACTGGTGAAGGCTCAGGCCGCAGCCTAAGTCGCCCCTGCCTTTCGGGGCAGTGATGATTCGATCAAGCGTCCGGGTTTCCGGGCGCTTTTTCGTTTGCGGGAAGCAGGCCAGCCTTCGGGTTCCAGTCAAACCTGGCCAGCACGCTGCGCTGGAACACCGAGAAATTGTCGTCGGCGATCAGCCACAGGCTGCCGCGTGCCGGATCCTCGGGTGACGCGACAAAGGCGATGCCTTCGAAATTGTCGGCATAGATGCCGCCGGTCAGGCGCTGGATCACCTTGGCCCCCCAAGGCTTGCCCGCCTTGATCGCGCGCGGATCGGCGATGGCTATGGCTGTGTCGAAACGCGCGGGAATCGCATATTCCACCCGCCGCAGCAGAATCAGCACGCGCCCGTCCGGCACCTGCACCGCATCGACCGGATCGTAATCGGCCGGCGCGACAAAGTGGAAGGCCAGCGGTCTGCCGGCCTTGGCCGGATCGCCAGCGAACAGCAGCGCCTCATGCACAGTGTCGCTGTCGTCCACCGGCCCTTCGGCCAGCATCAGGAACCGCCCGTCGGCCAGCCGCGTCATGGTTTCGGGGCCGCTGTTGCGGCTCCATTGCTGTATCTCCGGCGGGGCGCGCCATGTGGTCGGTCCGTCGGCGGTGTAGCGGGCGATAAGGTTGTCGTTCTCGAACCCGGCCCACAGCGCACCCGTAGCGGGATCGCGGGCGAGCGATTCGAGGTCGACCACCTCCTTGCGCGCGCGCTTGCGATCACCCACGAAGCGGTAGCTGGCGGGAATGGCGCGGGGCGCATCGCCCTTAAGGTCGAGGTCGAGCAGCCAGCCGCGGTCCGTGCCGGCGATCAGCGCCTGCCCATCTCCCGCCACCAATGCCGAAAACCCGCCGAACCAGCCGTGCGGCGACGTCAGCTCCCACGCGCCTGTCAGCGCAAGATCGCCGGAGATGCCCGCGCGCTCGGTGACAGGGGTGATGGTGACCACCGCGACATCGCTGCGCAGGCCGATTGTGGTGCGGACAAGGATGCCGGGGGCAAGGCCTGCCACCACGACCACCAGAAGCAGCCAGCGAAGAATCCGCACGCGCACCGAGGGGGTCGGGCGCAGGGTGTCAGGCTGGATCGAGGCCGAGCAGGCGGCGCGTGGCGACCTCGCACGAGGCATAGGCCTCCTGCCGCTCGGCGCTCCAGTAGCGCAGTTCGGGCAGGGGGATCGCTTCTCCGGTCACGGCGCAGAGCACGTGGCTTCCGGGGCGCAGCACGCGGAAACTGGAGGGGCCGTAGTAGAGTTTGGCGGCCTTGTCGGACGGGGTCATCAGCATGGGACGCATGATAGCACTGCGCGGCTAACTGAACAAATCATCTTGGGTCGGATGGGACGGGGCGGCGCGTTTGCGCGGTGCCGGAGCAGGCGGCGGTGCCGGGGCGGGCGCGCCTGTAGCGGGGATCGCCGCCAGCGTCCCGTCGCGGAATTGCAGCGTCAGGGCCGCCTCGCCCGCCGCTTCGGCGCGGGTGGTCAGCGCCTTGCCGTCCGCATCGCGGATGATCGCATAGCCGCGCTCCAGCGGCTTTTCGGGGTGCAGCTGGCTCATGACGCGGGTGAGCGCGGCGAGTCGGTCCGAGCCTTGGCGCAAGGGCCGTTCGACCAGCGCAGGCGACAGGCGCGCGCGGTCAAGCCGGCGCTGTGCCTCGGCAGCGGTGCGGGACAGCAGGCTGGGGGACAGCCGCGCCGCCACCCCCGCCAACCGCTCACGCCCCTTGGCCGAACGGTCGCCCAGTGCACGCCGCAGCCGCTCGGACAGATCATCGAGCCGCTGGGCCTGCGGAGCCAGCAGGTTCTCGGGCCGCGGCAGCATGCGCGCGCGGGCAGCGAGGCGTTCACGCCCCAGCTCCACCGGGCGGTACACCGCGCGGCGCTGGCGGGCAGCGAAATCGGCGAGGGTCAGGGCAAGGTCAGCGCGCACCGGCACCGCCATTTCGGCCGCCGCCGTGGGGGTCGGCGCGCGGCGGTCAGCGGCGAAATCGGCCAGCGTTGTGTCGGTCTCGTGCCCCACCGCGCTGATCACCGGGATCGAGCATTCGGCGATGGCGCGGACCACGACCTCCTCGTTGAAGCTCCACAAGTCCTCGATCGACCCGCCCCCGCGCGCGACGATCACCACGTCAGGGCGCGGCACCGGACCGCCCGGCTGCAAGGCCGAGAACCCCCGCACCGCCGCCGCCACCTGCTCTGCCGCGCCATTGCCCTGCACCAGCACCGGCCAGACCAGCACGTGGCTTGGAAAGCGATCCGCCAGCCGGTGCAGGATATCGCGGATCACCGCCCCGGTGGGCGAGGTCACCACGCCGATCACCTGCGGCAAGAACGGAAGGCGGCGCTTCTTGCCTTCCGCAAACAGGCCTTCCGCCGCCAGCCTTGCGCGGGTCTTTTCCAGCAGCGCCAGCAGCGCGCCCTCACCCGCCAGTTCCAGCGAATCGATCACGATCTGGTATTTGGAGCGCCCCGGATAGGTGGTGAGCTTGCCGGTCGCGATCACCTCCAGCCCGTCTTCGGCACGGAAGTTGAGGCGCTGGGCATTGCCCTTCCACATCACCCCGTCGATCACCGCGCCTTCGTCCTTCAGGGCGCAGTAGAAATGGCCCGAGGCCGCGCGCTTCACCCCCGACAGCTCGCCGCGCAGCCGCACAAAGCCGAAGCGATCCTCGACCGTGCGCTTCAGCAGCGCGGAAACCTCGCTGATAGTGAGCGGCTGGGCGTTGTCCCCCTGCCGGTCACGCGCTACCAGCCCGGCATTGTCAATGTCATTGGGCGGAGGGGCCATGAATATCCTGCTTCTGGGTTCGGGAGGCCGCGAACATGCGCTGGCATGGAAGCTGGCGCAATCCCCGAGCCTTACCAAACTCTACGCCGCCCCCGGAAATCCCGGTATCGCCGAGGAGGCGGAACTGGTGCCGCTCGATGCGACCGACCACGGCGCGGTGATCGCCTTTTGTGCCGAGCGCGCCATCGACCTCGTCGTGATCGGGCCGGAAGCGCCGCTGGTGGATGGGCTCTCGGACTCGCTTCGGGCCGCAGGTGTGCCGGTGTTCGGCCCCTCGCAGGCGGCGGCGCAATTGGAAGGCTCCAAGGGCTTCACCAAAGACCTGTGCGCCCGCGCGGGCATCCCGACCGCAGGCTATGTCCGCACCAGCAGCCTTGAGGATGCCCGCGCCGCGCTCGCCCGGTTCCAGCCGCCCTATGTGCTCAAGGCCGATGGGCTGGCGGCGGGCAAGGGCGTGGTAATCGCCGAGAGCCTGTCCGAAGCCGAAGCGACGCTCGCCGACATGTTCGGCGGCGGGTTTGGCGCGGCAGGCGCGGAAGTGGTGATCGAGGAATTCATGGTCGGCGAGGAAGCGAGCTTCTTCGCGCTCACCGATGGCACCGCGATCCTCCCCTTCGGCTCGGCGCAGGATCACAAGCGGGTGGGCGACGGCGATGTGGGGCCGAACACCGGCGGCATGGGCGCCTATTCCCCCGCCCCGGTGCTGACACCTGAATTGCAGGCCCGGGTGCTGGCCGAGATCATCGAACCCACCGTGCGCACCATGCGCGAGGAGGGCAATCCCTATCAGGGTGTGCTGTTCGCCGGGCTGATGCTGACGGCGCAGGGCCCCAAGCTGATCGAATACAACGCCCGCTTCGGCGATCCCGAATGTCAGGTGCTGATGATGCGGCTGGAGAGCGATCTGGTCGGGATCATGCTCGCCTGCGCCAAGGGCGAATTGGCGGGCGTGTCGCTGTCCTTCCGCGACCAGGCCGCGCTGACCGTCGTGATGGCGGCCAAGGGCTATCCCGGCACGCCCGAGAAAGGCGGCGTGATTGCGCTGGGCAACGCAGAGGCAAACGGCGCCAAGGTGTTCCACGCCGGAACCGCGCTGACAGACGGCGCGCTGGTGGCCAATGGCGGGCGAGTGCTGAACGTGACCGCCACCGGCGCAAACGTCACCGAGGCGCAGCGCAACGCCTATCAGGCGGTCGACGCGATCACCTTCCCCACCGGCTTCTGCCGCCGCGACATCGGCTGGCGGGAAGTGGCGCGGGAAGCCTAGGGCGAGCCCGAAACCTGACCGTCAGCTTCGACGGCGTTTCAGCCAACAGCCGAAATTCTGAAACCGATCCCGTTTGCGATGTTCCCGTCACCCCAGCGAACGCTGGGATGACGAAAACGGCAACTCCCCACCCAGCTGTCGTCATAAGCGGAACCGCGGCTCGACCCCAAAAGCGGCATGGCAGCTTTGCCTCGGTTCTGAAAAATCCCTGCCTTTCGGCTTGCGACCCC
>JAUMAX010000023.1:0-58984 GCA_032116115.1 Porphyrobacter sp.
GGCTTTGCGGGGGACGACAACGCCGATCCCGCCAATTGGGCCAAGCTGACCGATCCTGCGTTCGCCTACACCCCCGTCGTGCCCGAGGCCGAGCGCAACGTGAAGGTGCCCGCCTGGCTCAATGACGTGACACTTTACCACAACCGCGGCAATTCGCACTGGATCGGCGAGAGCTCGGTCTATGGCGATTTCGCCGGCCTCGATGACCTTGCGACCGAGCACCCCCGCGTCGTTGCGGGCATGATCGACATCTTCGGCCAGTGGATCGATGATTACGGGATCGACGGCTACCGGATCGACACCGCCAAGCATGTGAACCCCGAATTCTGGCGGGCTTTCGTGCCAGCCATCATGAAACGCGCCGAAGCCAAGGGGATCGACCACTTCCACATCTTCGGAGAGATCGCTTACGAGGAACCCACTGCCACGCTCGCGGCGCAGGTGATGGCCGAAAGCCAGCTGCCCTATGCGCTCGACATGGGCTTTGCCAAGGCGGCGCAGATGGTCGCCAGCGGCAAATCGCCCCCGCGTCTGATGGCCGAATTCCTGCAGCAGGACGCGATCTATCCCGGCGGGGCGAAAGCCGCGCTCGGGCTGCCGACCTTCCTCGGCAACCACGATTTCGGGCGCTTTTCGATGTTCGTGCGCCAAATGAGCGGGTCGGACGAGCCGGAAAAGCTGCTCGCCCGCGTCAAGCTGGGCCATGCGATGATGTTCCTGCTGCGCGGCGTGCCGACGGTCTATTACGGGGACGAACAGGGCTTCGTCAGCGACGGCAATGACCAGCTGGCGCGCGAGGACATGTTCCCCAGCAAGGTCACGGTCTACAACGACAACCGGCTGATCGGCACCTCCGCCACGACGGCGCAGGCCAATTTCGACACGGCCCACCCGCTCTACCGCCTGATCGGCGAGCTTTCCGCCGCCCGCACCGCCAGCCCGGCGCTGCGGCGCGGGCTCAGCACGGTGCGCGCCTTCGAGGAAGCCGCCCCCGGCCTGCTCGCTGTGGAGCGCCACGACCCCGAAACCGGACAGCGTGTGCTGGCCCTGTTCAACACCGGCGATATGCCACTTTCGCGAGCCATCGAGGTCAGCTACCGGGCGACCGGCGTCAGGTCGTTGACGGGGCCATGCCCTGCGGCGCTGGCTGCGCCGGGATCGGTGCAGATTTCGCTACCGGCGTTCGGCTTTGCCGCCTGCATTCTGGAGACTGACGACTAATGGCAACCGCCCAGTCCTGCGCTGGCTCGCACGCCGCAGACCCTGCCGCCGCCCCTGCCCTGGCGTGGTGGCGCGGCGCGGTGATCTACCAGATCTATCCGCGGTCGTTCCGCGACACCAATGGCGACGGGATCGGCGACCTTGCGGGCATCGCCGACGGGCTGGATTACATCGCCGACCTTGGCGTGGACGGCATCTGGATTTCGCCCTTCTTCACCTCGCCGATGAAGGACTTCGGCTATGACGTGGCCGATTACTGCGGGATCGACCCCAGTTTCGGCAGCTTCGCCGATTTCGACCGGATTATCGAAAAGGCCCACGCGCTGGGCCTGAAGGTGATCATCGATCAGGTCTATTCGCACACGTCTGACGAACACGCGTGGTTTGCCGAAAGCCGCAAGGACCGCACCAATCCCAAGGCGGACTGGTATGTCTGGGCCGATCCCAAGCCCGACGGCTCGCCGCCGTCGAACTGGCAGTCGGTGTTCGGCGGTTCGGCATGGCAGTGGGACGGGCCGCGCAAGCAATATTACCTCCACAATTTCCTCACCAGCCAGCCCGATCTCAACGTCCATAATCGCGATGTGCAGGATGCGCTGCTGGATGTGGCGCGGTTCTGGCTGGCACGGGGAGTGGACGGGTTCCGGCTGGATGCGCTCAACTTCTCGATGCATGACCCGGACCTGCGCGACAATCCGCCGAGCGGCGTGCCGATGGAACTGGTGACGCGGCCGTTCGATATGCAGGTGAAGCAGTTCAACCAGTCGCATCCCGACATCACCGGCTTTCTCGAACGCATCCGCGCGACGATCGACGAATTTCCGGGCCGCTTCACCGTCGCCGAAGTCGGCGGGCCGGAGCCTTTGGCCGAGATGAAGGCCTTTACCGAAGGCGGCAAGCGGCTGGATTCGGCCTATAATTTCGATTTCCTTTACGCCCCGCGCCTCACCGCGCCGCTGGTGCGCGCGAGCCTTTCGCAATGGAGCGACGAGCCGGGGGAAGGCTGGCCTTCGTGGGCGTTCTCGAACCACGATGCGCCGCGCGCTGTGACCCGCTGGACGCTGGACGGCGACATGGCACGCGCCGCGCGATTGAACCTGCTGCTGCTTCTCAGCCTGCGCGGCAATCCGATCATCTATCAGGGCGAGGAACTGGGCCTGCCGCAGGGCGAGGTCGCCTTTGAAGACCTGCTCGATCCCGAAGCCATCGCCAACTGGCCGCATACGCTGGGCCGCGATGGTGCGCGCACCCCGATGCCGTGGTCGGCCAATGCGCCGCAAGCGGGCTTTTCGAGCGCCAACCGCACCTGGCTCAAGCTGGACCCGGTTCACACCGGCTTTGCGGTCGACAGCCAGGCTGCAGATCCGGCCTCGACCCTCGGCTATGCCCGCCAGCTGCTCGCTGCGCGGCGGCATTATCCGGCGCTGGTACACGGCGCCATCACGCTGCTCGATGCGCCGGAGGACATCCTTGCCTTCCTGCGCCATGGCGAAAGCGGACAGGTGCTGTGCGTCTTCAACCTCGGCGAAGCGCCGGGCCACTGGAGCCCGCCGGCTGACCTTGGCCCGCTTCGCCTGATCGCGACCGAAAGCACTGTCGACACGGGCGGCGCATTGGCGCAGGACATGGCTCCCGGCACCGGCTATTGGGCCGTGGTGGCAGGCAGCTGAGAACGAATGGCCGATAACCCCTCCCCCGCATCCCGGCGCAGTGCCACGCTTGAGGATATTGCGCGCGAGGCGGGGGTTTCGATTTCGACTGTCAGCCGCGCGCTGAACGACAGTCCCTCGGTCAAACGGCGGACCAAGCAGCAGATCTGGCAGATCGCCCGCGCGCATGATTACGAGTTCCGCGCCTCGATGCCGAGCGGGCCGATCGGCGCGGATGCGACCATCGCGGTGGTCGTCCCTGCACCGCAGGCGCGTGACAGCCGGGTGTCCGACCCGTTCTTCCTCGAACTGCTGGCCGGCATCGCGGAAGCCGCGCGGGAACGCAACGCCGACCTGATCATCAGCCATCTCAGCCCGCGAGCCAGCGGCGATCTCGATTACGCCATGAGCACCAGCCGGGCGACGGGGGTGATCTTCATCGGCCAAAGCTCGCTCCACCACGAATTCAACGCGCTGGCCGCACGCGACAACCGCTTTGTGGTGTGGGGCGCGGAGTTTCCCGATGCGCAATATTGCGTGATCGGGTCGGACAATGTCGCAGGCGGCAGGCGCGCGACCGCCCACCTTGCGCGCCTTGGCCGCCGCGGCATCCTGTTCCTCGGTGACACCGAAGCGCCCGAAGCCGAGCAGCGTTTCCGCGGCTACAAGCAGGCGCTGGATCAGGCCGGAATCGCGCTTGACGACGAGCTGATCGTGCCGGCCCATTTCGAAGTCCACTCTGCCGAAGCCGCAGTGCGCAGCGCGATTGCGCGGGGCTTGCGGTTCGACGCCGTCTTTGCCGCGAGCGACCTTATCGCCATCGGCGCGATCCGGGCGCTGACCCGTTCCGGCATGAGGGTGCCGGAGGATGTCTCGGTCGTCGGCTATGACAACATCCCCGCCGCGCGCCTCGTCACCCCGCAGCTCACCACCATCGACCAGGACGCAAACCTTGCAGGCCGGATGCTGGTGTCGAAGCTGATGGACAAGGGCGATGGCCCGGCGATTTCGCAGCGGCTGGAAACCAGCCTGCTGATCCGCGAAAGTTGCGGCGGATGACCGCCGCCCCTGCCCCCCTGAAGAGCATCACCATCGTCGGCGGCGGCAGCGCGGGCTGGATGACGGCCGCCGCGCTGTCCCATGCGGTGGGCGGTTCCTGCGCCATCACGCTGATCGAAAGCGAGGCGATCGGCACAGTCGGCGTGGGCGAGGCAACCATCCCGCCGATCCGCCACTTCAACAACCGGCTCGGCATCGACGAGGCGACCTTCGTGCGCGAGACGCAGGGCTCGTACAAGCTGGGCATCGAGTTCGTCGACTGGGGGAAGTTGGGGCATAGCTACTTCCACCCCTTCGGCCAGTACGGCGCCGAATTCGACAGCGTGCCGTTCTACCACCACTGGATGCGCGAGTATCTCGAAGGCCGGATCGACGGCCCGATTGACGATTTCTCGATGTGCTGGGCGATGGCCAAGGCTGGCAAGTTCACGCATCCCGCTGCCGACCGGCGGATGATCCAGTCGACCTTCGATTATGCCTATCACTTCGACGCCGGGCTTTACGCCGCCTACCTGCGCCGCTTTGCGGAAAGCCGGGGCGTGGTGCGCAAGGAAGGCCGCGTGGTCGATGTCGCCTTGCGGGGCGAGGACGGGTTTATCGAGGCTGTCACGCTCGAAAACGGGGAGCGCATCACGGGCGAGCTCTTCATCGATTGCAGCGGCTTCCGCGGGCTTCTGATCGAAGAGGCGCTGGAGGCGGGTTACGACAACTGGCAGCACTGGCTCCCCTGTGACCGCGCCGTGGCGGTGCCCTGTGAACGCGGGGAGTTCACCCCCTACACCCGCTCCACTGCGCGCGAAGCCGGGTGGCAATGGCGTATCCCGCTCCAGCACCGCACCGGCAATGGCTACGTGCATTGCAGCAGCTTCATCTCGGAGGACGAGGCGAGCGCCACGCTCCTCGCCAATCTCGATGGCAAGCCGCTGGCCGACCCGCGCCCCTTGCGCTTCGTCACCGGCAAGCGCCGCGAGTTCTGGAAGCGCAATTGCGTCGCCATCGGGCTGTCGGCTGGCTTCATGGAGCCGCTGGAATCGACCAGCCTGCACCTTATCCAATACGGTATCCTGCGCCTGATCGCCCTCCTGCCCGATAGCGCCATGTCGCCGCTGCTGGCGCGTGAGTACAACGCGCAGACCAGCCTCGAATACGAGCGCATCCGTGACTTCCTGATCCTGCATTACAAGGCGAGCGAGCGCGACGATTCCGAGCTGTGGCGCTATTGCGCCGCCATGCCGATCCCCGACAGCCTGCAATACAAGATCGACCATTTCCGCAGCCACGGAATGCTCGTCTCGGACGAGCGCGAGCTGTTCGCCAACCCCAGCTGGATTGCGGTCTATCTGGGGCAAGGGATCATGCCGAACCGCGCCCCGGCGCTGGCGTCGATGCGTGACGGGGTGCCGGTGGCCGAGCGGCTGGCCCAGATCCGTGCCGCGATGGCCGAGGCGGTGGCCACCATGCCGAGCCACGGCGAGTTCATCGCCCGCCACTGCGCCGCACCCCCGATCGCCGCCTGATTCGCGGCGCCGCAACGCGGCCGTCTCACCGCCACGCCCGCGCGTGTTGGAGACACTTGAGACACTGTCCAGGGAATGAAAAACTGCCCCGGCGCAGGCCCGCATTCGCACACATCATCATGGGGCAAAGGCTGGTCATGGTCGCCAGCGTGCCATCGCCTGCGCGGGTAGGAAAGCGGCCGTCCTGCTACCCAAATGAAAGGGCCCGCCATTGCTGGCGGGCCCTTCCTGCAACCCTCGTGCGACCCGAGGGCGTTAGCGTTCTGATCAGAAGCTCTTGCGGATCGTGAAGTTGAAGATCCGTCCGAAGTTCTCGTGGCGGCTCGGGAAGGTGCCGATCTCGGCGGTCCCGGCCACGTTCTGCAAGGCGTTTTGCGTCACGAACGGCTCGTTGGTGATGTTGGCCACCTCGAACAGGATCCCGACCTTGTCGAGCGCGCTGCCCGGCTTGTCGAAGGTGTAGCCGATCTGGGCGTCCACGATCGTTTCGGGCTGCGCCGACTGACCGGAAAGCGAACCGTCGAAGTTCTGGATTTCCGACAGGAAGGCGCCGCGGTGACGGGCGTTCACACGGGCGCGGAAGCCGTTCTTCTCGTAGAAGATATCGCCCGACCAGGTCACATCCGAATAGCCGGGAATGGCAACCGGAATGCTGTTCTGGTTGAGCACTTCGGCATCGACATAGGTGACGCTGGCAAAGCCGCCGAAACCGTCAAGCACATCGGCAAAGTCGCCGAAGTTCAGGCGCACGGTGCCTTCCACGCCGGTGATCTTCCCGTCAGAGAAGTTGACCGGGCCGCTGAAGATGCCGGTGGCAACCTGCGGGTTGGCCTGCAGGAAGCCGCCCGCGCCGAAGTTTTCGATCGACTGGCTGAGGTCAGTGACCTGACGGAAGTCGATGATCCAGTCGGACAGATCCTTGTGGAAGCCCGCGACGATGATCGCAGTGCCGGGGCTGAAGTAACGCTCGAACGAGATGTCGAACGAGTTTGAACGGTAGGGCTGCAACGCGGGGTTGCCGCCACCGAGGTTGAAGCACACCTGCGTCGGCGGGTTGAAGCCGGGCAGGACGGTGTCGGGCCGCTGGTCGCCATTGGTGTCGCCGCAGGCAATCGGGTTGAAGCCGATGTTCTGGTTGGCGGTCATCTGGTCAAGCCGCGCGCGGGTCACGGTCTTGGCCGCTGCGATACGGATGAAGGTGTCGGGCATGATCTCGAAGGAGAGGTTCATGCTCGGCAGCCAGTTGCCATAGCTCGCGCCAACCGTGTTGAGCGATCCGGCGCCGATGGTGCCGGTCGATTCCTGATCGGTTTCGGCATAACGCAGACCGACGTTGCCGCGCACCGGCACCGAACCCAGATCACCGTCGATATCGGCCTGGATGTAGAAGTTGTGGATCTTCTCGGCCACCACCCACTGGGTGTCGAAGTTCGCCTTCTCGACCCGGTAGGTGCCGTCGGTCAGGAAGGTCGAAGTGTCGTAGGCCAGGATGTCGTTGTTGAGATCCTTGGTGTCGGTCGAACCCACGATCGAGCTGGCCGGCAGACGCAGGCCGTTGCCGAAGGCAGCGGTCGGACGCAGGAAGCTTTCGTTGGAATCGAAGCTCTTTTCGCGGTCGGTGTAGAGCCAGCCAGCAGTGATGCGGTCGATGATGCCGCCGTCGAATTCCCAGAAGGTCTCGGCGCGCAGCTGGTGCAGTTCGTCCTGGATGATCGGCTGCTTGATGAAGCCGACCTGGCCCCACCCGCCCGGATCGGTGAGCAGCACGTTGGCAGGGTTGGTGTAATCGAGCAGGCCGTCGATCGAATACTGGCCGTCAGGACGGAAGTTGAAGGTCAACGTGTCCTGCGCACCCGAACGGGCGCGGCCGGTGCCGGCATAGCTTTCATAGTCGATGTCATTGCGATCGAGCGTCGAATAGCCGTAGTCGACCACGAAGCCGAGATTGTCGGTCGCCTTCCATTCGGCATTACCGCCGATGGCGAAGATTTCCGACTGGCTGCCTTCGTTGTCGGTGCGCAGGATCGGCACCACGTTGGCGTAAGTCGCGCTGTCCGCGAACGGCCCGGCGCCGGTGACGTTCTGGAGCGTCGCGCCGCTCCAGTCGGCAATCGGGGTTTCGGTGCCGCGGAAGATGCCCGAATCCTTGGTGTCGGTGTAGAACCCGTCGACATTCAGCGAGAAGCTGTCCGAAGGTTCGAACTGCAAGGTACCGGCAATCGAGGTACGCTCGAAGTTGCGGCTGACGACGCCCTGACGCGGGTTGTCGGCGGGGTAAAACACGCCCTGCGGCGTGCGGCGCACCTGACCGGTCAGCTGCGTCCGGTCGTTGTTATTGCGGTTGTCCTGCGTCTTCAGCTCGCGGCTGATGAACTGGGTCGGGTTGGACTGGATCGTCGCACCCAGCGACCAGCCGAGCGTGCCGTCGGCGTTCTGGTCGATGTAGGATGCGAAGAAGCGGTAGCCGTCAGCGGCGAAATCGGGGTTCAGCGAGCCGTTGTCGTTCAGCGTATAGGTCGCCTGAACGGTGATCTGGCGGTCCTTGTAGTCGAGCGGCTTGATGGTGCGCAGGTCGACCGCGCCGGCAATGCCGATGGCGGCAAGCTGGGCGTCACCGGTCTTGTAGACCACACCCGAGCCGATCAGTTCCGAGGGGAACTGGTCGAATTCGATCCCGCGGTTGTTGCCGGCCGAAACCACTTCACGGCCATTGAGCAGCGAGAGCGAGAAGTCCGGACCAAGGCCGCGGATCGAGATCTGCTGCGAACGGCCACGCACGCGCTGGGCGGTGACGCCGGGCAGACGGGCGAGCGTATCGGCGATCGACACGTCGGGCAGCAGGCCGATATCTTCAGCCGCGATAACTTCGACGATCGAGGTCGCGTTGCGCTTGGCATCGAGCGAGGACTGGATCGACTGGCGGATGCCGGTGACGACGATGGCATCGCCTTCGGCCTGACCCTCGACTGCGGCCGGCTCATCAGCCTCCTGCGCCATGACCGGCGCGCCGGTGGCGGTCAGCGCCAAAAAGGTTGCGGCCCCGCACAGCAGGCGCGCGCTTGCATTGATCCCGTTCGTTTTCATCAGAAGTCCCCTCCCGCAAGCGCCCCTCAACGTGCGCTTTTGCAGTTTTTTTCATACCCCAACCTGAACCTCAGGTAAATCGCCAAATGCACCAAAGCGGCCAAACCGGAATAATTCGTATCTTATGCCTTTATTTCATGGGTTTAGTTTGTTTTTGCGAACGTTCACAAGACTTTCGCTGTGCGCGCTTTTGCGCAATTGTTGCTTGATTGACACAGTTTGCGCAGATGCCGCGGCGCAGCATGGCGAGCCTGTCGAGCACCTGTTGCATGCAGGCCGGGCGCGGGTGCCGCTTGGGCCATTTTTCCTCGCTATTCGAGCAGGATAAGCATTGGCCTTGGACTGCTTGCCGGAGTTTGTTAGGCTCCGGCAATGACCGCGCCAACGACCTCGCCCCTGCAAGCCGGCCCCGACGCTTGGGGCATTTCGCTTGCCCGATTGCGGCATGAGCGGTTTTCTGCCGCTAATCATGCGCTTGTCAGCGTAGACGGGTTTCTCGAGACCCCGGAAGAGGTGATTTTGCAGGCCTGTTTGCAAAATTTTGCAAAAATCACGCCGCAATATCCGGGGGTGCGCGCGCCGCTTGATCCGGCGGTGTGCCGGATGTGGCTCGGGCAGCTTGGCCCCCTGCTGGATCAGTGGTTTGGCCCCTATGGCCGTCCGTGGGAAATGCAGGCGTGGGTATCGCTGGTGACGGTGCCGCCGGGCGAACTGGCACCGATCCAGCGCCTGCCGCACGTTGACGGCACGGACCCGGCGCAGATCGCGATGATGCTCTACCTCCACCGCACGGGCCATGGCGGCACGGCGTTCTTCCGCCACCGGTCAACCGGGCTCGAGTCGCTGACGCCGCAGGACTACCCGCGCTATGCCGCCGCCGTGCAGGCCGATGTCGGCCGCACCGGCCTGCCGCCCGCCGCCTACACGCAGGACGGTGCCCCGCATTTCGAGCGGACCCACGCGGTCCCCGGCACCTTCAACAGCGCGGTATTCTATCGCGGCAACATCCTGCATAGCGGGGTGATCGATAACGCAGCGCCATTGAGCGCCGACCCGCGCGAGGGCCGGCTGACGATCAACGCCTTCTTCCGCCCGGCGGCGGGATAGCGCGCACAAGGGACGGGATGATGCAACCAGAGGTCAAGAAACTCGTGATCGTCGGCGGCGGCACGGCCGGCTGGATCACCGCCGCCGCCTTCGCCCGTCTGCTGGGCGAACGCCTCACCATCGAACTGGTCGAAAGCGAGGCGATCGGCACGGTCGGGGTGGGCGAGGCGACCATTCCGCAGATCATCCGGCTGAACGCGATCCTCGGGATCGACGAGCATGAATTCCTGCGCGCCACATCAGGTACCTTCAAGCTCGGGATCGAGTTTGTCGACTGGGGCCGCAAGGGTAGCCGCTATCTCCACACCTTCGGCGATACCGGGATGAACCTCGGCAGCGTCGCCTTCCACCACTATTGGCGGCGCAGCGCCGGGGATGCGCCCGATCCCAAGGGGCTGTGGGACTATTCGCTGCACCAGCTGGCGGCCGATCAGGCGCGGTTCGGCAAGCTCGACCGCCTGGGCAACACCGCGATGACGGGGCTGGCCTATGCCTACCACTTCGACGCCAGCCGCTATGCCCTGTTCCTGCGCGCCTATTCCGAAAAGCGCGGCGTGACCCGCACCGAAGGCATCGTCGAGGCGATCGAACGCAACGGCGAATCGGGCGATCTTGCTGCGATCACCCTGAAGGGCGGCAAGCGGGTCGCAGGCGACTTCTTCATCGACTGCACCGGCTTTCGCTCGCTGCTGCTGGGCGAGGCCTTGGGGGTGGGTTACGAGGACTGGTCGCGCTGGCTGCCCTGTGACCGCGCGCTGGCGGTGCCGAGCGAGCGGCTCCCCGTCCTTGTACCCTATACCCGCGCCACCGCGAAAGATGCAGGCTGGCAATGGCGCATCCCCCTGCAGCACCGCACCGGTAACGGCCATGTCTATTCGAGCGGCTTCACCAGCGATGATGCAGCGGCAGAAACGCTGCTCAAGGGGCTGGAGACAAAGGCGCTGGGCGATCCGCGCCCGATCCGGTTCACCACCGGACGGCGCGAGACGTTCTGGGCGCATAATTGCGCTGCGATCGGGCTGTCGAGCGGGTTTCTCGAACCGCTCGAATCGACCAGCATCCACCTGATCCAGTCGCATGTCAGCCGCTTGATCCAGCTGTTCCCGCGCGCGGGCAACCCGGCGGCGATGCGGGACGAGTACAACCGCCGCTGCACCGCCGAATTCGCGCAGATCCGCGATTTCCTGATCCTGCATTACCACCAGACAGACCGTGAGGATTCTGAATTCTGGCGCTATTGCAAGCATATGGATGTGCCGGACAGCCTCAACCACAAGCGCGAGCTGTTCGCCGCATCGGGCCGGGTGGGCCGCGATACCGACGATCTGTTCCGCGATGCCAGCTGGGTGCAGGTGATGCTGGGACAGGGCATCATGCCGGCCGATTACGATCCGATGGCCGATCAGATCGCGCCCGCGCAGCTTGCCGAATTCCTCGCCAACCTGCGCACCCTGATCGCGCGCGGGGTCGCCGGCCTGCCGACGCACGAGGATTATCTGAGGCAGCACTGCCCGGCTGACGCGAGCCTGCTGGCGGCCTGACACCCCTGTTTTCGGGCGGGTCTGGCCCGGCGCCGGGCGGGTCACTCACCCCACGAAAAAGGGCGGCGCAGCCAAGCTGCACCGCCCCTTCGTTCGCGCCAGAAGGCGTGAAAATTACTTCGACTGGGCTTCCAGATAGGCAACCAGGTCAGCGCGCTTCTGCGCGTCCTTGACGCCCGGGAAGGCCATCTTGGTGCCGGGCATGAAGCCCTTCGGATCTTCCAGGTACTCGAACAGCACGTCCGGGGTCCAGGTCACGCCGCTGCCCTTGTTGGCGTCAGAGTAGCTGAAGCCCGGGACCGAGCCCGACTTGCGGCCAACGACCTTGTGCAGCGACGGGCCGACGCGGTTCACGCCTTCGTCGAACACGTGGCAGGTACGGCAAGCCGCAAACACCTTCTCGCCCGAAGCGGCGTCACCGGTGAAGCTGGCATAGGTCATTTCGGCGCCGGCAGCAGCTGCAGCCGGAGTTTCGGCAGCAGCCGGGGTTTCAGCAGCAGCCGGAGCCGCTTCAGTGGCTTCGGCAGCCGGAGCTTCAGGCTGCTTGCCGCCGCAAGCCGAAAGAGTAGCAAGGCTCGCCAGCGCGGCCACGCCCATCAGAAAATTACGCTTCATGGTCGATTGTCCTCTGAACACTATGTTCCTCCCGCATCCCCGCGGGCCATAAACCAGATTTTCGGGCATGGAAAGCGGGACTTCACGTGTCGCCAATCCCCACACCCCATGCGCCGTATCACCCTAACGCACCGCACCGCAAAGGGTTTCCGGCACGCCTTGCAAAGATTGCCATGCGCGCACCGGGCGCTATGCTTCGGGAATGATCAAAAACCTGCCCCGGCACACCAAACTCGTCCTCGCCTTGCTGGCGTTTCTCCCGCTCTATTTCATGATCGCCGCGCTCGGCACCAAGTTCGGCATCTGGAGCTGGATGGTCGGGTTGATGGCGCTGACCTTTACCGGCGGCATGATCGTGCTGGGCATCACGGCCGTTGCTGCGCTGGTTTCCACAATTATCGCTGCGCGCATGAAGCCGCGCCACAACGGGCTGCTGGCAGTGGGGATTATCGGCCTGCTGGTGCCGGGCGCGGCGCTGGTGATGTTCATGGCGGCGGGCAGCAAGGCGGGCGACAATCCGATCCATGACATCGCCACAGATACCGGCAATCCGCCGATGTTCTCGGCCGAGACTGTGGCCGCGCGCGAGGCTGCCGGCGCCAACCCGTTGAGCGATTATCAGGTGCCGCTGGGCCAGCTGGAGCTCTACAAGGAGCGCGTCTCCCCGGAACTCGCGGTCAAATCCCACGCGCAGATCATCACCGACCGCAAGGACCGCCCCGCCCCGCTGCCGCTCGGCGGAGCGAGCAAGGCCGAGGGCGTGGCCAATGTGGCGGCGGCGATGGGCGCGATGGGCCTCACCGACATCCGCTCCGATCCGGCAACCGGCATGGTCGAAGGCGTGGCCGAAACCTTCTGGTTCGGCTTCAAGGATGATGTCGTGGCCCGCGTCGGCGACAGCCAGATCGACTTCCGCTCGGTCAGCCGGGTGGGCGTCAGCGATCTCGGCGCCAATGCGGCGCGAATCGCGGAGCTGCGCCAGCGGACCGAGGCGCTGCTGGGTGCGGCGAGCCGCTAATCCCTGAAAGCTGACACCGCCATTGCGCTGCGCTGGATGACGGTCGCCGCGCACAGCCCGGCGTAGGCATAGGCGATGACACCGAACCACGCGGGCCACAGGCACATGGCGATGAACACCGCGATGGTCTCTGTCCCTTCGGCAAGGCCGGTGGAATAGAAGAAGCTCTTCTTGCCATGGGCTTCGGTTTGCGCCCCGCGCTTGCCCGCGATGACGGCAAAGGCGAGGAAGCTGACCCCTGTCAGCACGAAGCTCGCCACTAGGACCAGCGCGGGTAGAGTGTTGGCGGCACTGAGGACGCCGAAGCCCATAGGAATGCTGACGTAGAAGGCGAAATCCGCGACGATATCGAAATAGCCGCCAAGATCGGACGGCCCGCGCACCCGCGCCACCGCGCCGTCCAGCCCGTCAGCGAGGCGGTTGGCGATGATCAGCGCCAGCCCCCAGCCGATGTGGCCCAAACCAATCGCGGCAGCCCCCGCCAGCCCCAGCGCAAGGCCGGTGAAGGTGAGGCCGTTGGCCGTGACGCCGAGGCCCGCGAGGACTTGCCCGGCACGGTTCAGCGGCGGATCGATCAGCGGGCGCAGGCGGGCGTCAAGCATTCACGCGCCCCAGCTCACCAGCCCGATCCACGCCCCCGTCATTGCACTGGCAAGGTTGCCGGAGATCCAGCTTTTCATCCCCAACCCTGCGGCCTCGGCGCGGCGTTCGGGGCAGAGCGTCCCGATGGTCGAGACCAGCAGGCCAACGCTGGCAAGGTTGGCGACCCCGCACAGCGCATAAGTGACGATCAGCGTCGCCCTCGGCCCCAAGGTGCCATCAGGCAGCGCGCCGAGTTCAAGATAGGCGACATATTCGTTGAGCACCGCCTTGGTGCCCATCAGCCCGCCCGCCGCCTGCGCCTCGCCCCACGGCACGCCGAGCAGCCACATGAAAGGTGCCAGCGCCCAGCCGAGCAGCCGCTTCAGGGTGAGCGGATCGCCGTCGACCAGAGGCAGCAGCGCCAGCGCCATGTCCACCAGCGCAACCAGCGCGAAGACCGTGATGATCACCGCGATCACGCTGAGGAACAGCTGCATCCCGTCCATCGTGCCTTTGACGATGGCATCGATGCTCGATTCGTAGCGCAGGCCCGGATCCTCCTTCTCCACCTCGGTCGCAACATCGTCGGCGCTGCCCGGCACCATCAACCGCGCGATCAGCAGCGCGGCGGGGAGCGAAATCAGCGAGGCCGAGATCATGTGGCCGACCGCATCCGGCACCGTGTCGCGCAGGGTGGTGGCATAGAGGATCAGGATCGCGCCGCTGATGGTCGCCATGGTCAGCGTCATGATCTGGAACAGCTCGGTCCGGCTCACGCGGGCGAAATAGGCGCGGGTGACCAAAGGCGCTTCGACCACGCCGAGGAACACGCTCGCCCCGCCCGACAGGCCGACGACGCCCGACACGCCGAGCGATCGGCGCAGCAGGAAGCTGAGGCCGTTCACCAGCCAGCGCAGCACCCCCCAGTGCCACAGCAGCGCGGCGAGCGCGGAGAAGACGATCACCAGCGGCAGGATCTGGAACGCAATCACCAGCGGCGGCTGAGCGCCCTCTTTCAAGGCGAACGGCAACTCCGCCCCGCCGAGATAGCCGAACATATAGGACGAGCCCTTGAGTGTCGCGGCCTCGACCGCGCTGACGGCATTGTTGACGAGGCCGACCGCCGCCCACACTGCCGGCACGCGCACGATCAGCACCGCGAGTAGGCCCTGCAACACCAGCGCGCCCGCGATCCAGCGCCAGCCGGGATGGGCCTTGCGGTTCTCGCTGATGGCCCATGCGATGCCGATCAGCACCGCGATGCCGATCAACCCCCGGAATTGGTCGAACAGCTCCACGCCCGCCCTAGCCCCGCATCCAGGTGTGATAGCGTTCCACCCAGTTCAGCAGACCCTCGGGCTTGTGCGCCTTCTTCCAGTTGCCGGCGGCAAACTTGTTGGCCTCCACCATCGTGGGATAGGCGTGGATCGTGCCGAGAATCTTGTTGAGCCCGATCCCGTGCTTCATCGCCAGCACATATTCGGCGAGCAATTCGCCCGCGTGGGCACCGACGATGGTGGCCCCCAGCACCGTGTCCTTGCCACCCGCCGGGGTCAGCACCTTCACAAAGCCCTTGGTCTCGCTCTCGGCAATCGCACGGTCGAGATCGTCGAGGTCGTAGCGGGTGACTTCGACCGCGATACCCTGCTCCGCCGCCTCGCGTTCATTCAGACCGACGCGGGCGAATTCGGGGTCGAGGAAGGTGACGGCGGGGATGACGCGGTAATCGGCCTTGAACTTCCGGAACATCCCGAACAGCGCGTTGACGCTGGCATACCACGCCTGATGGCTCGCGGTGTGGGTGAACTGGTAGGGGCCAGCCACATCGCCTGCGGCAAAGATGTTGGGGAATTTGGTGGCGAGGAATTCGTCGGTGACCACGGTCTTCGCGGTGTCGACGCCGATATCCTCCAGCCCGAAGCCCGTGAGCCGCGCCTTGCGCCCGACCGCCACCAGCAGCACGTCAAACGGCACGCGCACCTCCTGCCCGCCTTCCTCCGCGATCAGCGTGCGGCCTTCGATCCGCACCGCCTTGTGGCCGGTGAGGACTGTGACCCCGTCACTTTCCAGCACCGCCTTTGCCAGTGCCGAAACATCCGCATCCTCGCGCCCCAGCAGCGCCTCGGCCATCTCGACCTGCGTTACCTTGGAGCCCAGCCGCGCCAGCGCCTGAGCCAGCTCGCACCCGATCGGCCCGCCGCCCAGCACCGCGACCCGCGCCGGGGCCGCGTCCATCTGCGCAAAGGCGTCCCACATGCTCTCGCTGGTGAGGTATCCGCTGCCTTCGATGCCCGGGATCGGCGGGACGACCGGCTCCGCCCCGCTGGCGATCACGATGCTGCGGGTGGTGAGGCGCTGGACGGCGCCATCATTGCGGGCGATCTCGACCGTCCAGGGGTCGATGATCTTGGCGTAACCCTTGACCACATCGACGCCGAGACCCTCGTAGCGCTCCACGCTGTCATGCGGCTCGATTGCCTTCACCGCGCCCAGCACACGGGCGATCACCGCGGGGAACGGCACTTCGGGTTCGGTCGGGGTGAGGCCGTACTTGTCGGCGCCGCGCATCATCGCCGCCACCTTGGCGCTCTTGATCAGCGCCTTGCTGGGCACGCAGCCGGTGTTGAGGCAATCGCCGCCCATATCCTTGGCTTCGACCAGCGTGACCTTGGCCTTGACCGTTGCAGCGATCAGCGCCGACACCAGCCCCGCCGAGCCCGCACCGATCACCACCAGATTGCGGTCAAAGCGCTTGGGGCGCGTGAACCCGGCATAGACTTTGCGGCGCTGCACCGCGCCGATCACAAGCTTGGCCAGCCAGGGCGCGATACCCAGCAGCACGAAGCTGCCCAGCACCCCCGGCGAGGCGATGCCCGACAGGCTCTCGATCTGCGCCAGCTGCGTGCCCGCATTCACATAGACCGCGGTGCCGAGCAGCATCCCCAACTGGCTCACCCAGACATAGGTAAGCGTCCGGATGCGGGTCAGGCCCATCACCAGATTGACCACGAAAAACGGGAAAGCCGGGATCATGCGGAGCGAAAACAGGTAAAACGCCCCGTCGCGCTCGACCCCGGCGTTGATCGCCTTCAGCCGCTCGCCAAAGCGCGCCTCGATGCTGTCACGCAGCACATAGCGCGAGGACAGAAACGCCAGCGTCGCCCCCAATGTCGAAGCGAAGGAGACGAGGATCGTGCCCGTCACCAAACCGAACAGCGCGCCTGCCGCCAGCGTCATGATCGCCGCGCCCGGCAATGACGCCGCCGTCACCGCGACATAGGCGACAAAGAACCCGGCCAGCACCTTTGCCGGGTTGTCGGCGTAGAAGGCCTCCCACTGGCCCACGACACGCTTGATCCCGTCGAGCGTCAGATATTGCCCGAAGTCGAAGATGAAATAAGCCGCAACAACGGCGGCCAGCGCGGCGAGGATCAGCAGTTTCTTCACAATATCTCCTGCCTGCCTTTTTCGCAGGTCTTGCGCCCGGGGTTACGCACCGTCCGCAAGTGCGGCGTATTGCGCAATCCAGCGCTTGTCGATCCAGTGCTTGAGCGCCAGCACCCAGCGCCCCTCGGCGGCGAGCGGGCCATAGCTGGCAATCGCGCTGCCGTCGCCGGTGTTCATCAGATAGAGATTGTTCCAGCGCGGGCGATATGTGCGCGTCGGCGGCTTGCCTGCCAGCACAGCGCGCAGATTGGCGGCCAGCACGGGGCCTGCAAATACGGCATGGACGCCCGAATGGGCCAGCGGACGGTCAGTCCGCGCGGCCACATCCCCGGCAGCGAAGATGTGCGAGTGCGAGGTGGACTGGTGATGCGCGTTCACCGCTAGAAAACCCGCCGCGTCGGTGGCGAGACCGCTGGCGCGCACCCATGGCGGCGCGGCGCTGCCGGTGGCGGCGATCATCACGTCCGCAGGTTCAAGGCTATGCCCGCCTGCGCTGATGGCCCCACCTGCAATCCGCGCGTCGGCCTCGACCACGGCAATCCCCTGCCGCGCGAGCGCCTTGGAAACCCGCCGCCGAACCGCAGGCGCAAAGCCGGGGAGGATGCCGCTGCTGCCCGCTGCCAGCGTGACCTGCGGCGGCGGGTTGATGCTGGCAAGGTTGCGCATCCCGAAAGCCAGCTCCACGCCGCCGGCCCCGCCGCCGGCGACGACGACGCGGGCAGGCGCAGGCAGCGCGGCGATGCGCTCCACAAACACGCTGATCGGGCGCACGTCGATCAGGCGCAGATCATCGCCCAGCAGCGCCGCTGCCTGCCCTTCCCCGCCCGTATCGAAGGAAGCGATGTCGAAACGGATCGCGCCGCCACCGGCGGTGCATACCAGCCGCGCATCGGGATCAAGGCCTGTGCAGCGATCGAGAACGAGTTCCACGCCCGCGCGCTGCGCCAGCGCAGCCAGATCGACCAGCCCGTCATCGGAACCGTGCTGCCCGGCGAGCCAGCCCGGCACCATCCCAGAATAGCGCAAATGCCGGTCGGGCGTCAGCAGCACCGCCCTCACCCCGGACGGCGCACCATGCCTGATCCAGTCGGCCAGCACGGAGACATGGGCGTGACCGCCGCCCACCAGCAGCAGCACGGCAGCCTCGCCGGGCGATTTCGTATGCATTCCGGCTATCACCCCCACTCCATCGCCTGCGGTTCAGCTATCCGCAAGCTTTGCGCGTTAACGGGACTGCAACACGACATTGCTTCGCAATAGCCTCTCATAGCTTCCTATATGCAAGAAGTTGCAGCACTTATCCGGTGCAGGAACCGTCAGCGTGCTGAATGATTGATCGCTTGCGGCGCAGTAATGTTGCAATAGATGCATTCACGCTCCGGCGCGCGCCATCTGGGCCTGCATCGGATCGGTTGAACACAGGTTTCGGATTGAAAGGCTGCCATGGCAGGTGAAGGCCAAAGTTACGGCTCGCAGATTTCGCTGGTAAAATTCTTCAGGATTTTCTTCGACATCCTGAAGCCCGAAGCGAATTTCTACTGGCTTGCCGCTGTCTACGGCATCGGCATCAGCCTGCTTTCGCTGGCGACGCCAATCTCCGTGCAGATGCTGATCAACACCATCGCCAACACCGCGCTCACCGCGCCGCTGGTGATGCTTTCGCTGACTCTTTTCGGCCTGCTGCTGATTTCCAGCATGCTTTATGCCCTGCGCGTCCACCTGATGGAGATCTTCGCGCGGCGGTTCTACGCCCGCATGGTGGCCGAAATCTCGCTGATTTCGGTCTATGCCCAGAACCCGTTTTTCGGTGACGCCAAGAAAGGCTCGCTGTTCAACCGCTATTTCGACGTGATCTACGTCCAGACCGCGATCCCGATCCTGTTTATCGGCGGCTTCACCACGCTGCTGCAGATTGCCGTCGGGTTTGTGCTGGTGTCGCTCTACCACCCCTATTTCCTCGGCTTCACGCTGGTGATGATCGCGATGATCTGGATCGTGTGGCTCGCCTGGGGCAGCCGCGCGCTGCGGACCGGGGTCGATGTCAGCCACGCCAAGCACGGCACGGCTGCCTGGCTGGAATCGATCGGCGGATCGAATGGCTTCTTCAAGTCGCAGCGCCGGATCGACTACGCACTCGACAAGACCGATGATTACACCCGCGTCTACATCGGCCACCGCAAGCGGCACTTCCGCCACCTGTTTTCGCAGACCATCGCCTTTCTGGTGATGTATGCCGCCGCCAGCGCGGCGCTGCTCGGGCTTGGCGGCTATCTGGTGATCCAGAACGAACTAACGCTGGGCCAGCTGGTCGCCGCCGAACTGGTGCTGTCGGCGGCGTTCTTCGGCGTGGCGCAACTGGGCAGCTATCTCGGCTATTTCTACGACCTGTTCGCCGCGGTCGAGGAAATCTCGCAGTTCTACGATGTGGAGCAGGAGCAGCCCAAAGGCGCAGACCCCTTCGACGGCCCCGATCACACCATCGCGATGAAGGGCGTTCGCGGCTACGCGCGGCATGAAGATGCGCAGTTCGATCTGGAGATTCCGTCCGGCTCGATCATCATGGCCGCCGCCAGCCACCACGGGTTGCAGCGCTTGTTCACCAATATCCTCAAGCTGCACGTCCTGCCGCAAGGCGGAATCGCCACGCTTGGGGGGATCGATATGAAGGCGATCGAGGCGCACCACCTGCGTAAGAACGTCCACGTGCTCGACCGGCCGAGCATCGTTGAAATGACGATCCGTGACTATCTCGCCCTGTCCTGCCCCGACACCGCGCCGCAGCGGATGCTTGGCGCGCTGGAAACCGTGGGCCTGTCGGGCATGATCGCGACGCTGGAAAAGGGCCTCGATACCCCGCTGGCGGCGACCGGCTATCCGTTGTCGGCAGTCGAGCTGCAGCAATTGAAGCTGGCCAATGCCCTGCTCGAACGTCCGCGCATCCTGGTGCTCAGCCGGTTGTTCGACCTGCTCGACCCCGAACCCATCGCGCGCGCCGTGAACGAGCTGCGCCAACAGGCCTATACGACAGTGATCTACTTCTCCAACCGCCGCATCGACCTCGGCTTCGACCGCTTCCTCTACCTTGAGGCCCACCAGCAGCGCCTGTTTGCCACCTTCGAGGAATTCTCCGCTGCGAAAAGCCTTGGCGCAAGCGCACCGGGCGCGCCCCTGACCAGAGGGGGAGCATAATCATGGCGACGCTCAAGGAAGACATGGCCCACTTCACCACGCTGGCGTCGATAAAGACGCCGCGCGTGATGCGGGCGGTGTTTCTCATTCTGCTGGCAGCGATCATTATCGCGATCGCTTTCCTGATCTATGTCCCGTGGGTGCAGACCACCTCGGGCCGCGGGGTCGTGACCACGCTCAGCCCCAATGAACGCAAGCAGGACATCAACGCCCTGGTGCCGGGCCGGATCGAGGAATGGTATGTCCGCGACGGCAGCACCGTGAAGAAGGGCGATCCGATTGTCCGCATCGCCGATATCGACCCGCAGCTGATCGAGCGTTTGCAGGCCGAACGCGGGCAGATGGAGCTGCAATTGCAGGCGGCGCAGTCCGCACTCGCCACCGCCCAGATCGACGAGCGGCGCAGCCGTGAATTGTACACGGCAGGCCTTGCCGCACGGCGCGATTTTGAACTTGCGCAGATCAAGGTCGCCGAAATGCAGGGCAAGGTCGCCGCCGCGCAGGCCGACCTCAACCGGGCCGATGTCAACATCTCGCGCCAGTCGGTGCAGATCGTGCGCGCGCCGCGTGACGGCTTCATCCAGAGCCTCAACGCCGGCGATGCGGCGACTTTCATCAAGGCCGGCGACGTGCTGGCGACCTTCGTGCCCGATGGGGCCGAGCGGGTGATCGAGATCTTCATCGACGGGCGCGACGTGGCCCTGGTTCAAAAGGGCGACAAGACCCGCATCCAGTTCGAAGGCTGGCCCGCGGTGCAGTTTTCCGGCTGGCCCTCGGTTGCGGTCGGCACCTTCGGCGGGCGCGTGATCGCGGTTGACCAGTCGGCGCAGGCCAATGGCCGCTTCCGCGTGCTGATCGCCGAAGACCGCAGCGAAATGCACCGTTGGCCGGAAGAACGCTACGTCCGCTTTGGTGCCGTGGTGCAGGCCTGGGTGCTGCTCGAAACTGTCCCGGTCGGCTACGAAATCTGGCGTCAGCTCAACAACTTCCCGCCCGAACTCACGGCGACGGAAAGCAGCGGATCGGCGAACTGACGATGCGGCGAAGCTTCGCCTTTCTGCGGTCGGGCGCATGGCTCGGCGCGGGCGCGGTTGGCGCGGCGGCGCTCATGCTCGCGCCGGCGGTGGCCGTCGCGCAAAACATCGCGCCCGTCGGCGATCCGATCGAAGTGGCGATCACCACCGGCCCATTGCTGCCCACAGAGGTGCTGCGCAGTTCGGCGCTGACCTTCCCTTCGATCCTCGAAGCTTTCGAGCGGGAAGCCGCCGCGCGGTCTGACCAGCTTTCGGCTGACGGGGCGTTCGATCTGATGCTGAAAGGCGAATATTTCGACCGCATGACGGGCTTCTATTCGGGCGGCTTCGGCAAGGCCGAGGCACGGCAGGCCTTGCGTCCCTACGGCGCCGAGGTGTTCGGTTCCTACCGCGTCTCCAACGGGAATTTCCCCACCTACGAGAACGAGAATTATACCAACAATCTCGGTGAGATCAAAGTTGGTGCGCTGTTCTCGCTGCTGCGCAACCGCGACATCGACAGCCGCCGCTTCGCGATCGAGGATACCCGCCTGGCCGCCAGTCAGGCGCGGCTCGATGTGCTGCTGGTGCAATTGAACGTCCAGCACGAAGCGCTGCGCGCCTATTGGCGCTGGGTCGCGGCAGGCGAGGAAATCCGGGTGTTCGAGGAACTGCTCGAAATCGCCGAAGCCCGCCAGATCGGCCTCACCCGCGAAGTGGGCGAAGGCGCGCGCGCGCGGATTGCGCTGACCGAAAACGAACAGAACCTGCTGGCCCGCCGCTCGCTGCTGGAAGAGGCCAAGCGCAACTTCCTGACCGCCGCCAACTCGCTGGGCTTCTATCTGCGCGGCAGCGACGGGCAGATGATCATCCCCACCCGCGAGATGCTGCCCGATCTCGACACAATGACCGCGATCGCCCCGGTCGACAGGCTGGTGGCAACGCCGATCAGCGATGTGATCCGGGATCGCCCGGAGCTGCAGACCTTCAAGCTGGCGCTCGAACGGGCCAACAACCGCGTCGAACTGCGCCGCAACGATCTTCAGCCCAAGCTTGATGCCAGCGTCGAATTGTCGCGCGATTTCGGCCAGATCGGCCCCGGCGGGCCGGGCTTCGATTCGACCGACACCGTTGTCGGCCTCACCTTCACCGTGCCGCTGCAACGCCGCGAGGCCCGCGGGCGGGTGCAGCGCGCCGAAGCCGAACTGCGCGAGACCGAACTGCGCCAGCGCCGCATCGCCGACCAGATCACGACCGAAGTCGGCAACATCCTCGTCAATCTCGACACGGCGCTGAAGCAGGCCCAGCTGGCCGATGCCGAGGTCAAGCAGGCAAGCCAGATGGTGCAGGCCGAGCGCACCCGCTTCCGGCTGGGCGCGGGCGATTTCTTCTTCGTGAACCAGCGCGAGGAAACCGCCGCCAACGCCCAGATCAAGGCTATTCGCGCCGAGATCGCGGGCCGGCTGGCCGAAGCGAGCTACAATGCCGCGACGATGAACCTCGGCGCGCTGGGGCTGGAATAGCGCCAGCCATAACGGCAGGCCGGGCCTTGTGCGAGGCCTGCCGCTGCGCCGGAGATATGTCGCCCGCCTGAGGCCTACTTCACGGTAAAGTCGAAGACCCGCGCACCCGCAACCCCGCCCGAGAGACCGGGCCCGGCTCCGCCGACGAGCGCGAACAGGAAGCCGTATTCACCGGGCGCGAGATCCGTGTCAGGGGTGATCTTGTAGACGTAGGGCCCCACTTGCTCGTAAGAAAATGCGATCTGGTCCTTGTCCATGACCCCGGTCTTGGAACCGGCGATGTTGAGGCTGCCGACGCGCGCCTCGCGGCGCTCCTTCTTTTCCATCAGATCAACCAGCGACAACTCGTTGGGAGTGATGATCGCGTTTCCGAACCCAGTCGAAAACACGGCCGACTGGCTGCTCCCGGGGGGATCGAAGAAGACAAAGAACGTTGGCCTGCGCCGTGTCGTCTGCGTCTGGGAAGTTGCGCCGGGCAGAACCGCCTTAAGGCTGGCCGAAGCGATCCCGGCAGTAAGCGCATAGCCCAAAATCCCGCCGGTCTTGGTCTGCGTGGAAGCGATCGGATCGATCTTCGTCATCCGGGGCTGAGCCGAGGATTCATCGAGTATGTAGAAGCCCGTTGTATGCGGCACCTTGGGATCGGGTGAGGCATCGTCATACTTGGTCGTCCCGCTGGCACTTTTCACCATCGCGGCGATCACAGAGCTTGGCACGCCTTTGGCCCGCAGTGCGAGCAGCGTCTGCGTGTCAGTGACGAAATCGCCGTCACTGGCTTCGATCTTGGCAATCACCGCTTCTTCGCCAAGCCCCGCTTCGAGCAGCATCACGACATCGTCATTGCGCAGGGTCTCGGCATGGGCGACGCCGGCCAGACACAGTGCAATGCTCGCCGCAGCGCAGCGAACCTGAGTTGAAAACTTCATTCGACCCTCCAAACAACCGGCTTCCGTCGAGGTAGCCCGCTGTTTGCTTACTGCGCCAAACACATCGGCCGCACAAGTGCGTTGAATAGGGGTCAGATTTTCCCCCGAAGCGCCTGATAGGCCGCCGCTGAAACCGTGTTGGCGAGGTTCAGGGACCGGATCACGTCCGAGCGCATCGGGAGCTTGAACAGGCGGTCGGCGTGGCGCTCGACGATGGGTTTCGGGATGCCCGTGGTCTCCTTGCCGAACACCAGCATCGCGTCTTCGGGGTAATCGGGCTCATAGAAGCTTTGCGCGCCGAATTCTTCGAACAGGAACAGCTGGTCGGGACGCGGGCTGCGGGCTTCGATGAAGGCGTCCCAGCTGGCATATTCGGTCAGTCTGACATGGGGCCAGTAATCGAGCCCTGCGCGCTTCACGCGGCTGTCGGTGATCTCGAATCCCAGCGGGTGGATCAGGATCAGCTCCATATCGAGCGCCACGCAGGTGCGCCCGATCGAGCCGGTGTTGCCGGGGATCTCGGGCTGGATGAGGACGATGCTAGGCCGGGGGGCGATCATGCCCGCTGCTCCTCGAGATAGGCGCGCAAGCACGAGAAATGCGAAAACCCGGGCTGGATCAGGACTGCCGGAGCCGTGGACAGATGCGCCGCCAGCGCCTGCGCCATGGCGGGCGGGGTCCAGTCATCCTCGCTGCCCTGCCAGATCGTGACGGGCTGCTGCACCTCGGCAAACGCGGCTGACCAGTCGGCAACATAGGCGCGGATTTCCGCGGTGTAGGCCGCGCGCCGATCAATCAGACTGGTGCGGAGCGACTGCCCCAGATGCCGGATGAAATGCGGATCGGCGGCAAGATCGCGGTCTTTGCCCCGGGCGCTCGCCATCAGAGCCGCCGCCATGCGCCCCGGGGCGAGCCGCGCGATCTGCGCCTGCGCCCAGGTCAGCGCCGCAAAGGGCGCTTGCCCGGCCAGGGCTGCGCGGAACACCGGCGCGCCCGCCATGCCATCCAGAAACTCGCCCAGCCCAAGCGGTCCGGCAGGCGAGACAAGGTCGATCTGCTCCACCCGGGCCCCCAGATACGGCGCAACCCGCAAGGCCGCTGCCGCACCAAGCGAAAAGCCCGCCAGCCTGAGCGGCCCATCGGGAAACTGCGCGGCGATCTGCCCGGCCAGCCGCGCGAAATAACCTTCGGCCGGTCCGGCGGCGAGGCGGTTGCCCCGCTCGATCACATGGACATGCGCTACCCGAGCGGCGATGGCCGGCCCGAAGCTCGCAAGCTCCGCCGCCGATCCCGGCAAGCCGTGGAAATAGAGCGTCGAGGGCCGCAAGGCCTCAGCCCAGCTTGTCCTTGAGCAGCTGGTTCACCACGCCCGGATTGGCCTTGCCCTGCATCGCTTTCATCGTCTGGCCGACGAAGAAGCCGAACAGCGCTTCCTTGCCGCCGCGATATTGTTCGACCTTGTCGGCGTTGGCAGCGATGATCGCATCGACGGCGGCTTCAATCGCGCCGGTGTCAGAGACCTGCTTCAGCCCTTCGGCGTCCGCGATTTCAGCGGGATCGCGGCCGGTCTTGAGGACGATCTCGAAGATCTCCTTGGCCTGCCCGCCGCTGATTTCGCCCTTGTCGGCCATGGCGAGGATGCTTGCCTGCGCCGCCGCGGTGGCATTGGCGGCATCGCCTTCATCGCCCAGCGCCTTCATCACTCCCGGCGCGACCGAGAGCGACCAGTTGGCAACCTGCGTGGCGACAGCCGGTTCGCCCTTGGCTGTAACCTTGGCGGTTTCGGCCAGCAGCGTTTCAAACCGCGCGAAGGTTTCCACCTCGGCGGTCAGTTCGCGCGCGTTGTAGGGGGTGAGGCCCAGGACTTCGACATACCGCTTGCGCTTGGCGTCGGGCAGTTCGGGCAGGCTGGCGCGGCATTCGGCGAGGAAATCCTCCTCCAGCACCAGCGGCAAAAGGTCAGGATCGGGGAAGTAGCGATAGTCATGCGCGTCTTCCTTCGAACGCATCGTGCGGGTCGTGCCGGTGCCCGGATCGAACAGGCGGGTTT
Source organism: Porphyrobacter sp. (assembly GCA_032116115.1). Classification (GTDB taxonomy): domain Bacteria; phylum Pseudomonadota; class Alphaproteobacteria; order Sphingomonadales; family Sphingomonadaceae; genus Erythrobacter. The sequence continues at coordinate 25,542 of JAUMAX010000023.1, forward strand.
CCTGCACAATCGCCCCGCCCGCCTCCAGCACATCGACCTGCCGCATCGCCTCATGCTCGATCGCCTGCATGACGAAGCGCACCGAGTTGACGTTCTTGGTCTCGGTCCGCGTGCCGAGTTCCTCGCCGACCTTGCGCACCGAGACGTTCACGTCCGCGCGCATCGAGCCTTCCTCCATATTGCCATCGCACGAGCCGACATAGCGCAGGATCGCCCGCAGCTTGCGCAGGTAAGCCCCTGCTTCAGCAGGCGAGCGCATATCGGGGCGCGAGACGATTTCCATCAGCGCCACGCCCGAACGGTTGAGGTCGACATAGGACATCGTCGGGTGCTGATCATGCATCAGCTTGCCCGCGTCCTGTTCGACGTGAATCCGCTCGATGCCGATGATCTTGTCGGCTTCGATCCCGGCCTTCTCGTCCGCCTCGATCAGCAGCGAGCCTTCGCCCACGATCGGGTGGTAGAGCTGGCTGATCTGGTAGCCCTGCGGCAAGTCGGCGTAGAAGTAGTTCTTGCGGTCGAACCGGCTCCACGCGTTGATCTGCGCTTCGATCGCCATGCCGGTGCGCACCGCCTGACGGATGCATTCGCGGTTGGGCACGGGCAGCATCCCCGGCATCGCGGCATCCACCAGCGACACCTGCGAGTTAGGTTCCGCCCCGAACGCCGTGGCCGAGCCGGAGAACAGCTTGGACGCGCTCGTCACCTGCGCGTGGACTTCAAGGCCGATCACGACCTCCCATTCGCCCGTGGCACCCTGAATGCGGTAGTTGCTCATTTCGTTTCCTCGTCCTCGATCACCTTGCCGTCAGGCCCGAAGCGCATTTCGCCATGATCGACGTGTTTTCTCACCCAGTTGGCGACCATGAAGGTCACCGGCACCGCGAGGGCGATGCCGATCCCGGCAAGCCACAGCGCGGTATCGGCGATCACCACCACTTCTCCGGCTTGGCCGTGAAGCCCGCGCGCTGCTGGATCGCGAGCCCCGCGTTGAGCACGCCCTGCTCGTCGAACGGGCGACCCACCAATTGCAGGCCCAGCGGCAGGCCGTCGGCGTTGATCGTCGCAGGAACGCTCATCGCGGGCAGGCCTGCGAGGCTTGCGGGCACCGCGAAGACGTCGTTCAGATACATCGTCAACGGGTCTTCGTTCATCGACCCCAGCGGGAAGCTCGCCGTCGGCGTGGTGGGCGCGAGGATCACGTCGCACTGTTCGAAGGCCAGCGCGAAGTCGCGGGCCACCAGTGCGCGGACCTTCTGGGCCTGCGTGTAATAGGCGTCGTAGAAGCCGGCCGAGAGCACGTAGGTGCCGATCAGGATGCGGCGCTTGACCTCGTCACCGAAGCCCGCAGCGCGGGTGGCGGCGTACATGTCCTGCAGGCCGGAACCATCGGGCAGATCGCGCAAGCCGTAACGCACCCCGTCATAGCGGGCGAGGTTGCTTGAGGCTTCGGCGGGGGCGACGATGTAATAAGCGGGCAGCGCATATTTGGTGTGCGGCAGCGAGACGTCGACGATTTCCGCGCCTGCATCCTTGAGCCACGCCTTGCCCTGCTCCCACGAATCGAGGATCGCCTGATCGGTGCCCTCCATCCGGTATTCGCGCGGGATGCCGACCTTCTTGCCGCGCAGGTCGGCGTTGAGCGCGGCTTCCCAGTCCGGCACGTCCATCTGGAGCGAGGTCGCGTCCTTGGGGTCGAACCCGGCCATCGCGCCGAGCATGATCGCGCAATCTTCGACCGAGCGCGCCATCGGCCCGGCCTGATCCAGGCTCGAGGCGAAGGCGACGATGCCCCAGCGTGAGCAGCGGCCATAGGTCGGCTTGATCCCGCAAATGCCGGTGAAGGCGGCAGGCTGCCGGATCGAGCCGCCGGTATCGGTGCCGGTCGCGGCAGGCGCAATGCGCGCAGCAACCGCCGAGGACGAACCGCCCGAGGAACCACCGGGCGACATGGCGGCATTGCTGCCCGCCTTCTTCCACGGCGAGGTGACGTTGCCGAAATAGCTTGTCTCGTTGGACGAACCCATCGCGAACTGGTCAAGGTTGAGCTTGCCCAGCATCCCTGCGCCCGCGTCCCACAGCTTCTGGCTGACGGTCGATTCGTAGCGGGGGGTGAAGCCTTCGAGGATGTGGCTGGCAGCCGTGGTCTGCACGCCGTTGGTGGCGAACAGGTCCTTCATGCCAATCGGCACGCCCGCCATGGCCCCCAATGCCTCGCCAGCCGCGCGGGCGGCGTCCACCTTGTCGGCGGCGGCGAGCGCATGGTCGGGCGTGGTGACGATGAAGGCGTTGAGCGCGGCAGCATCGGCCACGGCAGCGTTGAAGGTCTCTGCTACTTCACGCGCGGTGAAGTCGCCCTTCGCCACGCCGTCGCGGATTTCCTTTACGCCGAGAGAGGTCAGTTCGGTCATTCTATCTCTTCCGTCATCCCCGCGAAGGCGGGGATCCAGCTAACGTTTCCCGTCGAACCAGCGGTCAGCTGGGCCCCCGCCTTCGCGGGGGCGACGGGGAAATGCTACTCGATCACCTTGGGCACGCCGAAGAAACCGTGCTCGGCCGCGGGCGCGTTGGCGAGGACATCGCCCTGCCTGCCCCCGCCGGTCAGCGGGTCGGCGTCGATCACATCATCGCGCAGGCGCAACGTGTTCGGGATCACGGCCGCCATCGGCTCGATCCCGGTCACATCCACCTCGCCGAGTTGCTCGACCCATTGGAGGATGCCGTTCAGTTCCGGCACCATCTGCTCCAGCGCCGCGTCATCCATGCGGATGCGCGCGAGGCTGGCGATCTTGGCGACTGTTGCCTTGTCCACCGACATGCCGCTGCGCCCCTTACTGGCCCGGAACGGCCTGGGGGACGCCCTGCGGAGCGCCGCCGGGAGCACCTGCGCCCGAAGCCCCGCCCGCTGCACCGCCCGGCGCGCCGCCCATCTGCTGCTGCATCGTCTGCTGCAGGATCTGCAGATTGCGGTCAAAGGTCGCGCGGCTCATGATATCGACCACCTCGATTTCGAACTGGAGATCGGCGTTGGCCGGGATCGGCGAATTGGGCGGAGGGGTCGCGCCATAGGCCTGATCGGCGGGGATGAAGAGCTCGTACTTGCCGCCCTTCTGCATCTGCTGGAGGCCCTGATAGAAGCCGGGGATGGTTGCGCCTTCCTCAACCGGGAAGGGCGCGCCCTTGGGGAACAGGCCTTCAACCGGGAGCGGAATGTCCTGCGATTCGTCAAACACCGTGCCATCGGCGGCCAGCGTGCCCTTGTACTTCAGGAACACCACGTCGCCCTTGGCCGCCATCGGGCCGCTGCCTTCGGTCACGACATCGACGCTGAAGCTGCGCGGCACAGCCGACCACGCCAGCCCTGCCCCGACCATCACGGCCAGGAAGACCCCGATCCACAGCTTGGTCAGCGAGCCCTTGGCAACGGGCTGGATCGGAACGCGGGTAATCTCGGTCATGGGCAGGGTCCTGATGGGCGACGCTTCTGCGCCGCGTTACGACGGCAAAAGGGCGCGGGAATAAGCCGCGCCCTGATGGCTGATCGGAAAGGGGGATTCAAGCGCTTCTGCGAGGCAGGACGCGCTTGGCAACGGGATTATTTGCTCCCGTCACGCTCCATCCGCTTGCGCTCCATCTTGCGGGCGCGGCGCACGGCAGCAGCCTTTTCACGGGCGCGCTTTTCGCTCGGCTTTTCGTAGTGGCGACGCAGCTTCATTTCGCGATAAACGCCTTCACGCTGCAGCTTCTTCTTGAGCGCGCGCAGGGCCTGATCGACATTGTTATCGCGAACCATGATTTGCATAAACGACGACTACCTCATTTTCCAAACGCCAGAGCCCGCCCGAATCACGCGGGGATACGCGATGAATTTCCACTGAAACACGGGCGATTCCCACGGGGGGTCCGCCCTCTAAACCGCGCCCCGATAGTCCAACACCGCCGGAAAGGCAAGCCGCGAGCGCGACATAGTCAGCCCACCGGCTGTGCGGCTGCGCTAGGCAGAGCGGCTTGCCCTCGCTATGGCCACGCCATGTCCGGTGAAATCTCTCCTCTCGTGGCCAGTCTCAACGTCGCTGTCGGCGGCGCTGCAGGCTCGGTGCTGCGCTATCATGTGGGCCGCGTGGTGACGAACCTTGCTGGCCCGGCCAATGCTTTTCCATGGGGGACGCTGGCGGTGAATGTCATCGGCAGCCTGTTGATGGGCGCGCTGGTGGGCTGGTTTGCCCGCGGGACGATGGCGGCACCAGCCGCCGAAAGCCTGCGCCTGCTGGTCGGAGTCGGGCTGCTCGGCGGGTTCACCACCTTCAGCGCTTTCAGTTCCGAAATGGTCACGATGGTGCATCGCGGACAGGCGATGATGGCGCTGGCCTATGGCTCGGCCTCGTTGCTCGCCGGGATGGCGGCCATTCTGATCGGCCTCGTTGCGGCGCAGAATGCATCATGACCGACGCTCCGACCGATAACGTGCGCCAGTTCACGGTGAGCGAGGATGATAACGACATCCGGCTCGACCGCTGGTTCAAGCGCAACCTGCCGCAGATCGGCTTTGCCACGGTGTCGCGCTGGGCGCGCACCGGGCAGATCCGGGTCGATGGCAAACGGGCGAAACCCGAAGATCGCCTTCAGGCAGGCCAGGTGCTGCGCGTGCCGCCCGGCGGCGAGGAAGCGCCTGCTGCGAAGAAAGCCGCCCCGCGCATCCGCACGCTCAGCCCAGAACAGATCGCCGAGGCCAAGGGCATGGTGATCCGGGAAACACCGAGCGCGATCGTGCTCAACAAGCCCCCCGGCCTCGCCACGCAGGGCGGCAGCAAAACGACCAAGCATGTCGATGGGCTGCTCGATGCCTTTGTCGAGAACGAGAAGACCCCGCGCCCGCGGCTGGTCCACCGGCTCGACAAGGATACCAGCGGCGTGCTGCTGATCGCCCGCACGCCGGGCAGCGCCGCGAGTTTCTCGAAGCGGTTCGCCAGCCGATCCGCGCGCAAGGTCTATTGGGCGCTGGTGGTCGGCAAACCGCAGCTTTCCGAAGGGGTGATCGATGCTCCGCTCGCCAAGCAGCCGGGGACCGGCGGCGAGAAGATGCATATCGACGAGGAAAACGGCGCGGCGGCCAAGACCCGCTACCGTGTGGTCGACAGCGCCGGACAGCGCGCGTCATGGGTGGAGCTTGAACCGCTCACCGGCCGCACGCACCAGCTGCGCGTCCACATGGCGGCGATCGGCCACCCGATCGTGGGTGACGGCAAATATGGCGGGCCGGATTCCTTCCTGACTGGTGCGGTCAGCCGCAAGATGCACCTGCACGCCCGCCGCCTGATCATTTCCGAACCCAAGGTGGGTGAGGGAACCGGCGGCAAGCTGGACGTGACCGCCGAACTGCCCCCGCACTTTGCCATGAGCATGGAAGTGCTCGGCTTCGATCAGGGCCTCTCGGACGCGTCCCCCATGGGCGACGAGGCGCCTGAACGGACGGGCGAGGAAAAGAAGCAAGCCGCCCGCCGCCACTTCAAGCAGGCAAGGAAGCAAGCCCGCGCGCCCCGCCGTGCGCGCGGGGATGCCGCGGCCAAGCCCAAGGCGAAGGGCAAGCCCAAGGGCAAGGGCGCCAAGCCCGTCGGCAAACCCGCCGGAAAGCCGGTTGTCGGAAAGGGCAAGCCTGCGCCCAAGGGGCCGGGCAGGAAGCCGGCGCGCTGATGCATCCCAATCCGCTTTATCGCGATCATGATCATGCGGCTGACGCTGCGCTGGTGGACCAGATCGGCTTCGGCATGATCTTCGCCGCCACGCCCGATGGCCCGCGCGTGGCGCATACACCGCTGCTGATGACGGACAGTGGAGCGGTGCAGTTCCACCTTGCCCGCAACAACGCCCTTGCCCGCCACCTTGACGGGGCCACGGCGCTGATCGTGGTCAATGGCCCGGACGCCTATGTCTCCCCGCGCTGGTATGACAACCGCGACACCGTGCCGACATGGGATTACGTCGCGCTGGAGCTGGAAGGCCCGGTGCGGCGGATGGATGATGCGGGACTGGAAGCCTTCCTCCACGCCGCCATTGCCAAGCACGAAACCCGCCTTGGCGGGGAGCCTTGGCGGGCGGAGGAATCCTCGGAGAAAATGTGGGCGGGGCTGTTTCGCGGGATTGTCGGGTTTGAACTGACGGTCGCGGCGCGGCGACCGACTTACAAGCTGTCGCAGAACAAGCCGCCCGAAACCCGCGCCCGCATTGCCGATGGGCTGGACGAGGCCGGGTCCGGCGTACTCGCCGCGTGGGTGCGGAGTGTTGCCGCATGAGGCTCGCGGTGTTCGATTGCGATGGCACGCTGGTCGACGGGCAGGCGGATGTCTGCTGGGCGATGGAGCGCGCCTTCACCCGCGCCGGGCTGGCTGCGCCGGATAATCAGGCCGTGCGCCGCATCGTCGGCCTCAGCCTGCCCGCCGCCGTGCGCAGCCTCGCGCCCGCCCTGTCCGAAGACCAGAACCGCGCCGTCACCGAATTCTACCGCGCCAGCTTCCGGGCGCGGCGCGAGGAAGGGTTGCTGGACGAGCCGCTGTATGATGGCATCGCCGATCTGCTGCGCGATCTCCACGCCTCGGGCTGGAGCCTTGCGGTGGCCACCGGCAAGTCCGACCGCGGGCTGGCGGCTTGTCTCGCCACCCACGGCATCGCCGATCTGTTCGTCTCGCTCCAGACCGCCGACCGTCACCCGTCAAAGCCGCATCCGGCCATGCTGGAAGCCGCCATGTTCGAAGCGGGCGCGCTGCCGGGGCAGGCGGTGATGATCGGCGATACCAGCTTCGACATGGTCATGGCCCGCAGCATCGGGGTGACCGCGATTGGCGTGGATTGGGGCTATCACGACGCCAGCGAACTGCGCGCCAGCGGCGCGGCCCGGGTCGTCGCAACCGCCGCCGATCTGGCCGCGGCATTGGAGGAGGCGCTGCCATGAGCCAATCGAAGCGCGAAATCGCCGAGGCGCGGGCGCGCACCGGCTTCATCATCATCACCATGATGCGCTTCGGCGGGGTCGCGATGGTGATGCTCGGCTTTGCTATTGTGCGCGGGGCGATCGATCTGCCTTACGCGGTCGGGGCGATCATCGCGGTCCTGGGCTTTATCGAGATCTTCTTCCTGCCGCGCTTCATCGCGCGCCGCTTCAAGGCCAGAGACGACACACAACGATGATCCGCCGGTTCTACAAGGATGTGACGCTCGGGCAGCAGCCGGGCGGGTGGCAGGTGCTGCTTGACGGGCGCGGGGTGAAGACCGTGGGCGGCGCGCTCCAGATCGCCCCCAGCCTCACGCTGGCCGAGGCGCTGGCGGCGGAATGGGCGCGGCAGGGCGAGAAAATCGACCCCGCCAGCCTGCCGCTGCGCGACATGGCCGATTACGCGATCGACATCGTCACGCCGGGTCCGGCAGCGACCGCGCAAGGCCTGGTCGCCTATGCCGAAACCGACACGCTGTGTTACCGCGCCGACCCGGACGAGCCGCTTTACGCCCGCCAGCAGGAGGTGTGGGAGCCGCTGCTCGGCGCATTTGAAGCCGCGCATGGCATCACGCTGGTCCGGGTAAGCGGCGTGCTCCACCGCCCGCAGCCTGCGCCTGCGCTGGCCGTGCTTGAGGCAAAGCTGCTGACGCTCGATCCCTTTGTGCTGGCGGGGGTGGAAGCGATGACCAAACTCGCTGCATCGCTCGTCACCGCGCTTGCCGCATTGGAGGCAGGCCACGAGGACGAGCCCCGTGCGCTGTGGCAGGCGGTGTGTCTGGAAGAAGAATGGCAGGCCGATCTGTGGGGCCGCGACTGGGAGGCCGAAGAACGCCGCGCCCGGCGCGAGGCCGATTTCCTGCGCGCCTGTGCGTTTGCCCGGCTGGCGAGAGGCTGACCTAGCCCGCCGCGACCCAGTCGGCCACTTCCGCCGCCACACGGTTCGCCGCCGCGTTGATCGCCGCGCCGACCGCACGGCCTTCCGCCGCAACGCCGGTTTCGCGCGCTTCGAAACGGCGGGTCGTAACCGCGCCGTCCTTGCCGATCTTCACCGCATCGAACCTGACCACCACAGCCGAGCTTGGCGCGTCGTAGCCCATGTCGATCAGCGTGCCGCGCAAGCTCATGGTTGCCAGCGTCGCGGTGTCATCGCCATCGACCACCATCGCAGCGCCGCGCGCACGGATCGTTTCGCCCACCAGCCGCCGGAACAGGCGGGCGGGCTTTTCGACCCAGAACGCCTCTTGCAGATAGGCCAGTTCCGTCTCGCTCACCGCGACGGGCACACGCAGCACGTCAAGCTTGGCAGGCGTATCGAAGGTCAGCACCGCGATCACCGGACGATCTTCACCCTGAACAATGCCCGGCCCGGCAGGCGCACGGGATTCGGGGCTGAGGGTCAGCAGGCTTTCGGGCGGCTCCCCGCCAAGGCTGATGCAGCCCGGCAGCGCCAGCAGCAGCGGGAGAGCAAGCAGCATCGGCCGGGTCCGGAGAGTCATGCGATGGGTCATCCTTTTCACGGCCAGAGTCCTCACGGCTTGTAATCCGGCAGCGACTTGCCGCCCACCAATGCGCCCGCGCCTTCGCTTTCGAGCTTTTCGGTGATCGAGCGCAGCGCGCGGCTGGTGGCGCGCAGATCCTGCAAGGTCGCCTCGGCATTGGGCAGCGTGCTGGTGCGCAACTGGCGCGCGGCCGGACGGGTGTCCTCCAGCGTCGCCGAGAGCGAGGCCAGCGCGGCGTTGGCGGACTTCAAAGTCTCGCGCAGTTCACGCGCGAGCGGCTCGCCTTCCCTGGTGACCAGCGTATCGGTGGTGAGCGCCAGCTTTTCCGCGGCGTCCAGCGTCTGGTTGAATTCCTGCATCGTGACGCGGAATTCCTTGAGATTGGCGGTCAGTTCGGGCGTCGCATCAGCCAGCCCGCCGGTCAGACGGTTGGAATTGCGCAGTATGCCTGCCAGCTCTTCCTGATTGTCAGGGCCAAGGATGATGTTGAGCTGTTCGGTCAGGGTCGCCAGCCGTTCCAGCAGCAGCGGCGCGTTGGCGACGATCTCGCCAAAGCCGCCGCGCCCCGGCGGGATCACCGGGCGCCCTTCAGGGCAGGCGGTGGTTTCGCAGGTGATTGCCGGATTGTCCTTGCGCGCGCCATCAAGCAGGATGGTGGACACGCCGGTAAAGCTCGCCTGAATGGTGGCCTGCGTGCCGACGAGGATCGGCACATCGCTTTTCACCTTGATCCGCACGCGCACGAATTCCGGGTTGCCCTTGGCCAGCGCGATCTCGGTCACCTGCCCCACCGGCACCCCGGCGAAACTCACCTGGCTGCCATTGGCGAGGCCTGAAACGGACTGGCCGTAGAAGATGTCATATTCATCCTGCTGGCCCTGCCCCAGCCGGGCAATCCAGACGATGAAGGCGGCCAGCATCGCCAGCAACACCAGCGTCACTGCACCGACCCACAGATGATTGGCTCTGGTTTCCATGTGCGCTTCCTATGCCGCCCGCAGGCTGCGCTTGTCCAATATTCTCTGGTTCATGCCTCACCCCGCAGATGCGCGGCATGAGCGGCGCGGCCACGCGGGCCTCCGAAATATTCCTCGATCCACGGATGGCCCGTGGCGATCAGTTCGGGGATGGTGCCGACGGCGATGATCTTCTTCTCGGCAATCACCGCCACGCGGTCGCAGATTTCGTAAAGCGTATCGAGATCATGGGTTATGAGAAACACGGTGAGGCCGAGGGTTTCCTGCAATTCGCGGGTGAGCCGGTCGAACTTGGCCGCGCCGATCGGGTCAAGGCCGGCGGTCGGTTCGTCAAGGAACAGCAACTCGGGATCGAGCGCCAGCGCCCGCGCGAGGCCTGCGCGCTTCTTCATCCCGCCCGACAGTTCGGACGGATATTTCGCCACCGCATCTTCCGGCAGGCCGGTGAGGATCACCTTGTAACGGGCAATTTCGGTCCGCAGCGCCGGATCGAGATCGGGGTAATATTTCCGGATCGGCACCTCGACATTTTCGCCCACGGTCAGCGTGGAAAACAGCGCCCCGCCCTGAAACAGCACGCCCCAGCGGCGGCGCACGCCGATGCCCTGTTCAAGGTCAAGCTCGGTGATGGTGCGCCCCAGCACGTCGATCCGTCCAGCGGTTGGCCGCTGCAAGCCGATGATCGAGCGCATCAGCACCGATTTTCCGGTGCCCGAGCCGCCGACCACACCCAGAATCTCGCCGCGCCGCACAGTCAGATCGAGGCCGTCGTGGACCGTCACATCGCCGAAACGGTTGACCAGCCCCTCGATGACGATCGGATAATTCGGATCATCGTGATGATTGTCGTCCGCCATCGCTCAGCCCCACCCGATTTCGGTGAAGAACACCGCGAAGAAGGCATCGAGCACGATCACGGCAAAAATCGCCGAGACCACCGCCATGGTCGTGCGGCGGCCGACTTCCTCGGAATTTCCACGCACCTGCATCCCGTGATAGCAGCCCGCGAGCGCCACGATCAGCCCGAACATCGGCGCCTTGATCAGCCCGACCCACAGGTCATGCGTCGGCACCACCTCCTGAATCCGCAGAAGGAAGGTGAGGAACGGAATGCCCAGCGTCAGATCGCCCACCACCGCGCCGCCGATGATGGCCACGACCGAGGAATAGAAGCCCAGCAGCAACATCATGAAAGTCGCCGCCAGAATGCGCGGGATCACCAGCACCTCGATCGGCGATAGGCCGATGGTGCGCATCGCGTCGATTTCCTCGGTCAGCTTCATCGTGCCGATTTGCGCAGCAAAGGCGCTGCCCGAACGGCCTGCCACCATGATCGCGGTCATCAGCACGCCCAATTCGCGCAAGGTGATGCGCCCGACAAGGTTCACCGTCAGCGATTCCGCCCCGAACTGCTCCAGCTGCACCGAGCCCTGCTGGGCGATGACGATGCCGATCAGAAAGCTCATCAGGCCGATGATCGGCAGCGCCGATACCCCGACCAGCTCCATCTGGTGAACCAGCGCCTTCACGGGGAAGCGGGTCGGATGACGGATCTGGTTCGCCACGCCGATCAGGATCTGCCCGAAAAAGCCGACCACGCCGTAGATGCCGGAGCGCGCGGCGTACATCTTGTCGCCCACGGCCATCGGCACGCGTTCCCACGCTGGCAGGCGCGCTGCGCCGGTATCGCCGCCCGGATCGATCCCGCGCATCGCTGCCAGCAACCGTTCCGCCGCCTCGCTTGCGCCGGTGATGTCGCAGTGATGCTCGCGCGCCAGCCGGCACACCACCCAGGCACCGACTGTGTCGATATCGTCCACGGCGGCCAGATCGATGCTCGCCAGCGGGCCTGCGATGCGTTTGAGGCTGTGTTCCAGCGGGCCGATGCTGGCCAGCGTCAGCTGCCCCGACAGCACCAGCCGGGCAGCATCTGCACCTGCGTCTTCCAGCGAGTATTGCGCGGCGTCCTGCATCGGATTGAGGCTATGGGGCGATTTTCCGCCCCCCGCAAGGCTCTCGCGGCAAACCGCAGATACCTCCATCATTGCATCGCAACATAGGTGCTGGCATGGCGCGAGCCATCATGAGCGACACTCAGCACCCCACCTTGCCCACGACCTTCGACCCCGCCGAAATCGAGGCGCGCTGGTATGCCCATTGGGAAACCAACGGCTGCTTCCGGCCAGAGCGTCCCGAGGCCGAGGCCTTCACCATCGTCAACCCGCCGCCGAACGTGACGGGGAGCCTGCACATCGGCCACGCGCTCGACAACACGCTGCAGGACGTGGTGATCCGTTATGAACGGCTGCGCGGCAAGGACGCGCTGTGGGTGGTCGGCACCGATCACGCCGGGATCGCGACCCAGATGGTGGTCGAGCGCCAGATGGAAGCGCGGCAGGACAAGCGCACCAATTACAGCCGCGAGGATTTCGTGGCGAAGGTGTGGGAGTGGAAGGCCGAAAGCGGCGGCACCATCACCAACCAACTGCGCCGTCTGGGCTGCTCGATGGACTGGAGCCGCGAGCAGTTCACCATGGACCCGCACTTTACCAAGGCGGTGATCAAGACCTTCGTCGATCTGTACAATGACGGCCTCATCTACCGTGACAAGCGGCTGGTGAACTGGGACCCCAAGCTCAAGACCGCGATTTCCGATCTTGAGGTCGAGACGCAGACGATTGCGGGCAGCTTCTGGCACCTGCGCTATCCGCTCGCTGACGGGGTCACCCTGCCCGATGGCCGCGACTATCTCGAAGTCGCCACCACCCGGCCCGAGACGATGCTCGCTGACATGGCCGTGGCGGTGAACCCCGCGGACGAACGCTATGCCAGCGTCGTCGGCCAGCACGTGATCCTCCCGCTGACCGGTCGCCGCATTCCGGTGATCGCCGACGAACACGCCGATCCTGAGCTGGGCTCGGGCTGCGTGAAGATCACGCCGGGCCATGACTTCAACGACTTCGAAGTCGGCAAGCGCGCCGGCTTTGCCGCGGCCGAGATGCTCAACATGCTCGATGCCGAAGCGAACGTGTGCCAGACGGCGGACGGGCTGGTGCCAGCGGAGTTCCTCGGCCTCCACCGCTTCAAGCGCGACGGCGTGGACGGCGCGCGCGAGCTTGTTGTGGCGCGGATGAAGGAACAGGGCTTCCTCATCCCCCATGTGACCAAGTCCAAGGACGGCGAGGACATCGAACACGACGCCGAACCGCGCCAGATCGCCACCCCCTTCGGCGACCGCGGCGGCGTGGTGATCGAGCCGTGGCTGACCGACCAGTGGTATGTGAACGCTGCGGAACTCGCCAAGAAGCCGATCGAAGCGGTGCGCTCGGGCGATATCGGCATCGTGCCGAAGTCTTGGGAAAAGACCTTCTTCAACTGGATGGAGAACATCCAGCCGTGGTGCGTCTCGCGCCAGCTGTGGTGGGGGCATCGCATCCCGGCGTGGTTTGCCGATGACGGCCGCTGCTTTGTTGCCGAAACCGGCGAGGCCGCGCAGGCGCTCGCGGGCGAAGGCGTGGTGCTGCGGCAGGACGAGGACGTCCTCGACACTTGGTTCTCCAGCGCCCTGTGGCCTTTTGCCACGCTGGGCTGGCCGGACAGCGACAGCGCGTTGCTCCAGAAGCACTTCCCCAACAGCCTGCTCATCTCCGGCTTCGACATCCTGTTCTTCTGGGATGCGCGGATGATGATGATGGGCTTCTACAACATGGGGCAGAAGCCCTGGGACACGCTCTATCTCCACGGCCTCGTGCGCGCCGCCGACGGCGCGAAGATGTCGAAGTCCAAGGGCAATGTCGTCGATCCGCTGGGCCTGATCGACCAGTATGGCGCGGACGCCCTGCGCTTCTTCATGGCGGCGATGGAGAGCCAGGGCCGCGACATCAAGATGGATGAGAAGCGCGTCGAGGGCTATCGCAACTTCGCGACCAAGCTGTGGAACGCGGCGCGCTTCTGCCAGTCGAACGGCATCGGCGCGTCGGCCAGCGTGAAGGCTCCGACCGCGCGGCTCGCCGCCAACCAGTGGATCATCGGCGAGGTTGCCGCTTGCGTGACCGAGATCGAGCGCGCCATGGCCGATCTGCGCTTCGATGCGGCGGCGAACGCGATCTACCAGTTCACGTGGTCGAAGTTCTGCGACTGGTATCTCGAATTGATCAAGCCGGTCTTCGCCGGTGACGCCAACAGCCCGCCCGCCGTCGAGACCCGCGCGGTGGCCGGATGGGCGCTCGACCAGATCCTCGTCATGCTCCACCCCTTCATGCCCTTCATCACCGAAGAGCTGTGGCACAAGCTGGGCGAGCGGCCTTACGAGCTGATCGTGGCGCAGTGGCCCAAGCCGGAAGCGGAAGTCAGCAAGGACGCCACCGATGCGATCGACTGGGTGATCGACCTCACCACCAATACCCGCTCGGCCAAGAACGAACTCGGTATCGCGCCGGGCTCCAAGCTGGCGGCTTACCTCGCTGCACCTTCGGATGTGGCGACGCGCACCATCGAGCGGTCCAGTGCCGCGATCGAGCGCCTCGCGCGCCTGACCCCCGTCACCATCGGCCAGGCCCCTGCAGGCCCGGCGATGCAGGTGACGGCAGGCGAGGATGTGTTCGTGATCCCGCTCGAAGGCATCGTCGACATCGCGGCGGAGAAGGCGCGGCTCGAAAAGGCGCTGGCGACCAGCACCAAGGAAGCCAAGAGCCTCGAAGGCCGCCTCTCCAACCCCGCCTTTGCCGAAAAGGCCAAGCCCGAAGCGGTCGAAAAGGCCCGCGCCGATCTCGCGCATCACAGCGGCGAGGTCGAGCGGCTGACGGCGGCGCTGGCGCGGCTGGGGTGAGGTGAACCTCACTCTCGCCACCGACGACACCGGCGGGCCGGAAATCTTCGCCTCGCTGCAAGGCGAGGGGCCGAGCATGGGGCTGCCGGTCGCCTTCGTGCGATTGAGCCGCTGCAACCTTGCCTGCACGTGGTGCGACACGGCCTATACGTGGCGGTTCGAGGGCGATAACCGTCCCCACCGCGACGGGATCGCGTTCGAGCGCAAGGCCAATCAGGTGACGCTTTCCCCCGCCGAGACTGCCGAGCGGATTGCGGCTTTGGGCCAGAAGCGCCTCGTCATCACCGGAGGCGAGCCGTTGCTTCAGGCGGGCGCGCTGGCCGAGATGCTGGCGCACCTTCCCGACATCAGCGTCGAGATCGAAACCAACGGCACCGTCGCCCCGCCCGCGCGGCTCGATGTGCGGGTCGATCAGTACAATGTCAGCCCCAAGCTGTCGCACAGCGGCAACCCGGCCGATCTGGCGCTGATCCCCGAACGGCTGGATGCCTGGGCGGCCGATCCGCGCGCGTTTCTGAAGTTCGTGATCGCCTCGCCTGAGGATGTCGAAGAGGTGTTGGCGCTTGAGCAGCGCTACCGCTTCACGCCCGAACGGGTGTTCCTGATGGCCGAGGGAACAGACAGCGCGACCCAGCGTGAACGGCAGGTGTGGCTGTCAGACCTTTGCCTGAAGCACGGGTTCCGCATGAGCGACCGGCTGCATATCCACTTATACGGGGATACCAGAGGGACGTAGTTTGTTTGCGTGGCCGCCTCCGCGGTCACGTCCTCGGTGCGTCTCAAGCCTTGCAGGCTTGAGCACCTGCGGGCGGCCAGTCGGCCTTGCGGACCTGAACCGGAGCGGGAAGGATACCTTACCCCTTACCCCTGACTTCTCCAGCGCATCACCACGCGCTCGACCAGTTCTTCCTCGCCGCCGTCCCTGTTCCACAGGTCGACAAAGCTCGGGTCTTCCGACGCAGGGCGCTTGTGTTCTTCAAGGTTGTCGAAGCTGACGCGGATCGGGATCGACACGCCTTCGCCGCAGATGATGCATTCGCGGTTGCGCAGCGCCGGGATCGAATCGAGGAACCCGCGCGCGCCTTCGGGCATGGCGGAGCGCACGAAAGCCTGGTCGCGGTCGTTGTTGAGGCGCATCGCGATGATCGTGCCGCACTGTGACAGCACGCCTTCGGCAAGGTCGGACGGACGCTGCGTGATCAGGCCAAGGCTGATGCCGTATTTGCGGCCTTCCTTGGCGATGCGGCTGAGGATCTTGCCGACGGATGATCCATCGGCGTTCTTCTCGTTGGGGACGTAGCGGTGGGCTTCTTCGCACACCAGCAGCACGGGCCGGGTCTTTTCCTCGCGGCCCCAGATCGCAAAATCGAACACCAGCCGGCTGAGCACGGCCACCACAGTCGAGGTGATGTCCGACGGCACGCCCGAAACGTCGATGATCGAGATCGGCTTGCCGTGGCCCGGCATCCGGAAGATCTTGCTGATGAATTCGACCATCGTGTCGCCCACCAGCATGCCCGAAAACATGAACTGGTAGCGCGGATCAGCCTTCAATTCGTCCAGCTTGCCCTTGATCCGCATGTAAGGCGCAGACGAGGTCGCCTTGTCGAGGCGGCCCATCTCGTCCTGCAGGATGTTGCTGAAATCGGACAAGAGGTAGGGGATCGGCGAATCCACCGTGATCTTGCCCATGGTCTGCGCCAGGCGGTTCTTGGCACGCGAAGCGAGCAGCACCTTGGCGAGAATATCGGCATCCATCTGTCGCTCGTTGCCGCTGCTCGACAGCAGCACTTCGCAATGTTCTTCGAAGTTCATCAGCCAGTAGGGCATCTGAAGGTTCGAGACGTCGAGGATCTGGCCCGTGGTGCGGAACGCGGCAGAATATTCGCCGTGCGGGTCGATCATCACGATGTGACCCTTGGGCGCGGCTTCGCAGATGCGGTGCAGGATCAGCGCGGCGCTGGTCGATTTGCCAGTCCCGGTCGATCCGAGCAGTGCAAAGTGCTTGCCCAGCATCGCGTCGATATAGAGGCCGGCGCGGATATCCTTGGTCGGAAACACCTTGCCGATGGTGATGCTGGCGCGGCCATCGCTGGCGTAGATCTGTTCCAGATCGCGGGTCGTGGCGGGATAGATCATCGCGCCGGGGATCGGATAGCGGGTGACGCCGCGCTTGAAGCCGTGGATGCGGCCCGTCAGCTTTTCCTCGCCGCCTTCGCCGAGGAAGTCGATATGGGCGATGATGCCGCCATCGGTGCGGCGGTCCTTGCGCTGGTCACGCACGTTGGCAAGCAGCCAGGCATCGCCAACGCGGATCTTGATCTGGCTGCCGACCTGCCCGGTCATCGCAACCGAGGGATCGGCATCCTTCATGCAATCATTGATACGCTGAAGATCTAGCGCGATCTGCGAGCCGGAGCCGGAAATCTCCAGCACCACGCCGATCGGCAAGCGCGCATTGTCCTGCCCGCCGCCAGCATGGGCAGGGGTCGCGTCTTCTGCACCGGAGAGATTGGGTCCGGTAAAGCGCTCGAAACTTTGCGTGCCGTGATCGGTCATCTGCGCCTTTCCCTCGCGCGGCCTTGTGCGAGGCGCAGAGATAGGACGGATGGGGTTAAGATCGTGTCAACGATGGCGCGGGCCGCCATGGTCCGGGAGCGATCAGGCGCGGGCGAACAGGCGTCCCGCCAGCCAGCCCATCCCCAGCGACAGGGCAATCGCGCCGAGCCCGTAGAGAAACGACCAGCGCTGCGCCGCCGAGACGACCCGGCCTTCCAGCCCTGCCTTGACCACCTCGATCCGCGCAGTCGCGCTCGCCAGCACCCGGCCGCGGGCGATGGCGAAGGTTTCGGCGGTATAACGCCCGGTGGTGACGTTGGACGGCAGATCGATCCGCGCCTGATAGAGCACCTTTTCGCTGATGCTCACCCCGCGCGGGTTTTCCTGATAAAGCCCCTGCCGCCGCCTCAGTTCGACCAGCCCTTGCGCAAAGCGGGTCTGTTCTTCCGGATCGATCTGGCCGGAGGGCGAAAGCTGGATGAAATCCGTCCCGAGCTCGTAAATCGCCGCCGTGCGTTCATCGACGATCTCCTTGATCGGGCGCGACGATGCGACAGCGAAAAAGGCCGGGGCAGAACGGAAATCGCTCGACCCGGCATTGGCCCAGATGCCGACGATGCGCTCTTTCTCGCGGATGCGCACCGGCTCGGTCGGGCCTTTGAGCACCACGACGATATCGTAATCGCCGATGCGCCCAACCCCTCCGGGATCGATCACCGCGCCATACAGCAGCAGGCGCGCGCCGGTGAAGCCCTGCCGCACCTCGATCAGCGACTGGCTCACCGCAGGCACCAGCACCGGCTCGCGCTGGGCCGAAAGCGCAAGCCAGATGGCCAGCAGCACGGTCAGCCGCCCGGCAAGACTCACGGGACAAATCTCAAAGCGGCACCACGGTGTAGATCTCGTCAGGCTGCACGCCGAGGCCGTAGAGCATCCGCAAGGCTATCAGCAGCACCAGCGCGGCCAGCGCCAGTCGCAGATATTCAGGCCGGGCCTTCAGCGCGATCTGGGTGCCGAATTGTGCGCCCAGCACCGATCCCAGCAACAGCAGCGCCGCCAGCACCAGATCGACCGCCTTGGTCGTCAGCGCATGGGTCATGGTCGTCACCATCGTCACGAACAGAATCTGGAACAGCGATGTGCCGACCACGACATTGCCGCTCATGCCGAGGATATACAGCATCGCCGGCACCAGCAGGAACCCGCCGCCCACACCCATCAGCATAGTGAGGATGCCCACCAGCATCCCGAGGATCGCAGGCGCCAGCGGCGAGATATACAGGCCCGAGGCATAGAACCGCCAGCGATAGGGCAGGCTAGCGACCAGCGGGTGGTGGCGGCGCTTTCTGACTTGCGGCCCTGCCTTGCCCAGCAGGCCGGGGCGCAGCGTGCCGACCGCCTCACGCATCATCAGCGTCCCGATCGAGCCCAGCATCAGCACGTAAAGGATCGAGATCACGACATCGATCTGCCCGAAGGATTGCAGCACGCGGAACAGCAAAGCCCCGATCAGCGCGCCGATAATCCCGCCGCCGACCATCACGCCGCCCATGCGGTAATCCACGCCCTTGCGGCGCGAATGGGCGAGCACGCCCGAAACGCTTGCGCCCGTGACCTGGGTAGCCGCCGAAGCTGCCGCCACCGTCGGTGGGATGCCGTAGAAGATCAGCAGCGGCGTCGTCAGAAACCCGCCGCCGACCCCGAACAGGCCCGACAAAATCCCCGTCAGCCCGCCCAGCAGCACGATAAAGAGGCCGTTGACCGAGAGATTCGCGATGGGCAGGTACACGTCCATGCCATGAGGACTAGCCGAGGCGGCAGGGGGATTAAAGCCGCGCCGGGCGCGTATCCGGTGTTTTTGCCGGCTGCGGTTGGTGGTAGACACCCCGCCGGGCAGAAGCCGAGCTCAAAACCGGGTCGAAAGCGTCGCTGCCAGCCCCGAATCCGGCCCCGCATCACCGCCCACCCGCTCGCGCCAGTCGACCGACAGGCGCGCCGGCACCTCGCCCAAAGTCACGTCGAACCGCAAGGTCGGACCAATGTCGATCCGTTGCGCACCCCTTTGCGCCCCGCCCCATGCCGCAGCGCCGAGGCTGAGGCGCAGGCTATTGTCGGTCTGCACAGCGACTTGCCGGACCTCTCCGGTCACACTCGCCTGTCCGTCAGCAAAGCCGGTCGGGTCCGGCCCGCCGACCCAGCCCGCCTGTCCATAGGCTTCGATCTGCGCGCCATAGGGCAGCGCCACCGGAGCAAGCTCGGTCACGACATAGGCGGCAGGGCGGACGGTGTTGGTGAACGCGGCGTCGGTGTAGCGCACCTCGGCGGCCGCGCGCAGCGGCACGCGGGCAAGGGGGCGGGCCGAAGCGCCGAGCGCCAGTTCGCTTTCTCCGCGCCGCACCAGCGCGCGATAGGCGCGGGCGTAGAGCCGGGGGTCGCGCGCGGAAGCCGGCGCAAGGCGATATTGCAGCACCGCGCCCACCTGGCTCGCCCCATAAATCGGCACGCGCCCCTGCGAGATCGGCGCAGCATCCGAGCCTTGCCGCCAGAACGCCCAGCCATCGACCGACCAGCGCCCACCTGCCGCCGCCGAAGCGCGCGGCGCGGGGGCTGGCAGGAATGACGCTGCCGACGACCATGCCTCCGGGCCATCATCATCTGACCCGGGCATGGTCGACATGCGCGGCGGATAACCCCGGGTGTGGGCGGCCCACAGCAAATGATGTGCTGCGACAAGGCGCGGATCACGACGCGCTGCGCTGCGCCAGGGGGACGCGGCTGACGACAGCGGCCCGGGCATCTGTGCGCGCGCCCTTTGCGACGGTGCAGACAGGGCAGCCTCCTGCGTCGCGGCAAGCGCCGGCGGCATGGCAACGATCGCCAGTGGCAGTTCCAGAACGGGGGCCAGCCGGGCGAAGGGGTTCTCCCACCACACCGCGCGCGCGCCGCCCCATCCGGCCAGCAGCAGCGCCAGCATCACCAGCGGGCCGCCCCGCAAGCGGGCGCTGCGCGTCGGCCCGGTCATGACCGCACCGGCTGCAGCAGGCCGGGCTGCGCGGGGTGCGCGTCATGCTCGGTCTTGTCCCACACTGCCGTGCGCCCGCCGAGTGTGCGGGCATAGGCAAACACCGCGCGCCTTCCGGCAATGATCGCGATGACATTGGCAAGCGGCAGGCGGGCCATCGCCCACAGCCCCTCACGCACGCCATATTCGCGCGCGGTGAAGGCGAAACGCATCGCAATCCGCCACGCGAAGGCCGCCGCGTTGGCGATCAGCACGGCCTTGAGCAAAGGGGTCAGCGGAACCGGCTCGGCGACGCCGGTCGCGACCATCACGCCCATCACCCCGGTCAGCAGCACCAGCGCATAGCCCACCAGCAGCACCAGCGCGGTCAGCGGCCCGCGCCGGTCGCGGGCGCGCATCCAGAACTCGGCCGGACCACCTGACCAGCCAACCCGGTCCCAGCCCAGCAAGGCAATCCCCAGCACCCAGCGCGCCTTCTGGCGGACCACAGTATCGAAGCGATGCGGGAAGAACGCGCGGGTGGCGATCAATCGTCCGTCCTGCCCCCGCACCCTGATAAAGCGGCAACGCCCTCCCGCTGCCGCTATGGCGAGGCCAAGCTCGTAATCCTCGGTCAGCGAATCGCTGGCGAAGGGCAGGCCTCTCGCCCCCTCGGCCTCCTGACGCGCGACCAGCAGGTCGAGCGCGCGGCGCGAGGCAGCGCAGCCCACGCCCGCACCCGGCACGCCCGCTCCCAGAGCATCGCGCACCACCATCGCCTTGCCATGCGCCTCGGCGAATTCCTCGCAGTAATGGCTGCCGATATGCCGCGCGAGCCAACGACGCTGGTGCGGGACCAGCGGCTCGACCGGAAGCTGCACGAAGTCCGCTCCGCCCGCGATCGCTTCGTCGAGCAGGCCCAGCGCGGCGGGATCGACCATGTCCTCGGCATCGTGAAACACCACGGCGGCAAAGCGGCGGCCCGCCCGGTCCTCGTCCATTGCCAGCGCGGCATAAAGGCGGTTGAGGCAATCGGCCTTGGTGGTCGGCCCCTCGCGGTCGAGGATCACCAGCCTGAGGCGCGGATCGCCATGGGCCGCAGCAATCCCCGCGCCCAGCGTGGCCGGATCATTGCGATAGCACCCGACATAGAGCCGCAACTGCGGCTGCGGCCAGGTATCGAGCAAGTGGCGGATGGTCTGGCCGATCACAGCGGCCTCCTGCCAGGCCGGGATCAGCACCGCGATCGGTCCCGACAGGCTGCGATGCTGGAGCGCGGCGCGGTTGCGCTGCCCGGTCACGGCCCGTCCGGTGGCCCTGAGCCACAGCCACAAGCCATCGACCGCCAGATCGTCAAGCGCACCGATCAGGAAAAACACCCCGGCGAACAGCAAGAGTTCGTGCTGTAGCAGTGCAAGCCACTGCCACAGACCAGGCTCCGTGATGGACAAGGCGACCCCTCCCCCAAGTAAGGTGTTAACCTATCTCGACGGAGCCATCCGCGCAACCGGCCTGAGTTTTTTGATGGTTTATGACAGGTTTATATCCGCAGCCTGCCAAAACCCTTCCCGCTTACCAGCTGCCGGTATTGGCCATGCTCGCCCAGGGTTCGGCCGGTTCGAGGTGGCCTTCCTGCAGCAATTCGACCGAAATCCCGTCGGGCGATTTCACAAAGGCCATGTGGCCATCGCGCGGGGGACGGTGGATGATGTGGCCTGCATCCTTCAGACGCTGGCAGGTCTCGTAGATGTTATCGACCCGGTAAGCGAGATGCCCGAAATTGCGTCCGCCGTCATAGGCCTCGCCGCCGCTGCCGTCTTCGGGCGGCCAGTTATAGGTGAGTTCGACCTCGGCCACCCCGGCCTGCCCCGGCGCGGCAAGGAAGATCAGGGTGAAGCGCCCGGCCTCGACATCGAAGCGGCGCACTTCTTCCAGCCCGATCAGCTTGAAGAAATCGACCGTCGCATCCGGATCGGTCACGCGGATCATCGAGTGGAGATATTTCACCATCGTCACTTCCATTCAAACACAGTTCATCGACACTGATGCACAACTCGTCGCATCAACTCATTCTGGGGGAACATGGTATGGACGAGTCCGAAGTGCAACCGGCAAACACGGCGAATGGTGCGCTGCGCGAGCCTGCCACCCTGCGCTGGTTCGGCACGGCAGGTATCCTTGCCGTCGGCATGATCGCGGGCGGATATCTGCTCGGCGACGGGTTGCTGCGTGCCAAGGACGCCGAACGCGCCGTCACGGTGCGCGGGCTGGCCGAGCGCAATGTCACGGCTGACCTTGCGACCTGGACGATCTCCTACTCCGCCTCCTCCACCAGCCTTGCCGAAGCGCAAGCCAAGGTGCGCGGCGATACGGCCAGCATCGAGACGTTCTTCAAGGAACTGGGCTTCCCCGCCGATGCGCTCCAGCCGACAGGCGCGAATGTCACCAGCTTCACCAATGAAGGGATCACCACCTACACCGTGCGCCAGCGCCTTGCCCTGCGCACCGAGGATATCACCCGCGCGCAGAAGGCTGTGGCGCGGCAGTTCGATCTGGTCGGGCGCGGCGTGTTTCTGGAGGAAGGGTCGGGCATGGCCTACACCTTCACCAAGCTCAATGACATCAAGCCCGAAATGGTGGCCGAAGCGACAAAGGACGCGCGCGCATCCGCCCAGCAGTTCGCCGAGGATTCAAACTCCGGCGTCGGCAAGATCAAGGACGCGACCCAGGGCTATTTCGAAATCGAAGCGCGCGATGGCGAGGCGGGCGGCTGGGGCATGGCTGACAGCCCCTACAAGAAGGTGCGGGTGGTCACCACGGTCAGCTTCACGCTCGATTAAGGTGCCATAGCTGACCATTGAACGACAATTTCGCACCGTCCGTCGCGCGGGGCGGAGGGTTGGTTGCGTGGCCGCGTTGAGGGGGTTATGCGCGCCTCCCTGCACGGCGGCATAAGCAAAACAAGCTGCCGCACAGTCCCCTATCGGGATCGCTCAACCGGAACATTGCATCTGTCATGCTTCAGAGATTGCGCGACTTTTTCAGCCCCCCGCCCCCGCCCAAGCTGCCGGCGGTGCCGGATGGTGTGCGCTATTACGCGATTGGCGACATCCACGGGCGGCTCGATCTTTACGAGGCGCTGATCGCGACGATCGAAGCGGAAATCGCCGCTGCGCCTGCGCTCGATCACCGGATCATCGTGCTTGGCGATCTGGTTGATCGCGGCCCCGACAGCGCGGGCGTGGTGACGCGCACGCGGGTCTGGCAGCAAGCCCGCAATGTCCGGGTGCTGGCAGGCAATCACGAGGAGATGTTCCTCGCCGCCTTCGAAAAGCCCGAAGCCCTGCGCCACTTCCTCAAGCATGGCGGGCGCGAGACGATGCTGAGTTATGGCATGTCCACCAAACAGCTCGCCACGCTCTCGCTTGAAGAACTGTTTGTACGTCTGCCGCAACTGGTGCCGCAATCGACCCGCGATTACATCGCCGGGTTCGAGACGATGATCCGCGCAGGCGATTATGTCTTCGTCCATGCCGGGATCGATCCCACGCGGCCGCTGGGCGAACAGAAGCGCAGTGATCTGCTGTGGATCCGCGAGCGGTTTCTCAGCCATGAAGGCCCGCTCGAAAAGGTGGTGGTCCACGGCCACACCATTTTCGATCACGTGATGGACTGCGGCAACCGCATCGGCATTGACACTGGTGCTTTCCGTTCCGGTGTGCTTACGGCGCTTGTGCTGGAGGGCGACCAGCGGCGGATCCTTCAGGCTCGCACCATGGATGGCGGGTTGGTTGAGGTGTTCCACGGCGATCGCCCTCACTGACCCGCGGATCGCAGCGCGGGCGGGTTCAGGTTTTCGCACATCGGATTTTTTGGGGCTGCATTTCATGAAGATTGCGATGGTGGGTTCGGGCTATGTCGGGCTCGTGTCGGGGGCGTGCTTTGCCGATTTCGGGCATGACGTGGTCTGCATCGACAAGGACCAGGGCAAGATCGACCGCCTGCACGCAGGCGTGATGCCGATCTACGAGCCGGGCCTCGATGCGCTGGTCGACACCAATGTGAAGGCCGGCCGCCTCGCCTTCACCACCGATCTGGGTGAAGGCATCGCGGGCGCCGATGCGATCTTCATCGCGGTCGGCACGCCCAGCCGCCGGGGCGACGGTCATGCCGATCTCACCTTCGTTTACGAAGTCGCGCGCGAAGTGGGCGAGAAGCTCAGCAATGATGCGGTCGTCGTGACCAAGTCGACCGTGCCGGTCGGCACCGGCGACGAGGTCGAGCGCATCATCCGCGAGACTGGCACCGCACACCGCTTCGCGGTCGTCTCAAACCCCGAGTTCCTGCGCGAAGGTGCGGCGATCGGCGATTTCAAGCGCCCCGACCGCATCGTGATCGGCGCCGAGGACGAGTTCGGCCGCGAGGTCATGCGCGAGGTGTACCGCCCGCTGTTCCTCAATGAATCCCCGATCCTGTTCACCAGCCGCCGCACCAGCGAGCTGATCAAATACGCCGCCAACGCTTTCCTTGCGACCAAGATCACCTTCATCAACGAGATGGCCGATCTGTGCGAGAAGGTCGGCGCGAATGTGCAGGATGTCTCCCGCGGGATCGGGATGGACAACCGCATCGGCTCCAAGTTCCTCCACGCTGGCCCCGGCTATGGCGGGAGCTGCTTCCCCAAGGACACGCTCGCGCTGCTCAAGACGGCCGAGGATTACGACAGCCCGACCCGGATCGTGGAGGCGGTGGTCAAGGTCAACGACAGCCGCAAGCGGGCGATGGGCCGCAAGGTGGTGGACGCGCTGGGCGGCTTTGACGAGGCACGCGGCAAGAAGGCCGCGCTGCTCGGCCTGACGTTCAAGCCCAACACCGATGACATGCGCGACAGCCCCGCGATCGCGGTCGCCCAAACGCTGATGGACGCGGGCGTTGCAGTCGCGGCCTACGATCCCGAAGGCATGGAGCAGGCCCGCCCGCTGCTGCCCGGCGTTGCCATGTGCGACAATGCCTACGAGGCGATCACAGGCGCCGATGTGGTGGTGATCGTGACCGAATGGGACGCGTTCCGCGCGCTCGACTTCCGCCGCGTCAAGGAACTCGCCAAGGCTCCCGTGCTGGTCGACCTCAGAAACATCTACCAACCCGCCGACATGGCCGCCGCAGGCTTCACCTATGTAAGCGTCGGACGGGCCTGAGAACCGCCGAACCAGTGGCGGCGGTTGTCCTTGTGGGACAGCTGCCACACGGTAACAGCCAGCACGAGCACGATGCCGCCGATGGCCGCCCAGCCAACGGTGGGGAAGCGCTGGCCTCCCGCCGCGTTGATCGCAATGAGCGCCCAGCTGAACACCAGCCCGTAGAGCGGCGCACCGCGCACGCTTGCTGCTGCGACAGCGGCAATCGCGGCGCCGATCACGATCATCACGGTGGTCACGATGGGTGAAGGCTCGGCACCGGCAAGGCCGTGATACTTCAGGCTCGCCGCGATGTTGACGATGCTCGCCGCGGTCAGCCACGCCGCCAGCGCGCTGAAAGCGGGCGCGGCGAACAGGCGCTCGCCCCGCGACAGCGCAGGCGCGGCAACCAGCGCTCGCAGCACCACCAGCAGACCGGCGAGCGAGACGAGGATGATCACCACGGAAATCACGGTGAGGTTCGCCAACTGGGTATAGGTCGACCACACCCCCTGCGCCGCCAGGGCAATCGCCGCAGGCCAGGCGATGCGCGCGAGCAGGGCGTTGTTGCGCTGGGCCGGAAGCGCCTGCCACACGGCGAAGGCGATCGACAGGAGGAACAGCGGCCCCCAGATCGCGAAAGCCCATCCCGCAGGCGTGATCAGCGTGCGCACTGCATCCGAACGGTCGCCGATGAACTCGCCGATCCCGAAGCGCGGCAGGAAGCCAGCGCCAATCTGCACCACAACCGCAAGGATTATCGCGAGGCGCTGGGAAAACGGGCGGTGTGCTGACACGCGCGGCGTTATGGCCGATCCGATCACCTGCATTGGGGGTTCTTCCTTCTGGTGAAGCGGAAAGGCAACAAAAACAACAAATCAGGGGGCCATCATAAGCCGGGTTCTGTCTCCTCAGGCTGTATCCCCGAAGGGACGGGCCTGCGGTGGCAGCCATTCATCTGCTCGCCGGATTGCTCCGGCGCTCTAGCAGCCAACCCGGGTCTCTCGGCGCGAAACACGCCTACCCTTCTTGCGAAAGGCGCGAGACCCCTATTCGGCCTTGCTCCGGGTGGGGTTTGCCATGCGGTTGCTGTTGCCAGCCCCCCGGTGCGCTTTTACCGCACCCTTTCACCCTTGCCTGTCCCCCGGAACGAGCCCGGGGCCATCGGCGGTTTGCTCTCTGTGGCACTTTCCCTTGCCGCCCTTGCGGGCAACCGGCGGGCGTTACCCGCCACCCTTGTTTCGTGGAGCCCGGACTTTCCTCGCGCATAAGCACGCGGCTGCCTCAGGCCCCCTGACCGGGCGGGCTATAGGCTCACCTTGAGGCAATAGCTATTTCTGTTTGCCGCATCGCTGGTGCTGAAAACCGGTTCCCGCTTTTCAGCGCGATGCTTCACCGCGTCCGCCCCTGGTCGCGGTCGAGCAGCAATTGCCACAGGATCGCGGCGATCTCGCCGTCCGGCACGCCGGTGATGTGTTCGGGCCGCCAGCGCCGTTCAAACGCCTCGACCGCCTTCACCTGATCGGTGATATCATAGCCAAAGCGTTCCAGCGCGAGGAAGAACGAACCGAGGTTGTGGAACGGATTGCCCGCCGCAAGGCATTGCGGACGCGGCAGGCACAGCTTGTATTGCGCCAGGCGGTCCCACGGGAACAGCTCGCCCGGATCGACCTTGCGCATCGGTGCGACGCAGGAATGGCCGACCACGTTGGCGCGCGGGATGTCGTACTGCTTCACGATCCGGCTGAGCAGCGGGATCAGCGCATCGATCTGCGCCTCGGCAAAGCCGCGATAGCCCCCATTCTCGCTCGCGTGGCCGGGATGGTCGAGCTCGATCCCGATGCTCGCCGAATTCACGTCGGGAATGCCGCGCCAATAGCTCGCCCCTGCGTGCCATGCCCGGCGGTCTTCAGGCACCAGCCGGATGACCTCGCCTTCTTCGGTGATGCAGTAATGCGCGCTGACCGACGATGCGGGGTCGCACATCCGTTCCAGCGCGGCTTCGACCGGCTTCATCTCGGTATAGTGGATCACCACCATCGAGACCGGCAGCGTCCGCTCACCATGATTGGGCGAGGGAACCTCGCGGTGGACCAGTTCGTCGTCTCCCATGCCCCCCGACACCGGCGCGCTTACCCGATCATGCCTTCAGGCTCGGGCAGCACCGCGCCCAGCACCAGCGCTCCGTCGCCCAGCTTGTACTGGAGGCCGCCCTCCATCTCCTCGGCCAGCACTGCGATCATGTAGGCGGCGGCGGTGCGGCTGGTGATCTCGCTTTCATCGAGGTCGCCTTGCAAGGCCCGGCCGATGGTCTCGTCGAACGCGATCCGCTCGGCCCGCGCGCGGGCGACGATCTCGACCGCGCCATCGCGGCGTTCGGCCCCGATATCCAGCGTCCCGCCGCGCACCAGCGCATCCAGCGCGATCTGCGCCAGATTGAGCATCACCTTGACCGCAGGCTTGGGCAGGCTGGGGTCTGCGATGGCCCAGTTGACCTCGACCCGCTTGGCATCCGACGCCAGCGCATCGATCACGGCCTTGGCCTCGTCCACCGGGATCGCCTCGCCAAAGCCGCCCGCTGCACCAAAGGCGAGCCGGAAGAACTTGAGCTTGTCGGTGCTGATCTTCGCCGATTGTTCGAGCAGTTCGACCACTTTCGACCGCATTTCCGGGTCCTGCTCGTCAGCGAGCAGTTCCAGGCCATTGGCGAGCGCGCCCACAGGCGAGAGCATGTCATGGCACAGGCGCGAACAGAGCATCGCGGCAAGATCAGTCTGTGAAATCATGGAATTGTTCAGGTCCAGCCGTGTTGGAGACACATGCGACACTGTCTAGAGCCAAATAACCCGCCTTGCCAACCACGGGCGTGCCGCAGACAGCGCGAATGGGTTGATAAAGCGGACAGGTTGCTGGTCATCGCCGCATTCTACTGCGCAGCAAGGCCGTAGGAAACCGGGGCAAAGCCTGTCGCTGCGTCGCGCCAGAAGGTGATGTCCGCCCCCGCGATGATCGCCCAGATGCGCCCGTCGCCCGCCGCCGATGCACGGTCGGTGGCAGACGGGGCAGCGGCGCCCACAGGGTGCGAATGGAAATATCCCGCAACATCAGGACCGCCAGCACGGTCAGCGCGGTGCGCATCGATCAAGGCCTGCGGGTCGATCTCGAAATGGGTGTGCGGTGAAGGGTGGACGTTGGCGGTCTGGCGCGCTTCGGTGATCCGCCCGCCTGTCCCCAGCAAGATGCCGCAAGCCTCCAGCGGGTGCGCAGCAAGGGCGGCAGCGCGCATGGCATCGAGGGCTTGCGCGGAAACCTCCAGACCCGTCTGCCCTGAGCTGGTCGAAGGGCTGCCCTTCTTTTTCGCAAGGCGCGAGATGGCCTCCCAATCACCACGGATCAGCGCCATCTTCTTGGCCCGGGACCAGCCCTTGATCCTGAGTTCAGCGGCTTTGGCCTCGTCCCGGGTGGCAAACTCATCCGCCCAAACAAGTTCGACCGGAAGAAAGCGTTTGGTGAAGCCTTCGAAATGCCCAGCCTTGTGCTGCGCGATCCTCCGCTCCAGATCATCCGTATGGCCGGTGTAGAACCGACCTGCATTGCAATGGAGCATGTAGGCCCAAAATGGCATAGGACAGCATTAAAGAAAGTGCAGCCCTTCGACAAGCTCAGGGCAGACGGAGTGAGGGTGAGGTGGCGACAAGTTCGGGGCGAACGGTTAGGGGCGTGTTGTGAACGAACCTCAGACCATCACCGGCACCATCCCCGCCCCCTCCCGCCTCGACAAGGCGCTGGCCGAGGCCACTGGCCTCAGCCGCGCGCGGGTGCAGGGGTTGATTGATGAAGGCCGGGTCGATGTGGCGGGCAAAACCGCCACCGCAGCATCGATGAAGGTTGCGGCCGATACGCCGTTTCGCATCATCATTGCCGCCGCCATGCCGGCCGAGGCCAAGCCGGAAGTTATCCCGCTCACCATCGCTTATGAAGATGCGCACCTGATCGTGGTCGACAAGCCGGCGGGCATGGTCGTCCACCCGGCGGTGGGCAATATCACCGGGACGCTGGTCAATGCGCTGCTCCACCACTGCAGGGGCAACCTGTCAGGCATCAACGGAGTCGCGCGCCCCGGCATCGTCCACCGGATCGACAAGGACACATCGGGGCTGCTGGTGGTTGCCAAGTCCGACGCCGCGCATGAAGGCCTTGCCGTGCAGTTCGCCGCGCACACTGTCCACCGCCGCTATATCGCGGTGTGCGCCGGGCACCCCTCCCCGTCTGAGGGCACGATCAATGCGCGCGTGGGTCGGTCGGATTCGGACCGAAAGAAAATGACGGTGCTCCCCAACAATTCCTCACGCGGGAAAACCGCGATCACCCATTACACAGTGATCGAACGGCTGTTTGATGCCGCTGTGATCGAATGCCGGCTGGAAACCGGGCGCACCCACCAGGTGCGTGTTCACTGCGCGTCAATCGGCCATGCACTATTGGGAGACCCTGCCTATGGCCGAACCCCCAAATCGCTTCGCGATGATCTGGAGCGACTCGGCTTTGCCCGGCAGGCCCTGCACGCCGCCGAACTTGGCTTTGTGCACCCGGTGACAGGCGAAATGGTGCAATTTCGGAGCGATCTTCCGCCAGACATGCAGGAACTTATCGACCAACTGCGACGTAGTGATCGATGAAACGCGCATACAACCGAGGCGTTTTCGCGTATATATAGAACCCGTGGCCCAGATCACGGGATGCCCATCAGGGGTCCTGTGCAAGCGGTCGACACCAGAAAGGTTAGGTAAAACGTGACCAAGTCCAGAAGTTCGTCGGTCCCGGCGCTGAGCGGTGAGCAGAGCCTCAATCGCTATCTGTCGGAAATCCGCAAGTTCCCGGTTCTCACGGCTGAGCAGGAATACATGCTCGCCAAGCGTTATCAGGAACACGAAGACCCCGAAGCGGCTGCCCAGCTTGTTTCCAGCCACCTGCGGCTCGTCGCGAAGATCGCGATGGGGTACCGCGGCTATGGCCTGCCCGTGTCCGATCTGATTTCGGAAGGCAATGTCGGCCTGATGCAGGGCGTCAAGAAGTTCGAACCCGATCGCGGTTTCCGCCTCGCGACCTACGCGATGTGGTGGATCAAGGCCTCGATGCAGGAGTTCATCCTGCGGTCGTGGAGCCTCGTGAAGATGGGCACCACCGCTGCGCAGAAGAAGCTGTTCTTCAACCTTCGCCGGATGAAGAAGCAGCTCGAAGCCTATGAAGACAGCGACCTGTCGCCCGAAGACGTGACCAAGATCGCCACCGATCTGGGCGTGCCGGAGCAGGAAGTGATCAACATGAACCGGCGCATGATGATGGGCGGCGATGCGTCGCTCAACGTCAGCTTGCGCGGGGACGAGGAAGGCAGCGGCCAATGGCAGGACTGGCTGGCGGATGATCGCCCGCTGCAGGACGAAACCGTGGCCGAGGCCGAAGAATCGCAGATGCGCATGGCGATGCTGTCCGAAGCGATGGAAAGCCTCAACGAGCGGGAACGTCACATCCTGACCGAACGCCGCTTGACCGAAAAGCCGCAGACGCTGGAAGAATTGTCGCAGGCCTATGATGTGAGCCGCGAACGGATCCGGCAGATCGAAGTGCGCGCGTTCGAAAAGCTGCAAAAAGCGATGCAGCGGATTGCGGGTGAACGGCTGCTGCCGGGGATGGCGTAATCGCAGGCCCACAAGTCAAGAGCAAAGGGGCGCCGCGAGATGATCGCGGTGCCCCTTCTCGTATGAGTTCAAACCATGTCCCACTTGTAATGACCGGCCGAAGAAGCCCTATTATTCGACCTTGGCAGGCTCGGGCAGGACATCGCCCATCCTGACGAATTCACCAACGAACGGCTTGCGCAGCATCTCGCGCGCCAGCGCCAGAAGCTCGTCCCGGCTCTCGATGGCGCAGTAGCTTGTCGACCAGACATCCATTCCCTCGGCCTTGCGCAGCCGCCCGGGCGGGCATTGGCGTTGCAGCACGTCGAAGCGGGCAATGGCTCCCTCCGCCTGCACGGCCGGATCGCGGGCGAGCAGGATGTAGCTACTGCCGGGGACAAAGCCCCGTTGCAGCACCCACAGCTCGTAAGTCTTCCCTGCCGCGCGGCCCGTCCCGATTAGCGCGAACAGCCCGCGCGAGAACTCGCCCTCGGCAAGCTCGTTGCGCTCCTCAGCCTCATGGAGATTGGCAGCGCAATGGAAGACCCCGTAATTCTCGATCCGCGTCCACCCGCTCAGCCCGCCGTAGTCCGCCAGCTCGGAAACGAACTGCCAGTCACCGAAGGCGACGCGGCTGGCGCACCCGAACGACAAGTCCGGCCCATCGTCGGTGAAGCTGCGCGGCCACAGATTGGGCCAATCGAAAGTGTAGAGCGGGAGCGGCGCGTGGAGGCGTTCGAGCGCAACTTCGGCTTCATCGCTCTCACCCTCGTCGGATGCCATCGCCGGGGCTCCTGTCAGCGAGAAAGCTAGCGCGAGCGAACCG
Organism: Porphyrobacter sp.; assembly: GCA_032116115.1. Lineage (GTDB taxonomy): Bacteria > Pseudomonadota > Alphaproteobacteria > Sphingomonadales > Sphingomonadaceae > Erythrobacter. The sequence goes on from JAUMAX010000023.1 coordinate 57,075, forward strand.
ACCAGCGCGCGCATGGCTACTTCTTCCCTGCCAGATCCAGCACAGCCGCCACCATCGCCCGCGTGCCGAGCACCACGCTCTCTCTCGGGGCGATCTGGAACAGCGGGGAATGGTGCCCGGCGATCGGCGGCCCGCCCGCCTTGGCTGCTGCGAGGCGTTCCGGCGTGGTGCCGCCGACCGCGAAGTAATACCCGGGCACGCCGAGGCCTTCGGTGACGAAATAGGTGAAGTCTTCCGCGCCCATGTTCTTCTGCTCGAACGGCTGGAACGCGGCCGCGCCCAGTTCGCGCTGCATCACAGCGTTGAGGCGGCGGGCGAGCGCGGCGTCGTTGATCGTCGTCGGCGTCCCCGACAGGCGCGTCACCGTCACCGGCATATTGTCCGGCAACCCGTGCGCCTTGCCGATATTGACCGCGATCCGTTCAACCGTGGCGATCACCTGTTCGCGCGTCTCCTCGTCATTGGCGCGCACCGTGACTTGCAGCTTGGCCTCGTCCGAGATGATGTTGTGCTTCGATCCGGCGTGGAACGAGCCGACGGTCACCACCACCGGCTTGGTCGGCGAAATTTCGCGGCTGTCGATGGATTGCAGTGCGGTCACCACCTGCGAGGCGATATACACCGGATCGCGGCCCAGATGCGGGGCGGCGCCGTGGGTGCCGATGCCGGGCACGCGGATGTCGAGCGAATCCGAGGATGAATACTGGATGCCCTCGGACGCAGAGACCTTGCCCGTCTCCAGTTCCGCAGCGACATGGAAGGCCAGCGCATAATCGGGCTTGCCGAAGCGTTCGTACAGCCCGTCCTCCATCATCGCTTTCGCCCCGCGCACGCCTTCCTCGGCAGGCTGGACGATGAACATCAGCGTGCCCTTCCACTGGCTTTTCATGGCGACCAGCCGCCGCGCGGTGCCGACCATCGAAGTGATATGCACATCATGCCCGCAGGCGTGCATCGTGGGATATTCCTTGCCGTCCTCGCCCACCTGCATCGCCTTCGAGGCGTAGGCGAGGCCGTTCTTCTCCTCGACCGGCAGCCCGTCCATATCGGCGCGCAGCAGGATCAGCGGCCCATCGCCGTTCTTCAGGATGCCGACCACGCCGGTCTTGCCGACGCCGGTTGTCACCTCCAGCCCGGCGGCCTTCAGTTCGGCGGCCATCTTGGCGGCGGTGCGATTTTCAAGAAAGCCCAGTTCCGGGTTCTGGTGGAAGTCGAGGAACAGCGGGGCGAGGTAATTGTCATACTCCGCCTCGATCGCAGCCCGGGTTGCGGGCGCCTCGGCCAGCGCGGGGCTGGCGGCAAGGACAAGCGCAATGGCGCTGGCGGCAGTGTGGAACAGGCGCATGTCGAATTCTCCCCTGAGTGCGGGCCTAGGTAGCCACGCGGCGGCCCTGCCTGCAAGCGCCGATGCTTCCCTCGCCCCCGCGCCTGCGCTAGAGCGGGCGCCGTGTTCACGATCCTGCGCATCATCGCCAAGGCCTTCGGCGCCTTCATCGGGCTTACTCTGGTGCTGGTGGTGGCCTTCAAATGGCTTCCCGTCCCCGTCACCGCGACCATGCTGATGGACGAAAACGGCATCACCAAGGACTGGGAAAGCCTCGACAATATCGACCGCAATCTGGTCAGCGCAGTGATCGCGGCGGAAGATTCCCGCTTCTGCGAGCATTACGGCTTCGATGCCGAGGCGATCGAGCAGGCGATGAAGGAAAACATGGAAGGCGGGCGCATCCGCGGCGGATCGACCATCAGCCAGCAAACCGCCAAGAACGTGTTTCTGTGGCAAGGCGGCGGCTTCTTCCGCAAGGGGCTGGAAGCGTGGTTCACCTTCTGGATCGAGACGATCTGGGGCAAGCGGCGGATCATGGAGGTCTATCTCAACGTCGCTGAAACCGGGCTTGGCACCTATGGGG
>JAUMAX010000024.1:0-166710 GCA_032116115.1 Porphyrobacter sp.
TTCGAGGCCTTCGCCGCCCGCTGGGAACGCCCGCAGCTCCACGCCGTGTTCACCGCCCATCCGACCTTCCTGCTCGCGCCTGCACAGGCCGAGGCGGTCGCTGCTGCTGCGTCGGGCGGGGATGATGCGGCCGCCTGCGCCGTGCCTTCCACCCGCACCGCCGTGACGCTCGAACATGAACACCGCGCCGCGATGGACGCCATGGCCCGCGCGCAGGACGCGCGCGACGTGATCGTCGCCCGCCTGCTGGCGGAAGCGCGCAGCCGCTGGCCGGACGACTGGCGCGCGCTCCGCCCTCTGCCGTTCCGCTTTGCCAGCTGGGTCGGCTACGACATGGACGGGCGCACCGATATCGGCTGGCATACCTCGATCGCCTTCCGTCTCGCCGAGAAGGCCGAACGATTGGCGCGTTACACCGCCAGTCTCGAAAGCATCGACGCTGCCCACCCGCTGCTCGCAACCCTGCGCCCCGCCGCCGCCTTCGCCGCCGCACGGGCCACCGATTTCGCCGCCGATCTGTCGAGCGCAGAGGCGCTGGCCACCGCCGCCAACCGGCTGACCACCCACAGCGCTGACAACCTGCTCTCGCTCAGCCCCCTGATCGGCGCGCTGGAAGCCGAGGCCGGAACCGCCGCGCCTGACCGGGCCGTTCGCCTCCTTACCCTTGCCTCCGCCATGCGGGCTGACGGGCTGGGCATGGGCTGGATCCACTTCCGCGTGAACGCCAAGCAGCTCCACAACGCGGTGCGCCGCCGGTTGGGGGATCACGAGGCCATCGACCTCGCCAGCAAGGGGGCGATCGCCACCCTTCGCAAGCTGGTCGATGAAGCCAAGCCGCTGCGCACCAATTTCGCCGCGCTGGCCACCGAAAGCTCGACCGCGATCCGCCAGTTCCTCGCGATGGCGCAGATCCTCAAGCATATCGATGCCGACGCGCCGATCCGGATGCTGGTGGCCGAGTGCGAGCAGCCCGCCACGGTGCTGGCCGCGCTCTATTTCGCCAAGCTGTTCGGGGTGGAGGACAAGGTCGATGTCTCGCCCCTGTTCGAGACCGAAACCGCGCTGGAACACGGCGGCCGCTTCCTCGATGCGCTGCTGGCCGAGCCTGCCTACCGCGCTTACGCCCGCACAAGGGGCCGGGTGGCGGTGCAGACCGGGTTTTCGGATGCCGGACGGTTCGTGGGGCAGGTGCCCGCAGCGCTGGCGATCGAACGCCTTCAGGGTCGCTTGGCCGAGGCCATGGCCGCAAATGGCCTGTCCGACATTGCGGCGCTGGTGTTCAACACCCACGGCGAAAGCATGGGCCGCGGCGCGCATCCCGCATCCTTCCGCGACCGGCTCGAATGGCCGCTGTCGCCGTGGGCGCGGCGGCGGTTTGCGCGGGCGGGCGTCCGGCTGGAGCCCGAGGTCAGCTTTCAGGGCGGCGACGGTTATCTGTTCTTCGCCACGCCCGAACTGGCGCTCGCCACCCTCAGCCGCATCGCCGAACTGCGCCCCGCCGAGACTGACCTCGCCGCGCCCGCCGATCCGTTCTACCACCGCACCGACATCAGCCTCGATTTCTACCGCGCGGTGAAGGAGCATCAGGGCGATCATCTCGCCAGCCGCACCTATGCCCGCGCGGTGACTGCCTTCGGGCTGGGGCTATTGAACCCCACCGGCAGCCGCGTCTCGCGCCGCCAGTCGGACATCAACGCCGACCGCGAGATGAGCCTGCGCCAGATCCGCGCGATCCCGCACAACGCGATCCTCCAGCAGCTCGGCTACCCCGTCAATGTCATCGCCGGGATCGGCAGCGCGGCAGACGCCAACCGCGAAGAAATCGCTGCGCTGCTGAGCGAAAGCCCGCGCGGCAGCCAGATCCTGCGGCTGGTGCGCGGGGCCAATGCGCTCGCCAGCATCAAGACCGTGGCGGCTTACGGCGAGCTGTTCAACTCGGCCTACTGGGCCAGCCGAACCTATCGCGGGACCGAGGATCACCTTGCCGGGTCTTGCGCGGCGCTGGCCGAATATCTCGTCGGCGACGACCGGACAGGCGTGTTCCGCCGCCTTGCATCGCGACTCAGGATTGACGCGATCAAGCTGCACCGCCTGACCGATCTGCTGCCCGACGAAGCACAGGACGATGCCCGCGAACACGTGCGCCGCCGGATCGGCGTGTTGCAGGCCCTGCGGCTGGCGCTGCTCCAGCACATGTTCCTCAAGGCCGTCGCCGTCCCTGCCTTCAGCCGGGCCAACGACATCAGCCGCCGCGACGTGATCGAGATGGTGATGACCTTGCGCGTCGAGGAAGCCCTCGCCCAATTGCGCCGCGCCTTCCCGGTGCGCATCCCCGGCCCGCGTGACTTCCCCTTGGACGAACCAAGCGATTACCCCGACGGCGGCGAGGAAGGCTATGGCGCGATCGAGCGTGACTTCATGACACCGATCGCCCGCGCGCAGGAATTGTCGCTGCGCATATCCACCGCCATCGCCAACGAATTCGGCGCGCACGGGTAATCCCTATCCTCCCCGCGCTCGCCGACAAAGAACTGGTCGGTCGCGAAGCGACCGCAAGGCCGACTGGCCGCCCGCAGCGACGCGGCCTTTAGGCCGCATGAGCGAGGATTTCGCACGCCGGAGGGCGTGCGGAACACAATCAGCGCGCAGTGCTTCCCCGCACGATCAGCGACACCGGCACACGGCGGCGCGCGGCCTCGCCTTCGTCCAGCACGGCTTCGACTAGTGCTGCCCCGGCCTCGGCCGGATCAGGCGCGATGGTGGTGAGCGGCGGGCGGCTGAACCGGCCTGCGACCAGATCATCGAAGCCCATCACGCCAACTTGCTGCGGCACCGCAATATCGGCGGCGGCAAAGGCCTCGATCGCGCCCAGCGCCATCGCGTCGCAGGCGGCAAACACCGCGTCGATCCCCTCACCCCGCTCGATCAAGCGGCGGGCGGCGCGGCGGCCTTCTTCCTCGCGGGTGGGGGCGTTGACGGTGGGCGCAAGGCACGGCTCGAGCCCGGCGGCGCGCATCGCTTCGGCATAGCCTTCATAGCGTTCGGTGAACTGCACCTGCGGGGTATTGAGCGCGCCGAGGAAGCATGGGCGGCGGTAGCCTGCGGCCAGCAGGTGTTCGACCGCCAGCTTGCCGGCCGCGCGGTTGTCCGAGCGCACCCAGTCAAGCTCGTCGAAGGGCGAGCCCCAATAGGCGACCTTGCGCCCTTCGCTCTCAAGCCCGCGAAAATGCTCCCACGCAGCCGCATTGGTGGTGGTGCCGATCACCACGAGCCCGTCGGCGCGGCCCTGTTCCTGATAATGGCCGAAGAAATCCGCCTCGCGCGCCTGAAAGCTCACCAGCGTTTCAAACCCGCGTTCCGACGCCGCCACACACACAGAGCCGAGCAAGGCATAGGCAAACGGGTTGATGCTGGAGGCGCTGTCGCCTTCGCGGCATATGACCACCACGGCGAGCGTACCGGTGGAACCCCGGCGCAGCCGCGCGGCGCGTTCATCGACAAAGTATCCCAAAGCCTCGGCGGCTTCGATCACCTTGCGCCGGGTCGCTTCGGCAATGGCGGGCGAACCCGACAGCGCACGGCTGACAGTCGGCTGGCTGACGCCGGCCCGCTCCGCCACATCGAACGATGTCGGCCGTCTGCGTGATCCCCCGTTCATGGCTGAGGCTTCTAGGGCCGGAGGGTGCAGGCGCGCAAGGCGCACGTGCATTGCTATTCGCACTGGATTTGTGCGCGGGGGTCTTGCAAATCAGTCAGAGCGCGCGGATTGTGAACGTTAGCAGAAAAATTGCGTGGCTTGGGGAGAGAGCGACAATGGCGATGGCACCTATGGGCGCGGCAACAGCCGTGGGAGACGACTTGAGCGATGCGCCGCAGGTGCAGGCACCGGGCCTCAACTATTTCGTCTTCGCGCTGTTCTTCATCTTCGGCGGAATCACCTCGCTGAACGACGTGATCCTGCCCAAGCTGCAGGAGCTGTTCACCCTCAGCTACACCGAAGCGATGCTGGTGCAGTTCTGCTTCTTCACCGCCTATCTGATGATCGGGATCCCCGGCGCGGAACTGGTCAAGCGGGTCGGCTATATGCGCGGCGCGGTGGTTGGCCTGCTGACCATGATGTGCGGCTGCCTGCTGTTCATCCCTGCCAGCCAGACCGCGACCTATGGCCTGTTTCTGGCCGCGCTGTTCATTCTGGCAAGCGGCGTCGTGGTGGTGCAGGTCGTCACCAATCCGCTGATCAGCCTGCTCGGCCCGCAAAAGACCGTGCACAGCCGCCTGACCTTCGCGCAGGCGTTCAACAGCCTCGGCACCACGATCTTCCCGCGTGTCGGATCGGGCCTGATTCTGGGCGGCCTTGCAGGCGTTTCCGCCAAGGAGCTGAGCGGCGCGGAGCTTGACGCCTATCGCACGGCGGAAAGCGCCGCGATTGTCTCGACCTATATCGGCCTTGCCGTTGCGCTGGCAGTGATTGCCGCGGTGGTGTGGGTCTATCGCAACAAGCTGCCGCACGATGCTGCGGCGGAGCGCGATGCGGCGTTGACGACCCCCGCCCGCTATCTGGCCGGGATCGTGCCGATCATCGCTGGCGGCTGGCTGGTGATCCAGGGCAACGAACTGCCCGGCATTGCCCTGCTGATGGCAGGCCCGGCGATCTGGCTGTGGGGCAACCCGCTGATGGCCCGCACGCGGTTCTCCTACGGTGCGCTCTGCATCTTCCTCTATGTCGGTGCGGAGGTCGCGATTGGATCGCTGATCGTCGGCTACCTGATGCAGGAAAGCGTCATGGGCCTGACCGAACGGGCCGCGGGCGATCTGATCTTCATCTACTGGGGCGGCGCGCTGGTCGGACGGATCATCGGATCGGCGGTGCTGCGCTTCGTCAGCCCCGGGCTGGTGCTGCTGGGGGCTGCGGCAGGCGCGATTGCGCTGGTGCTGTTCTCGACGTCGGCGACCGGTACGACAGCGGGTTATAGCCTGCTGGCCGTGGGCCTGATGAATTCGATCATGTTCCCGACGATCTTCAGCCTCGCCTGCGAGAAGCTGGGCGCCCGCGCGGCGGACGGATCGGGGATCATCAACATCGCCATTTTCGGCGGCGCGGTGATCCCGCTGCTGACCGGGATCCTGGCTGATGCGAGCGGCAGCCTCGGCACGGCGATGATTCTGCCGATTGCCTGCTATGCGATTATCGCCGGGTTCGGCCTCTACGCGCGGCGCCCGGCGTAGTTGTACGAGGTTCGCTGACGCGAACCGCAGACCGCGCTTGAATAAGTATGCGCCCACTGGCGGATAATTCCTCGCGCGCCTAGGTAGGGCGCACGAGGAAAGGGTCACCTGCATGAGCTTTACCGCTGACCGCCTGCTGCTGTTCGGAGCCACCGGCGATCTTGCCCAGCGCATGTTGCTGCCCAGCCTGTTCGCGCTCGATGCCGACGGGTTGCTCGGGCCGGGGCTCAAGATCATCGGCACCGCCCGCAGCAGCATGTCGGACAGCGAATACCGCAACTTCGCTCGCGCTGCGCTGGAGAAGTATCTCCCCGCGGACCGGCGCGGGCGGATGGCGGAGTTCCTCAACCGCCTCAGCTACCAGACGCTCGATGCCACAACGCTGGAAGGCTATGCCGATCTGGCCGCCAAGGTCGGCACGCCCAAGGATGGTCTGGCAATCTTCCTCTCGACCGCGCCGAGCCTGTTCGGCCCGACGATCAAGGGGCTGCAATCAGCCGGGCTGACGGGCGAGAATGTGCGCATGTGCCTCGAAAAGCCGCTCGGCACAGATCTGGCCACAAGCTGCGAGATCAATGACGCGGTCGCAGGCGCCTTCCCCGAAAGCCGCATCTTCCGGATCGACCACTATCTCGGCAAGGAGACGGTGCAGAACCTGCTCGCACTGCGGTTCGCCAACATCATGTTCGAGCCGCTGTGGAACGCGGCTCATATCGATCACGTGCAGATCACGGTCGCCGAGACGGTGGGCCTCGAAGGGCGCGTCGCCTTCTATGACGATGCCGGCGCGATCCGGGACATGGTGCAGAACCACATGCTCCAGCTGCTCGCGCTCGTCGCGATGGAGCCGCCTGCGCATTTCGATGCGACCGCCGTGCGCGACGAAAAGGTCAAGGTGCTGCGCGCCCTGCGCCCCGTATCGGCCAGCGAGACAGTCACCGGCCAGTATCGCGCAGGTGCCATCAGCGGGCAGGCTGTGCCGGGCTATGACGAGGAACTGGGCAAGCCATCCGACACCGAAACCTTCGTCGCGATCAAGGCTCATGTCGATAACTGGCGCTGGAAGGGCGTGCCGTTCTACCTGCGCACCGGCAAGCGGATGCCCAAGCGCGTCACCGAAATCGCGATCCAGTTCCGTTGTGTCCCGCACTCGATCTTCGCCGGAAAGGGCGCGACGATGCAGCCCAACCGCCTCGTCATCGGCATCCAGCCTGAAGAAAACATCACCCTGTCACTGATGGCCAAGGTGCCGGGACTGGACCGCGAAGGCATCCGCCTGCGCTCTGTGCCGCTCAATATCGCCATGCCCGATGTGTTCTCGGGCGCGGTGCGGCGGATTGCCTATGAACGCCTGCTGCTCGACCTGGTTGAAGGCGACCAGACCCTGTTCGTCCGCCGCGACGAAGTGGAAGCACAGTGGGAATGGGTCGATGCGATCCGCGCAGGCTGGGCGGCGGAAAGCCTTACCCCAAAAACCTACACCGCCGGAAGCTGGGGGCCGAGCGCGGCCATCGCACTTGCGGAACGCGACGGAGTAACCTGGCATGAGTAAGCCCCTTCACGACACCCTTCACAAGGTGACGCAGCGGGTGATCGAGCGATCGAGGCCGACCCGCCAAGCCTATCTCGATCTGATCCGCCGCGAAGGCGACAACATGGGCGAGCGCAATGCCGTCTCGTGCTCGAACCTCGCCCATGCCTATGCTGGCGCGCTGGAGGATCAGGCGGCGCTGGTTACGGGCCGGGGCGCGAATATCGGGATCGTCACCAGCTACAATGACATGCTGTCGGCCCACCAGCCCTATGGCCGTTACCCTGACCGGCTGAAAATCTACGCCCGCGAAATCGGCGCGACGGCGCAGGTCGCGGGCGGCACGCCGGCGATGTGCGACGGGGTGACGCAGGGCGAGACCGGCATGGAGCTGTCGCTGTTCAGCCGCGACGTGATCGCGCTGTCCGCTGCTGTGGCCCTGTCCCACGCCATGTATGACGGCGCGCTGATGCTCGGCATCTGCGACAAGATCGTGCCGGGCCTCTTGATGGGCGCACTGCGCTTCGGTCACCTGCCGACCATCTTTGTGCCAAGCGGCCCGATGCCGACCGGTATCCCCAACAAGGAAAAGCAGCGCGTCCGCCAGCTCTATGCCGAAGGCAAGGCGACCCGCGCCGAACTGCTGGCGAGCGAGATGGCGAGCTACCATTCGCCCGGCACCTGCACCTTCTTCGGCACGGCCAATTCCAACCAGATGATGATGGAGATGATGGGCCTGCACATTCCGGGCAGCGCCTTCATCCAACCGGGAACGCAGCTGCGTCAGGCGCTCGATCGTGAGGCGGTGCATCGTGTGGCCGCGCTTGGGCGCAAGGGTGACGACTATCGCCCGCTGGGCCTATGTGTCGACGAAAAGGCGGTGATCAACGCAGCCGTGGGCCTGCTGGCGACCGGCGGATCGACCAACCACGCGATCCACCTGCCCGCCATGGCGCGCGCGGCAGGCGTGATCTTCGACTGGGACGACCTTTCCGAGCTTTCCAGCGCCGTGCCGCTGATCGCGCAGGTCTATCCCAATGGCTCGGGCGATGTGAACCAGTTCCACGCCGCAGGCGGCATGGGCTATGTCATCGGCGAGTTGCTGGCCGAGGGGCTGGCCCACGGCGATATCCTGACCGTCGGGCGCGGTGACTTCAGCGATTACGCCCGCGAACCCGGCCTAGAGGGAGACGATCTCGTATGGCGCGAAGTCGGCGCCAGCATGGACGACACCATGCTCCGCCCCGTCAGCAATCCGTTCAAGCCCGATGGCGGGATGCGGCTGCTGCAAGGCAATCTTGGCCGCGCCTGTTTCAAGACATCTGCCGTGGACGAAAGCCGCTGGACCATCGAAGCCCCGTGCCGCGTGTTCGAGGATCAGGCCAGCGTTGCGGCCGCCTTCAAGGCGGGCGAGCTTGACCGCGATGTGGTGGTCGTCGTCCGCTTCCAGGGGCCGCGCGCCAACGGGATGCCCGAACTCCACAAGCTGACCCCGGCATTGGGCGTGTTGCAGGATCGCGGGTTCAAGGTCGCGCTGGTCACCGATGGCCGGATGTCGGGCGCTTCGGGCAAGGTTCCCGCCGCGATCCACTGCACCCCCGAGGCGCTGGGCGGCGGCCCGCTGGCCCGGCTGCGCGATGGCGATGTGGTGCGGCTCTGCGCGGTCACCGGCGATCTCAACACCGATGCCGATCTGGCCAACCGCGAGCCTGCGCTCGACCCGATTGCAGACAGCGGCACGGGCCGGGAATTGTTCGGCATGATGCGCCACTTCGCCGACGGGGCCGAACAAGGCGCGAGCGCGATGCTTGTCACCGGAGGAATGTAACGTGGCCACAATCGATGAATTGATGCGGGTCGCTCCGGTGATCCCGGTGATCGTGATCGACGATGTCGCCCACGCCGTTCCGCTGGCCGAAGCGCTGGTGGCTGGCGGGTTGCGGGTGCTGGAAGTGACCCTGCGCACGCCCGCCGCCCTGCCCGCGATCCGGGCAATGAAGCAGGTCGAAGGCGCGATTGTCGGGGCTGGCACCGTCACCAACCCGCGCGAACTGGATGCGGCGCTGGAAGCGGGGAGCGAGTTCATCGTCTCTCCCGGCCTCACCGAAACGCTCGGGAAGGCAGCGATTGCCAGCGGCGTGCCGTTCCTTCCCGGCATTGCCAATGCGGGCGATATCATGCGCGGGCTGGATCTGGGGCTCGACCGGTTCAAGTTCTTCCCGGCAATGGCGGCCGGCGGACTGCCCGCGTTGAAGGCGCTCGCCGCGCCGTTCGGCCAATGCCGGTTCTGCCCCACGGGCGGGATCAGTCTGGAGAACGCGCCCGAATGGCTCGCCTTCGATCCGGTGCTGTGCGTCGGCGGCAGCTGGGTCTCGCCCAAGGGCGCGCCGGACAGGGCCGTGATCGAAACGCTGGCGCGCGAGGCTTGCAGCTTGCGCTAGAGCGCTTTCCTACCGGCCCTGGCGCTGGCAGGCTCCCGGAATGACCAGCCGCGCCGCCCTCCCCTGCCTTTTCACAGGGACACAGAGCGCGGCGGGTTTTCTGTTCCAGGGCAGTGTCTCATGTGTCTCCAACAGCGGGGCCCACGCAGGCCTCAGGGCTGCTTCGCCAGCAGCCACCCGAACACCTCGGGAAGGCGCGCAGCCCAGGCGTTCTCCTCGTGCTCGGCGCCTTCGTAGACCCGGCTCTCCCAGTCGCGGCCCTTCTGCCAGCCCGCAGCGGCAAACCGCGCGTCGATCACCTGTTGGTAGGGCGCATAGAACGCATCGAGCGTGGCGGTGCCGTGGTCCATCCACACGCGCCGTCCGTCCGGCTGGCCGAGCCGCGCGGCGAACCAGCCGTCCCACAGCGCCTTGAGCTGCGCCTCGTCGATGGCGCTCGGGTCGACGGCGGGCCAGTGCGAGCTGACACAGCCTGCCCGCCCGAACACCTCGGGGCGTTCGAGGAAAGCATAGCAGCTCATCAGCCCGCCCATGCTGGAGCCGACGATCGCGGTGTCATCGCGGCCGGTACGGGTGCGGAAGCTCTGGTCCACCCAGGCCTTGAGCGGCCCGGCGATCCAGTCGAGGTAGCGATCCGAGATCACCCCGCCTGGCGTCAAGCTGTCCATCTGAGCGCACAGGTCGCCCTCAGTCATGTCGTAAAGGCTCCGCGGGAGATACTGGCGGTGCCGGTCGGTCCCGGGCGCCCAGATGCCGATGATGATGTGCGGTTCGACCTTGCCGCTCTGCACGGCGGCCCGCATCGCTTTGTCGGCGGCCCAGATCTTGTTGAAGTTGGACTCGGCCGGGTCGAACAGGTTGTGCCCGTCATGCATGTAGAGCACGGGATAGCGCCCCTCGCCCGCGTCATAGCCGGGGGGCAACCAGATCGTCAGCCGCTGCGGGGGCAGACCCGCTGCGGCGACGCCGTCATATTCGAGCAACCGTCCGGAATCCTCGGCATGAAGCGGGACAGCGAGGCCGAAGATCCCCAGCAACACGGCAAGAAAACGGAACATGGCGACCCTCCCCTTGGATTCTGCGCACCAGTTATGCGGGGACGGGCCGACAACTCAAGCCTTGGCAGCACTCTCGGCCAGCATCAGCGCTCCAGTGATCCCGGCATCGCTGCCGAGGCGGGGGCGGATGATGCGGTGACGCGTCCCGCCGGGGAAGTAGCCACCGTCGAGTTCCCGCGCCCGCTCGGCCACCCGCTCGATCAGCCCCGGAGTGTTCGCAACCCCGCCGCCGATCACCACTTCGCCGACTGCGATGGTCGCGAACAGAGTGTGGCAGGCTTGCGCGATGTAGTCGGCGATGATGGCGTGGCCGGGGTGGTCGGTCGGAAGCTGCGACAGCGACACCCCCCAGCGCGCGATGATCGCCGGGCCACTGGCGAGGCCTTCGAGACAGTCGCCGTGCTGCGGGCAGATGCCGGCAAACGCAATGTCATCAGGGTGCCGGCGCGGGTAGATGTGGCCCATTTCGGGGTGGGCGATGCCGTGGACAGGCTTGCCCTCCACCACCAGCCCGCCGCCGATCCCGGTGCCGATAGTGAGATAGGCGAGGCTCGCGCCCTCAGCATCCGACGCAGCATATTCGGCCATCGCCGCCGCGTTCACATCGGTGTCGAAGCCGACCGGCACGCACAGCGTTCCGGCGAGGTATCCGGCGATGTCGCAATCGGCCCAGCCCTGTTTGGGGGTGTTGGTGATAAAGCCCCAGCGCGGCGAGGTCCGATCGAGATCGACCGGGCCGAAGCTGCCGATGCCCAAGGCGGTGATCGCGCCCTGCCCCGCCAGCCACTCCGCCGCCTCGGCCAGCGTGGTCGCCGGATCGCGGGTGGGGATGGTGTGGCGCGCGGTTATGCGGTCAGGCGACGGGCCGACCGCCAGCACGAACTTGGTGCCGCCCGCCTCGATCCCGCCAAGCATCAGCCGACCTGTTCCGCCGCGCGGACGCTCGCCCGGTCGCCGTCCAGTTCCAGTTGCAACAGCGGTGCCGGCACGCCGCCGAAGCTGCCATCAGGGAGAACATCGACGAAACTGCACACGGTCAGCGATGCATCGACGAACCAGCTATAGGTCTGTTGCGGGCGGTCTGCCGGGTTGGCGAGCACCAGCCCCGTGCCGTTCACAGGCCGCCACGGCCCGGCCATGCTGTCCGCCACCATCCCGTACAATCCCCCCGGCGCATGGCGCAGACCGGGCGCGAAAGTGACCGTCTGCGTCGACCAGAAGGCGTAGTAATGTTTCGCGTGAAACACCAGATGGGCGCGCTCAAGCTCGTTATTGACGCCCTCTGCATGGAGGCAAGGGGGGGCCAGGACCCAGCCCTGTGCACCCAGGCGCGCAATGCCGAAGGCTCCGTTGAAGGCACTGTCGGAGCCCGCGAGCGAGGCGGTAAAGGCGAGGTATTCGCTGCCATCGGCGGGATCGCGGAAATAGGCCGGATCGCGGAACGCCTTGATCTTGCCCGCTTCGCCTTCATGCGCGTCGGCAGGCGTGTAGTATTCGCCGTAGCCGGTCACCAGCGGGGCGGGAGGCGACCATTCCCCCGGCCAGCCATCCGGTCCCAGCGGGGCGCTGGCGGACCACAATTCCTGCTGATAGCCGCCAGCCTTTGCGGCGGTTCCGGCAGCGGTGAAGAACAACGTCACCACGCCATCATCAAGCAGCGCCGAGCCTGCCCATTCGCGTTCATAGGGGACATCAAACACAGGCAAGACCGGGCCGAGGTCATGCCAGCCCGCATCACGCCGTTCGATCCAGTGAATCTTCGCCTCGAAATGCCGGAGCGCCTGATCGCCCCGGTCCGGCGCGGTCAGGGCCATCCACAATTCGCGCCCGGCGATCACCGTGCGCGCGCCGGCGGCATCCTGCAGCGGCCACATGTCCCAGTAGAGCCGCGCCGGATCCAGCCCCGAACGGTCCGGCCGCTCCACAGCCGGGATCAGCGTTCCTGTCCCTTCCGCGATGCGGCTGACGTGTTCGGCTGTCCAGGCGCTCGTCATGGCGGCGATGTATCCCAATTGATCGTGCAGAAAACAGGCTGGCCGCGCACCCAAGATTGGGGGGGAGAGTGCGGCGGCCAGCCCGTGTGCTTCGTTGCGGGTTCCCTAGAAGTCGAACCGCACCGACGCGAGGACCGTGCGCCCGGCAATCGAGCGCGCGCGCACGATGCCATTGGCCGGGATCGAGCCTTCCTCGGCCTCGGTGAAGCCGGTGGCGTTGAACAGGTTCTGGGCGTTGAGGCCCACCTCGATCCGCTCGATCGGGCGGAAGGCGAGGAAGGCGTTCACCTGCGCAAAGGCGGGCAGCACCAGCTGGTTGCTGTCCTGCGTGAAGCTTTCCGTGGTGCCGACCACGTTGGCGCCCAGCGTGAAGCTGTCGGTGTCGTATTGCGCGGTCGCCTGATAGACGAGATCGGCCTGACGACGCGGGGTGTTGCCGATGGTGGTGGCATCCAGCGCGTCCTTGATCTCGGCATCGGTCCAGGTCGCCCCTGCCGACAGCGTGAACGGGCCGGTGCGATAGGCGCCTTCCAGTTCGATCCCGAAGGCTTCGAAGGTGGTGTCGAACAGTTCCAGCGGGGCCAGTTCCACGTTGGTTTCGGCGGTCTTGGCAAAGAAGCCGGTGGCGAACAGCGACAGACCATCGGCCTGATACTTCAGACCCATTTCCAGCTGATCGACCGTGGCAACCACGCCCTGATCGCCGCCCGGAAGGCCGCCATCAACCGCGCTGATCGCAGGCGAGAACAGGCTGCGGTCAGCGGTATGGCGGCCGCCCTGGCTGTAACGTGCGAACACGCCCAGATCATCGGTCACAAGGTAGTTCGCACCCAGCGAGAAGCTGAAGTAATCGAACTCGTAATTGACGGGCCGGGCATTGCCGAGCGGCAGGATCGCGGTCTGGGCTTCGGCCGGGCTGATCGTGCCGTTGCGGTTGAAGTCGAAGCTGCCGATCCCGACGCCGAAACCGCTGTCCGATCCGGTGATCGTCCCGCTGGCATCGCCGTAATCGTAACGGATCGAAGCATCGAGCGTCAGGCGGTCCAGTTCGACCGAAAGCGAGGCGAAGGGCGCATAGGTCGAGTAATCGACATCATAGTTCCGGCGGCAGCAATTGCCGAAGAAGCTGGCGCTGTAACCCACCGTGCCGTTCTGCGTGACCAGATTGCCCGCCGAATTGCGGATATCGACCAGCACGGCCTGCCCATCACCCTGCACGGTCTGCACGTGGCTCGTCCACAGCCAGTCGGTGTTGATCGACTGGCGCGACAGGTAGAAGCCGCTGGTGAAGTTCGCCGTGCCGCCGCCGACGTCGAAGGTCTTGTTGACGCGGAAGTCATTGGTGACGTTGTCGAGGCTGTTCAGCCGGACATTGAACACCACGACATTGGCGAGCAGGCCGTTGCCGCCGATATTGGCCGCATTGGCGGTCTGCCCGGCATTCGGCCCGCTGGCAAAGACGATGCTCGAACCCGCGCCGCCGATGCCGTTGGCGATATTCTGCGCGCTGTCCGCACCCGCCGGGAAGGGCGACTGGAAGCTGCCCGAATTGTCGGCAAAGCGGAAACGGTTGGTCAGCGTCCAGCCACTGCCAACGTCGATCTCGCTCTCGATCCCGAAGGCCATGCTCTGCACGGACAGCCCGTCGCGGAAGTCGTAGCTGGCGGGATTGTTGTTGCCGTCCAGCGATTGGGCGGGCGTCAGGAACGGGCTGTAGAGCGAGTCCGTGCGCGGGTCGAACCCGGCAATCGCCTGATAATCGGGGTTACCGTTGCTGCCGCCCACCCGCACCGGCTGCGGCAGGATGGTGGGAGTGCGGTCGTCGAGATACTTGGCGTGGAAGCGCACGTATCCGCCGTCGAATTCCTTGGTGATGTTGGCCTTGATCTGGCCGCCGTCATAGCCGTTATAGCCAATGTCGCGCGGGCCTTCACCGGTGCGATAGAAGCCGCCGACGTGGAAATAGAGGTCTTCGGCAAGCGGCGCACCGTAATCGAAATCGAGCCGGTAGCTTTCGAAGTCGAGGCCGACAGAGCCCTGGATCGCGCCGCCTTCCTGCTCGCCAGTCTTGGAGATGAAGTTGATCACCGCGCCCGGGGCGTTGGAGGCGAAGGTCGAGGCCGAACCGCCGCGCACCGCTTCGACGCGGGCAACCGAGCGGTCAGCACGCAGGAAGTTGTCGGCATTGCCGAAGATGATGTCGCCGAATTCGAGGATCGGCAGGCCGTCTTCCTGAAGCTGGATGTAACGCGCGCCGCCGGTCGACACCGGGATGCCGCGCACCGCGATATTGGCGTTGCCTTCACCGCCCGAAGCTTCCGAACGGATGCCCGGGATCTGGCGGATGAGGTCCGCGGCGGACGGCGGATTGAGGTTGGTCAGGGTTTCAGCGCCGATGGTGCTGACCGAGACCGAGCTTTCGATCCGGTTCTGCCCGCGGGCAACCGCGGTAACGATGATTTCCTCGCCTTCGGTGGCTGCGGCGTCGGAATTGTCCTGCGCCATTGCCGGGCTGATCATCAGGCTCGACACGGCTGCACTGGCGCAAAGCGCGGTACGCAATTTCATGGCATTTCTCCTCTCGGGTGCGCGCTTCTTTGGCGACGACGATGCGATGCCTAGCTTTCTTGCAAACGATTGCAACAGGAATCTTGCAATCGTTTGCAAATGACGTGGAAACATGTAACCCCTGTGCCACAGCATGGCATAGACTATGCGAGGGACTGGATCGTTAGAGAGGCGCCACATGTCGGAAAAGCCACGGCTTTCGCTGCTCAGAATCATCGAGATGAACATCGGCTTCTTCGGCCTCCAGTTCTCTTTCGGGTTGCAACAGGCCAATATGGGGCCGATCTACGGCTTCCTCGGCGCGGACGAGGCGACCATGCCGCTGCTGTGGCTCGCCGGGCCGATGACAGGGCTGCTGATCCAGCCGATCGTCGGCGCGATGAGCGACCGGACCAACACCCGCATGGGCCGCCGCACCCCTTACTTCCTGATCGGCGCGGTGATCTGCACATTGTCGCTGTTCGCCATGCCCTATTCCAGCACGCTATGGATGGCCGCCAGCCTGCTGTGGATTCTCGATGCAGGCAACAACATCACGATGGAGCCGTACCGCGCCTATGTGGCGGACCGGCTAGCGCCCGACCAGCGATCGACAGGGTTCCTGACCCAGAGCGCGTTCACCGGTCTGGCGCAAACCCTGTCCTACCTCGCGCCATCGCTGCTGACGGCGTTTGTCGCGCGCGATGTGCTCGATGCCAATGGCATTCCGGTGATTGTGCGAATCGCCTTTGTGATCGGCGCGATCCTGTCGATCTCGACCATCGTGTGGTCGGTGTTCCGCGTGCCGGAACTGCCGCTGGACGCCGCCGAACAGGCCGAACTGGCTGCCAAGCCGCTGACGGCGCGCGCCACGCTTGCCGAAATCCGTGATGCGATCCGCGAAATGCCGCGCCCCATGCGCCAGTTGGCAGGCGCGATGCTGTGCCAGTGGTATGCGATGTTCGCTTACTGGCAGTACATCACCTTTGCGGTTGGCCGCTCGATCTACGGCACCAGCGATCCGGCCAGCGCCCTGTTCCGCGAGGCGACGCTCACCACCCAGCAGGCAGGCGCGCTGTACAACTTCATCGCCTTCCTCGGCGCACTGGCGCTGATCCCGGTGGTGAAGCGCTTCGGCGCGCGGCACGTCCACGCTGTCTGCCTTGCCGCCTCGGGCGCGGCGATGCTGATGATCCCGGGCGCGAACACGCCAACCGCGCTGTTCATGCTGATGCTCGGCATCGGCATCGGCTGGGCGGGCATGATGGGCAACACCTATGTGATGCTCGCCGATTGCATCCCCCCGGCGCGCAACGGCATCTACATGGGCATCTTCAACCTGTTCATCGTCATCCCCATGCTGATCCAGACGCTGACCATGCCGCTGATCTACCACCCGCTGCTGGGCGGCGATCCGCGCAATGTGCTGATGCTGGGAGGAGCCTTGATGCTGGCGGGCGCGCTGGCTACGCTGCTGGTTGACGCCGGGCACAGGCAGCCCCGCGCACAGGGGCTGGCAACAGGACAGGGATGAGCGAAGACCAGAAGGCCCCGCGTGCTACCGTGCGCAACATTACCGATCTGGCGCGGTTAGCGGGCGTCTCTCCCGGTACGGTCAGCCGCGCGCTGGCGGGCAAGAGCCTGGTCAATGCCAAGACCCGCGCAAAGATCGAAGCGATCGCGCGCGAACACGGCTTCCGCCCCAACCAGATGGCGAGCGGATTGCGCCGCCAGAAGACCGGCGTGATCGGCGTCGTGATCCCGCTCGGCCATGACACCCGCCAGCAGATCTCCGACAGTTTCTTCATGACCCTGCTCGGCTTCCTTGCCGACGAGCTGACGGCGGAAGGCTATGACCTGATGCTGCGCCGGGTGGTGCCGGAGGAAGACGCCGACTGGCTCGACCGCTTCATCGGATCGGGCATGATCGACGGGGTGATCGTGATCGGCCAGTCCGACCAGTTCGACCGGATCGAGGATGTCGCCGACGGCTACACGCCGATGGTGGTGTGGGGCAATCACACCGAAGGCCAGCGGCATTGCGTGGTCGGCACCGACAACCGGCTGGGCGGGAGGCTGGCTGCCGAGCGCCTGATCGCAGCAGGCGCGCAACGCCTCGCCTTTCTTGGCGATACCGGGCCGATGGAATTCGCCGCGCGGTTTGCCGGCGCACAGGATGTGGCAGCGCGCATGGGCCTGCCGCCGATCATCGCCTTGCCCACGCACCTCTCGCCCGACCGCGCGAGCGAGGAGATCGCCCGCCACCTTGCCGCCCACGCAGGCAGCATCGACGGGATCTTCGCTGCCACCGACACGCTCGCCTCTCTGTGCCTGACTGAACTGCGGGCCCACGGGATTGCCGTACCGGAGGGTGTCACGCTGGTCGGCTTCGATGATCTGCCGATCGCCCGCCAGACCGTGCCGCCGCTGACCACCGTGCGGCAGGATATCGCGGCCGGCGCGCGCGGCCTTGTCGATCTGCTGCTGCGGCGGCTGGCTGGCGAAAAGACCGAAAGCCTCATCCTGCCGCCGCAACTGGTGGTGCGCCAGACCGCCTGATCCTGCGAGCCGGGCTTGCAAGCCCTGCGGCTTGGGATAGGAGGGGCAGCATGGACATGGCCGATCTTTTGCACCGCTACTTCGGCACCCGCGATCTGGCAGAGGTTGCGCCTGCCGCCCTGCCTGACGGCATCGAGCGGATGCGGGTCGATTTCGGCATGACCACTGACCACGGCCAGAGGTTCGCCTTGTGGAGCCTGCTGATGGTGCTGGGCGATGCGCCCGATCTCGACGTCGCCTTTGCCGAAGCGGAAGACCGCGAAGCTGCGCGCAATCTGATGGATATGCTCGCCGCTGCCGCGCCTGAATAGCTATGGCGGGTGCCTGCGCCATTTAATCGCAAGCCAAACACCCCAAAACTGTGTATGGGCCGCTGATCGACGCTCTGCGCGCCTCGGCCATTTGGCCTGATCCGTGCACCTGACGTCCCCCTTGTCTCCCCGCCTGCCCCCTGTGGCGGCGCCCTTGCCTGAAAGCCTTCTCCCCATGCCATTTCCCCATATAGCCGCTGGCCTCGCCGAGGCCTTGACCACGCGCGGCTATGAAACGCTCACACCGGTACAGTCCGCCGTGCTCGAACCGGAGGCCCATGGCCGCGATCTGGTCGTCTCGGCGCAGACCGGCTCGGGCAAGACCGTCGCCTTCGGCCTCGCCTTTGCCGATCAGGTGCTGGACGAGGATGGCCGCGTGCGCCGCGCCTCCGGCCCGCTGGCGCTGGTGATCGCCCCGACCCGCGAACTCGCCCTGCAAGTCGCGCGGGAACTCGACTGGCTGTACAAGTCCGCCGGCGCACGCATCGCCACCTGCGTGGGCGGTATGAACCCGCAGGTCGAACGCCGCGCGCTGGCTGGCGGTGCGACCATCGTCGTCGGTACCCCGGGCCGCCTGCGCGACCATCTGGAACGCGGCGCGCTCGACCTGTCGGCGCTGTCGGCCGTGGTGCTCGATGAAGCGGACGAGATGCTCGACATGGGCTTCCGCGAAGAGCTCGAAGAAATCCTCGACGCGACACCCGAACAACGCCGGGTGCTGATGTTCTCGGCCACCATGCCGCGCCCGATCGAGGCGCTGGCCCGCCGTTACCAGCGCGATGCGCTGCGCATCCAGACCGGCGGCAGCGAACGCGGCCATGGCGATATCGCCTATCAGGCGGTCACCGTTTCCCCTTCGGAAATCGAGAACGCGGTCATCAACCTGCTGCGCTTCCACGAAGCGGAAACGGCGATCCTGTTCTGCGCCACGCGCGACAATGTCCGTCACCTCCACGCGACCTTGCAGGAGCGCGGTTTTGGCGTCGTCGCGCTGTCGGGCGAACATTCTCAGCAGGAACGCAACCAGGCGCTGCAAGCCCTGCGCGACCGCCGCGCCCGTGTTTGCGTGGCGACCGATGTTGCCGCGCGCGGGATCGATCTGCCCTCGCTCAGCCTTGTGGTCCACGTGGAAATCCCCCGCGATGCCGAAACGCTCCAGCACCGCTCGGGCCGCACCGGGCGCGCGGGCAAGAAGGGCATCGCTGTCATCATCGTCCCCTTCCCGCGCCGCAGACGGGTGGAATCGATGCTCCACCATGCCAAGATCAACGCCGAATGGATCACCGCGCCGAGCCGCGAAGACATCATCGCGCAGGACCGCGTCCGGCTGCTCGACAAGCTGATGCAGCCGGTCGAGGTGACAGATGGTGACCGCGAGCTGGCCGACAAGCTGCTCGAAACCAAAAGCCCGCAGGAAATCGCGGCGATGCTGGTGCAGGCGCACCGCGCATCGATGCCCGAGCCGGAAGAACTGCTCGCGCAATCTGTCGACGCCCAGCGCGCCGCGCAGAAGGAACGTCACCGCGAAGGGTTTGAGGATACGGTCTGGTTCCGCATGGATATCGGCCGCCGCCAGAACGCCGATCCGCGCTGGGTGATGCCGCTGATCTGCCGCCGCGGGCATATCACCCGCAATGAAATCGGCGCGATCCGCATCGGCCAGCAGGAAACCTATTTCCAGATACCCCGCGCCATCGCCGGCAAGTTTTCCGAAGCGGTTGCCGCGACTGCGGGCAGCGAGGAAAACGGCGGCTATGTCGTCATCGAGCACTCGAACGAACCGCCGCGCATGGCCGCGCGCGAAAACGCCAAGCGCGGCAAGCCCAACGGCCCTGCCCCGCAGCGTCCCTTCAAGCCCAAGCCCGCTGGCCCGGGTGCCGCACCCGGCGCAGGCTTCGTCAAGCCGAAGCATTTCGCCAAGGCAGGCGGCAAGCCGCAGGGCAAGTTCAAGGGCAAGCCCAAGGGCCGCGATTAAATCCAGATCCCGGACGCAAAAAAGCCCCGCTCTCGCCATGACGAGGGCGGGGCTTTTTGTATTCGCCAGCGCGCGCCTCAGCCCAGCGCGACGTGGCGCTTCATGTGGTGATCGACATTGCCGAACTCGCTGTCGAAGATCGTCAGGCGCTTGAAGTAGTGGCCGATGGCGTATTCGTCGGTCACGCCGTTGCCGCCGTGGATCTGCACCGCTTCCTGCCCGATCAGCCGTGCCGACTGGCCGACGCCGACCTTCGCTGCCGAGACCGTGCGCTTGCGCTCGGCCTCGCCCGAACCCAGACGCAGCGTGGCAAGATAGGTCAGCGACACGGCTGTTTCATAGGCGGTGTACATATCGACCATGCGGTGCTGGAGCACCTGGAAGCTGCCGATCGGCACGCCGAACTGCTTGCGCTGGCGCGAATATTCGACCGTCATGGCGTGCGCGACCTTCATCGCTCCGCAGGCCTCGGCGCACAGGGCGGCGATGGCTTCGTCGGTGACCAGCTCGATCAGCGCGAGCCCTTCGCCCTCGGCGCCGATCAGCGCGTCAGCGCCGACCGCGACGTTCTCGAAATAGACTTCCGCCGCGCGGCGACCATCGACGGTCACATAATCGCGGGTGGTGATCCCGGCCGTATCCTTGGCCACCACGAACACCGAGACGCCCGAACGATCGCGCCGCTCACCACCGGTCCGCGCCGTAACGATCAGGTGGCTCGCCCAGGGCGCGCCAATCACGACCGCCTTGTGGCCGTTGATCACATAGCCTGCGCCGTCCTTCTTCGCGGTGGTTTCCAGATCGGCATAGTCAAACCGCCCGCGCGGTTCGGCATAGGCGAAGGCGAAGACGGAGGAGCCCGCCACGATCCCGCCGATATGCTCTTCCTTCTGCGCCGCGGTGCCGCCGTGCTTCAGGAAGCCGCCTGCACAGACGACGGTCGGGACGAACGGCTCGACCACGAGGCCTTTGCCGAATTCCTCCATGATGACCATCGCATCGATCGCGCCGCCGCCAAAGCCGCCATCGGCTTCGCTGAAGGGCATGCCGAGGATGCCGAGTTCGGCCAGCTGCGCCCAGACTTCGGGCCGCCAGCCTGCGCTGCTGGCAATCGCCTTGCGCCGGGTTTCCCAGTCATACTGCTCACGCACCATCCGCGACAGGCCGTCGCGGACCATGTCCTGTTCTTCGGTGAAATTGAAATCCACGTATTCTCTCCCGTCCGCAGCCTTACAGGCCGAGGATCATCTTGGTGATGATGTTGCGCTGAATCTCGTTCGATCCGCCATAGATCGAGGTCTTGCGCATGTTGAAATAGGTCGCCGCCGCGTGCTGGGCGTGGGCCGGGCCGACGGCATATTCATTGCTGCCGGTGTCATTGGCGATGCTGCCGTAATAGGGCGCGCTGTAGGTGCCGACCGCTTCCAGCGTCAGTTCGGTCAGGCGCTGCTGGATTTCGGTGCCCTTGATCTTGAGGATCGAGCTTTCCGGCCCCGGGCCCTTGCCCGCCTGCTCGCCCGCAAGGGTGCGCAGCTCGGTGATTTCCAGTGCGGCCAGATCGATTTCGAGCTGGCTCACCTTCTTGGCGAAGTCGAAGTCCTTGATCAGCGGCGCGCCGTCCAGCGTCTCGTTCGCGGCGATTTCGCGCAGCTTTTCAACGCCGCGCTTCGACCGGGCCACCCCGGCAATGCCAGAGCGTTCGTGGGCGAGCAGGAACTTGGCATAGGTCCAGCCCTTGTTCTCCACGCCGACGAGGTTTTCGACCGGGACGCGCACGTCGGTCAGCCAGGTTTCATTGACCTCGTACCCGCCGTCGAGCAGCTTGATCGGCTTCACTTCCACGCCGGGCGTCTTCATGTCGACGAGGATGAAGCTGATGCCTTCCTGCGCCTTGGCGGTGGGATCGGTGCGGCACAGGAAGAAGCCCCAATCAGCGTGCTGGGCCAGCGTCGTCCAGGTCTTCTGGCCGTTGATGACGTAGTGATCGCCATCGCGCACGGCAGTGGTCTTGAGGCTGGCGAGGTCAGAACCGGCGCCCGGTTCCGAGTAACCCTGACACCACCAAACTTCGCCGCTGCGGATGCCGGGCAGGTGCTTGGCCTTCTGTTCGGCATTGCCGAAGGTGTAGATCACCGGGCCGACCATCGACACGCCGAAGGGCAACGGCATGAAGGTGTTGGCGCGGGCGTTTTCTTCCGACCAGATATAGCGCTGGGTCGGGGTCCAGCCGGTGCCGCCATATTCGACGGGCCATGCCGGGACCGACCAGCCCTTGGCGCCAAGGATCTTGTGCCAGGCGACCATTTCCTCGCGCGTCATGTCTTCGCGCATCCCGAAATCGCCCAACTCCTTGGGGTGGTTTTCGGCGATGAAGCTACGGACTTCGTCGCGGAAGGCCTGTTCTTCGGGGGTGAATTCGAGGTTCATGGCGTGCTCTCTCCAGCAGATGGTCTGTGCTTTGCGATACGCTTTGTCACGCCCTGCGGACGCGGAAAAGAGGCAATTGTGCAGGGCCGCGTCGCCGTAGCGGCAAGCAGCCGGTCGGAAGCCGCGCGGGCGGGACGAAGGGGCGACGAATCGACTTACGCTCCTTCTCCGTCATCCCAGCGAAAGCTGGGACCTATGGCGGCAAGCGTTGCCCTTTGCGGCTCTAGGCCCCAGCTTTCGCTGGGGTGACGGCAAGAAAGTTGCGCCTCACATCTCCAGCGGGCCGTGCTGGATGTGCGGCAGCACATGGCGGGCGAACAGATCGGCCTCCTGCGCGTGGGGATAGCCCGACAGAATGAAGGCCTCGATCCCTTCGGCCTGATAGGCGCGCAGCTTGGCGAGCACCTGGTCGGGCGTGCCGACAATCGCCGCCCCGCAGCCTGACCGCGCCCGGCCGATGCCGGTCCACAGGTTCTCCTCGACGAAGCCGTCGCCATCCGCCGCCCCGCGCAGTTCCTGCTGGCGCTGGACGCCGTAGTTCTTGGCGTCGAGGCTCTTTTCGCGGATCGCGCGGCCGGCCTCGTCGTCCAGCTTCGACAGCAGGCGGTCGGCATAGTGGCGCGCTTCGTCTTCCGTTTCGCGCACGATCACGTGGGCGCGGTAACCGAACTTCAATGTGCGTCCATAGTTGGCAGCGCGGGCCTTCAAGTCGGCGATATTCTCGCGCACCTTGTCCATCGTGTCGGGCCACATCAGGTAGACATCCGCCGCCTCTGCCGCACATTCGCGCGCTTCGTGACTGAGGCCACCGAAGTAGAACGGCGGGCACTTGCCATTGAGCGTCGTGATGCGCGGCGGATCGAGTTTCAGATTGTAGAACTCGCCCTGAAAATCGAGATGCTCGCCGTTGAGCAGCGTCTTGACGATCTTCATGATCTCGGTGCCGCGGCGGTAACGCGGGCCGCTCTCGATCTTTTCGCCCGGCATGTCCGAGGAGATGATGTTGACGTTCAGCCGCCCGCCCGTGCCGGCAGCGTTGGGGCCGAGGATGCGGTCGAGCGTGGCAATCCGGCGCGCCAGCTGCGGCGGCCAGTCTTCGCCCATGCGGGTCGCCCACAGCAGTTTGATGCGCTTGACCTGCGTCGCCACGGCAGCAGCGAAGATCGTGGTGTCGACGCCAAGCTGGTAGCCGGACGGCAGCAGGATGTTGTCGAACCCGCCTTCCTCGGCACGCATCACGAGGTTGCGGCAATGCTCCCAGCTGGATTGCAGATAGGGATCGGGGACGCCGAGGAATTCATAATCGTCGTCACACAGCGCGGAAAACCACGCGATTTCGCATTGTTGGGTCATTACGGAAGCCTCTCACCACGGGCGGCGACAAGCACCGCGTACCAATCCGTCCGCGTCCAGCGCACCTTGAGCGCCTCGGCACCCTCGGCGATGCGCGCGGCATTCTGCGAGCCGATGATCGGGATGATCCCGGCGGGGTGCGCCATCAGCCAGCTATAGGCGGCCACCGTGCGCGAGACGCCCTGCGCCTGGGCCACGACATCCAGAGCGGCAGCAACCGCCTTGTCGCGGGCGCTTTCCGGCGCGGCCAGACGACCACCGCCCAGCGGCGACCATGCCATCGGGGTCAGTCCCAGCATCATCGCCTGATCCAGCTCGCCATTCTCGAAGCAGTCGATCCGCAGCGGGCTGATTTCCGGCTGGGTCGTTGCCAGCTTGGTGCCGAGGAAGTGATTGAGCGCGGCGGTCTGGGCCATCGTGAAGTTCGACACGCCGAGCGACTTGATCTTGCCGCTCGCCACCGCGTCATCCAGCACGCGGGCGACTTCCTGCGGGTGAGCGAGAATATCGGGACGGTGGATCTGCCACAGTTCGACGGAATCCACCTTCAACCGCGCCAGCGAAGCGTCGATCGCCTTGCGCAGATAATCCGCGCTCTGATCGTAAGGCAGCGGGGGCAGGATGCCGCCCTTGGTTGCGAGCACCATCCGCCCGCGCAGCGAAGGGTCGGCGGCCAGCACCTCGCCCAGCAGCGCCTCGGCATCGCCGAAGCCACCATTGCCGTCAAAGCCATAGATATCGGCGGTATCGAGGAAGGTGATCCCGCTATCGAGCGCAGCGTGCACCAGCCGCGCGGCTTCGGCCACGGAGCGGCCATTCTCTGTCAGCCGCCACATCCCCCAGGCAATCGGGGAGACTTCGATCCCGCTCGCACCAAGCTGGCGGGTCGCAGGCGGCAGGGGCAATTCACTCATCTACAGGTTCCTCTTAGGCGGAGCGACCGAGGCGCGCTCGACAAGGTCGTGGGGCAGGCGTTTGTGGGTGATGTCCCCGCCTGCGATCAGGATTTGGGTGGCGGTGCGCGCCAGATCGGCCATCGGCTGGCGGATCGTGGTGAGCGGCGGCCAGACGGTGCGAGCCAGCGTGGTATCGTCGAACCCCGCGACCGACAGATCAGCCGGGACATTGATCCCCCGGTCATGCGCCACGGCCAGAACGCCTGCGGCCATATCGTCATTCGAGGCGAAGATCGCGGTGGGGCGGTCGGGCAAGTCAAGCAGCGCCCGCGCGCCGTTGACGCCGGAATCGAAATCGAACTCGCCTTCGACCACCATCTGCGGTTCGAACGGGATGCCCACCCGGTCCAAGGCACGGCGGTAACCGAACAGCCGGTCGTCGGACGCCATGTGGTTGGTGTGGCCCTTGATGAAGCCGATCCGGCGATGCCCTGCATTGATCAGGTGCGTGGTCATGTCGTCGGCGGCCTGCGCGTCGTCCATGAACACGCTGGACGTGAGCGCATGGTTGGTCCCCGGCGAAATCCGCACGAACGGCACGTCCATCGTCTCCAGCGCGCGCAGCACCGGATCGCAATCGGTGACGGGCGAGGACAGGATGATGCCATCGACATGGGTCTCGCTCACCAGCCCCCTCACCTGATCGCCGACGCGCGGATCGGCGACGTCCACAGGCTGCGCCAGCAGGCGGATGCCGTTTTCCTGGCACACCTCCCAGCAGCCCTTCTGGATCTGGAACATGTAATAGGGGCTGTGATTGTCATAGATCAGCGCGACCTGATTGGACTTCGCGCCCGAAAGGATGCGCGCCGCGACCGAGGGGCGGTAATCGAGTTCGGCCATCGCCGTCTCGACCTTCTCGCGCAGCGCGTCGCTGACATAGGGGTGGCCGTTGAGCACGCGGCTGACGGTCTTCACCGCAACGCCCGCGCGCGCCGCCACATCCTTGATGTTCGCGCGGCTCATGCGGCGAGGCCCTGTGCGATTTGGGCAAACAGCGCGGCAAAGGCGCTATCGGGACGGTAGAACACCGGCGGCGTGCCGATGGGGGCAGGCACATCGTGCCAGCCGGGGCCGTAATCCTGCCCGCTCCACATATGCCGCCAGCCCTCGCCTGGAAGATAGACTTTCCGCATTATTGCCCCCGCTTCGATGACCGGTGCCACCATCACATCGCCACCATAGAGGAACTGGTCCTGTATGGTGAAGGTTTCGCGGTCTTCGGGGAAATGCAGAAACAAGGCGCGTTGGGCCGGGAGGCCGGTGGTCTGTGCCTCGGCGACGATGGTAGCGACATAAGGCGCCAGCATTGCGTGGACCCGGCTCCAGCGGACGAAACCGGCGATCAGATCGGCATTGCTGTCGATCTGGAGATTGTCGTCGGGCCGGTTGCCCTCATGCGTGCGGAACACAGGGCTGAACGCGCCGAGTTCGTACCAGCGCAGGATAAGCTCCTCGCTGCGCACGTTCCCGAACAGGCTGGTGTAGCCGCCCACGTCCGAATGGCTGAAGGCATTGCCGACGAGCCCCGATGAAAGCGCGGCGGTGATAACCGTGCCGATGCCGTCATGGCGGCTGAAATCGACCGACTGGTCGCCTGCCCACAGCAAGGGGCAATGCGCCTGCACCCCGGTATGGCCCGCGCGCATGAACCACAGCACATCGCCCGTCCGGCCCCTTGAGGCGACGGCGCGGGCGTTGACCTCGGCCCAGCGCACCGGCCAGCGGTTGTGCTCCTGCATCGGGTCGCCATCGTGCAAGCGCAGGTCGGTGGGGAGATACTCTCCGAAATCCGCCATCCAGCCGTCGAGACCGAAATCCAGCATCCGCTTGCCGATCACCTCTTCGGCGAACCACGCGGCAGCGGCGGGGTTGGTGAAATCGACCACGCCTGCATCAAATTCGCCGAAATCGACCAAGTATGGCGCGTCGCTGTCCAATTTGCGCGCGAAATAGCCCTTGGCCGCAGCCTCGGGATAGAGCGGGCCATCGACCGCGAGGTACGGGTTCACATAGCCGAGGAAGCGGATGCCGCGTTCTTTGAGCGCGGCAATGCGGGCGGGTAGATCGGGATAGCGCTCGGCATTCCACTGCCAGTCCCAGAACAACCGGCGCCCGAAGCTGGTTTCGCGGATGCCGACCCAGTCCTCGCACCACAGGCCGGAGACGGCAGCGCCTGCATCGATCAGGGCTTCGAGCCGGTCGAAACTCGCCTCGCCCTGCTTGAGACCGACCACCGCTCCGCCGAGCGCCCATTCGGGGAGCGCCTGTCGCGGGCCGAAACGGTCGCCAAGCTGGCGGGCGAGATCGGCAGGCCCGCCTTCGAACAGGTCGATCGTGACTTCGCCCGACCACACATGCACCCGCAGCCTGCCTGCCTCGCTGGCGTCCAGTTCCACATATTCGGCATTGGCGAGGCTCATCGCCCAGCCGCCGGAACACAGCACCGTGGGTTCGGGATAATTGGTCGTCCAGTAATCCCCGCCCGCAAAGGAGCCGTCGGCGCTGGCCTGATCGGTCAGCGGGGTTCCGGGTTCGCGGCCGACGCCCGGTTCGCTGGTCCAGATCGGGAATTTGCGGCCGTTCAGAGCAAGATAGCTCATCTGCTCGCCCCCGCCCCACAGCACGTCATCCGGGGCCAGCGCGACATCCAGCGTGATGCGATCATGCCGTGTCAGCGCGGCGACAGTCAGGCGCGATGCATCTGGCGCAAGACTCAGAGCTACTTTTGCAGCCCCATCGGCGCTTGAGAGGACGACAGCGCCCTCTCCAACCACTTCGCAGGCCGACAGTGGCCTTGCGGCAACAGGGGTGTCCGACAGGCGGAAATTGCCGCGCACCATGGTGACATCAGGATTACCGGAAGCGGCAGAAATAACAGGGGAATTTGGCCTTTGGCGCAGCACGGCACGCCCGGCCAAAGCCAGGTCAAATCCGCCTTCGCATGGCGTCAACCGCACCATTCCAGCCCCTGTATCCTCCACCGGGCTATCCCTTGGCCCGTTCTGACACCGCTTGACAGATCGCAGCGGAAAGCGCAACCCGAACACCGAAAGATCGACCGCACGGGCGATGGTCTTGTGTCACGCCCGAAAGACCCGATCACGACGCAGGGGAGAGAATTACCATGTCCGCCACCACCCGAATTGCGCTTAAGGCGCTTGCCATTTCCGCCAGCTCGCTGGCGCTGATGCATACCGCGCCCGCCATGGCGCAGGTTGAAGAAATCATCGTCACCTCGCAAAAGGTCGAGGAAAATGTGCAGGATGTTCCGATCGCCATCACGGCGGTTTCCGGCGACCGCCTGACGCAGGCCGTGGTCTTCAGCCTCGAAAACATCAGCACCGTCGTCCCGTCGGTCACGTTCCGCAAGGGCACCACCAGCGCCAACAGCGCGATCGTGATGCGCGGCGTCGGCACCATCACCTTCTCGGTCGCGGCCGAACCCAGCGTGTCCACCGTTGTCGATGGCGTCGTGCTGTCTCGTTCGGGACAGGCCTTCATGGATCTGGTCGATCTTGAGCGGCTCGAAGTGCTGCGCGGCCCGCAGGGCACGCTGTTCGGGCGCAACGCCTCGGCCGGCCTCGTCAACATCGTATCCAAGGGCGGCACCGACGAATTCGAAGCCGAAGCCAATGCCGACCTGTTCGAAAGCGGCGAATATCGCCTGCGCGCTGCAATTTCCGGTCCGCTGGGCGAAAACCTCAGTGCGCGTCTGACCGGCTTCTACGGCACCTTCGATGGCAACATCACCAACATCAATGGTGGCCAGAACAACACCGTGAACGGCTACGAACGTCACGGCGTGCGCGGGATCATGGATTACGACGATGGCGGCAACAAGGTCCGTCTGATCGCCGATTTCTACAAGGCCAATGATGATTGCTGCGCCGACGTGACCGGCGCCAGCCGCGGCGCTGCGCAGGATGCCCTGCTCGGCTTGCCGGGCGGCGTCGCGCTGGGCGAGAACCAGCGCTTCATCAACCACGATCTCGTCACCAGCACGCAGGACGAGCAGTGGAGCCTGACGGCAACCGGTGATTTCGACATCACCGACACCCACACGCTGAGCGTGGTGCTGGGCTACCGCAACTGGGAAAACACCGAAAACCGCGAAGGTGATTTCCTGCCGCGCGCCATTACGACGGCGGGACAGCTGCACGATTTCGGCACCGTCAAGACCGAGCAGCTCTCGGCTGAAATCCGCCTCGCTTCCGACCAGTCGAAGCCGTTCTTCTACCAGGTCGGTGCCTTTGCATGGCAATCGGACAATTCGCAGGACTTCACCCGTCGCGGCGTGACCTGTGCCACTTCGACCCTTGCGGCGCTGCCGGGCGGAGCGATCCCGTGCAACCGCACGGACACCGTCAACACCCTGCTGCCCTTCGCCACCTCGCGCAGCGACGTGCGTTCGCAGAACTACGCGCTGTTCGGCCAGGCGACCTACCAGATCACCGAGCAGCTCTCGCTGACCGGCGGGCTGCGTTACACCTGGGATGACCTTGCGTTCACCCACACCCGCGCACCGGCCCAGAACGCCACCAACGGCGCGCCCGTGGCTGGCCCCGGCACCAACCTCAACCCGGCCGGCGGCACCATCGCATCGGGCGGCAACGGCACCAACACCAGCCGCGGCGAAACCACCAACGGCAACCTGTCGGGCCGCGCCGCGATCCAGTTCAAGCCGAGCGAAGACGTGATGCTCTACGGGTCGTACACCCGTGGCTACAAGGGTCCGGCGTTCAACGTGTTCTTCAACCACACTGCGCCCAACAACGCGGTGCCGATTTCCGAAGAGCTGTCGGACAGCTTCGAAATCGGGGTGAAGTCGCAGTTCCTCGACAACCGCGTGCAGCTCAATGTTGCGGCCTTCTCGGTCGAATATGACGGGTTCCAGGCGAACAACTTCATCGTCGTCAACACTGCAACGGTTTCGAACCTGACCAATGCCGGCACGGTGAAGAGCGAAGGCTTCGAGGCCGACCTCGTGGTGAACCCGATCGACGGGCTGAACCTGCGCGCCAGCGCGGCCTATGCCGATGCGCGGGTGAAGGAATTCAACCCGAACCCGACCACCAACGCACCCGACGCGCGCAACGGCACCGTGCTGCCGCTCGCCCCGGAACTGGTTTACACTCTGGGCGGCGATTACACGAAGGAGCTGGGCGGGGTTACGCTGTACCTCAACACCGATTACCGCCACACCAGCACGCAGTTTTCGGATCTCGGCCAATCGGCTGCGACCCGGATCGATCCCTTCGGCATCTGGAACGCCTCGATCGGCTTCTCCGATCCGGACGACAAGTACCGCGTGACCTTCCACGCCCGCAACATCACCGATGACAGCTACGTGCTGCTCAATCTTGAAGCCGGGCGGCGCTTGCAGATCCCGCGCGATGCCGATCGTTACTTCGGCATCAGCCTGCGCGCCCGGATGTGATGCGCAGCGACAGGCTTGCATAGCAAAAGGGGCCGTCGGAGCGATCCGGCGGCCCTTTGTTTGTGGCGCGCAGGCTTGTGCCGCGCGGCGTTTCGCCCATTAGGAGGGCATGATGGCCCAGTTTTCCTCGCCCTTGTCCGCACGCCTGCGCTGGTCGCTGTTCACGGTGCTGTGCATCGCGGGGGTGTTCAATGCGATGGACCGCCCGATCATCGCGATCCTCAAGCCCGACATGATGGCGGACTTTGGCTGGAGCGACAGTGATTTCGGCGATCTGGCGGCGGTGACGCAGTTTTCCGCCGCCTTCGCCTTTCTGTTCACCGGCTGGCTGGTCGACCGGCTGGGGGTCAACCGTTCGATGCAGGTGGGCGCTGCGGCGTGGAGCCTTGCTGCGGTCGCCCATGGCTGGGCGCTGAGCACGGCTCAGGTGGTCGCCGCCCGCGTGGGGCTCGGCGTGACCGAGGCGGTGCAAACGCCGCTGACGATCAAGACCGTGGCCAGCCTGTTCCCGCCTGACAAACGGAGCTTCGCCTTCGGCTTTGCCACCATGCTGGCGGGCGCAGGCACGATTGCGATGCCTTTCCTCATCCCGGCCCTCGCTCTGACCGTGGGCTGGCGCGGGGCGCTGGTGGCGGGCGGGATCGGCGGGTTCATCTCGCTGCTTGCGTGGATGTGGCTGGCGCGCGGGGTGGCCCAGTTGCGGGAGCGCACGGTCACGACAACCGCAGGCGAGGACGCGAACAGCGCTGCCTACGGCCCGATCCTGATGAGCCGCGCAACCTGGGCGATCGTCGTCGCCAAGGCGCTGTCCGACATGACGTGGTGGTTCATCAATTTCTGGCTCGCCGATTACTATCGCAAGGAATTCGGCCTCACCACGCTGGAGCTGGCGGTGCCGCTGGCGATCGCCTTTGCCGGGTCAGGCCTTGGCGCGCTGCTGGCGGGCTGGGCATCGACCCGGCTGCTGGAGCGCGGGGTCAGCCCCAACCGGGTGCGCAAGGGCGTGATGCTGGTGTCCGCCCTTGTGGTCGCGCCGCTGCCGCTGGTGATGCAGGTGGGCGGCTTCTGGCCGGTGGCGGTGATGATCGGGGTGGTGATGGCCGGGCATCAGGGCTTCTCGCTCTCGCTGTTCTCGACCATCACCGATGTCGTTCCCAATGCCAAGGTCGGGCGGGTGACAGCGTTCGGCGCGTTCATGGGCAATATGGGCGGGGTGGCGATCAGCCTCATCTCGGGGCGCGTGCTCGATGCCGGGTTCGGCTTCGTTCCGCTGTTCATCTTTGCCGCTTCATCGTACCTGATTGCCCTGGCGTGGTTCCAGTGGCTGCTTCCGGTGATCCGCCGGCCGGAGGACAAGGCCGCCGACCTGTTCGAATAGAGCAGCGCGGTTGCAATAGGAGGCGGCGCGGAGTAGGGTTATGACACCGCGAGACATAAGGCACGACTGAACCGGCATGAAGCGAGGCTCCCGCCCCGATTACGAGGCTTTTGCCGGCGATCTGTTCGGCGAGATGATGCTCGCCGACACGGCTGCGGCGGCTGCCGCCAAGGCCGAAAAGAAGCCGCTGTCGCGTTTCGTCCCCGGGTTTGCGATCTGTGCAATTGCGGGCGCGGCGGCGGCGTGGATGAGCCAGAATTACGGGGTGCCGATCATTCTGGCCGGCCTGCTGCTGGGCCTCGCACTCAACTTTGCCGCCACCGACCCGCGCACTCACGACGGTCTCGACTGGGTGTCGCGCCATGGCTTGCGCGCCGGGATCGTGCTGCTCGGCTTTCAGGTCACGGTGATGCAGGTGGCGGGCATGGGCGCGGTGCCGTTCCTCGGCCTTGCACTGGTGATGGCCGCAGCACTGATCGCCGCACTCGCCGCAGCCCGCGTCACCGGGCAGAGCGCATCGGTCGGCCTGCTGGGCGGCGGGGCGACGGCGATCTGCGGCGCGTCGGCCGCGCTGGCGCTGTATGGTGTGATCGGGCGGGAGCGGATCGAACAGGCGCAATTCACGCTGACGCTGGTGATCCTTGCCGCCGCGAGCGCCATCGCGCTGGTCACCTATCCGCCGCTGACCCAGATGCTCGGCTTTACCGATGCACAGGCGGGGTTCCTGGTCGGCGCGTCGATCCATGACGTGGCGCAGGCCATCGGCGCGGGCTTTGCCGTGTCGGATTCGGCGGGCGCGCAGGCGACGGTGGTGAAGCTGACCCGCGTTGCGCTGCTGGCCCCGCTGGTCACGCTCGCCGCCCTGTGGATCGCCCGCGCCGAACCGCTGCCCGAAGGCGTGGGCCAGACGCGGGTTCCGCTGCTGCCGGGCTTTATCCTGGCCTTCCTTGCGCTGGTGGGGGTGAATTCGCTCGTTACTCTGCCCGCTGACCTCGCGGGCCATGCGCTGACCCTGTCGAAGACCTTGCTGCTGCTCGCTGTCACCGCCACAGCGATGCGGACGCGCACTGACCTGCTGCTCGGATTGGGCTGGCGGTCCGTGATGCCGGTGCTGGCGGCGACCATTGCCTCGCTGGTCGCGGCGCTGGGCTTTGCATGGTGGATGATCTGATGCCCGAGCCTACCTCAGCGATGTTCGACCTTGCCGTGATCGGCGGCGGCGTGAACGGCGCCGGGATCGCGCGCGATGCCGCCGGGCGCGGGGCCAAGGTGCTGCTGCTGGAACGAGGCGATCTGGCGGAAGGCACCTCGTCCAATTCCACCAAGCTGATCCACGGCGGCCTGCGATATCTGGAGCACTACGAATTTTCTCTGGTGCGCGAGGCGCTGACCGAGCGGGAGGTATTGTGGGGCATTGCGCCGCACATCATCTGGCCGCTGCGTTTCATCCTGCCCCACCGCCCCGGCCTGCGCCCGCGCTGGCTGCTGCGGCTCGGCCTGTTCCTGTATGACCATATCGGCGGGCGCAAATATCTGCCTTCAGCTGAAGGCGTCGACCTCACCCGCCATCCGGCAGGCGCGCCGTTGAAGCCCGCCTACACCCGCGCCTTCGCCTATTCGGACGGCTGGGTGGATGATGCGCGGCTGGTGGTGCTCAACGCCCGCGACGCCGCCGACCGCGGAGCCGAAGTGCGCACCCGCTGCGAGGTTACGGCTCTGTCGCGAGAAGGCGATTATTGGCGGATCGCGGCGGGGGGAGAGACCTTCCACGCCCGCGCTGTCGTCAACGCGGCAGGCCCGCGCGTGCTCGATCTGCTGGGCCGCGCAGGCGAGCCTTCGGCGCAGAAGATGCGGCTGGTGCGCGGTTCGCACATCGTGGTCCGCAAGCTGTTCGATCACGATTACGCCTATTTCTTCCAGCTGCCTGACGGGCGCATCTTCTTCGCGATCCCCTACGAGCAGGACTTCACCCTGATCGGCACCACCGATGTCGATCACGACGGCAGCCTTGATGAAGTGCGCGCCAGTGCTGAGGAAATCGCTTACCTGTGCGCAGGCGCGTCGGAGTATTTCCGCAAACCCGTGACGCCTGCCGATGTGGTCTGGACCTATTCCGGGGTGCGCCCGCTGATCGACGACGGCTCCGGCAAGCCCGAGGCCGCGACCCGCGGCTACAGCTTCGAACTCGACGGCGGAACGGAGGGCGCGGCGCCCTTGCTGTCCGTGTTCGGCGGCAAGATCACCACTTACCGCGAGCTTTCCGCCGAAGCGATCTCCCAGCTTGAGCCCTTCCTGCCAGTGCTCGAAGGCGAGGACTGGACGGGCAAGGCGTTCCTGCCCGGCGGCGATTTCGGGCGGTTCGATGCCCCTGCCCTCGCCGCAGATCTGGCCGCGCGCTATGCGTTTCTGGGCGAGGCTGAGGCTCAGCGGCTGATCCGCCTTTACGGCACGTCGGCCACCGCCTTCCTCGGCAATGCGGCCTCGCCGGCTGACCTCGGTGAGGCTTTCGGTCACGGCCTGACCGCCGCCGAGGTCGATCACCTCATCACCCGTGAATGGGCGCGCACGGCCAATGACGTGCTGTGGCGGCGCACCAAGCTCGGCCTGCATTTCACGGACGCGCAGACCGCGCGCCTCGCCGCCTATATCACTGAAAGGATTACCCCCGCATGACCCGAATCGTAGCCCTTGGCGGCACGGTCAATCCCGGCTCTTCGACCGAGCAGGCGCTGCGCCTTGCCGCTACCATTGCCGCGGAGGACGGGGCCGAGGTGACAGTGTTCGGCGGCGAATATCTGACGGCTCTGCCGCATTACCTCGGCCCGCTGCACGATCCCTCGCAGGGTGCGGAAATGGTCGCGGCAGTGCGCGCAGCGGATGGCTTGCTGATCGCGGCGCCCGGCTATCACGGGACGATTTCGGGCGTGGTCAAGAACGCGCTCGATTACCTTGAAGACCTCTCGCGCGACGAGCGCCCTTACCTTGATGGCCGCGCTGTGGGGCTGATCGCCACCGCCTTCGGCGATCAGGCCTCGATGAGCACCCTGCTCACCATGCGCGCGATCACCCATGCCCTGCGCGGCTGGCCGACCCCGATGGGGGCGACGATCCGCACCTATCGCGGGCTGTTTTCGCCCGATGGCGAATGCCTCGATGAACGCGCGCGGGGCCAGCTGGAACTGGTCGGCAAGCAGGTGGTGCTCGGCGCCAAGAGCTTCGCAGCGGGAAGGGATCTGGCGTGAGCGGGGCAGGCTTGGACGCCGGGCTCGATGGGGCGCTGGCGGCGGTTGCCGCAGGGCGGATCGTGGTGATTTCGGGCGACCGGTTGCGCGGCGGCGACATCGACCTGATGTGCGCCGCGCGGCATGTCACGCCCGAAGCGATCAATTTCATGGCCACCCACGGGCGCGGGCTGATCTGTCTGGCGGTTACGCCGGAGCGTGCTGACCAGCTCGGCCTTACCCTCGTAAACCCCGGCACCGCGCGCCAGACGGGGCGGCCTTTCGCCCGTTCGATCGAGGCGGGCCACGGCGTTTCCACCGGCATTTCCGCCGCCGACCGCGCGCATACCGTGCAGGTGGCGATGGCAGACGGGGCGAGCGCGGCGGACATCCATTCCCCCGGCCACGTTTTCCCGCTGATCGGCCAGAGCGGCGGCGTGCTGGCCCGCCCGGCCGCTTGCGAGGCGGCGATCGATCTCGCCCGGCTGGCCGGCGCGGGCGATGCGGCGGTGATCTGTTCGATCATGCGCGACGATGGCGAGATGGCACGGATCGACGACATCGGCGATCTGATCGCTGCCCATGATCTGGCCATCGCCGATATCGGCGCCCTGATCGAGCGGCTGGAGACGTGCGCCGCATAAGCGGTGTCAGCCGCGGGAATGTTTCACGTGAAACATAACCGGAACATCGCGAAAATGACCTGAAATGACCTGCGGTGCGCCGTATTTGTCAGAATTTGTCAGAAAAAGGTGGGTGCCGGTCCATTCTGCGGGGGGGCAGAGCCTGGGGCCAGACCGGCACCCGCGCGCGTCACCAGCCGAAGCGGACCGACGCGCGCAAGCTGTAGCCGATATTGCCGAACTGCTGCTCCAGCCCGACTTCACCGGCGATCTTGTAGGAACCGTCTCCGCCCAAAGCCCGGGCACGGGCGAACCAGCCGCTGTCGCGGCCTTCGGGGTTGAGCGTGAACTGCCCGCCATCACCGAACCGCGCACGGGTCGCGCCCAGATCGCTGGTCAGCAATTCGCGCCAGCCGCCTTCGGCCTCAAGCCGGAACCAGCCGGTATCGCGCGCCTGCATCCCCCACAGGTCAGCGCCCACGGCGACCGCGCCATTGATGCCGACTTCCTTGCTCGACCGGCCTTCAACCGTCAGGTTCAAGGCATCGCCGCCGCCGGTTTCGGCATAGCCGTCTTCCTTCAGCCGCAGGTAATCGACCACCAGCGACGGGCGGAAGAAGAAGAACTGCCCGCCGCCTTCAATCGACACGCCGCCGCTGGCGGAGACGAAGTTACCGCTCCATTCGCGGTTGATGGTGTAATTGACCGCACTGGTGCCGGTGCCGCCGGTAAAGACCCGGCTGCCCGAAAAGTCCGATTTGCCTGCGCCAATCCGCGCAAAGCTGATGACGGGGCCGAACTTGCCGCGCCAGTGGACGCCGCCTTCGTAATTGTCCCCCAGCACCGAATTGTCGAACAGGCCGGAATTATGCTTGCTCCACATCCACGTGCCGGTGACGCCAAAGGCACCAAGCTTGGTGAGGTATTCCGCACCGCCCCGGAAGCCCAGGCCGCTCAGGTCGAAATCGGCTGACTGGCCGCGATCCTTCTGGGCGTTCCAGCTGGCGAAATCGGCGATGATGCGGAACTTGCCTGTCTCGTCGAAGGGCGAATTGGGGTCCATGAAGTGGCGGTCGAAGGCACGCAGGCCCGAGCTGAGGCCTTCAAAGGTGCCGCCGGCGTGATCGGGCAGGGTCTGGGCGACATAGACCTGGAACACCTCGGCCGTGCCGATGCCGAGGAACAGGTCGGCGACCTTGTCATCCTCGCCCAGCGCCGCGAACAGCCGGTCGAAAGCCGCACTTTCCGAAGCGTTGAGGCCGAGCTCGGTGGTTGCCTTGCGGTTGATCGCGACATTGATGGTGTTGCCGCTGACTGCCAGCGACGCCTTATACAGGAACGGCACCAGCGCGGAATCGGCAGCAAGGTTGCTCGCGCCGGTCAGGCTGCCAGCGGAGATGACTGTAAATGTGCCGCCTGCCGTATTGAGATCGGCAAGGCGGACCCGGATCTTTGCGCCGCTGGTAAAGCTGGCATTGCCGGTCACGGTGATGGCGGTGTTGGTGCCGGGCGCTCCGCCAAGGGTCGCCCCGATCACGCCGGTCGCGCCCACTTCAAGGCTGGCGATGGTCGCCGGGCCGTCCAGCACCAGCGTTCCGCCCGAAAGGCTCACCGCAACATTCTGCGAAGCAAGCAGCTTGCCTGCAAAGCCCGCAGAATTGGCCATGCTGAACGTCCCTGCCCCGCCGCCGAAATCGACATTGCCGCTGAACAGCGCATCGCCGCTCAGCTGCAAGCGGTTGGTGCCGCCGCCAAAGCTGACATTGCCCGCCATGGTGCCATCGGCAAGATCGAGCAGGTCGGAACCGCTGCCGAACCGGATATTGCCCGCAATCGAAGGCGCGGCATTGCCGGCGGCGACCACGGTCTGGCGGATGATGCTGTCACCCGTGCGGGCGCTGAGGTCGATTGCGACATTGCGGGTCGAGGTGGCATCGGCCCCGCTGGCGCTGATCGCGCCGCTGTTCTCGATCAGCCCCAGCGTGCCGGAACGGTCGAGGATGGCAAAGGCGCTGCCGCCCGTGACCGTGGTCGCGGTGATCGACTTCGCATTGCGCAGAACGGGCAGCGACGCGCCCTCGCCGATCTGCAGCGCGGTGGCCTGGCCTGTGGTGGTGCCGGTGACGGTGGCCGCAATGGTGCCGCTGTTGCGCAATTCGGGCAAGGTCGTGCCTGCCGCCAGATCAAGTCCGGTGGCATTGGCCCCGCGCGCGGCGGCAGCGATCTGGCCGTTGACCTGCATCCCGCCAGCGATGACAACATCACCGCCGCGCCCGCCGATCCGCATCCCCGTTCCGTTCACCCCGGCATAGATCCCGTCGCCGCCGACAATCCCCGACATGATGATGCCAAAGCCATTGGCCGTTCCCTGGGTCGCGCCGATGGCAATATCGTCGGTTGCCGATCCGATCTGCACCGCAGGCGCGCTGCCGTAGACGAGGATCCGGGTGGTGCCTTCCTTGGCATCCTCGATCCCGTCCTTGTCCTCGTCCGGGTCGGTTGCGAGCAGATCCGCCGGGGGAATCTCGAAGATGATGCCGCGCGCGACATTGCCCTCGATCACCAGCGCGCTGCCGCCTTGCAGCAGATCGTCCGCATCCAGCCGCGATACGTCCGCAGGCGCAGGCACGGTGCGATAGCCGCTGACCGTCATCGTGCTCTGCACCCGCAGGGCGCCGCCGATATCGCCCGCCAGCACCGCGCCTTGCGTGTTGGCTCCGCGCGCGATGATCTCGCCCGCCAGCCGGACATTGCCCGACACATCGCCCAAGCCGACGCCCAGCGAATTGTTGCCGGTGACAGTGGTGCGGCCTTCATGCGTGACATTGCCGGTGATCGGGCCAGCGGCGCGGATGCCTGCGGAATTGTTGCCTTCGACCACAATCGTCCCGGTGTGGACGAGATTGCCGGTCAGCGCGCCATCAATGCGGATCGCGGCGCGCCCCGTGCCGATTGCGAACAGCCCGTCGATATCGCCGTCATTGTCGCTGTCGGTCGCGGTGTAGGTCTCGTCGATGGTGATGGTGCCGGAATTGGTGATGTTGGCGGTGCGGTTGCCTGTCACCAGAATGCCGGTCGCGTTGTCGGCGTTGCTGATCGTGATGTTGCCCGCGTTGGTCACGTTGTTGTTGCTGTCGACCGTGACCGCCGCGCCGCTCGTCACTGTCACCGAACCTGCCGTCTCGATCCGCACGTCAGCAGGCTGGCCGCCATTGACGGTCGAGGTCACCACCGGCGTGGTGCGCGGCGCCGAGATGACGGTCTGGGCTGCGAGCGGTTGGGCAATGGCGACAAGCGCGGTGCCTGCGAGAAGCGAGCGGTGCATTTCGGGGGGGTCCTCCTGATCCTTTGATCACAAGACGGAGGCGCGCCCGGGCAACCTTGGGACTTTGTGCGAAAAAGTTCAGAAGCGGGTGTCGAACCCGATGCGGATCGTGCGCGGCTGGAGCGGGGTGATCTGTTCGCGGCCCGTGGCAAAGGGCGTGCCGAGCGCAAAGCGGTTGCCCTCGCTCCCCGCCAGATTGGTGATGGTCAGCGTCAGGCCAGCATTCTCGCGCCCGAAGCGAATGATGACCCCGCTGTCGAGGTAATCGCCCTGCAATTCGCCCAGTTCCGGCCCGATCCCCAGCCGCGACTTGCCGACATAACTGACCCAGCCATCGGCCTCCAGCGCGGTGCCATTATCGAAGGCGCGCCGCCATGCCAGCCCCGCCCGCCCCGAAAAGCGCGCGATGTTGGGGATGCGGCTCAGGCGGGCGAGCGCGATGAACACCGGCTCGTCCACGTCGCTGTCGTTCAGCGTTGCGCCTGCCTCGGCCCGCAGACCGGGGGCGAGGCGGACGCTGCCGGAAACGCTCGCCGCCCAGATCGTCCCGTTGCCGATATTCGCGGTGGACGGCAGGCCGCCATCGTCGATGAAATCGGCCTGGATATCGCGCCAGCGGGTGTAGGAGATGCTGGCGGCAAGATCGAAATCGCCCCGCCCCGGCAAGCCCCAGCCGCCGCCCAGTTCCACCGTGCGGGCATGATCGGAGCGGAACTGGCGCACGAAATCGCCCGAAACCGCCAGCCCGCCGGGGCGGAAGCCCTCCTGATAGCGCAGATAGGCGCGGCCATCCGCGCCGATATCGACCAGCGCCGATGCAGACGGCAGATAGGCCGTCTCGCGCCGCTCAGCCGTCACGGCGCGGTTTGCGGCCGCGATCTGGAGCGGGACATTCTCGCCCTCGCCGCCGATTTCGACATTGGTCACGCGCAGCCCCGCTGTCAGTGTCAGGGCGGGCAGCAGGCGATAACTCGCCTCGCCATAGCCGGTGATCTCGAACACGGTGTTTTCCACCCCGGTCGATGCCGCAGGAGGCTGGCCCGCAAGGCCCAGCGCGCGGGTCAGGGTGTTGCGATTGTCGATCACACTGGAGCCGAGCACCCAGCCGAAATGCTCGCCAACGGGCTGCCAGATGCGCGTTTCGTTGGCGATCATGCGGGTTTCGTTGCGCTGGCTGAACAGGCGCGGCGGTCCGCCGCCCGGCGTGGTGGCGTCATAACGCTCGATCAGGTCCTGCGCGCCGATCCCGGTCGAGGATTTGATGCGGATGTCGCCGATCCGCCCGCTCACCACCAGCTGCGCCTGCCCGTATTGCGCAGCGGAGCCTTCAGTCACCCGGGCCGAACTGATCAGCCGCCCGCCATTGCGATCGGCATACTGGCTGTCGTCCGATTGCGTGTCCTGCCCCAGCACGATCACATCGGCGCTCCAGTCCGGCGCCAGATCGACTCGCAAGGCCGCTCTGCCCGAGACAATCGCCGTGCGGTTGACGTTGCGGCGGCCGATTTCCGGCTTGTCGATATAGCCGCCAAGGCTCGCCACATCGATATTGGCGCGCAGGGTCGCGGTCTCGCCCACCAGCGGCAGGTTGAGCGTGGCATGGGCATCGCCGCCGGGTTCGCCATTGGCGATGGCGCTCGCCCCGCCGGAGAAGGTCAGGCTGGTCTCGCCCGGCTCAGGCGCGCGCGGCACCAGCCGGATGATCCCGCCGAGCGATCCTGCCCCGTAAA
This sequence comes from Porphyrobacter sp., assembly GCA_032116115.1. Classification (GTDB taxonomy): domain Bacteria; phylum Pseudomonadota; class Alphaproteobacteria; order Sphingomonadales; family Sphingomonadaceae; genus Erythrobacter. Next base: position 40,096 of record JAUMAX010000024.1, read on the forward strand.
GCGTGCCTTGCGGCCCTTCGAGGATTTCGACCCGCTCCATGTCGGACAGGCGCAGATCGGGATCGGGCGCGTTGTAGCTCAGGCGCAGGTCGCCGAAATACTGGCCCACGGTCGCCTGTGTCGGCCCGGTGAAGCTGGAATCCGCGATCCCGCGAATGAACAGCTTGTTGCGCCCGCTGCCGAGATAGGTCGAACTGACCGTGGCGGCGCGCTGCATGATCTTTTCCGTCCCGCCGACCCCGCCGCGTTCGAGCACTGTGCCATCCAGCAGCGTCACCTGCCCGGCCACCTCGCCGAAGGTCAGATCGCGCTTGCTGGCGGTGACAATGATCGGCGCGCCTTCCACCTCGGGCGGAGGCGCGGTGCTGACGGTGACAGGCGCGGCCCGCACCGGACGCGCGCGCGGCATGGCCATGGCGCGGCGCGGCGCTGCGACCAGCCGCCACGCCTTCGGCCCGACCTTGACCGCCTGCATCCCGCTGGCCCTGGCGAGGGATTTGACCGCACGTTCGGCGTCCATCCGGCCCTTGATCCCCGCCACCTGTTGCCGCCCGAGCGCAGGGTCGGCGATCACGATGCTGGCATCGGTTGCGCGCGCAATCGCAATCGCCGCTTCCGCCACGGTTCCGGGCGGAACGGCCAGCTCCACTGGCCGCGCCGCCAGCGGCACCGGCGCGGCCAGCACAGCGATTGCGGCCAGAGGGGCGAAAGCTCTCATCGCATCACTCGGCCGCGATCACCCATCCGGCCCCTTGATCGCGCACCCTGACCCCCAGCAACGCTTCAAGCGCGCGGGGATCGGCGCGCACATCGTCCAGCGCGATGCTGCCCGAAAGGCGCGCGGTGCTGCCTTCGCTGGCAAAGCTGGTGCCGGTGGCACGGGTGAGTTCGGCGGCGATCTCGGCAAGGCTGGCGTTTTCAAAGGTGATGCGCCCGCGGCTCCATTCGCCGACCGCCGCCTCGTCGACCGCCGTCACGCGGTAGCGCCCTCCTGTCCGCAGCGCCCGCTCGCCTGCATCGACGCGCAGCGCCTGGCCTTTCGGGTTCACGATCACCGCGCCCTCGGCCACGGCGAGATCGAGCGTCTCGCCCGCCAGCCGCACATCGAACACTGTGCCCGCATCGACCAGCCGGTCGGCGCCCGCTGTCAGCACGAAGGGTTCGGCGGCATCGTGGCGGATGGTGAACAGCGCCTGCCCGGCCTCCAGCCGCGCCGCGCGCGCGCCGAGGACGGCAAGGCGGCTGCCGCCTGCCAGTTCCACCGTGCTGCCGTCGCCCAGCGCGATCAGGCGCGTTTCGCCCGGAGCCGTGGCATAGAGCGCCTCCTCCCGAGGGCCGAACCAGAACAGGAAGGTCATCGCCAGCACCAGCACAGCGGCCACCGCCCCGCCCAGCCATGCGCGGTGCTGCATGAACCACGCGGGCGGATTGTCATTGGCGGCGACCGGTTCGGGCACCTGCCCCAGCGCCGCGTCAGCCGCGTCCAGCGCAAATTGCACCGCATCATAGGCCGCCGCATGCGCCGCGTCGGCCTCAAGCCAAGCGGTAAAGCCGTCCCAATCGGCAAAATCGGGATCGCGCGTCAGCATCGCCCATTCGAGCGCCTGCGTATGTGGCGGCTGGTCAGGTGTCATCACACATGTTCTCCTGCCAGCAAGACGGAGCCGATCGCCTCAAGCCTCATCGATCGCCCTCCGCACAGCCACGATCCTGCCATACGCCCGCCGCAGATCGCTTTCGACCGTGCTGAGGCTGACGCCGAATTCATCGGCGATCTGGCGCTGCGAGACGCCTTCGATGCGGTGCCGGCGGAACATGGCGGCCGCCCGTTCGCCGACCTCGCCCAGCGCAGCCTCGACCGCAGCGACCTGCTGGCGAGCAGCGAGCGCGCGTTCGGCATCGGGGGCTGGCGCGATGTCGTCGGTCATGCCCGGTTGTGCTTCAGCCCAGGCCTTGTCGCGCAAGGTGGCCTGCCGCTCGGCCCGGTAGCGGTCGATCATCAGCCGGTCAGCGGCGCGCATCATGTAGCCGAGACCGGCTGCCGCCTGCAGATCAGGCGCAGCTGACAGCCGCAGCCACAGGTCCTGCACCAGATCCTCTGCCGCATCCCCCGCGCCGCGCGCGCGCAGGAAGCGCAGCAAACGGTCGCGGTTGGCGAGATAGGCCCGCTCTAGCGGGGCGGTGGAGGCCATGGGTGGTCCGGACACAGACATAAGGGCGGCGGTGGGGTCGGTAAACAGGCTATGCTTGTCGCCCGCACGCCTGAACGCGGGACGAACGCCGCTGCCTTAGGCGCAAATGTCGCTTGCGAACAGACCCGCGCCGCTCAGGCCGTCCCGCTCAGGATGTTGCAGCGGCGGCGGAAGCGCTCATCGGCAAACACCGCCTCCAGCGGCGCATCAAGACGGCGGCGCCAATTGGGATGCTCGGTGATGGTGCCGGGCAGATTGGGCTGTTCCTCGATGGCGAGCATATCCTCCAGCGAGACAAGCGCGATGGCTGACGGCGTGGCCGCGATGTGGGCGATGGCGGCATCGACCACCGGCGCGGGGTCGTCGGACGCGGGGCGGGCTGCGGTGTGATCGAGAGTCGACCACAGCAGCCCCCGGTCCCAGTCGCGGATCGCCTCGGCCTCGGCGCGGGAGGTGCCCTCGGGCAGGCGGCCGAGCTGCTCCGCCCAGTCGAGATCGCGCCCGCGCCACCATCCGGCAACCGTGACAGTGTCATGCGTCCCGCTCATCGCGGCGCTCAATGGTTCGTAATCCTGCGGCCCGATGAAGCCGTGGTCGGCGGCACGCTCGAACCACAGGACACGCATCCCCAGCATCTGCCGATCGGTGACAGCCTGCGTGAAGCCGTAAGGCGCGGTGCCGAGGTCTTCGGCGATGACAAAGGCTTTGGCGCGGTGGGCTTCCAGGGTGGCGAGGCGGATGAGGTCTTCGAAGGGGTAGCCGAGGTAAGCGCCGTCCCGCGTCGCGCCGCCTTCCGGGATGACCCAAAGCCGCGCGAGGCCGAAGGCGTGGTCGATCCTCAGCCCACCGCCCGCTGCCAGCCCGGCGCGGATCATGGCGATCCATGGCTCATAGGCCGAAGCGCGCAGGCCGTCGGGCGAAAAGCCGGTGATCGACCAGTTCTGCCCCAGCGGCCCCAAGGGATCGGGCGGCGCGCCGATGGTCAGCCCGTCCAGCATCGCATGGCGCAGCGACCAGGCATCGCTTCCGCAAGGATCGACGCCCACGGCAAGGTCGCCGATCAGGCCGATCCCCATGCCTGCGTCCTTCGCGGCGGTCTGCGATGCGGCCAGCCCTTCGCGCGCCAGCCATTGGACGAACAGGTGGAAGGCGATTTCGTCCGGGTGTTCGGCGGCGAAACGGCTAGCGGCCTCGCCTGCCGGATCGTGGAAGGCGGCAGGCCAGTCGCGCCAGCCATGCGCACCGGTGGCCGCGCGGAAATGGCAGTCGAGCGCGTCGAACAGGGCGTGACGATGCAGCATCGCGTCGTCCGGCGATATCACGCGCGCACGCTGCTCCGGGGTGAGCGCGGCGAAGACCGCCCGCAGCTGCGCCAAGCGGCGCGGCAGAGCTTCGGCCCAGTCGATCAGCGGCGCGCCCGCGTCTGCGCCCAGCGGCGGCAGGCCCGCCAACGCAGGATCGCCCAGCGCGCCGTTCAGGAACAGGCGGCTGGACGGGGAATAGGGGCTGTAGCCTTCGCCGTGGCCGGGGAACAGCGCGTGGACGGGGTTGATCGCCAGCGCGTCGGCCCCTGCGGCGCCCAGCAGCTGCGCCGCCTCGGCCAGCTCTCCAAACGATCCGAATGGCGAAGGCTGCGCGCCCCGCAGCGCCGGGATTTGCAGCGATACGCCCCACGGGCGGCGGTTGGTGCGTGCGGGCAAGGGGCATTTGGGCGGCGCGACCGCCAGCTTCAGCGCATGGCCATCGATCACAAGATCGTAATAGCCCGTTGCGGCGGGGGCCGTCAGGCGGTTGCCCTCCACCGCGAGTGCGCGGGTGATACCGTCCTCGCCCGTCGCTTCGGCATGATGGGCGGCAAAGGGCAGCGTGATAAGGCCGCCCGCATCCGCCACCAGCATCGCCGGCAAGTGCGCGCGCCGGGCCTCCACCTCGGCAAGGCTGCGCGCAATCTGGCGCTCGCTCCCAGCGTCATGGCCTAGCGCCGTAAGCACCGCTGCCAGCGCCGCGTCGTCAACCTGCTGGCCGCGCCCTTCGACATCGGTCCATTCGCGCGCAAGGCCGCAGGCCTGCGCCAATGCGTGCAAGTGCTCCACCCGTGCCCTTTCCTGTGGCTTCACCCACTGCATCGGGGTGGCGGGGCGGCTTGGCAAGCAATCCGCACACCATTGGCCGCATGAATACGACTGTCAGGCCATTTCGGCGATTGCTGCAATGCATCACTGCTGCTTAGTGTAGGGCCGAGGCTTGGGGGGCATCGGCCGATCTGATCGCGCTGGTCACGGCTGCCCTTCGCAAGGCCCCGCAAGGCTGAAACAGGGAGTGTGCGCCGCGTGACAACGAGCCCGAATGGCAAATCTGGGGAACTCGACGCCCGCATCGTGAGCGCCCTGCGCCACCGCGTCGGCAAGACCGAACGCGCGGCCAAGCCCCATGACTGGTACAATGCCACCGTGCTCGCCCTGCGCGACGACATTATCGACAACTGGTTCACTTCTACCGCCCGCGCGCACGAGGCGGGGGCCAAGCGGGTCTATTACCTCAGCCTCGAATTCCTGATCGGCCGCCTGCTGCGCGATGCTCTGTCCAACCTCGGCTGCACCCGCGCGATGGAGCAGGCGCTGCGCGAACACGGGTTCGATCTGGCGGCGCTGGAAGAACTGGAGCCTGACGCGGCGCTCGGCAATGGCGGGTTGGGACGGCTGGCAGCGTGCTTCATGGAGAGCCTCGCCAGTCTCGACATTCCCGCCTTCGGATACGGCATCCGCTACATCAACGGCATGTTCCGCCAGCGCATCGACGATGGCTGGCAGGTGGAGCTGCCCGAAACATGGCTCGCCCACGGCAATCCGTGGGAGTTTGAACGGCGCGAAAGCTCCTACCTTGTCGGCTTTGGCGGCGAAGTGACCAGCGATGGCGGCACGATCCGCTGGAACCCGGGCGAAAAGATCGAAGCGACGGCGGTCGATACGCCGGTGGTCGGCTGGCAGGGAAAGCGGGTCAACACCCTGCGGCTGTGGACCGCCAATGCGATGGACCCGATCCAGCTTGATGCCTTCAACGCGGGCGATCACGCGGGCGCGCTTTCGGCGCAGGTGCGGGCCGACAGTCTGGTGCGGGTGCTCTATCCGGCGGACTCCACCCCGGCGGGGCAGGAATTGCGGCTGCGGCAGGAGTTCTTCTTCTCGTCGGCCAGCATTCAGGACATCGTCCGCCGCCATGTGCAGTACTACGGCGACGTGCGCACCCTGCCCGACAAGGCGGCGATCCAGCTGAACGACACCCACCCGTCCGTCGCGGTGGCCGAATTGATGCGGCTGCTGATCGACCAGCACGGCCTTGTCTTCGATGAAGCGTGGGACATCACCCGCGCCACCATCGGCTACACCAACCACACCCTGCTGCCCGAAGCGCTGGAAAGCTGGCCGTTGCCGCTGTTCGAACGGCTGCTGCCGCGCCACATGCAGCTCGTCTATGCGATCAATGCCAAGGTGCTGCGCGAAGCGCGCAAGGCCGGGCTGGATGATGCCGCGATCGCCGCAATCTCGCTGATCGACGAGCATGGCGAGCGCCGTGTGCGCATGGCGAACCTTGCTTTCGTGGGTGCGCACAGCGTCAACGGGGTCGCCGCGCTGCACACCGATCTGATGAAGCAGACGGTGTTCGCCAACCTTCACCAGCTGTATCCTGACCGGATCAACAACAAGACCAACGGCGTCACCCCGCGCCGCTGGCTGCACCAGTCGAACCCGCGCCTGACGGGGCTGGTGCGCGAAGCGATCGGCGACGGCTTCTTCGCCGAGGCCGAGCAGCTCGCCAACCTGTCCGCCTTTGCCAAGGACGCCGCCTTTGGCGAGCGGGTTGACGAGATCAAGCGCGCCAACAAGGTCGATCTGTCGAACACCTTGCGCGATATTACCGGCATCCGGCTTGATCCCGATGCGCTGTTCGATGTCCAGATCAAGCGCATCCACGAATACAAGCGCCAGCTGCTCAATCTGATCGAGACGGTGGCGCTGTATGACCAGATCCGCAGCCACCCCGAACGCGACTGGGTGCCGCGCGTGAAGATCTTCGGCGGGAAAGCCGCGCCGACCTATCACACCGCCAAGGTCATCATCAAACTCGCCAATGACATTGCCAAACGGATCAATTGCGATCCCAGCGTGGGCGAGCTGCTGAAGGTGGTGTTCGTCCCCAATTACAACGTCAGCCTGGCTGAACGGATCATCCCCGCCGCTGACCTGTCCGAGCAAATCTCGACCGCCGGGATGGAAGCCTCCGGCACCGGTAACATGAAGTTCGCCTTCAACGGCGCGCTCACCATCGGCACGCTGGACGGCGCCAATATCGAGATCATGGAGAAGGTCGGGCGCGATCATATCGTGATCTTCGGGATGACGGCAGAGGAAGTCGCGGCCAAGCGGGCGGACGGCTACAACCCGCGCGCCGTGATCGAAGGCAGCCGCGAACTGGCGCAGGCGGTCAACTCGATCGCCAACGGGGTGTTCAGCCCGGACGAGCCGACGCGCTATCGCGGGCTGATGGACGCGCTCTTCAATTCCGACTGGTTCATGGTCGCGGCCGATTTCGATGCTTATGCCGCCGCCCAGCGCGAGGTTGACCGGCGCTGGTGCGATCGCCCCGCCTGGCGGGAATCCGCGATCCAGAACATCGCCAATGTCGGCTGGTTTTCCTCCGATCGCACGATCAAGGAATATGCCCGCGATATCTGGGGCGTGATGTGAAACCTCCGGCAAGCGCCATCGCTGCACTGCTCGATGGGTCGCATGCCGATCCGTTCTCGCTGCTTGGCACGCATGAAGGGCCGGAAGGCACCTTCGCCCGCGCGATCCTGCACGGGGCGGAGGAAGCCGAGGCGTTCTCGCTGAAGGGCGGCAAGCTCGGCAAAATGACCCGCGTGGATGATCGCGGGGTGTTCGAAGGCAAGCTGCGCGGGAAGCCCAAGCCGGTGAAATATCGCTGCCGGGGGCTGGGCAACGAATGGTGGGTGACCGATCCCTATAGCTTCGGCCCGGTGCTCGGCCCGATGGATGATTTCCTGATTGCGGAAGGCACGCACCTGCGATTGTTCGACAAGCTGGGCGCGCATGTGATCCACCATCAGGGCGCTGACGGCGTTCACTTCGCGGTCTGGGCGCCCAATGCGCTGGCCGTGACGGTGGTCGGCGATTTCAACGGCTGGAACGGCGCGGCCCACATGATGCGCCGCCGGGTGGATATCGGCGTGTGGGAGATTTTCATCCCCGATATCGGCGCAGGCACGGCCTACAAATACCGCATCACCGGCCCCGATGGCACAGTGCAGCCGCTGAAGGCCGATCCCTTCGCCTTTGCCAGTGAACTCCGCCCCAAGACCGCCAGCATCGTGGCGGTGCCGGGCAAACGTGAATGGGGTGACGCCGCCCACCGCGCGCACTGGGCCAGCGTCGATCCCCGGCGCGAGGCGATTTCGATCTACGAAGTCCACCCCGGTTCCTGGCAGCGGGACGACAATGGCTGGTTCCTGACCTGGGACGAAATGGCCGCGCGCCTGATCCCTTACGTGACCGCCATGGGCTTCACCCATATCGAGTTCCTGCCGGTCTCCGAACACCCCTATGACCCCAGCTGGGGCTACCAGACCACCGGGCTTTACGCGCCGTCCGCCCGGTTCGGCGATGTGGAGGGGTTCGCCCGTTTCGTCGATGGCGCGCACCGTGCAGGCGTTGGCGTGCTGATCGACTGGGTGCCCGCGCACTTCCCGGTCGACGAGCACGGCCTTGCCCGGTTCGACGGCACGGCGCTGTACGAACACGAAGACCCGCGCCTTGGCTTCCATCCCGACTGGAACACCGCGATCTACAATTTCGGGCGGCGCGAGGTGCAATCCTTCCTCGTCAACAACGCGCTGTTCTGGGCCGAGCAGTACCATGTCGATGGCCTTCGCGTGGATGCCGTCGCCTCGATGCTGTACCGCGACTATTCGCGCAAAGCGGACGAATGGATCCCCAATGCCGAAGGCGGGCGCGAGAATTGGGAGGCGGTGGAGTTCATGCGCGCCACCAACCGCGCGCTCTACGGCTCCCACGCGGGCGTGATGACCATCGCCGAGGAATCGACCTCATGGCCCGGCGTCTCCCACCCCGCTTTCGACGAAGGGCCGCGCACCGCGCTGGGCTTCGGGTTCAAGTGGAACATGGGCTTCATGCACGACACGCTGCAATACATGGCGCGTGACCCGATCCACCGGAAATATCACCACCACGAGATCACCTTCGGGCTGGTCTATGCCTTCTCCGAGAATTTCGTCCTGCCGCTGAGCCATGACGAGGTGGTGCATGGCAAAGGCACGATCCTTGGCAAGATGAGCGGCGATGAATGGCAGCAATTCGCTACCTTACGCGCTTACTATGCGATGATGTGGGGCTATCCCGGCAAGAAGCTGCTGTTCATGGGGCAGGAGTTCGCCCAGCGCCGCGAATGGAGCGAGGAGCGCGCGCTTGATTGGGAGCTGATGGAAGCGCCCGCGCACCGGGGTGTGGCTGACCTGATCCGCGACTTGAACCGCCTCTACCGCGCAACGCCTGCGCTCCACGCGCGCGATTGCGAGGGCGAAGGGTTCGAATGGCTGATCGCGGATGATGCCGACAATTCGGTTTTCGCATGGCTGCGCAAGGCGCCGGGCGAAGCGCCGGTGGCGGTGATCGCCAACATGACGCCCGCGCTGCACGGCGCCTACCGTGTGCCGTTGCCGCATGACGGGGTGTGGGCAGAAGTGCTCAACAGCGACGCCGAAATCTACGGCGGCAGCGGCAAGGGCAACATGGGCCAGGTCATCGCGGAAAGCGGCGCGGCCCATATCGTCTTGCCGCCGCTCGCCACGATAATGCTGCAATTCACAGGATAAGCACGTCAAGAAACGAACTCTGGGGAGAGAATGGGATGATTGAAAGGACTTCGGGCCGGCCGCTCGCACGTGATGCCATGGCCTATGTGTTGGCCGGTGGACGCGGCAGCCGGTTGATGGAACTGACGGATCGCCGCGCCAAACCGGCGGTCTATTTCGGCGGCAAATCGCGCATCATCGACTTTGCTCTGTCGAACGCGATCAACTCCGGCATCCGCCGCATCGGGGTGGCGACGCAGTACAAGGCGCACTCGCTGATCCGCCACATGCAGCGCGCGTGGACCTTCCTGCGGCCTGAACGTAACGAAAGCTTCGATATCCTGCCCGCCAGCCAGCGCGTGTCGGAAAACCAGTGGTACGAAGGCACCGCCGATGCGGTGTTCCAGAACATGGACATCATCGCCAGCCTCGCGCCCAAGTACATGGTGATCCTTGCGGGCGATCACATCTACAAGATGGACTACGAATTGATGCTGCAACAGCACGTCAATTCGGGTGCGGACGTAACCGTCGGCTGTCTGGTGGTGCCGCGCATGGAGGCGACCGGCTTCGGCGTGATGCAGGTCGACGAAAAGGACACCATCACCGCCTTCGTCGAAAAGCCCAAAAACCCGCCCGGCATCCCCGGCAACGAGGGCATGGCGCTCGCTTCGATGGGGATTTACGTCTTCAACACCGAGTTCCTGTTCGAACAATTGCGCCGCGATGCCGCCGACCCTGCCTCAAGCCGCGATTTCGGCGGGGACATCATCCCCTATATCGTGAAACACGGCAAAGCGGTCGCCCACCGCTTCACCAACAGCTGCATCCGTGCAGCGGAAGAAATCGAGGAATACTGGCGCGATGTCGGCACGCTGGATGCCTATTTCGAAGCGAACCTCGACCTCACCGACACAGTGCCGAAGCTGAACCTGTATGACCGCGACTGGCCGATCTGGACCGATGCGGTGGTCGCAGCGCCGGCCAAGTTCGTCCATGACGAAGACGGGCGGCGGGGCTTTGCGGTGTCCTCGCTGGTATCGGGCGACTGCATCATTTCCGGCAGCGAAGTGCGCCGCAGCCTGCTGTTCACCGGGGTCAAGATCGGCAGCTTCTCCAACGTCAACGAAGCGGTGATCCTGCCCTATTGCAACATCGGCCGCGGAGCGCGGCTGTCCAAGGTGATCATCGATTCCGGCGTGCGCATTCCCGAAGGTCTGGTGATCGGCGAAGACCCGGTGCTGGATGCCCAGCGCTTCCGCGTGTCGGAAAAGGGCGTGGTGCTGGTCACCCGCGACATGATGGCAAAGCTGTAGGCATGGGCATGAAAGTCCTGTCGGTTGCCTCGGAAGCTGCGGGGCTGGTGAAGACTGGCGGGCTTGCCGATGTGGCAGGCGCGCTGCCTGCCGCGCTGGCGGCGCATGGGGTGGAGGTGTCGACCTTCCTCCCCGGCTATCCGGCAGTGATGAAGGCGATCGGCAGAGCGAAGGCGATCCACACGTGGGACGCGCTGCTGGGCGAAAAGGCGCGGCTGCTGGCGGGCAAGATCGGCGGGTCCAGGCTGCTGGTGCTGGATGCGCCCGCCTTCTTCGCGCGTGAGGGCGGGCCATATTCGGACGCAAGCGGGCGCGACTGGGACGATAACTGGCGCCGCTTTGCTGCCTTCGCCCGGGCAGCGGCCGACATTGCCGGGGGCGCGGTGAAGGGCCGCGCCTTTGATCTTGTCCATGCCCATGACTGGCAAGCCGCCATGGTTCCTGCCTATCTGAAGCTCGCTCCGGTGGCCGGGAGCCGCCCGGTGCCGAGCGTCATCACCATCCACAACATGGCGTTTCAGGGATATTATCCCGCCGAAATCTTCCCGCAGCTTGGCCTGCCGCCATCCGCGTGGACGGTCGACGGCGTGGAGAGCTACGGCGGCGTCGGGTTCCTCAAGGCCGGGATGCAACTGGCCGACGCGATCACCACGGTCAGCCCGACCTATGCGGGGGAAATCCGCTCGGTCGAGTTCGGCATGGGGCTGGAAGGGCTGGTGCTGGCCCGCTCCAACCGCGTCCACGGTATCCTGAACGGGATCGACACGGCGGAATGGAATCCCGCCACCGACCCGCATCTCGCCGCCAGTTACACCGCTGGCAAACTGGCCGCCCGCAAGCGCAACAAGCGCGCTGTGGAGCAGGAATTCGGGCTGGATCGCAGCGACGGCCCGCTGTTCGTGGTGGTCAGCCGGTTGACCTGGCAGAAGGGCATGGATGTGCTCGTCAGCGTGCTCGATCACCTTGTCGGGATCGGCGGACGGCTGGCGTTGCTGGGATCGGGCGATGCCGAGATCGAGCAGGCCTTCCAGGCCGCCGCCGCACGCCATCCGGGGCGGATCGGCGTGAAGCTGGGCTATGACGAGGGCCTGTCCCACCGCTTGCAGGGCGGGGGCGATGCAATCCTGATCCCGAGCCGGTTCGAACCCTGCGGCCTGACCCAGCTTTACGGCCTCGCCTATGGCTGCGTGCCCGTCGTCTCGCGCACCGGAGGCCTTGCCGATACCGTGATCGACGCGAACCCCGCCGCACTCGCAGCAAGGGTTGCGACCGGCATCCAGATGAACGCGGTCAACCACAATGCGCTTTGCATGGCGGTGAGCCGCACGGTCGAGCTTTACGCGCGGCCAGCGGAGTGGAAACGGCTCCAGACGAACGGAATGGCAGCGGATTTTTCGTGGGGGGCCAGCGGCGCTGCCTACGCCGCGCTCTACCGCCAATTGCTTGAGGAACAGGGATGATCACGACTGTCGCCACCACGCCGTTTGACGGGCAGAAGCCCGGCACATCGGGCCTGCGCAAGAAGGTGCGGGTGTTCGCTCAACCGAACTATGCCGGGAATTTCATCCAGTCCGTGTTCGACGTGGCGGAGCGTCCGGCAGGCTCCACGCTGGTGATCGGCGGCGACGGGCGCTTCCACAACCGCACTGTGATTGCCCGCGCAATCGAAATGGCGGCGGCCAATGGCTATGCGCGGGTGCTGGTCGGGCAAGGCGGCATCCTCTCGACCCCCGCCGCCAGCCACGTGATCCGCAAATATGGCGCAAGCGGCGGGCTGATCCTGTCGGCCAGCCACAACCCCGGCGGGCCGGACGAGGATTTCGGCATCAAGTACAACATCGCCAATGGCGGCCCCGCACCTGAAGCGGTGACCGAGGCGATCTATTCCCGCACCCAGACCATCGATCGCTGGATGATGGTGGAAGGCGCAGTCGATCTTGACCGCATCGGCACCAGCCATGTTGGCGAGATGGTTGTCGAAGTGATCGATGCCGTCGCCGACTATGCGGCGCTGATGGAGGAACTGTTCGATTTCCCCGCGATCCGCGCCGCCGTGGCCAGCGGCGCGCTGACGATGGCGTTCGATGCGATGCACGCGGTGACCGGGCCTTACGCGACCGAAATCCTCGAAGGCCGCCTGGGCTTCCCCGCAGGCACGGTGCGCAATGGTGTGCCGCTGGAGGATTTCGGCGGGCATCACCCCGACCCCAATCTGGTCCACGCTGCTGAACTCTACGACCTGATGATGTCTCCGCAGGCGCCCACCATCGGCGCGGCGTCGGACGGGGACGGCGACCGCAACCTCATCATCGGCAAAGGCGTTTTCATTACGCCCTCTGACTCGCTGGCGATGCTGGCGGCCAATGCGCACCTCGCGCCTGCCTATGCGGGCGGCCTCAAGGGCATTGCGCGTTCGATGCCCACCAGCACCGCGGCGGACAAGGTGGCCGCAGCGCTCGGCATCCCGGCATGGGAAACGCCGACGGGGTGGAAGTTCTTCGGCACCCTGCTCGATGCCGGCAAAGCCACGATCTGCGGCGAGGAAAGCGCCGGCACCGGCAGCGATCATGTGCGCGAAAAGGACGGGCTGTGGGCGGTGCTGCTGTGGCTCAACATCCTTGCCGTGACGGGCAAGTCGGTCGCGCAGATCGCCAAGGAACACTGGGCGCGGTTCGGACGCAATTACTATGCGCGGCATGATTACGAGGCGATCGAGACTGCGCGGGCGAACGCGCTGATGACGGCGCTGGAAGCTTCGCTGGCAGGGCTGCCGGGCAAGGCGTTCGGGCCGCTCACCGTCACCGCGGCTGACCAGTTTGCCTATGTCGATCCGGTCGATGGTTCGGAAAGCCGCAACCAGGGCGTGCGGGTGATGTTTGCCTGCGGTTCGCGGATCGTGTTCCGGCTGTCGGGCACAGGGACGGAAGGCGCGACGCTGCGGGTCTATCTGGAACGCTACGAAGCGCCCGATGGCAGGCTGGCCGAGGAAACGCCTGCGATGCTGGCCGATCTGATTGCTGCCGCCGAAGTGATCGCCGGAATCGCCGCGCACACGGGCCGCACCGCGCCTGATGTGGTGACGTGACGCAGGCACTGGGCGCGCATGTCGCGGGCGGCGTAACCCGCTTTGCCGTGCGCGCGCCGCTGGCCGAGAGCGTTGATCTGTGCCTGTTTGATGGCAAGGCCGAAACCCGCTTGCCCATGGCACAGCATGGCGAGGCGTGGGCGCTTGACCTGCCCGGCGAGCTGACCGGCACCCACTATGGCTACCGCGCGCATGGGCGATATGATCCCGCCAGCAACCTGTGGTTCGATCCGGCCAAACTGCTGGTCGATCCTTACGCGCTGGAACTCGACCGCCGCTTCACCCAGCACCCGCGTCTCGCGCAATATGGCGAGGACACCGCCGACATCGTCCCGCGCGCCATCGTGGCAGGGCCGCTGCCGCACGTGCCGCCTGCCCCGCCCCTGTTCCAGCGCGGCGGGCTGATCTACGAATTGAACGTCGCGGGCTTCACCAAGCTCCATCCCGATGTGCCCGAAGGCCTGCGCGGGACCATCGCCGCGCTCGCGCACCCTGCGGTGATCGCGCACCTGAAGAAACTCCACGTCAGCGCGGTCGAGCTGATGCCGATCATCGCCTGGATCGATGAACGCCACCTGCCTCCGCTGGGCCTTGCAAACCACTGGGGCTACAATCCGGTGGCGATGATGGCGCTCGATCCCGGCCTGTGTCCGGGCGGAGTGGCCGAATTGCGCGAGACGGTCGCGGCGCTGCATCAGGCGGGGATCGGCGTGATCCTCGATCTGGTGTTCAACCATTCGGGCGAGAGCGACATTCACGGCGGCACGCTCAGCCTGCGCGGGCTGGACCCTGCAGCTTACGCCCGCGCGCCTGACGGGACGCTGATCAACGATACCGGCTGCGGCAACACGCTCGACTTCGCCAATCCGGCGGTGCGGCGGTTGATGACCGACACCCTTCTCCACTTCGTCCGGCATTACGGGATCGACGGCTTCCGCTTCGACCTCGCCCCGGTGATTGCCCGCGGGCCGGGCTTTGATCCGCACGCCCCGATCTTCGCCGAGCTCGCCGCCGAGCCCCTGCTGGCCGACCGGGTGATGATCGCCGAGCCGTGGGACATTGGCCCGGGCGGCTACCAGCTTGGGCGCTTCCCGCCAAACTGGCTCGAATGGAACGACCGTTACCGCGACGATGTGCGCCGCTTCTGGCGCGGGACGGCAACTGTCGGCGACCTTGCCACCCGCATCGCCGGATCGTCCGATCTGTTCGGCCAAGACTGCCGCAGCATCAATTTCCTCGCCGCGCATGACGGCTTCACGCTCGCCGACACGGTCGCCTACGAACACCGCCACAACCATGCCAATGGCGAGGACAACCGCGACGGGCATGGCGAAAACCATTCGTGGAACTGCGGGGCCGAAGGGCCGAGCGACGATGCCGCCATCCTCGCCCGCCGCGCGGCCGATATGCGTGCATTGCTGGAGACGCTGTTCGCTTCGACCGGCACGATCATGTTGACGGCAGGCGACGAATTCGGCCGCACCCAGGGCGGCAACAACAATGCCTATTGTCAGGACATGGCGGCCCACTGGGAGCGACGCGACGAGGCGCTGGAAGACCATGTCGCCGCGCTATCAGCCGCGCGCGCCGCGAACCTTGCCGCCTTCACCCGCTTTCCCGAGGGCGGGCAATGGCTCTCGCCCGAAGGCCACCCCATGCGGCCGGAGCAGTGGGAAAGCCTCGCCACCGACGGCTTCACCCATGTTCCGCCCGCTGGCTTTCCAAGCCTGAGCGTGAGCCGCAGCGAGCGGCGAATACTTCGATGATGTTCGAAATATGGATTGACTGAACCATTCGCGGCCGTATTTCGAGAAATATCGAAAGGTGGCGCAAATGGACGATCTCAACGCGCAAGTCTGGGCCGTCGATGCGCTGGGTGCGCTGGCGCATGAAACGCGGCTCGCGGTGTTCCGGATGCTGGTGGTCGCTGGCCCCGACGGGATGATCGCAGGCGCCATTGCCGAGCGATGCGGCGTGCCGCCCTCCACCATGTCGCACCACCTTTCCACATTGGAGCGCGCAGGCCTTGTGCAGTCGGCACGCGAAAGCCGCCTGATCCGCTACCGCGCCGATTACCCCGGAATGCGCCGCCTGCTGACCTTCCTGATGCAGGACTGCTGCGGCGGCGCGCCCGAGATGTGCTCAGGCCTGATGGCCGGGCTGGCCCTTGGCGCGGGCTGCAAGGTTGAAGGAACCGCTGCATGAAGGATGAGGCATCGCCGCTCGGCCTGTTCGAGCGTTATCTGTCGGTGTGGGTGCTGCTTGCAATCCTCGCCGGGCTGGGGCTGGGGCTGGTGGCGTCCGATGCCGTGGGCGTGCTGGCGGGGCTTGAATATGCCTCGGTCAATCTCGTCGTCGCGGTGCTCATCTGGGCGATGATCTTCCCGATGATGGTCGGGGTCGATCTCGCCAGCATCAAGGATATCGGCAAAAAGCCCAAGGGGCTGGTGATCACGCTGGTGATCAACTGGCTGATCAAGCCCTTCACCATGGCGGCGCTGGCGGTGCTGTTCTTCGATTATCTTTATGCTGGCCTGCTGCCCCGTGCTGATGCGCAGGAATATATCGCCGGTCTGATCCTGCTGGGCGCGGCCCCCTGCACCGCGATGGTGTTCGTGTGGTCGCAGATGACGCGCGGCGATCCGGCCTACGCGCTGGTGCAGGTGTCGGTGAACGATCTGGTGATGATCGTCGCCTTCGCGCCGATTGTGGCGCTGCTGCTGGGCGTGACTGAAATCGTTGTTCCGTGGGAGACGCTGCTGCTGTCGGTGGGGCTCTATGTGGTGATCCCTCTGGCAGCAGGCGCGCTGACCCGTGCCCGCGTGATCGCCAGTCACGGCGGCGATGCGGCGGCGGTTGATGCCTTCACGGCGCGGCTCAAGCCATGGTCGGTGATCGGCTTGCTGGCGACGGTGGTGCTGCTCTTCGCGTTTCAGGCGGAGACGATCATCGCCAACCCCTTGCTGATCGCGCTGATCGCGGTGCCGATCATCATCCAGTCCTATGGCATTTTCGCCGCCGCCTATGTCTGGGCCTGGGCGTGGCGGGTGCCGCACGCGATTGCCGCGCCTTGCGCGTTGATCGGCACCTCGAATTTCTTTGAACTGGCCGTCGCGGTCGCCATCGGGCTGTTCGGCCTGTCGAGCGGAGCGGCGCTCGCGACCGTCGTCGGCGTGCTGGTCGAAGTGCCGGTGATGCTGTCGCTGGTGGCCTTCGCCAACCGCACCCGCAACCGTTTCCCGGGAGAACCGGCATGACCGAATACACACGCCTGCGCACCCTGCCCGATCCGGCGCATCTGCCGGCCTTGAAGCCCGAATATGTCCACGCCCGCCCGGCGCTGGGCCTCGGCGAGCTTGCTTCGCCGCCCCGTGTTCTCTTGCTCTACGGCTCCCTGCGCGAACGCTCGTTCTCGCGACTGGCCGTGGAGGAGGCTGCGCGTCTGCTGCAATTCTTCGGCTGCGAGACGCGCATCTTTGACCCGTCAGACCTGCCCTTGCCCGACCGGCACCCCGGCGACGATCACCCCGCTGTTCACGAACTGCGCGAACACTCGCTGTGGTCAGAAGCGCAGGTGTGGTGCAGCCCTGAACGCCACGGCACCATCACCGGGATCATGAAGGCCCAGATCGACCACCTGCCGCTCGCCTATCAGGGGATGCGTCCCACACAGGGGCGCACGCTGGCGGTGATGCAGGTCAACGCCGGATCGCAGAGCTTCAACACCGTCAACACCCTGCGCATTCTGGGCCGCTGGATGCGGATGTTCACCATCCCCAACCAGTCGTCGGTCGCCAAGGCCTATATGGAATTCGACGAGGCCGGGCGGATGAAGCCGTCGGCCTATTACGACCGGATCGTCGACGTGATGGAGGAACTGGTGCGCTTCACCGTGCTGCTGCGTCCGCACGCCGAACAGCTGGTGGACCGCTATTCCGAGCGGGTCGAGGCCGAGCGCCCGGTCGCCGCCGCTGCCGATATTCTCGCCTCGATCACGCCCGAAGCCTGAGCGACAGCGCCGGCGCACATCATGCCCCGCGGCGGCGGGCGCGCCACGCCGAGCGGAGCGCCCGCGCCTCCAGCCACAGCAGCAGCAGGCCCATGCCGCCGGGCAGCCCCGGGCCAAGCAGCCGCGCTGCCCAGCTGTCGATCACTGCGTCATCCGGCGCGGCAGGATCATAGCGGACTGTGACCTTGTCGCCGCGGGCGTAGTCAGGCGGATTGCTGCCGATGCTGCCGACAAACCGCCGCTCGGTCCCTCCCGTATCGCGGAACACCACCACCGGGCGATAGGTGCCCATCTGGCTGCCGCCGCGCGACCGTTCCAGATCGACCACCTCGCCCTGCGCCTCCAGCACTGCGCCGGACACAGCCGGGTCGCGGCTGACCATCCATCCCGCAATAGCGACCAGAGCGATCCCCGCCGCCACGAACAGGATCGACATTACGCCGATCGCTGGCCGTGTTGCGGTCATGGCTACTTGCCCGCCTTCTTTTTCGACTTTTCGACCTCGTTGCGGGCGCTTGCACGATAGGCTTCCTCCAGCACGGCGACCACTGCGACCGGCTGCAGTTTCGCGTCATAATCCAGACCCCAGCTCGGCCCGGCGATCATGCCCTGCGCGATGGCCTCGATATTGGCGCGGCAGCCGTCATCGAAGCACTCGTTCTTGTATGCGCGGATGAAACCCGCCCGGTTTTTCATGTAGCTGCCGATGATGATGCTGCGCGATTTGACCCCGGCCCATTTCAGATCGGCGGCAAGCGTATCGCCATTGTAGCCGGGCTTGCTTTTGATAGCCCCGCCCAATTCACTCACGGTCTGGTCGCGGTGCGCGATCAGATTGGCCACACATGCCGACCGTTCGGCGGCAAAGCACTGGTTGGACAAGCTCTTGTTGGCATCGAAGCCATCGTACCAGTTGATCAACGTGTTGTAGGGTGAAGCAACGGCTGTCTTCACATCGACCCCCTTCGGCGAAATCGCGATGGTGCGATCGCAGACGGTGGAGTCGTGGCAGCTGAAGTCCTTGCCGCCCTTTGGCACTTCGATCCCCAGCTGCGGCAGCAGGACATCATAGTCCCAATGCGTCCCCCACACTGCCAGATCGATGAACAATCTGGCGGTAATGCCGGGGGTCAGCTTCATGCCAAGATTGTAGCTCGGCTCTTTGATGATGAAGATGCTGCTTCTGTTCGACGACGACACGCCCAGCGAATAGGCCTTGCCCGGTTCGGTCGCGCTAAGGATCTGGACCTTCTTGTCGACCATGTCGTCCAGCTTGACGGTCAGCCCCTTCGAAACAAGCTCGCCCCGGACGAAGGGAAACACCTTGGCCCCGGCAACACCGATATTGGCGATCCCGCCGGTCAGGTCGAGGTTCTCGAAGTCCTTGTCGAAGGTCGGCACCTTCTTGCACGGGTCATTTGATTTGGCCCCGACAGGGCACGGCAGCGGCGGGGTGAACTGCCCGTTCTTGAAATCCCCCGGCAGGTCAGCCGTAAAATCAATGCCGAGCGGCTTATCTTTCGGGATGCCGAGTTCGAAGCCGCCGACAAATGGCAGATCGGCGCGCAGACCTGCCCATGCGCCAAACTTGGCAAGCAGCTCCTGCGCCTGAAACTGCTGGTTGGCGGGCAGTTGCACGGCGTTGTAAAAGGCATTGTCGGCATTCACGGTCTTGAACGACGGCGCAAAACTGGCGCTTTCGAAACCATTCTTGCGGGTGAAGGTGTAAGTGCCGGCAACCTCGAACGGCAAGCGCAAGCCAAGCCCTGCGCCAAACCCGGCATAGGCCTCGGCAAAATAGGTTTCCTCGCAACCGACAAGGCACCACGGGATCGTCGCCTCGATCCGCTTCTGCCATTCATATTCGCGGCCCAGCGTGAAGCCCGTCAGGAACTTCATCGGTTCGATCGGGGTGGAGACGGTGATGTCGCCATTGGCTTGCTGGGCGCCACCTTGCGGAGCGGCGTTCTGGCCATTGCCGGAAAGCAGCGCCTTCTGCTTGGCCACGTCCGATGCATCGAGCCGCGGGATGAAGAACACATCCTCGATCTTGACCCGCCCCTGGTTGATGAGCTCGCGGGTCAGGGCCGCATCGCTCATCGCGGAAAGCCGGCTGACTTCCGCCTCGCCCACCCCGGCGGTGAGATCCTTGCGCAGCTGCGGCTCCTTCATCCGCGTGCGCAATTCGGCAACCCGCTGGTTGATGTTCTTGAGCATCGCGGCCCTGTGCTGCCTGGCCAGCGTGACCACCTCGGCGCGCTTGACCGGATCGGCGACATAGCGCGGGTCAGCCGGGTTGGCGAAAGCGGCATCGAGCTGGGCTTCGCTCTTCTGCTCGAAGCAGCGCACCATCACAGCCTGCAAGGCCGTGCGTCCCTGCGGCGTATCGCAGGCGCCCGGCTTCACCCGGTAGGTGATGATCGACTTTACCGCGAGCCCCTGCCCCGTCACCTCGGCCGCTTCGAGCGTCTCGGCCTCCAGCGTCACCAGATTGGGCATGGCGCGCATGACAGTGGCGAGGCTGGAGAGCGAACGCGGATCGTTGAGCACGGGGGTGAAGTCGATCTCGGTCGTGCCGACAGTGATGCGCGGGTTGGCGCGCAGCTGCTGGGCCGTGAGCCGGCGCGCGACCGGAAGCTTGGCGATGGTATCTTCAAAGCTGCGCCCGGTCAGCATCACCGCGCCCTTGATCGGCTTGAGCGCCGCCTTGCTTGGCGGGACAATCATGGTGAGCGGGATGGTCGGCGCGGTGACATTGATCTTGGCGAGGGTCGGCGGCGCGGTGGATGCAGGCGACGCCGGGGGTTTAACGGCAGGCTTGCTCGCCGCCGGGGCTGGCGCAGGTTTCGGCGCAGGTGTGGGCGTCGCTTGCGGAGCCGTAAGGCGGATCGGGCGCACAGGCGCGGGCGCGGGTGTCGGCGTCGCCGCAGGCGCTGTCCGGCTGATGGGGGCGGGTCTGGCTCCGGGCGTGGGCGTTGGGGTCGGCGAGGGTGCGGGCGTGGGCGTTGCGGCGGGCTGGATGCGCGGCGGCCGTCCATTGGGTGCGGTCTGCGCCGAGGCAGCAGAAAGACTGGTGGTGGCCGCCAGTGTGCAAAGCAACAGGCGCAATCCGGTCGAAGTCCTCATTCTTGTTCCCCCATCTGAAGTGTCTTCACAGGGCAGGACGAAAACACACCGCCAAACCGGACAGCGCCTCTCCAAACTTTTTGTCGCCTCCCGGGAGGCCCGCTTGCCAAGCGCAGGTCTGCAAGGCACAAAAGTCGCCGGTTTCGGGGAACTGGGGGCAGCCATGGCCGAAGGGGACGCAAGCTTGCCAGCGCCGTCGTCCGAAGCGCTGATCAGGCTGCTCTATGACGAATTGCACGACATCGCGCAGCGGGAACATCGCTGGGCCGGCAGCCCCGGCACACTTCAACCGACCGCCTTGATCGGCGAGGCCTATCTGAAGATCAAAGGCCGCGCCGACTGGCAAAGCAAGGCGCATTTCCTCGGTTGTGCGGCAACCGCGATGCGGCATGTGCTGGTTGATGCGGCGCGCGCGCGGCTGGCGGGCAAGCGCCACGGGGAGCGCGCCAGCCTGACCGGCGCGCTGGCGCAGCTTGCCGCCGAAAGTCACGCGGACGAACAGCTGGTGGCGCTGGGCGATGCGCTGGCTGATCTGGCGCGCCATGATCCCGATCTGGCGCGGCTGGTCGACTGCCGCTTCTTTGTCGGTCTGTCAGAGTCGGAGACAGCCGAGGTGCTCGGCATCACCGATCGCACCGTGCGGCGCTGGTGGGTGCGCGCACGGGCGTGGATCCACGCGCAGATCGCCGATCAGGAACGCCATACGCCGCCGGACTAAGGCAGCTTGCCCACCCGCGCGCGCGCCTTGGCAACGCCTTGCAGACCGAAACTCCCCGCCGGCCCTGACGCCTTGAACCCGGCCTCAGCCTTGTCGAGCGCCGCATTGGCCGCCGCCTTGTCGCGCGCCGCCAGCTCGACAATCCCGAGCGAAAGGTCGAACTGCGGCGTGATCGGATTGCCGGGTGGCAGCGCTGTCACCAACGGCATCGCAGCCGCCAGACGCGCGCGGGCTTCGGCCAGCTTGCCCTGTTCGGCCGCGATCTGGGCCATCGCGATATCCTGCATCGCCACGGGGGGCGCGGCCTCGCCCATGTATTGCACCAGCATCGGGCGCGCCTCGGCGGCTGCCTTTTCGGCGGAGGCATATTGGCCTTCCGCCAATTGCTGACGCGCATAGAGCGAGAGGTCGGATGCCAGCGCCGGGCTTTCGCCATAAAGCCGCCGCCGCCGCTCGATCAGGCGGCGCAGCACCGCGCCGGCATCGGTGTTGCGGTCGGTGCGCATCAGCACGGCGGCGCGCAGCTGATCGAGCCCAAGCGCCTGAATGGTGTCCCCCAGATCCGAATTCGCCAGCAGCTTGTCCGCCTGCGAGAAAACGGCGTCGGCCTGTTCCAGCCGCGCCGCCTCGATCAGATAGACCAGCAGGTTATTGTATCGCACCAGAAGCTGGCTCTGATTGCCGCCGAAAGCCCGCTCGGCCCGGTCGAGATCGCCGATCAGCGCCAGCGCAGTGTCGAGATCGCCTTTACGCCGCGCCAACGACCCGCGGGTGCCGCGGATCGCTTCGCGCACCTCCTCGCTTGCCGCAGCGTCCGGGGGCAGCATGGCGTCGGCCTTGTCGAGCAGCGCCGGGACGCGGTCGAGCTTGCCCATGAACAGCTCGGTATCGGCAAGACTGGCCGTGAGCCGGGCGGTCTGGATCGGGCTGTCCTTGCCGATGCCCTTGGTCACCGCCGCATCGAGAAACCCCTGCGCGGCGGCTGCGTCCTGGATGAAGATATAGAGGTCGGCGATGGCATTGGCGGTGGTGCCCGACCGCTCGCTGCCATCGAGCGTTTCGAGGAGGCGCTTGGCGGTCTGGTCGAGCGTCTGGCGGAAGGTGAGATCGCCTGACGATCCGCCCTGCGCCAGCGCCAGCGTCAGCGTCTGCACAATCGAATCCGCCCGCCGCGCCTCGGCCAGCGCGCGGTCGCGTTCATCGGCAGCAATGCGGGCCTGCTGCGTTGTGGTGATAATCCCGCCGGTCAGCGTCAGCACCAGCGCCCCGGCTGCTGCAACCTGCCAGCGATAGCGCCGCACAAAGCGTTTCAACCGGTAGCCTCGCGTCGCCGCCCGCGCCGCTACGGGGCGAAATTCGGCATAGGCATCGAGATCGGCGAGCAGCGCTGCCACGCCCGGATAGCGATCCGCCGGGTCCTTGCGCAGCGCCTTCAGGACAATCGCATCGAGATCGCCCGCCAGCAGCGTCGCCGGGATTGCAGCCGCCCCGCGCGCCTCGGCGCGGCTCGGCCCGCTCACCTCGTCCTCGACGATCCGGCGCACCAGCGTTGACAGCGGGCTGCCATTGTCGCCCCACGGCTGCGCATCGGCGAGCAGCGCATAGAGCACCAGCCCCAGCGCATGAATATCGGTCGCGACCGTCACCGGCCCGGCGGTCAGCTGTTCGGGCGACGCGTAATGCAGGGTCAGCACGCCGCCCGTCACCCCCGAACGATCCGGGTCTTCCGCAAGCGAAGCGACCCCGAAATCGAGCAGCCGCGCGCGGCCCTGACGGTCGATCAGAATGTTGGACGGCTTGATGTCGCGATGGACGATCAGGTTGGCATGGGCATGCGCAACCGCCTCGCACACCTGCCGGAACACCGTGAGCCGTTCCGCCAGCGACGGGTTTACACGCCTGACCCAGGCGCTCATCGTCTCGCCCTCGACATAGGCCATCGCCATCCACAGACGGCCTTCGGGGCTGACCCCGCCGTCGATGAAATGCGCGATGCCCGGATGATCGAGCCGCGCCAGCATCCGCCGTTCGCGCGCGAACAGCTTTTCATCGACCGCCATATCGACACGGAGCAGCTTCAACGCGACCTGCTGGCGGAACGAGGGATCGTCGCGGGTGGCCAGATAGACCTCGCCCATCCCGCCGCGCCCCAGCAGGCGCTCAATCACGAAGCCGCCGATGCGTGTACCCGCCTGCAATGCGGCCGATTGCGGCGCTGCGCCGGAGGTGAGGCCAAGGGGTCCGCCATCGAGAATGCCGGTCAGCTCGCCCGCTGCCAGCATCCGCCGCACCTGATCGGCAATCGCCGGATCGAGCCGTTCCAGCGCACCCTCGCGTGCATCGGCGGCCAGCGGCGCGATTGCATCGAACGCCGCCATGATCGCATCCCAGCGACCGGAATCATTGCTGGCCATGATAGCCCCCCTTGCCTGAATAGTGCGACCGTCGCAGCGCCTGCGTCAAGATGGAACGGCGCCTGTCAGCGCCCCTGCCAGCGCGCCAGCCGCCAGCCCCTGTCGTCGCTGCGATGGCTTGCGGCGCCATCGGGCGCAAAGGCGATCTGCGCGTCCTGCGGCCCGGCCAGCATCAGGCTCAACCCTTCGGCATACCAACGGTTCATACGGCGCAGCTGAGCGCTGCCGCAGCGCCGCACGCTGACAGTGCCGCCGCTATGCTGCCCGTCGATTTGCCGGGGCGGGCCGAACTGGAGCACGCATGGCTTCTGCCCCTGAGCGGTGAATTGCCAGCGCCCCTCCCACTCGCCCGGCTGGCGCAAGCGGTCAAAGCCGGGGATAGCCGGGACAAGATAGAAGGCGGGTGATGCCACGCTCGGGCTGCTGGCAAGCGCGGTTTCGTCTTCCTCGAAATACATCAGGGTGGCCCCCCGCACATCGAGCAGCCGCATCCCGTCCGCAAAGGTCCAGCCGGCCGTATCGGCAGCAACGGGGACTTGTGTCCGGCACAGCGGATCAATCTCCGCCCGCCAGCCCCCGGGTGCTCGCGCGGTGCCGAGCGTGACGGCGCAAACAGGCGCACCATCCACCGGGACGATCTGCCACGGTCCCGCCAGATCGACCGCGATTTCAGGGCTGACTTCGCTCTCCTGCGCGCCCGCGCTGACCGCCAGCAGCGCTGCCACTAGCGCCGCAACGCCGCGTTTCACGGTGCCACCGCCCGCGCAACCGCGCTCGCCTGTTCGAGAGTCGCCTCACGTCCGCCCAGCGTCACGACGACCGAACGGCGTTCGTCGTAAAACACCTGCAACGACTTCGCCATCGGTGCCTCCCGCCACAGCGCCGCTTTGCCAAGGCCCGGCACATCCTTGGCCGGTTCCATCAAGCCGTTTGCGGTGCGCGCCATCTCGATCGCTTCGGGCGTGGCATCGTCAAAGGGTGCCTCACGCGTCAACAGGCTCGCCGTCGCCCCGCCTGTACCGCTGTATTCGCACATCGAGACGGCCGCGCTTGTCTCGGTCATGGGCGACATGGGCGTGAGCCTTGCGGTTTCGAACGCAACCCCGGTCAGGGCCGAAAGCTTGGCAGCGTCGAGCATCGCGCACGCCTGCGCCGCGTCCCAGCCACCTGTTGCAGCCATGCTAGCGCCGCCCTCGCCCGCAGGCGCGTCTTCGCCGCCACACCCCGCAAGCACTGCCAGCGCCACGACAACGCTCTGGCGCTTTGCACTCCACTCCATGCCCATCCCCTCGATCCAGGCCGCGCCGGCAGAGGCACCATCGCCCCGGAAACCGGCCATCACAGCTATAGACGCAGGCGCGTCGCCAAAGCGGACATCGCCAACGCGCATAAAGTCACAGCCGCCTCGCCGCACGCACAAGGCGGCTCGCGGGAGGTTTGGCCTCTCGCGGTGTGCGCCCTGACCTATGTGAGTGCCGCCCTTTGCGCCGCACCCCAGCATCGCGCCTGCCTATCACAGGAGGAATTTCCCATGGCAGACGCAATCAATACCAACGAAACCCGCGAACTGATCGCCTCGGACAAGGTCGAAGGCACCGCTGTCTATGATCAGGGCGGCGATCGGCTTGGCACCATCGACAACTTCATGGTCAACAAGCAGTCGGGCCAGGCCGAATATGCCGTGATGCAGTTCGGCGGCTTCCTCGGCATCGGGGCTGATCACTATCCGATCCCGTGGTCGATGCTGCGCTACAATGTCGATCAGGGCGGTTATGTCGTCAATCTCGACAAGGACAAGCTCCAGGACGCGCCGCGTTATGGCGACAGCGAGCCGGACTATGACGCCGACTACAACCAGCAGGTCTACTCCCATTACGGCATGACCTACTGACAATCACGACGCAGCCCCGCTGGAACCGGCGGGGCTGCCTATTGCCGGTTGAAATGCAGATAATTGCTGTTGAACATCGCGATCTGCTTGAGCCGTTCGATATCGTTGATCCGCAACTGCCGGTCGGACAGTTCGATCAGCTCTTCACGGCGCATTTCCTGCAAGGTGCGGTTGAGATGGACGACGCTCAGGCCGTTGGCTTCGGCAAGGTGGTTCTGGGTGATCGGCAGGTCAAAACTCATCCCCGTCGCCAGCCCGACAGCGCGCAGACGATAATACAGCTCGACAAACAGGTGCGACAGCCGCTCCAGCGGCGAACGCTGGCCAATCGAAAGCAGCCATTCGCGCTGGATTCCGGCTGACACCATCTCATGCCAGAGCAGCGCGCGGATGAGATGCGGGCGCTGATCGATGACTTCCTGGAATTGCTGCGGCTGGATCTCGTAAAAGCGCGCCTGCGTGAGCGCGCCGATCGAATGGTCGAGTTCGCTCAGGATGTAGATATTGAGATCGCAGAAATCGCCGGGCAGGAAAAAGCCGACAATCTGGCGGCGGCCATCGGGCAGATCCTTGTAACGGCAGGCCCAGCCCGAAACCAGTAGGCGGATCACGGTGGGGTTTTCGCCCTCCCGTGCGATATCCGTGCGTGCATCGCGCGTGCAGATCGGCCCGGTTTCGAGCGCGGAAAGCGCCTCGCGATCTTCCTCGTCGAGCGGCATGTAGCGGCTGAGCAGACGAAACAGGGGCTCGATCCCTGCAGCAGTCAAAGTCGGCATGGTCGTCACTCTCGGTTGTCTGCCAGGCTGCGGCAACCGACCAGCCTGAACGCGAAGACGCACGAGGAAACACTAACCCAGATTAGGCAATCGGCCACGGGATATGCGATTGGCCGCCCTGAAACCGGGGCTTGCCGAACCGTCGGATTGCGCCGTGTTCAGTATGTGGAAGGCGGATCGCTGGCCGGGAAGCTCTGGTCACTGGCCTCGTCCACGCCAGACCATTCCCGCTGCGTCGGGTCGCGCATGGCATCAGGTCCGGCATCGCGCACGGGGTTGTCGCCGCCTTTTGCCTGGTCATCGGCAAAGGCTGCATGGCCAGCGTGAGGTGTTTTCGAGCCGCGCCGCGACAGCCCATAAGCGGCAGCGCCGATAGCGAGTAGGCCGAGGATCTTGCGCATGGGGCGGTTCCTTGGTGGCGCGGTGGATCACCGCAATGCAGGCTGACCTTCTCGGCGGTGCAGGCTTGTCCGTCTCTATCCTGCATTAGGCACCCGGCACGCCCGACAAAAACCAATCTATGTTAGCCCTATCGCTGCGGCGCGGGCCTATGCTGCAGGTCTGAGCAATGACCTGATGGCGGATTTCTCCCACAACCCTGGCAACAGCCTGCTTGATGCCGCCTTCGCAGCCTTACCCGACGCCGCCTGCATTCTCGAACCCGTTGAAGCCTCCGGCGATGTCCCACGCGATTGGCGCTATCTTGCAAGCAATGCGGCGCTGTGCAGCCTGCTGGGCGTTGACAATCTGATCGGCCAGAGCCTTGGCGCACGGTTTCCGGAGGTCGCCGCACAATGGTCGGAAACGTTCGACCAGGTGCTGGCCGAAGGCGCCCCCGCGGCCCTGATCCATGAAGACACCCGCCAGCCCAATGTCTACGAGGTCAGCCTCTCCCCGCTCAGTTATGGCGACGGCCGCAGCGCCGTGCTGGCGTGCATCCGCGACATTTCCGCCGAACACATGGCCCGCGCCGGGCGACGCGAGGCCGATGCCCGCTACAAGCTGTTGTTCGACGCGATCGACGAAGGCTTCTGCATCATCGAGCTGGTGTTCGATGCCGATGGGCGGGCAACCGACTATCTGTTCCTCGAAGCCAACAACGCCTTTGTCGGACACACGGGTCTCAAAGACCCGGTCGGCAAGACCATGCGCGCCTTTGAACCCGGTATCGAGGACCAGTGGCCGGAAACCTACGGCCGGATCGCTCTGTCAGGCGTTGCCGAGCGCTTCGAAAGCGAATCCGCCGTCATGGACCGATGGTTCGACGTCTTCGCCTTTCCGATCGGGGAAGAGGCTCCCTATCTGGTGGGCATCCTGTTCGAAGATATTGGTGAGCGAAAATCGATGGAGCTGGCGCTGCGGCACAGCGAAAACAGGCTCCATTCGCTGATCGAGGCGACGTCCGATCTGATTTTCCGGATGAACCCGGAAGGCACGCTCATGCAGCAGGTCGGCGGCAAGCGATTGCAAGGCGCGCTCGGCGCGGCCAGCAACTGGATCGATCACTTCGTGCTCGAAACCGACCGGGATGCCGTCCGGCAGGCGCTCGACAGAGCGATCCAGAACCGCGAACCGCTCGAGATAGAGCACCGCGTGCGCACGCCTGATGGCGTGATCGGCTGGCTGGCGTCACGCGCGGTGCCGGTGCTGGACGAGGCTGGCGCGATCACCGAATGGTTCGGCATGGCGACCGACATCACCCAGCGTCGCCATACAGAACAGCAACTGGCTCACGGCGCGCAGATGCTGCGGGTCGCCAGCGAGATCGGCAAGGTCGGCCTGTGGGACTGGAACGTCGAAACCGGCCAGCTGATCTGGTCGGACGAGCATTTCCGCATGGAAGGGTACGAGCCGGGCGAAATCGTGCCGACCTTCGAAATCTGGGCGGAGCGCGTCCACCCTGATGACTGGCCGGCAGCCGAAGCGAAGGTGGCGGCTGCCATGGCCAGCGGCGAGGAATACATCAACGAGTACCGCGTGACGCATCCCGGCGATGAAGTGCGCTGGCTGTCGGCGCGGGGCCGGTTTCTCTATGATGAAAAGGGCCAGCCGGTGCGGATGCTGGGCGCGATGGTCGACACCACCCAGCGGCGGCGCGAGGAGGAGTGGCAAAAGCTGCTGGTCGCCGAATTGCAGCACCGGGTGCGCAACCTGATCGGCATGGTGCGATCAGTCGCACGCCTATCGGCCCCCAGCCATCGGCATGTTGATGATTACGTCGATCACCTGATCGGGCGTCTCCAGGCCATGGGCCGGACTCAGAGCACGCTCACCCGCTCGCCCGGTCGCAGCGTCGATCTGTCCGAACTGGTGAGCGAGGAACTGCTGGTGCACGCCGCCCAGCCCCACCAATATCACGTCGATGGCCCGGCGGTCGCGCTCTCTCCCCACGCTGCCGAAATCGTGACGCTGGCCATCCACGAACTGGCGACCAACTCGATCAAATATGGCGCACTGGGAGACACCGGCTATATCCGGATCGGCTGGACGACCAGCCAGATCGACGGCAAATGCTGGGTCAGCCTGCGCTGGCAGGAAACCGCGCCGCCGCGCAAATCCAAGCCGACCCGCAAGGGATTCGGGCAGCGGCTGATCGAGGAACGGGTGCCTTACGAACTGGCAGGCAAGGGGCGTTTTGACCTGCACGACACCGGCGTGCTCGCGCAGCTTGAATTTCCGCTGTCCGATGCCGGCAGCATCCTAGAGACGCGATCCAGATGAGCTGGCATCGCCATGACTGACAGAGCTTTGTCCGGCTATCGCATCATCATCCTGGAGGATGACTATTACCAGGCGCAAGACTGGAAGCAGGCGTTCGAACAGGCGGGCGCCAAGGTCATCGCCGTGTCGGCCACAGTGCCGGACTTGACCGAACTGCTGGCTAATGGCCGGATCGATGCCGCTCTCATCGACATCAATCTCGGCCGTAGCCTGTCACTCGATTTCGCGCGGGATTTGCGAACGCAGGCAATCCCCTTTGCGTTCCTCACCGGTTATGATGCAGCGATCCTGCCCGACGATCTGGCGGGGAGCCCGTGCCTCAGCAAGCCGGCAGAGATCGGGCGGGTGGTCGGGACACTGGCCAGCCTTGCCAGCGGGACGCGCCCGGCCTGAAGCAGGCCGCGCCCGGCTTCAGGCCGCAGCCGCGCTCAATGTATCGCGCTGCTGCCTGTGCTGGGTGCGCGGCGCAAGGTAGGCGCTATCGAACCCGGCGACCTGCTGCAACGTCCTCAGATCGAGGATCGTAAGCTGCTTTGATCGAAGCGTGATCAGTTCTTCCTGCCGCAACTGCTGAAGCTTGCGGTTGATATGCACCGGCGTGAGGCCGAGCACGTCCGCCAGATCATCCTGCGTAAGCGGGAACGCCATGTGCTGGCCCTGATCAGGATCGATCAGCGACAGGCGATAATGCGCCTCGCAGATCAGATGTGCCATCCGCTCCAGCGCGTCGCGCCGGCCGACATTGACCACCCAGGACGACAGGACAGCATTTTCCATGCAGCCATAATTGCGAAGCGCCTCGCCGACGGCCGGGAAACGTCCGGTTACGCGGCGCATGTCGCTGTGCAGGATGTTGACGATCCGGCAGGGGCTGAGAGTGATGACTTCCTCGATCGCGATGCCATTTGGCGAGGAATCGAAATAGAACGCATCGCCGGGCAGCAGCAGACGGGTGATCTGGCGCGCGCCGTTGCGCAGGATCTGGTAGCGCGCCGCCCAGCCACTGAGAACGACCGGGAAGGAGACCATCTCGTCTCCATCCCGCGAAAGGTACTTCTTGGCACCGACATCCTTGGGTTGCCGGCAGAGTTCCTCGACGGCCTCGATCTCCTGATCGCCCAGTTCGGCAGCGTGCATCAGTCGTAGCAAAAAGGCGTTTGACATTTGCCAGTTCCTTGAGGGGTGTAGCGTATGCGGCAATGTCGACGATTGGCGCCGGGTTCTCTCAATCAAAAGTTATGCCGATGGTCGATTGGCTGGCGGCTCGTCCCGAATAAGCGGCGCACTGACTGCAAAACCGCCTGAAGTTGCCAACCCATGCAAAGAATCCGCAATCGAGCGCAGGGGCAGGCGGACAATTTCGGCAGTTACAATCCAAGTTAAAGCGTGCCGGACGAAGGGCAGGCAGAGTGCGGTGGGTCAGGGGGTTCCCGATCCTCCTGATCTGCAGATGTCCGGGCGCGCCTCTAGTTTCCTTTTGGCCCGGTCATGGCCCCAACAACTCCCCGCCCAGCGATGGGCGGGGTTTTTTGGTGTGGCCCTTGTCCGGCCAGATCGACACGCTCGACACAACCGGTGAGCCCGATGCGCTGACCCGCATTCAGGCCTCAGGCCCGCCGCCCCGCCCAAATCTTGACCGGGTATAGAGAACGCACTCGCAACATAGGCGAAGGGGAAAGACACAAATTCAACGGAACACAGTGCGATGCCCAAACCAGCTTCGAGCGCCCCCGGGGCTAGCGACCTCCCCTGCTTCAGTGTCGAAATGACAGCCTCGCTTCCGGCGCTCCGCAACTTTGCGCGCGGATTATGCCGCCAGCGCGACATGGCCGATGATCTGGTGCAGGAAACAATGATCCGCGCATGGGCCTCGCGCCACACCTTCCTGCCCGGCAGCAAGTTCCGCCCGTGGCTGTTCACGATCCTGCGCAACCAGTTCTACACCACGCTGCGCAAGCGCAACCGGCAGGTAAGCTGGGAGCCGGAAGCAGCCGAGCGTATTCTGGTGCAACAACCCGAACAGGAAGACAGGCTCCATGTTGCCGATATTGAATTGGCGATCGGGCAGTTGCCGGCACGGCAGCGCGAAATGCTGATGCTGATCGCGTCAGCAGGCCTGAGCTACGAGGAAGCCGCGATTGCCGCGGATTGCAAGATCGGCACAGTCAAGAGCCGCATCAACCGCGGCCGTGCGGCGGTCCGGGCGATTATCGACGGCGCTGAGGCGCCAGCTGGCTAGCGCCGCCGCGCGCACCTGCCATTTTCGGAGACAGAATAGTGCGGGCCCGCGCGAGAAACGCAGGCCCGCACACACATGCGCGCCAGGTGTGCCTTTGAAACCTTGCGCGCATCCGGTTCACTGGCATCCGATCAATTGTCAGCCTTCTGTTCGAGAGCATCTGCCTTCTGCTCGGCATCGTCGCGCACCTGATCCGCCTTGTTTTCGAGCTTTTGCTCGGCGGTGGAGTCCACGCCGTCAACGGTCTGGTCGAGCGTGTCGGCACGGTCCTCCATCGCATCGGCTGTCTGATCGGCATTCTCGCGCACGTCGTCGGCCTTTTCTTCCAGCTGGTCTTCGCGCTGATCTTCAGCCGACTGGGCGCACGCAGACAGGCCGATGGTGGCTGCGCCGAGCGCAGCGATCGTGATGAGTTTCTTCATGTCAGTACCTTTCGAAATCAACGCATTGAACCGCGACGAAACAGATTGACGATCGCCAACAGGATCAGCGCTCCGAGGAACGAGACGATCAGCGAACCGATGTTGAAGCTGCCCGAAGTGATCGGCGCATCGCCGAGCAGCGGGCTGATAAGCAAGCCGCCAAGAACCGCGCCGACGATGCCGACGACGATATTGAGCAGGATGCCCTGCTGCGCATCGGTACGCATCAAGAGGCTGGCGAGCCAGCCGAGGATGCCTCCGATGATGATGATAAGAATGAAGTTCACAGGCTTTCTCCTTGCCGAGACATGGCCTCGCCCCGTGCCAAGGCCGAAGGGCGGGTTCGACAGCGCCCTGACTGGCAGCATCGACGCGGCGCGCCCTCACCTATGTTGTGGTGCCCCGATGGCGGGGGCGGCAGCCAAAGAGGCGGATGTGAGCGGTTAAGGTCATGCCGCGTACAATCCTGCCGAATGGCGCCGGGCCGGGGAGGTTGACGATGAAGATCGGGTTTTCAGCGGCAGGGTGCGCGGCGCTCTTGATAGGCACGCCGTTCAGCGCAACGACCGGCGCAGAGCCGCCAACCATGATCATTCGCCCTGCCCCTCCTCAGACGCCCGACACTTCTCCCCCGCCGCAGGCATTTGCCATCGACCGGTTCGCTCAGGCACGGGAAAATCTGGCAGCCCTCAGAGACGGCCGGCGCGCTGTCAGTGACCTCACGCCGCAGGAGTTGCAGGACGTGCTCGATCTCGACCGGATGCTGCGGGGTTATGCCGCCGAAGTCCCCTCGCCCCGTCAGCAATGCGTCGATGACGAAGTCCGCCGCGCTGGCGGACGGCCATCACGCCTCGCCTGGCAAGTCATCGCGCTGAAATGCCGCTGAATGAGGGCGGATGATCAGACACTCACCCCGAACAGCCACCCGACAGCAGCGGTGATGGCCATGGCGAAGATACCCCATCCCACGACCCGCATGACCGCGGGAACGACCGGTGCCGCCCCTGCTCTGGCTCCTAGCGCGCCCAGTATCGCCAAGCTGGCGACCGAAACGATCAGCACCACGGCAATGATCGCCGAAGCCGGTGCAAGATAGGCCGCGATCACCGGCACCGCCGCTGCCGCGCTGAAGGTCGCTCCGGAAGCGAGGGCAGCCTGCAAAGGGCGGGCCGCAAGGTGATCCGACAGGCCCAGTTCGTCGCGCACATGGGCTGCCAGCGGGTCGAGCGCGGAAAGCTCCCGTGCCACGGTTGCAGCCGTTGCGGCGCTCAGACCCCGTGCCCGGTAGATCGCGGCCAGTTCCTCCAGCTCGTGTTCAGGGGTGTCGGACAGCGCCTGCTTTTCGCGGCGGATATCGGCCTGTTCGGAATCCCGCTGCGACGACACCGAGATATACTCGCCCGCTGCCATCGACATCGCGCCGGCTACCAGACCCGCCACCCCGGACACCATGATCGCCTTCGGATCGGGCGTTGCCGCAGCCACCCCGAGTATCAGCGACGAAACCGACACGATCCCGTCATTGGCACCCAGCACAGCCGCACGCAGCCAGCCTGTGCGGTGGACATAGTGCGGATCGTCAGGATGTGCGCTGGCGGGTTCCATGGCGAAGTTCCTTTACCAAGGCCCGTCAAAGCGGGCGCGGATGACCGTCAGCCTAATCCGGTTGAATGGCAAGCGCGCGTCCCGCATCGCCAGCAGCGCGCGCTGCAATCAGCTTGGCAGCGGCCTGTGCCATCAACCCGTTCTTGTGGCCCACGCCGGGGACGAATTCGACCTTCCAGCCCAGCGGCGTCCCCAACCGGCCAGCAAGGGCTTGCCCTTCGGCAAGGAAGCTTTGCCCCCGCGCCAGGCGGTGCGGGCCTTGCCGGTTCGCTTCGGCTGTGGTGCGCAGATCGGGATCATTGGTGTCGGTATCAGCCGTCCCGAGCAGGATGGTGAGCGGCTTTGCCAAAGCAGCCTTGACGGTTTCCCCCGTCACCGGCGCGCCTTGGACTCCGTAAGGAAAGGCGGTCGCGGGATCGGGCATCGTGTACCATCCGGCATTGGCGGCAATCGCCTGTTCGATCCGCGCTTCGGGCATGAACATGACATAGCGGTGGACGAACTGCGCCCCGGCGGAATGGCCGTAGAGCGTGTAACGCGGCGCAGCGGTCCCGAAACGGCGGCGAACCTCGTCGAACAATGGCTCGATCGCGGCGAAGGACCACAGGCTGCGCGGGCGCGGGGTGCCGTCGGCGCCCGTGAAGAAACCGGTGTTGTAGCCATCCGATCCGGGAAAGTCGGCGCGGCTGTATTCGGGGACGATCACGATGAAACGGTGCACCAGCGCAAGCTCGGCCCATTCGTCGCGGTAGCGATCGGCATCGCGGTTGACGCCGTGCATCACCACCACCACTGGCGTATCGGCCGCGACGTTTTCGGGCAGCTGATACCACACCGGCAGCGGTGGCCCGTCCCAGCCGGAAAACACAAAACGCCCTTTGCCCGCATTGGTCGAAGTTTCCTCGGCCATCGCCGCCATGGGCGCAGCCAGTCCGGCAAACAGGGCAAGCGCCATCCACACGCGCTGCAACCACGTCGCGAAGGCTGCCAGCTTCATTGTCTCTCCAATCCGGTAGAACGCCACGGGTTTAACGGAAGTGCGATGGCTTGAGATCATATTTCGCCAGCTTGTCGTAGATTGTCTTGCGCGGGGTTTGCAGCATGGCTTGCAGTGTGGCGATATCGCCCTTGCACTGGCGCAGCGCATCTTCGAGCACGGTCCGCTCGAAATCAGCGACGATCTGCTGGAGCGGACGCTGCCCGGCAAAGGTTGCGCCGGGGCTATCAATATCTGACAATCCCAACACGAAGGCACGCGCATAACCGCCCAGTTCATGGAGGTTGCCGGGCCAGTCATGCGATTGGACATGCCGCCATTGCTGCTCGCCGATGGACGGGGCGGGCAGACCAGCCTCACGAGCGAAACGGGCAACGAACAGGCGGAAGATTTCCGGCAAATCCTCGCGGCGCTCGGCCAGCGGGGGAAAGGCAATCTGCACCGCCCCCAGCCGGTGCCACAAGGGATCGCGGGCGCTGCTGCCGGACTGTTCGGCAAGGCGGGCGATAATGATGCGGATATTGAGCCGACGGGCCTGGGATGCGCCAATCGGCCACACTTCGCGTTTTTCCATCAGCGATGCCAGCCTTGCGGTCAGCACGCTGCTGGCTGCGGCGATCTCGTCAAGGAACAGCGTCCCGCCATTGGCGCGTTCGATCAGGCCGGTGCGCGACAGGCCGCCGCCCGATTGCCCTACCCCCGGATCGCGCCCGAACAGCAGCAATTCGGCATCCTCGTGGGCCAGCACCCCGGCATCGGCCACCACGAAGGGCCGGCTGCGGCGCGGGCTGAGGTCATGGATCAGCCTTGCGCCGTGGCTCTTGCCCGTGCCGGCAGGGCCAGTCAGCACCACGTCAATCTCCGATCGCGCCACGCCTTCGATCACCGAACGCAGCCGCTGCGCCGCCGCCGAGGTTCCCGGTATCGCAAGGCCGACGCTGCGCCCGGCCTCATCGCGGAGGCGGCGGTTCTCCAGCGCCAGCGTGCGGCGTTCGCTGGCGCTGCGCACCGCGCGTATCAGATCGGCGGAGGCGTAGGGCTTGGTCAGGAAATCGGCCGCGCCGTTCTTCATCGCCGCCACCGCCATCGCGATATCGCCGTGGCCTGTGGTCAGGATCACCGGCAGGTCGGGATCGATCTTGCGCAGCTTTTCGAAGAACGCGATTCCGTCGATCCCCGGCATCCGCACGTCACTGACCACCACGCCCGGATAGTCGGCATCAAGCCAGGCAAGCGCCGCGCGCGCATCGGGAAAGGCTGCCACCTCTGCCCCTTCAAGGGCGAGTGTCTGCATCGTGGCATCGCGCAAGGGCGGGTCATCTTCGACCAGCGCGACCTGAAGAGGCGGTGCGGCGGTGTTCATGCAGCGGGCATCTCCATGACAAAGCACGCGCCGGTGGCGGTGTTCATGTGCACCAGATCACCGCCGAGCTGGCGCATGATGTCCCGCGCAATCGCAAGGCCCAGCCCGATCCCGTCGGACTTGGACGTGACGAAGGGTTGAAACAGGGTGTCGGCAAGATCGGGAGGGACGCCCGGCCCGTCATCACTGACGCTGAGACTGACGGTCTGCGCATTGGCGGTGATCGCCAGCACGATTGTCCCGCCCGGCTCGCCCGCCTGCACCGCGTTCTGGAGCAGATTGACGAGCACCTGTTCCAGCTGGACGTGCCGCGCCCGCACGGTTGTGGCGGCAAGGTCTGCGGCCGGGCGTTCCAGCGTCAGGCCCTTGTGGCGGATTTGGTCGCGCAGCAGCAGCAACGATCCGTCGATCACATCCGCCAGCCGGATATCGCGCGGCTCCTCGGCCGAGCGGCGGCTGAAGTTGAGCTGCTGGGCGGTGATTTCTCCGATCCGCCCGGCCAGCCCTGCGATCTTGTTGAAATTGGCCGCTGCTTCGTCTGGACGGTCAGCGGCGAGCAGGCGTTCGCCATTCTCGGCATAGACACGCATCGCGGCGAGCGGCTGGCGGATTTCGTGGCCCAGTCCGGCGGTGACCTGACCCAGTGTGGCGAGCCTGTTGGCCTGTTGCAACTGGTCGCGCAGCAAGGCGGTTTGGGCAGCGATGTCGGCCGCAGCACGAGCCTGACGCTGCCGCCGCCACAGATAGCCCGCTGCGCCCGCCAACCCCAGAAAGGCCAGCACGATCACCCCCGCGAGCCGTCCGTTGGCAAGCGCGACCGAAAGACGCGGCGCGGGATCGGCAAGAAGGTGCAGCTCCCATCCCGTCGGAGCAATCGGCTGGATTTTCTCGATCATTCGCACCGGCGAGCCTGCATTGCCGCCGGGCAGCGCAAAGGGCTTGAGCTCGGCCACGCCGAACCGCATCGCATTGCGCGCCGGATCGCGTGGAGCCGTCCGCGCGCCGTCACTGGCCGCCGCCCGGAACCGCCATGCCGGATCGCTGGCGAGCAGCACGATCCCGCCTGCATCGGTGACGAATACCCCGTCTTCGGCATCGCGCCACTTGGCCTCAAGGCTGTCGAACTCGACCTTGACCGCCACCACGCCAAGCGGAGAGTCCGCCGGGCCGACCCGCTCCGCAAGGTACAGTCCGGGGCGACGGCTCACCGTTCCCAGCGCGAATTCGCTGGCTGTACCGTCCTTGAGCGCGCCGCTGAAATAGTCGCGGAAGCCGTAATCCGATCCGATGAAGCTGTCGGGCTGATTCCAATTGCTTGCGGCCAGGGTCATGCCGCGCGCGTCCATCAGATAGATTGCAGCCGCATTGGTCTGCCCGGCCAGCGCGGCCAGCCGGCGGTTCAGCACGGCGCTCCCGCCGCTTTGGCCGCCGAGCAGTTCGGCGACTTCGGGATCGACCGCCAGCACACGCGGCACCAGACTGAACTTGTTGAGCTCGCTCTCCAGCCCGGCGGCGAGGATAGCCGCCTGACTGGTCGCCGCCGCGCGGGTTTCGGCGAGCGCATTGACCCGCACTGCGCGGTCGAGGCCGAGCATCGCCAGTGCAGCCAGCAGCACCAGCGCCAGCAGCCCGATCGCGACCAGATATCTGCGCCCCAGCCTGCCCTGCGCTGTCATGCACGCACCCCTTCCACCCGCAGGCTTGTGCGCGTTTCCGCACACTGGGCAAGTGATTTGTGCGGAATTCCGCACACAGCACACGCCGCCACCGCACTAACTATCTGAAAGTCAGGAAGTCTCCCTTGCGGCGCAAATTGCTTGCGGATGGGCGGATTCCATCCGATTCTTGCGCGCGGAGAGTTACAGGCGAGGGAGGAAACGGCCAGGCCATGGGTTTGCAAGCAGCCATGTCACCGGATGCGATTCCCGTCCCGGCGCGCAAACCGTTCTATCGCCAGCTTTATGTGCAGGTGTTGACCGCGATTGCCTTGGGTGCGCTGGTCGGACACCTGTTCCCGGAAGTTGGGTCGGCGCTGAAGCCGCTGGGCGATGGCTTTATCAAGCTGGTGAAGATGATCATAGCCCCGGTCATCTTCCTGACAGTCGCCACCGGCATCGCGGGGATGCGCGACATGAAGGCGGTCGGCTCGGTCGCGGGCAAGGCCTTTGCCTACTTCATCACCTTTTCCACGCTGGCGCTGATCATCGGGCTGGCAGTCGGTAACCTTGTCCGGCCCGGCGAGGGGTTGAATATAGATCCGGCCACCCTCGATACGGCCGCCGTCGCCGATTATGCCGACAAGGCCGAAGCGCAGAGCATCAGCGGGTTCCTGCTGAACATCATCCCCGACACCCTGTTCAGCGCGATGACCGACGGGCAGATTCTGCAAGTCCTGCTGGTGGCGATCCTGGCAGGGGTGGCGATTGCCATGACCCGCCCGGCGAGCGATCTGGTGATGGATGTGCTCGCCTCCTTCAGCGAGGTGGTGTTCCGGCTGGTGCATATGCTGATGAAGCTTGCGCCGATCGGGGCCTTCGGGGCGATGGCCTTTACCATCGGCGAATTCGGGATCGGCAGCCTCGCCAATCTCGCCGCGCTGGTGGCGACGTTCTATCTCACGTCACTGTTGTTTGTGCTGGTGGTGCTGGGGCTGGTAGGCTGGTTCAACGGCTTCTCGATCTTCGCGCTGATCCGTTACCTGCGCGAAGAACTTCTGCTGGTGCTCGGCACCTCGTCATCGGAAGCCGCGCTGCCGAGCCTGATGGAGAAGATGGAGATTGCCGGATGCCGCAAGGCCGTGGTCGGGTTGGTGGTGCCGACCGGCTATTCCTTCAACCTCGACGGCACCAACATCTACATGACGCTGGCTGCGCTGTTCATTGCACAGGCGGTCGGCGTCGATCTCAGCCTTGGCGAACAGCTGACGCTGGTGCTGGTGGCGATGATCAGTTCCAAAGGCGCCGCCGGCGTGACCGGATCGGGCTTTGTGATTCTCGCCGCGACGCTATCGGTGGTGCCCAGCGTGCCGGTGGCCGGCATGGCGCTGATCCTCGGCATCGACCGCTTCATGAGCGAATGCCGCGCGCTCACCAATTTCGTCGGCAATGCGGTGGCGACGATCGTGGTGGCAGGCTGGGAAGGCGCGCTGGATCGCGAACGGCTGACGGCCGCGCTGGCGGGCGCACCGATGCCGCTGCCGGAAGAGGACATCGAACGCCACGAACGCAGCGGTCCCATCAGCGAAAAGATCGCCAGCGTGCTGGAGAAGGCGCCGTGATCGCGCGCCGGATCATAGGCGTGCTGGCCGCAGCGCTCGCCCTTCTGGCGCCAGCACTGCCGCTGGGCGCCGAGACAGTTGCCCCTCCCGCACATGAGGAAATCCGCCTGTGGCCCGGCACGCCGCCGGGCAATGGCAAGGTGACCGGGCCCGAAGTGCTGGGCGACAAGGGCGGCGCTTTTGGCGCGGTGTCCAACGTCTCCACCCCCCGGATGCGGGTCTATCGTCCGGCGCAGCCCAATGGTGCGGCTGTGCTGGTGGCAGGCGGCGGGGGCTATTTCCGTATCCAGCTGTGGAAGGAAAGCACGCCTGCGGCCGAGTGGTTGCAGGCGCAGGGCTTCACCGTGTTCGAACTGATCTACCGCCTGCCCAATGACGGCTGGGACGCGGCCGCCCCCTTCATGGACGCACAGCGGGCGATGAAGATCATCCGCACCCGCGCGGGCGAATTCGGGGTGGATCCGGCAAAGATCGGCATCATGGGCTTTTCCGCTGGCGGCCATCTGGCAGGCTTCACCGCCTATCAGCCCGCCCGCGCGCTTTATGCCGGGGGCGACCGTTACGAAGCGGCTTCCGCCCGGCCCGATTTTGCCGTGCTGCTGTTCCCGGTGGTCACCCTGCGCAAGCCCTATGATACCACCCGCACCCGGCGCGAGATCATCGGCGACAAGGCCACCACCAAGGCCGAGAACGAATGGTCGCTCGACACCTGGGCTACAAAGGACGCGCCGCCGACCATCATCTTTGCCTCTGCCGACGATCCGACCACGCCGCCGGGGCACGGCATCCTGTTGTTTCAAACCCTCACTGCCGCCGGGGCGAGCGCGGAACTGCACATGTTCCGCGACGGCGGACACGGCTGGGGTTTGGGCAAGCCGGAACAGGTCATCAGCCAATGGCCCGCGCTGTTTGCGCATTGGGCTCAATCACTCAAAATTATTGAAAAACGGGGAGAATAACCATGTCCACCACCTTTCTGAGCAGGTTTGTCCTGATGTGCGGCAGCAGCCTGATTGCCGCTACAGCCGTGCAGGCGCAGGACGCTGTCGATGCCGCGCCGCCGCCGACCGATGCCGAATTGGAGCGCGAGATTGTCGTCACTGGCACCCAGATCCAGGGCGCCAAGATCAACGATGTGCTCCCCGTCACCGTGCTGGACGAGACCGATATCGCCAACGTGGCGGCGACTTCGGGCGATGAGCTGTTCCGCGCCATCCCGCAGGCGGGCGCGGTCGCGTTCAACGAACAGAACGACATCAGCTCGAACAACGTCCGGGGCGATGCCGCCTCGATCAACCTGCGCGATCTGGGCACGGGCAACACGCTGCTGCTGATCAACGGGCGGCGCATGGTGCTGAACCCCGGTTTCCAGACCGAGCTGCTGGTGCCGGTCGTCAGCCCCGACACCAATGAAATCGCCCCGGGCAGCGTCCGGCGGCTTGAGGTGCTGCGTGATGGCGCTTCGGCGATCTATGGCGCGGACGCGGTGGCAGGCGTGGTCAACACCGTGCTGCGCGGCAACCGCAAGGGCGGCTTCATCGAAGGCGAATACCGTAACTCGGACGGCACCGGCCTTTACAGCACCCAGATCAACGGCGGCTACGGTTTCGATTTCGCCGACGGGCGCGCCAACCTGACCGTCTATGGCGGCTATTTCTACGAAAACGGCATGGATGCATCAGAGCGGCCCTATTCCGCCGATGACGACAAGACCCCGCTGCTGGTCGGCACCCCGTTCGAAGGCGACACCCAGTTCAACAACCGCAACACCTTCGGTCCGTTTGGCCAGTTCGATATCCAGATCAGCAACAACAACCAGACCCCGATCCGCGACGATGACTTCTATCTTCAGCCGTCGACCTTGACCGGTTGTCGCCTTGAGCTGGGGAACGGTTTGTGCGCGCGTAACGGCGATAACCCGGCGGTCGGGGTGCGCTACAACCGCGCCTTCGGCACCACGCTGATCAGCGAG
This sequence comes from Porphyrobacter sp., assembly GCA_032116115.1. GTDB lineage: Bacteria > Pseudomonadota > Alphaproteobacteria > Sphingomonadales > Sphingomonadaceae > Erythrobacter. The sequence continues at coordinate 81,105 of JAUMAX010000024.1, forward strand.
AAGACCCGCATCAACGCCGTCGCCCTGTTCAACTACGAGTTCAGCAACAATGTCGAAGGCTATTTCGAAGGCACCTATTACCGTTCGGAAAGCAGCCGTAATATCACCCCGGCGGCGATCCTCAGCGCGGTGCCGGTAGGGATTTCGCGCAATGCCTATTGGAACCCGTTCGGCCCGGTGACCTTCCCCGGCGGCGCTGCCAACCCCAACCGCGTGCCCGGCCTCACCGTCCCTGTGGGCGGCGCGGACGTGATCATGGAGCGTTACCGCTTCGTCGATGCCGGCAACCGCACGGTCGATGTCGACAAGGATTCCTACCGCCTCGTCGCTGGCCTGCGCGGCAACTTCGGCGCGTGGGATTTTGACACCGGGTTCGTCTATTCCGAGGCCAAGAGCACCGATCTTGAAGGCAACCGCGTCTCGCTGACCCTTTTGCAGCAGGCGATCAACCGGTCGACGCCGGATGCCTATAACCCCTTCAACGGCGGCTGCGTGACCGGCGATCCGGGCAATGACGATTGCACGCCCAACCCTGCCAGCTCGGTCGACCCGTTCCGCATCAGCGTGTTCCGCACCGGCGGCACCAGCCTTGCACTCGCTGATTTCAAGGTCAGCAACAGCGCTCTGTTCGCCCTGCCCGGCGGCGATGTCGGGATCGCGGCGGGGATCGAATGGCGGCGCGAGACCTTCTTCGACGATCGCGATCCGCGCATTGACGGCACCATCACCTGGACCGACAGCGTCACCGGCGTGTTCGACGGCAGCGATGTTGCCGGCACCAGCGCATCACCCGACACCAGCGGCGTGCGCACGGCCTATTCGGCTTTCGTGGAAACCTTCGTGCCGCTGGTGAGCGAGGATATGGACATCCCGCTGATCAGCGCGCTCAACCTCCAGCTGGCCGGACGGATGGAGCACTTCAAGGACATCGACGCGACCGCCATCGTTCCGCGTGCCGCCGCATCGTGGACCGTGGTGCCGGGGCTGATGTTCCGGGGTGCATGGTCGCAAGGCTTCCGCGCGCCGAACCTCGTACAGGTCAATGACGAAGGCACCACCCGTTCCAACACCCGCGACGATTTCGTGCGCTGTCAGGCGCAGGTCGAAAAGGGCGTGATCGCCAATCTGGGCGTATGTCCGGGCGAAGGCATCATCAGCTTCCGTTCGGGCACCGATCAGCTGGAGCCTGAGGACAGCGAAAGCATCAATCTGGGTGCCGTGCTGGAACCCGCGTTCATTCCCGGCCTTACGCTGACTGCGGATTACTGGCGCGTAAAGCAGACCGGGCTGGTCGGCGTCTTCGGTGACGATAACGCCATCGCGCTCGATCTGCTGCTTCGCCAGAGTGGCGGCAGCAACCCCAACGTGATCCGTGCTGCGCCCAACGCGGAACAGATCGCGCTCTACCAGGGCACCAGCCTTGCCGCGGCTGGCGATATCATCCGCGTGCTTGATCCCTACATCAACCTCGACAGCCGCGTTTCAAAGGGCTGGGACTTCGGCTTTGCCTACAACGTCCCCGAATTCGGCCTTGGCAAGTTCCGCCTGCGCTTCAACGCGGCGCGGCTGGAAAGCTTTGTCCAGTCCGCCGGGACGGACGGGCAGACCCTTGTCGATGCGGTCGCCAACGGGGACCTGCCGCCCGAAGTCAGGATCGAAGGTCTGGGCCAGCTGCTGGAGATCGAAGGTCGGCCCAAGTGGCGTTACAGCGGCTCGGTCAACTGGGAGAGCGGCCCGGTCGATGTGTCGCTGTTCGCCAGCTATGTCGGCGAGGTGTGGAACACCAGTGTCAGCCGCGACGTGCCGCTGGTGTCGACCGATCCCAACGCGAACTTCTACCGCGTGGGCGACTTCCTGACGATCAACACCGCGATCAGCTACACCTTCGAAGATGGCGCGCTGGATGGCACGCGCATCCGGCTGGGGGTGAACAACCTGTTCGACAAGGATCCGCCGCTGGCTGATGACACTTACGGCTTCTTCAGCGCACTGCACTCGCCGCGCGGGCGGGTGTTCCGGGTCGATATCCGCAAGACCTTCTGATAGGCTTCCGGCCCATGGGGACTTCGCTGAGACACCTGTGGGCCAGCCTTGCAGTGATGCTGGGGGCGTGCGCGCAAACGCCGCCCCCGGTGGTTCCTGTTGCAGCAGGCGCGGCATGCCGGACGGCGTCTGTCAGCCTGCATTTCGACTTCGACGGAGCATCACGTTCCGCCTGCTCGGTGACGGGGGAGCGGGATTTCACCCTGCTGGTGACGCCCGAACACGCCCCGCCGATCAATCCCAGTCCATGGTATGCCTTCCGCTACGAAGCGACAGGCAATGCGCCGGTCAGCGTAACGCTGCGCTATCTCGGCGGCGACCACCGCTATGCGCCCAAGCTTGCGGGCAAGGCAGGCGAATGGCGCGAAGTTCCGGTTGAGACAGCCGCCGACGGTTCAAGCGCGGTGCTGCGCCTCCCGCCGGGCCAGGGTGTTGTCGCCGCGCAGGAGATCGTCACACCGGACGATGCTGCTGCCGATCTGGCGCGGTGGAGCGCGGCGAGCGGCGCGCCGGTGTTCACCCTCGGCAGGTCGCATGATGGCCGCCCGATCGGCGCGATCCGGCTTGGCCGCGCGGACGCGCCGCATCTGGTGATCCTGCTCGGCCGCCAGCACCCGCCCGAAGTGACGGGCGCCCTCGCGATGACGGCCTTTATCGATGCGCTGGCGGCGCGGGCGGCGTCACTGGGTGATGTTCAGGTGCTGGTCGTGCCGATGCTCAACCCCGATGGCGTGGTGCGCGGACACTGGCGCGCCAATCGCGGCGCCATCGATATCAACCGCGATTGGGGCGATTTCACCCAGCCGGAAACCCGCGCGGTCAAGGTGTGGCTGGATGCCCTGCCCACCGCGGTGCGCCCGGTGCTGATGGTGGATTTCCACTCGACCGCGCGCAACCTGTTCTATGTGCAGGGCGACGAGGCAAGCCCTGCCCAAAAGCGGTTTTTGGCTGCGTGGCTTGAAGGGCGCGAACAGGCGGTCCCCGGCTACAGCTTCACGATCGAGCCCCGCAACGCCAATCCGGGCAGCGGCACAGCCAAGAACTGGTTCCATGCCAACTATGCAATCCCCGCCTATACCTACGAGGTTGCCGACACCGCCGACCGCGGCGCGACCCGCAAGGCGGCGCAGGAATTGGCCGCCAGCCTTCCCGCCGCACTGGCAAGTCTGGAAGACTGAGGGCATCACGAACGCCCGATCGCGATCAAGGCACCACCACAGGGACATCGTCCCTGTGGTGCGGCGTCAATCGGCGCGCTTTGCCGCCTCGTCTGCGATCACATAGAGATAATCCACAAAAGTCAGGGCCGCCTCGTCCAGCCCGTTGACCTTCGGGTTGGCGCTTTCGATGAGGAACCATTCATTGGGCGCGTGCGCGCCGCCTCCACGGCCGAGGCCGAACTGCGTCGCGGGAAGATTGAGCGGCGGGCCGTTGAAGATCACGCCCGGCCAGCTGCCAGCGTTGCGCGGCCTGATTGAATAGGGGATGCCGGCCTCGTCAAACAGCCGCTTCTGGGCCTGAACCAGCAGGCTGTCCTCGTCGGTTTCGTTCGGCCCATAGCCGCCCGACACGATCACCTGCACATCGTCAAACCCGCGCTTGGCGAGATGTGCTTTCAGCTTGGACACCGCCTCGTCCTTGGTCATCGCCGGGACCAGCCGGAACTCCAGCTTGGCCTCTGCACGGCCCGGCAGGACGGTCTTGCCGCCCGGGCCGGTATAGCCTGATACGAGACCCTGAATGTTGACAGTCGGCTGCGAGTAGAACCGCTGAAGGCTGGTGATGTAATCCTCATCGCCGATCCACCGCCCCACGCCCAGCAGGGCCTTGTCGGTCGCTTCGGGATTAAGCTTCGCGCCCTCGGCAATGAGCTGCTTCTGCCTGTCGGTCAGCGGGCGGACATTGTCGAACCAGCCGTCAATCGCAGGAGTATGGCCATCATCGGCCACCAGCGTATCCAGCGCCTTGACCAGCCGCCACGCCGGGCTTTCGATCCGGGCGTGGTTGGACGAATGGATGTCGGTTGTGGGATATCTGTCCGATGTCTCGCCTCCGACAATCAGCTGGAATTCGACCGCTCCCTTGGCGCCCAGCGTGATGTTGGCACTGCCATCCCCGCTTTGTCCGGCCATCGGGATGAACACGCCGATGCTTTTGGCCAGCGCTGCGCGCACTTCGGGGACGGCCACCACCTGATCGAAGTGGGTCGAGGCGACTTCTTCCTCGCCTTCGGCCACCAGCACCAGATTGACCGGCAGCTTGCGCCCGCTTGCCTGGATCGCCTTGATTGCGGCAAGGAACGCCATTTGCGGCCCCTTCTGATTGACCGCGCCGCGGCCCACGATCGTCAGCCCCTCTCCCGGGCGATCAACCAGACGACCTTCAAGCGGCGGCGCATTCCATTCCGCCGGATCATACTGCTTCACATCATACATGAAGTAGATGCCAAGCGTGACGGGCGCTCCTGCGTCGAGTGTGGCGAAGACACCCGCTACGCCATCGGTGGGAATGATTTTGGCCTGCTGGAACCCGGCATCAAGCGCAAGTTGGCGCATATACTCCGCGCCTTCAGCCGTGTTGCGTTTCTCGGCGGCAATCGTCGGCAGGGCAATCCAGTCCTGTAAAGCCTTGACGGTTGCGCCGTGCTGATCTTCGACCTTGGCGGCAACCTGCTGGCGGTCAGGAGTCTCCGCTGCGACCGGATCCATTGCCAAGACCAGAATGGTCGCCGCACTCAAACCCGCAATCCACCGCGCCATATCTGTGTTCTCCCCCGCTTGATCTGGCAAAGCTAACAGTCGCCCGGCGTTTGGCAACGGGTTTGGCGCAGGCGGCAGACTGGGCGCGGTGACTCCGCGGACACCCCAAGTCTGGACATTGGTGCTCTGGCAAGCCTAGGTCGCTGGCCATGCGGGAAGGACAGGCATCATGACAGCGTGGCGCTTTGCGGTCGATCGCGGCGGCACCTTCACCGATGTCGTCGCCACCACCCCCGACGGGCGGCTGGTGACCGAGAAGCTGCTGTCCGAGAACCCCGGCTTCTACGCCGATGCCGCGAGCGAGGCAGTGCGTCGGCTGATAGCGCGCTATGGAGAGGGGCCGATTGCCGAGCTCAGGATCGGCACCACGGTCGCCACCAACGCGCTGCTTGAGAGGAAGGGAGAACGGCTGGCGCTGGCCATCACACGCGGCTTTGCCGATGCCCTGCGGATCGGCACGCAGGCGCGGCCCGATATCTTTGCGCGCCATATCGTCCTGCCCGAACAGCTCCCTGCCAAGGTGGTGGAGATCGATGAGCGGGTCGGTGTCGAAGGCACCGTGCTGCGTCCGCTCGACGAGGACGGCGCGCGCGCTGCCTTCGCGCAGCTTCGCGCCGAGGGCTTCGATGCGCTCGCCATCGTGTTGGTGCATGGCTGGCAGCACCGGAGCCACGAAGTGCGGCTCGCCGAAATCGCCCGCGAGATCGGCTTTGCGCAGGTCAGCGTCAGCCACGAGGTCGCCCCGCTGATCCGGCTGATCCCGCGCGGCGATACCACTGTAGTCGATGCCTATCTCTCGCCCGTCCTGCGACGCTACACAGATGCGCTGCAGGCCAGCCTGCCGCGCGCCGGGGCGCTGCGCTTCATGCAGTCGAACGGCGGGCTGGCCGAGGTCGGCGCGTTTCGCGGCAAGGATGCGATCCTCTCCGGTCCTGCGGGCGGCGTGGTGGGCATGGTAGCGGCCAGCGCCGCCCTGGGCCACACGCGGCTGATCGGGTTCGACATGGGCGGCACCAGCACCGATGTCGCGCATTATGCGGGCGAATACGAGCTGACCGGCGACAGCGTGGTCGCGGGTGTGCGCGTTGCCGCACCGATGATGCAGATCCACACCGTGGCCGCAGGCGGCGGGTCGATCTGCCGCTTCGACGGATCGCGCTTCCGTGTTGGGCCACAGAGCGCCGGTGCCGACCCCGGCCCTGCCTGCTACCGCAAGGGCGGGCCCCTGACCGTGACCGATTGCAACCTCTTCCTTGGACGGATCGATCCGGCGTTTTTCCCTGCCGTGTTTGGCCCTGACGGCAACGAACCGCTCGACCCCGAGGCGGCGCGCGCGAGGCTGGCGGACGTCGCCGCGCTTCTGCCGGAGCACAAGCCGCTGGACGAGATTGCCGAGGGGTTCCTCGCCATCGCGGTCGACAACATGGCGGGGGCGATCCGCAAGATCTCGGTCGCGCGCGGGCATGACGTGACCACCTATGCGCTCGCCTGCTTCGGCGGGGCGGGCGGCCAGCACGCCTGCCGGGTAGCCGATGCGCTGGGGATGGAGACGGTGCTGGTGCATCCGCTTGCGGGGATGCTCTCGGCCTATGGCATCGGGCTTGCGCCGGTGAAGGCGATCCGCGAGGTCAGCCTCATACGCCCGCTGGGGGAGAGCTTTGCCGATGAACTGGCTGCGTTGGAGGCTGCGGCGCGGCGGGATTTGCTAGAACAGGGCATCGCCGAGGACGCAATCCGCCTCGCGTCCACCGCCCGCCTGCGCTTTGCGGGGAGCGACAGCCTGCTGGCGATCCCTTGCGGCGATCCGGAGGCAATGGCGGCGGCGTTCCGCACGCTCCACCGCCAGCGTTTCGGCTATTCCGAGGCGGAAGGCGCGATCATCGTCGAGGCGCTGAGCGTCGAGGCGAGCGGGCAGGTGGGCGGGCTGGCTGCAGCCTCCGCCATCCCCGAAACCACCGCGGCGGTGAGTGCGCTGCTGCCCGGGGACTGGCCCGTGATAGCCCGCGCCGCGCTTGCAGAGGGCGAGAGCGTGGCCGGCCCGCTGCTGATCATCGATCCCGGCTCCACCACCGTGGTCGAGGCGGGCTGGCAGGCACGGCTGGCACATGAGGGCAGCCTGATCCTCACCCGCACCACGCCGCTGGCGCGCGAACGCGCGGCGGGGACCGCGGCCGATCCGGTGCGGCTCGAAATCTTCAACAACCTGTTCATGGCAATCGCCGAGGAAATGGGGGTGGTGCTGCAATCCACCGCCACCTCGGTCAACATCAAGGAACGGCTCGATTTCTCCTGCGCGCTGTTCGATGCCGCAGGCGCGCTGATCGCCAATGCACCGCATATTCCGGTGCATCTCGGCAGCATGGGCGATTCCATCGCGCGTGTGATCGAGGCGCGGGGGCAGGCGCGCGACGGGCGCGGGTTCCGGCGCGGGGACGCCTATGTCCTCAACGATCCCTATCGCGGCGGCACGCACCTGCCCGACATCACCGTGATCGTGCCGGTGTTCTATACCGCCGCGAGCGCCGAACCGGACGCCTTCGTCGCAGCGCGCGGGCACCATGCCGATATCGGCGGGATCGCGCCCGGCTCCATGCCGCCTGAAAGCCGCTCCATCGCGGAAGAGGGCGTGCTGATCGACAATCTGCTGATGGTCGATGAAGGCACGTTCCGCGAGGCGGCGGTGCGCGAGGTGCTGTCGGCAGCGCGATATCCGGCGCGTAACCCCGACCGCAACCTCTCCGACCTGCGCGCCCAGCTTGCGGCTTGCACCCGCGGGGCGGAATTGCTCGAAGTCGCGGCGCGCGAGCACGGGGCCGAGGTGGTCGCGGCCTATATGGATCACGTCATCGCCAATGCCGAGGAAAGCGTGCGCCGTCTGCTGGGCGGGCTGGAGGACGGCGCCTTCGCCTATGACATGGACAATGGCGCCTGCGTGAAGGTCGCGATCCGCATCGACCGGCAGGCGCGTTCGGCGGTGTTTGACTTCACCGGCACCAGCGATCAGCTGCCCGGCAATTTCAATGCCCCGCGCTCGATCACCCGCGCGGCCGCGCTCTATGTCCTGCGCACACTGATCGACGATGCGATCCCGATGAACGACGGGTGCCTGAGGCCCGTTACGCTGATCGTGCCCGAGGGCTCGATGCTGAACCCTAGACCGGGGGCGGCGGTGGTGGCGGGGAATGTCGAGACCTCGCAGGTGGTCACCGACGCGCTGTTCGCAGCGACCGGCAGGCTCGCGCCAAGCCAGGGGACGATGAACAACTTCACCTTCGGCAACGAGCGCCACCAGTATTACGAGACGATCTGCGGTGGCTCCGGCGCGGGACCGGATCACCCCGGCACCAGCGCAGTGCAGACCCACATGACCAATTCGCGCCTCACCGATCCCGAAGTGCTCGAAACCGGCCTGCCGGTGCGGCTCGAACGCTTTGCGATCCGGCGGGGCTCGGGCGGAGGGGGACGCCGCCACGGCGGCGACGGGGTCGAGCGTTGCCTGACTTTCCTCGAGCCGATGCGCGCGAACATCCTCGCCAATCGCCGCAGGATTGCACCGCGCGGGCTGTGCGGCGGCGGCGATGCGCTGGCGGGCCGCAACTGGGTCGAACGCGCGGACGGAACCCGCGAAGACCTTGGCGCGACCGGATCGGCGCAGATGCAGCCCGGTGACAGTTTCGTGATCCTAACGCCCGGCGGCGGCGGTTTCGGAGAGGTATCGGAATGAATTACTGGCCGCTTCTTGGCATCGCCATTGTCGTTCTCGGCTTTGCGCTGCGCTTCAATCCGCTGCTGGTGGTGGTCGGCGCCGCTCTGGCGACAGGCGTGCTGGCCGGGCTCGATCTGGTCGCGGTGATCGAGGCGCTGGGCAAGGCCTTCAACGACAATCGTTACATCTCGGTCACCTGGATCATCCTGCCAGTGATCGGCCTGCTCGAACGCTATGGCTTGCAGCAGCGCGCCCGCGCCGTGATCGAAGGGATGAGGGGCGCAACGATGGGCAAGCTGCTGGTTGCCTATCTCGCCTTCCGCCAGATCACCTCGGCGCTCGGCATGAAGGACATTGGCGGCCACCCGCAGGCCGTTCGCCCGCTGGTTGCACCGATGGCCGAGGCGGCGGCGGTCAAGACCCATGGCGATCTGTCATATGACGCGCGCGACGAGGTGAAAGCCATGGCGGCGGCGACCGACAATATCGGGCTGTTCTTTGGCGAGGACATCTTCTTTGCAATCGCCTCGATCCTGTTGATCCAGGGCGTGTTCGAGGCGGCGGGCTATCCGCTCACACCGTTGCAGCTTTCGGTCTGGGCGATCCCGACCGCGATCTGCGCCTTCCTGATCCATAGCGGCCGTATTCTCGCATTCGACCGCCGCTTGGGGAGAGCGCGCAAGTGATCACCTATGAATGGCTTTACGCGCTGGCGGGTGCAACTTTTGCGTTGTGGGCACTGCTGTCCTTGCGCGACAGGCGCTGGGGCAATGCCGGGTTCTGGGCGCTTCTGTCAGCGAGCTTCCTGCTGGGCAGCCACGTCTCCGATCTCGTCAACGGACTGCTGGTGCTGGCGATGGTGGCGATTGCCGGGGTCGGTGGGCTGAAACGGAGCGATCCGCCGACGACCACGTCCGAGGAGCGCCAGATCCTATCGACGCGGCTCGGCAACCGCTTGTTCCTGCCCGCGTTGATCGTGCCGCTGACGGCGGTCGCCGGGACGCTGCTCTACAATTACACCCCGTTTGGCGAGACCGGCCTGTTCGAGGCACGGCGCGAAACGCTGATCCTGTTCGGCATAGGCGTGGTGGTGGCGCTCGCGGCGGCCATGGTGTGGCTGCGCCCGCCGCTGCTCGCCCCGGCCGAGGAAGGGCGGCGTCTGCTGGATTCGATCGGCTGGGCGGCGATCCTGCCGCAGATGCTGGCGGCGCTGGGCGCGGTGTTTGCGCTGGCGGGCGTGGGCGAGATCATCGGCGGGTTGGCTGGCGGCATCATCCCCGGCGGCAGCATTTTCCTGACGGTTGTCGTCTTTGCGCTGGGCATGGCGCTGTTCACGATGATCATGGGCAATGCCTTTGCCGCCTTCCCGGTGATGGCAGCGGCGATCGGAATCCCCCTGCTGGTCGAGCAATATGGCGGCAACCCCGCGGTGATCGGCGCGGTGGGGATGCTGGCGGGCTTCTGCGGAACGCTGCTGACGCCAATGGCGGCGAACTTCAACATCGTGCCTGCCGCGCTGCTTCAGCTGAAAGACCAGAACGGGGTGATCCGCCAGCAGATCGGGACGGCGGTGCCGCTTCTGGTCTGCAATATTCTGATCATCTATGCCGGAGCCTTCCTGCTGTGAAACTGACCGAAGACATGGCCCGCAATTTTGCAAGGATTGCGCTGGGCCACGTGGCGCGGCCGTTCCCTTACAAGGACGATCACGTCTTCGAGAGCGAGGCGGACGTCCGGCCCCCGCGCGAGGCCCATCCCGTGTTCTTTGGCAGCTTTGACTGGCACAGCTGCGTGCACGGATGGTGGACCTTGCTCACGCTGAGGCGGCTCCATCCCGCCATGCCCGAGGCGGCAGAAATCGACGCGCTGGCCGAGGCGACGTTCACCCCTGAAAAGCTCGCCGTGGAACTGGCCTATCTCGATCGCCCATCGGCGCGCGGCTTCGAGCGGCCCTATGGCTGGGGCTGGCTGCTCTATCTCCACCACGAGGCCGAGCGGCACAACGACCGTGCATGGGGCGCGCGGCTGGAACCGCTGGCACGGGCCTTTGCGGCGCGGCTGCGCGATTATCTCGCCATCCTGACCTATCCGATCACCATCGGCACGCATTTCAACACAGCCTTCGCGCTGGTGCTGGCGCGGCGCTGGGCCGAGTCCCGTGACCCTGCGCTGGTGGTGCTGATCGACGACTGGGCCGAGCGTGCCTTCGGCCACCGGTGCGATTACGCGGGGTGGGAGCCGGGCGGCGACGAATTCCTCTCCCCCGTGCTCACCGCCGCGCTCTTGATGGCCGAAGTGCGCCCGCATCTCGCCTTCGCGCCGTGGTTCGCAGGCCTCGTGATCGACAACGGCTGGCTGGAGCGCGAATGCCGCCCGGTGTTCGTGTCAGACCGCAGCGACGGCAAGATCGCCCATCTCGACGGGCTGAACTTTAGCCGGGCGTGGTGCCTGCGCGCAATTGCCGGGGCGCTGGGCGGCGCGGACAGCGCATCGCTCCGGCAAGTCGCCGACCTGCATCTCGAGGCCGCCCTGCCCCATGTCGCGGGCGATTACATGGGTGAGCACTGGCTTGCCAGCTTCGCCATCCTGGCGCTGCTCGCAGAGGATTGAAGGGCCACGGGAGCGGCTCGGGAAATGCGGCAGGCGGCGCGTCCTCCCCCGATCGGCGCCGCCTGCCTGATTCTGAAACGGGTCGCTTACTTCAGAATCAATTCCTGATACTCGGTGGAGCCCATGCCTTCGCGCATCTTCTCGCGCTCCCCGTTAGCCGTCGCTGCGCTGCGCCGGTCCTGCGCCAGCATTGCGTTGACCTTTTCATTGAAGGCCATCCGCTGGGCGGTGGACTGGAAGTCCTTGTATTCGACGATCAGGATCAGGTCGGGTTCGTCAGCGCGGGCGTTCATAGTGGCGAGCACGTGATATTCGACCACGATGCCTTCCGCCTTGCCGAGTTCCTGGATCTTCTTCCAGGTCTTGGCGAGATAATCCATGTAGTTTTCGGACTGGCCCGGCAGCACATCGATACGGCTGGCGACCCACACTGTGCCGGGCTTGTAGCTCGATTCCTGCGCTACGGCGGGCACGGCCAGGACTGCGGCCAGCATTGCGGCCCCTGCGTAAAGTGATTTGATCATCGTCTCTCTCCCCTTCGTTCAGCCCGCTCGGGATTGAGCAGGCGGTTTCAAACTCTCAGGCCATGGCAAGGGCCGCTGGCCGCACCCGCCCGCGCACCTGACTGCGCAGCACCCAGATCAGCCCGGCATTCAACGCCGTCATCAGCGCGATCCCGGCGAGCCCCGCGTCAAAACTGCCGGTCGCATCTGTGGCAGCGCCCCAGGCGAAAGGCGAAAGGAAGGCCCCGATCTGCGAGATCGTATTGATCGCCGCTGCGCCGACCGCGATCTCGCGCGCTGACAGGGCGTCGGCCCATCCCGATGACACCAGCATCGCGATCGAAAAGGACACGGTTGCAAAGGCGAGATAGGCAAGGACGACGATCAGCGGTGACGGGGCGAGCAGCATCACAAACAGCGATGCAGAGGCAACCGCGGCACAGGCAAAGGCGTAAATCAGGCGATCGCCGCGCCGGTCAGCCCGGTTGCCGAGCCAAAGCGTCGCCGCCGTGCCGATCAAGCCGCCCAGACCCACAAGATAGCCGATCTCGTTCGCATTCCACCCGGTCGCCGCCGCCAGGACCATCGGAGCTGACAGGGTAAAGGTTATGAAGGCGCCGATGCAGGTAAACCCGATCGCTCCGTTGAGCAGCACCACAGGGTTGCGAAAGATCGCCCTGACATTGTGGCTGACGGGACCACCGATCAGGCGTTGCTCACGGGCCAGTTCCTGCGTGATCCAGTTCTTTTCGGCCGGATTGAGCCACGCCACCACCGCCGGGCTGTCCGGCAGGAAGCGCAGCACCATCAGCCCCACCAGCACCGTGGGCAGGCCCTGCACCAGAAACAGCCACTGCCAGCCTTGCAGTCCCGACATTCCGTCCAGGCCCAGCAGCCAGCCCGACATCGTCCCCATCACCATCGATGCAAGCGGCCCGGCGATATAGAAACGGCTCACCGCCCGGCTGCGGTGGCACGGCGGAAACCAGCCGGAAAAATAGGTGATCACGCCAGGATAGAACCCGGCCTCCGCCACGCCCAGCGCGAACCTCAGGACGTAGAATTGTTCGGCCGTCTGCACGAACATCATGCCCGCCGAAAGCAGCCCCCAGGTGATCATGATCCGCGCGATCCACTTGCGGGCTCCGAAGCGGACCAGCATCAGGTTGGAGGGGATCTCGAACAGCGCATAGCCAAGAAAGAACAGCCCGCCGCCAAGCCCGTAAACCGTGGCGCTGAAGCCAAGGTCGGCGTTCATGTCGGCAGCGGCAAAGCTGACGTTGACCCGGTCCATATAGGCGAAAAGATAGGCGACAAGGATCAGCGGAATGATCCGCCAGAACGCCTTGCGCATCGCTGATGCGCCGATTGCCTCCCGTTGCTCGCCCGATACGGCCATCATTTCCCCCCGGAGCAGGCACGGCAGCGACCGGGCCGGAACATTATGTTCCAGCACCCGAAAGCCTCATCCGTGTTGCAATTCCCTGCCGCGCAAAGTGCGTTTCCGTAGCGTCAACGGTCAACCGGGGGATGCGTCAATAAAGCGTGAAAAAAGCGTCAATCCGCCCTCAGAGGCGATTGGTCGGGCGCTCCAGCAAGTCTGGCCAGCCATATTTGTCCCACGCGTCGGCCATGCCGATCCGCTGGGCAAAGGGAATGAATTCGGGGTGCTGCCAGATCCGGCAGGTCGGTTCGAGCTCCCTCCAGATCGACATCAGGCAGGCGAGATTCTGCAAGGTGATGCGCGTGCCGATGGTTTTGAACAGCATCTCGGCATAGCCCATGAAGACCGCGGGCAAGGTTATCACCTGATGCTCCTTGTCCTGCATCGAGAGGTGCAGGAAATCGAGCGTGCGGCAATAGGTCTCGCGGTCTTCGGGCTTACCGCTGCACACGCCATTGGCCGCTGTCTGCCAATAGGCATCCAGCATCGCGGGCGGCATCGGCTGCATGCCGGAAGGCGGCGGTACGCTGTTCGCGATGACGTAGCGCGATTGCTGATAGGCCTCGACCGCTCGTTCATGCTGCCCCGCCGCCGCCAGCGCCACCCCCAGAAACACCGAGGGAAAGCCCAGATCCACACAACGCTGCGCATCGGAGATTGCAGCCTCGATCCTGCCCAGATTGATCTGTCCGGCGGAACGCACCATGTAATTGCGGCCATCAACCGGGTCCTGATCGATCGCCTGATCCAGAAACGCCATGCCCTGCCGGGTCAGCCCGCAGAACAGCAAAAGCCCGCCGATCCGCACAGCGACAGCCGGATTGGCCGGCTCGACCTCATGACCCTTGAACGCAAGATCAAGCGCACCGACGATGTTGTTGCGGGTGAATTCGTGCAGCGCCAGCAGGCCATAGGCATGACCAAGCCCGGGCTTGATTGCCAGCGCCTTGCGCACGCAATCGGCCATTCTCGCCGAGGCTTCGGCCTGATCGCACCCGGCCAGATAAATGCCCATGCGCTGGTGGACATCAGCCAGCAGAACCCACGCCTCGGCAAAGTCGGGATCGATCGCGACGGCGCGTTGGAGCAGGTCGGCAGCGCGCGCCATGACTCCGTCGCCAAACAGACGCGCGTTCAGCGTCCGGCCTTGCAGATAGAGGTCATAGGCCTCCTTGCTGCGCGTCAGGTTGCCCACCACAGGTGCCTGAAGCAAAGTGCCCAAGGCGACAGCCAGCGCTTCGGTTACCGCGCGCGCAACTGTTTCCTGCAGACCGAAGATATCATCCAGTGCGCCATCGAACCGGCTCCCCCATAACTCGAACCCGGTGGCCCCATCGACGAGATGGGCATGAATGCGAACCTTGTCGCCCTGACGCTGCACCGATCCTTCGATCAGATGCGAAACGCCCAGCTGGGCTGCAATCTGCGCCGGCGGCAATTCGCTGTTGCGGAAGTGGAACGAGGATGTCCGGCCCGCAACCTGCAATTGCGGCACGCTGCCCAAGGCGGTGATCAGCTCGTCGACCATGCCGTCGGCGAAGTAATCCTGATCCCCCGCTGCAAGAAACGGCAGAACAGCAACACCGCTTTTGCCAGCCGGGCGGGCCGCGTCCACCGGCGCAAGCGGGGGCAAAGCACCACTGGCATTCCGACACGCGATCTCCAGCCGTCTGGCCGCCACCCACTGCGCAAAGGCCTCACCCAGATCAAGGTCCGTAAGGATGGGCCTGTCCGGTGCGGCCACGTCCCACAGATCGGTCGCAATCACCCCTGCCCGAAGCGCCACATTGCTGCGCGAGACAACCAGAACATCAGGCCCCAAGGGCGCTAGCAACCTGCCAAGATTGAGCAGGCATTGCCGCAGACTGGCCTTGCCCTGAGCGGGATAGCGGCCCGGCCACAGGAGCTTGCGCAGGGTGTCCCGTTCAATCGGCTCACCAGCCGAAAGGCACAATATCGCCAACAGGGCGCGTGCGCGCTTGCTCGAAATCAGGATTTCCCGGCCATCTGACTGATACAGCTGGAAAGAACCGATCAGCCTGGCCCGAGCCTCTATCCCGGAGGTTGTGCGGGTCTGTTCCTGATGGTCTAGCTTCATGCCCGCAATTTCCCCCGCGCAGCCATGTTGTGAAGTCGATTGGGCTCTGATGCAAATACAAAGGCTAGCGCGCAGGACCGGAAGACGGCAGGCTGCTATGCCGTTCGCTCATGCGGCAACCAGAGCATGATGACTGTGCCGCCGGTTACATCGCGCTCCCTGTTCAGCACCCCGTGCAGCGCATTGGCGCGGGCGCGAATGTTGGCGAGGCCTTTGCCATGCTGCTCCTGCGACATTGCAAGGCCGCAGCCATTGTCGGCGACATAGGCCGCGATGCCCGGCACGCCGTCTCGCAGCTGCTCGCGGCACCCGATCCGCATCTCGGTCGCCCCGGAGTGGGTCAGGACATTGCCGATCGCTTCCTGAAAAATACGCAGCACGTGGAGGGCATTGGTCGCGTCAAGCCACGCCAGCGGTCTGCACTGCTCGACCTCCCAGCGGCACACCACCCCGGCATCGCGCAGATCGCCCTGCATCCGGTGACGCAGATTGCCGATGAGCGCGACCAGATCGCCTTCGACCGGTTCGAGCGAATCCACCGTGATCTTGAGATCGGCCAGCGCGCGGCCCAGGGTCTTGATCGTGCTGGAAGGCTGGTTCTGCTGGCGCGCCACCGCCAGCGCAGTGATCAGGTTGGAACCGATGCCGTCGTGCATCTCCTGCATCAACCGCTCGCGCTCGCCCGCCAGTGCCTGCCCCACCACCAGTTCCTGCCGCGCCGCCTCGGACGCGGCGAGTTCCGCGCGGGTTTCGGCGATACGCTGCTCCAGCGTGACATTGGCAGCGGCCTGCGCCGCAAAGGCATCCAGCGCGCGCTTGCCGAACGAGATCAGGAACGCGAGCGAATAGATGAACCCGCCGAACACCGAGAAATAAAAGCCGTTGCCGTCCCACCCGCGATGACCGTTGGCGAGCGTCACATCATACACGCTGAACGCAGGCGCGATCATCATCCCAAGACTGGCTGCGCCATGTTCGATATTGGGCTGCCGCAAGAAATCCCGCAGCGCCAGGCTGGCCACGGCGAAGATCAGGATCGTCGTTGGGATATAGAAGACAAGGTTGGAGGCGCCATAGACCGTGTGCGCCACCGACAGCGGGATACCGATCACAAGCAGGGCGGCAATGATCCGGTCGGTATGCGCCAGCTTGATGAAGTGGAAATAGAACGCCGCTGTCACGACGCTGGCGAAATAGGTGCCATAGACCGTCACCGCGTTGAAAATCGCGATTTCGAACGGCGTGATCTCGGCAAAATACTGATAGTTGCGCAGAAACCAGATCACAGTGGAAAGCGAGAGCCAGGCCAGCTCGATCTCCTGCCGCCGGCCCAGCCAGAACAACAGCGCCAGCACCCCCATCATCAGCATTGCGAAATTGGCCGCCAAAGGCGCGGTGATCTGCCAGAAGAACTGGGTGTTGAAATTGTCACGGATGGCGTTGTTCGGCCCGATCATCACCCGCCCGATGCCGACCGAATCCTGCGAACTGACCCGGATTTCAACCGTGTTGATGCCCGGCACCAGCGATCCGGCGGGCAGAGGGACAAGGTAGGGACGATACCAGGCCATTACCTGATCGGTGTGCCGGGCAAAATTGCGCCCGACCTCGCGCCCGTTGACGATGACGACAAACTGGTTGCGGGTGCTGACGGTGTACAGCGCCAACGGGCCATTGCCGAGCGCGCTGCGATCAAACCGGAACCGCCCGACCATGATGTGGAATTCGCCGGTCTGCCAATCGGTTTCGCGGATCCGGACGATGTGCGGGTTGGACGCGCGCTGCCAGCCAGTTGTCGGCGGCTGCACGCCATCGGCGAGGGCATATTCGCCTTCGACAAATTCGATGACCGGCCCTTCCGGCGTCGTGGCGGTGGTGTAGCTGGACAGCTCCTGAGCGAATAACGCGCTTGGCCACATCAACAGGGCCAATAAAATCAGCGCAATGCGGTCCATCAGCTGCGCTGCACTGCCTTATTGGCGCGCCAGAAATCCCTGAATTGATGCCTCATACAAGGCCTCCGCACGGCTGTTGACTTCCAGCTTGCGGTAAATGTTTTTGACATGGGTGCCAATCGTGTTGGCCGACACTGTCAGGATTTCCGCGCATTCGGCGTTTGAAAAGCCGCGTGACAGCAGGTTCAGCACTTCGAATTCTCGTTCCGACAAGGGCGATGCCATCGGCGGCCGGGTCTCCGACGGGTCCGGCGCGATCTGCCCCAGCAATTGCCGCGCGATGATCGGGCTGATCGGCGATCCGCCACGCCGGATATTGCGGATCGCCTCGATACAATCCTCGATCCGTTCGTCCTTGAGCAGATAGCCGCGCGCGCCTGCCCGGATTGCGTCGAGCACCTTGTTCTGATTGGCGAAAATCGTGATCACCAGAATATCGGTGTCGCGTCCGGTTAGCGCCTCCTGCCGGATCAGGGTCGCCCCATTGCCGTCGGGCAGGCCGAGATCGCATAGCAGCACGTCGTAACCGCCCGCCTCGATCATGCCGGACGCTTCGGCCACGTTCTGGGCGGTGCCGGTGACCATCATGTCATTATGCGCGTCAACCGAAGTTCTCAGCAGATCGCGCATCACCGGATCATCTTCAATGATAGCGACTCTGATCATGCCACACTCCACCCCGCGTGCGGCGACGATACCACTGCGGCATCGGCATCACTACGCCCATTGCATGGACCGCCCCATCACCTGATCGGGTGATTGCCGCTGCCCTTCTTCTGCACGCATAAACTGGGCGCTCGGTTCTGACCGCAGCATCAGTTGGGGGAGAAACGGTATGACCTGCAAAGCGTGGCTGTTGTTGAGCTGCATGGCCGTTGGCGCAGGGGCGCTGACATCTGCGGCATCGCCGCTGGCGGCGCAGGAGCAGGGCGTCAACGGGACGAATGTTTCGCGGGTCGAATTCAACCAAGGCAGCGTGATCCAGAAGGTCGCGCCGAAGGTGTGGATGGAATATGATCCGGCGGGCAATCCCACCAACCGCTTCGAAGAGCGCAGCCGGGATGAATGGTCGGTCTATCTCTACGATCCCAGCCGCAATCTGCGCCTGGCGGTAGATCTGCACCGGCGCGAGCTGATCATCGTCGGCGACAATGGCGATCTGCCGGTGATGGGCAGGATCACCGGCGCATCGGTGACGCCGCAGATGGCCGCGCGCCAGCCCACGCCGCAACCAGTGTCGCCCGCTCCCCAAACGGCTTGGACGCCGCCGCCGCAACCCGCCCCGATAGCGCAGCCGCCAGCAACCCCGGCCTTCGTACAAGCCCCCCGCACCCCGGCGCAACCGGCCTTCACCGCGCCCGCCGATCCTGCCGAAGATGCTGATTTCGACCCCTATGCCGCGCCCGGCCAGTCCAGCACGGTGCAGCAGCAGCCGACCGTCACGACCGCGGCGCCCAGGACCAATCGCGACATCATCACCGCCGCTGCTCAGCCTCCCTTTACGCGCCGCGACGGAGGTGCCTCCGGCAATGCGGCCAACGCTGTCCCTGACGCCAGCATTCGCGTTGATGGCCCGTGGATCGCGATCGCCAAAGATCCCGTGAAGAGCGGCAATGGTGTCACAACGGCGTTGACCTGGGAAATGCCGGAGTCCGTCTGGATCACCGAAGCACAGGATGGCTCGATCACCATCCATTTCGACAAGAACCCGGCGGGTTCGATCACGCTGCAAAAGGTCGGTGAACTGCAATATTCCGCCGGAGGCAATAACGCGCAGTTCTTTGAGGCCGACAGGAAGGACAGGCGCAAGCTCCGCTTCGTGCTCAACTCCGGTGGCCAGAGGCGCGAATTCCAGATTTCCTTCGTGCCTTCGGGCGTCAAACTGTCGCGGTCCCGCACAAGGCCGGAGGTCGATGACGAAGTCGACACCTTCACGTCAGGGGCAACGGTGCCGCGCTTCAAGGACATGCTGCGCAGCTATCGCAGCCCGAGCATGGACCTGTTCGATGCGGGGCGCGGTGCCGGGCCGGTGATCTTCAAGGAACCGGAATCAACCGAGTATTCGGTCGAACTCGAAATGAGATCGATGAGAATTCCGCTGGGCCTGCGCGGTAAGTTCCTGCGCGACATTGCCGGCAGCCAGATGGAAAGCGTGATCACGAATACATCGTCGTTTGAAAAGTCGATGTCGCTCAATTTCGGAGCGAGTGGTTCGTTCAAGGGTGCGAGCAGCGGGTGGGAAGCCACGCGCGAGCAAAGCAAGGGGGCGGATCGAACTGACGGCACGACCAAGGCTTTCGGCCTGTCCCGTTCGGACGTTTTTGCCCTGTTCATCGACAAGCCCAACATGCTGCTGGACGCGTACTTCAAGGACGCGATCCTTCAGCTTGCCGATGGCGTGATGACCCCGGCGCAGTTCCGCGAAAGATACGGCACCCATTATGCCAACGCGATCCATTTCGGCGGCTTGTCCAAAGCTGAGCGTACGGTGACCACCACCGAATTCAAGCAGTGGGCCAAGGAATCGACAAGCTACAAGCAGGAAGGCGGGTTTGATGCCGGTCCAGCGGGCAGCATCAAAGCCAAGGGCGGGCTCACCCTTGCCAGCGGTGATTCCACTGGCCGCAACAGCATGTTTTCGTCTGAATCATGGAAAGCGGTCGGCGGCACCGGGGGCATGACTTCGGCCTCCTGGACGGTCGGTGACGAGAACAGCGTGCCGGTACGCTATGATCTGCGCCCCCTGTCCGAATTGATCAGCCCGATGTTCTTCCACGAGGAATGGAGCTCGCCCAAGCGCAACGCGTTGATCAACGCCCGCGCGCAGCTCGACAATGAAATCACCCGTTATCTGCAAAGCCAGCCGAAGGCCGATGACCGGCTGCTGGGCCCGGCCGTCTATCAGCTGACGTTTCATGGGCTGAAATGCCTCAATAACGGCGACGAGGGTTCCGCTGACGCTTACCTTTATGGCGATATCAACGCGACGATTACCGGCCTTGAACCCTCCCAGACAGTGAACCTGTTCACGGCGACGGAGGCCAACCCGACGAAAATTTCATGCAATGGCGGTGCCGAACATCCGATCAACCGGACGGTATTTGTTACCAGTGCACGAAGAGGGGAAACGGCTGCGTCATTCCACCTCACCGCTCCGGGCCTGTATGAAGATGACAACAGTTTCACCGATCTCGATGATCCATTGTCCAGCCCATGGGTCTTCCCGAATTATCCCGGCACCCAGATCTTAAATCCTTTTGGAGCGCCGGTTCCTGTCCCTGTCGTGCTTCGCGATTGGCGCGCCGATGTTCCGCGTTACGACTTCGAGGGCATTGTGATTACGAACCAGGAGGGCGGCCCATATTTGAAAGTCAGCGTCTCATTCAAAGAAATTCAATAGGAGCTCGGGCCATGATTTTCCAACGATACATGCTGATTGCATCAGGGCTGGCTACGCTGGCGGCGGCGCCCTTGCAGGCGCAGGAAGAAGCCTATGCGCCGGTAATGCTGACCTTCGATGGCACTGATGCGCTGAGCTATGTGCCGTCCTCCGCGATGGATATTGATGGCGCGGGAACGATGGAGCTGTGGGTGCGCGCCGCATGGCAGACGAACCCCGGCTATGATCCGGCGATCATGTCCTATCAGGGGCCAACCGGCCCGCGCATGGCGCTGGTGGTGACGGGCGACGCCAAGGCGCTGGGGGTGTTTGCCGGACGGTTTTACGAGACGATCCCGTTCGATTTCGCCGATGGCCAGCTGCACCATATCGCGCTGACCTTTCTGGCGGATGAGACGCTGGTGATGATCGACGGCGAAGTGCGCGCAACGCTGGGCTTTGGCATGGCCGATCTGCCGGCCGATCTCTTCACGATCGGTGCGCTGGGAGAATATTCGCCCTTCATCGGCGAGATCGGACAGATCCGCATCTGGGATGAGCCGATTGACCCCGATGTGCTGGTCAATTTCGCCTGGCGCCCGATCGCCTCCGAAGGCCCCGACACCCACCCAGATATCGCCTCGCTGGCGGGGGTAAGCACCTTTGCCAATCCCGAAACCGGCGGCTTCGTCTTCATCAGCCCAAGCG
Organism: Porphyrobacter sp.; assembly: GCA_032116115.1. Taxonomy (GTDB): domain Bacteria; phylum Pseudomonadota; class Alphaproteobacteria; order Sphingomonadales; family Sphingomonadaceae; genus Erythrobacter. Next base: position 102,310 of record JAUMAX010000024.1, read on the forward strand.
ATGATGCCAACGTTACGGGCCAGTTAGACGACGCGGTGGACGATACCGAGCTTGAGCTGGATGCGCCTGAACTGGCTGATCTGGACGGGCAACCTTAACCGACAACGACGCTTCATTGAGGATATTCGCAATGAAAAAATGGCAACTTCTTGTGGCACTTGCTGGATCGATGATGGTCATGGCCGCCCCTTGCGCGGCGCAAAAGCGGCCACCGCCGACCAAGCCTTCGATCTCATCACAGCAGGGCAAGCCTTCCAGCAGATCGGGTCGCACCGGCGCAGCGAGCGCACAGGTCAGCAGCGGCAAGGCTGTCGCCCAACGCGGCAAGCCATCGCTGCGGGCGCAAAAGGCCAATCTGGTCCGGCTGATCGGCCGGGCCGAGGGGTTGAAGCCCGCGCGGTTTCAGCTGCGCCAGCAGACTGTCGACGCGCGCAGCGCTTACAAGGCCAACCCCTCTTCCGCCAACCGCGCGGCTTGGCGGGCCGCGGTGCGGGCCTATATGCCCGTTCGCCAAGCCCACGAAACCGCGCGCGGCCAGCGGGATGCGGCGATGTTCCGTTACAAGCAGTCCAAGTTCCAACGCGAGGCAGCGATGAAATCTGCCGCGCAAGCGGCCCCGGCGGCCACCCCGCCGCGGCTTCCGCCCCAACCGGGCCGCCCGGCGATCCGGCGGCAAGCCGCCGTCCGGCTGTTGCCGACACTGCCGGTGGCCATGGAAACCCCCGTGGTTCGCCGCCCGACCTATACGTTCCCCAACAACCAGCGACCCGGAGCGCATTACGCTTCCAGCGCGGCGGCCTTCAAGGAAGGCATGAAGACCAGCCCGATCTATTCGAGTTTCGCTCCGACCACATCGTTCTTCCCGCCCGCGCCCGGCACGGGCTCGGTCGCCGGTACGGCAGGCTCGTTCGGCGCATCTGGGACGGCAGGTTCGTCCGGCACATCGGGCACGATCCCGTTGAACCGGCTGGATGCTCAAGGCCTGGCCAATTACCGCCAGAACGCTGCGGCGGGCGGCAATTGATGTCCGGCGCGGCCGAATGGGCCATGCGCCGCTCGCCTCACCGCGCCGCCGTCGCTCTAGCCGCTGGCCTATTGTGGCTGACGACAGCCTGTTCCGGCCCGCCCGAGGACAGCGCGCCAGCGGGCGAGGCCAGCAGCACCCCGGCCGCAAGTGGTGAGGCCGAGCCCGGCACCTCGCTCGCCTTCGAATGGAGCGCCAATGGCTTTGAACAGATCGAGGCGCGTTACCAATGGTCGGGATCGGGCGTGCGCGATGATGTGTTCGAACCCAATTTCTCGTTGAGCGTGCCCGAAACCGATGATGTGATCTGGTCATCGGCTTGCGCGGCGGGCGGCAAGGTCGAAACCCGGCTCTATCTCGTCCCGCCCAAGGGGATGCAGGGCAATCGCGCGACCTTCCGGTTTGAAACCGACAGTTCCGCCACAACCCTCGTCTATCCGGCGCGCTATGTCGCCGATGGCCAGTATGACGGCTTTGCGATTGTCCAGAGCGCCAGCGATCCGATGTTCGCTGAGATGAAGCAGGGGCAGTGGGCCTACATCCAGATCGGCGAAGGCAGCGATGCAACCAAGCTGCGCGTATCGCTGGCCAAGGCCGCCCGGTCCCTGAACGCCTTCCTGCCAGCCTGTTCGGGGACCGCCAAACCGGCGCAGTCGGCATCGGCAACCGTCACCGCAAGCTATGTCTGCGAAGACGGCCGGACGATCGTCGCAAGCTATCTCGGCAACGACAGCGCAACAGCGGTCGTCCGCCTCGCTATAGGAGAAGAGGTGCTGTTGCTGCCACAGGCCGTATCCGGCTCAGGCGCGCGCTACGAAACAAAGGTGGCGGGCAAGACCTACCAATGGCTGACCAAAGCTGAGCAGGGCACGTTGATTGTCGGGAGCGCCGATGACGCATTGGACGGGGCCGAACAGATAACCAATTGCGGTGCGGGGTGAGCGTCGCCGGAGCGGGGTGACGAAATCGTGCCCCGGGGCCTTAAGGGTCAGGCGCATCTGGTGAGGCCATGGCATGCCGAAATGCCACACCCGGCGATGGCTTTCGTGGCGATAGCCTGCCAAGCACCGCATATTGCGCAATACAGGTTGACATTTTCTACGCATTATAACAATCACCCCCTACGAAGCGCCGCAAAGGCGCCGTTTATGGAGGGGATTCTTGATGAAGTCTGCTGTGAGCTCAGCCGCCAAGACGCGGCTTCTCGTCGGAACCGGCCTTGCGCTGCTGGCCGCACCTCTGTCCGCGCAGGATACCGAAAGCGAGCCCGGTAACGCCATCAGCGAGATCGTTGTGACCGCGCAGAAGCGCGAGCAGAATCTTCAGGAAGTCCCGCTGGCGATTTCGGTGGTCGGTTCCGAGAAGCTGCAACAGTTGCAGGTGAACGACGCCCGCGATCTGACCGGCCTGGCCCCGAATGTGACCGTGGTTACCGGCACATCCAGCAACAATGCTGCGGTCATCTCGATGCGCGGCATTACGAGCCCGGCGGGCGAGACCTTTGGTCTTGATACGGCCAACGCGCTTTATCTCGACGGGATCTACATCGCCCGCTCGGGTGCGAGCGGCATGGACATGGCCGAAATCGAGCGAGTCGAAGTGCTGCGCGGCCCACAGGGCACGCTGTTCGGACGCAACACCACTGGCGGTGCGATCGCTTTCGTCAGCCGCGGGCCGAGCGACGAGTTCGGTATCCGTGCTGAAGTGGGCTACGGCAATTACGACGCTTTCAACGGGCGCATTGCCGTCGATACCGGCCTTATCGGCGGCGCTATCAAGGCGACACTCTCCTATGCCCGCCGCCAGCGCAGCGGGACAGTTGATGACCTGATGGAATCGCGCGAATCGCGCGATCCCGGTGCATTCCAGACCGATTCCTTCCGCGGCGCCGTGCGCGCCGAACTCGGCTCGACCGGCTACGTCCAGTACATCTTTGACTGGACCCAGACCGACGGTGTGCCCTTTGCCTTCCAGCTCACCAACGTCGCCGATGGCACGCCGCGTCCACCGCTGACGGTGAATGGCGTGCAGATCAGCCAGACCCAGCAGGCCCCGGTCGCGCAATATCTAGCCAACGCCACCTTCACCGATCCGCGCTGCGCCGCGCTGGCCGCCCCGACCCGCGAATTCCGCGATCGCCTCTGTCTCGATGATAACGAGCCGACGCGCGACACGATTCAGGGGCATAACTTCCAGATATTCAACGATTTCGGTGGGTTTGCTGCCAAGCTTGTGACCGGCTATCGGAAATGGGACAACTCGATCCGCGGCACCGATTTCGATGGCATGGGCGACTTCCGCGGACCGGCATTCTCGCAGGCAACGGTCTTCAACGGATTTGGCGGCACCGCCGCTGCGCCCTTCCTGCCCTTCGTTTTCCCGGCGGGAACGCCGCAGGCAAACATCAACTTCGTCGCCAATTCACCGGTGCCGACCACGAATGCTGGCCTGTTCACGACGAGCAATGAGCGCCGGCACGAGCAATTCCAGGCCGAACTGGAGTTTTCGGGTGACACCGAAATGCTCGATTGGGTCGTGGGCGGCTTCTACTTCTGGGAGGAAGGCTCCGAGGTTAACCCGCAGCTGAGCGGCTTCGTGCTGGATACCAACCAAGCCGTCTTCAGCCGGTTTGGCGCACTATCCGGTGCATTCCAGGCCGCAAACCCGGCGCGTTACCGGTTGGTCGTTACCCCGGCGACGCTGACCTATAGCGCCGATGCGGAATCCAAGGCGCTCTACAGCCAGGCCACCTATTATCCGGGCGGGCGTGACAGCGGACTGAGCCTCACGGCAGGTGCGCGCTACACCTGGGACGAGAAGGGCATGATCCGCACCCAGAACGGCGCCGCGCCGCTGGCGGTGGCGGAGCGCGGGCAGGAGAGCTTCAAGAAGTTCACCTGGAACCTGATGGGCCGCTATGAATTCACCGACGACGCCAGCGTCTATGTGCGGGTGGCGACGGGTTACCGCTCGGGCGGCTTTAACGCGTCTGACCCGGTAGCGCCGGGTGGCAACACCATCCCCGCATTCGGCGAAGAAGAAGTCACTTCCTACGAATTGGGCTTCAAGTCCGAGCTGTTCGACCGCCGCCTGCGCTTCAACCTCGCCGGATATTACAACGAGTTCGACGGGCTCGCGACGGTCCAGCCGGTGCTGACCGGGCAGGGAACCTTCCAGTCGGTTGTTCGCAACGCGGGCAAGGTGACCTACACTGGCGTCGAAGCCGACTTCCAGGCGGTCGTGAGCGACAACTTTTCGTTCGACGGGGCGATCGGCTATGTCGATGTGAAGTTCAAGGAGCTGCTTGCCGGCCAGCCGGTCAATCCGGCCGACGGGGTGCAGAACATCGCTGCCTTCGCCAATCCGGGCTACACCTCGCCGTTGACCGCGAACCTCGCTTTCAACGCGGTATTCCCGATCAGCTCAGACGGCACCGAATTGCGCGCCCGGGTCGGCTATACCTATGAAGACGGCAAATACAGCTTCAACAACGCCATTTCCTCGCCTTTCAACGAGCAGATCCGGGGCGACAACATGAACCTGGTCGATGCCCAAATCGTGATCGACAAGATCCCGGTCAGCGGCGGCGAGGCCCGGGTGATGATCTGGGGCAAGAACCTGACCGACGACAACAACTTGCTGCGCGGGATCGATTTCGGTCCGCTCGGCTATGCTGGCGGCATCTTCGGCTTGCCGCGCACCTACGGCGTGACACTCGGGTTCAACTACTGAACCCGGGTCCGCCCTGGGCAATAGCCCGAACAGAAGGGCCGGAGCAGCGATGCTCCGGCCCTTCTTGCATTCCGATCGGGAAACGTCAGGCGGCCAGCAGCCGGGCAACCGCGTCAGCCGCGTCAGCCGCGCCGCGGATCGCGCCTTCGATGTAGCCGACCCCGTTGCAATCCCCGACGGTCTCGACTGCGAAGCCTGCTGCCCGGAGTGTTTCGGCAAGCGCATTGTCACCGCTTGCGCCCATCGCCACGATGACATTGTCGGCGGCAACCATACGCACTTCCCCGTCAGGCGCAGTGAAGGACACCTGATCGCTGCCGATGACAATATCCCTGATGCCGCCATGCATCGCCACGCCATGTTCGCGCAGTTCGGCGATCAGCCGCATCCGGCGCACCAGCAAAAGCCCCTTGCCGAGCCGCGGTGCCGGTTCGATCACAGTGACCTCGCGCCCGCGCTCATGCAGGAATTCGGCGAGTTCGAGCCCGACCAGCTCGCCGCCGATGATGGTGATGCGCTTGCCCAGCGGCATCCAGCGGCGGGTGGCCAGCCGCACGAAGTCGAGGTTGGCGGTGATCCCTGTCACCGCACCAATCCGGGTGGCAAGCCGTGTGGCGAGGCCGGTCTTGCGCTTGAGCTGGGACGACTCCTCGCCCAGCATCAACCGTCGCATGTCATCGCCGCTGAACACATGGGGCAGATCGCAACCGGGAATGGCAGGCATATCGCGCCGCGCGCCAGTCGCCACGATCACCGCATCGGGTGCGAGCGATTGCAATAGATCGACCGTAGCCTCGGTATTGAGCCGCAGGTCGATGGCAGCGCGTTCGACCTCGCGGATCTGCCAATCCAGCAGGCGTTCATTGGCGGGATAGGCAAGCGAGGCAAAGCGCAGGGTTCCCCCAAGCCGCGCTCCCTGTTCGATCAGAGTCACGCGGTTGCCGGCATCCTTCAGTCGCAGCGCTGCCTCCATTCCGCCCGGCCCGCCGCCGATGACGACAAAATGCCTGCCACTCACCGCAGGGGCTGTGCTTTCGCATTCGAACCCTGTCGCCGGATTGACCGCACAGCGCAGCGGCTCGCGGACATAGGCGGTCGACACACAAGTGTAGCAATAGATGCACGGGCGCACCGAATCGGGCGCATTGCCTGCCAGCTTGCGCGGCAAGGCGGGATCGGCGAGCAACTTGCGGCCCATCGCGAGGAAATCATACGCGCCCGCGCCGATGTGCTTGTCACCCGCTTCCGGTTCAACCCGGCCCGAGGCGATGATCGGCACGCCGACCGCGGCCTTGATCGCGGTGGCGGCGGGGATGTTGGTTTCCGGCTCGTGCGGGATGTTCGAGGCCGAATGCAGCTTGCCCTGACCGCCATCGTGATAGGCGCTGACGGTGATCGCATCCACGCCGGCCGCTTCCACCATCCGTGCGGTTTCAATCGCCAGATCGAGCGTGATCCCGCCGTCCTTGCCGACTTCGACCGAATCGAGTTTCACCCACAGCGGGAAGTCCGCGCCCACGTTCTCGCGGATCGCGGCGATGACGCGCATCAGCAGGCGTGTGCGGTTTTCCAACGAGCCGCCATATTCGTCGCTGCGGGTGTTGGTCTTGGGCGAGATGAAAGACGAGATCAGGTAGCCGTGCCCGGCGTGAAGCTCGATCCCGTCGAACCCTGCCTGCTTCGCGCGCGCGGCGGCGGCACCGAACTGCTCCACCACCCGGTCGATATCCTCGTGGGTGAGCAGGCGGATCTGCGGCACCTTGCCGCTGAAGGCCTTCATTTCCTCTGGCAGGAAATAGTCGATGAAATCGCCCTTGAACGGCGGCGGGTAGCACGGCGCCCACAATTCCTCGTCAAAGGCATCGGCAGAAAAGCCCGCCACCAACCCGCCATGATGCAGCTGCGCGGCGATCTTCGCGCCTTGGGCGTGGACGCGTTCCACCAGCGCGGTAAGGCCCGGCAGGAAGCGGTCATCGGAGATCGCGGTCTGGTTCGGTTGCACCGCGCCGGTCGGCCAGGCGACCCCGGCCACCCCGGTGATGATCAGCCCCGCCCCGCCCTTGGCCTGTTCCTCGTGATAGGCGATCAGCCGCTCGCCCACCGTGCCGTCGGGCTCGGACAGGCTCACGCCCATCGCGGTGACGAGGATGCGGTTGCGGATGGCCAGCGCGCCGATACGGCCTTCGGAGAGCAGATGCGGGTAGCGCGTGGTCATGTCGGGTCTCCTGTGCCGATGGTCGGGTAATCGGTGTAGCCGCGCTCTTCGCCGGTGTAGAGCAGGGTGTAATCGGGCTTGGCAAGCGGGGCATCGGCAGCGATCCGCTCCACCAGATCAGGATTGGCGATGAAGGCGCGCCCGAAGCTCACGGCCTCGGCGCGGCCCTCTGCCAGCAGCGCGGCGGCGCTCGCGGGCTTGAGATTGTTGTTGGCGATCACCGCCCCGCCGAACGCGCCGCGCACCATTGCGAGCGTGTCCAGTTCCTCCAGCCCCATGTCGACCACATGGCAATAGGCGAGGCCAAGCTCGCGGACGGCTGCGAGGAATGGCACGAAGGTCGCTGCCGGGTCGGACGGGTCCATGCCATTATAGGGATTGCCGGACGAGATGCGCAGGCCCACCCGGCCCGGTCCGATCGCCTCGGCCAGCGCGCGCAGCACCGCGACGGGGAAGCGGATGCGGTTTTCGGGCGACCCGCCATAGTCATCCTCGCGCTGATTGCTGGCGGGGTTCAGGAACTGGTTGATCAGGTAGCCGCTGGCGCAATGCAGTTCGACCCCGTCCATTCCGGCAGCGATGGCGTTGCGGGCGGCGGCGGCATATTCGGCCAGCAGCGCCGGGAATTCATCGCCAGCGATGGCGCGAGGTTCGGCGCAGGGCTGCGGCGTGCCGTCCGGCCCAGGCACCGGCACCGGGCAGGGGATGGGCGAGGGCGCGATTACATCGGCGTCGAACCCGCGATTGGCCGGCACCACCACCCGCCCGCAATGCATCAGCTGCATCACGATCCGCCCGCCGCGCGCGTGGACGGCGTCGGCCACCTTGCGCCAGCCTGCGACCTGCTCTGCCGAGTGGATTCCCGGCGTGCGCCAATACCCCTTGCCCGCAGGCGAGGGCTGCACGCCTTCGGTCACGATCATCCCCGCGCTTGCTCGCTGGGCGTAATATTCTACCATCAAATCGGTCGGGACATCGCCCGGCCCGGCGCGGTCGCGGGTCATGGGGGCCATGACGATGCGGTTGGCGAGCGGGATATCGCCCAGCCGTGTCGGGGCCAGAAGGGCGTCAACCATTCGAATCCTATCCCTCAATTCGGTCATTGACCATTCTTTGCGTTATCTTGTAGCCTAATCGTTACGCATATCAAGGAGAGGCGGGATGAATTACGGGTTTGACGGCAAGGTTGCGCTGGTCACTGGCGCGAGCGGCGGGATCGGCCGTGCAACCGCGCTTGCCTTCGCCGCCTCGGGCGCGGCGGTGGTGGTGTCCGATGTCAACGACGAGGCCGGCGAAGAGACCGTCGCGCTGATCGCGGCCGCGGGGGGCAAAGCGCTCTACCAGCGCTGCAATGTCGCCGAACCGGCGGAGGTCAAGGCGCTCGTTGCGCGGGCTGTGGCAGACTATGGCCGGCTCGATTTCGCGCACAACAATGCCGGTATCAACAACATGGGCGCGGACGAATACGAGGACGCGGTGTGGGACCGGGCGATTGCGGTCAACCTGTCGGGCGTGATGTATTGCATGCGCGAGGAGGCAGAAGTGATGCTGGCGCAGGGCAAGGGCGCGATCGTCAACACCTCCTCGATCAACGGGCTGGTCGGCAATGGCGCGCAGCCGGGCTACACCGCCACCAAGCACGGTGTGATCGGCCTGACCCGCCACGGCGCGCTGCGCTGGGCCAAGGCCGGGATCCGCGTCAATGCGGTGTGCCCCGGCGTGATCGAAACGCCGATGACTGCGCCGCTCACCGCCAATCCCGAGATCCGCAAAGTGATGGATGGCATGACCCCGATGGGCCGCATGGGGTACGCCGAGGAGATCGCCGCTGCAGTGCTGTGGCTATGCTCCGATCAGGCGAGCTTCGTCACCGGGCATCCGCTGGTGGTGGACGGCGGCGCCACCACCTTCTGACAAGCAAAGGGGCCGCGTTTCCTTGCGGGAAGGCGGCCCCCAATCGCTCTCGGCCGTACGCGTCGGTCAGGCGGCGGTTTCCCACGGCGCGGACCTGGTGCCGCGGGTGGTGTAGCGTCCGTTGACGCGGGCCTGGAAGGTCTTGGCCTGGCTGCGCGGATTGTAGAACTGGCGATACCAGATCCGCACCTTGTCGAACGGGCCGTCGCCGCGGACCATCAACGGGTGAATGCAGGGCCGCTTGTTCGACCAGATCTCGAAGTCCTGCGCAAAGGCATCAACCCCGGCTTCCTCGTAAGTCGAAGCCAGCGTGCGGTCTTCATCGTTGGGCGCGGCGTTGTCGACCTTCACCATCAGCCCGTACCACACCTTGATCACCCCGTCTTCGATCGGGGTATGCGCGATCAGCATATGCGAGGGGTTGGCGCCGACCATCACCGACTGCAAAATGCCGGGGCCGGTGTACCAGGTGTCATTGGTCATCGGCTCGCCACCATCAGCCGCCAGCGTACGGTGCCCGGCCGACAGGATCTGGCGACAGACATGATCTTCAAATGCGTTCTCGAACGAGTCGATCGCGATCGAGCCGTGGACCGGTTCGAGGTGAGCCTTGTCAGCCATGTTATCGACCACCTCCTGCGGGTGACAGGCCAGTTCGCCCAACTCGCGCACGTTCCAGTTGACCCAGTGGGGTGCGTCATAGTTTTCGAACGGAGGCAGATCGTGGTCGGGTTCCATGCCTTCAGGATCGTGCCAGGCCCACAGGCAGCCGGCGCGCTCAACCACCTTCCAGCTCTTGACGCAGGCGGACTTGGGGATCGGTGCGGGCGAATAGGGGATCTGGTTGACCCGTCCGTCCGGACCGAAGCGCCAGCCGTGATAGGGGCAGCGGATATTGTCGCCCTGCACATGCTCGCCGTCCTTGACGACATAGGAGGTGGTGTTGCGGGCGAGGTGCGTGCCCATATGCGGACAGTAGGCCTCGATCATGAAGACCTTGCCGCTTTGCCCCCCGCGATAAAGCACCATGTCCTCACCGAAATAACGCACAGCGAGCGGGGCCGTACCGACCTCCTCAGACCGCCCGACCATGAACCAGCCGCGCGGATAGGTGAATTCGCCCAGCCCATAATCTTGAGTGGTGGCCATATCTCTCCCTCCGACATCTTTCCCGACTCTTACGAGAAGCGCAGGCGATTTGCAAGCCACCTACGTATCACGGATAGAAAATCAGATAACGGCAATTATACGCGTAATTTTCGACAAATTCATTTACGCATCTTCGTCAGCAAGATCGGGCAAGGCGCGGTCAGCGGCGGTGATGCGCACCACCCGCGCATTGTATTTCACGGTCTTGACCGCGATCGAAGTCTCGACGTGGTGAACGCCCGGCATCGAGAGGATCTGGTTCGAAGCCACCTCGAGCAGATTGTCGAGCGAGTTGAACAGGCAGATCGCAAGGATGTTGAACCGCCCCATGGTGATCATCACCGCGTTGACCGCAGGCAGTTCAGCAATGCGCTCCGCAACGCCGCGCACATCGCTGACGTTCACTTCCACCCCGATGAAGGCCATGCGCGCTGAATCCGCGAGGCCGAAGCTGGTGATCGCGGTGAAGGAGATCAGTCCGTCCTGCTGCAACCGCTTGATCCGGCCACGCACGGTGCCCTCGGTCACGCCGAGATCGAGCGCGATCTTGCGGTTCGAAACCCGCGCGTCGCGCGCCAGCGCCTCGATCAACTGGCGATCGAGATCATCAAGCTGCGGCGCGCTCATGCCTCGCTCCTTGCGTCGATCGGGGCGACATCGAACTTGTACTTGATGACATCGACGGCAATCGCCGGGACCATCGAACGGATGCCTTCGATCTTGCCGAACTTCTGCAGGAATAAATCGGGCAATTCGTCAAAATCGTGCAGCGCTACCAGAATGTCGATGTCGTAGCGGCCGGTGACCAGATGGGCTGCGAAGACTTCAGGGAACTGCACCAGTTCTTCGACCACATCGATTGCAGGACGACCGTCAACTTCGATCGCAACCTCCATCAGAACGTTGTAGCCATGCGCCGAGAAGTCGGAAACCGCCACCACCCGAAGCTTGTTGGCATCCTCCATACGCCGGATGCGCGCGGACACAGTGGCAGCAGTCAGCCCCAACGTGTTGGCGATCTGCTGGTTGGTGGCTCTGCCATTCAGGCGCAATTGTTCAACAATCGCGCGGTCGGCGTCGTCAATCTGGAAGTCGTTCGACATGAATGTTCACAAACTCCGAAATTCGCGATGCGTCAAGCAGACCGCAAATTGCACAGGGATTAGCCGGCTTCGGCCAGCGCGATGCGGTCGCGCTCCAGCCGGCTTGCAGCCAAGAAGGCCAGCGCCGAAGCCACTACGCCAACTGGGACGATGATCGTTAGGGCCAATTGCAACGAAGCAGCATTGTCGCCCATGCTCTCGCTCAACGCACCGGTAAGCCACGGGCCGATGAAGTAGCCGAGCAATGTCGTCACCGCCACGAACAGCGCGGTGGCGCTTGCGCGGTAGGCAGAGGGCAGCATGTATTGCAGCGCTGCAAACAACCCGACCGACCAGCCACCGCCAAGCAGACCGCAGGGGATCGCCAGCCACTTCGCCATCGCGAATGTCGGCGCCCAGACAGTCATGACCACCAGCACAGTCGCCGCTCCCAGCGCCATGGCTGACAGCAATGCGGGCCAGGCACGGCTGCGCTTGGAAAGCCGGTCTGCCAGAGCGCCGAAACCGAGCATTCCGATCAGGCCCGACAGGCCGAAATTCAACGCGAACGCGGTCTTGGCCGCGACCTCGTCGATCGCGTAGCTGCGGGCGAAAAGCTCCGGCCCCCAATACCCGAAGGATATCCCCGACATCACCCCGAGCCCGAACCCGATCGCCATCAGCACGAAACTGGGCGTTCGCACCAGCCGGTTCACCAGCACGCCTAGCGGGATGACGACCTGCGCCTCGCCCGCAATCTGGCCTTCGCGCGGCGGCTCTCGAACCAGCACCAGCGCGATCAGGCCTAGAGCGATGCCCGGTATCCCGATCGCAAAGAAGGCCGTGCGCCAGTCGGTCGCCGCCGCGATCGCCGGTCCGCCCGCCTGTCCTGCGATCTGGCCGATATAGGTCGCCAGGCCGAGGATGGCGAAGGCCAGTCCCCGGCGCTCGGGCTTGAAGTAGTCGGACAGGAGCGAATAGGCAGGTGCCACGAATGCCGCCTCGCCCACGCCCACTGCCAACCGCGCCAGCGCCAGCGTGACCGGGCCGGTTGCCAAGCCCGTCGCCGCCGTCGCAAGGCTCCACATGACGCAGCCCGCCGCAATAATGCGGACGCGCGAGGAACGGTCAGCCAGCCGAGCGAACGGCACCCCCAACAACACGTAGAACACAACAAAGGCCGGCCCCATCAGCAGGCCCATGAGGTTGTCGCCGACCCCGAACTCGGCCTTGATCGGCCCGACCAGCCCCGTCAGCAGATAGCGATCGGCAAAGTTGAAGATGTAGATCGTCAGCAGGATGCCAAGCACCAGCCACGGGTTCGAGCGGGGGGGCGCTGTCTCCATCAGTCGCGCTTGATCATGCCGCCGTTGACATGCCAGACTTGCCCGTTGACCCACACGCCGTCATCCGATGCGAGGAAGGCGACCGCGGCGGCGATGTCCTCCGGCTGGCCGAGCCGGGTGTGCGGCACGCCCTTGAGCGCGTTCTCTACATATTCGTCCGTCAGGTGCTGCTTGACTGCCTCGGTCAGTACAACGCCGGGGCTGACCCCGTTGGCGCGGATGCCCCTCTTGCCGTATTTCGCCGCGACATGGCGCACCAGCGCGTGGATCGCGTTCTTGGTCATCGGGTAGGCGACCTGGAAGGCGTTGCCGCCGATCGCTGCTCCTGACGAGGTGTAGATCATCGCCCCGCTGCCCTTTTCGAGCATTACCGGCAGCGCGGCTTGCGTGGCGAACATGTGGCTCTTGGTGTTGATCGCGAAGGAACGGTCGAGCACCTCTTCGGGGCAATGCAGCGCGTCGATATCGCCCTCGGTGCCGCCCGCGAGGTTGGAATGGTAGAAATCGAGCGCGCCGAATTCATTCAGCGCCGCATTGACGATATCCTGCTGCGAGGCAGCGCTGGTGCCGTCGAGATGCACGCCGATCGCGCGCCCGCCATTGCTGCGGATCGCCTCGGCGGTTTCCTTGGCCCAGTCCTCGGCGATGTCGCCGATCACCACGGAGGCGCCTTCCTCGGCGAGCCGGCGCGCGGTGGCCGCGCCGATCCCGCGACCGCCGCCTGCGACCACCCCTACCTTGCCCTGCAATCCGCGCATCATGTTCTCCCGTCAGGCGGCCAGGTGCCGCACCAAGTAATAGACCCCGATCGGGAACACCCAGCCGGGCCATGCCCAGCGGGCGAGCTTCGGGTTCTGGTGGTTCCACAGGCCGAGCGCCCCGGCGGCGCCCAGCGCGCCGGCGCCGTCGATCCAGATGCCTGCAAGCCCGCCAAGCCCGAGCAGGCCGAGCAGGCGGATCGCACTGCCCGGCTGCGCCCGGTCAGCGGGCTGCCGCAGTCCGGCAAGGCCCGCCAGTCCGAACAGGCCGAGCAGTCCTGCTAGTGGTGCCAGATCCATCGCCAGCCCTCCTCTAGCCCGTCACCGGCCGGCGGCTGGCCCATGGCGCGGCCCGTTCCAACTGACCCGCCAGACGGTACAGCAGCGCTTCCTCGCCATAACGGCCGGTGAACTGCATCCCGATCGGCAGTCCGTCTCCTGACATGCCGAGCGGCACCGACATGCTGGGCTGACAAGTGAAATTGGCAACTTGCGTGAAGGGTGAGAACATCGCCGCGCGCTGGCCCCATTCGGGGAACGCCACGTCGGGCGAAAGATTGATCTGCCCCAGCATCAGCGGCGGCGCGGCCAGCGTCGGCGATAGGATCACATCGTAATCCGCCATGAACTGCGCGACAGTCACAGCTGCGGCCTGCATAGTGTTGTTGGCACGCGCAAAATCCGATCCGCTGGTCGTCTTACCATATCCCACAAAGGCGAGCGTGATTGGCTCCAGCACATCTGGACCAAGCTCGATCCCTAGTCGGCTGGCCTGATCGGTGAGATCAGCCGCCAAGGACGAGGCGATCAGCACGAAGCTTGCTTGTCCCATTGCGCCCGCATCGAGTTTCGGTGCGGCCTCTTCGACGTGGTGGCCAAGGCTTTCGCAGAGGCGCGCAGCCTGATCGAGCGCGGCCAGGCAATCAGGGTCAACCGGCGCGCCGCTCAACGGCTTGCGCATCAAGGCAATCCGCAACCGGCCCGGCTTGCGTTCAAGTTGCGCCAGGAAGGTGCCCTCGGGCGTGGGTGCGGCATAGCGCGATCCTGGCTCGACCCCATGAGTGGCGTCCAGCAAGGCAGCTGAATCGCGTACCGATCGGGTGATGACGTGATGGGCCGATAGTCCCGCCCACCCCTCCGTACGGTTTGGGCCCATAGGCGTACGCCCCCGGCTGGGCTTCATGCCAAACAAGCCGCAGCATGAGGCCGGAATGCGGATCGAGCCGCCGCCATCTGTGGCGTGCGCCGCAGGAATAACCCCCGCCGCCACCGCCGCCGCTGCTCCGCCGGATGATCCGCCTGCGACGCGTTCCGGGTTCCACGGATTGCGGGTCGCGCCTTTCAGCGTGCTTTCGGTCGTGCCGGTCAAGCCAAATTCGGGCGTGGTGGTTTTGCCGAACACAACCAGGCCGGCGCGGCGGTAGCGCTCCACCAGTTCCGAGGTAAACTGCGCGGCAACACCCTTGTTGATCCGGCTGCCTCCTTCGGTCGGGAGGCCTTTAACAAAGGTGCCCAGATCCTTCAGCAGCCACGGCACCCCGGTAAAAGGACCATCGGGCAATCCGCTCGCGATTTCTGCACGGGCATAGTCGTAATGCTTCTGCGCCATGAAGTTGAAGCGCGGGTTCATCGCCTCAGCCCGCGCGATCGCGGCCTCTAGCAGCTCGCTCGGAGAAATCTTGCGCTTGCGCACAAGCCGGGCGAGGCCGAGCGCGTCGTGGGTGTCGAGCACCTCGCCTACGTTGCCTGATGCGGCCCGGGTGGTTTCGGGCAGGCCGAGCGCCGCAAGCGCTGTTCCGCCCGCAAGCACCGAACGGCGCGTCGTCAGCATCGGATTGTCCGCCACCGGTTCAGCCTGCCGCTTTCAGCGATCCGGGAACCCCGTCGCCAGCCGCGTAGAAGCGGGCGTAGAACTTGCGGAAATGCGGGATCGGACCGTCTCCATCGCAGATAATCGGATTGGGTTCGTAGCGCATCCGGTCCCACACGACCTTGTCCTGATCGAGCTGCTTGTTGACGTCCTTGATGATCGCCCGGGCAAGGCCTGCCATCGGCCCTTCGGTCTGTGCGCGCGGCTGGGTGTAGCAATAGATCACCTGCAACTCGTCAAGCTCGACCGGGATGATGCAGGCCACCAAAAGCGTTTCGCAGATGCCGGTGAAGCGCACCCAGGCCTGCCCCGGCCCCACGGAATTGCTGGTGATCGCGCCGTCGACCATGCCCTTTGGCGTGCCCATCTTGGCGCGCACCACCGCCGAGCGGTCCCACTCCCCCCATTGCATTTCGGCGGTGGGCAGTTCGGCGGTGCCGTGAATATACTTGAAGTGGGCGAAATCGACCCCGTTCTCGGCCATGTTCTGCAGGCTGCCGAACACCTTCCATTCGACGATGTCGTAGGGTGTCCAGTCGGGATCGCTGGCTTCGGGCAGGTCCACCACATCGTAGAGCGGCGCGACATCCTCGGGGTGATACCACACCCACAGCCACTGGTTGGCCTCGCGCACGTGCCAGGTGCGGGTGCACTTGCGCTTCACCTGCGGGGGGACCGCCTTGGCGTAGGGGATCTCTTTAACCACCCCTTCCTCGCCATCATAGCGCCAGGCGTGGAACGGGCATTCGAGCAGGTTGCCATGCACCTTGCCGCCGTGGCCCATATGCGCGCCAAGGTGCTTGCAATAGGCGTCCATCATCCGCGCCTCGCCGTCCTCGCCGCGCCACACCGCCAGATCGCGGCCGAAATAGCGCGCCGGCTTGACCTCGCCCACGGCCAGATCGCGCCCCAGCATGAAGGGATACCAGCCGAAGGGATAGCCGATGTCGAGATTGCGCTCGGCGGCCGGGCGGCGGTTGGCGATGTCCGCCACGCGCCATGCCTCGCGCTCTTCCTTGCCCATCTTCTCGAGCACCTGCCACACGGCCACTGGAGCAGTGCGGGCGTCGGTTGCGGTATCGGTCATATCGTCCTCCCCGGCAGTGCCGGATTTTCGTCGTGTTGGTTCAGAGTTTGAAAACCTTGCGCGCATTGTCGCGCAGGAACTTGGGCCACACCTCGTCCTTCAGGGGCACGTGCTCCATGTCGGACATGATCCGTTCAAGGCTGAGGCCCATCGGGAAATACCCGGCGTAGATGATCTTGTCCGCGCCGCGGGTGTTGGCGTAGTCGATGATCGCCTTAGGGTAGTGCTTGGGCGCGAAGGCGCTGGTCGAATAGTAGAGGTTCGGCCATTTCAGCATCAGCTTGACGGCGAGATCCTGCCACGGCTCGGCCCCGTGACGCATCACGATCTTGAGATCGGGGAAGAACCAGCACACCTCGTCGAGATGCTCGACCTTCTGGGTCTCCATCGGAATGCGCGGGCCCGGAATGCCGACATTGAGGCAGATCGGGATGTCGAGCTCCACCGCGCAGGCGTAGAGCGGGAACATGTATTTGTGATTGATCGCCACCTGCGGCAGCGTGCCGGCGGGGAACACGCTGATCGCCGACAGGCCGACTTCGGCGTGGATGCGCTTGATCCGGCGCACTTCCTCCATGCCCTTGTTGGGATCGCAGGGCAGATCGAAGAAAAAGCGGTCGCCGAACATCTCCTTGGCGCGGCGCGAGGTGGCGTTCTCGTTCCAGCCGATCAGCGCCTTGGCGATGCCGTGCTTGTCCATCTGCTCGACCGTCCACTTCACATAGTCGTCGGCATGGCCGGTCTGCGGTACGTCCTTGAACATGTATTGCGCGGGCATCGAGAACTGCCGCAGCGTCTCCTCGTCCTTGATCAGCGGACGGAAGGCGGTGAACCAGTCGGAGCGGTCCTCGGCCTCGGGAATGCCGAGCATGCAGTCGATGATGCCGATGTCCTTGGGGAAACCCATGTCATTCCACTCCGTAAAGCTTCGGCCAGGCGGCGCGCAGCGCGATCTTGTCGACCTTGCCGACGTGATTGCGCGGCAACGCATCGGCGACAAGCGCGACATGGCCGGGCGCCTTGTAGCGCGCCAGCCGCTCGCCGACCCAGTCCTTGACCTGTTGTTCGTTCAGCCCATCGCCGCGCACCACGGCGACCAGCAATTCGCCGAGCCGCTCGTCCGGGATGCCGAAGGCGGCGCATTCACCGACGCCGCCGAGTTCGCCCAGCACGCGTTCAACCTCGGCGCAGTAGATGTTTTCGCCGCCGGAGATGACCATGTCCTTCACCCGGTCGACGATGAAGATGTAGCCCTCGTCATCAATGTAGCCGACATCGCCGGTGCGCAGCCAGCCGTCGGTGGTGAAGGCGGCGGCGGTGTCTTCGGGGCGGTTCCAGTAGCCCGCCATCACCATGGCGCCCTTGAGCTGGATTTCGCCGCTCTGCCCGCTTGGTTGCACGGTGCCGTCGGGCGCGACGATCCGCACCTGCGCCAGCGGCAGCACCCGTCCGGCAGAGGAGCGCTTCCTCAGGAAATCCTCGCCCACCGCCTGCGCCAGCGAGCCCGACGCCTCGGTCATGCCATAGCCGGTGCCCATCACCGCCTGCGGACAGGCTTCGCGGATCGCATCGAGCAGGTTGACCGGCAGCGCCTGACCGCCCGAGGCGATGTTGCGCAGCGAGGTCAGGTCGGCCTCGCCCGGCTTGGCGCGGTGGAGCAGATCCCACAGCATCGTCGGCACGGCGGAGAACAGCGTGATCTTCTCGGCCGCGATCAGCCGTGCGGCTTCATCAGCGTCCCAGCGGCGCATGATCACGACCTTCGATCCGGCAAACAGCGGCGACAGGAACGCCGCGCCAAGGCCGGAGATGTGGAACAGCGGATAGACCAGCAGCACCGCCTGCTGCGGCATGGCGGCCATCAGCTGCGCCGGCTCCATCCCATGCGCGCGGGCCATGTTGTGCAGCACCATCGCGCCTGACAGCTGCATCAGCATCAGCCCGGTGATGAGGCTGCGATGGGTCAGCACCGCGCCCTTGACGCGGCCCGTGGTGCCCGAGGTGAACAGGATCGCCGCCGGATCGAGCGGGGTTGCGGGCGCAGGGGAGAGCGCATCGGCGCTGCGGCGCGCGATCTCCGCCTCGTCAAACGGCCGGGTGAGATCGAGCATCCGCCCGTCATAACCGCCCTCGCGGATCAGTGCTGCGCGGCGGCTATCGGCCAGCACCAGCGCGGGGGTGACCTCGGCAATCATCGCGGCGAGTTCGGCCGGAGAACCGCGGCTGTTGAGCAGCGCTGCCACCCCGCCCGCCTTGATCACCGCCATGAAGGCGACGATCCATTCGGCGCGGTTCCTCATGCAGATCGCCACCCGGTCGCCGCGCCGGATGCCCAGCATCGGCGCAAGCTGGTCGCGCCAGGCGAACACCTGTTCGAAGGTCAGGCGGCGCTCGGCCCCGTCGGCGGAGAAATCGACCAGAAAGGTCTTGTCCCCGTGCCGCCGGGCGTGCTCGATCATCAACGCGAGATCGGGCGCGGCCTGCGCGAATTGCAGCAGGCCATCACGCTCGACCAGTTCGAACGGCGTGCCGGGCGCGGTGACTGCGGCAAAGACGGGGTCGATCTGGCTCATGAAGCGCTGGCCACCAGTTCCTTCGCCCAGCGGTAGTCCTGCTTGCCGGCGGGCGAGCGGCGCACTGTGTCGACCCACACCAGCGCCTTGGGCACCTTGTAGCCAGCCAGCCGCTCGGCGGCGAAGCTCTTGATCTCGTCGAAGGCAGGCGGCGCTGCCGGATCGCGTGGCGCAAGGATCGCCACCACCCGTTCCCCCCAGCGGGGGTCTGGCTGACCGGCGACCACAGCATCGGCAATCGCCGGATGGGCGCGCAACACTTCCTCGACTTCCTCGGGAAAGACCTTCTCCCCGCCGGTGTTGATGCAGGTCGATCCGCGCCCGAACACAGTGATCATCCCGTCCGCATCGCGCCTGCCGGTATCGCCCGAGACCGCCCACAGCTTGCCGTCGATGGTGACGAAGGTCTCGGCGGTCTTCACCGGATCGTTGTAATAGCCGACAGGGGTGTTGCCGCTGCGGGCAATGAGCCCGGTTTCGCCCACCTCGGCGATCCGCCCGTCGGTCACCACCTGCTGCTGATCGCTGGCGACCAGCCGCATCATGCCCTCGCCCGAGGTCTGGGCCTGGCCGGACACGCCGGTTTCGGTCGAGCCCATACCGTCAGAGATCGACGCGCCGGGCACCAATTCCTTGAGTTCATCCTTGAGGTGCTGCGAGAACACCGCCCCGCCCGAGCCGAGATTGACGATCTTCGACAGATCCCAGCGTCCCGGGTTCGCCCGGAGGGCATCGCGCAGGGGGCTGGCCATGGCGTCGCCGACGAACTGCAACATGCTCGCGCCCTCGCGCTCGGCGGTGTCGAGCACGCGCTCGGGATCGAACACGCGACCTTCGTCGAGGATGATGGTGAGGCCGTTGAGCAGCGCGCTCCACACCGCCCACATTGCCGCCATGTGCATCAGCGGCGCGAGCGGAAACAGCGAGAGCGGATAGCCGTCGGCCGCACGCGAGGCGATGTCCTGCGGCGCTGCGATCGGCCCGTGCGGGTTGAAGTAGCCGGCCCCGCCCGCGCAAGCGAAGATGAAAGCCTTGTGCGGCCACATCACGCCCTTGGGCATTCCGGTGGTGCCGCCGGTGTAGGACAGCAGGATGTCGTCCTCGCTGCGCTCCCACGGCCCGCCGGGCTCATGGGCCAGCAGATCGGCATAGGCGAGCGAGCCTGCAATGTCCGCCCCCGATCCGTCCGCAACCGCGACCGACAGCTTCAGCGTCGGCACGTCGCCGCGCACCTCGCGCATCAGTGGCGCAAACTCGGCGTCGTGGACGATCGCCGCGCTGCCGGCATTGGCGAACAGATAGCGCAACTCGTCCGCGCGGTAGCGGTAATTGACGTTGAACGGCACCGCCCCGAGTTTGCAGGCGGCGATGAAGGTTTCGATATAGGCCGGGCCGTTCTGGAGATAGAGGCCCACCGTGTCGCCCCGCGTGATGCCCTGCGCCGCCAGCCCCGCAGCAAGGCGGTCGCAGCGCTCGTCCAACTCGGCAAAGGTCAGCCGGGCACTGTCGGAGATGAGCGCGATCCGGTCCGGTACCGTGCGGGCGACCGTCTCGAACAGGTCGGCAAGGTGGAACCGGTCGGCCATGTCAGTAGACGGCGGCCGGGTTCTTGGGGCGCGGGCTGCCGAGCATCTCGCGGTAGCTCGGTTTTTCCTTGCCGCGATCGGTGACGCCCAGTTCCTTCGCGATCTCGGCGCCGATCAGGGTCTGGCCCGACAGCTCGTCGCGGTTGGGCGCAGCAGCGATGGCGTCGATGATGTGCGCGGTGAACTCGGGGTTCTCCGCCGCCTCGATGAAGCCTTCGTATTGTTCGGGATTGGTCTTCTGCGCGATCAGCGAGCGTTCGGTGACCAGCGGCCCCATCCAGATCGAGACCGCGATCACCCCGGTGCCGCGCAGATCATGCTCCATATCGTGCGCGAACTTGTCGACGCCCGCCTTCTGCGCCCCGTAGGCAGGACCGTGCATGTAGCACGAACCGCCGAAGGACGAGCCGAAGGCGATCACGCCCGAGCCCTGCGGCACCATCATCCGCGCCGCATGCCAGCTCGCCACATAGGCCGAGCGCAGGCCGACATCGAGGATCTTCGCCGCGTCGAGCTCCTTCTCCCAGAAGGCCTTCTTCTCGATCAGCTGGTGGTGGATGTAGGTGGCATTGTTGACCAGCACGTCGAGCCGGCCCTGCTCCTCGGCGATCCGGGCGAACAGCGCGGCGACCTGTGCATCATCGGCATGATCGCACATCACCGCGATGCCCGTGCCGCCCGCAGCGGTCACTTCGGCCGCGGTCTCGGCGACCGTGCCGGGCAGCACGGTGCCGTCCCAGCCTTTCGCATCGCCTGGCGCGATGGTGCGACCGGTGACATAGACAGTGTAACCCATCTCCCCGAAGCCGCGCGCGATGCCGCGGCCTGCGCCACGGCTCGCACCGGTGACAAGCGCCACCTTCGATGCCATTCCATTCCCTCCCACGAGTCGACGCATTGCCGTCGTTGCGCCTCACTATAGCGACGCCTTGCGGATTTCATAGTCAATTTTTTTACGCAAAGAGCGATTTTCATGCGGCGCTAGCCGATAATCGCGTCGCAACTGCGCTCAGAAACTGTATTGTCCTGTAGGGATAACGTCGATCGTGCCGCTGTCGATGAAGCGCTCACAGCTCGCCATCATCCGGTCGAGATTTGCGCGGAAGCGGGCCGGGTCGCCGACGGCATCAAAGAACACGAAAGGATCCGTCAACGCCGCGGCAGGAAAACACTCCTCGACGATAGCGACATAGGGCGGCGCGTCCGGCGTCAGGGCCCGCACGACGAGGTTCTGGACATATTCGAAATTGGCCTGGGTCTCGATCGCCACCAGCGTGTGGTGATCCTGCCAGATTTCACGCCACTGCGCATGGCCGATCCGTTCAGGCAAGGTCAGGAACGCCATCTGCGCCCAGCCAGCGGTCCGCTCGCCCCGCCGAGCCGGATAGGCGGCATTTGCGATGATGGTCGACTCCGCCACCAACCACCCATGCCAAAGATCACATTCGGCATCGAGTACCCGGTCGATCGCGCCGCGCAGCAGGGGATTGGCGGACGGCAACCAGAACTGCACCACCGCGTCATGCTGGCGCGGGCCGCGCGACTGGCGCAGCGGCGCACCGGCGGCGACCTGCGCATCCTCGAGATTCAGACGGATGCGGGTGGCTCCGGCATCGGCCAGCGCTGCCGGCAGTCGTTCGAGCAGCCCGGCATTGAACCCCTCGCGCTCGGCACCCGCTGCGGCCCACAGGAGACAGACGACCTTCTCCATCGCCCACTCAGTCGAAGTTGGCCTGACCGCCGTCAAGCGGGATCGTTGCGCCGGTGAGATAGCCCATATCGTCCGAGCACAGCGCTGCCACCGCACGGCCGATGTCCTCCTCCAGCCGTCCGATGCGGCCGAGCGGGATGGTGCGGAAGAAGGCCTCGGCCTCCTCGGGATTGTTCGCCACCCACCATTTGAGCCCGGGGCTTTCGGCGTGCGGGGCGATGGTCAGCACCCGGATCCCGGCGCGGCCCCACTCGGCAGCGGCGGCGCGGGTCAGCACGCGGGTTGCCTGCTTGACCGCGCCATAGGCGCCATAGCCGCTCATGTCCCAGCGGATGCCAGCCGAAGAGGCGAGGTTGACGATCACTCCGCCGCCGCGCGCCAGCATGTGCGGGTGCGCCAGTTTCATCAGCCGGAAGCTGGCGAGCGGCCCGGATTCGAACCCGGCCATAAAGGCCTCGTCACTCACATCGAGCAGCGGGCCATTGGGCACTTCCTGCGCATTGTTGACGAGAATATCGAGCCCGCCCAGTCCGGCGACCGTTTCATCGACCATGGCGGCAAGGCTGGCCGCGTCCTTGACGTTCCCCTCGATCGCGAGCGCCCTGCCACCGCGCTCGGCGATCAGCGCGCAGGTCTGGTCAAGCTTGGTCGCCGTCCGACCGGTCACAGCGACCGCCGCCCCAGCAGCGGCCAGCCCAAGGGCAATGCCCTGCCCCACGCCTTGCCCCGCACCGGTTATCAGCGCTACCTTGCCTGTCAGATCGACCATTGCTCTCCCTTTTGCGCAACCGCAGCTTCACGCCAAACCTCATATCGCAGGATTCGTATTTTTTAGCACTAACAATTACGCGTCATGTTGACATTGCGCCCCTTGACGCGTCAATTGCGTTTTACAATCGCGGCCAGATCTGGACATCATGGCAGAGCGAACCGGGAGAAAGCGATGGCAAAGGATCTGGCAGGCAAGGTTGCGCTTGTAACGGGCGGGAGCGACGGGATCGGCTTTGCTACCGCCGCTCTGCTGGCCAAGCGCGGCGCGCGCGTGGTGATCTGCGGACGCCGTGCCGAACAGCTCGAAATCGCCCGCGCCAGAATCGCAGACGACGGCGACGAGATCGAAGCGGTCACGCTTGATGTCACCGATTTTGCTGCCTTCGAGGCACTGATCGAAGGGATCGCTGCCCGACATGGCCGGCTCGACATGCTGGTCAACAATGCCATGTCGACCCACTACGCGCCGATTGCCCGGCTGAAGCTCGAGCACTGGCGCAAGGATTTCGCGGTCAATGCCGATGCCGTGTTTATCGGCACCAAGGCTGCGATGAAGGTGATGGCGGCGCAGGGTAAGGGCTCGATCGTCAACATCTCCTCGACTACCGCGATCCGGGCGATGGCCAATTATTCGAGCTATTCCGCCTCCAAGGCCGCGCTGATCCAGTTCACGGCGGTCGCCGCGATGGAAGGCGCACCGCAGGGCATCCGCGTCAACGCGATCGTGCCCGGGCAGGTGAACACCGCCGCGACACTCGATTTCGCCGCCAAGGCGCCCGACCTTGCCGCCAAGACGGCGGGCGCGATCCCGATGGGGCGCGGCGGCGAGCCGGAGGAACTGGCGGAGGCGATCGTCTTCATGCTGTCCGACGCGGCAAGCTACATCACTGGTGTTGCGCTGCCGGTCGATGGCGGCAAGGCCGCTCAGCTCTATATTCCCTCGTGACACAAGAAGGCTGAAACCATGACCGTGCAGTGGGATAAGGAGGTCGATGTGCTCGTCGTCGGCTCGGGCGCTGGCGGGATGCTGGCGGGGCTGGCGGCGGCGAAGAACCATGCCGAGGCCCTGATCGTCGAGAAGGAGAGCCTGTGGGGCGGCACCTCGGCGACGTCCGGCGCCGGGATCTGGATTCCCGCAAGCGATCAGGCCGCCGCAGCGGGCTTTGACGATACGGTGGACGATGCCTTCACCTATGTCCGCGCCTTGTCCGCGCCGAATGTCCCCGATGGCAACATCCGCGCCTATGTCGAGAATGCCTCGGCGATGCTACGCTGGATGGGAGCGAACACGCCGATCGAATACCACGCCTTCCCCTATCCTGATTACCACGCGGAAAACCCCGGCGGTTCCCCCACCGGCTATCGCACCCACATGCCGCTGCCGATTGATGGCAAGAAGCTGGGCGATGACGTGCGGACCCTGCGCTTTGCCTCGCCCGCCGCCTCGCTGTTCGGCTATCTCAACTGGCATTTCGACGAGACCTACATCCTGCTGTTCCGCGCCAAGGGCTGGCCGTGGCACCTGGCGAAAAGCCTCGCGCGCTACTGGTTCGACTGGCCGTTCCGCTTCACCTCGCGCAAGGACCGGCGGCTGACGCTGGGCAATGCGCTCGCCGGGGGCTTGCGCATGGCGCTGAAGGATGCAGGCGTGCCGCTGTGGCTCGATAGCCCGCTGGTCGAACTGGTGCATGAAGGCGGGCGCGTGGCCGGAGCGGTGATCCGGCGCGAGGGCAAGCTGCTGCGGGTGGCCGCGCGCAAGGGTGTAGTGCTGGCGGCCGGGGGCTTCGACAAGAACGCCGAGATGCGCGCCGCCAACGCCCCGCTCTACCCGACCGCGCTGCTATCGGGCGGCACCAGCGGCAACACTGGCGACGCGATCCGCGCCGGGCAGGCGCTGGGCGCGGATGTGATGAACATGCAATCGGCCTGGGCCGCGCCGGTGTTCTATGTTCCGGGCGAAGATCGCGGGCGGCTGTGCACCATCGAGCGCGCCCTGCCGGGGTCGCTGATGGTCAACCAGAAGGGCGAACGTTATCTGAACGAGGCGGCTTCCTATCACGTCACCGGACAGGTGATGGCCCGCCGCCAGCGCGAGCACGGCGATGCCAGCCCGTCGTGGTTCGTGTTCGACCACACCTATCGCCACAATTACCCGGTCGGCCCGCTCTATCCGATCATGCCCGACTGGGCGCACCCGGCAGCGGTGCGCGGCATCCTCAAGAAAGGCAGCACGATTGCCGAACTGGCGCGCGCCATCGGAGCTGATCCGGCCGCACTGGAAGCCACCATCACGCGCTACAATGCCCATGCCGCCAAAGGCGAGGACCCCGATTTCCACCGCGGCGAGGCGGCCTATGACAAGATGTATGGCGACCCGCGCGTTGCTCCCAACCCCTGCCTGCGTCCCCTCGGAAAGGGGCCGTTCTACGCCATGCCGATCTATCCCGGCGATATCGGCACCAATGGCGGCCTCAAGACCGACGAACTGGCCCGCGTGATCGGCGCGGACGGCCAGCCGATCCCCGGGCTCCACGCGATCGGGAACTGTGCAGCCTCGGCCATGGGCGAAAGCTATCCCGGCGCGGGCGTCACCATCGGGCCTGCACTGACCTTCGGCTATATCGCCGCCAGTCACCTGACGGGTAGCAACGCGGCCTAGTCGGCCCGCACCTTCACCTTGGGCGCGGCGGCGCCCCGTCGCATGGTGGCAAGGAACTGGTCGAGCGGCGCAGGCTCTGCCACCGGCCCGCCATGGTCGCCCTCGCGCGCCCAGTACTCGGCATAGCTGGGAAACAGCTTGTGGAAGTTGCCCTCGGCCCACTCGGTGCCGGGCCAACGCATCTTGTTGTCGCCCACGGGCGGCTTGTTGAGGTCGGTCGCATACCAGTAAAGCGGCAGGCGCCGGGCAAAGAACCAGCGCCCGTCCTGCCGCACATAGTCGTCGACATACATCATCTGCATGATGACCCATTCGTCTGCCCCATCTTCAACCGGGGTCTCGTGCTCGTTCTTGGAATAGACGACGCCGTGGGCATGATCGGGATCGTCGAATTCGATGACATGTCCGCCGATATGGTGCGAGGTGCCGGTGAAGGGCGAACGCAGCGTTCGGTCCATATAGGCGCGCAGGGCAAGCCTTCCGGTCGAGTCCTTGCCGACCCGCACATCAGCGGGAAACAGCGAGACCATCGCGTCCATGTCGCGCATGTCGAGCGCAAGCGCATACTTCGCGGGCAGCTGACGGATTGCATCAAGCGATTCCAGCCGGTCGATCCGTGCTTCGAGGTCTGCCGTGCCGGTCATTGGTCATCCCGTCCTGTGATTGCCGCGCCGCTGCCAAGGCCTTGACGAGGCATCTTCTTGTTACCGCCCGATATCTGAATCGCGCACCATTTTCAACCATAAGCTTACGTTAATCAAATTGAAGGTTGAGTTGTAGCCGTATTACGCGTAGACAATGTAGCATAAAATTACGCATAATGCGTGAGCGGTAGGGAGAGTGCCATGAAGAATCTGATGATCGCAGCCTCTGGGTGCGCGCTAGCTTTTGCGCTGGCGGCTCCTGCCGTCGCGCAGCAAGCAGACGCAGCCCAGCCGAGCGAGGACGGAATCGGCGTGATCGTCGTCACCGCCCAGAAGCGTGCCGAAAACGTACAGGATGTGCCGATTGCGATCACCGCGCTGGGCAGCCAGTTCCTCGAGACCCGCGGGATCGATTCCATCGACGACCTCGGCACGATTGCGCCCAACGTGAAGTTCGAACGCGCGCCGGCATCAAAGACTATCTCGCAGATCGCGATCCGCGGCTCGGTGACGATCAACCCCGCCATCACCTGGGAACCGGCGGTCGGCCTCTATCTCGACGGGGTCTACATCGCCAAGGCGCAAGGCTCGATCTTCGACATTGCCGATCTTGAGAGGGTGGAAATTCTGCGCGGGCCTCAGGGCACGCTCTATGGCCGCAATGCGCTGGCAGGTGCGGTCAACCTCGTGACCAAAAAGCCGAGCGGCGAAGCGGGCGGCATGGCTGAGCTGACCTATGGCAGCTTTGATGAAGTGCGACTGCGCGGCGTGATTGACCTGCCGCAGATGGGGGCCTTCTCGGCAAAGGTCTCGGGCCAGTATCGCACCCGCGACGGCCTGATTGCGCTGACAGCCCCGGACGGGAGCGGCCGCAACCGCACGGACTCGATCGAAAGCGGCAGCTTCATGGTGCAGCTGCGGGCCGAAATAACCGACAACATCACCGCCGACTATACTTACGACTACAGCAAGTCGAACCAGACCCCGCCGTTCTCGCAGTTGCTGGCGGTCAACCGCAATGGCGATCCGCGCGACATCTTCGATCCCGGCTCGCCGAGCTACGCTTTTGGCGGGGCGTTCTTCCCGCTCGACCGGGTTGCCAATCCCGACCGCGTGACCACCGCCGCAATCGATGCGCCGGTTTACGAACGCTCGCGCAGCTACGGCCATGCCCTGACCTTGACAGTGGGGCTGGGGGATGCGGAACTCAAGTCGATCACCGCCTATCGTGATCTGGCATGGGCCGACGGGCTCGATCTCGACGGTTCGCCGTTCCCGGTCGCCTTCACCCAGCGCATTTCCGATTATCACGCTTTCAGCCAGGAATTGCAGCTGACCGGTACGGCGTTCGAAGACAGACTCGCCTATGTGCTGGGCGCCTTCTACTTCGACGAACAGGCCGAGACAGTGAACCCGCAGACCTATTTCGGCGGCGGTGTCGATCTCGACTCCAACTATGGCTCGAACACCGAGGCATGGGCCATCTACGCACAGCTCGATTATGACCTGACCGAGCGCCTGAAGCTGACCCTTGGGGGACGCTATACCGAGGAAACCAAGGACATCAGCCGCTTCTTCCGGGTCAATTTCGATCCTGCCAACGGCATCACCAGCCCGTTGGTGGTTGCCAATCTGCCCTATGGCGCCATTCCCGACGCCAAGTTCAGTGACTTCTCGCCCGCCGTGACCCTCAGCTATGCGGCAAGCGACACGATCAATCTCTACGCCCGCTTTGCGCAGGGCTTCAAATCGGGCGGCTTCAACGGCGAGAGCAATGTCTTTGCCGCGCCGACCGCCGATTGTCCGAGCGGCGCGCTGGAACTGTGCCAGCCCTATCTGCCCGAGCAGGTCGACAGCTATGAATTCGGCATCAAGAGCCGGTTCCTCGATGACCGCCTGATCGTCAATCTTGCCGCCTTCCGCAACGACAGCAAGGACATGCAGCTGTCGGTGTTCACGGCCACCACGGGCGCTGCCTCGGTGATCCAGAACGCGGCCGCCGCGCGCATCCAGGGGCTCGAAATCGAAACCGTGCTGCGTCCGTTCGACAGCCTAACGATCAATGCCTCGCTCGCGCTGCTCGATCCCGAATACAAGCGCTTCATCGACGGCGGCATCGACGTGTCGGGCAACCGCGCCTTCCCGCACGCGCCCAGGACCACCGCCTCGATCGGGGCCGACTGGAAGGTGGCTGAAGGCGACTGGGGCAAGTTCAACATCTATGCCGACCTCAACTATTCCTCGAAATACTTCACCTTCCCCTTCGCGCTGACGGCACCCGCCGCATCGGATCAGGTCGCCGCATCGACCCAGTCGCCGGGGCGCACCATCGTCAACCTGCGCGCCACGCTGGCGGAGTTTCCGATCGGCGGTCTGGAAGCGGACATCTCGGTGTTCGTGCGCAACCTGACCAAGGAGGATGCGCCGTCGAACTTTATCGACTTCGGCCCGGGCTTCGGCGGCATCCTGCTGGGCTACTTCCCCGATCCGCGCACCTTCGGCGTGACGCTGGGCGCCCGGTTCTGATGGACCTCGCTGGCCTTGAGCAGCGGCTGGCGCGACTAGAAGACGACCGCGCCATTCGCGACCTCAAGGCCCGCTACCTGCGCGCCTGCGATGCCAAGGACGTCGATGCTGTGCGCGATGCCCTGCTGCCCGAGGGCGCTCTGATCGCCTTCGACGGCTTTCCGCCGTTCGCCGGACGCGATGCCTTTGTCGAGATCTACAGCGCCATGGGCTGCGCGCCCGGCGTGTTCGACATCCATCACGGCGCCAACGGGATCATCACCTTCGAGACGGCCGAACGCGCGCACGGGGCATGGTCGCTGCTGTTCCATTCGATCAATCTCGGCAATCGCACGCTCACGCTGATGGGGGTCGAATATGATGACGTCTACGTGAAGCAGGGCGGGCGCTGGTGGATCGCCGAAACCCGCTCGCGGCGCCTTTCGTGCCTGATCCACTCGGTCGATGAGCGCGGGTCGGCGACGGTCAGCAGCATGGGCGAACCGCCCGCAACCTTTGGCTAGGATATTCGGAATCATGCGATTTGCAGGCAAGAACGTGCTCGTCACCGGCGCCGCCTCGGGGATCGGACGCGCGACCGCGATCCTGTTCGCCCGCGAGGGCGCGCGCGTCACGATCGGCGATATCAACGCGGCCGGTCTCGCCGAAACGGCGGCGATGATCGGCGCGGCCGCCCGACCGGTTGCCTATGATGCCGAGGATCATTCCTCGTGCCTCGCGCTGGTCGATGCCGCGGCGAGCGAAGGGCTCGACGTGGTCTGCAATGTGGCGGGCATGCTCAAATGGGGGCCGACCGAGGATTTCGCCGTCGCCGATTTCGAGCGGCTGCTGCGGATCAACACCACCTCTGTCTTCGTGATCTGCAAGGCGGCGCTGCCCCACCTCGTCAAAGCCAAGGGCAATATCGTCAATATCGGCTCGACCTCGGGGCTACGGGGCATGATCTACACCGCCGGCTATTGCGCCTCGAAACACGCAGTGGTTGGCATGACCACTGCGCTGGCTGCGGAATATGCGGCCAAGGGCGTGCGGGTGAATGCGGTGTGCCCGGGCCACGTCACCACGCCGATGACGCAGCAGGCCCCGCCCGCGGGCGATCTCGATTGGGACATGGTGATGCGCGGGATGCCTAAGCTGGTCGACGGCAGCTGCGCGCCCGAGGACATTGCCGAGGCGGTCGCCTTCCTCGCTTCGGAACAGGCGCGCAAGGCCACCGGCAGCGTGCTGGTGGTGGATGGCGGCCAGCTGGTGAGCTAGCGCGCCAGCAACGCCCGCGCCGCGCCCCGCCCGTCGAGCAGGGCATTGTCACGCCGCGAGACCCGCCAGCCTTCCGGGGTGCGCGCCAATACCCAGCGATTGGCCGCGACCCGTATTGCCTCCCAGCCCTCGTTAGTCTTGGCCAGTACGACCGAATGGCACAACGCCGTCGCCCGGTCGCAGTCGAGGTCGATCACCGGCGCGCCAAGCACATGGGCGCAGCCGCG
The DNA here is from genome assembly GCA_032116115.1 of Porphyrobacter sp. Taxonomy (GTDB): domain Bacteria; phylum Pseudomonadota; class Alphaproteobacteria; order Sphingomonadales; family Sphingomonadaceae; genus Erythrobacter. The sequence goes on from JAUMAX010000024.1 coordinate 132,441, forward strand.
CGCCATCAGATCGCGGTGAACCGGCCCGGTGATAAGCGCTGCAATTGCGGCATGGCCGCGCGCCTCTGGAAAGCCGTCGACGGCATAGACCCCGTCCTCGGTCCACAGCAGCGCGACCCCCTCGGCATCGCCGCTGTCAGCCAGCGGGCCATAGGATGCGATCAGATTGCGGATCGCCTCGCGATCCTCGAGCGCCTGAAGCCGTGCTTCGAACGCGTCAGCCACCCGCCGCCGTCCGCCCGGCCTGCCGTCCGAAGAAGGTCGCATCGGCAAGGCTCATGCCCGAGGAATAGCCATGCCCCCAGGCCGGCAGACCCGAAGTGCAGCGCCCGGCCGCAAACAGCCCGGGGATCGGCGCGCCGCCGCGGCCCAGCACTTCGCCGTCAGCCGAGGTGTTGAGCCCGCCCAAGGTGAAGAAGCTGAAATAGCTGCCCTGAAAATCGAGTTCGAGCGCCACGAACGGCCCTTGATCGAGCGGCGTCAGGATCGGCGCACGCTTGTCGAACAGTGGATCGCGTCCCTCGCGCGCATGGGCGTTGTAGAACGCCATCGTCGCCGACAGCGTGCCTTGGGCCATGCCGAGTTCGGCTTCGACCTCTTCCCAGGTCTCGCCCGTTCCGGCGATGGTGATGCGGGCAAAGTCCATCGGCTGGACGAAATGGGCGTTGTCGAGCAGCAGGTAGACCTTGCCGCCCGGCTGGTCGACCGCGCAGCGGCTCACCCGCCCGTGGTAGCAATCCTCGTTGATGAAGCGCTGGCCGTGGATGTTGACGAACACCCCGTAAGCGTGGCTTTCGGGCATGGTCCAGGGGCAGGTGGTGAAGAACTGCTCCATGTGGATCGCTTCCCCGCCCGCGCCCACGCCCAGCATGATGCCGGTGCCATCGTCCTTGTCGCCGATCGGATCATTGAGCTTGAAGGTGTCGGGGCAATGCTTGCAGCGCATCGCGTCGTTGAACACGAAGCCGCCGGTCGCCAGCACCACGCCCTTGGCCGCGCGCACGAAGCGGGGCTGGTTGTCGATCCGCACCACCACGCCGCAAATGCGCCCCGCGTCCTCGATCAGGGCGAGCGCGCGGGCGTCGGCCACCACCTCGACGCCCTTCGCGCGGGCGCTGGCTTCCAGCACATTGACCAGCGGGCGGCCACCGCCCCAGCCCATGTGCTGGATGGTGTGGCCGCGCGGCGCGGGTTTGGCGATGTCGCAGAACGGCGCGGCGGCCTCGCTGCCCGACCAGATCAGGGTGGAATCGTCGGTCGGCTCGATGTGCTTTCCGGGCAGGTAATTGCCGCGATAGGGCACGCCCTGCGCCTTCAGCCAGTCGTAATGGGCCAACGCCTCGCGCCCGTAGCGTTCGCACTTGGCCTCGTTGACGCAGGGGCCGCCGGCGGCCTTGAGATAGGCGATGAAGTCCTCGGTCGTATCCTCGAACCCCGCCGCGCGCTGGGCATCGGTGCCCCCGCCCCCGCCGATGTAGATTTCGCCGCCCGACAGGCCCGAGGCCCCGCCGCTGCCCGAATTTCGCTCGAACAGCATGACTTTCGCGCCCGCATCCGCCGCTTCGATCGCCGCGCAGGCCCCCGCCGCGCCGAAGCCGATCACGACAACGTCAGTCTCGTAATCCCACTGCGCGACCGCGTCGGCCGGGAAGGGGCGGTGCAGCGAAATCTCAGCCATCTGCCTCTTGCGCCTTTAGCATGTCGAGCGCGACGTCGACGATCATGTCCTCCTGCCCGCCGACCATCTTGCGCCGCCCCAGTTCGACCAGGATCGCGCGGGTGTCGAGCCCGTAGTCCGCCGCCGCCTTCTCGGCATGGCGCAGGAAGCTGGAATAGACCCCGGCATAGCCGAGGCTGAGCGTCTCGCGATCGACCCTGACGGGACGATCCTGCAGCGGGCGGACGAGGTCTTCGGCTGCGTCCATCAGCGCCATCACGTCGCAGCCGTGGTTCCAGCCCTTGCGGTCGGCAGCGGCGATGAAGACTTCGAGCGGAGCATTGCCCGCGCCTGCACCCATGCCCGCAAGGCTCGCATCGATCCGCACCGCGCCATATTGCGCGGCGACGATCGAATTGGCGACCCCGAGGCCGAGATTGTGGTGCGCGTGCATCCCGCGCTGGGTTTCGGGCTTGAGCACGCGGTCATAGGCTTCGAGCCTTTCGCGCACCCCGTCCATGTCGAGCGCCCCGCCGCTGTCGGTGACATAGACGCACTGAGCGCCGTAGCTTTCCATCAGCGCGGCCTGCTGCGCGAGCGCTTCGGCGTCGATCATGTGGCTCATCATCAGGAAGCCCGCCACATCCATGCCGAGATCGCGGGCGATGCCGATATGCTGCTTCGACACGTCGGCCTCGGTGCAGTGGGTCGCGACCCGCACCGAGCGCACGCCGATCTCATAGGCGCGGCGCAGTTCCTCGACCGTGCCGACCCCGGGCAGGATCAGCGTGGTCAGCACCGAGCGGGTCAGCACCTCGGCCACGGCTTCGAGCCATTCCCAATCGGTATGCGCGCCGAAGCCGTAGTTGAAGCTCATGCCGGAAAGGCCGTCGCCATGCGCGACCTCGATCGCGTCCACGCCCGCGGCGTCGAGCGCGGCGGCAATCTGGCGCACGTGATCGACGCCATACATGTGGCGGATGGCGTGCATCCCGTCGCGCAGGGTCACATCCTGGATGTAGAGCTTGTCGCCCTTCTCGACGTCGAACTGCACGTTCATGCCGCGATCCTTTCCGCGATCAGCTCGCCGGTGGCCTTGGCCGCCGCCGTCATGATATCGAGATTGCCCGAATAGCTCGGCAGGTAATCGCCCGCGCCTTCGACTTCGAGCAGGATCATGGTCTTGATGCCGGTGAATTCGCCCATGCCGGGGATCTTCAGCGGGTTGTTGTCGCCGAAGCGTTCGAACTGCACCTGCTGCTTCAACCGGTAGCCCGGGACATAGGCCTGCACCTTGGCGACCATCGCCTCGACCGAGGCGCGGATCGCGTCCTCGTCCGCCCCTTCGGACAGGGTGAAGACCGTGTCGCGCATGATCATCGGCGGCTCGGCGGGGTTGAGGATGATGATCGCCTTGCCGCGTGTCGCGCCGCCGACGGCTTCGATCGCGCGGGCGGTGGTGCGGGTGAACTCGTCAATATTGGCGCGCGTGCCCGGTCCGGCCGAGCGCGACGAGACCGAAGCGACGATCTCGGCATAGTGCACCTTCGCGACCTGGCTGACAGCCGCGACCATCGGGATCGTCGCCTGCCCGCCGCAGGTCACCATGTTGACGTTGGGCGCATCAAGGTGCGCCTCCATGTTGACCGGCGGCACGGTGAAGGGGCCGATCGCGGCGGGGGTGAGATCGACCACGCGGATGCCGTCCGCCTGCAACGCCGCATCGTGCACCTTGTGGGCATAGGCGCTGGTCGCGTCGAAGGCGATGCGGATGTCCTTGTAGCAATCGAGCGCCTTCAGCCCCTCGATCCCCTCATGCGTGGTGGCGATGCCGTGGGCTCGCGCCATGGCGAGGCCCTCGCTGGCCGGATCGATCCCGACCACCGCCGCCAGTTCCATGTTCTGCGGATACTTGATCATCTTCATCATCAGATCGGTGCCGATATTGCCCGAACCGATGATCGCGGCCTTCACTCGTCCCATGTTCATTCCTCAAACGAAGCGCGCGGTGCAGCCGCCCACTCCATGCAGTTCCATTGCAAAAACGTCGCCCGCCAGGGCCGGTTCGAGCGGCACCAGCGAGCCTGACAGGATCACGTCGCCTGCCTCCAGCGTCACGCCATAAGCGCCCAGCGTGTTGGCGAGCCATGCCACTGCCTGCGCCGGATCGCCCTGCACCGCCGCGCCGTAGCCTTCGGACAGGGGGGCGCCGTTCTTGGTAACGGTGACGTGCAGCCCGGGCAGATCATGGCTTCGCGGATCGGCGCGGGCCTCGCCCAGCACGAACACCCCGCAGCTGGCATTGTCCGCGACCGTATCGACGATGCCGATCTTCCAGTCGGTGATGCGGCTGTCGACGATCTCGAAGCACGGCGCGATCGCTGCCGTGGCGGCGAGCACTTGTTCGGGCGTGACCCCCGGTCCCCGCAGCGGCTCGGCGAGGATGAAGGCGATCTCGGCCTCGGCGCGCGGCTGGATCAGCCGGTGCGCGGCAATGTCGATATCGCCTTCGACGAACATGGCATCGGTCAGGAACCCGAAATCGGGCTGGTGCACGCCGAGCATGTCCTGCACCGCCTTGCTGGTGACGCCGATCTTCTTGCCGATCACCTTCTCGCCATCGGCGCGGCGGCGGGCGAGGAAATCGAGGCTGATGGCATAGGCATCGTCAATCGTTAGCGCAGGGTCGCGCGCGATCAGCGGCGGCAGGGTGCGCCCGTCACGCAGCGCCTGATAGAGCTGGCTGCCGTGCAGCGTGGCGATGTCGTCGCGGCTCACAGGTAGCTCCCGTCCTGATAGATCAGCGGGGCGACGGTATCGCTCACCCGCGCCCGGATCACGCGGGCGATGACAATGCTGTGGGTGCCATAGGCCAGCATCGCGTCGATCACGCATTCGAGGTTGGCCTGCGCATCGGCGAGGGCGGGCAGGCCGTTGGCGCCCTCCTGCCAGTCGCCGACCTTGAAGCGCTCCTCGCGCGCCACCCCGCCGCCAAACGCCATCGACACCTCGCGGTGGTGGCGGGCGAGCAGATTCACCGAGAGCGGCGCGGTGGGGACAAGCGATGCGTGCAGGCTGGTCATGCGGTTGACGCAGACCAGCACCGCGGGCGGATCGACCGTGAGCGAGGTGATCGAGGTCGCCGCCATGCCGACCGGGCCTTCATCGCCCTTGGCCACCACAATCGAGACCGACGCCGCCAGCCGGCGCATCGCTGCCTTGAATGTATCGGGCAGATCCTCGGGGATCAGCGGATAGCCTTCGGTCACGCGCCCGCGCCCTTAAGGAAGGCGATGGCGTGTGCGTTGAATTCCGCCGCACGCTCGACCTGCACCCAGTGGCCGACATGATTGAAGGTCATGGTGCGCACATCGCAGCCCGCACCCAGGAAATGGCGCGCGCCGCTTTCGGGGCAAAAATCGTCCTGTAGCCCCCACATCACCAGCATCGGCTGGGCCAATTCGCCGAGCCGCGGGGCGAGGTTGGGCGTGCGCATCCGCATCAGCACATCCTTGGGCTGGGTGCGCGCGACGGCGAAGCGTTCCTGCACCAGCGCATCGGGTATACGGTCAGCAAAATCGGGGTGGACGAGATTGCGCACCAGCCGGCGCTGCTCGTCGAGATTGAAGTCGGGCCCGCCGAAGTTCGAGACCATCCGGGCAATGCCGGGCATCTTGAAGTATTCCGGCTGGTCCTCGATGCAGCCGGGCGCCATCAGCACGAAGCTGGTCGCAAAGCCGGGATGGTCGAGCGCGATTTGCAAGGCGATCCCGCCGCCCAGCGAATTGCCGACAAGGCTCGCCTGCGTCACGCCGTGCTGGCCAAGCGCTTCGAACACGGTGTCGGCGAAGAGTTGCAGGGTGTAGTCGATCCCCTCCGGCTTGGACGAGGCGCCGTAGCCGATCAGGTCGGGCAGGATCACCCGGTAACCGGCTGCAACGAAGGCCTGCCAGTTGTCCCGGAAGTTCGATGCGCCCGAAGCCCCCGGCCCGCTGCCGTGCAGGAACACGACCACGGGGCCGGAGCCCGCCTCCTTCAGATGGATGTCATATCCACCTGCGACCCTGTAGGTCGCTTCGCTCAACCCTCCCATGGTCCGCGCCCCTTAAAGGAAGGGGTTGAGCGGAGCCTCGCCCAGCATGGTGCCGATCGCATCGCCGGTACGGTTGGCCGGATCATTGGCAACGTGCGCGCGGCCTGCGTGCAGATCAAGCCAAGGCTGGATGATGTCGCTCGTCATGTAGATCGCGCGGCCGCCGAACAACTGCACGACATCGTCGACCAGGCTCGCCAGCCGCCGGACCACCGTGCTCGACTGGTAGGTAAAGAACGCGCGCTTCTCCATCGGGATGTCCGCGCCGCGGGTCGCATAGCCCATAAGATCGTCGAAGGTGAGCCGCAGGGTGGTTTCCATCTCCTGCTTTTCCGCAATCAACCGGGCGAGCGCCGCATGCAGGATGGGGTCCTGCTTGGAGGCCTTGCCGGTGTTGGTCGAAACGCGGTCCTGCATGATCGCCATCGCGGCATTGATCGCCGCCTGCGCCCCGCCGAAAGCCGCGGTCGAGACCGAGCGGGTGAAAACCTGCGCCCAGGGCAGGCGGTAAAGCGGGCCGGTGTTCACCTCCTGCCCGGGGTTCTGGCACAGGAACCCGTCGATCGAGCGGTGGGTGCGGTAGTCCGGCACGAAGGCATCATCGACGATGATGTCGTGACTGCCGGTGCCCTGAAGACCGAAGGTGTGCCACGCGTCTTCATCGATCACAAAGTCGCTGCGCGGCAGCAGGAAGGTACGCATTTCCGCAGGCGTGCCGTCATCCTTGGGCGGACAGAAGGCGCCCAGCAGAATCCAGCCTGAATGGACCGATCCGGTCGAGAAGCCCCAACGTCCCGACAGGCGGAAACCGCCTTCGACATGGGTCACCTTGCCGACCGGCTGATAGGTCGAGCAGACCAGCATGTCCGGATCATCGCCCCACACTTCCTGCTGCGCCTTCTCGTGAAACAGCGCCATTTCGTAGGGGTGGCAGCCGAGTACGCCGTACATCCAGCCAGTGGACATGCAGCCTTCGGCCAGCACCTTCTGCACTTCGAAGAAGGCATTGGGGTGCATTTCGTAGCCGCCGAAATTGGCGGGCTGGAGGATGCGGAAGAAGCCCGCCTCCTTCATCTCTGCAATCGTTTCGGCCGGTACGTTTCGCGCCCGCGTGCAGGCCTTTGCCCGTGCCTTGAGCGTCGGCACCATGGCCCGGGCGCGTTCCAGCAGTTCTTCTGCGCTCGGCACAACCCCTTCGACATCCACACGCTTCATAGCAACGCCCATCGACCGGCTCCTCTCAAATGGAGCTGGAGGCTTATGCCGACTCAGCTCACAACGTTAGTCTCGTAATTTTTTTTATCGTTTGATACGCAAATCGTCAATTGAAAAGCCGTTTCGCTTCCGATATTGCGGTTTTAACAGCAGTCGCGTGCCGCGATTCAGAAAAATGGACTGGGAAGGGAGCGGCCGGTTTGGCCATGACGCCGACAATTGATCTTGCAGGGCAGGTCGCGCTTGTAACCGGCGGGACCAAAGGCCTGGGGCGCGCCATCGCGCTCGCTCTGGCTGATGCCGGTGCGCGCGTGTTTGTCTGTGCCCGCAATGCTCCGGCCCGGGACATGGGCAGCATTGTCTTTCGCGCGGCTGATGTGCGCGATCCTGACGCAGCCCGCGCGCTGGTTGACGGTATTGTAGCAGACGCCGGGCGGATCGACATTCTGGTCAACAATGCCGGCGGGTCACCTGCTGTCCCTGCCGCTGACGCCAGCCCGCGCTTCAGCGAGACGATTGTCAGGCTCAACCTGCTGGCCCCGCTATATCTGTCACAGGCGGTGCATCCGCATATGGTGCGACAAGGCGGCGGCAGCGTCGTCAATATCGCCAGTGTCTCGGCAATCCGCCCCTCCCCCGGCACCGCCGCCTATGGCGCGGCCAAGGCGGGACTGCTCAACCTCACCCAGAGCCTTGCGCAGGAATGGGGGCCGCAAGGCATCCGCGTCAACGCCATCATTGCCGGGCTGATGGCGACCGAGACGGCCGAGGCAACCTATGGCGATGAACAGGCGCAGGCGGCGGTCGGGCGTTCAATGCCGCTTGGGCGCATGGGATCGGGCGAGGACATTGCCGGTGCCGTGCTGTGGCTCGTCTCGCCGCTCGCCGCTTGGGTCAGCGGCGCGCGCATCAATGTCGATGGCGGCGGGGAGCGGCCATATTTTCTGGATCTTGTAAACGGAGGGCAGGCCTGATGGCTGTGAAATCGCTGGGCTATGTCGTGATCGAAACGGCGCAGCCCGAGGAATGGGAGCGGTTCCTGACCGAAGTGGCAGGCGTGATGCGCGCGCCCGATGCGGCTGACGGAGCAATGCAGTTCCGGATCGACGAGCGGCCTTTCCGGTTCCGGATCGAGCCATCGCAGCGCGAATGGTTCACAGCCGCAGGTTACGAAGTGGAAGATAGTGCCGCACTGGAAGCTCTTGCGGAACGGATTGCTGCCGCTGGCCGCCCGGTCGAACACTTCAACCCGCAAACAGCGGCGCTGCGCGGTGTCGCGGCTGGCTTTGCGACCAGCGATCCGGCCGGCAATGGGCTGGAGTTTTATTGCGGCGACAGCCGCACAGACGTGCCATTCGCCTCACCGCTCGGCATCTCCCATTTCATCACGGGCGAAATGGGGATGGGCCACGCGGTCTTTTCCGCTCCGGATTTTCCCGCGACGCTGGCCTTCCACCGCGACGTGATCGGCTTTCGCGAAACCGACATGCCGGCCTTCCATCTGATGGGGCCTGACGCACCGGCGATGCATTTCGCCTTTCTCCATGCCGACAATGGCCGCCACCACTCGATCGCTTTCGGCGAAGGACCGGTGCCGCCCTCGGGCGCGGTCCATGTGATGCTGCAATATCCCAATCTGGTCGAAGTCGGTAAAGCCTATGACCGGATGAAGGCGATGGGCTATCCCGAAAGCGCCAGCCTGGGCCAGCATATCAACGACGAGACCGTCGGCTTCTACGTCCAGACCCCGGGCGGCTTCGACCTCGAAATCGGCTGCGACAGTCTGGTGATCGATCCGGCCAGCTGGGAAGTCACCAAGCACATCGGCATCAGCATCTGGGGCCATGAGTGGGCCTGGCAGAAGGCGATGAAAGAGCAGCAGCAGCAGGCCGCCGAATGAGCACGCTCGACAAACGCATGAGCCCGGCCGAGATCGTCGGCCAGCTGCGCAGCGGCATGACGATCGGGATCGGCGGCTGGGGCCCGCGGCGCAAGCCGATGGCGCTGGTGCGCGAGATCCTGCGCTCCGACCTCAAGGACCTCACCATCGTCTCCTACGGCGGCCCCGATGTCGGGATGCTGTGCGCGGCGGGCAAGGTGAAGAAGCTGGTCTTCGCCTTCGTCTCGCTCGACGCGATCCCGCTGGAGCCATGGTTCCGCAAGGCCCGCGAGGCGGGCGCGATCGAGGTGCTCGAACTCGACGAGGGGATGTTCCAGTGGGGCCTCAAGGCCGCCGCTTTCCAGCTGCCCTTCCTGCCGACCCGCGTGGGCCTCGGCACCGATCTGGTCGAGCTGGGCGGGCTCAAGACCGTGCAGTCGCCCTATGACGATGGCGAGGTGATGGTAGCGATGCCGGCGCTGAAGCTCGATGCCGCGCTGATCCATGTCCAGCGCTGCGACCATCGCGGCAATGTCCAGGCTCTGGGGCCGGACATCTATTACGACGAGTGGTTCGCCAAGGCGGCGACGCAGTGCTTCGTCAGTTGCGAGGAACTCGTCCCCGCGATGGAAGATGCCTACCCCGAGGACGCCCGCGCCAACCTGTTCGAGCGCTGCTTCGTCACCGGCGTGACCGAGGCCAAGGGCGGCGCGCATCCGACCTCGCTTCCGCCCAACTATGGCTGGGATATGGGCTGGTTCAAGAAATACGCCGCCGCCGCGAAGGACCCGGGCGACTGGGCTAGCGTGGCTGCGCAATTCGTGGGCGCGAGCGAGGCGGAATATCTCGCTTCGGTCGGCGGAATGGAGGCGGTCGGGGCGCTCCCCCTGCCGGTGTTCTGATGGCGACTCTCGCAGAACTGTGCATCGCGGCGGTGGCGGAGGCCTTCCGCACCGACCGCGAACTGGTCGGTACCGGCATTGGCCCGGTCCCCCGGCTCGGCGTGGGGCTGGCGAAGCTCACCCATTCGCCCGGCCTGATGATGACCGACGGCGAGGCGTTTCTGGTCGAACAGCCGGTGCCGCTCGGCCCGCGCGGCTATGATGATCGCAAGCCTGCCGGATACCTGCCCTTCAGCCGCTTTTTCGACAGCGCGGTGTGGAGCGGGCGGCGTCACGCGATGGTCACGCCGACGCAGGTCGACCGCTTCGGCCAGACCAATCTTTCGGCCTTGGGCGGCACCCATGCCCAGCCCAAGACGCAGATGCTCGGCGCGCGCGGCTTTCCCGGCAATGGCATCTACCACGCCAATTCGATGTTCATTCCGGCCCATGGCCCACGGGTGTTCGTGGCGGGCGAAGTCGATCGCGTCTCCTCGCCCGGCTACAATCCGGCGCGCCGGATCGCGGGCGGGAATTACTCCGCCATCGACCTGAAGCGCATCGTCACCAACCTGTGCGTGATGGATTTTGGCGGGCCGAACCACGCTGTGCGGGTCGTCTCGCTCCACCCCGGCGTCACCTTCGCCGAGGTTGAGGCGGCGACCGGCTTCCCGCTGATCGACGCGGTGGCGGGGGAGACTGCGCTGCCGACCGAAGAACAGCTCGCCATCATCGCCAGCCTCGATCCGCACGGCATCCGCCACACAGTGCTGGCCGAAAATCCCCCTGCCATCAGGAGCGCATCATGAGCGACGCCATCGTTCCCAAGGTCGATTCCCCGCCGGTCTACGAAACCGACGAGCCAGTGCTCTATCATGCCGCCGAGGGCATCGCCCGCATCACGCTCAACCGGCCGCAGTTCCACAACGTCCAGAACAGTCAGATGACCTATGCGCTCGACGACGCGTTCAAGCGTGCGGTCGATGATGACGATGTGAAGGTCATCATCCTCAAGTCCGATGCCAAGCACTTCACCGCCGGGCACGACATCGGCAGCCCGGGGCGCGACTTCCATTCGAGCTTTGATCGCCGGCTGATGTGGTACGATCACGCCAACAAGGGCGGCGCGGAAAAGGCCTATATCCGCGAGCAGGAAGTCTATCTCGGCATGTGCAAGCGCTGGCGCGCGCTCCCCAAGCCGACGATCGCGCAGGTTCACGGCGCCTGCATCGCGGGCGGGCTGATGCTGGCCTGGGTGTGCGATCTGATCATCGCCAGCGACGATGCTTTCTTTCAGGACCCGGTGTTGCAGATGGGCTTCCCCGGGGTCGAATATTTCGCCCATGCCCATGAATTGAACCCGCGCATCGCGAAGGAATTCCTGTTCCTCGGCGAGCGCATGAGCGCCGAGCGGGCTTACCAGATGGGCATGGTCAACCGGGTTGTTCCGCGCGCCGAGCTGGAGGCCGAAGTCGCCCGCGTCGCCGCGCGCATCGCCGAACAGCCGCGCCTTGCGCTGCAGCTTGCCAAGCAGGCGGTCAACCACATGGAGACGCTGGCGGGCAAGGAAGCCGGGATCGACGCGAGCTTCGGCTACCACCACTTCGCCCACGCCAACAACCAGCTCGTCTCGGGCGACTACATCGCCGGCTTCAGCGGCAAGTCGATGGCCGAGAAGAACAAGGAACGCGAGGCAGGCAAAGCCTGATCATGGCCGATCCGCTCGCCACCCCGCTGACTGCGCTGCTCGGCAGCCGCCTGCCGGTGATCCAGACCGCGATGGGCTGGATCGCCACGCCGCAGCTGGTGGCGGCGAGCAGCAATGCAGGCGCTTTCGGGTTCCTCGCGGGCGCGGTGATGCAGCCCGCCGAACTGGCGATCGCGATTGCCGAGACCGCGCGGCTCACCCCGCACCGCTTCGGGGTCAATTTCCATTCTTTCCAGCCCGGCGCGCGCGAGATCGTCGAGGTGATCATCGCCAATGCCGAGCGGGTGCGCGCCGTCAGCTTCGGGCGCGGGCCTGATGCGTCGATGATCGCGCGCTTCCGCGAGGCCGGGATCGTCTGCATCCCCACCGTCGGGGCGCTCAAGCACGCGCAGAAGATGGTGAGCCTCGGATGCGAGGCGATCACCGTGCAGGGCGGCGAGGGCGGCGGGCATACCGGATCGGTCGCCACCACCGTGTTGCTGCCGCAGGTGCTCGATGCCGTCAGCGTGCCGGTCGCGGCGGCGGGCGGCTTTGCCGACGGGCGCGGACTCGCGGCAGCGCTCGCCTACGGGGCGAGCGGGATCGCGATGGGCAGCCGCTTCATGATGACCAGCGACAGTCCGGTGCCCGACGCGGTCAAAGCCGCCTATGCCCGCGCCGGCACGCAGGACATTCTCGTTACGAGCAAGATCGACGGCATCCCCCAGCGCATGATCCGCAACCCGATGCTCGACCGGATCGAGGCGGGCGGCGCCATGGCCCGCTGGCGGCGCGGGCTGCTCGCTGCCTTCGCCATGAAGCGCGCCACCGGGGCGAGCTGGGGCGAACTCCTCGCCGCAGCGCGCGGGATGACCAGCCATGGCGAGATGTCGCTGCCCGAAGCCATGCTGGCCGCCGCCGCGCCGACGCTGCTGCAGAAGGCGGTGGTGGAAGGCGATGCCATCGGCGGGCTGATGGCGTCCGGACAGGTCGCCGGCCGGCTCGATGATCTGCCGTCCTGCGCCGACCTTCTCGCCCGAATCGAAATCGAAGCGCGCGAACGGATCGCGGCGCTCGTCCCCCAGACACCCTCAATGAAGGGAGCGGCCTGATGCCGATCACCACCACCATCAAAGACCGCATCGCCGAAATCATCTTCGACGTGCCGCCGGTCAACGCCTTCGACAGCGCGACGTGGAACGCCATTCCCGACATGATCACCGCCGCCGCGCGCAATCCCGAGGTCAACTGCGTCCTGATCCGCGCTGCGGCAGAATCGCGCGGCTTCTGCGGCGGGGTCGACATCAAGGAGATGCAGGCCCACCCCGAACGCATCACCCTGCTCAATCGCGGCAATTACCTCACCTTCAAGGCGATCCGCGACGCCGAGGTGCCGGTGGTCTCTGCCGTGCACAAATTCGTGATCGGCGGCGGGATCGGGATCTGCGGCGCGTCGGACACGATCATCGCCGCTGACGATGCCTTCTTCAGCCTGCCCGAAGTCGATCGCGGGGCGATGGGCGGGGCCAGCCACCTTTCGCGAATGTTGCCGCTCCACAAGGTGCGCGCCGCCTTCTTCACCGGCGGCAATATCCCGGCCGAGGAAGCCTACCGCCTCGGCGCGGTCGAGAAGGTGGTGCCGCGCGCCAATCTGGAAGCCGAAGCGCGCGCCTTCTGCGCTGTGATCGCCTCCAAGAGCCGCAAGGCGCTGGTGATCGCCAAGGAAGCCCTCAACGGCCTCGAACCGCGCGATGTCGATCGCGGCTATCGCTGGGAACAGGGCTTCACGCTCGAAATGTACATGCACGAAGACAGCCAGAAGGCGCGCGATGCCTTCGTCGAGACCGGCAAGGCGGCCGAGTTCTGACCATGCGCCTGACCTATACCGATACCCAGCAGGCGTTCCGCGCCGAGGTGCGCGAATGGCTCGCGGCGAATGTGCCCAGCGCGCCGCTGCTCACGCTCGAATGCGAGGAGGGCTATCACCAGCATGTCGGCTGGGAGCGGCAGCTCGCCAGCGGCAACTGGGGCATGGTGACCTGGCCCGAAAGCTATGGCGGGCGCGGGCTCGATCTGATCGAATGGCTGATCTTCGAGGAGGAATACTGGGGTTCGGGCGCGCCTTTGCGCGTCAACCAGAACGGCATCTTCCTGCTCGGTCCGACGATCATGGAATATGGCACGCCTGAACAAAAGGCGCGCTTCCTCACCCCGATGGCCGCGGGCGAGGTGATCTGGGCACAGGCATGGTCGGAGCCCGGCGCGGGCAGCGACATGGCCGCGATCAAGACCACCGCCTACCGTGACGGAGACCATTACGTCATCAACGGGCAGAAGACCTGGTCGAGCCGCGCCAGCTTTGCCGACTGGGGGTTCGGCCTGTTCCGCACCGAGGAAGGCAGCCAGCGCCACAAGGGCCTGTCCTTCATCCTGTTCGATCTCGACACGCCGGGCATCACCCGCCGCCCGATCCGCCAGCTGCACGGCCACCCGGGCTTTGCCGAGCTGTTCTTCGATGATGTGCGCGTGCCGGTCGAAAACCGGCTGGCAGGCGAGGGCGAGGGCTGGAACGTGGCGATGGCCACCGCCGGGTTCGAACGCGGGCTGATGCTGCGCTCGCCGGGGCGGTTTCAGGCGGCCGCGCGCCGGCTGGTGGAATTGTTCCGCCAGCACGAGAGCGCCGCCGCTCCCTCCGCGCGCGAGGCCGTGATGCGGGCGTGGATGGACACGCAGGCCTATGCCTACAACACCTATGCCGTCGCAGCGAAGATCATGGCGGGCGGCAAGATCGGGGCCGAGGCGAGCCTCAACAAGATCTTCTGGTCCGAACTCGACCGCGCGATGCACCGCACCGCGATGCAGTTGCTGGGCGCGGCGGCGGAGCTGCGGCATCTCGGCGACGGGGCGATCAATGACTGGCTGGAGGGCTACATGTTCTCGCTCTCCGGTCCGATCTACGCCGGTTCCAACGAGATCCAGCGCAACATCACCGCCGAGCGGCTGCTGGGCCTTCCGCGCGTGGGAGCGGGCTGATGGACATGTTGATTTCCTCCGAGCGGCTCGAACTGGCCGAGGCCGTGCGCGATTACCTTTCCGGAACCCACGGGGCCGAGGTGCTGCGCCGGCTCGACGCCGGGCCGAACCGCGATCCGGCGATCTGGCAGGGTCTGGTGGAGATGGGCCTCACCGGTCTGCTGGTGCCCGAGGCGCAGGGCGGGCTCGGCATGGGCTTGCTCGATGCCGCGCTGATCGCGCGCGAATGCGGGCGGGTGTGCCTTGCCGAGCCGCTGGTGGAGAGCGCTTTCGTGGCGACCCCTTGGCTGATCGCGCAGGGGCAGACGGTTGATCTTGCGGCGATTGTCGCTGGCACGCACCGCCCGGTCGCCGCGCATACGATCAACGGCTGGGTGGCTGACGGCGAGGGCGAGGCCATCGCCAGCATCGATCCGCTGCGCCGCCTTGCCGCTCTGCCCGAAGCGGCCAACGATCATCCGCTGCTGCTCGATCTGGGCGCGCTGATGAGCGCCGCGCAGCTGGTCGGGCTGGCCGAGGCGATGCTCGATCAGGCGGTCGAATATGCCAAGATCCGCACCCAGTTCGGCCAGCCGGTCGGCGCATTTCAGGCGATCAAGCACAAGCTGGCCGATGTCGCCGTGGCGCTCGAATTTGCGCGCCCTGTGCTGTGGCGTGCGGCGCAGGCGCTGGAGGATGGCGCGGCCAGCGCCGCCCTCCATGTCAGCCACGCGAAGGTGGTGGCGACAGATGCCGCCTACCTCGCCGCCGAAAGCGCGATCCAGGTGCATGGGGCGATGGGCTACACCTACGAGGTCGATCTGCACTTCTGGATGAAGCGCGCCTGGGTACTGGGCGGCGCATGGGGTGCCCGCGCCTTCCACCTCGCACGCATCGATACGGCCGTGATCGGCGGCGCACACCCGATTGGACCGGAGAACACCTTTGCCTGAAGCTTTTATCATCGACGCCGTGCGCAGCCCGATGGGCCGCAAGAAGGGCTCGCTCGCCGCGCTGCATCCGGCCGATCTCGCCGCGCACCCCTTGCGCGCCCTGTTCGCGCGCAACAGCATTGATCCGGGCGCGGTCGATGATTGCGTGTGGGGTTGCTGCGACACCATCGGGCCGCAGGCGGGCGACATTGGCCGCACCGCATGGCTGGTCGCCGGGCTCCCGCAGCACGTCCCCGGCACCACGGTTGATCGCCAATGCGGATCGAGCCAGCAGGCGGTGCACTTCGCCGCGCAGGGCGTGATGAGCGGGACGCAGGATCTGGTGGTCGCTGGCGGCAGTCAGGCGATGAACGCGATTCCCATCTCCGCCGCGATGTTCGCCGGACAGCCCTATGGCTTTGACAACCCCTTCAACACCTCGCCCGGCTGGGTGGCGCGCTATGGCGACGGGCTCCTGAACCAGATCGCCTCGGCCCAGATGATCGCCGACAAGTGGGGCATTTCGCGCGAGGATATGGAAGCCTTCGCGGTCGCCTCGCACGCCCGCGCCCATGCCGCCAGCACCAGCGGCGCCTTTGCGCGCGAGATCGCAGCCCTCGAAGGGCTGGAGCAGGACGAGACGATCCGCCCCGGCACCACGCTGGAAGCGCTCGCCGCGCTGAACCCGGTGGGCGGCGAGGGCACCATCACCGCCGGGATCGCCAGCCAGAACTGCGACGGCTCGGCCGCGTTGCTGATCGCCAGCGAGCGCGCAGTGAAGGACCACGGCCTCAAGCCCCGCGCTCGCATCCATCACCTGTCAGTGCGCGCCGATGATCCGGTGTGGATGCTCACCGCCCCTATCCCCGCCACCGCCCATGCGCTGAAAAAGGCCGGGATGCGGATCGAGGATATCGACCTGTTCGAATGCAACGAGGCCTTCGCCTCCGTGCCGCTGGCATGGATGAAGGAGCTCGGCATCAGCCACGACAAGGTCAACGTGCGCGGCGGGGCGATCGCGCTCGGCCACCCGCTCGGCGGCACCGGAGCGCGGCTGATGACGACGCTGCTCCACGCGCTGGAGGACACCGGCGGGCGCTATGGCCTCCAGACCATGTGCGAAGGCGGCGGGCAGGCCAACGTGACGATCATCGAGAGGCTGTGATGCAGGATCACCCCGCCCTCGCGATTCCCAATCTGCTCCACACCTACGCCATGCGCTTCGACGATGGCGACTTCGAGGGCGCGGCCGCGCTGTTCGACCGGGGCAGCGTGATCGCGGGCGGGCAGCGCATTGCCGGTCGCGCAGGCATCCTCGCGATGTGGCGGCAATGGGTGAAGACCTATGACGGCAAGCCGCTGACGCGCCATCTCACCACCAATCCGATCATTGATCTCGCCGAGGACGGGGCGAGCGCCACCTGCCAGTCGCAATGGACGGTGATCCAGGCCGCGCCCGGCTTCCCGCTCCAGATCGTCGCCAGCGGGCGCTACCGCGACAGCTTCGTCTGCGATGCCGCCGGCTGGCACTTCACGAGCCGCGAATACGTCCAGACCGACCTCGTCGGCGACAGTTCCGCTCACACCCTCCAATCGCTGAACTAGAGACCGCTTACCCATGGGAATCTGCGAAAACCGAACCGTCATCATCACCGGCGCCGCGCGCGGGCTGGGGCGGGCCTATGCGCTCGCCTTTGCCGCCGAGGGCGCCAATGTCGTGGTCAATGATATCGGCACATCGCTGGGCGGCGAGGGGCGCGACACCAGCGCCGCCGATGAAGTGGTCGCCGAGATCGTCGCTGCGGGCGGCAAGGCGATCGCCAACTACGAGGACGTCACCGACTGGGACGCCGCCGAACGCATCGTCGCGGCGGCCATCGCGGCCTTCGGCGACTTGCACGTGGTGGTCAACAATGCCGGGATCGTGCGCGACCGGATGTTCGTTTCGGCCACCCTTGAGGAATGGGATGCGACCATGCACGTCCACCTGCGCGGGCATTTCTGCATCGCCCGCCACGCCGTGAACTACTGGCGCGCCAAGCAGAAGGACGGGCGCGATCCCGATGCGCGGATCATAAACACCACCAGCGGCGCGGGGCTGCAGGGCTCGATCGCGCAGGCCGCCTATTCGACCGCCAAGGGCGGCATCGCCTCGCTCACGCTGGTGCAGGCGGCAGAACTGGGGCGCTACGGGATCACCGCCAACGCCCTCGCCCCCTCGGCCCGCACCCGCATGACCGAGCAGGCCTTCGCCGACAAGATGGCGACCCAGGGCGCGGAATTCGACGTGATGGACCCGGCCAATATCGCGCCGTGCGTGGTGTGGCTCGGCAGCGCGGAGAGCCGCGATGTGACCGGCTGCGTGTTCGAGCTCGAAGGCGGGAAAATCATGATCGAGGACGGTTGGCGCGAAGGCCCGGTCATCGACAAGGGCGCGCGCTGGGAGCCTGCGGAAGTGGGCGACGCGGTCGAGCGGCTGCTCGCCGAACGGGTCGCGCCGCGCAAGGTCTGGGGAAGCTGAGATGGATTTCGTGTTCACCGACGAACAGCGCATGATCGCCGAGACGGCGCAGGCGTTCTTCACTGAAAATGCCACCAGCGAGCGCACCCGCGCGGCGATGGCGGCGGACGGCATCGACCACGCTTTGTGGCAGGCCTTCTGTCAGGAGCTGGGCCTGTCCGGCATCGGCATTCCCGAGGCCGCGGGCGGCGCGGGCCTCGGCCTTGTCGAGCTGGCGATCATCGCCGAAGCGGCGGGTGCGCAGGTCGCGGCGCTGCCGATGTTCGGCTCGCTCGCGCTGGTCGCGCAGGCGATTGCCGGAGGCGGGAGCGCGGCGCAGCGTGAGGCTTGGCTCCCAGCACTGCTCTCGGGCGAGACCATCGCTGCCCATGTCGCTGCCAATGATCTGGTGGCAGAGGGTGACCGTCTGACCGGTTCCTGCGCCTTCGTCGCGCATGGCAGTGCAGCGCAATTGCTGCTGGTGAGCGGCGCTGCGGGAAGCTGGCTGGTGCGCGCTGATGCGCCGGGCGTCACCGTGACCGCGCAGACCACGATGGACCAGACCCGCCCCTTTGCGCGCGTGACGCTGGCCGGGGCCGAAGGAGAGCCGCTCGCCGACCATGCCGCAGCCACCAAGGCCGCGACCGAGGCGGGCATGGTGGTGCTCGCAGCCGAAGGGCTGGGCCTCGCGCAGGCCGCTTTGAACCGCACCGTCGCCTATGCCCGCGACCGCGTGCAGTTCGGTCGCGCGATCGGCTCATTCCAGGCCTATAAGCACCGGCTCGCCGACATGATGGTGGAGATCGAGCAGGCCCGCTCGGCGGTCTACTGGGCCGCCTGTGCGGTGGAGGAAGGATCGGACGAGGCCGCGCTCGCGCTCCACGCCGCCAAGTGCTTCTGCGCCGACACCGCCTTCCGCTGCGCCGGGGACATGATCCAGCTGCACGGCGGCATCGGCTTCACCTGGGAACACGACGCCCACCTGTTCTTCAAGCGCGCCCGCGCGCTGCAGACGCTGATGGGCAAGAACGACTGGCACCGCGAACAGATCGCCGCGATGGTGCTCGGAGAGACGGCATGAAACTGGGATTTACGCCGGCGCAGGAGGAATTCCGCGCTGAATGTGCCGACTGGCTGAAGGCGCAGATGGCGGGCGAATTCGCCGACATCAGGGGCATCACCACGCTCACCGAAAAGGCCGAGCGGCGCAAGGAGTGGGAGCAGCACCTCGGCGAGCACGGTTGGAGCTGCATCGGCTGGCCCAAGCAATGGGGCGGACGCGATGCGAGCTTGGCCGAGCAGGTGATCTTCGCTGAGGAATATGCCCGCGCGGGCGTGCCGGGACGGGTCAACCATATCGGCATCGAACTCGCCGGGCCGACCTTGCTGGCACTCGGCACCGAGGAGCAGAAGCGCCGCTTCCTGCCCGACATTGCGGCGGGCAAGACGATCTTCTGCCAGGGCTTTTCCGAGCCCAATGCCGGCAGCGACCTCGCCAGCGTGCGCACCAAGGCGCGACTGGAGAACGGCGAATGGGTGGTCGACGGCCAGAAGATCTGGACCAGCCTCGCGCATATCTCGGACTGGATCTTCGTCGTCACCCGTTCCGAGGAAGGCTCCAAAGGCCCCAAGGGCCTCACCTTCCTGATGATGGAGCTCGATCAGCCGGGCATCGAAATCCGCCCGATCCGCCAGATCAACGGCGATGCCGAATTCAACGAGACCTTCTTTGACGGCGCGCGTTGCCCCGCAGACAGCCTGATCGGCGCGGTCGGCGATGGCTGGCGGGTGGCGATGACGCTGCTGAGCTTCGAGCGCGGGGTCTCGACGCTGGGCCAGCAGATGGCGTTCCGCAACGAGCTCGATGCGATCATCGCCGCGGCCAAGGCCAATGGCGCGAGCACCGATCCGCTGATCCGCCAGCGCATCGCCAAGGCCGAGATCGGCCTCAGGCTGATGCGCTACGGTGCGCTCAGGATGCTGTCGAACACCGATCACGCGAGCGTCGACGGTGCGGCGCTGACCTACAAGATCCAGTGGGCAAGCTGGCGTCGCAGCCTGGGCGAACTGGCGATGGACGTGCTGGGGCAGGCGGGCGAGGTCACCGACCACGACGGCTACGAATGGCCGATGCTGCCCAACCTGTTCCTCTATTCGCGCGCCGACACGATCTATGGCGGCACCAACCAGATCCAGCGCAACCTGATCGCCGAACGCGGCCTCGGCCTGCCGCGCGAACCGAGGGGCGACGCATGAGCCTGACCCCTGCCTATCCGCCGCCGCGCAATCTGCTCGCCGGCAAGACCGTGGTGGTCACCGCCGCCGCCGGCACCGGTATCGGCTTTGCCGTCGCCAAGCGCGCTGCCGAGGAAGGGGCGCGGGTGCTGATCTCGGACTTCCACGAGCGCCGTCTGGGCGAGGCCGCGGACCGGATCGCGGCCGAGGTCGGCTGTGAACGCCCCGCGACCGTGCTGTGCGATGTGACGCAGCAGGCCGATGTCGATGCCCTGCGCGATGCATCGCTCGCCGCCCTCGGCCATGTCGACGTGCTGATCAACAATGCGGGCCTCGGCGGCGAAGTGCCGGTCACCGAGATGACCGACGAGCAATGGCACCGCGTGCTCGACGTGACGCTTACCAGCGTGATGCGCATGACCCGCGCCTTCCTGCCCGCGATGCAGGCGCGCCAGACCGGGGCGATCGTCAACAATGCGTCGGTGCTGGGCTGGCGGGCACAGAAGGGGCAGGCGCATTACGCCGCGGCCAAAGCCGGCGTGATGGCCTTCACCCGCTGCTCGGCGCTCGAAGCTGCCGAACACGGCGTGCGGATCAACGCGGTCGCGCCGTCGATCGCGATGCATGCCTTTCTCGCCAAGGTGACGAGCGACGAACTGCTCGCCGATCTCGCCGCGCGCGAGGCTTTCGGGCGTCCGGCTGAGGTGTGGGAGGTCGCCAATGCGATGATCTTCCTCGCCAGCGACCTCGCCAGCTACATGACCGGCGAAGTCCTCTCCGTCTCCAGCCAGAGGGCTTGAGCATGACCAAAGTGTTCGACCGCCCGCAGGACCTGACCGGTGCCGAGGGCACCCAGCTCGGCCCGACCGAATGGGTCGCGATCGATCAGGCGCGGGTCGACGGCTTTGCCGAGGTGACCGAGGATCGCCAATGGATCCATGTCGATGTCGAGCGGGCCAAGGCTGGCCCCTTCGGCGGCACCATCGCGCATGGCTATCTCACCATGAGCCTCGTCAACCACTTCCTGCCGCAGCTGATCGAGGTGCGCGGCTTCACCCATGCGGTGAATGTCGGCGCGGACCGGCTGCGCTTCCTCAACCCGGTGCGCGTCGGCGCGCGCATCCGTGGCCGGGGCGAGATCGTCGGGGTCGAGGAGATCAAGGGCGCGGTGCAATCGGTGGTCCGCGTGACAGTCGAGATCGAGGGCGAGGACAAGCCCGCCTGCGTGGTCGACACCATCAGCCGCTACTACCCGGAGGCATGAACATGATGGACGCTGACCGCATGGTGGCCGCTGTCGAGGCCTATGTTACCAGCTACAACCGCAGCGATCTCGACGGGGTCTGCGCGGTGTTCGCCGAGGATGCGTCGGTCGAAGACCCGGTCGGCACCCCGCCCCGCGTCGGGCAGGCGGCCTTGCGCGAATTCTTTGGCGTCGGAATCCAGGCGGGCGCGCGGCTGACGCTCGACGGGCCGGTGCGCTGCGCGGCCGGTCACGCCGCCTTTGCTTTCCATGTCGACCTCCACTGGGACGGCACGGACACCCGGATCGACGTGATCGACGTCTTCACTTTCGATGCCGAGGGCAAGGTTGCCGCCATGAAAGCCTATTTCGGCCCGGCCAACATGGGTGCGGCATGACCGCGCTGCCGCACACCATCCCACACGCCGCCGAGGCTGCCGCGCGCCGCTGGCCCGATGCGCTCGCACTGATCGAAGGGAGCGCGCGCTTCACCTTTGCCGAGCTGTGGGACGAATGCCGCCGGGCTGCCTCGGCGCTGATCGAGCGCGGCGTGACCCGCGGTGACAGGATCGCGATCTGGGCGCCCAACCGCCGCGAATGGGTGATCGCCGCCATCGCCGCGCAGACCTGCGGCGCGGCGATCGTGCCGCTCAACACCCGTCTGAAGGGGCGCGAGGCGGGCGATATCCTGCGCCGCACCCGCGCCTCGATCCTGTTCACCGTCACCGATTTCCTCGGTATCGACTATCCGGCGCTGCTGGCGGACGAGGCTCTGCCCGACCTTGGCGAGACGATCCTGATGGACCGCGACTGGGACGCCTTCCTCGCCAGCGGCAGGGGCGCGGGCGATCCCCGCATCGACGCGCACCTCGCCGGCCTCACCGCCGACGACCTGTCCGACATCATGTTCACCAGCGGCACCACCGGCCAGCCCAAGGGCGTGCTGATGACCCACGGGCGGATCATCCCGCAGGTCGGTGTGTGGATCGGCAATACCGGGCTTGGGCAAGGCGAGCGCTACCTGATCGCCAACCCCTTCTTTCACAGCTTCGGGATGAAGGTCGGCTGGGTCGCCTGCCTGATCGCGGGCGCGGTGATGGTGCCGATGCCGCAGTTCGACACCGCCGAGGCCGCGCGCCTGATCGCGGCCGAACGCATCGCCTTCCTCCCCGGCCCGCCGACGATCTTCCAGATGTTGCTGGCCGAGCTGGAGCGTGCGCCGTTCGATGTCTCCTCGCTGCGCGGCGGGACGACCGGCGCGGCGACCGTGCCGCCGGTGCTGGTCGAGCGCATCCGCGAGGAGCTCGGGATGCGCGATATCATCACCGCCTATGGCATGACCGAATGCGTCAACATCACCTCGTGCCGCCCGGGCGATCCAGTGGAACTGATCGCAGGCACCTGCGGCGCGGCGATTCCGGGGAACGAGGTGATCATCGCGGGCGAGGACGGGCGCGAATTACCGCGCGGCGAGACCGGCGAGATCTGGGTGCGCGGGATCGGGGTGATGCAGGGCTATCTGGACGATCCCGCCGCCACCGCCGAGGCAATCGATGCAGACGGCTGGCTGCACACCGGCGATGTGGGGACGATGGATACGGGCGGCTATGTCCGCATCACCGATCGCAAGAAGGACATGTTCATCTCGGGCGGGTTCAACGTCTACCCCGCCGAGGTCGAGAAGCTGCTCGCTGCCCATCCCGCCATCGGCATGGCGGCGGTGATCGGCGTGCCGGACGAGCGCATGGGCGAGGTCGGCAAGGCCTTCATCGTGCTGCGTCCGGGCGCGCAGTCCGAGGCGGGCGAACTGCTCGGCTGGGCGCGGGAGAACATGGCCAACTACAAGGTGCCGCGCCACATCGCGCTGGTCGACGACCTGCCGCGCAACGCCGCTGGCAAGGTCTCCAAGATCGACCTCGCCCGCAACTCCTGATCGCCTCGCCCCTTCCCGCCGCTGGAATGGAAGAATGCGCTACGGGCCAGAGTCTCCGCAGGCGCGCCAGATCGTCAAACGCTCCACGCGGCCGGGTCGGCATCATTGCCGATCAGCGCAAGTCCGTGAGCAATGGAGGTAAGCTCGCCTCCCGTGGCGATCTGATCGGCACTGAAGCGGCGCTCGAACAGAGCACGGATCGCCGGGATCAGGGACGAGCCGCCGGTCAGGAAAACGCGATCGATTGCGGCAGGCGCCAATCCGGCTTTGGCCAGCGCTGCATCCATCGCGGCTTCGATCCGCCGCAAGTCATCGGCAATCCACTGCTCGAACTCTCTCCGGCTGACGACCGCGTTGATCTCGACTTCCCCGCCGGAAAACGCAAATTCGGCTTCGTCACTGGCGGACAGCGCGCGCTTTGTCCGGCCGACAGCTTCGTAAAGCGGGAAGCCCTGTTCGTGTTCAATGATGGCGATCATGCGCCCGATCGGGGCGGGATCGACCGCCGAGCGCTGGAGTTTGCGAAGCTCGTCCAGCGTGCGCTGGTTGCGCATCATTGCCAGCCGCGACCAGTCCGCGAAATCGCTGAAATAGCCGCCCGGTATCTCGAGAATCTTGTCGAAGGAACGATACGCCCCGCCCTTGCCGAGCAGTGGCAGAACGAGATGATCGACGATCCGCTTGTCGAAACGGTCCCCTGCGATCCCCACACCTGACGAGGCCAAAGGCTGGCAGCGGCGGCGGCTGCCCGGTTCTGCAACCCGCACAACAGAAAAGTCGGTCGTGCCGCCGCCGAAATCGGCGACCAGCAACGTGGTCGCACGATCAAGCCGCGAGGCAAAGCTGAAGGCTGCTCCGAGCGGTTCGTAAACATAGTGAATCTTCGAGCCCCATTGCTCGAACATCAGATCATAACGTTGACGCGCCAGAGCCGCATCCGGGCGCGATCCGGCATATTCCACCGGCCTGCCAACCACGATGCGGGGCGGCAGCGTGGAAAGCTGGCCGCCAGCGTGATCCTTGAGCTTTTGCAGGAACAGGCGCCCGAAATCCTCGAACCGGAAGGATCGTCCGAATATCTGTGCGCGGTCGAATACCGGACTGGCCGCGACGGTCTTGAACGACTGCACGAAGCGGCTGTCGAGCGGCGCCTGAAGATATTCCGAGATCGCCCACGGGCCGGCCTCGCTGGCAATGCCGTTCGGCCCGCCACCTTCTTCCCAGAAGCACAGCGCCGAACGGAAGATTTCGCCGGTCGCATCCTTGCCCTCGAACGAAACCAGCTGCGCTTCGCCATCGCCGCCGCTGAGCGCGGCAACCGTGTTTGTCGTGCCGAAATCGAGGCCGAGCGCTGTTGGTGCCAAAGCGTTCACGGGGCCTGGCCTTTCGGGTTGAGCATGAAGGTGCGGGGCGGCGCCTATTGCACGCGTCGCCACCACCCACAAGGCTGCGTATGCCGATGATGCTTCCCGGCAGGCAGCGCATCGTCGCTGGGCATCAAATTCCGGGGCCCCGGTGATATCTGGCAACTAGGTGCCAGAAAGCTGGCGGCGGTGCCCCCCCGACGTTCTCAGTGGCGAATGAAATCGGCCGCCTCTCTCAGCGCTGCGCCTGCCTCTGGGAGCTTGCCCATGAAAATGGGCCAGACATGGGGCATGCCCGGCCAAAGCGACAGGCGCAGCGGCCCGCCCTGCCCCCAGACCCGCTGCGCGAAAGCCAAGGCCTGCCCGCGCAGCACCTCCTCGGCGCTAGCGTGGATCAGGGTGGGTGGCAGGTCTCGGAGCAGGCTGTCTGAGGCATGGAGCGGGCTGATCGCGGGGTCATTGGGGCTGTGTCCGGGGGCATAGAGATCACAGACCAGCCCCATCGCATCGCCCGCCACGGCCGGATCGTCAGCTGCGCGGGTGAACCCGCCAGCCACCGGCTCGATTGCGAGAAACGGACTGAACAGCACCAGTCGGTCGGGACGCGGGACGCCCGCAAGCGGGGCCAGTCCAAGCGCGATTGCAGCCGCAAGATTGCCACCGGCCGAATCCCCGGCCAGCGCGATCCTGCCGCAAGACCCGGGCCCGTCGGGGCCGTTCTGGGCTGCGTGGACGAGCGCCGCAGCGCAGTCGGTCAGCCCGGCCGGGAAGGGGTGTTCGGGGGCAAGCCGGTAATCGGGCACCAGCACCGCAAACCCGCTGAGATAAGCCAGTTCGGCGGCAAGCGTCCGGTGACTTTTCAGCGATCCGGCAACCCATCCGCCGCCGTGGCAGTACACCATCCGCCCATCACCTGCATCGGGCGGCACAAGCCACTCTGCCATGACGGCGCCGATCCGGACCGGCACGACACGGCAGGCGGAAAGGCCCGCTCCGGCGCATCCCATCCCGTAGCTCTCCACCATGGCGCGCATGGCCGCGACGGGATCAACGCCCGCTTCAGGCTCGCGCCGCAGGTGATCGAAGACCTCGGCAAGCTCGGTGCGCATTACCATCAGAACCGCCGCTCAAGACCAACACCGAAGTGACGCGGCGGCTCCAGCGATGCGACCCGCACCGAGCCTAGCAGCGGCGAGACCACCGCGAGCGAGGACAGCACCCTCCGATCGGTGAGGTTGCGGGCGAAGACATTGACCGCCCAGCCACCATCCGCGCTGGTCCACACCGCGCCCAGATCAAAGCGGGCAAAGCCGCCTTGCCGGGCATCGGCAGTGTTGAACTCGGTGAAGAAGTACTCCGAACGCCATTGCATCGAACCGTTGAAATCGATCCGGCTCCCGCCCGCCAGATCAGCCCGATATTGCGCCGAGACCGTGCCTTGCCAGCGCGACGTTAACGGCAAGGCATTGCCCGAAACGTCGAAGGCCTGAAATCCGCGGCGCTGATCGGTCGAGACGAAGCTGCCGAATTCGGCGTCCATCCAGCTGCCCGACAGGCCAAGTGTCAGCCCGGGCGCAGGCTTCACGCTCGCCTCCACCTCGATCCCGTTGATCTTGGCCGATGCCGCATTGGCGAGGATCTGGCTGACCGGCCCCACCTGCACGATCTGCAGGTCGCTGTAATCCGAGGCGTAGCCGGTGAGGTTGAACGTCCAGCCCGGCCCGGAAAGCCGCGCGCCCGCTTCGATCGTGACATTGATCTCAGGGTCGACCGGCGGCGTGAAGGCCCCGACATTCAGTGCCCCTGACTTGAACCCGCGCGCGACCGAGGCGAAGATCAGCACGTCATCTGACGGGGTAAAGTCGATACCGGCCTTGCCCGACCACTCGCCCCAGCTGTCACGCTGACGGCCGGTGATCGTAGGCGCGAGGAAGGTCAGAAACTCGCTCGCCCGTTTGGTATCGTCGCTGTAACGCCCGCCGATCCGCAGCGCGAACCTGTCCGACAGGGACAATTTGCCATCGGCATAAGCCGCAAGCGCCTCGGTCGTCACCGTGCCGCCACCGGCAAAAGCGAAGGGGAACGGGAAAGTCACCGGCAACGAGGGATCGAGGAACGCGCCCGGCAGCAGCCCGTCGACCAGTGTGGCGCGGGTTTGACGGAACCGCAGCCAGTTCGCCCCCGCCAGCCAGTCGAGCCTGCCGCTGGTGCCTTGCAGATAGGCTTCGACGCTCGACTGGGTGCTGTCGGTGTCGAGCGTGGTGGTGCTGACAGTCCGCTCGGTCCCGTCCTGATCATAGGTGATGAGGCGATCCGATCCGCGGGTATCGGCAATCACCACCAGCTGCGCTCCGCCGATCGGCTGTTCGAGCCGTCCGGTCACCGACCACACCTCGCGCCGGTTTTCCGCGCCCTGGCTCTTGAAGCTGCGGGGATCGGCCGATGGCCTGACACCGAACAGCAATTGTGCCGGCTGCGGGGAGGCATCGGCCAGAATCTTCAACGCCGGCCCCGCATCGTTCTGGGTGTAGCCGTTGGCGCTCAGCAGCAGGCGTCCTGCGCCAACCGGAATGGCAACTTGCAACCGCCCGGCAAAGCTCTCCTCGGCGTCACCCCGCTTGCGCGCACCAGCGGTTCCGGCGAGTTCGTTGCGGGAAAAGCCTGACAGTTTGCGATACTGGCCGCTGGCTCTTGCCGTGATCCCCCCGCCGATCGGGCCCGAGAGGACGACATCGCCCTGAACCCGTCCGAAATCGCCCAATTGCAGGCCGACGCGCCCTTCGAGGTCATCGGTCGGTGCAGCGGCGATGAGGTTCACAGCCCCGCCGGTGGCATTGCGCCCGTATAGCGCACCCTGCGGCCCGCGCAGCACTTCGATCCGTTCCAGATCGAGGAAGGCCACAGCGGTCGCTTCCTGATCGGACAAGTATACCCCGTCGGCATAGGTCGCCACGCCCGGATCGCCGCCGGGCGAGAAGAAGTTGTTGCCGACCCCGCGGATGAAGATTTGCGCGATGCCGAAGCTCTGCGCGAAGCTCAGGCTTGGCACCTGCTGGGCCAGCTCTGTCAGCCCCTGGTTGCCGCCCTGACGCAGCTTGTCCCCATCAATCACCGACAGCGCCAGCGGCGTGTCCTGGATGCTGGTGCTGCGCCTTTCGGCGGTGACGATGATCTCTTCGGGCTGCGGCTCGTCAACCGCCGTCGCGGCAGTGTCGCTATTCTGTGCCGCCGCGCCCGTCGCCGCGATCAGCGCCAGCAGCGATACGGCGCCTCCATGGATGGCCTTGCGCATTGTCATTCCTCCCCTTGGTGCTTTTTCTTTGAGGCTAGGCCGCGGACCGGGGCTGCGGGAAGGACTGCAGCTTGCTTGATAGGCGGACATTTTCGCTCAAAATAGTCGTTGCACTTTGAAGCCCGGTGCGAGAGCATCCGGTCATGACGGCTCAGATTTCCTTCGCTTTCCTCGAAACCCTGTTGGGCGATGCACCGGCGCGGGCGATGCTGGCCGAGGCTGGTCTGCCCGCCGATGGCACAGCGATCGGTCATCTCGATTTCTGGCGACTGCTGCGCAACAATATCGACCAGACCGGCGACGAACGCCACGCGCTCGGGCCGCAAGCGGTACCTGACGGGAGTTTCGAACTGCTGTTGGCGGCGATGCGGTTGGGGCATGATCTGGGCGACGGTTTGACGCGGCTCGCGGCAGCGTCGCGGATTGTGTGGCCCGATCTGCCGCTGGCAGTGCGGCGCGGCCATGACCTGCGCTTGCGCGTGCCCGGCACCGGTGATGTCCCGGCCCAGCGGCGGCTTTATGTCGAAATGGTGGTGGTGGTGCTCCACACCGCCTGTTGCTGGATGGCCGGGCAGAAGCTGGAGCCACGCCGCCTGATCGCCCCGAAAGACGATGCCCCGGGCAATGGCGCGCTGTTTGCCTTGCTTGACTGCCCGATCGTCCGGCGCGGCAACGACATGGAACTGGTCTATCCGGCCAGCGCGGCCGACCTCAGGATCGTTGCCGAACGCTTCGACCTGTGGCCAAGCCTGTTGTTCGAGACATACCGCCAGATCACCGCCGAGCCGCTTGCCCGGGTCAGCGCGGCCGAGCAGGTGCTCGATCTCCTGTGGCAGGCCCCGCTCGACCAGGCGAAGCTGGCAGGGATGATGGGGGTTTCAGTGGCGACCCTGCGCCGCCGGCTTGCCGAAGAGGGGCATTCCTATCGCGGCCTGCTCAGCCATGTTCGCCAGCAACAGACGCTCGCCGCGCTGAAAGCCGAGGTGGGTCTTGAGGATCTGGCCGAAGGACTGGGCTATTCCGAAGCCCGCAGCCTGCGCCGCGCCACGCGCCGCTGGTTCGGTGCCAGCCCAAGCGCGCTGCGCGGGCCAAGGCGCTGATCGTCGGTCCGGAGACGGCCGCTGCGTGAGCGGAAAACCTGCGTCTCGTCCGAGGGCCGGTGGCGGAGCGGTCAGTCTGATCGCAACCTGTCTCCGATTGGCGAAGCTGTCCCTTATCCGATCTGTAAAGGAACTCGTTTTTCTGACGCTTAGTTCCTGAGGCATAGATATCGCGCGCGGTTGCCGCCAACACCCGGCCGATCGCCTCTGCGCTTCTGGCAACACCAGTCATTAGGCAATCAGTTTAGAAACAACGGCAAAGTCGCAAGACCTTCCGGCACCTCTCGACCCATAATTCTAACGAAAGGTTGAAACAGCGGAAAGAGTTTGCCTGCAGGGCTCGAGATTTGCGCGGGATTAGCGCGGCCTAGCGGGCTCTTCTTGAGGCGCGACGTTGCTCTGACAATCTTCTCTAGATTTCTATCATGATCCTCACAGCGGCCAGCCTGATGCTGTAGGCATCGGCTATCCGAGATCTGCAGTCTTCGACTAGGACCTCTACTTCCTCCGGCGTTCTGACATTCACGGAGAGTTCGGCGAGGGGCATTCTAAGGACATCGGCAATTGCATTCATACGCTCGGGCCGCGGCTTGGCTTTTCCTTTTTCCCACGCCCAGACGGTCGGCTTGCTTACCCCCAGTCGAGCCGCGACATCATCGAGCGTGAGGCCGGCCTCACGCCGGGCCCGGTTCAGGCGCCGACCGAGTTCGCACCCGTCACTGATCATCAGCGACGCTCGGTCCTCGATCCAGCCGCTCTCTTTGTCTTGGGCTACGGGAAGGCCTTGCAACAACGCGGCCGAAATCGCACCTTTGCCTAGTGCCTCTGCAAAGGCACAGCCGTGGAGCTGTCCGCTGCTCCATGCAACACGCGCTTCGACCGTTCCCGTCTCGGGAAGCGCCAGCGACAGGATTTCCCCAGTACCAAGTTCGACCTCGGTCTCAATCAGTAGTCCGTTCGAGGAGATGTTGTGGATCGTGACATTGCCCTGCCGCCCCTCGGGCAGAAGGCTGCTGGTTTCCAGGCGCAGGGATAGACGCCGGATTTCCCGTTCGCCTTCGTTGTTGGACGGCTGGTTGATCTGGGCCTTCACGGCCATGTTGCGTCTCCGGAAATTTTTTCGCGCGTATGATCGCGTAATGGGCAGCGGCGCTTTCCGTCCGGCCACTTGACCCCGAATGCGACAGTGCGCAGCGCACCTTTCAGGTGCGTGGGGTTCGGGGGCAAGTGTTCCACGCGCACAAGATGCCTGCAACCTGTGTCACCGAAGCGATAGCCATGGCGGGTCAAAAACGGGACGTTCCGATGATAAGGTGTATGTGCCACATTCAGTCGGCACGCGTGACTTCGAAACGGAAAGCGTCGTCGAGCAGGAGGGCTGCCACGCTGGAGGGCGTGAGGCGGTAGGCGAAGCGGATGCCGGCCTCGCCGTCGCGGATCCACCGAACGCTCGCCGCAGCAAATTCCCGTCGACAGATGCGGATGGTGAGCATCGTTCCGGCAAGCGCATCAAGCCCACGCACTCTCATCCCGCCGAGCGAAATGTTGCATACCTCGATTTCCTGCCGTCTTCCGGCAAGCCAGGCCTCGGCGCGGGTCTCACAGGGCACCCGGACCGACCGGTGCGGCCGCGATTGCTCGAACAGCTTTACATCGTTGCCGTTTTCAAGCCCGAAGCGATTCCCCTCGCGCCAGGCGACCGTAGCCTCGATGCAGTTGGTTTCGTCCCAGAAATAGGTGACGCGCTGACCCAGAGCCAAGTCGGCTTCGACCTCGATCATGGCTCCGCCAGTTGAGACATTGCGCATCACGCCGAAATACATGCTCCCCCGCACCAGGATGCAAGCGGGCCGATAGGCGGCGAGATGGCGACGATGTCCCCGGCGGTGATTGTCCACCACGTTGCATGCAACTGTGGCATCGCACGGGGTCGGGATCACGGAATGGGTGGCGGCGAGAGTGATCTCGTCACTGACAAAATTCGACAAAGCCAACAACCTTCTAAAGCGCACGCCATTCGGAGGCGATGCTGTTGATGCAGTGGACAGCGGGATCCTTGAATCGCGCCGGATCGAAACAGATTCGTCCCGATGCGCGTCAACTGTTGAGCCTGCCGCGTATCGATTGAGAGTCTGACGAAGGCACTTCGCGTTTGCTTCTCGTAGCCGGGCAAGGCCCGTACCGGCTCTTATCTCAGGGTGAGGCGCGCTCTGCACATCCATGCGATCAGAAAACTATCGCTGCGGGCCCACACCGAAGACAATCAACATATTTTGCGACTTCGTGATCTGGTCTTTAAAGGGCCTAAATATCAGAACCAGTTTAGCACGGTATCTATTAGTCTTTGTTAGCTAACATAGCCAAACTGCGCTTTTCTAACCTAGATTATATTGGCTAATTTCTGAAAGTTTATAGGTCAGTATCGCCGCCATTGAGTAACGTTACAGAACGTTACTCGCTATTTTAACCGTTTCTGCGAGCCTGTGGGATTTGTGGCGTCCACGTGTCTCGGTTGATTATTGCGAAAGGTGATAGTGAGCCAGCGCGAGAAGCCCTCGGCGGATTTGAGCAAAGCTTTGCGGTTGGAAGCTGATCGTGCGCTGGCCGACCGTGTTTTTCAGCGGTCTCCTGTCCAGAGCCAGTTGCTGCGTTTCCTTGTCGAATTGGCGATCGACGGCGCTCCGCCGCCTACGCAAATCCAGATTGCGGTCGATGGGCTGGGAAAGTCGCCCGACTTTGATCTCGTCAACGATAGCTACCCGCGGGTACAGATTTCCCGTCTGCGTTCAAATCTCGAGAATTTCTATGCCCGCAGCCCGCGCGAGGACGGCGTCCGGCTGGTTCTCAGGCCCGGCCAGTACTGCATCGAACTGGAGCAACCGGCACCTGTCCGGCAATCGCAGCCCTCCCTGCTTTCGGATGAACAATCTGCGCAGCAAGCACCAGAGCCGCACGTTTCCGATCCGAAAGCGCCCGCCGCTGCGCCGCGCCGCTTGATTCTGGCAACGCTGCTGGTCGTTGTCGTCTCGGCTGGCGCGCTCATCGCCGCTTACTTCTTCACGGATGATTCCGCGGACGATGGCAACAGGGAAGGCCCTCCCGCGCAGGCGGAGAGACCAATGATCGTGGTGGACGCCTCGACCAGGGGCCTGGTGTCGGCCGATGACAATGAGCGCGTGCTTGTCCAGTCGGCGATGCAGGCCGCAGAAAATCAGCTGGCCCATTCCATGATATCGACGACTTCGTTTGCCGACATCAAACATGAGCAGGGCGATTACCGGTTGGCGATCAACTTCACGAACGTGCCTGACAGTGCGCTCATTGTTGCGACCGTAATCCTTGCCGGCGACGAAGGCGAAGCCCTCTTCTCTGAAAAGCTGACCGCCGATCCGGCCAATCCTTCAGGCTTCAACCGCCAGATCGAAGCGACGATCATAACGATCACTGCTCCGCAAGGCGTGATCGCCCGCGACAAGCTGAGCGACACACCGCTCGCACCGCAAAATTCTTATCAATGTTTTTTGAGGATCGAGGACCGGCAAACCTCCGGCTTGCCATTCAAAGAGTTGCTCAATCGCTGCATCGCCTCATTCCCGGGCAGCAGATATGCCCCCTACTGGTACAGCCGACGCGCTGATGAAGGGTTTCGAGCACAAGCTCGCACAGGCGTCATCTCCAAGTCAGGCAATGCTTGGAAAGACCTCTCTACGGCGATGGAAATCGCGCCGTTCAATCCTTTTGCGACCTACGTGGCGGCTAAGGTGGAACTGTCTAAGGGCGATTGCGAAGCGGCGAGGCCGCTGATGGAACGGACCTTTGTTACAGGTAGCAGCTATCCTCCCCTGATCGCCGCGCTAGAGCTTGCGGCCACCGCGTGCCTTGAGCGCGATCCTTCGATCGTACCGGATCGCAGGCATGTTCTTGAATTCTATTTCGATCATCACCCAGATCCTGGTCCGATGCTGCAAATCTACCTTACGCTCGCAGCCCTTGCCCAAAACGAGATGGGGGAGGCCAGCAGGTTGTTACGGCGTGAAATGAGCTACTCCGACGATGCGCATGTGAAGTTTCTTGTGCCGCTCTTGATGCGCGCTGTCGACGATCCCGCTTTTGCGCAACAAAACCTGAGAGAGCTCGACTGGGTCTTGCGGCCGTACATCTGGAACCCGCAGACGCGGAGACAGATCCTCCGGAATCTGTCGAGTGCCCGATCCGGTTAGGCTTCCGTAGGCGCGCTCTTTGTCCGTCTCAGGACGCGGGCATGAGGTCATCCGTCGTGCTTCGCCAGATACTGGAGAGATAGGCGATCATTTTTTCGAGCGCATGATCTTCCAATGCCAGCAGCGAGCGGCGCTTGTCGTCAGGATCGTCCCACCGCTTAATGGTTCCGTCCTCGACCAGCCGTTTCACATATCGCAGCGCGGTGGTCATCGGCACATTCGCGGCAACACTGACGCTGAACGCCGGTACGCTCCGCCCCTCGAGGGCCGCTGACGTGAGATCGAGCATGATGTCCCAAGCAGGGTCGGCAAACTTCGACACATCCATAAACTCGGCCCGGCGCTGGCGCGATTTCAGAACGGCACGGACGAATTTCTGCAACGATTCGCGGTCTGGCTTTGTCGAATCCGGCTGAAACGTTGCTGCTGCGCGGGGCTTGGCTGAAGGTCCGTTACCGAGCTCCATTAACTCAAGCAGACGAAACTGCGCATGCAACATCGTCCATCGCGCAGAGGCGCGCCGCATGGCAGCAGAGAGCACTGCAGGGGAAACCGGCTTTGGGAGAAAGTCGATGGCGTCCGATCGCATCGCCTCGACGGCGGTTTCCAGCGTCGCCATGCCCGTCACAACGATCGGCACAAGCGGCCGGAACGGAGTAAACCTCGCCTGCAATTCGCTCAGCAGTGACAAGCCATCTAGAGCTGGCATGGCCAGATCAGTTAGCACAATCCCAATGGATGGGTTTCGTGCAATCATTTCAAGCGCTTTTGTTCCGTCCGCGGCCGGATGGCATCTATAACCCAGCGTTGTCAGAAACTCGCAATATTCGTCACGTGAGCCCGCATCGTCCTCGACGATGAGTACGTCGAATTGACCGCGATCCCGATTTTCTCGCTGGAACGCTGAGCCACTTTCCAACTTACTCATAGCGGAGCAGCCGGGGACCAGTCGGCAGATATTGAAGAGCTAAAATTAATAGAGCATCTAAAAATAATACTTTTGCCAATTCGTGTCATGTTAACTAAC
>JAUMAX010000025.1:0-5431 GCA_032116115.1 Porphyrobacter sp.
CGATCGATTCGTGGCGTTCATAGGCCGCCAGCTTCTTCATGCCCCAGTTGTCGAGCACGCGGTAATGCAACCAGTACTGGTTGATCGCCGTCAGCTCGTTGGTGAGGCACTGGTTGAGATAGTCGATAACCTTGGGGTCGCCCTTCATGGGGATTTCCTTTGCGAAATATCAAAGCCGGCTTGCGGCAACGCGTCCTAGATAGACGCTGCCGGGCTATGTCCGCAAGGGGCGGGCGATAAAATATTGTTGCGAATCAGTCGCTTGCGAGACGTTCGCAATCGCGGGTCAGGCGGCTTCTACTGCGAATACGTCGCACCTTGCGGCGGCACGTTCAGCGTCGATGATTTCCTGCGCTTCTTCAAGGCACTGGCCGCAATTGGGCCGCTTGCCAAGGCAGGCATAAGTCGCTTCAGCGTCGCCATCGCAGGTCAGTGCGGCTTTCCGCAAATCAGTCTCACGAATGGCATTGCAGATGCAGATGTACATAGCCGTGCGAATCTTTCCTGCGAAGCGTTTGCAGGAGCGAATGTATGCGAGTTATTCTCAATAACAACTCTTTTTTTCGCATCGCCTCCGCGATGCGAGATCCTCGCTCACACGGCCTGAAGGCCGCGTCGCTGCGGGCGCGCGGTCGCGCTTGCGGCCCGTCCTTCGGCGGGCCGAATCAGCACTCTTTGGTCCCGTTTGTCGCTTGGCGCTATTTCTTCAGGGGGAAGACCGTCCGGTAGGTCAGGCACCGCCACAGCCATTCGAGCGGGCCGTAGCGATAGCGGTCGAGCCATGGCTTCGACCATGCCAGCATCAATGCCCATGCCAGCACAACCACGATGTAAAGCTGCGGGCGGCTCAGCTGTCCGAACAGCCCCAGCGCCCAGCCCTGGAAGACGAACATCATCACCACCGATGTGCCGAGGTAATTGGTGAAAGCCACCCGTCCGGCCGCACGCACCCGATCGCCCAGCCAGCCGGTTGCGCCGGGAGCATAGGCCACCAGCAGCGCCGCCAGCCCCAGCACCATCCAGAGCCGGGGCAAGGGGCTCATGCCGAAAAAGGCACCGAACGTGCCGTAATAACTGAACTTGTCAGCCTGCATCACCAGCCCGATGCCAAGATGCGCGAGCCCGCCGATGATCACGCCCGTCCAGCCCCAGCGGACCAGCTTGGCGCGCGGAAAGGCGCCGGAAAAGAACCCCATCCGGTAAAGCGCCATCCCGATCAGCATCAACGGGATCGTCTCGAGGCAGAACATCAGCGGCGACAGCACCGGGTCGAAGGTATCCTGAGTGAGCCGGTGCGCCACCAGCGCGCCATAATCACCCGACGCCATGGCGGCATTCGGCACTCTGGAAGCGGCAAGGGTCTTCTCGATCCCGGCAACCATTTCGGCGCGTTGCGACAGCAATTCGGGTGAACTTTCGCCCAGCGGGGTCGACACGACCAGCCACGGCCAGATCGCAAAGGCATAGAAAATGGCGCCCAGCATATAGACCCCCAGCCCGACCCAGAGCTGGGTGCGCGCGCGCCACGCCATGCAGGCCAGCGCGCCAAGGCCGAGGAAACCGTAGCCGAACAGGATATCGCCCGGCCAGAGGAAGAAGAAGTGCACCAGGCCAAAGCCCATCAGCACGATCAGCCGCCACGCCTGCAGCTTGCGCGTGGCCCCGCGCGCCCAGGCTTTCTCCATGAACAGATACATCCCCGCGCCGAACAGCAGAGTGAACAGCCCGCGCATCTTGCCATCGACAAGCACGAATTGCGCGATCCACATCCAGCCGTCCGGATCGCCCGTGTCCGTCAGGAAGGCCGCGGGGTAAAGATAGGCGTCAAAGGGCTGGCCGAAAGCGACGATATTGGCCGCCAGAATGCCCATAACGGCAAGGCCGCGAATGAAATCGAGCGTGTCGATCCGCGCCGCAGCAGCGACCGGAGCGATGGCAGGCTCATGATCATCGAAGATATCATCAGCCGCGCGCGGTGTAAGCGTCTCGTTCATGGCTGATCCCCCCGCCTGAAAGTGGGGCGATAGTATCACCTGCGGGCCGCTTTGAAAGTGCGCCCGGTCGAAGTGTGTTGACGGCTGGTCAGGTCACAGCCGCGCGATCAGCCCGATCCGGTCAACCCTGGCCAGCGACCACGCAGGCTTTGCCCTCGCGCTTCAATGCCGCGCAGGCGCGGGTCGCCTCGGCCTCGCTGGCAAAGCCGGTGGCGAGCAGGCGGGTCAGATTGCCGCTCGGCACCAGCGACTTGCGTGTGCCGGAGAGGGCGGCGTGATTGCCAAGCTGACCCCACAGCCGGTCGGCATTGGCCGCAACCCCGAAGGCCCCCAACTGCACGCGCCAATTGCCCTGCTTGCGCTGCGGGGCAACGGCGGGCGTGGCGGTAGCGGCCGGCTTTGGCGCGGCAGCGATGGTCACAGGCGCCGGAGCGGGGGTCAGCGGCCTTGGCGCAGGCGGAAGGCCTGCCGCCTTGGGCACGGGCCGGGTCACGACAGCGGCGGCAGGCGCCGGTGCGGGCGCGGCGGGCCGCGATCCGAGTTCGACCGCAGCCAGCTCTGCCGAGCGCTGGGACTTGGCCCCGGCCTCAAGCTGGCGGGCGAGCGACTGGGCCTGACTGCGCTGCGCCGGCGGCACATACTTGTCCATCTGCGCCAGCGCATCGCGCGCCTGCGGCAGGCCCGAACCATTCGCCAGCGTCATCAGCGCGTAGGCGCGCACCCAGTCGCGGGGCGCATAGTCAGCGTTGAAGTGCGACAGACCCAGCACATATTGCGCGCGCGGATCGCCGCGTTCGGCAGCCGCGCGAATCATCGGCATGGCGCGCTCCTGCTCGCCTTCCTGAAACAGCATCAGCCCGTAATTGTCGGCAGCCTTCACATGGCCGAGGCTGGCGGCCTGTTCATAGAGCTTGCGCGCGCGGGCATTGTCGATCTCCACCCCGCGCCCCAGCCGGTAGGCCTGCGCCAGATTGAACAGAGCGTCGGGATCCCCCGCTGCCGCCGGTTCCTGCCATTCGACCACCGCGCGGGTGAAATCGCCCGCGCTCCAGGCGTCGACCCCGGCCTTGACGTCAGCCCATGCAGGAGCCGCCAGCAGCGCCAGCGCCAGTGCCGAGCCTGCGGCCACCTTCGATGCCATGATCCGTGTCATTGTCATGCTGCCCTATCGCGTGGGAGTGAATGTCCTGCCGCCTGCATAGCCGAAACAGGGTTAGCAAATGGTTGCCCGCTTCTCGCGGGGGACTGCGGCAGGCTGCAAGCCTCTGACAGTTCGCCATCACAGGACGATCAAACCTTGCAGGAAGGCGCGGGGTGTTAACTCTAAATTAGGGGTATCCTGCGATCCCGTGTCCATCCAGCCGTTATCAGGTGTCGCAATAGGGCGGGCCTGGACGGTTCAATCCATGGGGGACCCAGGCGTTGCGTGTACTCGCTTTGGCATCGCAGAAAGGTGGATCGGGCAAGACCACCCTGTCCGGACATCTTGCCGTCCAGGCACAGCGCGCAGGCGCTGGCCCGGTCGTGCTCATCGACATCGACCCGCAGGGCAGCCTCGCGGACTGGTGGAACGAGCGCGAGGCGGAATATCCGGCTTTCGCCCAGACCACCGTCGCACGGCTTGCCAATGATCTTGCCGTCCTGCGTCAGCAGGGCTTCAAGCTTGCGGTGATCGACACCCCGCCCGCCATCACCATGGCGATCCAGTCGGTGATTTCGGTCGCTGAACTGATCGTTGTGCCGACCCGTCCGTCGCCGCACGATCTGCGCGCCGTGGGCGCAACGGTCGATCTGTGCGAGCGTGCGGGCAAGCCGCTGGTGTTCGTCGTCAACGCGGCCACCCCCAAGGCCAAGATCACCTCGGAAGCCGCCGTCGCGCTGTCGCAGCACGGCACGGTTGCGCCGATCACGCTTCACCATCGCACCGATTTTGCTGCCTCGATGATCGACGGCCGCACTGTGATGGAAGTCGATCCCGAAAGCCGCTCGGCAGCCGAGATCGCCGCGCTGTGGCGTTACATCGCCGACCGCCTCGAAAAGAACTTCCGCCGCACCGTGTTTGCGCCTGCCCCCAATGGTCAGGCCCAGCAATTGGGCGGCGTGCCGCGTCCCGCTGGCGGCTTCGGTCGCCGGGTCGCACAGTAAGCGCATCGGAGGCGACAGGCCATGTCCGAACCCGGTTTTGCCTCGCTCGGCCCGTCGCTGCTGGCCCGCAAGGGCGGCGCGAAACCCGCCATGCGTCCGCAGGTCGCGCCGCTGGTTGACGAGACGGCGATTGCCGCAATCGCCGAAGACCAGCTCGAAGACCTCGGCTGGAACGATATGGGCGATTCGGACAGTCAGGCCAGCGCCGATATCGTGCCGATCAATGCCGATGTTTCTGCCGATGATTTCGTCGGTGGTCCCGGTCCGATCGTGCGCCGCCAGCAGCGCCGTCTTGAAGAACGCGTACTCGCCGATGCGGTGATGACCGGCCCCGAAGACGCCGAATCCGAATATGACGAGGACAGCGAGCCGGTTTACGGCGAGGCCTTCGACGACGAAGCTTACGCAGACGACGATTACGCAGACGAGGACGAAAGCGCGGATTATGCGCCGCTCGCCCCGACTCCCGTGGCCGAGCCTGTCGTCGCCGCACCGGCACCGCGCGCGCCGCGCCCCGCCGCCAGCGCCCGCGTTCCAGCTTCGCAGGCTGGCCGACGGGCTGCCTTCACGCTCCGGCTTGATGCCGATCGCCATCTCAAGCTGCGGCTTGCCGCAACCATGCAAGGCGTCAGCGCGCAAGCCCTGGTGACCGAAGCGCTGGACCGGCTGCTCGCCGAATATGACGACCTCGACGTTATCGCCAATCACCTGAAGCGCCACTGACCGGCGACCCGACCCATCAACCGACGCAGACCACCACCAGGGGGAAATGATCATGGACCGTAGCTTCAAGACCGGCAGCCGTACTGCGCCGCGCCTCGCGCTCGCCATCACGACTGCCATTGCTGGCCTGACGCTGGCTGGCATGGCCGCCAATGCCGCGCCGCGCGCCGAGGTGTCCTTCGCCAACGCGCAGACCGCGCTCAGCAAGGGCCAGATCAACAAGGCGATCCAGCACGCCGAAGCCGCCGTGCTCGCCGATCCGCGCAACCCCGGCTACCGCGCCCTGCTTGGCGCAGCCTATATGGAAGCAGGCCGGTTCAATTCGGCCGCAACCAGCTTTGGCGACTCGCTGGATCTGGGCGACGATAACCCGCGCACCGTGCTGAGCTTCGCGCTCGCCAAGATTGCGCTCGGGGACAGCCGTTCGGCGGTCGAAGTGCTTGATGAATATGCGCAGGCGATCGATCCTGCCGATATGGGCCTTGCGCTGGCACTCGCCGGGCAGCCCGAGCGCGGCGTGCATGTGCTGATCAACGCTGTGCGCAACAGCGACCAGGTCACGCCCAAGC